>CAZPYV010000022.1:0-10900 GCA_964590895.1 uncultured Methanoregula sp. | reverse complement strand
TTTTTTGGTCGAGTTTTACTTCGTAGAGTAAAGGTTTTCTACAGTGCCCAAAAAAGAGCGTGAAAACAATTCGATTCTGTCCAATGAGTCACATCAATTGTTGGACCGGCTCTCTGACCCGCGACAAAGGAATAGAATAATTAATATATTTAAAAAAAAGAATGCTATATCATTGAGCATTTATTATAGGGGAGTAGTGAAAATATGAAAATATTTGAACCTGGAAAAAAGAGTTTTACACTCTTTGTTGTTGTCATATCAGTGATACTTTTAATTGGAATTCCGGCCGCTTCGGCAGCCTTCACGGCAGCTCTTACTTCAGGTACTACTGCATATCCCGGCGACACAGTTAGTCTCACTATTACTGGGCTTTCTGTTAATGATGTGTTCAATATGCAGCTGAGATCAACAGATTTGGTAGCAACTGGCAGTACAGTCACGTTAAGTACTTTCAACATGCCATTTTCATTCAATACTGACAAATCAACAGTAAATTTAACGACAACAACGGCTACAGCCGGAGTTACTACTTTGTCCGTATCGGAATCCGGGGCTTCAGCATTATCTAAAACTTCTGGTGCTGCTGCTTTAGTAAACAGTATCAACACTACTAAAACCATAACTGCACAACCGTATGATATTACAATTTCGAGCACTTCAGTTAGTTCTGGAAGTACGGTCGGTATTAATTATGTCGTGAATGGTTCTGTTTTAACAAATCCAAGTCCTGCATACCTCAATTTCACAATAAAAGGCGTAAGTTCAGGAAATCTTGATATTTTGGTAAATGAAGGTGTCACAAATCGACTGACCACGCAAATCAATATTGTAGCGGTGCGCCCCGCACCCATCCCAACTCCCACTGGAGCTAGCTCTGAAGGAGGCGGCGGCGGCGGTGCCGCTCCCAGTGGACCCGCAGCACCCGTAGCTCCACAGGTAGTAGTAGCTCCACAGGTAGTAGTAGCTCCACAGGTTTTAGCAGCATCCTTTGCAACCACGACAGTACCAACAGGTGCTGGGGGGGCGATTACGGGTTCCGTTAATGTCGGAGGCGGAACAGTCATCTTCGACTCGGGAACCACTGTTTTTACAGGTGCGGGTAATCCCGTAAGTAACGTTGGAATTGGTTTGCTTACTCTTAGCGAGAATTTTCCAAGTGTACACATAGAGAATGGATTTGTAACTTTTACTTATACAACTTATACTTATACTATATAGGTGTGATTATAATGAAGAAAGCAACAACATTAATTATCGGTATCATCTGTATGATCTGCCTTGCGGTTCTCGTGCCGGCAGTATCGGCTGCAGATCTGATTCCGTTTAACCGTTCAGCTGTAACCCCTGGAGACTGGTTCTACTCGGGGAGTTCTATCGTAACAACTCCTGAGGGGGCCACATTCTCCAAACCCGTAACGATCTCTTTCAATCTCTCCCAGGACCAGTGGCAGCAGGCTCTCGAAGTGACCAACGGAAATACCAAAGGCATTGTTATCGCAGCCTTTGATACTCCGAGTGCAAAGTGGATCAGTGAAAGTGCGGCAACCGTGACTACGGCTGCTGATGGCAGCCATGTAGTTACCGGGACTACGACACACACGGGTGTCTTCTCAGTGTTCTATGTCGTTGCGCCACTGGGCGTAACAGCCAGCCCAACACCGCTGACGTTCGGTCAGATGGCAACGCCTACAGTGGGAGTAAGCAAGACACCGGCTGCAGCCCCGGTAGTTAAAACCACGGTCTTGACAAAACCCACAACTAAAAGCCCCATGCTCCCCGGCATTATTGTGATCGGGCTTATCGGTCTTGTAGGATATTTCATTGCACGAAAGAAACAATAACCCGATAATAACCCCTTCAATCTCTCTTTTTGGATTGGAAATTTTTTAAAAAAGGGTCTCGCTTAACCAAACGTACACCCAAATTACTCAATTCCCCTATTTGGATAAGGGTCTTATGAGAGTGATAACCGGCAGCATCACTTTCGTCAGATAATAAAGCAGGCAATAACTCATGTTCCTTAAATAATAACATGGATAATACTTCATGAAACATGACGCGGATACAGCACCCGTTTGACACAATAATTGAAGCATTCACTCCGTCAAAAATACCTTCAGATCTCGCGGCATGCATCATCTGGCTTATAGTGGCCATTTGTTCTATCTATATTCCTTTCATCAACGAAACATTCCTGCGAATTCTCTTTGGCGTGCCACTCATCCTCTTTATCCCGGGATATGCACTTATCGCCGCTTTGTTTCCTGGTATAAAGGATATTGACGGGATCGAACGTGTCGCACTCTCGTTCGGGCTTTCCATCGCCATTGTTCCGCTCATCGGGCTTGCGCTGAATTACACCCCGTGGGGTATCCGGCTTGACCCGATTGTCACCTGCCTTGCAATCTTCACACTCTGCATGTGCCTTATCGCCCAATACCGGCGGACACAGCTTCCCATAGAAGACCGGTTTTTTGTTCCGATCCGGGCAATGCGGCAATCGGTCAGGACCGAGTTATTTCCCGCAGAAACTACCCGGCTCGATCGCATACTATCAGCCATCCTGCTTATCGCTATCATTGCAGCGGTTATTACAACCGTGTATGTGATCGTAGTCCCAAAAGATGGTGAAAAGTTCACAGAATTTTTTATTCTTGGTGAAAAAAAGATGGCAGCAGACTATCCCACAAATCTTATCACCGGGCAGAACAGTTCACTCTACATCGGAATAGGCAACCATGAGTACCGCAATATCACCTATACCGTAGAGACGTATTTCATGCAAATGACATTTGATGAGGCAACCAACACTTCAACGGTGAATGCGATGACACCCATCAGCCGGTTCACGGTCCCGGTAGCACATAACCAGACTGTCATTACCCCATACTCATTTGTGCCGGAATCGACTGGATATAACCGGGTAGAATTTCTTCTGTTCAACGAGACCCTACCGGTTGATACAGTAAAAGGTCTGGATCGAATCAACAACAGCTATCGTGATCTTCATCTATGGGTTACGGTCAGGTAACGCTAGGTATGTGAACACGGCAGTAACCGAACCTTTTTTTGGTATCGCACTGCAGCGTTCCATTACGATAATACGTCCTGTACCCTCGGCAATAAGACATGCAAAGACACTACAAATTGGACAGGGATTAAGAGCGCAGCACCGGGGAGATTCCTGCAATAGCGCATGACATCCAGCAATAAGCCGGTAGCCATCAATCTGCAGGGTTATCATATCTTCCGTATCGGTAACAGAAATCTTTTCTGCAACTTCGAGCACTTCAATTGCAACTTCTTTTATTAAATCTTTGAGAGATGATATATCCGAAGGGGTAACAAGGTGGTCATGCTTTCGCAGCTCGTTAAGAAGGTAATCCCCAGAAGGAACTGTCAGCAGCCCGGCATTATCCGGCCCGCTCACAATCGAATTCTGCGGAAGGGGCGCCCCATCATATTCAGAAACCGGCAGGTACTGCATGGTTTGTGCTAATCCATTCCTGCCGGCCGGAATAAAACACGCATTTCCAGAAAAACCCAGTTCTGCACAAATCCTGCAGAGGTTGATATGATCCTGAACAGAGAAGAGACTCACGTAACGGAGATCTAACGGTTCACTGCCGGAAAGAGTCAATAGAAAAATACCGGTCAGCAGGCATACAAGCGAAGAGATCACAAGAGATGCGCTGGTAAGATCCCGTCTGTCAGTAACTATTGCAACTACAATTAGTAAAACGGCAGTCACCATCAGGACAAGTGCGGCACGGAAATGGGGGTTCAGGTGAGGTATTTTCATACGGGTTCTCCGGAATAGTGCTTCTTTAACTGGTAATCGCGAACCGCTTTGACGGTAATGATGAGTCCGGTGCCCGCACAGAGTAAAATGAGTGGGAAAAGGACATGGTTGGATAACTGGATGATGACGGTAATAAAAAATGTTGCACAGCAAAAGAGCAGGAAGGGAACTTTCTCACTTACTGATATTGTAATTCCCATTGCCGGGCATACTATCCCTGCAAGCATCCACACCACAAAGAGTCCCGCCCAGAGGTTCACTGCACCACATCCAATAACCAGTGGTTGTCCGGCACAGACAAGATAGAAAGCCCGGTCATGCCAGGTGCGGGTCACATACATGACACTCCCAAATAGTAAAAGCAGAACAAGGTTAATGTATCCAACCGGTGCCGGGGTAAGAAGAGAAATCCCTATGACACCGGCGGCCAGTGTTGCAGGAAATCCGTATTCCGCGAGTTTCGGTATCATAAAAATGCCTCCACTGTATCGGCGCCTATATGGCCAGAGCTTGCAGGATCAATAGCAGACATACGCAGGTCTGGCAACCGCAGATGGATTCGGATTTTCATTGTTTTTGCCTGCCTTACAATCTGCCGGATGTGGCTGAGATCTCCACAACCGGTAGAGAAAAGGTAGCACTCCTCAATCTCAAGAGGGGACAGTGTCCTTGCGATTTGGCCGGAGAACGCAGGTGCCTGCATGTGCTGCAGTACACTGAAGTAGTGTTTTTTTATCAATGAAAAAAATGCAGACATATCCGCATCCTTCCCCACGGTAAGCGGATTTTCCAGATGACGGATCCTTGCGCGAAGATCGGATCGATCCCGTTGGCGATACAAATGCACAGTCCGCTCTACCGGGTGCATCCATTCCCGGAGTGCTGACATACATTGCTGGAGATCTTTTTCTTCTCTTATGCTATGAAGTATGTTTGGCCCTGAGAGTATCAGAACAGAACCATACGGGTATGAACGAAGGGTATGTTCTGCCATACCCACAACTGCAGTTACCATGCGGCCAAACTCTTCTTTGGAATACAGCGAATCACGCCATGGAAGATCGGCTATGATCAGTGGAGGACGACTCACAAGTCCGGTATATTCCCGGACAAAGAGCTTATTGAACTTGGCAGAAACTTTCCAGTCGATATGCCGCATGTCATCCCCGATATAATATTCCCGCAGTGCCCGTATGCCATATCCGTTTATGGAAGTCATCTTCTCAATCTCCATTGTCTCCAATGTCGATCTCTTTGATGCAGGGTCAAACAAGCCAACCGGCTGGACAATAAGATCCGGTCCGCCAAATGGACTTATTGAGAGTTCAATCTGATCAGAAAAAAAAGCATTCTGCACTTCTAATGATATGCCCGGAAAGTGCATTATCCCATGAACCAGAGGTGTGATGCGGTAGTTGATCCGGTATTTCCGGATTAAAGGGGATGACTCAGCGACAACAGATATTTCACCATCCTGCAAAGCCGCATGAACCGGAAGAATGTCTGAGATCTTTGCAGTTATGTGAGCTGGTACAGTGACTGCGACTGTGGTTGCAATGCGCAGGGTTGAACCTTTTCTGACCTGGGGGCGTTCGATGGTTCTGTGCACCTCAAGTGAGGTAACGATCTGTCTTAAACGATGATCGAAGAGAAGATACTGCCCTAAAAGACCGGCAAGAAGAGTTCCACCGGCAAGCAGCATCGCCATGTCGTCAAGGATGAACGCGCTGGAAATTATTACGATAACAACCAGACACAATCCCTGCGCGCATCTCCGCATCAGCACAACTCAGAGCACCTCAACTTTACTGAGGATCTCTTCAAGCACCTGCCGGGGTGTGAGCCCTTCGACCTCCGCTTCACGGGAGAGAAGAATACGGTGGCAAAGTACTGATGGTGCAATCTGCTTGATATCATCAGGAATCACATAGGAACGATTCTTAATAGCGGCTATCGCCTTTCCTCCACGAACAAGTGCAATAGAGGCACGAGACGATCCGCCGAGATTGATATCGGGATGTGTCCGGGTAGCGATCACCAGATTGCGAATATACTGGAGAACCGGTTCTTCAATTGTCACATGTCGGACAATTTCGATATTCTGCTGGATCTTCTGCGGGGACATGAGGGGAGTTAAGTTATGGGAGAACAGATCCCACTGGAGTTGTCCGGAATTTACCCTGTGGATAATACTGAGTTCTCCTTCGGCATCAAGGTAAGAAGAACTGATGCCCAGCATGAACCGGTCCCGCTGGGCTTCGATTAAGGGAAACGTGCCCTCGAATTCATACGGGTTCTGGGTAGCAATAACAAAGAAAGGATTGGGTAAATCCAGGGTAATGCCATCGATTGTTACCTGACGCTCACTCATTGCTTCGATAAACGCACTCTGGGATTTTGGATTAACGCGGTTGATCTCATCTGCAAGAAGTATATTGGTAAAGATCGGGCCTTTTCGCAAAGAAAATTCTTTTTTGTCAGGATCATATATGCGCACACCGATCATATCAGCAGGCTGAAGATCGATCGCACCCTGGATACGGTTAAACCCGCATCCTGTTATCAGGGCAATGGATTTGGCAATCGTTGTTTTGGCAGTACCGGGCACGCCTTCGATAAGGATATGACCCTCACTGAAAAGAGCGACAAGAATCAGTTCAATCAGATGCTGGTTCCCAACAACAAATTTTCCCAGCGTTTCGTTGATCGTGGCAGATAACGAAGATATTTCATTGACTTCAGTTTCCAGTACGTTACGATCCATTCAGACACCTATACGATCTTTCTTTTCCATATCCCTGCGATGAAGAGCATCAGCACGCACACGAACAGGATCTCTATTATTAATCTGGTTTTTATTAGATGAAGTATTTCATTTAGCCCTTCTGTATCCCGCGTACGGGAGTTCATCTGGTCAAGCAGTAACGGTCCATTGCCATTTACGAGATTGTGAATGAAAAGCTGGTTGTTTGGTTGCTCAGTATCATACATCGAATTGATAAAAATACTCGGATCTGAGACAACAATGATCCTGCCAAACCCTATATTATCAGAAGCAATCACATTGATTGCCCCGAGCACTTCAAAGTTGTTGATCTTCCCGTCTCCATTGCGATCAATCCAGCTCATAACAGATGTCTGCATGATGGGGGTACCCCCACGGAGAGGGGCCGGACGGTTCAGCAGAAGGGAGGGAATATTATCGATTATAGTATCATTACCCGATGGATAGACAACCACAGTGTACGGATCAGCATACTTCCGGTCAAGACTTGATACATTGCCGGGAAGTATCGAAATCCGGCTTTTAAGCCCCATTAGGATTTGATTGCCTGTCCCAAAATCATCTGCAAGGATAATGGTATTTCCCCGTTCGATGAAAGAGCGGTACCCTGAAAGTTCCTGGTCTGTCGGCTGGTGCCATGGGGCAATGATAAAGAGTGTCGTATTTGTACTATTGGACAAGAGCTGAGCAGGTTCAGATATTTCTACAAGTCTGTGCCGGTCAAGATCAGAGAAGAAACGAGAAGTGCCGTTCCAGCCGCTATTGTATTGTGAAAACTCCAGATTATTCGTAGACAGATGTCCCACAAGGACAAGTGCAGCTGCTAAAAGTACTAATCCTGCGATCCAGAATGCGGTCTTAATGATCCTCACCTGCCAGGGATTCGGTCGTTTTTTGAACGGATGTTTCAAATTCGTCTTTTATTGCAGGCGAGTTATCCCCACCATACCGGATCTTTTCATAGATCATGACAAATGTGAAAAAGACTCCACAGTATGGTTTTAGTGTACATGCGTGCGCAATCTCACGGGGGGTCAGAGCAGTGTGACGTCGGATCTGCATATCGTGAGCAACCCGGCGGGAGAATTCCCGGTACACTTTGTGTGCTGCTTCACCCGGTTCATCAGATATTGTAAGCCGCAGGTTATGGGACTGGTGTGTTTCTTCATCGTGGGCTGTGGAACCAGCTTCTTCTGACTCTTCAATGAGTTCCTGAACATCAGGCGCTCCGATAATGTCTAGTTCTGATTGTGGAGTTTCCTGTTCCTGCGTTGAACGGGAAAACACATCCAGATATCGTTTCAGACCTAAAGGATGGCGAAGATAGTACACAGCCCCGGCTGCAAACAGAAGGAAAATTATGACTAATCCGGCTAACAGGAATGGTCTGAGGTCACTGGGAATAAATGTCTGGAAGAGAGGGAAGGTAACTGCCACAGCCTCGCTCTCTGAAGGATTGATCGGAAATCCATTTCCTGCAAACCGGGCAGCTACAGTATGATTTCCAACCGGTAGAGTCAGGAGTGCTTTGAACTCTCCTTTCGCATTGGTCATAGTCTCAACAACAGGGTGTTCATCAAGGATAATCTGTACCGGAGCCGCGGTTACTGGGTGATTTGCCGTAACCGTTCCGGTCATGGTGACATTCCCCTTCGAGTTGACCTTTCCTGCAGAAAGGGTTGTTTTTGAATCAACAGAACTGATATTGAGTGTGCGTATTACTGATTCTGTTGTTTCCGACCGTACGTAAAGACCATGAGAACCGGGAGTTATTCGTCCGATAGGTAGTGTAGCTGAAAAACTTCCCATAGAATCGGTTCTGGTCATAGTAACTGGCAGGTTGTCGATGTAAATAGTCACTGGTATATCCGGTGCCTGATGGGCCCGTAAACCGGATAATAGGAAAACCGTTCCTAAACACGTGATGGTGTCACCATATCTTGCAGATTCCGGGTAGAGTAAAAATAAAATCTGGGAACTACGACGGACTGGCAAATTGACGTCGCTAACAGTGTTCTCCACATTATCATTGGTTTTCCTGGCATATCCTGTAAATCCTTCAACACTCTGTTTCTCCGCTGTTGTGTCAATACCGAACTTTGAACCGATTCGGGTGGTGGTATTTGTATCCGCACGATACTCTTCAGCGAGTGCCTGTACTTTTTTCCTAATTACATCCTTTTGAATTTTAACTGAAGTTAGTATGTCGGGATTGTCCTTTTCACGGTTTTGTATCTCGAGACTTTCCAGTTCATTAAGTGATATCGATGAATTCAATAGTGTAGATAAGAGTTCTTTCTGACGGGCTTTGCTTCGGGAAAATTCATTGAGCTCACTTTCAGCCATATTGAGGTTTACAACAAGATTATTCAGTTTTACCTGGGAACGTGAGAATAGTTCCAGATCATGTCGCACCTGTTCAGTGTTATTAAGATTAATATTTACAACAATAGGACCGCTGTAATCCGCCAGTTCCTGTATCATTGGAAGCACATCGGTTGTGCTGTTTATGGACTGAATTTTTAATACATCCACATTATTGTGAAATTTCGAGGAAAACAGATCCATTTTAAGAGAATAGAGCACGGGGCCCTTGAAAAAAAATACTACGGTGATAATCACTATCAGGGCAAGGATAATGATGATGGTATTACGGAAAATTGCTTTCATTTAGACAGGATCTCCAGCACTTTCTGGGCAACAATTCCTCCAAAAAGGACAATACCGGCAGCAATGATGTATTTGAGATACCGGAGATACAAAGGAAGCGTGAATCGTGTGTCAATCAATTCAACAATAATAAGAATCCCTATCAGCCAGAGGACAAAAAATATTTCAATGTTGATACTATGAGCGAAGAGCATGAATATGCTGATAATCACAAGCCAGATAACAAGGACAATGGCTGCGAGATTCTTCTTTTTCATATGATCTCTTTTATTATAAGTGATTACGGCTATAGGAAATTTTCTTTTTTTTGTGAGCGTATCAGAACATTACAAATGATTTCTGATCCAAAACACTTTTCCTCATCAACGGCACTGGGGTATCGTAAATTCCATCCTTTTCTTTGTCACGAATAACTTCCTTTCACGGGGGTCCCAGGGGTTGCCAGAAACATTTTTATGTGAATTGTATCATAGTGAATCTGGAAGTTGAATAACGATGAAGCATGCTTTTCTGTATTCAGGCATCTTAATTATTGTCCTTGCAATTATTGTATGCCCTGTTCAGGCATTCACAGCAAAGACTCTCGATATCATTGTACAGGATAATGGGGATGCACTCATCACATTTGATTATGATCTGAGCTGGTATGAGAATGCAGCCGTATTTGCCCAGATTACAAATCCCGGCAACGAACTGAAACGAGCGCTTGAGTCAAATTTCGGCAAAAAAGTTGATGTTATTACCACAACCGGTAAGCAGTCACAAGTCCTTGTCCATGGTTTTGCAACACGGAGTGTTCAGGATAATCTCGTCACAATGGTCACACCGGCACTCTCATTTGATAGCGCTGAGAAAATCCTAAAACAGTACTGGTTTGCTCCTCTTATCAATGTAGACTTTTCCCCGGCAGTTACCCGCGTTGTTTTCCCGGATGGATATATTGAGACGTTCAACAATCAAATCGCTATACCAAAAATCGATCATAACTTGAGAATTTCAGGAGTATAAACCCCATTTTTCCAGAATATTTTTTTCTATCCGTATACAAGAAAAATTTCCTGAACAGACAAACCGTTGTATTGTTCATAGAGACATGGCACAGAGTACTTTTTTAAAAGGTTCTTCTCCAAAATTAGGATGACATAAAAACTATACCAGAAGAATAATCGACCTCCGTTTGAGATAATTCAGTGTCAATGAACCCCAAACGGAGTAAATACGAAACCGTATTCAGGAATTTATTTTCGGTTCAACTTCTGATATAGGAAATACTTTCGGGACTGTACAGTTTCAGGTTCTTTTGAATGTTTTATAATGCTTGCTTATATAGGACTTACGCACATCCTTCTGAAAAAAAATTAGAGCGCATATTTCGGATTTGCAAGATAGGTTGTAATAGCAGCCTTTTCGATAGCCCATTTAGCATTGTAGAGAGTAATATTGTTCACTTGATTAGCCGCTTCTAACCGAATATAAGCCCGAAGAGAACAGTTGATGTGATTTCTCTGTCCGGCTTCTTTACGGATTTTACAATCTTCGACACAACAGAGTTCCTTCAAAGCCCGGTGATAATTTTCGATAGACCAACATAGGAGTTACGCAGACGCCAGATCAAACCGGAAGATCTTTATATTTATATTACA
>CAZPYV010000021.1:0-21562 GCA_964590895.1 uncultured Methanoregula sp. | reverse complement strand
TGTAATATAAATATAAAGATCTTCCGGTTTGATCTGGCGTCTGCGTAACTCCTACCCTATTAGGGAGAACCTTCCCGTAGTGGTGACCCCGATCATCATTGTGATCGGGTTAAAGACTTATGGTGTATCCCCGTTTTTAAAAAGAAATTTATCTTGTTTTTTTAATGGTAAAAACATCTATGTTGATACTGCCCATTTTTCCATCCCTGTTGAGATAGTAATCTGTCAACCGCTTCTCATTGTCGTAGAATGAGAACCAGTAACTCAGTTTGTAGGTTTTTTTATCATAACCTTCGATAACCGGGTAGCTTTCGGCATCATGAAGAATAATTACACCGGGATTTTTTTCCTTAAGTGATGATTGATCAGCCCGATTACCATAGAATTTTATCTTATTCCACCGAGCGCCACGATAGTACCAGGGAAGAGGCCAGTAATCTTTTGATGCGACAACAACATTATCAGATGCATCGATTAGGTGCATCACCTCACGCATCTCTTCAGAGTTCTGTACCTGGACAATCGGCTCATTGATATCTACGGGAATGAATGCGACATGCCAAGTCATTGCCACAAGGAAGATACATCCAACAAGTGCAAATGCGATCTTCTGCCAGTTCAGCTTGTATACTGCGACAAAACACATGGGGAGCAGCTGGGGGATGAGCAACCAGGGCACCTTCTCTCCTACATAAGCATAGAATGCCATGGTCATGATCATCCACCAGATACATAACCGGAAAAATTCATCGGATTTTGAATAACCCTGGCGTGGATTTTGCAGCTGATGGAGACTTATTTCGGCAAGATTTCCGGTTGTTAAGGAAAGTTTGCGTGTTAAAATAATATTTTTCAATCGTCTGAATGCTAGAGTGAGATCAATTCCTGTAAGAATGAACTGAAGTGTTCCAAAGATGGCCAGAATAAAGATCGGCAGTTCATACATGAGATAAAAGGGGATGTAGAAATAAAACGGACCGCCAAGGCGCTGCTGGTTGTGCATCCCCGTCCAGTGGTCTACTGCCTTGTACCACCCGGTTGTATTCATCTCAAAGTGAACACCTTGAGTGGTTATCTGGAAGTTCTGGCCTGCCAGTGTTTCGGGATGAGCTCCGAATCCGGTATAGAGTACGCTCATTATTGCAGTGACAAGGATTAACCCGAATAAAAGATCCCGTTTCCACGAGAGCGGCAGGAAAAATTTACCTCGCCATATGGAAAAAATAAAAAACGAAGCGAAGATCAGGAGGATTACCGGCATCTCTTCCTTACAGCTAAGGGCACCTGCCATTGCTACAGCTGCGATGAGCACAAATCTCACCTGCCCACGTTCGAAATAATATATAACGGCTACAAGGAGCAGGAAGGTGAAAAAGAGCATGAAAATATCATGGCGAAGGAAGCGGGAGAAGTACACCATATCCGGAGATAGTGCGATAAACAGGCATGCAAGAAGTGTCTGATTTTTGTTGATATATCCAATGCGATAAATGCAATATACCAGTGGAATTAAGAGTGTGCCAAAGAGTGCAGGAAGCAACCGGGCAACCAAGTCTGAGTCCCCAAAAATCGAGAACATCCCTGAGGTAGCATAATAGAGGAATGGCCCGTGGTAGCTTGGGTCATACATCCAAGTGCCTTTTGTGAGTAGCTCATATGAGAACCATGAATGAATTGCTTCATCATGGTGGAGTAGTTTAAGATCAAGATTCCAAAACCGTAAAAAAATGGTGAGAATCAGGATTAAAAGAAAAATTCGATTAAAAGTGAAAATATTTTTGATCTTATCTGATATGCAAGCGGCCTGCTGCACGCAAGCACCCTTTAACTCTCTAATACTATCTCAATACCGATATCTTTTGGCACCTGAATGCGCATGAGCTGGCGGAGTGCACGCTCGTCAGCATCGATATCGATGAGACGTTTGTGTACTCGCATCTGCCAGCGATCCCATGTGGCAGTCCCCTCACCATCAGGGCTCTTTCGGATTGGTACCACCAACCTTTTGGTTGGGAGCGGTATCGGACCGGCCAGATTCACTCCTGTGCGTTCTGCAATCTCACGGATTCTGTCGCAGACCATCTCTACTTTATTAAAGTCTGTACCTGTCAGGCGAATTCTGGCTTTCTGCATGTTATGTCTCCAAAAAAAATTATCTCATTTGTTTTGCCTTAATGGCAATGCACATGCCAGCGGCAATAGTTGTTCCCATATCACGGACTGCGAACCTGCCCAGCTGCGGGAGTTCCTTGATATTCTCAATGACCATCGGTTTTGTCGGTTTGATAACGACAATTGCTGCATCGCCGGTCTTGAGGAACGCCGGGTTCTCTTCTTTGGTCTGACCTGTGCGTGGGTCAAGTTTCTTCTGGAGTTCCATGAATGTGCAGGCAGTCTGGGTGGTGTGGCAGTGGAATACCGGAGTGTATCCAACGGTCAGTGCGCTAGGGTGCTGGAGCACGACAATTTGAGCAGTGAATTCGTCAGCAACGGTCGGTGGTACCTCTGCTGGTCCGCAGACATCGCCGCGGCGGATTTCACCCTTTCCGATACCACGGACGTTGAACCCGATGTTGTCACCGGGCAATGCCTGTGGGATTTCTTCGTGGTGCATCTCGATCGATTTGATTTCCCCGTCTTTGTTGGCGGGCATGAAGGATACTTTCATTCCTTTCTTCATGATACCAGTCTCAACGCGGCCTACCGGCACGGTGCCGATACCGCTGATGCTGTAGACATCCTGGATTGGAAGACGGAATGGTTTATCAGTCGGTTTTGCCGGCTCTTTGAAAGTGTCGAGTGCCGGGATCAGTGCAAGACCCTTATACCATGGGGTTTCGGGGCTGACGCTCTTGATATTCTGACCCCCCAGTGCACTGATCGGGATGAAAAGAGTCTCTTCCGGTTTGTACCCTACCATCTTGATGAGATCTGAGAGATCCTTCTTGACCTCATTGAACCGCTTCTCATCGAATTTTACTGTGTCTATTTTGTTGATGGCAATGATGATCTGCGTAATGCCGAGTGTACGGGCAAGGAAGACGTGCTCTTTTGTCTGGTCCATTACACCATCAGCAGCTGCAACCACGAGAATTGCTGCATCAGCCTGTGATGCGCCGGTGATCATGTTCTTGACGAAGTCTCTATGTCCCGGACAGTCGACGACTGTAAAGTAGAACTTGGGTGTATCGAACCGCTTGTGGGCGATATCAATGGTGATACCTCTCTCACGTTCTTCCTTTAAGTTGTCCATAACCCATGCAAATTCAAAAGTGGCCTTACCCTTAGATGCAGCCTCCTTTCGGTAACCTTCGATGATGTGTGCAGGTACTGCACCAGTCTCGAACATCATTCTTCCAACGGTTGTTGATTTCCCGTGGTCGATGTGTCCGATAACAGCCAGATTCATGTGGGGCTTTTCAGATGCCATTAATCTCCCTCCAAATAAACGTTTGAGACTGTCCGCTTACAGTCAGTTTATGCGAGTATTACATGTATGAGATCCATCTATATAAAGCATATCGATTGACGGCGGTTTTGCTTTTTAATATGCAAAATCCACATCGGCATTATCATATCAGATGGTTGAATACCTTTTCTACATGAAGACCTTACCGTTTGAACGGGATGAGAAAAAAAACCGGGTACTTGTTTCTTGTGCGGATGGAGATGTATCCGTTTACAGTCATTGCGCATACTGCCGGTACTGTAAAGGTGTGTGGGTAGGAAAACGATTGACACCCACCCCCCAGCAACAGGCTCTTAATGATATCAGGAAAGGATCTGCAACAGATGACAACCTGATGAATGCCGCAATGTTGTTTAACACCATGATCCGTGATGGTTCGGCAATTGAATGCGAAGATGATGCAAACAAAGGGTTTGTTGGGATGTATAAGGGATCCTGATATTACTTTTGATCTTACGGCGGAAGATGAGGTCGGGTGATCCCCGTCGGTGTCTCTTTCTGTTGTGAGGGATCAAACCCCTGAAGGTCTTTGGCTGTCTGGAGCGGTTTTTAGGTTGCAAAAAAGGGAGAATCCCATCACACGGATTTGAGGTATCTCTATTTCGGTATGATTTTGGCAAACGAGAGTATGGTCCATGGTTTAAAATTTACACCAATAGACGCTATAAGGTGGCAGTTCGTCTTTTAAAGATAACCTATGGGATGTTGGGGTGGGAAAAATGGGGTTTTACAGGTTCCCGCGATCCGTATATCCCCTTTTAATCCAATGGGGGGATGATACGATGAGCCTTTTTTCGTATGTGCAATTCACGCATAGTTCCTGTACAGAAATTGGGTGTCAATGATCGTATGACACGACCCAAATTTCAGAAGATGACGAGTGCAATTATTGCACAAGCCCGTGTAATTTCGTTCGCGGCACCAACAACATCTCCGTTCACTCCGCCAAACAAACGTTTTGAAACAAGTAGCAAGATTGTCGGGCACAAGACTGCAACCAGAATGGCACCGATCAATTTGAAAGGAGCAATCGGAATGAAGAGAATTGGCGCACACAAGAGTGCGGCAATAAGGGGGAAATGGGGTTTTGAGAACTGGTGGAGATAGCTGTGAATGCCCTCTCTGAATGGTGTGCCATATGCTGTAAGTACGGTCATTGAAAATTTTGCACAGATTTCTCCAATGATGATGGCAAATACAAGAGACGTTGATGCCTGTAATCCGGCAAACAGGAGAAGCGTGATAACGATCCCTGCAGCAACACCCCCAGCACCGATATACCGGTCAGTGAGCGCTCTGATCCGCGTCTCGCGGTCACCGTGTGCCATTAATCCATCCCCGAAATCCAGTAGCCCGTCAAAATGATGGGCACCTGATATCAGCATAATCAGTGCAATGGCTATCGCCGCTGCAATTGTTTTGTCCGCAATAAAAAATACCGGGAGTGCAACAATTGCCCCTATAATGTAACCGGCAACCGGGTAGAGATATGAATGCCTGGCAAATGGTTCGAGATCCTGCGACTTACCCAGAGGAAGTATTGTGGTAAACTGCAGAAGAGATTTTAAAATTTTCATACGCAATCGCTGTAGAGTCGTGATGTGCAACCTGCAATCAACCCGGCAACCGCGTCATCGAGAAACGGCCCGAGCTTTGCGAGGATCCCCGGTTTATTCTGATCATACCGGGTGAATTCAAACCGTGCATAGGTGCCCCCGATACATTCTGCGATCGCCATACCAATGATTTCATCGCTTAACAGAAATACCGGGTCGTCGGCTATTTCGGAATTTTTTCGTTTATTGAAAAGTTCATCATCAAGAAGGATCGCACCAAGCAGCAGCGATGAGACATTGGGATCGGTTAAATATTTCTTTATTTTGCGCATAATCTCTTCTGCCGCCTCTTCCTCTGGCATACCGTGGGATACATAGAGTCCCATGGCCGCATCGACAATATCTTCAAGTGTGATGCCGTTGTCGCGCAACCGCTGTTCAATTTCAAACATATGAATAGGTGTTGTACCGAATGGAGTATTATATCGTTGTGGATTTTTACCGAAATCTTCAAACTGGAATGAATCGACATATGAGTTGATACTTATGGGATTCCTGTCGGAAATACCGGATGTCACATTTAAAAAACCGCTATTCTGCGCAATTTTAGGAAATACCCTGCTATCCACAGTTCCGGGAGTATCTGGTGCCGGTGCAACTCCAGAAAATACCCTTCTCACACCTATTCTTGATTCGGAACTTATTGTAAAGGGCGCAATTACGAGCCATCCAATAAAACCGAATACGCCTACAGGTTGTCCTACACCGGCATCGATTACCCGATCAATGATGGAACTGTGTAATATGCAGCCATTATTCATCAACGCCGGGCTCCGCCACACTCCCACTGTCTCCTGCCTTGATGTGTATGGAGAGATTGGTGAAGATCCCCGTTTCCGCAATGCAGTTCCACAGGCACAGAAACTTTTTTATCAAGGGAAATGGATTGGAGAATTTCTTTCAGGATCCAGCGATCTTATCGTTCTGGGTGAATGTGTTCCTGGAGGGACAACCACTGCGCTTTGCGTACTGCGTGCACTCGGGTATGATGCATCGGTGAGCAGCAGTTTTGTTGATAATCCGGTCTCTCATAAAGAAGAGATTTGCAAGATGGCGCTTGCACGTGTCAGGGCTGACCATATCATCGCGCCATTGGATATAATAAAATATTCAGGGGATCCGATGATGCCCGTTGCGGCCGGAATTTCCAGCACCTATACCGGGCACATCCTCCTTGCCGGGGGCACCCAGATGTTGTCTGTATGTGCAATTATTAAGGCAATGGGATTACCTCTTCCATCTGTGGTCACAACCTCTTATGTGCGGGACGATCCTTCAGCCAATGTTGAGCAGATCGCCCGGCAGATTGGGGTAAAAATATTCTATGTTGACCCGGGTTTTGGAGACATCGGTCATGCCGGCCTTGCGAGATATTGCATTGGGGAAGTAAAGGAAGGAATGGGGGCCGGTGGAGCAATGTGTCTTTCCTATCTCCTTGGACACTCACCAGAAGAGATCCGGGCAAAAATCCTGAGTACAGTGAGTGCTTACAGCTGAACAGAATTATAGTGCATCAATACCAAATATGAGAATGATGCGTCCTATCTATGTAGTCAATAATTTCGGCCAGTTCAATCACCTCATTCACCGCGCATTGAGGGATCTGGAAATTGATGTGGAACTGATACCCAATTCCACATCTAAAGAACGGGTTGCGGAAGGATGCAGGGGAATTATTCTTGGAGGTGGCCCGGCTATTGAGCGTGCCGGGCAGTGCAGCCAGTATCTCAATCTCGGATTGCCGGTGTTGGGGATATGCCTCGGGTTGCATATCATAGCAAAAAAATTTGGCGGGGATGTGCATGCCGGCCGCAGCGGAGGATATGGCCCGGTGGAAGTTGAAATCTGCAAACCTGATGATATCCTCGCAGGTTACCCGGGCAAAGTGAGTGTCTGGGCATCGCATGCCGATGAAGTCTCACGGATACCGGATGGATTTTCATTACTTGCCCGTTCATGCATTTGTAATAATGAGGCAATAGCAAATCTGGATAAACAGATATACGGACTCCAGTGGCATCCGGAAGTGAGTCATACGTTTGAGGGAAAACGCGTTTTTGAAAATTTCAACCGGCTCACGCTTGAGAACAAGGGCTAACTTGTCGGGTAACCGTGCGATCTGGAATTTGAAAACCGTAGGATCGCTCGCTGAAAATCCGTCCGATGATTATGTACGTTTTAATGTGTGGCATCTATTTCTCTCCGAATCGTCACGTTGTTTGTTAATTTTATATATTAGCAGGAAAGATGGTTGAATATGATGAGTAAAAACGCAAAAGGTTGTGTTTTGTTGATACTCGGGATCCTTTTTTTGATCGATCCTGTGTTTGCTGCAATTACCACTATCCGTCCTGGCGAAACAGTATTTTTAGGGGAACAGGGACTTGACATAACCCTTGCCATGGAGGGGGATACACAGATCGGATGGTGGGCATCTGCAGCTGTTATTGCATCAACATCTCCTGACGGTTCAGTATCCGTTTCCAATCCCGCAAGTTTCTCTGTATCTCCAAATCTATTTGGGACTAAAACCGGTGTATGGTATCACCTTAACCCTTTGGGAAAAGCAAATGGGACGGCTTTCAATGTTGCAGTCCCTCAACTGGATATCAAGATATGGGATACTACGGTTGATGTCGACGTAACGGACAAATGGGTTTCGACCGATGATCAACTCCAGTTCAGGATAGAGACAAATCTGGTTCCAATTTCACAAAGAGGGGGCGGTAATCCCATTACGATTAAAGTTCAATCCCCGGATGGGGCTGTTTACACATCTCTGGTTGACAATGCAGGGACTTCGAAATCAATTGTTGATTATCAAATCACATCAACTCCCCAATCAACCGGTTCAATATGGGGTACCGCAAACCGTGCTCTCTATCCTCCGGGAACCTATACCATATGGGCT
Organism: uncultured Methanoregula sp.; assembly: GCA_964590895.1. Lineage (GTDB taxonomy): Archaea > Halobacteriota > Methanomicrobia > Methanomicrobiales > Methanospirillaceae > Methanoregula. The sequence goes on along the minus strand of CAZPYV010000021.1, from coordinate 13,566 downwards.
GAAAGCAATGTGAACTCTCCTAGTGCTCCCCTCTGTACCAGCAGAACAGTCAGTGTACTCAACAAGGATCAGAACCCATTAATAACGAACAAAGGATATGTAACAAATCCCACAACACAAATAACCCTTGCGCCCACCACTAAAATAATCATAACCGCTACTACCGCAGCGCCCACAACATTGCAAACACCCCCACCGACTTCTGCTGTGCCAACGGTCCTTCCCGCGACAACTGTAGCAGTGACTGAAATACCAACAACCCCTCTTCCCACCCCCACACCTGCTCCGACAAAATCCCCCGGGTTTGAGGCATCTATTGTAGTGGTTGCAATGATTTTTGGGTTGGTATTCTTTTTAAAGAAACAATAAAACCCCCTTTTTATCTTCGCAACCTTTTATTAGCTTCCTTTCCCATTCCGTTGTATGAACGTTGTAACCACCGTCATAAAATCCCGTCATAGCGTGCGGAAATTCAAACCTGATACTGTCAGTGATATTGTAATAAAAGATGTACTCGAGTGCGCTGCGCAGGCACCGACCGCAATGAATCTCCAACCATGGATGTTCGGTGTAATTAAAAATAAAGAAACACTGCAAAAAATTGCAGGATTAACTGAGCACGGGAAATTCATTGCCGAATGTGCAGTCTGTTTTGCAATATTTGGAGAAAAAAAAGAGATCTACTATCTTGAGGATTGTTGTGCAGCCACTGAGAATCTGATTCTGGCGTTGCAGGCATACGGTATCACATCCTGCTGGGTTGCAGGAGAGAAAAAACCGTACGGCGAATCTGTCAGGAAGTATCTTGGTGTACCGGAAAATTTCACGTTGGTATCTCTCATTGCAGCAGGTAATCCCGCTGAGGTCTCGATTGCCCGGAAAAAAGAGATAAAAAAGATTATTTTTTATGAAAAGTTCATACCGGAATAATTTTTTTTGCTTTTTTGTTTTTATGCTGTAATATTTCATTATCTCTGATTTGGGTGAATAGATAACCCGTTCTTATGGGTCCCCCATTGCCGGAATTATTAAGCATCAGGCCAATCACATCATTGATCATGAAAAAAGCGGTTCTGCAAGTGGCACTGGATCTTCTTGAATTAAAACGGGCATTGCAGATCGCACAGGAGTCTATTGACGGCGGTGCAGACTGGATTGAGGTGGGAACCCCACTCATAAAAAGCGAAGGTATGTCAGCAATCCGATCGATGAGGGAGCGTTTTCCCGACTCTCTGATTGTTGCGGATATGAAAATCGCAGACACCGGCACACTGGAAGTTGAGATGGCTGCAAAGGCGGGTGCCAATATTGTATGTGTCCTGGCAGATGCAGATGATGCGGTCATTGAAGAGGCAGTCCGGGCTGCCCGATTGTATGGAATCCGGATTATGGCGGATCTGATCAATGTCAAAGATCCGGTATCCCATGCCTGCCATGTTGAATCACTGGGGATTGATATAATCTGTGCCCATGTCGGCATAGACCAGCAGATGACTGGCGGAAATTCGATCGAACTCCTCATTACTCTATCAGGCAAAGTTCACGTACCTATCGCAGTTGCTGGCGGAATTGATGCTGAAAGTGCCGGAGAAGCGGTGCGATGCGGGGCAGATATTATTATTGTGGGTGGAGGAATTGTCCGTTCTGCAGATGTTACCGGCTCAACAAAAAAGATCCGTGCAGCAATGGATCACCCCTCAATCAAACCAATGGAAAAAAGATCCGCTGATGAAGAGATACGTGCCCTTTTAATGCAGGTGTCTGCCCCTAATATAACAGATGCCATGCATCGCAAAGGGGCGATGACGGGGATTTTTTCCGTTTGTGGCAATGTGAAGATGGTGGGACGAGCAGTAACAGTCCAGACCTTTGCCGGTGATTGGGCAAAACCTGTGGAAGCCATTGACGTTGCCAGAACAAAAGACGTTATCGTGATCAACAACAGCGGGGGGATATATGTTGCCCCGTGGGGTGAACTGGCTACCTTAAGCTGTGTTAAAAAAGGTATCTCCGGTGTAGTCATTGATGGTGCTGTGCGGGATGTTGATGATATACGGGCAATGAAGTTTCCCCTTTTTGCAAAAGCCATTGTGCCAAATGCAGGAGAACCCAAAGGATTTGGAGAGATCAACGCCGAAATCCAGTGTGCAGGACAATTTGTAAACCCGGGCGACTGGATTGTTGGCGATGAAAGCGGCGTTGTGGTAATTCCTGCAAAGCGGGCTTATGAAGTGGCACGCAGGGCACTCGAAGTCAGGAAAAATGAAGAGCGGATAAGAGAAGAGATCCGCAGAGGAAGTACCCTTTCACAGATAGCAGAATTAATAAAATGGGAAAAGCGGTGATGCAGTTTTTAGTGGAATACGTTTCGTTCCAGAAGAGTTGCACCAGAATTTTTGATCTTTTTTATGGCATCATCAACTTGATCTACACGAAGGATGAGTACTGCACCTTCTTTTCCGGAATAGGCATAGGAATACTCGATATTTATACCGGCATCTCCCAGAATTTTTGCTACTTCATAGAGACCGCCGGGTTGATCTTTCATGTGAACTGCGATCACATCGGTAAATGCGATATTGAATCCCAGGGATAGCAGTTTGTCATGTGCTTTTTCCGGGTGATCCACCAGTGCTCTCACTACGCCAAAACCATTTGCCTCGGCTATGCTGAAAGCAAGGATGTTGATCTTCTCTTCTCCCAGTGCATGAGCGATGGCTGCAAGTCTGCCCGGGCGGTTTTCAGAGAATACCGAAATCTGCCGTATCACATATTTTTTTGTGTCCATTTACATCGACCTCTTATCAATTACCTTCTTTGATTTACCTTCAAATCTTGGTAATGAGCCCGGTTCAACCAATTCGACATCCACATTCACGTTTAAAGAATTCCTGAGCCGGTGTTCAACCTTCTGCCGTACCTTCATAATATCATTAATTTTGTCACTGAATGACTCCTTGTTCAGTTCGACACGGACAAGCATGTCGTCAAGAGCCCCTTTTCGTTCAACTACGATCTGGAAATGTTCTCCTACTTCGGGGATTGCCATCAGTGAGTACTCGATTTGTGATGGGAAGACGTTGATGCCCCTGATAATAAGCATATCATCGACCCTGCCCTGAATCCGCTGTATTCTGGGGTGAGTTCTGCCGCATGCACAAATGTCTTCTTCCATTGTTGTGATGTCCCCGATGCGGTACCGTATCATGGGGAGGGCTTCTTTTTGCAGGATCGTGATGGTGAGCTCACCTTTTTCTCCTGCCTCAAGCGATTCACCCGTCTTGGGATCGATAATTTCTACCAGTGCAATATCTGACCAGATATGGAACCCCTTTTGTTCCGAACATTCAGTAAACATCGGGCCGGAAAGTTCGCTGGTTCCATAGATATCGTATGCCCGGATGCCCAGCCAGTCCTGAATGCGGTTGCGCATTCCCTCCGTCCATGGCTCAGCGCCCAGAATTCCGGTACGCAGCGGCGTATCTTTTTTGATGTTAACTCCCATCTTTTCTGCTACTTCACCTATATGGAGGAGATAAGAAGGTGTGCACGCAATGGCCGTGGCTCCAAGATCCTGCATCAATTCTATCTGCCGTTCCGTGTTTCCCACACTGGCAGGAAGTACGGTTGCCCCAATGCGCTCGGCGCCATAATGCATACCGAGTCCTCCGGTGAACAGGCCGTATCCATAACTTACCTGAATTACATCTCCCCTGCCCAATCCTACTGATGTAAGACCCCGGGCAAGCGACGTTGTCCAGTTGTTTAAATCGTTTTGTGTATAGCCAACAACGGTAGGTTTTCCTGTGGTTCCCGAAGATACATGATAGCGGACGAGTTCATCTTTAGTTGCAGTGAAGAACTTATCCGGGTAATTATCTCTCAAATCCCGCTTGAACATGAACGGGAGTTTATGAACATCAGAAAGTTTGCAGATGTCATCCGGGTGAACTTTCTGTTCTTTCATGCGATCATGGTAAAACGGAGAGAAACTGTACAATCGGTACACCAGACTTTTTAGCAGCTTGTACTGCATCCGCTGAAGATCTTCTTTGGGCATTTCCTCAATTCGTGGATCCCAACATTTCATCAAATCTCCTCCCTTCGGTCTATCACTCGCTTTGCTTTTCCTTCAAAGCGGGGCAATGATCCCGGCTCAACAAGTCGGACTGTTGTTCGCAGTTCCAGAGAATCGCGAAGTTCTTTTCCCACTTTTTTCTGGATTTTAGCCAGATCTGTGAGTTCGCCGCTGAAAAAGTCCCTGTTGATCTCCACTTCCACAGTCATCTCGTCCAGATAATTAATTCTGTCGATATATACCATAAATTGATTGCCGACTTCAGGAATTTTGAGGAGCACGTGTTCAATCTGGGAGGGAAAGACATTGATGCCGCGTATGACCAGCATATCATCGCTTCTTCCCGTGATCCTGGCAATCTTCTGCGCTCTTTTACAAAGGCAGCCATCTTCTATCAGCATCGTGACATCGCCGGTGCGGTATCGCAGCAGAGGCATAGCTTCTTTGACCAGTGGAGTGACTACCAACTCTCCCCGCTCTCCATCTGAAACACGCTCCCCGGTATTTGGATCGATGATCTCAACAAGGTAGGAATCATGCCAGATATGGAGTCCGTTGCGTTCCTCACATTCGAATGCAACACCCGGTCCAAAGAGTTCGCTTAATCCGTATGAATCGAACGCGGTAACACCCAATCGCTTTTCAAGTGAATGCCTTACACTTTCTGACCATGGTTCAGCTCCGAAGATTCCGGTTTTGAGACTATCGAGTGATTCACCCATCTCTTCTGCAACTTCTGAAAGGTGCATGGCGTAACTGGGTGTACAATGAATAGTAGTCACGCCAAAATCCCTGATCATCTCGATCTGGCGTTTGGTATTACCAGTCGCGCTTGGAATAACTGTCATCCCGATCTTTTCTGCACCATAGTGAAAACCAAGCCCCCCGGTGAACATGCCATAATTGACCATGTTCTGGAAGATATCCTCCTTTCCAACACCCACCATGGTCATATTGCGTGCAATCAGGTCTGCCCAAACGTCAAGATCTTTTCTGGTATACCCTACAACTGTAGGTTTTCCTGTTGTTCCTGATGTCGTGTGGATGCGGACTATCTCCTTTAAAGGAACAGCAAAGAAACCGAAAGGATATCCCTCGCGAAGATCCTGTTTTTTGGTAAATGGTATTTTCTGGATATCATCCAGTGTTTTAATCGAAGATGCAGTTATTCCTGCATCTGAGAGACGTTTTTTAAAAAAACCAACTTTTTGTGCCTGGCTCAGTGTTTTTTTCAAACGTTTGAGCTGAAGTGCCTGCAAATCATCCGTTTTCAGGGTTTCAATCTTCTTATCCCAGAACATCTGCGACCTCTGTTATGCTATAGCATGACAAATGTATATTTGTCGTCGCTACGGTTTATACCCACCGAATTTTTTTTTAGAATTGCTGTAATGTATGGGAAAAGTCGTCCTGTAAATTTTCTCATAACTTTAAAAAAAGGTATAACGATGCTTTAATCTGTGGAAATGTGGTAGTAATTATCTGAATTGTTCAGTATCATACGGGGTTTATGGAGACGAATTATCCTTGGTTGTCGGTAAGCGGGTTTGGCTCTCATATCAAATCGACACAGACAAAGTTAATCATCCAGAAAAAAAACGGCATTGAAGAATATCCTCTCGACTCTGTAAAAAATCTCCTTGTTGTTGGTGGGCATACGATAAGCTCAGCAACGATTACGCAGCTCATAAAAAAAGGCGCAGTAATCTCATTTTTTGAATCAGATGGTAATCCAATCGGGATTATCAGTCCATTTGGCTATCGTAACGATTCTGAGATCCACCATGCACAGCAAACCGGATCACGACACCGGTATGCAACAGCAATCGCTCAGGGTGCATTGAAATCCCGTCTCTTTGCCATCAACCGCTTGCAGGAGATGCAGAATGTATCGCTATTTTATGAAGGTGAATCGGATTTCCTTTACAAATCATTAGATGAAATGGCATACTTAATCAAACTCGATGAGATCCGCCGCCTTCACCGCATGACTTCTGATATGTACTATGAGATAATGTCGCGTAACACAAGGCCAGATCTCGGATTTCGGAGAAGGACATTGCGCCCCCAGACAGATCCGATCAATGCCATGCTCTCATTTGGCTATGCAATGCTGTTTGGCAATTGCTGTGTTTCACTGATTGGGGCGAGGTTGGATCCTGACATTGGCCTGTTGCATGACGGTAATGGAAGTCTTGTGAATGATATTGCCGAGTCCATGAAATCTGAAATGATTGACTCTGCCGTTTTTACGATCGCACGCGAGTCCCTCACACCCGCAGATTTTGAACTCACCCATGACCGGTGCATGCTCTCCGATGAATTAGCCGGAAATCTCATTAAAACATTTCATCGTACGATAAACAATAATAAAATCAACGAACAGGTATTGAGTCTCTCAAACGCAATAAGAAATAATGGCGAATTTAAAGCTCTGTACTGATACGCCCTTCTCCTTTGATAATTGAAAAATCTTCAAAGAGTTTTAACTGGATTTCCGATTGCCGGAGATCGCGGATTACTGCACGGGGACATCCATACACCATTGATACAAATTTTTCAAGAATCATCAGTTCACCGGTTGCGTAAATCTGGACCTTTCCATCAGGCAGGTTCATGACCGTTCCGTTCACTTTCAAATTTGTGGCAATTCTTCGTACGCATGCTCTGAATCCAACTTTCTGAACTCTTCCCGAGATGAAGATCTCGATTGTCTTTACCATCAGTTCTCCTGCATTATTTTCATTGCAAGTCCGAGTTCATCGAACACTTCATCCCGTAGAGTTGACTGGCGGATATTTGTCGCTGCATCAATGGCACAATCAAGCACTTCCTGGGCTGCGGTTTCACAACCCGCAGCATGGCTCTTCATTGCAATATCGCACATTACAAAAGCCCTTTTGGAAAGCGGCCGGATTACTCTTGCCTCTTTTATTGCACTTTGCATCATTCGTTTTGAGAGTTTTTCATTGCCTTCTTCTCTGAATATAATTGAAAGGTTACAGAAAAAAACTGCTTCTTTTCCGCGATCGGCAACCGTTCGGATAATACGTTCAAGCGAAGCGATCTGATTGGGATGAGCACCGTCATCAATAATTTTCTCTGTCATTGCCTTGATTTTTATATACTGTGGGGAAATCTCATATGACTCTTTTTGCCCCATCTGCACAAGTCTGTGAAGTCTTAACCTGTCATCGTCAATAGTCCTTGTAGTGTCAATTGCGAAGCTGAGGTATTTCTTATCATTGCGCGTTTTGTACAGCATCGAATACACTTGGGCAACATTGTCGCGGATTATATCGGCGATATGTTGGATATTGATACTATTTGTCAATCTATCTGCCTTTTTTAGTATAGGCATAAACTCTTCGTCTTTACTGCATTGTATTGCGAGTGGGACAATCTCCAGAAGGATTGATGCCCTTTCATAGGGTGAGGGTATTTTTTTTGCAGCTTCCATCATCAGAGTCAGCAATTCAGCGCAGCGATCATTATCATTGTGTGCCATCCGGGACATTGCGATGAGTGAATTGATGTAATCTACCGGTTCTTTGATTTTGGATACAATATTGAATGCAATGGTGACTAAAGAATTGTCGGGCGTGGTTGTATTCAGGCTGACGATGGCAAAAACCATCTGCCTACGGGCTATTGCACTATCAGGGAATTCTGTGGTATCCAGCATTTGAATTCCCTCCATCAGGCATTTTTTTGCCATTTCCTGATCGATACGGCAAAACAGTGTTGTCAGATCCGCCAAAACCATTACTTTCTGAGATTGTGTGGTTAGATTTTCCAAAGAATCAAAAACTTCTTTGAGAATTTCAGATGAACGGTTCGGATCTCCGGAATTAAGTATAGAATCGGCAAGATTTGACAATCCTGAGAGGCGGTTGTAGGGATCTTGTATCAAGTGGAGGACACGGTATATGAGATTGATAATAACCGGATTTGATCGTGCCTGTCCTCCTCTTAAAAGGAGGTATGCCATTATTTCATAGGGATCAGTTGAATCTGGAATCTGCGATTCATCGTTGAGGTTTGAAATAATCCGGGACATCATCGCATCCCGTTCAGGTGCATTGCCGATCTCAACAGAGTACATGGCAAGAGGGATGATAAAATCCGGATTATCACTCGTCTTAGAATAAGAGATGATGAGATCAATTAATCCCGCAATCTTAAGCGAGATCTGCGGTACTTTTACATTTCTTTTAATTATCTCCAGAGCACGCTCAAATGGAGGCATAGCCACTGAAAAATCCAGAATGTGAGATTGAATCCTCGATTCTTTGAGATGGACACATCCTATTTTAATAAAACACTCAATAATATGTTCGAATAATTGGGCTTTTAATGCCGGATCATCGATTTCCTGTGCGATCAGGTACGCCTTTTCGAGTGCATCAGGTGTTCGGTTATCAAATGCATATTTTATTATACCCTCAATGATGTTTGCCAATGCAAAGGCAGCCTGATCTTTTTCAAGAAGGGTATGGCACCATTCTTTCATCCTTAAAAGGAGATCAAGATCTCCCTGTTGAGCTGCCAGTACTGCCGCTTCATTTATAATCCTGCACAATGTGGCTGATCGGATATCCTGTCCATCTATCTGACAGGTAAGTCCAACAGATCTCTGAAGAAAATCCCGGTTCTTTTTCTGTGTACCCATTTGGGCTATTTTTATGACAATGTTTGAGATAGCTCGTTCTTTTAATGGCAATTCCTGGATGGAATCCGAAAGTTTGATCAGGATGCCGGGTTCATTGGAATCGGGAAAACCCCTGTCCACAAGAAGGGTAATGCATTCAAGAAAGTGTAAATCCCGTTGTGGATGTAACTGGATAAGATCTTTTATAGATTGTATGTGAGGAACTATCTCATCGAATGAAAAATCCCTGGAAGCATCAATGATTGCCCGGTATATTGCATTATGAGAAATCTCTACAGGTAACTTTTGGAGAATTGAACTGTTAATTATTTCAATTGAATTCTTTTTTATTCCGATGGTCAGAAGTTTGGTTAGGCAATCGGTATAGGGTAAAATATTTTCAGATTCATGATTGACTTTTACAAATATCGTGAGAGCCGATTCAAAATCTCCAGAATCAAGCAGTATCTGTGAAAACTGAAGATAAACCCTCGATAAATACACGGTATTGCAGTTTTTTTCAATAATGGGTATCAGATTTAAAAGCACGTTTATCTGATTTGAGTGACGGGCAACAGAAATACCAGATTTTATTATTTCCCGTATAGGGTACATATCAGGGTTTGAAATAAGCTGCTGAAGTTTTATTGCAGATTCAAAATACCAGATGTCTCCGGATTTATCCGCTTTTTTAAGAAGATCAATGACAAGAGTCCCTGTGACAAAGGGCATGGTCTCACAGATAGTGTGAAGGATTTTTTCGATCTGCGTTTTATCCTTTTCTCGTTCGAGAAGCTGATCGATTAAGGCGCTGATAATCTCGAGTTGCTTTTCAGAATTAATATCGTTAAAGTTAGAGATAAATTCTGCAATATTGGATATATCTCCGGAAAACGCTGATTTTGCCCCTTTCTCGATAATTGAATTTATACAGTTTTGCCTGCGGATCTTCTGGGGAATATCGATAGCAATCCGGATACTCTCAAGGAATAATGGGTAATTCCTATCCAGAACTGATATGGTTGCGATTGCTTTTGCAAGTTCGGAATGAAGGACTGCTCGTTTTGAGATATCACCAATATCTTCTATGAGACTGAGTGAAGTACGGAGACGTTTTTCATCACAGGTTGTAATCCCCCAGACTATTAAAAGGGGGATAATATCGATCATGATATCCGACCTGTATTTTCGGAAACTGATCCGTTCGAGCATTATCATACCATGTTCGATAAATGATGGATCAGAATGAGTTACGCCGGCTTCAATGAGATCCCGTGCCATCAATGCAAACACACGCGACTGATAACTTTTTTTTCCTAATATATCGGACAGGAAATGAAGGGATTTTAGCCATGCATCATCCTTTGTTTTAATGAACTGGCAGAGAAGGACGGAGAATAAATCATCGATTTCATTGCCCGGAATATTGGAAAGGGCGTATAAAATGGCCGGATTGTTTGTTTTGATGGCTGTATCAACAAGGAGATGGTTAAGATCGGAGATTATTGTTTTTCTGGCATGTCGTTCCTTAGTCAGGTTCAGATCTTCAATACTATTTTTGACGATCTTCCAATCCTCTGGTGAGAGTGCCTGCTGAATCTTATCGATTATTTCAGTGGGTTTAACCATTATGTATTTTCCAGTTTCATAAATTCAGGTATTTATCTCAATTTAATCAAATTAATTAATAAACTTTACTATTTCATTTACGCACAATTTTATATTTTTTTTGGATATCAAAGCAAATTCATCGGTTTTTTACCAGATATCTCAATAATAGGACCTTCATTTTTAATAAACTACAATAATCTGAATTATTACCTGAATTTATCCACAAAAAATCGTTTTTGCTGTTATCACTCTGCAATAACATAAATTCCGTGTAAAATAATTTCATCAGGAATGTTTTTCATGTAACATTCTGGATTGTTTCCCTAATCTCATCCCGAAGTACCCTACCCTGCACTTCATCTTCTGCATCAATAATTATCCTGATTAAGGGTTCTGTTCCTGATGCCCGCACCAGTGCCCATGAATTCCCCCGAAAAATTTTCACTCCATCTGTTTCATCAATGATACCATGAGAATACGCAGATTTGAGTGCATTAAGTATTGTCGCACCCCCAATTGCAGAGATCTTATCTTTAATCATATGGCGCTTTGGTAACTGTTCTAATAAAAGCGATAATTTCTGCCCGCGTGAAGCAAGAATTTCTACCATCATTGCAGCGGTCATACCCCCATCACGGCAGAACTGATGATCGGGAAAGATTAGTCCCCCATTTCCCTCACCCCCAAAAATTACACGGGTCCCCTTTTCAATAAGCGACCGCATCGTGCGGGCAACATAGATACTCCCCACAGGAGTGTAGGTTACAGTTGAGTTGTTCTTTTTTGCCACGATCTCAACCATTTGTGATGTACTGACCGGAGTTACAATTACGCCTTTTTTCTCGCGACATATATGGTCTGCAACAAGTGCAAACTCCTGATTTTCCTCTACAAATTGTCCATTTTCATCAATGAACACTGCACGATCTGCATCCCCATCGTGAGCAACACCGAATGCAGCCCCGCTGCTTACAACGAGAGCTGCAAGGCCTTTCAATCCATCCGGAGATGGTTCAGGAAGCCTTCCGGGAAATGTGCCGTCCATAATACCATTAATAGTCAGCACCCTGCAACCCAGATGTGTAAGAATCTGCGGTGTTGTTGAGCAGGCCGGACCCGAACCCGGATCTACAACAACGGTAATTCCCTTGCCCGGTTTGCCGGGGAAAAAATTAGCAATGGCGGTGATATAGTCTTTGATCAGGTGGGGTGCGATGGTTTCTTGTCCTACATGTTCCCAGGAATTTGTGGAATAGGAACGATCGAATATTCGTTGTTCGAGTTTGATGGTTTCTTCATCACCCATCTCTGTTCCATCAGATTCGATGATTTTAATCCCGTTGTACTCCGGAGGATTATGAGATGCGGTGATCATCGCCCCGCCATCAAATTGTTCCTTTACGAGATACTGGAGTGCGGGTGTCGGGAGGACGCCGCAGTCTGTTACATCGCATCCCACTGCAAGGAGACCCGATTTAACTGCGTTGATAAGCGTTTCACCGCTGGTTCTTGTATCTCTGCCAACAGCAATTCGTCCTTTTCTCATTGTTCCGAAAGCTTCTCCAATAGACAGGACAAGTTCAGGTGTCAGATCTTTTCCAACAATCCCTCTTACACCATTGGTCCCGAACAACCGTTTCTGGATTTTTTTACCTTCCATATCTTTTATCTCCTAGTAATCTTTAAGGACAAAAATCTTCAAAGGCATCAAGCGATGCAATGACTTCATCAGGACAGGGGTTGGTAAGAATACATTTGTCGGTTTTTAGATCCCCAATAACGATTCTGGGAAATGCTATCTGTTTGAATCCTTCGATAACGGTAAAATTCATTCCTTGATCAAAGAGGATCTGTAATGTACTCTGTAATGAGTTGTTACGTATAGCAACTACGGATTTATGTGCGTCGATTCCTACTGAGATATCTGCACCTGCTTCAAAAAAACCGGTAGTGTCTTTTCTCTCTTCAAGCTCAAATTCATGGTCCCCGAGATGTTTGATAACTGCAACACGCCCTAGTGTTTTGAGTTTTGGGACAAGCTGTTTGATGAACGTGGTTTTACCGGAATTTGATCTGCCAACAACCTGAATTATCTTCATGGGGTCTTGTCTCCGGAAATTTCGGCTTCTTCTTTAATAGGACTGGTATCTGGTATATCTTTTTCATCCTTATTTGGTTCAATATGGGGGGTTGTGGGTTTAGGGGAAATTATCTCCTGATTAATAAATGGCAAAGCACCTGACTGGACGTATGCGGTTGATACAACACCATTTATGGCTGATTTTTCTGTAATTACTGGGAATACGTCCAAAGTTTCAGGATTTGCAGATCCAATGTGGGGGCTCTGTGAAGAAATTTTGTCTGTGTTTTTCTTTCGTCTCTTTATTTTTGTCGGGGTTGAGAGATCTGTTTCTATAGAGATCGGCAATTTGTTTAGTGGATTCTGTTCAATACTTTGAGTTAAATATCCTGCTTCGGTATCTTCTCCTCTTGTGCGGAGGATAGTTTTTGCGGCTTCTCCAACACTTCGCATGACTTTAGTTATCCTATCTTCTATATCGATCTCTTCATCAATATCCAGTGTTGTCCCTTCAACTTCTAGTAGAAACCTTGCAACTTCACTGGCTTCAAAGAGCAGATCGTCCAGCTCGTCAGTGGTAAAGAACCCGCACATTGCCCCGTAAAAAAATGTGGCACTTGATTTACGCACCTTTTTTTTAAAGGAATTCCGTGCCTGGTTCACTGCCTGCGGGGTGTAGGTATCTTCCATAAAAGGGACGAGTTCCGGCAGATGATTTCCAATAAAGGTCATTTCAGCTCCACCGGATGTGCGGAAATCTGTGCATAAACGTGCAAGAGCCCATTCACGGGCAGTTATGTATGTCCTTTTGCGTAAAAACTGGTTCACCCTGCGATAGGTTGCTCCATCGACTTTTTTAAATTTTTTATATTTGTTAATCTCCTGCTGGATGTTTGCGCCGTCCATTGTCGTACCCCTGTGAATAAATTGGTTTATCCATGTTGTGATTATCAATCAAGAGATGGTTGAAGATTTGGCTGCTTTGTATATAGCATTATAAGGTTTATTATGCGTTGTAATTAGGTCGGAGGAGGATCCAATGAGTCATGAATTGAGAGTAAAAATCGAATGGATTCAAAAAAGAATACAGAATAGGACTTACGCACATCCTTCTGAAAAAAAATTAGAGCGCATATTTCGGATTAG
>CAZPYV010000020.1:8422-24420 GCA_964590895.1 uncultured Methanoregula sp. | reverse complement strand
TTGTAATATAAATATAAAGATCTTCCGGTTTGATCTGGCGTCTGCGTAACTCCTACAGAATTGGCTTTTTTTATTTTAACTTTTTTTGGTGGAAGAATTCAGTGCTCTTTGTGTTTTTGGGTACCTATGTGATGGGCCGAATTCAAGCGTTTGAGGTAAATGAGGTATCGAGCTTTCCACGGTGAATGCTGTTGTGGACCTATCTATCTGATGTATACTTGTGTGAGCATCCTATTCTGTTCAACGAAGTATTGACGGTCTTGACATGGTTGTGTCAGATGCGATGGTTTTTTACAACCCGATCTGTATTGATGCTCTCCCGATTGGTAACATATGATGGGTGTGCACGCTGGCAATTTCTGCTAACGCTTCATGTTATTACTGCTGTTGATTTCCATTCCCGAATGCTCTGATCATGGATATCTGGAATTGAAAATTTCCCGTACCTTTATAATGATCATCTCTCCAGTAAAACAAAATCTTGTATGGTATTTCACGTGAGCCCGATTTCCCTCAGTTCTTATCAGGGGGTTGTTATTTTTTTATATTATGGATTTGTTTGGCGAACCTTGTCTTGAGATATTAAAAAGATGTCATAACCAAAGTCATATTGGATATAGCATCATATGGTTTATTCGAAAATGAACAGTATCATTTCCAACTCATAAAAATGCTTAAAATGAATTCTTTTTTAGATAATATCTCTAAATTTAGGTTTTTTACAATTTTTAGCAATTGGGATTTATTCTATGATTACTTGGGGAGGTTAAAAATTTTTGCTGAAATTGTGTCCCCTCGAGAATCGTTGTATTACTCGAAAATGGTTGATCGTTTATGCAATTCGGTTTTGGAGAGATTACATTCTGACCGTAATGCAGGTATATTTCGGACATCAACAGGCACAAAAAACAATTGAAAATTTTTTTGCAACTGTGGCTCGTTTAGGAATAAATCTGATGGATTATGACGAAAGAAGTGTGGTCCGGAAGTGTCTTTAAAAGCCACATCTTTTTCGGTCGAACACCGAATTTTCAGGCTCAAAGAGAAATCTCTTGCATAGGTAGCCCGATCCAATCAGGCACACGTTCGGTTTTCCATGTTTATAGAGTATAGTTCACAGGAATTCTCAATTGGTAGGTACTTATCAGGTAGTGTAAAGGCAATGGCAAGCCGGAAAACGGTATCAACGTTTCAATATCCGTTTCATATGGTGTCGGCAAGTTCTTTGTCATTGATTTTATTGACTAATGTTTACCGTTTGTCATAAAAATTTTGAAATCTTCCGACAATAGAAGCGATAAATGGAATTTGAGTTTGGAGAACAAAATTTTCATTGCGTTTGGTGTGAAGTCTTTGACTTCATACGGGTTTTTTTATTAAAAAACATGACAACCCTTCATAAAGATGCTACTTCAGCGGTAAATGTACTTCACGGGGAACTCCGAAATGGAAAACTTCAATCGAGATTTGCCTTTTATAGTGTGAAAAAAGTCTGATGAGGTAAAAATCGGTGTCCCAACAACTTTTCGATCGACTATCTACCCTGTTTAGGGGGTGCA
Source organism: uncultured Methanoregula sp. (assembly GCA_964590895.1). Lineage (GTDB taxonomy): Archaea > Halobacteriota > Methanomicrobia > Methanomicrobiales > Methanospirillaceae > Methanoregula. The sequence goes on along the minus strand of CAZPYV010000020.1, from coordinate 22,861 downwards.
AGAACGAACGCTATTTCATTATTCTCTAACGGGAAATTTTCTTTCGTCAGAGGCTTTACATTCAATTTTCCCCTTCAATGGACACTCATGGATATCTAATAGAAATTCATTCCCAGCAAAAAGGAGGTTCTTCCAGGTTGGCTTACACCTCCATAAGGATCCTATAAAAAAACAATTTCGTGAGTTCGTTTAAAAAAGGTAATCAGTGAATTGCACATTAACCAATTTTGTAAATAACGTCTCTAAAGGGATTTTATTTATCGACGTTAATTGTGTTTGCATGGCAATAGCGGGCTTCCGGTCGATGATCGCAGGTATGTTGGGAGTCTGGACCATCAAAATGAAAAAAAGGCTGTTTTTGGGATATTAGTTTAATTAAAAATTGCATTTAGATGGATCCATACGTGTTTACCGAATACACTGGAGTGGAATTGTAGATCCATTTATAAATTTTTTTGATAATCTATGATTCAGCAGATTGCTCTTGTAAAAACTGAAACCGTAAAAAAACTCATTTGTGCAGACTTCGCAGAATAGGTATTCTACGAAAACCTTTATTTACACGAGATAAGATAGAATAGAGCATGGAAAGCGGGTATTTTTCGGAATGGCTTAAAAGCTACCGGAACTATCTGCGGATGCGTAATTACTCCTCCAGTACACTTGACAGTTATGAGCAGGTGATCAAACACTTCGGATATTATGTCTGGCTTCGGAGGCATACAGAGATAACCAAACTTGTCATATACTGGAAGGATTTTGAGAATGCCCGTCTTGATACCAGTGTGGAAGTAACACCTCTAATTGTAACTGATTTCCTTTCGTTTGTCTCAACAATGCAAACATACAAACCCAAGACATTTCACCGTATCATCTCTACGATGAGTTCGTTTTACCGGTTTCTTTATACTCAGGGTGCCGTCAGTACGAACCCATTAACGGGTATTGAACGGCCAAAAATAAAACATCAGGATGTGAAATACCTCAAACACAACCAGGTGCTCAGGCTGATAGATTCAATAGAAGATCCGCGTGACAAGCTCATTGTCAGGACTATTTACGCCACTGGTGTTCGTGTATCAGAACTCTGTGAAATAAATATTGAGGAGATAGATTTTGATGAGCATACAATCCGAATCCGTGGTAAAGGTGACAAGATTCGTATTGTTTTTGTTGATGATGATACCCTTGCTGACATTTTTAAATTTATCGGTAACCGAATCGTAGGTCCCCTTTTTATTGGTCAACAGGGAAAGCACATCTCCCCTCGTGCTATCCAGCATATTTTCAAGCATTATGCCCCAGTTGGTATCACCCCGCACAAAATACGCCACAGTTATGCAAGCGAACTCTATAAACGCTCAAAGAATCTTCGGGTTGTCCAGGAAAATCTCGGTCATACTTCAATTAAAACTACAGAGATTTATCTCCATACCGATATTGATGAGCGCCGGCAGGTCTACCAGCAGTTTTTCCCGCTCTCCGGCACAAACGAGAATGCATAATTTTTTCTACATTTGTCCGTTGACAAGAAATTGTTTTATTTTCATGTTTCTTTAGATATTATAAAAATTTCCCCTATTTTTAGTTATTTTCGTATTTAGTCTCCAAATTATGAGATATTTTTATTTTTACGGATTGGATCATTTCTTATTGTAAACCATATGATGCTATATCGTCACCATTACTTTTTTCAATCACGATTCGACCCAGTTGAGGGAATGAAGAATATCTTTTGACTGTTTTATGGTTGTTTTTTACGAAAAGAAAAAAACCTGATAAAATTTGTTCAAAAATGAAAAAATTTACCGAAGAATTTCAGTGTACATCGGGTGAATTCAGAAAAATGGGGATATCTTTTGAATTCTGTAAAATCTATCAGATACCTGTTTTCGGGACACATCAGAATTTTCGAGAAAATATCAGGCTGATGGTAATGTACGCATATGGCAATCTGGATGATTATGAACGAGATCCCCCTTTCTTCCATCACTTATGCGAAATTGAGAATGAAAATGTGAACGCGATTATTGGAGAATCCGATTGCCGTATTTCTGAATTGGGAATTACAAGACTGCTGCAATTCCAGATCTGAAAATGTATCGAGAAAAAAAATTGTTGAATCAAATTATTTTGTAAAATTAATTTTATGATAATAAAAAATTATTCAAATCAAATGTTATCCATTTCTTTACAATATCATAATGTAAAATTCAAATATTTCCATTATTTTTGAAATTCAATTTCATAAAGTTGATTTTTGTTCAAATCGAATTTTTCTCAATTAGGTTCAATTTTTATTAGAAATACCCATAGGATCCAATGGTTTTGAAATCGAACCTTCTTCGTGTATTTATGTTTAAGTTAATTTTTTTGAAATATTTCAAATTTATCTCTGAAAACTAATCATTTCAAAATCTTTTAAAAACATAGATCCTCTGGCACAATTTATTTTTAATTAAAACTTTTAGACGGTTTTGCATTTTTTTAAATTGTAACAATAAAATGTTTCTGAAATCCAATTTTCTGATAATAATTTATCATAAATTAATAAATAATCTAAAATTCAAAATTTTCAGTTATTGTTTTATGGATCTGTAAACCTTTAGTAAAACCAATTTCATGAATGAAATTTTATCAAATTCAATTTTTTGAGTGATTTTATTCTGACGACGAAAGGTTAAAATCCGAAAGTATCCAATGTTTTTCTATATGCCAAAAACCCATAAACGAAAGTACGAGAAAATCGATGATGCCGAGATAGATCTCGTTGTCCAGTGTAATGACAGCCATGAGTTCTACGAGCGGTATCGTCAGGTCTTTCCCACCAAAAAGAAAGGAATTGACAGTATCAGTAAAATCTGGAAACGTCGCAGTGAATTTTTAAAGAAACAGCAGCCCGCTGATGAACCCCTCGAATCTGCAATTAATTCTTCCCATGAACTTGAGTCACTCATAACCGAACAAAATAAAATTCTGGCTGAATTGTCCAGTGTTATGAAAGAGCATCTTAAGGTAAGCAGGGAAATACTGGCACGACTTCCGAAACAGATTCAGAAATCTGATGAACATATCATCCCCAAAAACAGTGAAACAAGACCTGCGGAACAAAAAGAGTCCGGAAAGAAAACCAATATGGAAAAACCAGCAGACATAATGATTGGATCATAAATATCATTTTTTCATGCGGCACGATGGTGTCCTATACCGATTGGGGTTGATCGAGTTCAAAAAGATCCGCTGATGATCAAGGCTACGTTTGACCCGCTCACTGAATCAGTGATCCAAAAACTTATCGATGCATCTGAAAATTTCAAAGAATGGGTAGAGCCACTGTGAACGAACATATCTGAAATTGTTGTGCAGATCGCTTCCCTGCTGCCCGCTTCGTGTGCATTTGGCGGACTCGCCCTTGCGAATCTACCTCGTGTTACCTGATAACCTGTCGCGGATGCTGATTTTAATATCTTCCGCGCTAAAATGAATAAAGCAAATTTTCAGTAAGGAAATTTGTGAAATGAATGCAACCAAGACATAATCAACCCCGTAGAAGGGTGGTCAGTCAGACCACTACACTTAAATTGTTAAGCAGTAATAGTTAATCTGATGGCCCAAAAACTCACAGAAATTCTTGCTCAAAAAGAGAGTAGTGGTCAATTAAAAAATACCGAATCTCAGCTCATTTCTACCTTCATTTTCGAACAGCAGGCCCAGAGAGGAACCCGGGATTCTACCATGCTGACACGCGCCTGGTCCATTCTGCGTTTAGCTGAACTTCTTCACAAAGACGGGAAGACAACGCTCGATACTGCAACAACCGAAGATGTTCTGAGACTGGTCTCTGTTATCCGTTCGAACAACTATTCAAAAAATTACCAGAATGATCTTATCAAGGTGCTCAAGCGTTTCTTCCTGTGGAGAATCGAGAACGGGGGGATTGGTCTCAATGAGAAGAAGATCCACTCGATCAAAGTTCCCGGCATGGACTGGAAGTGTAAATCAACTGAGGACCTGCTCACCAAAGAAGAAGTGCTGCAGGCAATCGATGCCTGTTCCAACAGTCGCGACAAGGCCATCATTTCCATGCTCTATGACGCTTCTGCACGTCCAGTAGACCTTCTGGAACTGAAATGGAAGGATATCATCTTCGATGAATACGGGGCCCTGTTCCGGACATCAGCAAAGACCGGTAAGGAACGGACGATCCGGCTCACCCCGATAAGCACGCCGTATCTTTCCCAGTGGCGCTCAGATTATCCGGGAGAACCGTTCGGCACTAACCAGGTCTTTATCAGTCATCATAAATATGCGGAAGCGGGTGACAAATACGTGCCCATCGAGAATACTGCAATACTTCGCCTGATCCGTACGTTACGGAAAAAGACCGGTAACCCCCGGTTAAAACCCTCAATATTCCGGCCATCCCGGATAACCCATGATGTATCTGATGGTTTTGATCTCCAATATCTTATGTTGAAGAACTGGGGCAGTCTCAAAAGCAGCATGATCGAGATCTATGCAAAACCCGGTGAAGAGTATATCAGTAAATATGCACTTGAAAAAGCGGGCGTAAAATTACCTAAGCGGATGAAAGAGAGATCAAAAGTAATGGATCCCATGTACTGCCCGCATTGCGGGGACGTCAATCCTCCTGGCAAACAGTTCTGCGGTCATTGCGGCCAGGGACTTACCGAGAAAGCTGAACAAGAAGAAGTGCAGGTGCTCCAGGATATTCACCAGCACCCGCTCTACAAACAGATCTATGATCAGATACGTAAGGATCTGAAAGATCAGAAATCTTCATAACTTTTTTGGATGTTTTTTTCCTGACACAATATTGGGAATAACCGTTGACATCAGCGTGCTCAGGAGGGTTAATGGCGGGCGGTCTGATGACCGTGCCATCAGTGCGCAGAGATCGACCGGCAGGATTCCCGGTATCCAGGACATTTGCTCCAGGATCTTTTCCGGTACAATGGTCTTTCTGTTCTCTGCAGGTATTTCCGGCCCACCCGTCCGGTACCGACAGAATTCATCAGTGAATCGTTCCAGCAGACTCACTGGTATCTTCTGCTCATTTTGCCGGATACATTCATCGAACTGTGATACGTTCAGGATATCGTTAATTTCTAGTAACGGAAAACCGCCTTCTGATACACGGAGCTTATGCAGCGCAATACCAAAGACGCCAATGTCTGCGGTGATGCCAGTGACCAGTCGCATGGCATCTGAGACCGTGAGTTTGCCCTTTCCGTCAATATGGATGTTATTGTAAACTACATACCGCGGAGGATTCCGCAGGAACTCATGGGAAAAAAAACCACGGAACCATTGGGAATCAAGAACTTTTTCCAGGGCATCAAAGACTGTATCATCAAACTCAAGATCAGAATCCCTGGCAATAACCGTCCGGGCATATTCCCGGATTGGCTGTGTAGTTGCCCGGAATCCGGTGTTCCGTAACATATCCCCTTCCGTGACCAGATAGTGTGCCTGGTGAAGAGCTGCCCGGGCCCGGATGACCGGTGTGCTGTTCACAGAAGCCGCTGAATCTACACCATAGATAAACTGCACCAGCTCTTTTGTGGTCTTGGGTTGCAGACAGCTGACATAGACCGTTCCTGCCATTGATGGTGTTGTCAGATCTTCAATACTACATGTTCTGGTCTTTGTTATAGTTGTTCCCATCATTCACCAACTGATGTAATTATACACATATGTATTTTAATACATTAATGTATTTATTTCCGGGTGCTGATTTTTCTTTTAGTTTTATGAATCAGTCAAATCACAGGAAAGATGATTCCGGTCGAAAGAGTCCTGGATTTCCTGTAAGACTGGGAAACAAGAAGACCCGGGGAAACCCGGTCCTGCCATTTCTTAACGAACCTGGCAGGTACCTTCCGCGGGTGAAACCAAAAATCCGGGATTCAGCCTACCGGCCAAGAACCATTTCTGAAGAACTGTATCATCACATTATTACAAAATATCCGGTAGAAGGATTGATTCTCATAAAGCTGATTGAACTGGGGGAATACGAGATGTCTCCAGCTGGCAGCCCAAAACCCTGTCAGCAGGTTACCTGATGGTAATTGTGAAACCATCCTGGTATGTAAACATCCTGGATCTTCGAACCGGTACATGCGTGTATGTCACTTATGAAATTGCGATTTACTGAAACTGCAATCAGTCTGGATCCGGATGATCTGAACAATATGCATATGCACAAAGGAAAAATATCCATGCCCGGGCATATCCGGAATCTCACTTTAACAAAAGTTTGTCTGTTTTAGATTCCAACTTTTCAAAAGTGGTATCTTTGATTTTGGCAATCAGGCCGGATCCGGATGTTCCGGTTTATCTGATGGTGAGGGAAAAACCGTACCTTGTTCGTAAACATATCAGATATCCTGACTGGTGTTCGCATGTATGTATTTTTTTGAAATTGTGATTTACAAAAACTGCAACCAGTCTGCATCCGGATTGATCTGAACAATATGTATATGCACAAAGGAAAAATCTCTGTGCCTGGGCATACCAGAAATCTCACTTTTACAAAAGTATATCAGTCTCAAACTACAGCTTTCCAAAAGTAGTATCTTTGATTTTGGTAATCCGGCCGGATCCGAATGTTCCGGTTTATCTGATCTTACCTGTTTTGTGGTCTTCACAAACGGATTTTTGATTTATGTATATGCACTATCCAAACCCCAAAATATCAGGGTCAGTCACCTGCTCTTTATATGCGGCTTCTTAGGATAAGCACGTTCTTAGGTACGATGTTCTTAGCATAACCCCTTTTTAGCATAAGGTGTTCTTATGCTAACCCCTTTCTAGCATAGGAAGGTTCTATGCTAACCCCTTTTTTGTATAAGGTGTTCCTATGCTACAAAGATTATAGCAAAAGATGTTCCTATGTTATACACTTCCTCTACAGGTACTGTTGTTTAATTAGGACGGTACCTGAGGTTAACTCTTTTTTTGTTATTTCATGCTCTGGATCTGTTGATTTAAAATATGAATAGAACCGTTCTGGCAGACCCTGTAAGGCTGTGTTCAGTTCCTGTATAACACCAAGTAATAGAATGCCTCATTTCAGTACTCTGACCCGGAAGGTTCTTTGTAGTGAAGACAGCTGCTGTAGTGGTCTCACTGATTTTGGTAATACGGCCGGATCCGGATGTTCCGTTTTATCTGATCTTACCTGTTTTGTGGTCTTAACAACAGGATTGTTGATTTGTGTATATACACTATCCAAACCCCGAAAAATCAGGGTCAAGCACCCGCTCTTTATATACGGCTTCTTAGGGTAAACACTTTGTTAGTACAAGGTTCTTAGCCTAAGCACTTTTTAGCCTAGGAATGCTCTAGGCTAACAACTTTCTAGCCATAGGAACGCTCTAGGCTAACAACTTTCTAGCCATAGGATGGTTCTAGGCTAATTACGTTGAAGCTAGGTACAGTTTGTTACATACAAACAGTTTCTCCGGTTTACCTCTTTTTTGTGTTATTTCATGCTCTGGATCTGTTGATTTATAATAAGCATAGAAACGGTCTGGCAGACCATGTAAGGCTGTGGTTCCTGCATAACACCAGGTACTATGATGCCCCATTTCAGCACTCTAACCCGGAATGTTCTTTGTAGCGTAGATGGTTGCTGATGCGGCAGAGTGCCCGTTTATGTATGTCTGAATGTATGCCGGTAGAGGCTGTTGAAAGACTCATATGCGGTTTCTGTAACCGGATATCTGATACAATGAACGTACGGTTCATCAGCCAGGATTTATGGATAACCGGTTATTGCATAATGCCGGAATTATTACAATGGCAGATTTCTTATGGACCGTTTGAAACTGAGTATCAATGGTCAGTTAAAAAAAGAATTATTCAATGTGATAATCCGATACCATAGTTATTCCATAGGAATAACATGACGGATGCAGAAGTGAGTAATTCCGGACTGGTTGATTGTCTGGCAAACGGGACAATGGAAATCTACGAGGTGTCGTCCCATGCCATAGTTATTCCTAACGGAATAACATTTTTCCGACTTTTTGACTGATACCTTCTCTGGTGTTTATCCTCTCTTTTTTGTATTGCTGTACAGTCATAGAGTCAAGGGCCAGGCCAATTGCGTGTCATCCGGTTCTTCACAACTGCACATGCAATAAAATCAATCTCCCCACTTCCCGGACTCATCAGCCTTAAACAGTTTACCGGAACTGAAGTTCTGTTTGACACGAGAATTCTAGGGGGGTAACTAATGATATTGTATTTTGGCATATGTATTTGGGAAAAGAGTTTCACAACCGCTGCTTCCACCGCCAAAGTAGATGGCAGCGACCAGAACAGCGATTGGGATCACAATGAAAACCGGTCGATCATTTCTTCCTCCCGTACATGATGAAATCGCGTTCTTTCTTTTTGCGATACTGCGCCCATCCGACATAACCAATCCCAATTACGATGATGCCGATGACTGCTATGAGTGGGTTATTCATAATGAGCCCGCTGCCCCAGAGGCCCAAACCTGCCATAATCTCAAACGCGTTCGCCGGGGGTTTTGACGTTTTCTGGGAGGCGGTGGGGGTTGGAGATGGATTACCAGCAATAACGGTCAGACCGGGTTTCGTGGTCAGAACCGGTGTGGTAGTCAGAAGCGGGGTTGCGGTAGCATTCCCCTTATTCAGCGCCGGTTTGCTGAAGATTGCAAAGTCAGAGAAATGGGTAACCGATGTCGAAACAGTCTTGGCAGCGGGATCGGCAATGGTCGGGAGGGACTCCCACTTATTGGTAGATGTGCTATACGTCCGGATGACCGGTTCCCTGTTATTTGCATAAACGGTGTTCCACTCGTCCTGAGGAAGGGTGAAGGTAAGCATGACGGGTTGGCTGAACTGAGCATGGTCCGGCCGGCAGTGGTACGCAAGACCGTCGAATCTGTACTGCGTTCCGGTCTCCGGTGGGGGCACCATACTGCGGTCCATCGGCAGGACACTGACTTCCGCAAGGGTCTGACCATAAGTGTCGGTTGCCCGGATACCTCGTGACAGGGTCAGGAGCGCTATCTTGTCGATTGACTGGACCATAACATCTGCCGCAAGCTGGTTGGATGTATCGGTTTTGAGAGGGGCGGTTTCTTTGAATATTTGTGGGGTCGCTTGTTGGTTTACTGCATTCCCATCACTATCGCTCACACTTACGGAATTTGAGTTTGATGCAGCCTGCTGCGCTGAGTACCCGATCATACCAAAGATCGAGAGCCCGTCAGGAGAATCTGCTTCAAACGCGTCAAGGTTTGATGATGAATTATAACTGTTGAACCGGGTGGTCAGGACTTTTGAACTACCGGTCTCTGGGTATCGGACAATAACAATTGAGTCCCGTCCATCATTATTCGTACTGGTCGCGAACTGGGATACCCAGCTATGATTGATATTCATCGAGAGGATCGCGGCTTGGGATTGACGGGTAGCGTTCTGGGTCAGGTTGGCGTTGATCTGCTCGGTGTTGGTGAATTGGATGGTATATGCGATAGCTTTTATGTTAATACTGGAACTCTGTGCTGCCTGCTGGAATGCATTATCAGCATCTGTTGTTGCCCCCTCGGTGATCGTGATGTTGGCTACGGCGTCTGGGACATACTGTTTCAGGGCAAGATCAAGCGAGACTGAGACATCTCCGATCGATTTGTTCAGTGATGCTGAGACCGGAGCACTCTGCATGACTACCTGGGTTGTGTTTGTAATGGTGTAATCACCGGTGGTTGTGTTCAGGGCAACGTTATCTGCAAAGAAACGGGTTTTCGTCCAGAATGAGTTACCGCCCGTCATCGTGAGTATCGTATTGGTTGTCGTGACATTACCCCCGGTATTCTGGAGGGTGCTTGCGTTGACAGCGAGGTTCTGCTTGCCGTTTATGATCGCTGCTGTAGTGCCGTTCATGACCATGTTCGTATCGGTCTTAATCCCAAATACCACGATCTGATGCATGGTCTGGTTGGTCAGCCCGTCGCTGTTTGCGACTTTGAGCTTGACATTGTTTACCTGCGGCTTTTGAAATGTGTGGACCGGGTTCTGCTCTGTCGAGCTGGTATTGTCACCAAAACTCCAGTCCCATGATACCGGTGACCCGGTTGACGTGTCGTTAAATGCGACCGTAAGGGGAACCACACCAGAAGTGACGTTGGAAGTGAAACTCACTTTTGGCGCATTTGGATCTGCCGATACGGTGATATATTCGGACTTCCGTGTGCTGTTGTATCCAGCGGTATTGTATCCCTGCAATGCTACCTTGTAGGTCCCAGAATTGGAATAGGTATGCGACGGGTTCTGGAGTGTTGATCCGACCGGGTTGAATCGCCACACATCATTCTTATAATTGGTGCCGCTCGTGCCGCCCATCAGAACGATGCTGCCATCCGGCATTACCACGCTGGTATGACCCCGTCTGGCGCCCCACTCGACGCTCAGGTTTGGTTTGCCCCACGAAAACCCTTTATCTTTCGACCTGAACATATCGCTTTTGACACTGCCGTTGTTGAAACCTCCCATGACAAGGATACTGCCGTCCGGCAACACCACGCTGCTGTGTTCCTCTCTTGGACCCCACCCGGCAGGTGAAGGTGCCACCGACCATGTGGCACCGTTATCCGATGACCCCCATACGTCATTCAGTAAATTGATGCCGTTATAACCCCCCATAAGCACAATGCTGCCATCCGGCATTACCACAGTCGCGGGACTCTTTCTTGCCGACCACGGGGCGCCCGAGTTCATCAGCGTCCAGGTAGCACCGTTATCTGGTGAACGCCAAACGTCGTTCGCGTATAATCCACCTGATATCGCTCCTCCCATGAGCACAATGCTGCCATCCGCCATCACCACCGTTCGGTGATCAACTCGGGGGACCCACCCGGGACTTGAGTTCACCATAGTCCACGTTGCGCCCTTATCGATCGACCGCCACGTGTCATTAGTTAAGCTGCTGCTTGTATTCCCTCCCATGAGGACGATGCTGCCGTCCGGCATTGCCACGCTAGCGTGCGCCATTCGTGCGGTCCATCCTGAACTCGCGTTCATCAGCGTCCATGTAGCACCGCTATCGGTCGATCGCCAGGTATCATTCTTCCTGTTGCTGCCACCATTGCTCCCCCCCATGACGATGATGCTGCCGTCCGGCAGTACGACGCTGCTGTGAGCAAATCGTGCCGTCCACATGGCACTGGTATTCTTTAGTGTCCATGGCGCCGTAAAATTCTCATCACCGAAGAACCATGCCCAACCGGTGGGGAGGTTTAATGATGAATCGGTAAAAGAGACCGAGAGGGGGGCGGTGCCGGACAGGGGAGTTCCGGTGAAACCGGCAACCGGTATAAGTGCAGAAATCGTAAATCCATTCGTCAACAATCCGAATTGACCATCGGGATTCGTTACAATAACATTCCATGTGCCTGCAACAGATCCGGTAATATCGAAATTACCGGTAATCTTGTCTGCTGAAACAACTGATACTCCGGTTGCTGAAATATTTGCTTGTCCGGTTTTGGTGAGGTTCACGGCTGCTCCAGCAGTAAACCCGGTACCGGTCAGACTACTGAATGCAATAGATCCTGTATTCAATCCCGATGATGGTGTGATTGTTGTTACCGATGGAGCTGAGGCTGACGAAAAAACCTGAACCCGGTAACTTGAATATTCGGCCACATATACATAGGATGAATCATTTACAGCAATACCTTGTGGACTACTCAGTTGTCCAACTCCTGTTCCATATGAGCCCCATTTTCTGAGATATTGTCCACTCGGATTAAAGACTTCGATTCGAGCATTATCTTCGTCTATCACAAAAATATTACTGGAAGTATCAATAGTAAGTTCTGTTGGAAATTTAAATTGTCCATCTCCTGTTCCATATGAGCCCCACTGACCAATATTCGTACCCGTCGAAGTAAATATTCTAGTAAGGTAATTATTCGATTCAGTTACATACACAAATCCGGATGTATTCACCGCTACACCTAACGGATAACTCGCACTCCATTGAGTAATATATACCCCGCTTGGATCGAAAACCATAATGCGGTTATTTCCATAATCGGCAACGTAGATAAAATTAGAACTGTTGATAGCTAAAGCACGGGGAGAAAAAAGGCCTCCAGACCACTGATTGATATAGTTACCATTTGCATCAAAAATCTGGATCCGGTTATTTCCTGCATCTGCAATATACACGTATCCTGTATTGTTTATTGCAATACCCGCAGGCCATTTAAATTGCCCGTTGGAGGAACCCGAAGAACCCCATTGTGCTAAATAATTCCCACTCGCGCTAAAAACCTGAGTCCGGTTATTTTTCCATTCCGTAACATAGACGTTTCCATTAGTACTACTGATTGCAATTCCCGATGGATAATCAAACTGTCCGTTACCATTTCCTTGTGAGCCCCATTGGGTATATGGTATTTCTGCATACACCGGAAGAATCGCTATCGATATCAGGGCTAAAAGGAAAAGAGACGCCCACAATACCTTGCGCTGCACCTGCACCCGATTTGCCACGAAAAAACAACAACCCCCGTTCAGGTCAGATACATCACTAACGGCAATTTAATTTAATAAATAAAGAATGTATTTATTTTGATTTTGGATTGATACCTATCCAGCCTTGATGGCAGACACCGCCATTGCGTTTCTGTTGGTAGATCGTCCTGTTGATGGGTGAAAGTGTGGGTCAAATGAAAAGAACCCTCCCTTTAGGGTCTTCACCGTCAGAATGGTGAAACGCGCAGATAATCCGGGCTCAAATTGAACCCTAAAATACATAGTTACCCCCATTAAAAGTATATGGGGTAACTTTCATCATTTGCCACTAAATGTTTATATATAGAATGTCATTTTACTATATAAATTTACTGTTTGATAACCTCTAAACAGTAAGAGCAAGCCGGTCCAATTAGGAGGGATCATCGTTGGACGGATTCAAATGATGTATATATATTGTAATTATCCCAACATATTATCAGGTAATTTATTTGGTCCTACTGCCCCTTTCAGAGATCTCCTTCAGGGAAATTCATCCCGTATACATTCATCACCATAATTTGCGGGTAAAAAAGAGTTGGTGGTAATATGCGAGATAAGCCGCTCTCTCTTTGTCTTGTATTCATGGTTCTTGTTACCAGTATCGCTCTCATAACCCCCGGGGTTTCAGCGGCATTCACTCCTCCTGAGTCTCCGCTCTCCGGGCAACTTATGTTTTCGTACGAGAACTTTACGCAGGCATGGACCCTGCAAACCACCAGTGACGGGTGGAGGGCACGATTATTCCCCACCCGCATTCCAGCGCCGGACATCAAAAAGGCGCCCCTCTCCACCGGGGGTACAAAGGAAAACCGAACGGGCGAGGACAGGACAGATCCCTTCGCAGTGATCGATGAGAAGCTCGTACCTTCTGAAGCAGCGGGACTGAAGTCCCTGATACAGAACACTCTTCATGCGTTCTCCTATAACGAAGCGACCGGTGACTGGTATGCCCGCAATGCGGCGAACCGGATCACGTTCACGTACACGCGGGACGGCACGGCAAAATTCTCCGAAGGAGAGAACGCATTCGGGTTGACCCTTCTTGGCATAGGGAGGGGTGACGGGCACTCCCCTGCCGGGAATGGTCATGTTCAGGCTGACGGGCGACAGCTGAACATCACACGGCAGGATTACACGGAGTGGTACAGGAACAATGACGAGGGTGTGGAGCAGGGTATGACCATCGCGAGCCGCCCGGCAGGGAGCGGTCTGCTGCATGTCCGGTTTGGACTCACCGGTAATAACTCCCTCTCCTTCAAGGAAACAAAGACGCTCATTCTGACCGATGCATCGGGGACACCGCTCTTTGAGTATACCGGTCTGCACGCGTTCTCTTCTGACGGCCGGGAGCTCCCTGCATCGCTTGCAGCGGATGGTACCACGCTCTCCTGGGTTGTTGACGATACCGGTGCGGTTTACCCGGTCACGATCGACCCGGTGGTCATATCGGCCTCATCCGCGATGGTAACATTCACCGGGGGCGCATCGAATGACTACTTCGGCTATTCAGTAGCGCTCTCCTCCAATAGTACCCTAGCGCTCGTCGGGGCATACAAAAACACCACAGCCGTGGGTCAAACCGGCTCAGCGTATATCTTCAATATGCCCGGAGGGGGGTGGAGCGGCACGACGTCCGCCTCATCCGCGACGGCACGATTCACCGGGGGCGCAGCGAGTGACCTGTTCGGCTATTCAGTAGCGCTCTCTGCCGACAATACAACTGCACTTGTCGGGGCATACCAAAACTCCACATCCGTGGGTCAATCCGGCGCAGCGTATATCTTTAAGATGCCCTCTGGCGGGTGGAGCGGCACGACGTCCGCCTCATCCGCGACGGCACGATTCACCGGGGGCG
>CAZPYV010000020.1:0-8322 GCA_964590895.1 uncultured Methanoregula sp. | reverse complement strand
CAGCGAGTGACCTGTTCGGCTATTCAGTAGCACTCTCTTCCAATGGTACCTTGGCGCTTGTCGGGGCGGGATACAACTCCACATCCGGGTCGAACGCCGGCGCAGCGTATATCTTTACCATGCCCGGAGGGGGGTGGAGCGGCACGACGTCCGCCTCATCCGCGAACGCAACATTCACCGGGGGGTACAATGGTAACCAGTTCGGCAAGTCAGTAGCTCTTTCCTCCGATGGGACTACGGCGATCGTCGGGGCGCAATACAACTCCACATCCGAGTTGACGAGCGCCGGCTCAGCATATATCTTCAATATGCCCGGAGGGGGGTGGAGCGGCAGGAAATCCGCCTCATCCGCGACGGCACGATTCACCGGGAGCGCAGATAATGACTACTTCGGCCATTCAGTAGCGCTCTCCTCCAATGGAACTACGGCGCTCGTCGGGGCATACCAAAAGGACATAATCAATTTGGACGTCGGCGCAGCGTATATCTTTACCATGCCCGGAGGGGGATGGAGCGGCACGACGTCCGCCTCATCCGCGAATGCAACATTCACCGGGGGCTACATGGATGACCAGTTCGGCAATTCAGTAGCGCTCTCCTCCGATGGAACTACGGCGCTCGTCGGGGCGCTATACAACTCCACAGCCGTGAGTCAAGCCGGCTCAGCGTATATCTTTACCATGCCTTCTGGCGGGTGGAGCGGCACGACGTCCGCCTCATCCGCGACAGTACAATTCACCGGGGTGCACAGTAGCGACCTGTTCGGCAATTCAGTAGCACTCTCCTCCAATGGTACCCTGGCGTTCGTCGGGGCATACCAAAACTTTACAGCCGGGTTGGGAACCACCGGCGCAGCGTATATTATTACAGCAGCAACGACGACTCCATCGCCCACACCCACGCCCACACCCACGCCCACACCCACGCCCACCTCGGCTCAATCCGGTGGTGGTGATGTCGGACCTGTACAGCAACAGTCCACATCATCCAGCAGCGGTGTATCAATTGTGAACGGGGCACCGGCTGGACAGACGGTGACATATTCCTTCGGGGGACCGGCACCGGACTACCCGGTCACGATCGAGAGCATCACCTTTGTGCCCGACCAGTCTGTGGGTCAGTCCCAGTGCCTGGTGACCCGGTCGAGCCCCTCAGCAGGGTTCACTATCCCGGACCGGCCGGCAGTGTACCAGAGCATCCAGATCAACTGGATCAATCCGAATGTCATGTCGCAGGCCGCGATCCAGTTCAGTGTGAAGGGATCCTGGCTCCGGGAGCACAATGCCGGACCCCGCGATATTGTCATGATGCGGCAGCATGACCTGGTCTGGGCGGAGATCCCGACGGCCTTCGATCATATGGCAAACGACATCTATTATTTCAGTTCTACAACTCCGGGCTTCTCGAACTTCGCGGTATCGGTCCGGAAGAATGAGACTGTTGTCGTGGTCTCGAACGCTACAACAATTCTTGCAGCATCCCCGACCATGATCAACACGGCAGCAACAACCATGACCGTGGATAATACTACATCCAGTACCCCAATTCGGCTGACTTCCCCCACCCCCACACCGGTCCCGGCACCTGCTGCAGGGAATAAACCCGGCTTTGTGATACCTGTTCCAATCCTGGTTGTTGCTGTCATCATCATACTCGCGGCCGGGGGATTTCTGGTCCGCCGCTGGTGGATCTGCCGGCAGAACCCGGCATTGTTCCGTGACTATGATTAGCCCGTTATCTTTTGAACAGTGGTACCCCAAAGGCCCACTTTTTTTTAGAATGCACTTTACATACCAAAACGTGTTTTGTAGAGTTCGTCTGAAAAGTGAACGAGCTTAAAATATAAGCCCAAATTGAAGCCTAAAATAGATAGTTACCTCCACTAAATGTATATGGGGTAACTTTGACTATCTCCTGCTTTTGCTTTGGTGCGGTAGTGGGATCCGGGGCACCTTCAAAGATAAGGCCGTATCAGCATCCTGCCATCTTATTATAGTGTCGTCTCCAATGGAAAGAATTAGATAATCAAAAATCTAGAATCACATCATGATACCTCCTGCACCTCTCGGAAAAAAAGAACCCGGACCCACACAATTGGGAAAAAAGGCGATGATGGCGTTTGTCATATTATTCGTTATGATAATCATTGGTGTCATTGCTGTTGTTGTCCTTTTTCAATCACCCGCTAGTAGTGGTGCAACCACCTCACCAGTGGGTGTGGAAAATTACCTCTATACCGCGGTTCCACAACCGGTTCAGCAACCTAATACGCAAACCGCCTACGATTCACCAGTAAAGCCAGTGGATTTTGTTATTGATGCAGGGCCCCAGGAGAATTGCGGGCTTACCTGCCGCCAGTTGACCCCAACAATTACTAATACGGGCAATGAAACGGCGCACAACGTCTGTGTCTCCCTTGTCATGTCCAATAGCGGAGGCGATCTGATCTCTTTGAATGGCGAACCCTCCTTCAGAAAATGCATTGGAAATATAGCCCGCGGGGAATCAAAGAGTGAACCGATCGTCATCAATGCGGATTGCGGGTTTCTTGCGTCCAAATGTCTCCGGCAGACGCTTATATTAAAAACCAAGGTAACGTGCGACGAGACACTGGTCCAATTTCCGGATCAGATAATCGCGGTATAGGGCAATCGCGAATCACATTCCCAAATATTCTGAATAGATCCCTCTTAATTTCAGCACTGGAAGATGAGCACACACACTCACTTGTGGCCAGCGCTGATACCTTTAGATTTATCCCGAACCTTGAAGTACCCTCCATTGCGTTTCCTGTTTTCAATTCCAGGCAGATAATTGGATTCTGTTATCATTGTACCTGATTTCACCCAGATACCAGATGCAACTCATTTTTCCTGATGGATGACTGATAGATCACCCGAATCTGGACTTTCCATCTGAATATATTCCAGCATTCATTAATACAAACAAAAACCAATTCAATCAAAATATTGTCCTTCATCTATTATTACCAGAGGATTGTTCTATGAAATACATCGTCACCGGCGGGGCTGGATTTATCGGGTCCCATATCGTTGAGAATCTGATACAGAACAACCACGAAGTTGTTATCTTTGATAACCTGTTCTCTGGGACGCTATCAAACATCGAGCCTTTTCTTAAAAAAGATACTGTAACCTTTGTTAAGGGCAGTATCACCGATCTCACTCTGCTGTCCAAAACATTTGAAGGAGCTGACGGGATCTTTCATGAAGGGGCAATTTCTTCGGTGCCACGATCTATCGCCAATCCGTTTGCAACCAACGAAGCGAATGTTACCGGCACGCTGAATGTGCTGGCTGCTGCGCGTGATTGCGGCGTAAGAAAAGTCCTGTTTGCGTCTTCGTCATCAGTCTATGGAAACAGCCTCACACTTCCCAAACATGAGGATATGACTCCCCATCCCCTCTCTCCTTATGCGGTATCCAAACTTGCAGGAGAGGAGTATCTAAAAGTTTTTTCAGAAGTCTATGGGTTGAAAACGCTCTCCCTTCGCTACTTCAATGTGTTCGGGCCTCGACAGGATCCAAAGTCCGAATATGCTGCAGTGATCCCCAAATTCATCACAGGCATCCTCAACCACAAATCACTTACGGTCTATGGTGATGGGGGACAGACCCGGGATTTTACCTATGTCAAGGATGTTGTACAGGCAAATATCAGTGCTATGGAGAGTGAGGCACAGGGAGTGTTCAATGTGGCATATTGCAAACGGATTAACCTCAATGAGCTTGCATCTATGATCATGGAGATCACTGGCATTGTCGTACCTCTGGTGTATGAACCTCCAAGAACTGGAGATGTAAGGGATTCCCTTGCTGATATTACCCGTGCACAGAATGCATTCGGGTATGCCCCTGAATACACCGTAAAGACAGGATTAATAGAGACGATTGAATGGTACCGGAATCAGTAAAAGAAAAAAACAGTATGTGTTGAGCCATTCCAGCTAATGATTATTATGAATGCAAATAATATTTATGTGATCATTTCAACAGGGGGATTATCCTGACAAAAAAAGCATTTATCACAGGAATCACCGGGCAGGACGGTTCATACCTTGCCGAGCTCTTGTTATCCAAAGGGTACGAAGTTCATGGTCTTGTCCGTAGATCATCGACATTCAACACCAGCCGGATCGATCATATCTATGTCGATCCGCATGATCCCCACGCGAAATTGTTTCTTCATTATGGGGATCTATCAGATTCCGAGCAGATCGCAAACATCATGTACAATATCAAGCCCGATGAGGTCTATCATCTCGGCGCCCAGAGCCATGTGCGGGTGAGCTTCGAGACTCCTGAATATACCGGCAATGTCACGGCACTGGGAACAACCCGTCTCCTTGAAACGCTGCGCAGGAGCAATCACGGGATTAAATTCTACCAGGCATCATCGAGCGAGATGTTCGGGGGATCGGCACCCCCGCAGGATGAAGAGACGCCGTTTCATCCACGGAGCCCGTACGCGTGCGGGAAAGTGTATGCGTACTGGATGGTGCGCAATTACCGTGAAGGGTACGGGATGTATGCGGCAAACGGCATCCTCTTCAACCACGAGTCGCCGCGACGGGGTGAGACGTTTGTCACTCGGAAGATCACACGGGGGATTGCACGAATTCTTGCAAAAAAGGAGCAGTACCTCTATCTCGGGAACCTTGATGCACGGCGGGACTGGGGATTTTCACCGGAGTATGTGGAATGCATGTGGAAGATCCTCCAGCAAAAGAATGCGGATGATTACGTGATTGGGATTGGCGAGACTCATTCTGTCCGGGAATTTCTTGATGCAGCATTTAAGTATACCGGGCTTGACGTTGAAAAACACGTGAAGATTGATCCAAAATACTTCCGCCCGACCGAGGTGGAGGTACTGATTGCGAATCCGTCAAAGGCAGAGAAAAATCTTGGCTGGAAACCGAAGATCCGGTTCAATGAACTGGTGAAGATCATGGTGGATGCTGATATGCGTGCGGCGGGGCTATCCCCGGTTGGTGAGGGAGATGCGATCTTAAAAAAGACGTTTTCAAAGATGTGGTGGAAGGCGGATTAATCTCATCCTCTTTTTAAAATGAAGACCATATGTTTTTATGTCAGTGATTATGGTTATGGTCATGCAACCGGTTCTATAGCGCTAATCCGAAAAATTCTTTTTTGTTATCCCGATTCCCGTATTATTGTTAAATCTGAAGGCCCGTTTAACCTCCTCTCGAAATCATTACAAGATCCTCGCATATCGGTAATAAGGTACCGGAATGATATTTCCATCCCGCTTCTCTCCACAGAGGCTGTGGATGTTGAGAATATGCGGGTTCTTTTAACGGAATGGCAGGAATCATGGTCTGATTATATTGCAGGAGAGGTACGGTTCTGTAAGGTTCGGGAGGTTGATCTCATACTCTCTGATATCGCACCGCAGCCATTTCTTGTCGCTGAGGTGCTGGGCATTCCATCTGTGGCGATCTCAAATTTTTCCTGGGATACCATCTACCAGCATCTCGTTCCGGACATGACCGGACTCATCGACAACGTGCGATCTGCGTATTCCAGTGCAACTCTTGCTTGTGTTCTTCCGTTTCATCTTCCGATGGATACATTCAGAAAAACGGTTCCTGTCAGTCTCCTGTCTCGCGATATTAGGGTTCCCCGGTATCTCATGCGAGAACAACTGGGACTTAGTGAGGATGACACTGTTGTCTTCTTCAATCCCCGGTGCCCGGTAGATCAGCTGGGCCGGATTTTTAAACCCCCCCTCTCTAAAGAATCAATCCGGCTCGTCATTCCATCCGCATTTGCCACCCGGCATTTTCGGATCATCTCTCTTCCCGCACATGAGACAGAATCCCAGAACTGGATCGCAATGTGCGATCTTGTGGTAACCCGCTGCGGTTACAGCACGGTATCTGAAGCGGTCCAGGCCAAAGTCCCGCTCATTGTCTGGCAGCGCCCGGGCTTTATTGAAGATAATGCGATTGTAGCAGATATCCAGAGGCTGGGTGTGGGCAGATCTTATGATTACCCGCAGATCCGTTCTCTTGACTGGATAGCTGAACTCCCGGAACTCTCCTGTTACAAACAACATTATGTGCACATAGCACCGAATTATTTCAACAGCGGATCAAAAGACATCGTCTCTTGCCTTAAGGAGTACGTTGCATGACATTCTGGGAAAAAAAACAGATCCTTCTCACCGGGGGTGCCGGGTTTCTTGGCTCTCACATTGTCGAACAACTGGCGGTGCGGGGTGTTCAAAAGGACCAGCTGGATATCCCCCGCAGCAGGGATCTTGACCTCCGCACATGGGAGAATTGTGTCAAGGCAGTAAAAGGCAAAGATATTGTCATCCATCTTGCCGCAAAAGTCGGAGGCATCGGCTTTAACCAGAACTATCCCGGCGAACTTTTCTATGACAATGCGATCATGGGGATCCAGCTCATCGAGGCCGCACGGCAGGAGGGTGTAAAGAAATGCGTGATTCTCGGTACTGTTTGTGCGTACCCGAAATTCACCCCGGTCCCTTTCAGTGAGGATACACTCTGGAATGGGTATCCGGAGGAGACCAATGCACCATACGGGCTGGCAAAAAAAATGCTGCTCGTGCAGTCGCAGGCATACCGCCAGCAGTACGGGTTCAATTCCATCTATCTCCTGCCAGTGAACCTTTATGGTCCTCGTGACAATTTCAACCCCGAAAGTTCACACGTTATTCCTGCACTGATCAAGAAGTTTGTAGAAGCGGTTCGCGAGAAGAAACCCTCCGTTGATGTATGGGGCACCGGAAATGCCTCGCGGGAGTTCCTTTATATTGAGGATGCTGCCCGCGCAATTGTCCTTGCCACTGAACGATATAACAAATCGGAACCTGTCAACCTCGGCGGCGGGAAGGAGATCACGATTCGGGATCTTGTTACCATCATCAAGGAGCAGACCGGTTTTACCGGGGAGATTCGCTGGGATACTTCAAAACCTGATGGGCAGCCACGGCGGTGTCTGGTTACTTCAAGGGCGGAGCAGGAGTTCGGGTTTGTGGCGCAGGTGCCGTTTGAGGAAGGGTTGAAGCGAACGGTGGAATGGTATATCGATCAAACCTCAAACCATCATAAATGATGAAGATAGAATATACTGTCCCGAAAGTATTTTCTATCTCAATTGTTGAGCCGAAAACAAGTTCAACGATGAAGTTGACCAAGAAGAAAAAGGAAAAAAAAAGAATCCTCCGGAATAATAGCGAAGAACCAGCACATAACGAAGAGACGTGTGAATCAACTCTGAAAGCAGTACCGTACCGGAGTAATTCAAATAATTGGGGAGGCAACCGTCAGGGTCGATCGACCAACATCACTGGTTTAAAGGAGAATGGAAGATTCATTTTATGACAGATAAGAAATATATTAGCAAACCGGGAAGGAAATCCCGCAGGGTAAGAAGCAATCCGTGCATCGATACTACGCGTATGGGGCGCAGCAATGTGATCGTGTTACCGATCCATGTAATTATCTGAACATTTCTAATCGTTCCCGTCTATGAACATGTACGGACCGCATGAGATTAAAAGGAATTTTATGTCGGTATCCGGAGGTTCTGCCAAATTCCGTTACCGTGCCTTTCAACCATATCCGGTACAATGTCCGGCGATGATAATGAATTTTTGGATCATTTGATATATTTTTGCTCCTATACATTCCACTGATAGATCACATTTTTACCGTTGGAGCCTTTTCTACATGACCTCAAAAAAACACAGAGAAAAAACCGTCTGTATTATCGGTCTTGGATATGTCGGTCAGCCGCTTGCCGATGACTTTTCGAAGCATATCCACACGATCGGGTACCGGCGAAACCAGAAGAAAGTGGACGAACTGAACAAAACACCCGGCAACCGGATCGAGGCAACTACCGATCCCAAAAAGATCAAAGAAGCGGATTTTGTCATTATTGCTGTCCCAACACCGGTGACCAAGGCAAAGGAGCCGGACTTGGAACCGGTCATCTCCGCTTCAACGATAGTGGGACAGAACTTAAAAAAAGGGGCGATTGTCGTTTTAGAATCCACGGTCTATCCCGGCTTGTCAGAAGAGCTGATGGCCCCGATCCTGGAAAAGGAATCCGGCATGAAGTGCGGGAAGGATTTCTTTGTCGGTTACTCCCCCGAGCGGATTAATCCTGGTGATGAAGAGCACTGCTTAAAAAACTGCTCTGTAGAAAAGCTCAACGATGAGAAATAGTAAGAACGTGTGAATGTTACAAACAATCATTTTATTGGCGATTTCTTTCATCTGAATCAAGAATTTTCTTGCCTTAA
>CAZPYV010000019.1:0-26212 GCA_964590895.1 uncultured Methanoregula sp. | reverse complement strand
CAGGGCACCAGTAGCTTTCAAGGCTACCGCCTTCCCGGACTAGACTACCCCGGCATTCTCCATATGTTGGGCGTAGTATGTAAAAAAGGCTTCTTAACCCATGTAACAGGAACCCGTTGAGCGGGAGATACACGGGCAACTGAAATTTTTATATGAACAGACTATTTACGCGAGAGTAAGACAGCGATGCCGATAGCCCCCAATCCCACCAAAGGAAATACCGGGGATTGCGGTGTTTCGGTTGGAGTCTGAGGCGCAGTTGCTGCAAATGCTTCAGGTATGGTCGGACTCACAGCAATAGAGTTGACATTTTCTGCATAGAGGAACACTTCGCTGCTATCAGCATACTTGTAAGGGTACACTTTGACGTAGACGGTCTTACCCCGGCCTTGGAATTCTGCTCGTTCCGGGTTTAGTTGTCCCTGATTATTTACCATATGAAGAACGCCCTTGTCATCAACGTATTCCATCACCCAGTCTACAGATGATGAGGTATGCAATGCGACAGGACCGGACAGAGTCCTGACAACAAAATATGCCGGAGAATCCCGCGATGCTTTTGCATGTGCGGAAAAAACCGGGTATGTTGTTGCTGTTGTAATGGGAGTAACACCCATTGTAGGTTCTCCGGTAATTGAGATTGTACGAGTTCCGATGTATCCTTTCGCATCGGTAAAACTCACCTCATAATCCCCGGGTTCGGTGATGGAAATCTCGGCAGAAAAGAGACCGGCATTGTTTGTATTTACATAACTGGGTCCAAACACCACCGTATTTTGAGGACCGACAACCTCAATCTGGATGCCGGAATTTTCTCCACCCTTGATTGAACCAGCGATGTACATCTTGCCATTGAAACTCTGGCGGGATAATGAAGATATAAAGATCTCATCAGCGCGATCGATGAGTTGGATAATGCGCAGGTTTTCTGATGAAGTGCCTAACCCGGGAACCGGCACCTCTACTTTATACGTTCCTTTCTTCAGGTGGGTTGTATCGAAAAAAGTTTTAAAATTTTTGTCAGATTGGACATATACAACCTTTCGATCAACTTCAGTTGAAGTTGTCAGTTGGTAATAGAGCACCACATCAATGTACATTCCGGGGGGCAGGTTGGTTGTGCCAGTTACAATGAGAGGTTTTCCTACAGAAAGAGTTCCCGGTGCATCAATATTCACCTGATATGCCGATGCAAACCCCAATAAAAAGACGAGTCCCATAATAAAAAGGACGAACTTTTTCATCTATGTACGATTAACTAATAGGATGTTAATGATTTCTGAACGGATCGAAAAACCACTTGCAAGCTGGCGGGGAAAAGAGCGTTACGGCAATGATCTGCTGGAATGTCTGACGGTGATATTTAAAAGTGCCGGGTGCAGCTGGTCAAAATGCCGGATGTGCAGTTACCGTCATGAACGGTATGAAAAACAATCCTGCGAAAAACTATATGACCATCTCAAAGCCCAGCTTGCCTGGGTAAAAAATGAGTTCAAACCCGATGACTACCGGATGGTGAAAATTTTTACTTCAGGAAGTTTTTTCGATCCTGCTGAAGTGCCACCAGAATTTTTAACCGATGTGGCCACAACATTTCGTGGCAAACTGGTAATTGCAGAAACCCGCCCGGAATTTGTTGATACCGAAGTTATCCGCTCATTTATCGAAAAACTAGATGACGGCAGCTGGAAAACTCCGCTGTATTGTGCAGTCGGACTGGAAACGAGCAGCGATCCGATCCGGGAAAAATGCATCAACAAGGGATTTACCTATTCAGATTTTATTTCAGCAACATCAAGGGCCAAAGCAGCAGGAGCAGGTATCAAAGCATACCTCTTATTCAAACCACTCTTTTTAACTGAGAGAGAAGCTTTTGACGATATGAAACAATCAATCCGTGATGCAGCTTCGCATGCTGATATGATCTCGATGAATCCCTGTACCGTGCAGCGAAGAACCGAACTTGATTTTTACTGGAAGCGGGGTGCATACCGTCCACCCTATCTCTGGAGTGTTCTTTACCTCTTAAAAGATGCCCCCGTCCATATGACCTGCGATCCGCTCGGGGGCGGGCAAAAACGGGGACCGCACAACTGCGGGAAATGTGATTACGATCTGGTCAAAGGCATACGTGACTATTCGCTTAATGCAGATCGGGAATTGATCAATGCACTGTTAGAGATTCCTTGTGAATGCAAAAAAGAATGGGTGTTTGTTCTGGCGCACGAAACTCCGTTTTGTATGCCCCTGACCCGTTGAACAAAATCAATCCTGCTTAAAAAAAGGCAGATTATTTTTTTGCAGCACTGCTCTGGATCTCAAGTTGTCGTGCGAGCATCGGCAGGAATGTTCCCGCATCAGAAACAATACCAATTGCCTGCATACTGCCGCGATCCATAAGTTTGGTGAGAGCTGCCGGGTTGATATCAACACAGACCGTTTTCACATTGGAAGGCAGGCAGTTACCGACTGCAACCGAGTGCAAGAGCGTTGCAATCATCAGGATCATGCTGCATCCCGCAATATGTTTCCGCATGGTGTCTTGTGCAGTCATGACATCTGTTATCACATCGGGAAGCGGCCCATCATCGCGAATTGAACCCGCAAGCACAAAGGGGATATTCTTTTTCACACATTCGTACATGATACCGCCAGTAACTACCCCTTTATCCACAGCGGACTTGATTGAACCTGCCCGCATGATCTCGCTGATGGCATAGAGATGATGTTTATGACCGCCCATGACCGGTTTTCCTGTGGAAATATCCATACCCAGTGAGGTGCCAAAGAGATTATACTCGATATCATGCGTTGCAAGGGCATTGCCGGCAAAGAGTACATCGATATACCCTTTGTGAATCATTTCGGCAAGTGCCTTATCTGCACCGGTATGAATGATCGCAGGACCTCCGACAATTGCAATACGGCCACCTTTTTTCCGGACCTCGAGAATTTCTCTGGCAATCTGTGCAATCAGCGTCTCGCTCGGTCGTTCTGAAGATACCGTGCCATGCATGAATTCAAATGTGCTGCTTTCACGGGGCCGTTCCGGATAACTAACATTCACCCCCTGCTCCCCTACAACAACCAGATCTCCTTTCCGGATCTTTGCTAAAGCCGTGCTTCGTGCGGTTTTATTTTTCAGATCAACTACAATTAAAAAATCCATCTTGACAGGTTCAACCGGGATCCATTCTCCTTCATATTTGACCTGGGTTGGATGGTTGGTTGTCGTGTAGAACCCCTTTGGCACCTTGCAGTCATCGTCAGAATTCACAAGATGAACATCTTTGACTTCAATGGGGCGGACACCAAGACGATGGAGTTCAGAGAGGATTGAGTGGAGCTTTGCCTTGGTCGAGGCGGCTATACGCAGGCGGGCATAACTGGGATCCGTCTTCTTTTTCCCAATATCAAAGACAAGGATCTCAAAATTGCCCCCCATATCCATGACCCGGTCAAAGAGCTGCGTCATAATTCCTGAATCAATGATATGACCCTGCAGCTCAATCTCCTGAGACTCGACCATAATACAGAGATCTATAGCGATGCATCTTAATATGCATTGCTAAAAAATATGACAGGATTGAGCCTGTTTTTGATGGAATGGCACGGATTAGGAATAATTTAAAAATAATGAAAAGTGTTTTTCTTATGTTACAGGACAGGATTTTGTCTAATAAAAATCTCAGCTTTTATTAGATCTTCTTTTGTATTGACATTAAGAGCCAGCCGGGTTTCTTCTAAAAGCAGCTCGCGCTCGTCCTGGGGTTGTGAAATGAGCGCTCCTTTAAGTATGTTAACACCCGCCGGGCACGCCATGATTCCCTGGATCTCTTTACGGTACGGCATCGCCTCATTGCAGGATGTAACAAACATTTCGGGCACCCAGACAGAACATGCATCTTTTCCGCCCAAACGGTACGCACCGGTGATGGTATGAATGATGTCCGGAGTAATACAGGGAAGATCAGAAGCGCTGACAAACAGCGGTTTTTCCTCTTCAAGCATCATCACTGCGCTTACCATATCTTCTACATAACCGGCCCCTTCGGTTTTACAGAATTCAATACCATGAGCCCGGCACCAGTTCAGAGTCATGGGTGTCTGGAAAGATGTGGCAACCACAGGTTCACATCCCGCACGTCTGAATGCATCGATTACATAGGAGATCAAAGGGCGTCTACAGATCTGAATAAGCGGTTTTTCCCCAAGATTAAGCCTGCTCCCTCCACCCCCTGCCATGATCAGGGCATACATGCAGCCATTGCCTCCATGAGTAAAAGATTTTCATCATGGGTCCGGACTGCAACCCGGATGCAGGTGGGCAGTCCAAAGGAGGTGCAGTCTCTCACAAGAATTGAGCGTTTGTTAAGACACTCACAAAGTTTTGCAACATCGCAATGGCATTCCACGAGAATAAAATTCACCGAAGATGGATGACAGTAAAATCCCAGCGCGGTGATCTCGTGGATGAGCCAGTCCCGTTCCTGCCGGATTCGCTCACGCGATTCTCTAAGATCATCCATATGAACGAGCGCCTGCATTGCAAAAGCTTCGGCAAAGGCATTCACGCTCCATGGAGGGCGGGAAATTTCAATCTTTTCAATCAGGTCCGGTGAGCCAAAACCAAAACCAAACCGGATTCCCGGCACAGAGAAACTTTTTGTTAGCGAGTGCAGGACAAAGAGGTTGGGATCTGAAATATCTGCAAGGCTCTCTTTGGGATCGGAAAGTTCTATGAAAGCTTCGTCGCAAAAGAGCATCCCGTCATGCATGTTCATTTCAGAGAGTCTCTTCAATAGGCTCTTTTTATCCTGCAATATGCCAGTCGGATTATTGGGATTGCAGATGAATGAAACATCTGCCATTGCAGGGTTGTCTGCCATTGCAGCACCGGCAAGTCGGGCGGATAAAGCATATTCACCAAATGTCGGCGATTCGCAAAAAAAATGTTTATTCCCGCAAAGCACGACCTGGCAGAACACCCGGATAAGTTCTATCGAACCATTACCAACACAGATCTCGTCAGACTTACGGTGAAATACAGCACCGATTCTTTCTTTGAGTTCATGATAGGAATCATCCGGATACGAGGAAAGGAATTCCGGATTGCAGTGCCATTCAAACTCCGGGGGATACGGGTTGATACTCGCGCTGAAATCCAGCACATTTTTTCTGGTCCTTTCGAGCTGGCGCTTTCCTGTGCCCCCATGAACCACGCGTTTTGGAAAGTCAACAGCCATAAAAATCCTTTTTTTTTAGAATACTTTGTCTGGCCTTCTTAAATGCGTTTTTAAGAATGTCCTGCAGGCAAAGGAATCCTGTCTGAATATTTGGCAGGACTCAATTGGACCGGCTTAATGCTGCTCCTCTCTACACTCAACAATATAAATTCCGGATACCAACGTATGTGCAGTGACAATAGCAATTCTTGGCGGCGGACTTTCCGGACTTGCACTGGCCCGCCTGCTGCACGAAAAAGGCAACGATGTGGTTGTCCTTGAAGCGGAAGAGGCGTATGGTGGACTCTGCCGCTCTAAGACCGAACAGGGTTTCACATTCGATATCGGCGGTTCGCATATTATCTTCTCGCGCGACACTGAAGTGCTCGCATTCATGCGGCGGATGATTGAGAGAAACGAGCAGCGCAATGATCGAAACACAAAAATTTTTTATAAAGACCAGTATGTGAAATACCCATTTGAAAACGGGCTTTCAGATCTTCCCGAGCAGGACCGCTTCTTCTGCATCAACGAGTTTGTAAAGACCCATGTGGCCGTTGAAAAAGGCGAATTGCCGGCTCCAGAGAATTTCCGTGAATGGATTTACTATACGTTCGGAAAAGGGATTGCCGAATGCTACATGGTTCCGTACAATGAGAAGATCTGGAAATTTCCTACCGATCAGATGTCCCTTCACTGGGTTGACGGCCGCATCCCCCGCCCCCCGATCGAGGATGTGATCAAATCTGCGATTGGCATTTCCACTGAAGGCTACACTCACCAGTCGGTTTTTTCCTATCCACTTGATGGGGGTATAAAAGCGCTTGTCAGTGCTATCGCAGAGCCGATCCGGGGCAAGATAAGGACCGGGTTCCGCGTGACATCAGTACGGAAAAAAGACGGGGGCTTTGAGATTAGTAATGGTAGTGAAATCATTGTAGCAGATCAATGCATCTCTACCATACCGGTACAGCATCTTGTGGCAGCTCTTGACAAGGTGCCGACCAGCGTAAAAAAGGCGTGTGCTGCCCTCAGATACAATGCGCTCGTATGCGTGAATATCGGAATACAGGGAGCTGTACCGGACATCTCTTGGCTCTATATCCCGGAGATCGCTCTCGGCATGACCAACCGCATCTCGTTTCCGTCCAATTACAGTGCCCACGCAGCACCTGGAGGATGCGGATCAGTGCTTGCAGAAATTACCCACCAGCCGGGCGATGAAGTCTCTCGCATGGATGATGCGGCACTCATTGATCAGGTTGTAACAACATTAGAGGCAATGCATATACTGACAAAAGAACAGATTGTGTATTCCTCAGTGGAACGCCAGCCCTATGCCTATGTGGTCTATGACCTTGCCTACCAGAAAAATATCGCTATAGTCAAGGATTATTGCTCTGCTGCGGAAATCCCGCTTGTCGGCAGGTTCTCGCAATTTGAGTATCTTAACATGGACGGCTGCCTTCGCAGTGTTATGGACTTTGTTGCCAGGAGCACGGATTCTTGAAACACGGGAAAATGACCGAGCCCCATGTTGCGCCTATTAGCTTTCTTTCTTTTTTTATCCGGTGATTTGGATATCAGAGTTATTTGTGGATAAACACGACAAAAATGCGAGTCAGTCCCTATCGATTATTTTTTGTCAACCCCAAATTGCCATCGGGTATCCCATTTCAAACCCCTCTCCTTTTTTTATCCCACCATCCTATATCCATGCATGGAAAATAACCGTCAGGGAACAGATCAGGCAGGTTTCAATCTCCTGATCATTTCCATCTCTCTTGCAGCATTCATGTCAGCACTGGACGGAACGATCGTCAATATTGCGCTGCCGACCATTTCATCCACCTTTGCAATCTCGACAAGTACCGTCAGCTGGGTATCGACCATCTACCTGCTGGTGATGGCCGGCTGTGTGCTTATTTTCGGCAAATTGTCTGATGGAATTGGGTTTAAGAAAGTCTTCCTGTCAGGGTTTGTGATCTTTACAATCGGATCGTTTTCCTGCGGTCTGTTACCTGATCTTTTAAATTCATTTCCCATACTTGTCAGCTCACGGGCATTCCAGGCGATAGGGGGCGCAATGATTACTGCGATTGCACCGGCAATGATAACCGCCTACATACCCATGAAGCAGAAAGGAAAAGCCATGGGTATCATCATGACTGTTGCCGCACTCGGAACTGCAATCGGGCCAACAATCGGCGGAGTGCTCACCCAGTTCCTCTCATGGCACTGGATCTTTTTCATCAACGTGCCGGTGGGAATTATCGCGATCCTGCTCGGTACAAAAGTTATACCGGCAAGCACACCGCATAACCAGCCTGCAGGCTTTGACAAGGCCGGTGCATTGTTGATTTTTACCGGACTGGCTGCTCTCCTCTTTGCGGTATCTGAAGGCAATGCCCTGGGATGGACATCCCCCACCATTCTTGGCTCCCTGGCAATTGCCATCATTACGCTTGCTTATTTTGTGTGGCACGAACTCCGGGTATCTGACCCGCTCCTTGAGCTCCGCCTCTTTAAGAACCGGAATTTCTTAATGACCAATTTGATTATGTCCCTGGTCTTTTTCAGTTTTGCCGGAATCAGTTACCTGCTCCCGTTCTATCTCCAGTACGTAAAAGGTTATGGCGTGTCCGATGCCGGGCTTATCTTAACAGCTCTTTCGGTAGCCATGATGATATCAGGAATTCTTGCAGGTATACTTTATAACCGGGTTGGCGGAAGGGCGCTTTGCATCGCTGCGGGGTGCTTCCTTGTTGCCGGTTTCTATATGATGACACTCCTGCGGATCGGTACCTCGACTGGATTTGTAGTCCTCTGCCTAATCGTGATTGGATTTAGTCTTGGCCTCATGATCACTCCTGCATCAAATATGATTATGAACTCGGTGGGAAAGGGATACCAGGGTATGGTCTCCAGTCTCACGAGTCTAGAGCGGTTCGCCCCCTTAACCCTCGGGATTGCTTTTGCAAACCTTGTATTCATACAGGGTATTGAAATAATTGCAGGGAATCGCGGGATCACCGAGACTGCACCGGCAAATATCAAACTGGAACTGATGACGGCAGGTTTTGATCTTGCATTCTTCTTCTCATTTATTATTGCGATTTTTATCCTCATCCTTGCCCTGTTTGCACGGCAGGAAGTGCACCCGGACTACCTGACCGGTAACGACGATGACAAAATAACGGGGATGATCTAAAAAAATATTTTTAAAATTTTTTTGGGGAATCACTTCAGACTCATTTCTTCAACAGGTCAAAGAGTCCTTTTTTTGACCTGCCCGCCTTCTTTTCCTTGGGGGGGGCAGGGATATAAGGTGACTCAATCTCAAGGCGCGGGGATTGTTTTTCTTTGAATTCATCGGCGATCAGCGGGAGATGGGCGTATTTTTTTGAGTTCCCTGGAATTACAATGCCAGTATCCTTAACTTTTCCACACGCCAGTTCATCGGCTACAAGAGGAAGATGGGCATACTTTTTTTGTGAGGGGGGAAGTGATACCGTATGTGGATAATGCACGTCTTCGAATTCCTCATCCGGGACCGGATCCCAGAGATCTTCCGGAGTCACGACAGCAGGCACCTGTTTCTTTTTAGATATTTTTACTGAAACGGGCTGTGCCGGTTTTTGTGCCGGAGTGTGGACGGGTTTAGGGATTGAAGCAGGACGATTAAACGGGGTTCCGCAGCGGTTACAAAAGAGTGTCTCTTCATCCGGAG
This sequence comes from uncultured Methanoregula sp., assembly GCA_964590895.1. Classification (GTDB taxonomy): domain Archaea; phylum Halobacteriota; class Methanomicrobia; order Methanomicrobiales; family Methanospirillaceae; genus Methanoregula. The sequence continues at coordinate 17,257 of CAZPYV010000019.1, read as the reverse complement.
CCGGGGCACCACACTTTAAACATACGGGTTTTTTGTTTGCAGGTTTTGTACCAACTGTCGCACCGCACCGGTTGCAGAACACTGACTGGTCATCAGGAATCTTATATCCACAGCGCGGGCATAGTGGGGTTGTATTCACCGCTTCTTTTTTGTATTCCGTGCCGCACCGGTTGCAAAAAAGCGACTCGGCATCGGGTGCGGGATTGCCGCATCTGCTGCAAACGGGGATTTTTGTTTGTGGAACTTGTGTTACTAAAGCCCCGCAGCGATTGCAGAACTCTGACTGGTCATCGTAAATGACATTACCACAGCGCGGGCAGAGCAGGGATTTTTTTCCAGGTTCTGCTATCGGGTATTGAGTGCCGCACCGGTTACAAAAGAGCACTTCAGTATTTGGAGCGGGACTTTTGCATCGGCTGCATACGGGCACTTTTAATAAGGGCTCTTCAATAACCAAAGAACCGCAGCGGTTGCAGAACTCTGACTGATCGTCAAGCGCAGGTGTTTTGCATTGTTCACATTTTTTTGCCATGCAACTGCATAGCGTGTAATGGGATTGTGTATAAATTCTGCGGTTTTCTGACAGCGCCGGCAATCTGGCGGAGTGCTCCGCTCTCTTCTCAAAGTCCAAATAGGTGATCTGCCAAATATTGATTACTTATTGATACTTGTAGTTTTTTTATGACGCCCCGGCTTTGTCCGGATGAGGAACAGTCCCATGCCCGCATTACCCCAAAAGCCCAGCCCGGAAGTTATGAGTATTGCGTTTGACTTAATCTTTCGCAAGGGCCGGTCTCCACCATCCTGCCCGGCACCGGATAACACAGATCTTCTCAACCGGATATACGATAAAGTTCAAAATGAATCCCCTGCGATGTGCCGGGATGCCCTGATACGGATCCAGCGGTTGTCGCACGATGTGTATGAGGTCTGCGCGGCGTTCCGTGATGGGGAATACGGGACCGGGGACGAAGCACTGGTCAAAGCTTTTTCCCTGCTCCGGATGAAGTGCCCTGGGCTATCTGAAGAGGAGTACCGGACAGCATTTGCTGTCGGGATGATGTGGACTGCGTTCTGATCCTCCTACGGCATCTATTTTGTAATTGCAGTTCCATATAGTAATTATGGAGTGTTGTGTCCACCGGATAGAAGTTCACTATACCACCGATCCCCGGTTAAAAATGCGGACCAGCAGGATTCGATCCTTAGGTTTTCAGATTGATGAACTACACCTCATCGATGTCTACACCATTTCAACCAGCACCCGCGATTTTTCCAGAACTGAACTAGCAGATATCGGCACACAACTGGTTAATCCCGTTGTCCAGAAATTTTTAACAGACACACCGACAAAAATACCGTTTGATTATGCGATCGAAGTAGGATTCCTGCCCGGAGTGACGGACAATGTCGGCGCTACGGCCCGCCAGACGATCGAAGATTTCTTTTCATTGAAATTTGTTGAAGGAGAAGCAGTCTATACCTCGCAGCTCTTTTTGGTCTGCGGCACATTATCCCCGACTGAACTTCAGAAACTTGGCGCAACACTTGCAAACCCGCTCGTGAACCGGGTCCTCATCAGGACCCGGGCTGAATATGGTGACAGGGGCATGGATCCGGTTGTGCCTGTAGTCCACCTCCATGAACTGCCCACCGCAGAAATGGTAAATCTTGACATTGAAGATACTGAACTCGCACGCATTGGAAAAGAGGGAATTGTTGACTCCTCAACTGTGCAGAGGAGGGGACCGCTCGCGCTTGATCTCGCCCAGATGCATGCCATACGCGATTACTTCAAATCGCAGGGGCGGATGCCGACCGATATTGAAATCGAATCACTTGCCCAGACCTGGAGCGAGCACTGCAAGCACACGATCTTTGCCTCTGCCATGGACGATGATGTTCCAAACGGTCTCTACAAAACGTTCATTCAGGCGGCTACTAATAAAATCCGTGCGGAAAAAGGGGATAAGGACATCTGCGTAACGGTCTTTACAGATAACTCAGGTGCGATCATATTCGATGATACGTATCTTGTAACCCACAAGGTCGAGACCCATAACTCACCCTCCGCGCTCGATCCGTTCGGTGGTGCACTCACCGGTATTGTTGGGGTCAACCGGGACACGATCGGCTTTGGTCTTGGGGCAAAACCCTGCATCAACTTCTACGGGTACTGCGTGGGTGACCCGGATTATGATCCCGCACTCTTCCGCGGGAAGAATAAATCAACGCCAATCCTCTCCCCCCGACAGATCCTTGACGGTGTTGTGCGGGGCGTGGGTGTTGGCGGGAACTGCTCGGGTATTCCTACCCCGCAGGGCTGGTGCTGGTTCGATAACCGGTATGTAGGAAAACCGCTTGTCTTTGCCGGGACCGTTGGGGTTATGCCACGGGAACACACGGGCCGGAAACTCTATGAGAAAGAGGCAGCACCCGGGGATTTTATTGTTATTGCCGGTGGGCGTGTAGGAAAAGACGGTATCCATGGGGCAACGTTCTCCTCAGAAGCGCTTGACCCAAAAAGCCCGGTAACGGCGGTGCAGATAGGTGATCCGATTACCCAGAAGAAGCTCTCTGATGTGATTGTCAAGGAGGCCCGGGACCTGGAGCTGTATCGCAGCATCACGGACAATGGGGCCGGCGGAATCTCGTGTTCCGTTGCCGAGATGGCAAAAGAGTGTAACGGCTGCCATGTATATCTCGACAAAGTTCCCCTGAAATATCATGGTATGGCACCTTGGGAGATCTGGATCTCAGAGTCGCAGGAGCGCATGACTTTAGCAGTTCCTAAAGAAAAACTCGATGCCTTCTTGAACCTGATGCAGAGCAGGGAAGTGGAGGCAACCGTGATAGGAAAGTTTTCAGACTCCGGTAAATGCGTTGTCGAGTGGCATGGCAATGTTGTGATGGATATCGATCTTGATTTCCTGCACGACGGCATGCCAAAAAAACATTTGAAAACTACCTATACACAAAAGACATATTCTGAACCTGAGTTCCCCTGCCCGGATCGCCTTGATGCAACGATGCGCTCAATGCTTCAGCGGAAAAATATTTGTTCAAAAGAGTTCATCTCCATCCAGTACGACCATACTGTGCAGGGGGGTCATGTGCTCGGGCCGGTCCAGGGTGCGGGCAGGGTGCAGACCGAAGCCACGCTGAACAAAGTTGTCCCCGGCTCAAAGAAAGGTGTGGGTCTTTCACAGGGCCTCTTTCCCACCTACTCGGAGATCAATCCGTATCTCATGGCCGGAGCAGCGATCGACACGGCTATTCGTGGCCTTATTGCGATCGGTGTCCCGCTCGATGCAATCGCAATTCTCGATAACTTCTGCTGGTGCTCTTCTGATGACCCCGAACGGCTTGGACAACTGAAACTGGCAGCTCAAGGTTGTTACGATTACGCTGTTGCGTTTGGCACCCCGTTCATCTCCGGAAAGGACAGCATGTACAATGATTTTTCGGGATTCGATGCGGACGACCACCCGGTTATAGTCTCGGTGCCTCCCACCCTGCTCATCACGTCGATTGGGATCCATGCAGATGTGGCAAAATCCGTTTCCATGGATGCAAAGATCGGAGGCGATCTGGTGTACGTGATCGGTGAAACCTCAGAAGAACTGGGGGGATCTGAGTATTTCACCATGCTTGGGGGGATCGGAAATACGGTTCCAAAACTGGATGCCGCTGTTGTAAAAGCCCGTTACGGCAGGTTAACCGATGCCCTCAACCATGAACTGGTGGCATCAGCCTTTCCGGTCAGCCACGGGGGTCTTGGAATTGCGCTAGCAAAAGTTGCCATTGCCGGACAGCTGGGTATGGACATCACTTTACCGTCAACCATGCGCCCGGATTATTTACTCTTCTCCGAGTCGCTCGGAAGATTTGTAGTCACTGTAGCCCCGGACAACAAGCGGGCATTCGAGCGGATTTGCGGGGCGGATGCCCAGCTGGTTGGACGAGTGGGCGGTAAGAACCTGCGAATCACATCTGGTAAACTCCTGCTGGATCTTCCGGTTGCCGAGCTTACGACTGCGTATAAAGCGCCATTCCGGGGGTATTGAGCATGGTGATTGCTGTACAACGAAAAGCCCCGAATGTGACTGGAGTGACAAAACGATCTTCGTTAACCTTGATCAAAGAGAAAGCGCTGATCATGAGCGGCTTTGGGATCAATTCTGAGATGGAGACGAAAGAGGTGCTTGAACGGGTAGGCATGGAAGCAGACATTGTCCATATCAACGATCTTATCGCTGGACGAAAATGTCTCTCGGATTACCGGCTGCTGGTCTTTCCCGGGGGTTTTTCTTATGGGGATGATACCGGTGCCGGCAATGCGTATGCCAACAGGGTGAGAAACAATCTCTGGGATGACCTGCTGGAGTTCCTTGATGGCGATAATCTTGTGCTGGGGATCTGCAATGGTTTCCAGATCCTCGCAAATCTCGGGCTGGTGCCAGCATTTGACAAGCACTTCAAACGCGACATTGCCCTTATACCCAACCAGAGCGGGAGGCTGGAATGCCGGTTTGTCTCGTTAAAGCCCGCTGTTGACAATATCTGGACCAAAGGTATCGAGCGGTTATACTGCCCTGTTGCTCACGGGGAAGGCAATCTTTCCTGTTCTCCAGAAACGCTGCTGCGCTTAAAGCGGCAGAAGATGATCGCGTTTACGTACTGCCTGGATGATTTAACTCCCGCATATGGAAAATATCCCTGGAATCCGAATGGCTCGGTGGAAGATATTGCCGGGATCACATCTGCTAACGGCAAGGTGCTGGGACTCATGCCGCATCCCGAGCGGGCAATGGAGTTTGTTAATTTGTATGACTGGCCGCTGAGAAAAGAAGAGTTGCAGCGCAAAGGTTTGACCGTGCCAACCGAATCGATGAACATGCAGCTGTTCCGGAATGCGGTCGGGTATTTCCGGTGAACGGGATTTTTTTAAAAATCTCTGACACTTGTTAGGATTTTCAATGTGATAAAAAAGTCTTTTTCGAAATGGCTTATACCCCATTTACCTCGAAGAATTTTTTATCACCCCGTAGTCATTTAAAACTTTTTTAAATTATAATTACGTGCATATGAGTTGGTTGTCAACTCACAAATTATAGTGCATCACCATCACGCATTATGGTTATGGTTCCCCATACACGCAATAACAAGCCCGCCATTGCGATTCTGTTGGCAGATAATCCCTTTCACAAGGAAACATACCCTAAAAAATAACTATGGGGCCGGACTGGAGCCCCATTACACAATACAGTTTTTTATTGGTGTGGGCGAAGAGAAGGTACAACGCCCACAAGGTGTTTCTATTTATGGACTGACCGAAGATTGACCAGACTGTGTTAACTGTTCTCGTCCAGACACACACGATTCTGGAGTCATCGAAATTCTCACCCATTGGTGGCTTCCGACCTTCTTACAATCATCTCGCCATCTTAAGACGTGGGTAATGAATGTTGGTTCCGGTAGTGCCTTCCCCGAACATTTACCCTTTAACAGTCTGAAAATATCTTGACTTGTGAAAATCTCCCCTTCTGGAAGATTATCGATTGATCTATCGATGCGGGTTTTGAAGGTTGGCATCATACAACCACCCGCTTGGACATCTCTTCGCTCTTCACATCGCAGAAAAATTCGTGATCTTGAAGTGATAACCCACTACCAAACAGTTGATTACAATACCCACACCTGTGGTTGTGCTCCTGCTTCCACACTGGATTAACACGGGCTTTGCGTGTGGATGTCCTAGGTTTCACTATGCGGGCGGGTATTGGGTTTGGGTTATAGTGTGTCATGGTTGGGATACCTCCGTGACTTCCTTATTATCATACCACCGCTTCAACTCTTCACAAACGATGATGATGACGAGAATAACCAACCAGTGTGAACGAGCAACTTCGAACAGTGGTATCAGGTATTGTGTCTGCCAATCAAACACCGCATTATACAGGGGTAAGATGTCTATCATTTCTTACGCCCCCGTCGTTTTGGTGCTCTCTTGGTTGTACCCATTATCTCATTCATAAATGCGGGTTGCTTTGCCGAACGCCCTGCCTTTCTACCCCATGAAAGTATCTCGGATTCTATGGGTATGATTTCGCGCCACGTGTTTTTACCCCGTGGACTTCCGGGTGTGCTTCCACTTCCACCACTACCAAACGGAAACCCACCACCTGTTGGTGGTTTCTTGTATGTTGGTGGTGGTGTGTAAACAGGTGGTTTATACGTCGGTTGTTTGTAACTGGGTGGTGAACGTGTCGGTGGTTGTGAGTATGTGGGTATGTCATAACTCGGTGGTTTGCTGCTTGGAGTGTATGACGGAGTAATAAAACTTGATGGGCTTTTCGTGGATGAAGATTTTAATGTGGTTGTGAAGTCTGGCAATGTGTACGCCCTTGGACTGAATGATGATGATGCTGATGCTTTACTGGTTCCAGCATACGAACTAAACGGGCTACTCCGTGACGTTGACTTGGTACTAGATGTGCCACTCTTACCGAATGAAGTAACATAGAAGGGTGCAAGTGTTTTACTTGAACCGCTGCGTGAACTACCAACACCAATCTCTACATAGAACCGTCCCATCCCCTGCATGGGTTTACCTGTCATCGGGTTGTTCGCTTTCGGCTTTGGTGCGGTTCCTTGTCCCGTGTAAGTCACATCTTGCAGGATGATACGTGAACCACTTCCCTTATCTGTGAACCAACCCGCCTTTTTTGTATTGACGGCAGAACCTTCTTTTATCAGGTATTGCCACTCGGATTTACCGTACTGCCCTATCACGGGTTTACCAAATTCGGCGTTGGTTCCCATCCATTCTGCAATGGCTTGATTGCGCGGGTTTAGTGGGTTGTTTGTTGACATGCCACGCGTCGGAGTATTCAGTATTGACTTTGGTATCTCTGAATACTCACCACTCTTTACGGAGCTGCGGTACATTGTCGGGTTCCTGTAGATACCGAATAAATCAGAACTCATACCGAACCCTCCAGCGCCTTGGTTCATACCCGCCTTGGTAAAGTACGCCTGTCCTGTTGGTGCGTTGAACATAACGGGTAGTTCACTCTTACCAGCACCAACAAATCCCGTATCTAGGTGCGGGGTTTCTGCTCCCGAATAAATGAAAGTTTCACCAGCGATTGCCCCGCGTTGTGGGTTGTTGGGTACACGTTTTAATGGCTCACCTGATGGCATCATCTTGCTATCTAACATCAGGCTGCGCCCGCTTCCACCAAGTCCCTTATTTATCTGCATTTCTCCAGTGTTGAAACTGTGAATTAAATCACTCGTCTTAATGTTCTGGTTTGTTGGGAAACCTTCACCGCTGAAATAGGAAATCTCTTCGGGGTTCGTTACCTCTGGGAGCCCACGGGTTTGTACACGTTGACTTAACCAGTCACCAGCCTTGGCTCCAGCACCAACTCCAATGACAAACGGTACCATTTCCGTCATCACTGATTTGTCAAGTTGCTGCTTTGCATATGGGAGCCCGCCCCAATTCTTTGAGATGTTTGCGAACCCTTCTTTATCACCACTCCATGCAGGAAGTAAAGCCCGTTCATATCCACCAAGTGAAGTACCAGTTACACGCTCGGTTAAGTCGTTCATATAGACACCCGCTGCCGTCCCTGACACTAACTTTGATGCACCCTGATAGTATTCGCCCGCCTTGGATGCTGGTGCTAAATATTTAGTACCAACGCCCACGGAACGGAGCATACCACCACTTGCACCCAATGCACCACCAAGTGCAAGGCTGGTTAAGAACATTGCAGGATCATCACGTAATGCAGTATACTTCGAAGAGAAACCAACATCAGTCATCTGATTTTGTTCGCGGATATTCTTCGAGTTTGACGGGTTGAATTTATCCGTGAGTGCTTCGGTGAACATTTGCTTCATCGTATCACCAGCCATTAATGGGTTGGTGAGTGCGGCAATACGGGTGTAAGGAAGTGCTTTTTCATCTGTTGGTGTTACCGATTGAAACATTGACGTAAACGGTGTCTTACCGTATGACGTGCTGGTGATTGTTGTACCATCAGTTAGTGACCGCACCGATGTTTTTTCTATGGGTTGGAAATTTGACAATACACCCGACAACCACGGAACGGTTCCAATATAAGGTATGGTTCCTGATTGCGGGGTTTCGGTATCCATTGTAGTGGATGATAGAGAGATAAACGGTGTCTTTAATCCGAAGTCACCAGTTTGTGTTTTTCCGTCACTCCTGAACGGTGCTTGTAATGCGAACCCATCCATAACGGAAAGGGTGCTTTTAAATTCCGTATCCCTGTCCTGTTGTGACGGCGGGGTGTATGGCATTCCATAACCAAGTGCATTATAATCCGCTGCGGGGTTTCTGGTGTCGATGTTTACGCTCCAACCCGCCGATTTTGCCGCCTGATAACCTATGCGTTGCTGCGTGGGTAAGTCGAGATTTCCGTATCCTGATGAATAACTGTTTAAGTTTCCGTAAAGTCCCATCTCACCGCTACTCTTTGCCCGTTCAATCGTGGATATTGGCTGGCTCCAGTCTGGGCGTATTTGGTTCTGTCCACCAGTCCTGTCATAGTCCATTGCATTCATCCATGCAACGTCTTGCAGTCCACCGTATGGAAGTGATAAAACAGAAAGGTTCGTCGGTGTTGTGACTTGTGCGCCACTCTTACCATAGAGCCCTTTTTCAAATCCTAGCGCCAAATCACCAACATGCTCAAACGGGTTCGGGGCTTGTGGAATGCCCGTGGCGTTCGCCCATGCGTGATAATTGGCTGATACTTCCACGTTGTTGTGGTTTGCTTTGCTTAACTCATTCGCAAAAAATCTGTCGTCGGTTAATGTTTGCGTCTGGTATGCACCCTGTAGCTGTTGGTTGAGTGCATCCATTGGTGTCATACCACCGTGTATAAGGGCTTGTGTCTTACTGTCACCCAAATCCAGTATTGACGTATAACCCGCCCGCTGTGGTTCAATGGCACTTAATGCGGTGCGTTCACTCATTGCGGTTGCCGCTGGGTGTGATAACTGGTAATTTTGATATGAACCCGCTTGTGTGAGTGGGTTGAATGGGTTTGCACCACTATCACTGGTTGTCGGGTTCGCTGCGGTATTCCCACGGGCTGCTAGTTCCCTTCCCGCCTCAGTGTTTGCGGGGTCACTCCAGAACGCCCCATAACCCGCTGCGGCGTTTGCCGCTGCTTGTGCTGCTGCTTGTGACTCCAGAGATGTGGACACCCCCGGATTTGATGATACAGAACCCGCACCACTGTCATACCCCGCATCACCAGTTGCACTCCCCGATGAGAAACCCGCATCGCCCGAACCACCAACGCAGAGTTTGAACCTGTCGAACGGGTATTTTAACATTTAGAATACCTCGCTTAACATCGGTGTGAAGGTTGTCGTATTTCCACGCCTGTCAATAGTAATCTCTGTCCCGTTCTTGAGAAGGACAAGAAGATTTTTTCCTTTCGCTCCGATAATCACGGTATTTTGCGGGCATTTCTCGGATGCAACCACAATGCGGTGCTCTTTAGATACTGTGAGAAGGTGAGGTTTCACCATCAGAACCACCCGCCACGGCGTGGTGGTTTCTTGGGTGAACCGAACGAACCGAACATTTCATCGAGAAGTGAAGTCTTTTTCTCCTGTGGTTTGTTGGTTCCAAGGAATCCTAACCCATAGTTAGCCATAGGGCTTTTACCCTTCGCCTGTGGGCTAAACATTCCCTTTGGTAATCCAAAGTTACCATAAACATTCTTCGTACTACCCTTCGCTTGACGTTGGGGTTTCTGAGTACCAAACGATGGTAATCCAAAGTTTGAAGGTTGTTTACGTCCTTGTGGTTTCTGATTACCGAAGAATGATGATAATTCATTATCTAACATTGAACCACTCTGACGGCGTTGTGGTGCTCTGGTTGTACTTCCACCCCAATTATCCATGAAACTGAACATATCACCACTACCACGCCCACGGGTTGGTTGGTTCCACCCCGATGTCATTTCTCGCATTGGTTTGGCACGAACAGATGTCTTACGTGGTGCGGGCTTCTTGGCTGGTGTGGGTGTGTCGTCTGCTTTGCGGTTTAAATCCTCTATAACTTTCTTCTTGGCATAGTCAACCGCACGTCCTGCGAAGTGCTTTGCCGCTGCCTTGGCTCCTGTCTTTTGTGGCACATAGGGTTGAACGTGCTTCTTGTCCTTGGCTGGGATGGGTGCTTCACTCTTTTTATCCATTTCCTCGTATCTGTCCCGTTCCCGTTGTGCTGCACGAACCTTTTCCGCATCTGCGTGAAGATGTGCGTCCCGTTCGTCGATTTTTTTCTGCTCCTCTTCTGCGTGTTTCAATTGTTCCGCTACAACCATTTCCCGTGTGGCTTGGTCTAGTTGGTCTTGTGCCTTGGTCATCGTTCCCTCCGGCGGTTGTTTACGGTGTTCACGGGAATGATTGGGCTGTTATCGACGTATTTTGAAATGCACTCGTCGACAAATGCGCTGTAGTTCGTCATTCCGTTCCGGCGGGCTGCCTGATACCGTTCTGGGTTCAGGTATGCAGCATAAGGTTGCTTTCTCATAGTCCACTATATGGCAACCATAGTATAATATTGTATGTTATGATATAAGATATATAAGATATATAAGATATATAAGATATTGTCATACAAGTGTCTGACAAAAATAATCATACGTCTGATACAGGAGTGTGGTTTTTAGTCGTTGTTTTTGTCAGACAAATACACATTTTTCGCATTTATTTTTCATTATAATAATATGATTTGATAAAAAAATCTGGTAGTGTCCGACGTTAACAAATTACCTGGAGTCCTGGTTAAAAGATAAATTTGTTGTAGTGAATAATAATCGCCCTGGTAGCACGTTTTTGTGATTCCTGGAATGCGATATTTGTAATACTGACTTCCACAAGGTTGGGTTTCCATTCGTGCGAACAACAACAAAATGGTATCCATAAGGATTGTGTGTGAAAAAATACCGGAAGTCTTATAACTAAGAAACAGATTCGGATATATACCCCTCCATTTTTCGGATATGTTATATACTCAACTACGGCGAACAACCCCGCTGCCATTGTTGGGTTTCTCGCACTACACCCCCATATTTTCTTGCGCCTTATATGATGGGTTCCGGATGGCACTACCTACAACAACCACGGGTTCAACTCTCCCCTTCACCACCACAACCAAACCCTTCCCAGACAAAGACGCTGCAAAGATATGGATGGTGCGTAACCAATGGGCGCGACGCAACCTCACCCCATTTCAATTGGGTGAGCTTGGTATGCGAGTAAAACACCTTATCGCAGAAGAGAATAGGAAACGACAACTATCTACATTAACAAATGTTGGACAAACTATCGTTACCCAACAAATTGGGGAACGAGAATATACAACCCGTCATGATAGTGAAACCCTCGGACAGATTGCGGCGGAGAGTGGGGTGTCGCGGGAAACGCTACGGCGCATCGAACACATTCAAAAAGCAGAGCGTGAGGGTAGGGTTGAACATTCCGTAGTTGCAGCATTGCGCGATAAAAATAGCAAGGTGTCGATCGGTAAGGTGTTTTCCGACATTCGCACCGAAGAAAAGAAAGCCGAACGGCAAGCGGAGAATGTTGCACTTACCTACAACCACACTACATGCCCGGTGGTTTGGTGTGGTTGTCAACCCGTGTTTGTTGCAGTATTGACAGTACCCACCAACCAGACAGTCCATTGGGTAAATTCTGTTGTATCTGCAACAATTGGTTTTATTTCTCTCTCGTTAATACGAGGTTGACTTTAGAATAGTGTGGTTATAGTAAGTCCCTTAACTCCCTTAACTCTCTTGAGTTTCTCAACACTCTTGAGCCCCCGAACCCCCAAAATTAGCATTTAGTATATAAAGAAGGTAAAGAGAGTTAAGAGAGTTAAGAGAGTTAAGTGAGTTGAGTTAGTTAGGTGATTTGGTATATTCGTTGTACTTCTGGTTGGATTGTGGGTTTATTTTCTCATTTCGTGCAATCTCATTACTTTCGAGAAGTGTGTCTATTGCTTTAGCAAACTCGGCTCTATCCAGTTTGGTTTTTTTCAACAACTCGGTATGCGTAGCAACACCCCCCATAGATTGCAGAGCATCCAGAACCTTCTGTTGTCGGTTGTTCACGTCCACCCGGTCTGCAAACTCTGCAACCACAATTGAACGTGGTAGAAGGTAATTTTCTTCAAGTTTGATTGCCGCATCAACCCACTTGTCTGGTAAGTCAAATTCTTGTGGGTAGTCGGTTCTATTCAATACCGTTTTTTGGAACTCCGGGTCAAACATAGCAAATATCATTGCGATTTTGTAGATGTGGATAAAACCCCGCCCGGTTGCACCTTGAAATATTTCAGAGCGACTTTGTTTGCTTATGTCGAGCGCCCATTCTTCTATCTTGTCGTGAACTCTGAACGTGATTGAATTATCCGGCAGTTGTTTCAACATAGTGCCAACCCTAACCAATTCCGCACGGATTGCTTTGGTTTCGGCTAGTTGTTCCTTTGTAGCAGTAACGTTCTTTTTACGTTCTCCACCCTCTTCTATGAACCACAACCACCTGTAGAAAAACCCACTCTCAACTATCCGATGTGTCGATGCTGCCTTCAACTGGCTTGTCGTCATGTTGAATAATACATTGACAAATGGTTTTTCGCATCTGATAATGTTCCGTTCCCCATCCCGTGATGATAGATTTCGCTCTACTGGGCTTCCATCATACGCACCGCATAAAGTCCCTATTATTGGGGCGTTCCACCTTCCAACAGCACATTCTTCAAAGAACTCGTTTGCCTCGTCAAAATACCACAATAAATGGTCTTGCCGTGATAGTTCCTGTATGAGTGCCGGATTTGATTGTGTTTTTAGTGCAAGATGTGCTGCATCGCTTGGATTCACCAATGTTGGAATGTTAACCGTAGCCACACCAAAATCATCAATCGCAGTACTTGACGAGAAACTTTTGCCGGATATGGTGCTGATACCCGCAATCATCACATATAGGTTGCTTGGAATTTGTTTTGTAGCAATTCCCAGTACAACTCGCTTACCTAGTGCCATCGAAGCGATAGGAAGCATATTTCCCAGATGGTAAGATTGGTGTGAATACATTAAATCGCTCCCCAATTTTATCCACCTGTCAAAGAACGGATGATCAATTTTCGGGATTGGTTTAAGCGTTCCAAACGATGGACTATCAGAAACACTTGTGGCTGTCATACTGCTAACCACCCCAACCCACCGTTCCCAACAAACAACCGTTTATAGAAATTTTCACCCACGTACTTGTGGTAGTCAGCATACAAAATCTGACACCATTGTTTTACTTCCTGCGAGTTCATACACACCTGATTTGTCATGCGTTTCGGGTCATCATATGATGAACCGTATTTCCCAATGCCACGGGCTATAATGAGATTTGCCCTCGCTCGGTGCTCCGGCTTCCACTTGTATTGAGTGAGGTTCTGTACTTTCTCAAAATACTCTATCCACTTGTCCTGCCCGTGGCAATCTTCAATATCCTTGGTTTCGGTAATTCCTTTGGTTCTTAACCAGTCATCGAAAAACCCGAACCACTGTACCTCATAGGTGAGAGCAACAACCGCATACCGGAATAGTGGGCTGTTGCTGTCAAACGTTTCGAAGTAATTGTTATTGCCCCATAGCAGCCGGTGGTGCTGTTGGTTAAGGCGATTGGGCGATACCTTTATTTCAGAAAAAGTTGAATTACTGTTGTCAATTTTTTCTGTCTGGGGTATCACCGCAAATGAACCCCCTTCTTTACTCGCTGTCGTGGTCATCACCTGCGGTTTCGTTGTAACAAACTACATCTTCCCAGATAATTCGGTCTGCCTTACACTCGCAGCAATAGATTGTCTTGGTTGGATACGCATACCCGTCTGCATCTGTGGTCATATGTTCACCACTGAAACGTGCTGTGCCTTGCTGCCCGCATTCCTCGCAGGTGTAATCGATGTAATACATTGAATCAGATTTTGTAGTAGACATCATCTTCCTCACGTTCTCTTTGTGTCCAGTGTTCGCCATTGCCCGGAAGTTCAAAATAGTGTTTGCATACTGGACATGACCACTCTGCAACACCATTGTGCTGTTCGATATAACGTTCGATAAGTCTTGAACGGTTGAATGTCGTTAGACAGTCGCAGCATTGGGCGATTTTTTCACTCATAATGCCTCCATCGGATAGTTCCGCTTTACATCCTCACTGACGAGCCTTTCAAGGTATGTCTTGATATTCTCGTTGTTCAACGTCGATACCACTTTTATCTGCTTCCACATGGGAGCAGACAACTGTATGCACTTTCTGTGCTCTGGCTGTCTTGCCATACACATTGGTGGACAACTTGGGTATATAAGTCTACGCAACCTATATATGCAATCAGTTTTACCTATCCTATATATCTTATCGTTCTCTTACGTCGTAGACAAACTAGTATGTTTGCAACTAATATTTAGTATGGTTCTAACTATCCAAAAGCGCAACAAGAATGCTGATTTTGATATGAAAAAATAGTAATTTTGGATACCTGCCGCACTTGGATAGGACATACAATATGTCTTATGTATTTTAATGTCATTTTTGTAACGAAAAGTACATCGAAGTACATTTCTCTTCCCCCTACCCCATATAGGAACACAACCCCCACGTGCGTTGGGATTTTTTGCACTCTCTGGGGGCTTGGTGGTTGTGTTTTTGGTGCGTCACTTAATTGTGTGCGCAATTGTTTGCACATGTGCAATTTAGTTTGATACACGCATTGGATTAAGAACAGATGCAATAGTTTGGCTCCTGCATGCGTTTTGATTTGCATATATATGCGTGCCATGCGGTTCTTAGTCTGCGATACGCATACCCCCACCAGTGTGTGAGAGATTTATTTTTGGTTAAGTTACTGGTATAACAAAAAAGGGATTATTGTTTGCCTTTCAGCACCCGGATTATCTCAGCACCATCCAGCGCATCTTCCTTGAACTTGGCTTTGATGTCAGGCTGCATTACTTCCATGAGTAATGAAAGTGAGTTGCTCAATACGTTCATCTGTTCCTGCAATGCCGCCAAGTTCATTGCGTTCTGTTCCTGTTGCTTCTGCATTGCTGACTTTAAGTTCATGTTCTCTGTGATAACCTGAACCAATGTATCTGCGTGTTTCTCTGTCTTTATTGATTGTTCCTGCATGCGTTCCTTTAACTCGTTCTCTAGTTCTTTGACTTGTTTGCTGCCCGTGATGCTTACCATGTGCATGGCTTTCAGATATTCCGCTGCAACGGTTTCATCATCATATCTTCTGTATGAACCTGACAGGTATGCGGAATGCCCGGCAAGCATTTCGGGTATCTCCTTTGATACAATAAGGGACATCTGCGAAAGGAAAAACTTCCTGAACCCATGTATCCTTAATTGGTTCCTGCCCGTCACATCATCTAATGACAGTTCACCCGCTGCGGAAAGTGCATCGTTCCACCATGCGGTTACACTTGCATCGCTGAACGGAAACAGGCGGGTATCTCCTGCCGTCTTTACTGTTGCCCTACCCATCTCAATTAACTTCTTTGACTTGGCGTTGCTCATCTCAATGTACTGTCCACGAACCTTTAACCACTCCTGAACCGCTGCCTTTGCCTCGTCGCTTATGAAGGTGTACCGCTGTTGCCCGTTCTTGGTGTTGCTACCCCTGAACGTCATCTTCACCGGGTGGGTATTGAAGTCTACATCGTTGATACCAACTGACAACATCTCGTTTAACCTCGCACCTGATGACGCTAGACAAAGGAATAATGCCCGCCCCTGTATGGTGGTGTGCTGGAGTGCTGCATTGATGATTTTGGTATTCAGTACCCTGTCAACTGTTGCCGCTGAACCCTTCATAGTTTCACGGCGTATGTCCTGACTTGTCCCTTTGCTTATGCTAACCCCGTGATACGTCATCGCATACCGTATGGCTGTCATTGACTGCTTTGCTGACAATGCAGGGCGGGTTTCTATAAGGTGTTCCGAAAATTGTATGAAGTCTGCATCGTTGTCACGCTTCTCCAGAAGATACTTTTCAAAGAGATTGTTATAGTCTGGTGCTGGTGTCTTACCTGATTTAATATCGACTTTCTTTAGTCCATAGATACAACGAAGGAAACTTTCAATGGCTGTCTTGTATCCTGCCTGTGTGCTCGCATTGCTGTACCCTGAAAGAAACTTAACCAGTTTGGGTACTGGGTTCCCTTCACTTGGTTTGTCTGCTTTCCTTACCATGCAGGAGTATAGAACCCCTGTCATATTAAAGGTTTCTAAAAAATACTAACACTTGTCAGACTTTATTTTAATAAAAGTGGCATAGAAATTCCCCAATTGTCCATCCATACCAGAACAAGCCCCATCATAACTATTGCATAATGATTTTTTGCAGATACACCATTAGGATGCACGAAACAACTGACAACGTTATTTATACCAGAATCCAGATAGATCTTTCAAGTGAGATTCGAGAACCGGCCTATGAGATTCATCCCGATGCTGCTGCTCATACTTCTTATCAATGCCATCGTTCTCCCAGTAGCAGCAGAAGACGCCGGTTATGAGGATATGCTCAAAAAGGCCCAGAACCTGAATGTTACCGTGCCGGAAAAGGGAACCGCGTTGATGGGGACAAAAGAGTCCATTGGGGAGTATCTTGACTGGTTAAACGCATGCTCTGATGCGATGATAACCTTTATTGACGATGTGATGAATGTGTTCGGTGTCGGCAACACAAGCTATGCACAGGATATGAAGAAAACACTGGAGATGGGGCGAACTATTTCTCCGGCAAGAACGGGAAAATAGTAATTCTAAATAATATTTTTAAATCATAATATATTGTGAGTTGGGAAATAAAGAAAAGAAAAAACAATGAGAATAGATAGTTTGACCTCTTGTCTGTACGCCCCGGCCGGGACTTGAACCCGGGTCAAAAGATCCGCAATCTTTTAGGATGTCCACTACCCTACCGGGACCAGATTACTATCTGCTTTAATCAAAAAGCTGTCATCGCTTAAATAATTCACCGTTTGAAAATATCACTTTTGTCGATAAAATTTTATGCTCAGTAGAAATCCTAATCTAAAAAGGAGTTGTCCCGACGACCGAAAGATCTAAGGAGGATATCTAATTTCCCTCTTTTTGTTACACGAACCGAATCGATTACAATGACAAAGCGAAA
>CAZPYV010000018.1:0-31898 GCA_964590895.1 uncultured Methanoregula sp. | reverse complement strand
ACGACTCATTCAATTGCTGAGTAAAAGTTAGGGGCTAAGTTGATACTTTACCCAAAAAAATTTAATGCATAGACCATTTCAGAAATTTTAAAACTTGTGCAACAATGTATATATTTGTACACCGCAATGATTATGTATGCAGACAAAAATCCTCCTCGATGAGGAGCAGATGCCAAAGAAGTGGTACAATGTGCAGGCGGACTTAAAGTCCCCGCTTGCACCCCCGCTCCATCCCAAGACCCACAAACCCATAGGTCCTGAGGATCTTTCCGCCATCTTTCCGATGGAACTGATACGGCAGGAAGTAACAACCGATCGTGATATCGACATCCCAGAAGAAGTGCAGGATGTACTGCGCCTCTGGAGACCAAGTCCCCTTTACCGTGCTCACCGGCTTGAGAAGTTCCTAAAGACCCCGGCAAAGATTTACTACAAGTGGGAAGGTGTGAGTCCCGCAGGAAGTCACAAGACAAATACATCCATCCCGCAGGCATATTACAATATGAAGGCAGGAATGGAGAGGATCGCAACCGAAACCGGTGCAGGACAATGGGGTTCTGCCATGTCCTTTGCCACCATGCTCTATGATCTGGAGTGTACTGTCTACATGGTCAGGTCGAGCTATACGCAGAAACCCTACCGCAAATCGATGATGCATGTCTGGGGAGCAGAATGTATTCCCAGCCCGAGCACAAAGACGAATGCCGGTCGTTCCATGCTTGAAAAGGATCCCGACACCCCGGGAAGCCTGGGCATGGCCATCTCTGAAGCGGTCGAGGATGCCGCAAGCCACAGCAACACCAATTATGCGTTGGGCTCGGTACTGAATCATGTCTGTCTTCACCAGACAATCATCGGGCTCGAATGCCGCGAACAGCTGGCCATGGTTGACGATTACCCGGACGTTGTTATCGGGTGCGTTGGCGGCGGGTCCAACTTCGCCGGCATCGGGTTTCCGTTTGCCGGAGACAAACTGACCGGAAAGCACAAGGATGTGGATATCATCGGAGCTGAACCGGCCTCCTGCCCCACGCTGACAAAAGGGCTGTTTACCTATGACCTTGCCGATGAAGCCGGCTATACCCCGCTCCTCAAGATGTTCACGCTCGGGCATGACTTTGTCCCGCCGTCTATGCATGCGGGAGGTCTCCGCTATCACGGGGATTCACCAATTGTTTCGCGCCTTGTGCATGATGGTGTGATGAGGGGAGTTGCCTATCACCAGAGCGAAGTCTTTGATGCAGCCCAGACCTTTGCCAGAACAGAAGGAATCATTGTAGCCCCCGAGACCTCCCACGCGGTAAAAGCAGCGATCGATGAGGCGCTCAAATGTAAAAAGAGTGGTGAGGAAAAGACGATCCTCTTTAACTGTTCCGGCCATGGCAATTTCGATATGTCGGCATACGATGCATATTATGCAGGGGAACTGGTTGACTACGAGTATCCGGATGCACTGATCAAGGAATCCCTTGCCCGGATACCAAAAATTTCTTAAAACTCCTTTTTTTATGAAGCGCATCGGTTTTCTCATCAATCCCGTTGCCGGTATGGGCGGTGCAGTGGGGCTGAAGGGAACCGATGGAAATGTAAATGAAGCCCTTTTTCGTGGGGCAACCCCGCAGGCACAGGACCGGGCACAGGTTACGTTAACACTGCTTGCACGGGAGAGCGGGTTGCATTTTGTCTCCTGTTCGGGTGCGATGGGAGAAGACACACTCAAAGCGTCTGGCGTTCAGAATTACCAGGTACTTTACCGTTACAACGGTAAGAGTAGTGCGGATGATACCCGGCAGGCTGCACTATCATTCCAGAAAGCCGGTGTGGACCTGATCCTTTTTTGTGGCGGTGACGGAACCGCACGCGACATCTTTGATGCAGTGGGCCGGGAGGTACCGATCCTGGGAATTCCTGCAGGTGTGAAGATGTACTCCGCAGTCTTTGCCATTGATCCGGCAACCGCAGCCGGACTCGTTACCTGGTATGATGTGAAATCCCTGCGTGATTCTGAGGTGATGGATGTGGATGAGGATGCGTACCGGCACAATGAACTCAAGACCCGGCTTTATGGGATTGCCCGTATTCCCGCCGTGGCAGGAAAGGTTCAGCTATCCAAGCATGTATTTGAAGACGGGGATGAGGAGCGGGCAAAGCGAGAGATTGCCTGCTTCGTCCGCGAGATCATGATACCTGATGTGCTCTACATCCTCGGAGCAGGGACAACAACTGAATCCATTGCCCGTGAGTTCGGTGTGAATAAGACCCTGCTGGGCGTTGATGCGATAGTAAACGGAAAACCGGTTGCCTTGGATCTGGATGAGAAAACACTCTGGGCGTTGCTTGAGCAGGGGCAGGAAGCAAAAATTATTCTCAGTCCGATCGGGGGACAGGGTTTCATTCTTGGCAGGGGCAACCAGCAGATCAGCGCCCGCATAGTGCGAAAGGTGGGAATAAGAAATATTATCGTGGTTGCCACCCCCCACAAACTAAGGGAGACATCGTTTCTCTATGTAGACTCCGGGGATTCATTGCTTGACGAAGAATTTGGAGAGACGGTGCTTGTGGTCTCCGGGTTCCGCATGGCCCAGAGAAAACGCATCTACCAGCAGGAACGCGGATAAAAAAAGGTTAGTTCTTCTGGGGTGCCTGCGGGGGTTTGAGCATTGCAAATGCAATGACAAGACCTATGACTGCAAGCACAAGCACAATGGGAAACACCCCAAGATATGATCCCGTTGACGTCTTGATGAATCCGGCGAGTTGCGGTCCTGCTATTGCCCCGGCTCCATAAGCGAGGAAGATAACCCCATAGCAACGGGGGTAATCGCACGTGCCGAAAAAGTTTCCGGTAGTCGTTGGGGCAATGGCAAGCCATCCTCCAAGGCAGCCCCAGAGCACTGCAAACGCAATGATATACACTGTGACAGATTGCACCTGCCATATCAGCAGGGATGCCAGTGCAATGAGGATGAATGACACCATCGCCGCATTCCGGGGAGTGAACTTATCCGTCAGTGCACCAAAGACGGGTCGTCCACCTCCGTTGAAGACTGCAAAGAACCCGACCAGCATTGTGGCAAGCCCGGTTTCGATCCCCACATCAGTACCTACCGGTTTTGCAATAGAGATGGCCATCAGCCCAGCCAGACAGCCGATGAAGTAGCAGGCCCAGAGCGCATAGAATGATGACGTCTTTAGCATCTGCGAACGGTTGAATTCACAGGTGACGTGCTGGCCCGTCACAGGTGCCGGAGGTGTCCATCCCGCAGGTTTCCACCCGGCCGTTGGGAATTTCAGGGGCATGGCTAACAGGATCGTTAAAATGATCATTGCAAACCCGAAGATCCGGAACGTGTTCATCACGCCATAGGCTCCGATGAAAAATCCAGCGAGGTTGGCTGTGATGAGTGCAGAGAATCCAAACCCGAGGACCGTGAGGCCCACTGCGAGCCCCCGGCGGTCCGGAAACCAGCGGGCCGAAACTGCGACTGGCACACCATAGGCAATGCCGACTCCGATACCCCCGATGATCCCATACATTACGTAGAGCATCGGGACAGAGTTTGCAAACGATGCCAGCAGCCAGCCAAGACCGGTTAAAATCCCACCAATGATGGTCACGTTCCGCGGCCCGTATTGTTCTATGTATTTACCGGTAAACGGCATGGCAATGGCAAAGAATGCCAAAAAGACCGAAAACGGTAAGAGGATGTCGCTGGCCGTTACCTGCTGGCCCAGTGTGCCAGTAAAATAATCGGTTAGTGGCTTGACAAAGACACTCCACGAATAGATCGAGCCAAGGCACAGGTTGATGACCATGCCAAGTACCACAAGCAGCCATCGTCCTTTCTCCGGTTCCATTCCGAATAGTTTTCCCTGTACTGATTCGCTCATTTTTTCCCTCAATAGTAAAAATTTAAATTATTCTTCCAGTGTTGAAATATCACCGGGGTCCATACCCATCTCTTTGGCTTTTAAGACGCGGCGCATGATCTTCCCGCTCCGGGTCTTTGGGAGTTTATCGACAAATTCGATCTCCTGCGGGACTGCGATGGGCCCCAGCGTCATGCGCACGTGAAACAACAGATCCTGCTTGAGCTTATCGCTGGGTGAATGGCCCACCCGGAGGATCACAAACGCCTTGATGGAGTTGCCCTTCATCTCGTCGGGTTTTCCTATGACTGCTGATTCTGCCACTGCGTGGTGGGAGACAAGCGAGCTCTCCACTTCTGCTGTGCCGATGTTGTGGCCTGCAACCACGATGATGTCATCAGAGCGGCCGAGGATCATGATGTACCCATCCAGACCTTTCACCGCGAGATCGCCAACCGTGTAGACGCCTTTGATCGTTTCCCAGTATACGCGGTACCGGGCATCATCTTTCCAGACGGTCCTGAGCATGGATGGCCACGGGGATTTGACCACAAGGAGCCCTCCGGTTCCGGGCTTGACGGAATTGCCGTCTTTGTCCACCACATCTGCTTCAATGCCGGGAATAGGTTTACCGGCAAAACCCGGGCGCATGGGTTCTCCGATCATCGTGGTGATCATGTGCATACCGGTCTCGGTCTGCCACCAGGTGTCGAGGACCGGGATCTTGTCTTTTCCAATGACATGGTAGTACCACTCGAATGCCTCGGGGTTCAGTGGTTCTCCGACCGAACCGATGATCCGCAGCGAGTTTAAGTTATACTTGTTCGGCCATGTATCGCCCAGCTTCATGAACATACGGATCGCTGTAGGGGCTGTGTAGAATATGGTGATCTTCTGCTCCTCGATCAAGCTCCAGTAACTGCCGGCATCCGGGTAATCCGGAGTGAGCTCGGACATGAATACGGTTGCTCCTACTGCCAGCGGGCCATAAACTATGTAACTGTGACCGGTGATCCACCCGGGATCTGCTGTACACCAGAAAATATCCTCATCTTTCATGTCGAACACGTATTTGCTGGTGTAGTAGGTTCCGACCATGTATCCGGCACAGGTGTGAACAATTCCTTTGGGCTTGCCTGTGGACCCGCTGGTATACAGAGTGAAGAGCGGGTCTTCAGCATCCATCACTTCAACCGGGCATTCCTGCGGGGCACTTTCCAGGATCTCATTGAAATCCAGTTCGTTTTCGGGCCTCAGTTTTACCTGTGGCTCCTGCCGCCGCAGCACGATGACGTGCTCTACTGAATAGGTATCGATGATCGCCTCGTCAACAATCGATTTCAGCTGGATGGTTTTTCCGCGTCGCATGCCGATATCTGCGGTGATGACAACTTTAGCCGAAGCGTCCTGAATCCGCATCTTGAGCGCTGCCGAACCAAATCCCCCGAACACGACACTGTGGACTGCACCGATGCGGGCGCAGGCAAGCATAGCGATCACCTGTTCGGGAACGAGTGGCATGTAGATGCAGACGCGATCGCCTTTTTTTACACCGATATTTTTGAGTGCATTTGCAAACCGCATCACCTTGCTGAGCAGCTGCTGGTAGGTAAAGATTCGCTCTGCACCCTTCTCCCCCCTCCAGATAAGTGCTGCTTTGTTGCGCCGGTGGGTTTTCACATGGCGGTCAAGACAATTTGCAGAGATGTTGAGCTGTGCGTTGATGAACCACTTTGCATATGGGTAGTTCCACTCCTTTACTGCGGTCCAGGGTCGGATCCATTCCAGCTCTGAGGCCTTTTTTGCCCAGAACCCGTCCTTATCAGCCAGAAAATCATTGTAGGCTTTCTGGTAGTCTCCCATCCATGCATTTTTCCTATACTGTGGGTCGGGTGTGTATGATTTCACATCCTCGACGAGTCTGACGTTAAAATCCTCTGTCATGTTCCCACCTATTTTACATTATTAATCATGTTAAACATTCTATAAATAATTTGTCGAAGTTATAATCGACAATGTTGCGCTGAGGGATTTTTTATCGGCGTGCAATGAGAAAAACTGTGGGATCTCTTTGTGGTTAAGGTTCAGCGCGCAGAGGAATCGGGAGTCTATGGGTTGTATATAAAAAAGGTTATCTGTCCGGGTTTTTCAATATAGGATTGATGCTCGAGAAATTCAAGGGGTGCCTGCTGGGTGCAGCAATTGGCGATGCGCTGGGTATGCCAAACGAGAGCGGTGCTCCTAACTTAAACAAGATGAAGTACGGGTACCGCCGCCCCTACAAAGGCCATCCCAATGATGGCCTGAGCCCCGGACAATATACCGATGATACCCAGATGATGATCCTTGTTGCCACCCTTCTTGCGGACGGGAAGTTCAATGAGGAGCGGTACGTGACCGCACTTAAAGAACTCTATACGCGGGGAACCCTCCGCTTTCCCGATGGATCAGTCACATCGGTATGTGAGCAAATAGTAAAAGAGAACGTTCCGGAGAAAGGTGTGAAATCCACCACCTCCGGCTGCCTCCCGATTGCGATCCCGTTTGCCCTGGCATTTCCTGATATGAGCGAGGGGTGTGAACGGGCTGTACGGGCATGCAATGTCACCCATACGCATCCTGCAGCACACGCGGCCGTTTCTACTGTTGTCACACTCATCTACCACGCCCTCCACGACAGTCCGGACCCTGTCGGAAAGGCAATGCATAAGGCACAGGCAGAAGATGAGGTGCTGGGTGGAAAGATCAGGAATGCAATCCTCTTAGAAAAAGAGGGGATGGAGACCGAGACTGCCCTGCTCAAAATCGGTAACGATGTTTCTGTCTTCCAGACGCTGCCGATTGCGTTCTTCTTGATCAGCCGGTATTCCCACCCACCGGATCTCCTCACCGTCGCTGCCAATACCGGGGGAAATACCGATACCATTGCGTGTATCTGTGGGGGATATCTCGGCGCATCAAAAGGTATCGGGGCACTCCCTGAAGATCTGCTAAAAGGCCTTGAAGATCGTCAGCGAATCGAACTGCTCGGCCAGCGGCTGCACAGCGTTTATTCCCGCAAACGGGATCAGGTGTAAATCATTTTTTTTAAGCATAAATTGTATTCATCCCGTTTCCCCGCTTAACAAGCATTAAATTTTGACAATTGGATACTCTTTGTATGAAAATTGCGATTATCGGGGCCTCCGGTTATGCCGGTGGTGAGCTCGTTCGCCTGCTTGTCCATCACTCAAAGGCAAAAGTCACGTGTGCTACTTCCCGCAAACTGGCAGGAACTCCTCTTGACCAGATTCATCCCCACTTGAAAGGGTTTACCCATCTCAAATTCGAAAATTCCGGGATGGATGATATCGATGTCGATGTGGCGTTTCTTGCAGTTCCGCATACGGCAGCAATGACTTATGCCGGCAAGCTGCTGGAGCGGGGGATCAAAGTTGTCGATCTCAGCGCAGATTACCGGCTGCCAAAAGAGATCTTTGAGAAGGTGTATGATGTTGCGCACACAGATTATTTCCCTGCACCCTACGGGATTCCGGAAATTCACCGCAAGGAGATAATCAATGCTAAGTTTGTTGCAAACCCCGGCTGCTTTCCCACCGGTGCAACGCTTGCAGCCGCACCTCTTGCAAAATATGCCCACACGGTTATCTTTGACTCAAAGACCGGTGTGAGCGGTGCGGGGGATAATCCGTCTGCCACCACCCACTATCCGAATGTGGGGGACAATATCGGACCTTACAAATGGACGAGCCACCGCCATCTTGCCGAGATGAAACAGGAACTCGCCGGGCTGGGTTCAAAGGCAAACGTCTATTTCACCCCGCATCTTGTTCCGGTGAACCGCGGTATTCTAACTACTGCACATATCCTGCTCAATCAACCCCTCGGGCAGAAAGAGGTGGAGAAAATCTACCATGATTTCTACAAGAGTGAATACTTTGTCCGGTACCAGAAACCCTCGCTTGCCGCAGTTCGCGGGAGCAACTTCTGTGACCTGATGGTAGAGAGCGAAGGGCTGCGTGTTGTTGCAGTCTCTGCAATCGACAATCTTGTGAAAGGCGCAAGCGGACAGGCGATCCAGAACATGAACCTGATGTGCGGGCTCCCCGAAAATGATGGGCTTGTCAGCGCAGGTATGCTGCCGTAGGTGATTAAAACATGCTGGTAAAAGATGCAATGACAAAAAACCCGGTGGTCTGCTCTGTCGACACCCCTCTCCGCGATGCGGTAGGCATGTTCCGCAAATATCATATCGGTGGCCTTCCGGTGATGGAAGGCGGGGCGGTTGTCGGGATGCTCACCGAGTCGGATCTCATCTCGCTCCTTGAATCAGAAAGGATCTCTGATGATCTCTGGCTTCCCTCGCCTTTTGAGATAATTGAGATCCCGATCCGCGAGTATGTGAACTGGGAAAAGACTAAGCATGCCCTGCGAAACATTGGCGATATGCCGGCAAAGAAGGTGATGACACGTCATGTGTTTACCACAACTGAGGATGTGGAAGTAGAGGCAGCAGCATCCTTAATGTTAAAAGAAGGCATCACCCGGCTTCCGGTGATGCAGGGGAAAAAACTGGTTGGGATTCTTACCCGGGCTGATATTATCAATGCAATCGGTTCATTGCATTCTGATAATGAAAGGATAGGTGCGTAAATGTCATTTCGAAGTATCTGTGCAGTCAAAGGTGTAACTGCGTATGGCATGAAAGAGGGAAAGTTTGGTCTTGCCCTTATCCGTGCACACGGTACTGCTGCCGGGGTATTTACCGAAAATCTTGTTAAGGCTGCGCCGATCGAACTCATGCGAAAACAGATAAAGAAAGGGACAATGGAAGCGGTGATCGCAAATAGCGGCTGTGCCAATGCCTATACCGGAAAACGCGGATATGAAGATGCCGTTGCGATGACCGGGTTTGCCGGATCAGCACTGGGTGTCGATGCAAAGCAGGTCGGGATTGCAAGCACCGGGGTGATCGGGCGGTATCTTGATCTTCCGCTCATCGAGCGCCAGTGCAAATTGGTTGGGCCAAAACTCGATCGTACGGTGGAGGCAGAAACCCTCACCGCACAGGCGATCATGACTACCGATCTCTACCCGAAGCATGCGCTGGTGGAAAAAGAGTCATTCTGCATCGGGGGGATAACCAAGGGAAGCGGCATGATTGCGCCTAACATGGGCACGATGCTTGCGTTCATCTACACCGATGCCGAGATCGGTGCAAAGCCGCTCTCCGATACGCTGAAACTTGCCACAAAGAGATCGTTCAACCGCGTGGTTGTCGATGGCGATACGAGCACAAACGACATTGCGCTCTGCACAGCAACGGGAGCTGCAGGCAAAGTGAATGCGAAGGAATTTTCCGCTGCTTTAGAGGAGTGCTGCCGCTCCCTTGCTATACAGATCGCCGCTGATGGGGAGGGGGCCTCAAAACTGCTCGAAGTGACTGTTACGGGTGCACCCAAAGAAGATGCGGCAGAAAAAGTTGCCCGCACGGTGATTGAGTCACCGCTTGTCAAGACTGCGGTGTATGGCGAGGATCCCAACTGGGGCCGTGTGGTTGCAGCAGCCGGACGGGCCGGAGTAAAATTCGATCCCAATGCGATCTCGCTCTGGATCAGCGATGGCAACGTGAAGTATCCCCTCGTAAAATCCGGAGAGATTATTGCAGATCTCAAGAATGCAAAGGCGGCTATGCATGGGAAGAAGGTGATTTTTATTCTCGATCTTGCAGCAGGAAAAGCAGAGGCAACAGCCTGGGGTTGTGACTTAACCGAAAAGTATGTGGAGATCAATGGGAGGTACACCACGTGATGAAGCGCGAAGACGTACTCATGGAAGCCCTGCCGTATATCCAGCAATTTTACGGCAAGACGATTGTGATCAAGCTCGGTGGGCATGCAATGGTAGACCCGGTGGTTCTGGAGAACGCGATCCGGGATGCGGTGCTCCTGCACTACGTGGGGATCCGCGTTGTTCTGGTGCACGGCGGAGGTCCGGAGATATCAGAGAAGATGAAGGCGATGGGCAAGGAATCTGTCTTTGTCGGGGGACTCCGGGTGACTGATCCCGAAACCCTTGAGATCGCCCAGATGGTGCTTGTCGGCAAGATCAACAAAGGGATCGTATCGTTGATTGCAAAATGTGGAGCCCGTGGTGTCGGACTTTCGGGAAGTGACGGAAACCTTATCCTTGCAAAGAAGATGGAACTCCAGAAAATCGATGTCGGAGGTGTGCAGAAAGAAGTTGATCTCGGGCATGTCGGCGAGATCGAACAAATCGATCCGGCTATCCTGAACACGTTGCTCGATAATCGGTATATTCCGGTTGTCGCACCGATTGCAATCGACCGGTCTGGCGCGAGCCTGAACATCAATGCTGATACAGCGGCCGGTGATATTGCCATAGCGCTCATGGCTTACAAACTCGTGAACATGACCGATGTGGATGGCGTGATGGATGCAAAACGCACCACCGTATACCGGAAACTGAATATTAATGAAGCGGCTGCAATGCAGAAATCCGGGGCAATTGGTGAAGGCATGATCCCGAAGGTTGGCTCTGTGATCAAGGCGGTGGAAAACGGCGTGAGTTTTGCGCATGTCATCAATGGCAATATTGAGCATAACCTCATCTTGGAACTCTTCACCCGCGATGGTGTCGGGACGATGATCTCTGCCAAATAATTTTTTTGAACCATATCTTCTTTTAAAGTGATTTCCAATAGTTACTGTGACTCCTCTTTATGAAAAAAATGCAAAAGATTTTCCTTATATTGTTAGCAGCAATCATTGTCAGCGCAGCGTTTTTTCTTGCAGCCCCACACTCCAACGCAATTAATACCCCAACAACTCTTCCCTCAACAATCCAGACTTCAAAATCCGTAACCGCATTCTATTTTTATGGAGACGGTTGCAGCCACTGTGAAAAGGTAAAACCCCTCCTTTCCACACTCGAAACCCGGTATCCTGAACTCCGCCTCACCCGTTTTGAGATCAATAACAATCCTAAAAACTTGCAGACTTTTTCGGAAATGACCAAGAAGTATGGCGTTGCCTCCAGAGTTCCTTTAATTATTATTGGAAACAGCGCATTTAGCGGCGATGTTGAGATTACCAACCGGTTTGAACCTGAGATCTTAATCGAGAAACAGCGACTCTTGTCCTGCAACGACACTGTCCAACCAGTTACACCCGTTAAAGATTCCAACTACACGCAGGAATCTTCACAATTCAGCTTGCCACTTGTCATCTTTGCCGCCATCGTTGACAGTGCCAACCCTTGTGGATTGTCCGTGCTAGTCTTTTTGTTGATCCCGATGGCGGCTGCCGGGAGCCGGCGGCGTATCCTGCTGGTCGGGGGTGCCTATATCACTGCGATGTTCCTGTTCCATCTTTTCATAGGAATCGGGCTCTTCTCGGTCTTTTCCCTCTCTGGATTCTCACGGGCTTTCTCTCTTATTGGAGGGGCAGTTGCGCTTATTCTGGGGCTCATAACGATCGCTGATGTGCTCCGGAACAAGGAGAACTTTATCCTGTCCATTCCGGAATCGCAGAAAGGACGGATTGGGAATTATATCCGCATAGCCTCGCTACCCGCAGCATTTGTGCTGGGACTCCTTGCCGGAGTTTTCGGCTTTACCTGTACGGGGGGCATCTACATCAGCATACTCGGACTCATGGGCAGAGACATGACTGTCATGTCCGGGTTGCCATGGCTTTTACTGTACAATCTTGTCTATGTGCTTCCCCTGATCCTGATCACCCTTCTCGTTGCGTATGGTATATCTCCCGAACGGGCTGACCACACGAGGACGGAGTACAAGCGGACGCTCAGGATGGTTATCGGTCTGATACTGGTTACTCTGGGGGCAGTAATCCTTCTTGGGTGGATGGGGTAAACCACGTAACAAATTCCAAAACAACCCTTACCTGTTTTCGTAAGTCAAGCGTTCCCTGCCTAGATACCCAAGAACTCACTTCTGTCGGCAAATGGCCTGATTAAAAAAAAAGCCATTATCATCTGTCTTACTCAACATAAGAGTTGAATATTTCCCCATTTTTTTGTGAACCGCTACCGGCTGCGACTCATACTGCCCTTATTTCCCTCTATCAGCACATCCTCCCGCCCGACCCGTCGGATTTATCTGGCATATGCCACAATTCCCTATCTATGAAGATCGCACTCCCCATCATCCTTGTAATCCTAGCCGTTCTCTCCTGTGGTTGTACCGCAACCGCACCGTCTGCAACACCCGCCGCTGCCACCACGGCAGCACCTGTCCCGACCACACCGAACCTCCTTGGCACTTGGATCGGCACTATGCTGGGCTATGAAGAGAGGATCGGGTTTACGGACTATGGCAAAATGCCTATAACCATGGTCGTGACGGAACAACAGGGACGGCTCTTTTCCGGCTACCTGAAGTTTGGGGTTAATAGTACCCAAACCCTCGCGATGGCCGGTGTTATCGGGCGCGATGGCAAGACCTTTGCCATCGTCGAGAACGTTAACGGGTACACAAGAGGGGAATTTATCGGAACTGACACCATTGAACTGATCCACGTAGATGACGCCGACCCCTACAGCGTAGCGATAGATACGTTAAAGAGGGTATAGGGTCGGGCACCGGAAAAGCGTATACTTTTTTTAAAAAAGCAGAATTATGGAAGATTCCCATCCCCGGAACATTCCCTCTGCCTTTCTTCGCTCATTGCAATGAGCTGTTCAAATATTTTCTGCACTGCCACAGGATCGATCCTGGCCTCAACTGCCAGGTCAAAAACTGCGCTCAGCACTTCAGAAGTCCGGCGCTCATCATGGACCGGCATACCTGCATGGATCTTGATTTTGGCAATCTTTCCTGCAAGATCCTGCCGGTGTGCAATGAGCCGGATGATCTCTTTGTCAGTCTTTGTGATCTCTGCCCGTACGGTTTCGAGCGACATATGATATACATGTCTTTAGTGTTCACATAAACGTGTTTATCCTCCACCTGACACCAAAGCAGATATCAAAAGAACGCCCTATCTGATCCAGTGATTTCATGCTCGAACGAATAACGCGGCGGGAAGAGTCAGATCTTTTTATTGCATGGATAGCGATATCCATCTCGTTTGCGATCATCAAAATCGCACCCTATGGAATAACAGGGCCCGTCAGATCGATCGATCCAGTTACCGCACTGATCGCTTTTGGTATTGCCCTTCTCACGGTAGGAATCGGGTTTATCCTGCATGAGATGGCGCACAAGTTTACCGCGATAAAATTCGGGTACTGGGCGGAATTCCGGAAAGACAACATTATGCTGCTCTTTGCCGTTCTCCTTGCAGCTCTTGTCGGTTTTGTCTTTGCAGCCCCGGGAGCAACCGTCATCTACAGCAATTCTGCGAGCGGGCAGGGCTTGACCCGGAGGGAGAACGGCATAATCTCGGCATCAGGACCGGTTGTCAACCTCCTGCTCTGTATCCCGTTCGCTGCGCTGGTGCTCATCGGCGTTCCTCTTATGGGCGCTTCTGGTATCCTGCTCACCCAGATCGGCATCTTCGGCATCCAGATCAATGCGATGATCGCAGCGTTCAATATGATCCCAATAAGCATTCTTGACGGAAGGAAAGTTATGGCATGGAACATTCCGATCTTTGCCCTGCTGATCATTGCATCGTTCGGGACACTTGTGGCATCGTTCTATCTTCTCTGATCCCATATTTTTTTCAACTCATAACATGCGAATTGCAAAAACAGAAGTCAATTTTGTTTGATGAATTTTACGGCACCTCAATCTGGAGTCGTGTTCTTATAATGGGTTGACCCCCGCAATGGGATATCTGATCATATGAGGTGACCCGGTCACTCTCATGACCCCAAAAATGTCCATCCGGCCCCATTCCAGCACCAGATTGTTTGGAACGGAAACGTTTCGACCGGCCAGTTAAGCGGGTTTTTTTGGCTGTTTTTTCAAAAATTCCTGTTCTGGGCATTATACAGGATTCCGGAGATTTTGCGCAGGAGAAAACCGGCCTATTTGGAGCTATTTGGATTGAGGATCGGGAGTGGGGGTGGGGTAACCTATGAGGGTGTTTTGTGGGAACTAAAAAGGGCTGTTTAGGTTCCCGTCTTTAACTTTTCAATAATCCCAACTACCTTCTGCCCCTTAAAAAACGCATCTTTAATCGCAGTCGGGTGATTTTTGATCCCCTTGAACTCATCCATATTATTGGCAATGATATTATCATAGTATTCAAACCCGGTGCCGTTGAAAATCGCAGTGATCGCAGGAAACGCCCCGTCAAAGACATGGTCCCAATTCTGTCCGGCAGTGGAGATGAAGAGCCCTTTGTGGTGTTTGATATGATCATCGGGGAAATAGAGCGTTTTTAAAATAAATTTCCGGGCCCAGAGATACTGCCCACGGTCGATCAATCCTTTGAGTTCTGCCGTGATCCCCATCGTATAGATGGGAGAGGCGACAGCGATACAATCGGATGCCAGTATTTTATCAAAGAGCAGGATGGCATCATCCTTTACAACACATTCGCCATTCTTATGGCAGGCATTGCATCCCCGGCAGGGTGAGTATTCCAGATCCTTGAGCACGACTTTCTCAACCGTTGCTCCAGCATCCCGTGCCCCTTCTAAAAAACTGTCGAGTAGGGTTTCTGTATTCCCGTGCCGGTGCGGGCTTCCGGAGATCCCAAGGACGGTTACGGTCATGGTAGTCACGCAGCGAGTCGTTTTCTGATTTCGGCAAGCACGGTTTTTCCGAGTTTCTCTGCATCTGCCCGGGCGGTGGGGTGCTTCTCGATCGCTCCTTTCTCATCAACGTTGTTGATCATCAGGTAACTGATGTCTGCGTCCCGGATATCAATGACATGGTAGAAACATTTCACCGATGGGACGGCCGCGTCAAAGACATGGTCCCAGTTCTGCCCGGCAGAGGCAAGAAAGACCCCGAGCCTCTTTCCCTTGCGTTCTGTGGGAACAACGGGGAGCTTGAGTACGTATTTCCGTGAGCGGAAGACCTGCGCCCGGTCGATCAACGCCTTTGCCTGCGAAGCGATACCCATACAATATATCGGCGAAGAGAGCAGGATAACATCCGCATCGATGATCTTGTCATGGTAGATGTCCATGCCATCGCGCTGCACGCATTTATTGAGTTTCTCGCAGGCATTGCACCCCTTGCAGGGATTGATGTTGGCGTCAGTTAAGGCAACCCTCTCGATTCCCACGTCCGGGTCTGCCATCCCGCCCAGCACCCAGTCAAGTAGCGTCTCGGAGTTGCCGTGCCTGCGGGGACTTCCGGCAAAGGCGAGGACTTTGATCGGCATAACCGTGATCTTTGTCATGCGTAATAAAAAAGGATTGGATGGATCTAAAAAAAAAGGAGCCTCCTTCTCCGCCAATCAAGAGGGAGTGTTCTCTCTCCCGTTTCTGTGAAGACCTGACGAAAATAATTCCTACAGGAACTGTAACAACAACAGACACCTGTGAACGTGCAACACCGGCCCACAATCGTTTTAAAAAAGGATTTTTTTCTTCACACTTTCTTAAAGCAGAGGTACCAGTCCTTGCACTCGTACCCTTCGCTTGGGCGCTTCTCCATCTCTGCGGTTGTCTTTGGAGGGGGCACAACCACTTTCTCACCCGGCTGCCAGTTCGCCGGTGTTGAAACTTTGAACTTGTCTGTTGTCTGGAGTGCCTTGACGAGCCGGATAATCTCGGGCATGAACCGCCCGTTTTGGAGCGGGTAGTAAATCATCGCCCGCATGATCCCTTTGTCATCGATGAAAAAGACGCAGCGGACAGCTGCTGTCGAAGACTGTCCCGGATGGATCATGCCGTACTTCTTTGCCACCTTCATGGTGAGGTCAGCGATGATGGGAAACGGGATGGCAACTCCCATCTTTTCCTTTATTGCGTGCACCCATGCGAGATGTGCTGATATGCTGTCTATGGACAGGCCGATCAGCTGGACATTGAGTGCCTTGAGTTCGTCATAAATCTCTGCAAAAGCCAAAAACTCTGTGGTGCACACCGGTGTGAAGTCCGCAGGGTGCGAAAAGAGCACCACCCACTTCCCTTTCTGGGAGGAGAGCTTGATAGGTCCCTGAGTGGTTTCCGCCTCGAAGTCCGGAGCCGGCTCCCCAAGAACAGGGAACGTGATACAGGTATCGTCTTCCATAATGCTTCACCGCAGAGATAGGTTATGGCATTACCTCGTCGAGTTGGGCCTTGCCGTAGACATATGCGGGCATACCTGAGAGCAGGAAGGTGACACGGAGTGCCTCTTCGACTTCTGCCTTGGTGACCCCGAGGTTCTTTGCACCGGCCAGCTGGGCACGGACTGCGTGCTGGTCCCGGAGAGCAGCAGCAATTGCAATTGCGATCAGTTTCTTTGTCTTTCTCGAAAGCTTGCCATCATCCCAGATGTGCTGCTCGAATCTCATAACGAGTTTAAACATCTCGGGTTCATTGGTGGTCAGTTCCTTGAAAAATTTCGGCACTTTTCCTATCTTCTTTTCAAGGGTCTTGAGTTCTTTTTCCGAGCCTTTCATTGCTACCGGCTTTTTTGCCGGAGCCTTGTTAGTTACTGTTTTTTTTACAACCATCGTTTACGCACTCTCCAGTTGCATGGGTTCACCGCAGCAGACGAGTTCGCCGCCTCCGTTCTCTTTTACTACAACCACATTACCGCAGATCTCACACTTAAAGACCTGTCCTTCTTTTGAAACGTTTACCATTAAGAGATCCTCCACGTTCGCCATATAAACCGGGAGCAGAAATCCCGCCTATTTTTTCATTGCAGGAACCCCCGGAAGTCACACGGCTGTACTTTTTACCAGAAAAGAAAAATGAGAAGTTTACTGGTTGCTTTTGCCGCGTTTTGGCGGGTTCTTTGCATCTGCCGGTGTCTTTATGTCCGGGCGGATGTGCGTCATCGGGAAGCACTGGTATTCTTCGCAGGAGCAGGAGGGACATTTTCTGAGATCCTGCTCGCTCTTGTCGAGAGTGAGTTCCTTTCCGCAATCAATGCACACATATTTGCCCGCGCCGACTTTCTGTCCTGCGTTGTACGTCTTTTGTTCGGTCATACTATTCACCAAAAGTTTCATGCACGCCAAAGATATATATGGGTTGTGTTAGCACAAACTGCTCGTCGCTCCTCCCACCGTAGTATTGCAGGTACTTATGCGAAAGCTATATCCTCGTTTTTCACATCTAATGTTCTATGGGAAAAAAAGTGATCGGCCTGCTCGGGAGTCCCCTTTCTGATGGTAACACGGCAAAACTGCTGGACTGTGCACTGAAAGGGGCAGAGGATGCCGGCTGCTCTGTGGAAAAAATTGAAATTGCCAGCCTTGATTTTCAGTCCTGCATGGAGATGCTGTTCTGCAAAGACCATGACACCTGCATAATGGATGACGACATGCAGCAGCTCTACCCAAAATTCAAAGATATGGACGCGCTCATCATCGCAACGCCGGTCATGACGATGGGAATTCCCGGCAAACTCAAATCAATGATGGATCGCTTCCAGGTCTTTTTTATGGCTAAGTACATGCGGAAAAAGCCGTTCATATCAAAGGAGCGGAGAGCAGAACGAAAGGGACTGTTCATCTGCATCTCGGGTATGAAGATCCCCGAAGTTTTTGTGGGTGCAAAACTGACCGTAAGGGCTTTTTTAGACATCATCGATTGCCAGTACACTGATGAGCTGCTGATTAACGATATGGACACAATTCGTGATGTCACCGCACACCCGGATCTGTCAGAGGCCGCCTACCAGAAAGGGTATGCGCTCGGAAAATCGCTCACTGCGTAATTTCTCAGAACAAACCATTTTTCACAATCACAAAATTATGGTGTTTTTAAAAAACGCCCCAGATATTTCCCCTCCCTCCGCTAAAGCAGTCCCCGTTCCTTCATGCTCAGGTAGCCGCTCTTTGTCACAATGATATGATCAATCAGCTGGATGCCTAGCAGTAGTCCTGCCTCCCGGAGTTGTGTGGTGATTGCAATATCCTGCGGACTGGGTTCGAGCGAACCTGATGGATGGTTATGCACGCATATGATTGATGCAGCCCGGTCGGTGATAGCATCCGCATAGACTTCTCTTGGATGGACAAGGCTGTGGTTGAGTAGACCCACAGTGATGATCCTGCTGTCAAGCACCTCGCCAGCGCCATTGAGAGTAATACATATGAAATGCTCCTGCCTTTTCCCCCGCATTTCAGCGATTATGGGGAGCGGGAGAATGTCTTGCGGTTTTGTCACTTTGAAACTGCTGTCTGCAGGAGCACAGTAGCGCCGTCCGATCTCAAAGCACGCCATGATCTGGGCCGCCTTTGATGGGCCGATTCCCATGATGGAGATGAGTTCATCGTACCGGATCAAGCCCTGGCGATCCTTTTTAAGCCCGCAGATCTCTTTTGCAATCTCCCGTACATCCTTGTTCCTTGTGCCCCGGCCAAGAATCGATTCGAAGAGTTCCTGATCGGTAAGTGATCTCACTCCTTTGTTGGCAATCTTCTCGCGTGGTCTGTCCAGCTCGGGGACGTCTTTCATCTTCTTCATTTTAAAATACCCGTCATGCAGGAAACCTCAGAGTGTGGTGTTCCTGTGATGTGTCAGGGCTTCTTTTTTTTAAAAGGAAAAACCTTTGTTATTTATCGCTTTGAACCATCTTGGATCTGCCGCATGAAGAATCTTTAAGACAGATTCCCGCAATATCCTATGCTCATGGCAACCATTGAGAATGCAAAAGAGGCATTTGCCGGTGAGTCACAGGCAAACCGGAAGTACCAGGCCTTTTCAGAAAAGGCCGCAGATGAGGGTTTCAAAAATATTGCAACCCTGTACAAAGCTGCTTCTGAGGCCGAAGCGATTCATGCAAAAAAGCTCTTGAAAGTGCTTGCTCTAATCGAGCCGACTGCAAAGAACCTTGAAGTGAGCATTGCCGGAGAAACGCATGAGTTCACCCATATGTACCCGGATTTTATCAAAGTAGCAGAAGCCGAAGGGAGAAGCGACGCGCTGATTGCATTTACCCATGCAATGAAAGCCGAGCAGGTGCATGCAAATCTGTATAAAAAGGCACTCGATGCGGTGAAGGCAGGACACGATCTTGGACGGGAAAAAATCTTCCTCTGTCCGGTCTGCGGAAACATTGAGATCGGAAAAGCGCCCGATAAGTGTCCGATCTGTGGTGTTTTTGGAAAACAGTTCCGGGAAATCACTCTATAATATTTTCCTCTTCTTTCCCGTCTTTATCTTCTCTCTCTTTTCTACGCCTGTGAAGCCACACAACAACAACGATCAGGGCAATCAGGGTAGCCCACGATGCAGAGTAGATGATGATGATCGGGTTTGAAAATACGTTCTGCGGAATAAATGAAGGGGGCTGTACCGGCGGTCTGACACTCTCAAACCGGACGGCCACTCTTGCCGGGAAGCGCTCATTTCCATCGAAATAGTGAATAGATACGGTGGCATTCCCGGAGGGAATCACTCCTTCTGACGGTGCGTTGTTTGTATTTGGAAATGCAATTGTCCGGGCAATCCTGCCGTGTTCATCATCAATCTCGATATACCAGGCATCCGGGTTTGCTTTTGCATAGAGATCTCTGGCGTTTACAACCAGTTTTGAACCCGCAGGCAGGGCAACGGACCAGACGCCATTTTCGGTTTTCTCGGAAAAGGAAAGTATTCGAACAATCGATTCGTGCTCCCCAAGACGCACAACTCCTGATGTCGGGTAGCAGTTCGTAGTCGCGTCTTCAGTTTTTCCCGTAAGCTGGGGTGCTACGAGTTCCTGCGAGCAGCGGAACCGGTCGTCCATCACCTGTCCATAAGTAAGAGCCCGTGGGTAAATCCTCACCTCATCGAGCCCGCCCTTTAGGTAATCCGAACATCCCGTATATGGCCCTTCTCCGGTTCCTGCATCTGCACCGAGTATCACGTAATTGGGATACTGGTAATGGATCAACCCCGATGCATTCTGCTGGTTTCTCAGCACACCATCGAGATAGATCTTCGAGTTCTGCCCGTCATAGGTTCCCGTGACCTGGTGCCACTGGTTCAAAGAGATGCCCTCGTGCTGCACAGGGATCTCCAGATCCCCATAGCCCTCGAGGTTTACTGTCCACCAAAGATCCCCCCCGTCACCAATGCCAAGCCGGTAACCCCCCTCGTTATAGGATGAGATCAATGTCTGCGGGCGAAAAGAGTCTAGGTAAAACCATGCAGAAACGGTAATTGCCTTGTCCGGGTGGTTGCGGGAAGTATATGGGATGGCCACGTAACTGTTAATCCCGTTGAACAGGATTGCCCCGCCACACCCGCCATTGTTTATCCGCGATGCGTTATGAAGCGTCCCGCCATTTCCATACCCGGAACCATCAAGAACATATGTGCCGCTGCCCTCATTGAAACTAAGGTACATGAAAGGATCTGTTGTGGTATCAATCTGCACTGGTGCACCCGACACAGCTCCTGCCATCAGCAGAAGGAACAAACAAAAAAATGCCGGTACACGCAGTCCCTTTCTGCTCCACATGGTGCTCATGGTATGCTATCAGAGGTTTATGGGGCTCATGGAAAAAGAATATTGCTATCGGTATGTAAAAGACAGGCTTACCTGCGTCCATAAATTTATATGAAGTCAGCACGATTCTAAAAAACGATGACCAGAGTTACTGTTTATTCCACGCAAAACTGCCCTTACTGCCGGATGGCAAAGGCATTTTTAGAAAAGCATAATGTCCCATACGAGAGCCTCGATGTTGGGAATGATACCGTAGCTGCACAGAAGATGATCGAGCTCTCCGGCCAGCGCGGTGTACCGGTGATCATGGTTGATGATGAGGTGATTGTAGGTTTTGATTCAGAGCGCCTCAATGAACTCTTCGGAGAAGCTCCGACCGGTGAGAGTTACGATGTGGTAATTGTCGGCGCCGGGCCGGCCGGGCTCACTGCTGGGGTTTACTGCGCCAGAAAGATGTTGAACACGATCATCATCAGCGAAAATATCGGCGGGCAGGCGCTGGAATCGTGGGCGATCGAGAACTACATGGGCTACCGGATGATTGCCGGTGAAGACTTAATGAAAAAGTTTGAAGAGCAGGTCAGGACGCTCAATATCCGGCTCGAACTCGATAAAGTGAATGCAATTACAAAGGATGATGGCCTTTTTACCCTCAGCACATTTTCCGGAAACACGTTAAAGGCAAAGGCCGTCATCCTCACGCAGGGCAACCGTCCGAGAAAATTGGGTGTGGCAAACGAAGAGCAGTATCTCGGGCGCGGGCTATCTATCTGCTCTACCTGTGACGGTCCGCTCTATAAAGGAAAACGGGTTGCGGTGGTAGGCGGGGGCAACTCTGCACTCCAGACGGCTGTCGAGATGAGCGATATCGCCAAATCCGTCAGCCTGATCGTCCGCAGCACAATACGGGCCGATCCTGTGTACATGGAGAAACTCAAAGAAAAAAAGAATATCACAATGTACATGGGCTCTCATGTATCTGCCCTGCATGGTGAGAAGTTCCTCTCAGGCATCACGATCAAGGATGAGTCAGGTAAAGAGCAGGCTCTCGATCTCGATGGGGTTTTTATTGAGATTGGCTGGCTGCCAAACACCGATATGGTGGAGAATCTTGTGGAGCTCAACGGGAAGAAGGAGATCATCATTGACATCAATGGCCACACCAGCATACCTGGCATCTATGCTGCAGGAGATGTGACTTCGGTTAAGAGCAAACAGATCGTCATTGCATCAGGAGATGGGGCAAAGGCGGCGCTCGAAGCATTTGAGTATATTCTGAAATCACCATCTGCGTAAAAAATTTTTTTTTGGGAACGTCTGGCCTGTTCCTGATCCTACGAGTTTACTGACGATTACATTGCCGGTGGAGTACCTTTCAAACGGTCCTTCTCCTTATACCCTTCAAGTAGCACCGTTGAGATGTTCTTGACCTGTTTATCGGTATGCCCGGCGATGTGGAACTCGCAGAACGGGCAGGAGGTGATCACAACTTCTGCTCCAGTCTTTTTGATCTCTTCACCCCTGCGGCTGCCAAGCGCTGCTGCCTCATCCGGGTTCCCGGATCTGACCCCGCCCCCGGAACCGCAGCAGATGGATGGCATCTCAACAATGTCGACCACCTGCCGGATCAGGTTCCGGGGCAGATCCTTAATTCCCTGTCCCCTCATGAGGTGGCAGGGATCGTGATAGGTTGCTTTAACGGGCAGGTGTGCAGGAGGCTCGATCCCGTACTTTGTTAAGACTTCTGAGATATCCATGATCTTAAACGATGTTTTGTAATCGTTTTTGAGTGTTGAACCACATCC
The DNA here is from genome assembly GCA_964590895.1 of uncultured Methanoregula sp. Classification (GTDB taxonomy): domain Archaea; phylum Halobacteriota; class Methanomicrobia; order Methanomicrobiales; family Methanospirillaceae; genus Methanoregula. The sequence continues at coordinate 9,680 of CAZPYV010000018.1, read as the reverse complement.
TGCGCACATGGTCATCACGGTATCTAAACCCCGGAACCGGAACGCATCCATATTTCGTTTTTTCAGCGTATCGAGAAATGCCAGCTGTCCTGTCCTTATGAGCGGAGAACCGCAGCAGACCTGTTCCCGCGGGATGATGACCTTGATACCATTTCTTTTGAGCACTTCGATTGCATCCAGTGCGGTTCCTGGGAGGCGCACGCTGTACATGCAGCCGACAAAGAACCCGACGGTTGCCCGCACAGGGCCCAGCGGCTCGATCACGTCAATATCACGGAGTTCTGCAAACGTTGGTCCTGTCCGGGCAACCGATCGCCCAGTATCTCTGATAAGGACTGCGACTTCCTCATGTCTGGGTAGCGTGAAGCCCCGCTGGTTGGCTTGCGCCCGGAGTTTCTCGATCGCCTTTGAGGGGATCTCAATATCTTTTGGGCAGACCTTCCAGCAGGCCTGGCAGGTGGTGCAGGTGAACAACCCGTCCCTGATTGCATCTGAGATCCGATCCCCGCTGTCCCGAGGGTCAAGGGCAAGACGCATCTGCTGTCGCATTGCGGTGGGGCCAAGGAACTTTGTCACATCCACAGCAGGACAGACTGATACGCAGGCAAGGCATTCGATGCAGTCCTTTAACGGCTTCATTGCATCAATCTCGGATTTTCTCGGGAGCTTTGTCTTTGCATGTTCGACCGGCTGGAGGAATGCGATTGCCTCTAACGTGGGCAGTAGATCGACTATGAGATCTTTTTTCACCGGCAGGTTGATGGGCTCAACGGTGATGCCGTCTTTTGCCTCTTCCATGCAGGCGAGTACAGGCTCCCCGTTGACGCGGACCGCACAGCTCCCGCACTGGCCTGAGGCGCAGGAGTAACGGAACGAGAGGGATGGATCGAGCGTATCGTGAATCGCGTGGAGCACATTCAGGACGCGGGCACCGTCATTGACTTTCACGGTGTAACTCTCAAAATGTGCAGCCTCATCCTTATCAGGGTTGAACCTGCTGATCCGGACGGTCAGTTCCTTCATGCGCCCGCCTCCTTTTGCTCGATACCTTCACGGGACTGCGAGATGTACGTGTGGCCAAACGGTGAGTGCTGGGAATCGGTCAGTTGTTGCACATCCCTGCGCACATGGGCGCCCCGGGACTCCTCACGGATGAGTGCGCTGCGGCAGATCAGGGATGCGGTCAGGCACATATTTTGGAGTATGCAGCACTCTGCAAGGTTCTGGGCTGAACTTGCCTTTATCTTTACCGAGGAGAGATGAGCGATGGTCTTTAAGGTATTCTGCAGATCGGCAGCAGTGCGGAATATACCTGCCCCTTTCCACATCATCTTCTGGAGCTGCACCCGCACTTTGGCCGGGTTCTCTTCCCCTTCAAGGAACGCTTCAAGCCGGTCCTGCTGCCCCTCAACCTGCATAAGATCAATGGTCTTCTTTCTTTTTTTGGCCATGCCTGCCATCTCTCCGGCTCTCCGGCCAAATACCTGAGTTTCAGCAAGGGCATTGCCCCCAAGCCTGTTTGCGCCATGCACGCCTCCCGAGACCTCACCGCAGGCAAATAGCCCGGACAGCGTGGTCCGGCACTCTGGTGTGATCCTTAAGCCCCCCATAATGTGGTGCGCGGTGGGGGCAACTTCCATAGGCTGGACTCTTATGTCAACGCCAAACTTGAGGAACTGTTCGAGCATGACGGGCAAGCGGCTCTCGATCTGTTCTTTAGGAAGGTGTGTCACATCGAGAAAAACCCCGCCATTTTTCGTTCCACGGCCACTCATGACCTCGGTGGCAATCGCCCGTGCAACAACATCCCGGGTGGACAATTCCATGCGCTCGGGATCGTACTGCTTCATGAACCGCTCACCCATGCTGTTTATGAGTAATCCGCCTTCGCCACGGACGGCCTCTGTCACGAGCCTCCCGCGGGCATCGTACGGGAAGACTGCGCCTGTAGGGTGGAACTGGACCATCTCCATGTCGATGAGTTCGGCACCCGCCCGGTACCCGATTGCATACCCGTCACCGGTACCGCTCGATGAATTGGTTGAGATATCATAGACTTTTGTTCCGCCTCCGGTCGCAAGAATGGTACTGTCTGCGGTCAGCAGTATAAACCGGCCTTTCTCATCCAGTGCCATCGCCCCGCACACCGTTTCGCCATCCATCAGCAAATCGACGACCGTATATTCCTGCATCAGCGAAACTTTCGTCCCATCGAGTCGATCGACAAGAGTGGTCATCATCTCGTGGCCGGTCCGGTCACCGGCATAACAGGTGCGAGGGAACCTCTGGCCCCCAAACGGGCGCTGCGCGATCTCGTCATTGTCGGTTACGTCGAATACCGCGCCCCATTTTACGAGATCTCCCATTCGTAACGGGGCCTCATTAGCTAGAATCCGGACGAGTTCGGGATCGTTGAGATATGCCCCGCCTTTGAGGGTATCTTCGATATGAATCCCGCAGGAATCCGCTTCCCGCAGGACCGCATTGTACCCGCCTTCTGCCATCGTGGTGCACCCGCCTTTTCCCACGATGGTCTTTGACACCAGCACTGTATCGCCGTGCTGCGAAGCTTCTATGGCCGCCCGAACGCCTGCTCCACCGCTCCCGATCACCAGCACATGGCAGTCCACTACGTCATCTGCAAGCATCTTATTATTCTGTGCGTCGTATAGTTACATAAATAGCATAGCAAAAGCGTGAGAGAAGAATGAGATTTTTAATGAAATTTGGCGGGACATCCGTTGCCGATGCCCAGTGCATCAAACGCGTTGTGGACATTCTTGAGCAGCACCATAAAGCCGGCGATGAACTGGCAGTTGTTGTATCTGCACAGCGCGGGGTGACTGACCAGCTCATAGAGATTGCCACAAAACTCCCGACAGCAAAGGACGATACCGCAATCGCACCGCTGATTCAGGCGCTCAGCAAGCGGCACATGAACACACTTGAAGGCGCAGCACCGGAACATATCGCCAAAGTGGGGGCAGATATCGAGGATCAGTTAATCAAGCTCCAGAATATTCTCTTTGCCATCTATAACCTGCGGGAACTCACTCCCCGTTCAAGGGACTATATCATATCCTTTGGTGAGCGACTGCTCGCGCCCATCCTCGCGGCAGCAATACGAGAGCGTGGCATCCCCTCAACGGCAATGGATGGCTGCGAAGCAGGGATCCTCACCACGCCCCAGCACGGGGAATCCACCGCACTGCAGGAGAGCGATGAAAGGATAAAAAGAAAGATCGGGCCGATGCTCGCAAAGGAGATCCCGGTGATCATGGGGTTCATGGGCTGCTCCAGTGAAGGGGTCCTCACCACCCTTGGGCGGAGCGGTTCGGACTATTCCGCATCCATTCTTGGCGCAGGGATTGATGCAGATGAGATCTGGATCTGGACCGATGTGGACGGTATCATGACCTGCGATCCCCGCGTAATCAACGATGCCCGGGTGATGCATTCCCTCTCGTATCTTGAGGTGATGGAGCTCTCCTATTTTGGTGCGAAAGTGATGCACCCGCGTTCGATTGAACCGGCTATGCGCAAGAATATTCTTGTGCGTGTCAAGAACACATTCAACCCCTCGCATCCCGGCACCGTGATCGTAAAAAACGGCCAGCGGGACAACCGCGTAGTCAAGGCGCTCACCTATATCGACAAAGTTGCTGCCATCAACATCAACGGGGCCCAGATGATCGGCAGACCGGGTGTGGCAAAGGCGATCTTTACCATATTAGCAGATCACGAGGTGAACGTGATGATGATCTCGCAGGGTTCATCGGAGGCAAACATCTCCTTGATCGTTGATGAGTCCCATCTTTCAGCAGCAGTCAATGCCCTTTATGTCCTGGTGAAGCAGGGCATAGTGCGTGAAGTTTCCCATAACCACGATGTCTGTGCAGTGGCAGTTGTCGGTGCCGGTATGGCAGGAGCTCCCGGCACCGGGGGCCGGATATTCACATCCCTTGGTGCCGCAGGGGTGAACGTGATGATGATCTCGCAGGGTTCATCGGAAGCAAACATCTCGTTTGTCGTGAGCCAGAGCGATGGTCCGCGTGCGGTGCGGGTGCTCCACGATGAATTCCAGTTGTCGGAGGAATCGGATGAGTAATAATGCCTACAAGGATGCGGGAGTGGACATCGATCTTGAGGCAACCGCTATTAAATCCCTGATCAGCAACCTCACCTACCGGAGGAAAGGCGCCTGCACCATGATGGGCGGGGTTGGACATTTTGCCGGACTGATCGATTTCGGTGAACATGCACTTGCCCTGACTACAGATGGCGTTGGCACGAAAATGCTGGTTGCTGACCGGATGGAAGACTGGAGCACGGTGGGGATCGATTGCGTGGCGATGAACGTCAACGATCTTTACGTTATGAATGTTGAGCCCATTGCATTCGTGGACTATATCGCAACCGACAAACTCTCGATTGAGAAGATGGCCCAGATTGGTATTGGGCTCAATTCGGGTGCGAAGCTGGCAAACATCGACATCGTTGGTGGGGAAACGGCCTCGCTCCGTGGTCTGGTCAACGGACTTGACCTTGCAGGTACCTGTCTTGGGATGCAGAAGAAGGACAAAATAATATCCGGCGAAAAAATACGGCCCGGTGACGTGATCGTGGGTATCCCGTCTACCGGTGTCCACAGCAACGGGCTCTCGCTCGCCCGCAGTGTGGTGGAAAAGCATGCTGGTTATGACAAGAAGATGAAGAATGGCAGGACTTTTGGAGAAGAGCTGCTTACTCCCACCCGGATCTACCACGAGAGCCTGAAGGTTACTGCAGCCTGTAGCGTGCATGGCATGTGCCATATTACAGGAGGTGGACTGCTCAACTTCAACCGGCTCAGCGATTACGGATTCAGGTTCGATAACCCAATCACCCCCCCGCAGATCTTCTCATGGATACAAAAAGCCGGAGACATATCAGCAGCCGAGATGTACCGCACGTTTAACATGGGCATGGGATTTGCCTATGTGGTGCCCAAAAAGAGTGTTGCCTGTGTGCAGAAGATGGTAAAAGGTGCACAGGTTGTCGGTGAGGTTGTCAAAGAACCCGGCGCGTGGCTGGGCGATCTGGAGATCGTTTAGAGAGAAATCAAAAAAAATATGATCTTTTCTTTTTTTTGCGTTCACCATCATCTAAAAACAGGAAACCGGTTCAGTTGTAAGGCTCCGGCTCGAGCGTGTACGTGCTCTTCTCTGCACGGTCAGAGACAATCGCACTATTGCCCGTTGGATCTTCAAGAATAAATGTAACTGAAAGTTCCCCGCATTTCACTTTGGCGATCTTTTCCAGCAGCTGGCGTGCGTTCTCCCGCTCTTTCGCATCCCCATCGATTATTGCTGATCCAATAGCCTGCACGATGCGGTCCAGCACTCCCTCTATATTCGACACAAAACCCTGACAGGTGGGGCCGGGATCGATCCGCACCCCGAGTTCCGGAATCTCGATTGCGGCGCTCATGCTCCGCATCACCCGAACTGCGAGATCTTCCTGAGTGGCAGTCCGGTACACGTACCGCACTGGCTCACCGTGCTTGAGCATCTGGGTATCTACGAATTTGTATCCACAGGAAGGGCAAATCGCAGAAATGATGAGAATATCAGAAAAATAGGGAATATTTTCTGTTGTATACACGTATTCTATCGCGGTATTACACGTTGGGCACGGACCCGGAACGACCGTACGCAATGTTTATGCCCCGCCGATCTTGTCGCGCGAGATCTTCACAGACATCGGTGTGAGTACGACATAGCGCTGGTCTCCAAGACCAATGATGTCGCCATTGACATCCTTTGCCACTTCTTTTAAGTCTTTTAATACGCGCTCGTAGGAGATCTTGTCCATCTTGAGCCGTGAAATGTCAACGATGACAATGTTACCGCTGTAGACTTCGTCCTTGATTCGCGGCGTGTCTTTTAAGTCGGTGATGGTGGCAATTTTTACCAGAAGTGCGGGGGAACCTGCGCCATGTTCTTCATAGGATGCCAAGTCGAGTTCCATATAATCGTCATCCGAACTTCCGGAACTCTTGCCAAGGAGCGTGTCTATGATCTTAACCATAAAAAAACTGTATGGTGAAAATTATTTAATAGTATCTATTTTGAACCCGATAATCACGGTTTTGCCAGGAAAAAAAGAGAAAAACGGCCCTTTCCCGCACTCTGCAGTTGTCCGTTGTCCGGTCAGATTTCCATGTTCCAGATCTCATCTCCGACGTGATGGAACATTTTAACCATTTTTCCGGCTGTACTGGCACGCATAGCGGGCGCATCGAACAGGGCAATTCCAATCGCAAGCGGCTTACCGTGCCGCTCATCTACGATCTGGACCGGCTCATTAGCCTTTACGTCGTCAGTGATCGCAACAATGCCGGGTCGCATGATGTCTGCCCCGTTTACCACGTACGGAATAGCGCCAGCATCGACAGTCACCCTGCGCTCCGGAAACGGGTACTGCACAGCCCCTTTTAGCGTGGGAAATGTCCAGTTCCCGGTATCCATCAAAAGCGGTTTTTTATGAACCATGTACAGGGACACATCTGCATTGGTCTCGAGCACCTCTATCATGTCGGCCCGGAAGAGAGCAGATGAAGCTCCGATCTGCTCTGCGAGGCGGATGAGGAGATCCTGTCCCTGGCCCTTCCTTACGGAGTGACGTTTCTTTACAACAATCTTTTTCATTGTTCCGCTCGTACATTCAACTCTCCCGCTAAAAAATAATTTGCATGAGTTATGCATGGGGAAAATGCGAGATTTTCAACATGGACTGCAATGCGATCTCCCCTATAAGGGCAGACACAAAAAACAAATCCCCTACCGGTTTACGGTATGTTTAAGTAACCTGCTTGCACATTTATATTACTCCAGAGCGATGGTAACAAGGTATTGTTATGACCAAAAGGCCGTTGGATATTTTAGATCTGGTGCTGAACCGTCAGCCCGTTATCGTGTCTCTCAAAGGCGGGAGAGAAATCCGTGGAGTTCTCCAGGGATATGATGTTCATATGAATCTCGTGCTTGACAAAGCTGAAGAGACAGAGAACGGAGAAATCAGGAAATTAGGTACGCTTATCGTCCGTGGCGATAATGTGATCTATATATCCCCATCATTGGAACAATAAGGTGAAGTAACATGTCAAAAGGCACTCCATCAATGGGAAAGATGAACAAGAAGACCCACATCACCTGCAGGAGATGTGGGAAGGTCTCGTTCCACGCCCAGAAGAAAGAATGCTCTGCCTGTGGTTTTGGCAGAAGCACAAGAATTCTCAGTTACAAGTGGCATACCAAGAGACCAAAAATCCCAACGCATTAGAGTTGTACTATGTGTGGTATCGTTGGCATCGTGGATGCTGGCGGTGCAGCCATCCAGCTCTATTATGCCCTGTATGCTCTCCAGCACCGTGGGCAGGAGAGCGCCGGGATTTCTACGTTTGATGGCCTGAACCTCCAGAAATTCAAGGGGCAGGGCCTTGTCGCCGACGTTTTTTCTACATCTGTTTTATCAGACCTGAAAGGTTTGGCCGGAATCGGCCATGTCCGGTACCCGACAACGGGTGCAAATCTTCCTGAAAATATCCAACCGCTCAATTTCCAGTTCAAGGACCATTTCATCTCGATAGCCCACAACGGGAACCTTGTCAATACCGCAGAACTCCGGGCAGAGTTTGAGCAGACCGGCCAGATCTTCATCACCACTACCGATACTGAGATCATAGCAAAGATCTTGATCAACGAGATCAGCAACACGGGCTGTGTGGAGGATGCCGTCCACCTCTGCATGCGCAAACTCCGGGGTTCGTATTCGATTGTGGTGATGATCGACGGAATCATTTATGCATTCAGGGATCCGCTGGGCATCAAGCCGTTCTGCATAGGAAAGACAGAGAATGGCTACATGGTTGCCTCCGAGAGCGTGGCAGTCGATGCCCTGAGTGCAAAGTTTATCCGGGATGTGAAGCCGGGTGAACTGGTCCGGATTGATTCTGATGGTGTCCGGTGCACACAGATTGCAATGGCCGGTAAAAGGGCACACTGCATCTTTGAATACGTCTATTTTGCCCGTGCAGATTCCATCATCGATGGCGTGCTCGTGTATACCGTGCGTAGGAAGATCGGCCAGAAACTCTTTGAAGAGGATCCGGTAAAGGCAGATTCTGTCTGTTCTGTTCCTGACTCCGGAACTGCGTACGCGATTGGGTACGCAGAAGCGTCAAAGATCCCATTTGTGGAGTCCTTGATGAAGAACCGGTACATGGGACGCACGTTCATCATGCCCTCCCAGAAGGAGCGGGAAAAAGCAGTCCGGATCAAGCTCAACCCGATACCGGCGCACCTGATTAACAAGTCCATTGTGCTTGTCGATGACAGCATTGTACGTGGTACCACCTCAAAAAGGATCATCGAGATGATGCGGGACGCCGGTGCGAGGGAGATTCACATGCGTATCGGTTCTCCGGCTATCAGGGCACCCTGCTATCTCGGTGTGGACATGCCCACCCGCGAGGAGTTGATCGCAAACAACCGAATGGAAGAAGAGGTCCGGCACAAAATTACGGCAACTTCGCTTCACCATGTCTCTTTGGATGCGCTGGTAGATGCAATTGGGATCGGGCAAGGGGATCTCTGCACCGGTTGTCTTACGGGTTGTTACCCGGTGCAGATCGATGGTGAGCATGCCAAGGCCCGGCAGATCGATTTCGTTGACGGAACTTACCAGTCCAAACTCGGTACTTTTGAAGCCGGGATCTAAAACGGCTCACCGTTTTTTAAATACCGGGAAACGACATGATCCAGTTTCTTCCAGTTTTTCTTTAATGTTTACAGAGATACGAGAGTAGGTGTTTCTGGTCTTTTGTCCGCACTATCTTTTTTATGCGCCACAGGATTACCCAAATGCAAGGGTAAGGAAATAAATCCCGATAAGAATGATCATCACACCGATGATCCTGTCAAATGTATCCCCGCTCACCCTTGCAGTATCCTTGATCTTTTTTCCAAGCGCTCCTCCCAGTGAACTGATCACGATGAGCGGGATTGAGAGCCCCACTGCATAGATCAGTATCGTGAAAAAACCCTGCAATGCCGTCTGGTAGAGTGCGATATAGGTTAGCACGATGAGCAGCATCGGGGCTCCGCGTCCCACAGTGATTGCCCCAAACGAGAGCCCGAGCAGGAATGCGCCAGTGACGGTGTAGGATGTAGGGACTTTAAAAAAGTTAAAGATGCTCCGTATCGGAGGTTTGTACACGTGCAGGAGCTGGAGTCCCATGAGTATCATCAGCACTCCTCCGATTGCCCATGCGACTGTACTGTTGAGGAACAGGAGATATTTGCCGACATAGCCAGCGACGATCCCCAGTGGCAGGAGCACAAGGATCGTGCCAATGCAGAACGAAAACGTCAGCTTGAGGATGTTGATGGCAGACAGCCGGGTGGTTCCGCTGGTCAGGTACCCGATCAACCCGAGGCACAGGACGCTGTTGCACGGACAGATGCCTGCGATCAGGCCGAAGATGAAGATGCCTAAAATGGAGGGGTCGAGGGTTGCCATCTCTGAAGTGATTGGGGTTTTAGCGCATAAGAGTTGTGGATTTCATCATAGAATTAAAAAATTAGGGTAAAGTATCAACTTAGCCCCTAACTTTTACTCAGCAATTGAATGAGTCGTTT
>CAZPYV010000017.1:0-42416 GCA_964590895.1 uncultured Methanoregula sp. | reverse complement strand
CAACTAAGAAATTTATGTAATCCACAGCGGAGAGCTGAACTGATTGTGCCACAAACAATATATATTGTAATATAAATATAAAGATCTTCCGGTTTGATCTGGCGTCTGCGTAACTCCTATAAAAGCAAACCTAATCTTTTCAGATCCTGCGTTGAACCTCCCGGGCGTGCTTGCAGCACATTAAACCCGTGAGGGAAGAGGTGGGTTAAAAGTTGAAATTGTCGAGGGCTGCTTTTTTTCTACGGGTGTGCCTGTGTAAAGGTTTAGTGTCCCCGCCTTAATGCCTTATGCCGCCCGTGACTCACGATCCCACGGCGCAAGATGCCGCTGTATTTTGCTATGAATGACCCGACTATGGAAGTCACAATAACCATTGCTGCGATCGTAGTGCCCACAACGGGTGAACCATAGATTACTGCAAGAGCAATGGAGAACTCTCCCCTCGCTATGGTATTTGCCCAGATCTCAAGACCGGAGAGGGCCGAACCGTGAATAAAGATCCCTGTGAGCAATCCGGATATTAGTTTGCTGGCAACGGCAAGAATGCTGATAGCCCCGATCACAAACCAGTTGGCCCCTCCGGAAAAATCCACCGTGACTCCAAAGAAGACAAAGAATACCACTAAGAATACATCTTTGAACGGGCGGGCATGCTGCTCGAAGGCATCCGGATCGGTAGTTGCGAATGCAACCCCAAGAGCGATCACCATCATCGTCTCTGGCACTCCAAGATACAGCGAGAAGGAAGCGGTGATAAGTACTGCAGCAAACGTAAAAAGGATGGGGAGTTCGTCATCCCGGTCAAGAATGGAGATGAGAAATTCCTTGCCATAATGGGCAAGTGCGTAGAGCACTCCGAGAACTGCAAGGATTTTGATTAAGAAGAACACCAGGTTCTGGTTGCCGGCAGAGATGATCGCAAGGAAAATAATCAGCACGAGGTCTTCAAAGACCATCAGCCAGATGACCGTATCAGACTCACGAAGCATCAGCTTCCGGTTTTCGATCAATGACGTGAGCGCCATCGCGGTGCTTGAGATATAGAAGGCAGACGCGATGATGACTGATTCCATGAGCGAGAATCCGAGCATGTATGCGGCGGCAAACCCGATGATCATATTGATGTTGAGATCGATGATCCCACTGGTCAGGACGGCAACCCGGTTCGATGCGATCCGTTCCGGTTTTAAGCCAAGTCCCATGAAGAACAGCAGGAAGATAAGCCCCATCTCAGAGAAGAAGTGACTGATCTCATTTGTTGTGAGCATCCCTCCTCCGGCTTTTCCTAATATTACACCTGCAAGGATGTAGAACGGGATGGCAGGTATTGAGAGGTACTTGGTGATGAGTGCCAGTACCAGACAGACAAAGAGCGCAAGAACGAGGCTTTCCATTAATTCACCATAATTTCCCGCTCGAACGTTTTGATCTGGTCACTCTCCCCAATGACCAGTGCCGCGTCACCTTCTTCAAATGTAAATGTCGGTGGCGGGTTGATGATATTCCGGTCATGCCGGCAGACCGCAATCACTGTCGCTCCGGTCTTTGCCCGGATCTGGAGATCTTCAATGGTCTTTCCAATAACTGCTTGTGTGACAAAGAACGTGTGGATGGTGATCCGTAAATCGGCAAGCGCTGAGAAAGCGATCTCAACACTCTCCTGGTCAGCTTCAATGATCGCACCGGTTAAGATATTTCCAAGCCTCCGGGCCTCGACCGGTGACATCTCGGCCGCGCTGGGAGTCTTGCAACCTTTCTGCAGGGTGTACATCTGGATAATGCCGGTTTTTGTGAAAAATATGGCGACCGTGTCGCCCTTATCAGTCACAAATTCGTATTTGGTTCCAACACCGGGAAGATTTAAGGAACGAAGAGCCATAGCAGACATTAGACAAACGTTCTAAAAATATATTATGATTTTGTGGCGTTGCCTGCGCACCAAACAAAAACAAAAGAAAAGAGAGAGGGGGTTATCTATCTCCGGGTATTGGAGAGAGGTTCTTCTGAGGTTCTGAGAGCTTGGGAAGTGCGAGCCGTTTCTGGAATCGGACTCAATTATTTGGGGGGTTTTGTCCTTCCCACTAACCTAGTTGATACAATGGGGGTATAAAGCGTGGAGCGGGCGGGGCGAAAGTAAAATTTTAAAAAAAAAATAACCAGAGCAGTGTCTCTAAAATATTTCCATTGGCTGGGTATACGACACGGCCAAAAAAAAAGTTTAATATTCATCCCAGCGGTTCTTTTTTCGCAGGAGGAAATACCCGGCGATTGCAATGATTACAACTACTACCCCGGCAATTATCAGGGTTGTAGTATTTAACCAGCTCGGGCCAGGACTGCCACCGCCACCAGTATTTGTGATGGCAATTTTTAAGTTGATGGCATCATTTAAGGACTCGTTGCCTTTGTCAAACGCCTCTTTTGCTTTCACACGGGAAAACGCATAGTTGCCCAGATAGTGAAGATCCCGTGCTGATGAAAGATATTGAGCTGCACTCTCCTTCTTGGCAATAACAATTGCAAGGCGCGGGTCACTTGTAATACTCTTGTTAACAGTGAAATACGTAATGAGGTCATCGGTCTTTGTGATCGGGGCCTGTGCATTTGCTATCTCGTTTTCCGCCCATGCCTTGTCAAGGAGTTTTTCACCTTCATCCATCAGGCCGGTTGCCGTATTGAGCGATGCCTGAGCAGTGGCAAAATCCGCATTCTTTGCTGACTGGATGGCGGCCAGTGCAGCGGAGTACTTCTGTTCTGCGGCAGTGGTGTTGATTCCCATCTGGGCCCGGGCGTCGACATGCATGCGATACGTTTTCAGATCTGCTTCCCGCACTGCGATATTCTGAGTCATGTCCGTTGGATTGACAATCAGCCGCTCGTTCGTAACGATCGTTGACGGTATCACTTTGTTGTTTCCGTCAAGTTCCTGGACAAGGATCAGGGTCTTGTTCATTGATTTTGTTACCGAAGGAACGGTGCCTTCGAGAGAAATCCTTAAGGATTCCTGTACAGATGACGGGTAAGACAGGACCCAGCCGGAGAGATAAACACTGCGCCCGAATTCCTGCGGTACAGGATGTTCAACACCGTCCCTGATCATTGTAACTGTCCATTTCGGATTGTTCAGATCCGTAAATATCTGAAGCGTGTTTGCCTTTGGAAACGTATCGCTTCCTGAAGGCGTCATATCAATCTTGAATGAAGTACTGACATTTGCTCCTGCTGTGAGATCTCCTGTCGGGTTGATGACAGGATTCAAAACAGTTACACCGGCAGCTAACTGGATTCCAATAATGAGAAACAACACGATTCCAAGACTCAGGCTTCGCAATTTCATTGATATTCTCCCATCTGTGATAATTATGTGTGATTAACTGGTCTATCATTTTATAGTGATATAATACCTTTCTTTTTTATCTCCGGTTTTTTTAAACCCCGTAAAAATTACCCGGATCCCTAAGTATCTGGAGCTACAGCATGAACGGTGTTTTAGGAAAAAAAGAGAGGGGTGATTTATGTCTGGACTTTTTCACCGCAGGTGTTGCAGAACCGCTCTGTTGGATCGAGTTCGGCATTGCACTTGCGGCAGAGGATCTTCTTTGCAGGTGCTTGGGGAACCTGCGGAACAGGTACCGCTCCACCGATGATGACCGGAGCCCCAAAACCACCCGGGGAAACAACAGTCGTGCCACCTGAAGAGCCGGGAGTTGCCCGGGTTGAAGCAGTCTGTCCCATCTGTTCGAGAGACTTTCCGAGAATACGCTCCATCTGGTCGCGGTTCTTGTCCTCCATTGTCGCCATCCGGTCAACGAATACCTGCTGGTCTTTCAGGCGCTGTTCCATCTGTTCCTTGGTCTGTTGCGAACTGTATTTTTCCTTGAGCGCAGCAGCAACCGCAGCACTGTCTTTGGCAGAGAGGGCCATCATCTGCTCTTCAGTGAGCGATTTTGCCTGTTTCATTTTGGCAAGTTCTGTGAGCTGCTCACCGGCTTTTCCTTCTGCCATGGAGATCTGCGCTTCATCGGTTGCAGTTGACCGGGCTTTTAAGCGCTGGGCTTCGATATCTGCAGCTTTCTGTGCCTTTTCGAGTTCGAGGGACTGGTAACCCGTTGCATCTTCCCGTTTTGCTGCCTTCATCTTCCGCAGCAATTCAATTCCTGCTTCTGCCTCTTTTACATCCTGACCGCTGACTTTTCCACGCTTTTCGAGATCGTAATCATCGACAGTCCTCCGTCCTTTGACATCTGCCTCGATCACTTCTCCTTTCATGGCCAGCTGGTGACTCTGCTCCATGTGTGCGAGCATGAGCTTCCGGGCAACTGCCTTATCTTGTCTGTTCGTTTCAAAAAGGATCTTTAAATCCGTCATTTCGTTCTGACGGAATGCCCGTTCCTTGTCAATGCTGTTGATGTATTTTTCCAGATCTTCGGCATTCTGGAACTCATTCATCTTATCTTCTGTGAGCCGTTCACGGAACAGTTTGGTGATCTCGTCAAACCGCTTGCGTTCGATGGATTCACGCTCGCGGTCGATCATCTGGTCGGCCCGGTCCACCTCGGTCTTTTTCACTTTAGTGGCAACAGATTGTTCATAATCAACGAGACCAATCTCGGCATCCTTGCGCATCTTTTCGCGTTTTTCCAGCAGTTCACGCGACATGCTCCCACGATTCTGGATAATGTCCTGCCAGTAGGACTCGTCATAGTCAAAGTAGGGGAGATGGACGAGCTGGAGTCCCAACCGGGAGAGCGTTGTGGTCAGGTTGAATTCAAAGTCCTGCTGCAACTCTTTCCTGAGATCGAGATTCCCGTACAGGTCCTCGAATGAATATCCCTTAATTTTTGACTGGAGGATATTGAGGAGTTCATTTCTGATATATGATAAAAGATCGATTATCTCAAGGTGCGGCCTCGACTTCATCAGGTTGTCAAAGAAGAGGATCGGCTTATCGACTTTGACAACCATCTTGCCCTTGACTCCGGCCTCAAAATTCTCTGATGTGCGAAGTTGTCCAATGGAAAAGTCAATGGGGATATCACCATCATCAACGAGAATGATGGTGGTCTTTTCATAAAAGTTTAAGGTTTTTAAAAACTCCAAAAGACTGTCTGCCGTGTAGGTTCCCGGGGGCAGGTCTCCTTGGTATTTTCCTCCCTGTAAGAAGATCGCCTTTGTGCCCTGCATGACGGTAATCTTCTTTGTGAGACCGGCAAAGTAGGAGTTGAGGTCGCTTGCTTCAAACCGGTGCGCGAGATCATTGGGGCGCCTCTGCCAGACATTGGACTTGCTTAAGTCAACAAATTCTTCGGGGTAGGTGGCGCTTGCATACGTGCTGGGTGCTTCAGCTTTTGCACCGCAACCCGAACAAAACGCGGCCCCGGCTCTCACCGGCAGACCACATTTAGTACAAAGCTGACCCGAGACCAGTTGACCACATTGTGCACAAAACTTGCTGTTTTTTTTATTTTCTGCCCCGCATGAGCGGCATTTAATGGTATCAAACATGAGATGCCCATCCCTGTATCTTACTTAATTACGAACTGTTATTTATAGATGAGGACTGAATCGTTGCTGTCTCTGAGAAATGTTTTTTTTAGATCGTCTCTGTTGAATCAAAAGGTTAATTACATTCCTGCAAATAGAATAACTTTATTCAAAGGTGGTGTGAACTATCGTAATCTGTCCGAACTGTGGAAAAAATACTCCTGAAGGAAAATTCTGTGAACATTGCGGGGCATCAGTTGGAACAACGCAGACTTTCCAGCAGCCCGTAGCCCAGCAACCGGTATATACCCAGCAGCCGGCTGTGGTGAAGGTGGATAAGAATCCTATCATATCGGCAGCTTTATCATTTTTCTTCCCAGGTGCCGGGCAGGCCTACAACGGTCAGACCTTAAAAGGTGCCGGTTTTTTTATCGGAATGCTCATCACTTCGTTTATTCCGATTTTGCCATTCCTAGTCTGGATTTATGGGTTATATGATTCCTACACAACGGCTAATAAGATGAACAAAGGTGAAATTCCCTATATTGCATCGAGTACGGGAGGAGTAATCGGCATCATAGTATTATGGATACTGATAGTCGTACTCATGATTGTCGGGGTACTTGCGATGCTTGGGTCAGGAATGCGCTTCTGAGATTATTTTTATTTTTTACCTGTTTTTTATGTGTTCGTGCCGCTGATAGCGCATGCACGGAACAATCCTTTACGTTCTCTGATCTCTCCCATTTTAATACTTGAAAAAACATATTCCGCCACTAGTGAGGCTGCATGGTGACTACTACATCGGTTATTGAATTTTTAGGAAAGTTAGTTCCCGGATATGATTATCGAGCTAAGAGGAGCCGGCTAAACACCGACCGCTCAGTACGGGAGAAACTTGCGCGCGAGCTGAGAAAATCTGCGGTGAACTTAAAAGAAGTGAGCGATCTCGCGTACCGGGATGGCAAGCGGGAAGTTGTTGACCACATCAAGGATATTCTCAAGGCCATCGACCTGTTCGTTGTCGAGATTGAAGACGCCCCGTTCGGACAGTCGCCCTTATTCAAGCAGGACGGGGTTTCGGATGAGGATATCGATCATTTGATCGAGTTTGACCGTCTGCTCGTCACTGAACTTGAAGTGATCACAAAGACCTCGGAACTCATCTATGAGCATGTCCTCAAGGGGGAGACTTCCGATATCATTATTCAGGTCCGCAAGGTGAAAAAGGAGCTCGATGTCATGAAGAATACCTTCTCTGACCGGCTCGATTACTTCATGAAGCGGTGAGGGGGAAAACATGGCAAAAGAACCACTGTTTTTCAAGGATGAGGGGGCGATGGGCGATGTTTTTGAAGTGGCAAAAAAGATTGTTGAGGAAACACGCCTCTCACGGGATGAACGATCTCGCGTTGCAGCTATCACCGAAGAGCGGCTCAAACAATTGACCGGAAAATTCATCGAGTATGATACGATCAACGCCCAGAACAATGAATACCGGATACGGATTCACCAGCTGCGCGTTAAGCTGTTAAAGGGTGAATTAACGCCCGAAGAAGCAAAGAAAGCACTGGACGCGCTGGCCGACGAACGTGACGAGCTCCAGAAGAAATATGCCAGTCTTGTTGAGTTGCTTGACGGGCAGATGAAAAATATCGATACCGAGGTAGAGACCCTCAAAACCCGGGAAGCAAACCTCACCCGGCAGCGGGACCAGTACCACTCGGCCCTCCACATGGAAGTGAAATGGCTTGCCGAGGGGGAATTAAAAGAGATTGCCGCGCTCAAAGAGAGCTTAAAGAAGAGACGCGACTCGCTGGTGGAAGAAAAAGGTTTGATATTTAATAAGAAAGCGGAGCTGGCGGAGTCATTCTCGCTTGTCGAAGATGTGATAGGTCAGAAGAGATCCCGGTATGTTGCTGCAGAGGATGCACGTGCTAGCGAGCTTGACTTTCTTGCGCGGTTCGATATGAAGATGAACACGTTCCCGGTCAAGATCTTCTCTCCATATGAAGGCAAGACGTATACCGTTACTGAATGGGATAAACACTATCATTATGATTCCGGAACCGAAGCCGGTGCAGACACGGTTGGGACAACTGGCAAGAATGTTCAAGCGGTACCATTGAACGTAGGATCAGTGTACTCAATCGATAAGAAGGGA
Source organism: uncultured Methanoregula sp. (assembly GCA_964590895.1). Taxonomy (GTDB): domain Archaea; phylum Halobacteriota; class Methanomicrobia; order Methanomicrobiales; family Methanospirillaceae; genus Methanoregula. The sequence goes on along the minus strand of CAZPYV010000017.1, from coordinate 34,768 downwards.
TGGTCATTCCATTGGGATAAGAAGATAGAAACGGAAGGGTATACTGATTCAGATGATTATTATCACCCTCCAGGGTTTGTGACATACTCACCTAGTCTCAGTAAGGGCACAGGGAAGGTAGTTACAGAAGCCTTCTCGTACTGCAACATCCGCGATTATGCTGAACTGGGATTTGATACCCGCCCCGTAACCCTTCCCACCCTCATGCAAACATTACAACCGATCATCAAGGCAGCGGAGGCAGGGGATTACTATCATGTGCTCGGTATCGCATCGCCCACAGGATGGGATGAGGGCGTGATCGCATGGGTTTCGGGTGCCGCGTTCGTCAGCCGGAATGTTGCCATCTGTCTCATTGACTCATTTCTTAGGGAGATCTATTACAACAAAAATGACGAGCGGATCCTGAGTTATGTCAACTACTTCCGGCACGAGTTTGACAAGGATCGGGTTGAGAAGATTAAAAAAGTGATCCGGGCGGACTTTGAGTCTGTCGAGTATCTCGAATTCGATAAAATGTTTGAGAAGACCAAAGAGGAGCAGTTCATCGTTCAGATGGCGTTTTACGAACTTGAGCGGGAGAAAGTGGGCAGGATCAAGTTCGTTGAAGGGGTTGGGATGGTGTTCATGCGGTAGGGTGCATCAACCGTGTCAGGATAAGTTAATGAAAATTTTTTGGGGAAATCGCGTAGAAAAAAGTCCCGATTATCCCTCTTCATTTCCCCTCATCCCTGAATGATTATGACCCCAAGTATAACGACAGCAAAGGGATGATATCATGTATATTTGTAATCAATATAAAGGATAAAATTGCCGCTTCCACTGGTTGACTGCACTAAAATGTGATAACTCCCAACATCCGGATAAGAAATGCTGATCTGCTCATTTGAACCGGAACCTGCTGACCGGTAATCATAATCACTCATTGTTGGATCAGTAGTTTTTTTCACATACAGGTCCAGATCTGCATTTTTCGGACCAACTAACTTGATGGAGTACAACGCTGTGGCTGGATCGCGAAGATTAGTAGTAATCCTGTATGATCCCTTGGAATCAACATAACCATTTAAAATTTCAGATGGGATTTGAGAAGAACTCCCCGTTTTTGTTGGGGTTGCAGTGTATTTCAGGGTCGTGGTGACCGTTACGGGTTTTAGGGCCGGGACCGGAGTTGGGCTGTCCATATACCCGATGATTCCAAGAATCAGGAAAATACAAAATAAAATCACACCAAAAAAAAGGATCTTTTTGAGTGCCGACATCCCTTGTTTTGCCTGCGGAGGTTGTGGCGGGATTACCGGTTGCAGATATTCAGATGGGGGCACCTGTACACTTTGAAGTCTCGCCCCACAATGTTCACAGAATTTGCCTTCGGGTGTATTTTTTCCACAGTTAGGACAAATTGCGATAGTCCACACTCCCGGTGATTACAGTTAACAGCCTGTCTGAAATAATTAATCTTTTGATTCCGCCGATACATGAACAGGATCTTGTCCACTTGGCACAAACACAATAGAAGGGTCCAATCCGTATCCCTTATTCCGGTTGCATCTTCCGAATCAGATCCACTTCTTTCTCCGGAAATAGGTAAGCATCCCCACGACCATTAATACCATCACAACCAGTACCGAATAATAGCCAAATTCCCATTCAATTTCAGGCATGTTCTTAAAATTCATACCGTATAAACCGACAACGAAGGTGAGCGGGATGAAGATGGTTGCAATGAGCGTTAACACCTTCATGATCTCGTTCATTTTATAACTCAGGCCTGACAGGTAGATGTCGATCATTCCTGATACCATATCACGGAAGGTCTCTAACGTATCGATCACCTGGATCGTGTGGTCATAAACATCGCGAAGGTAAATCTTGGTCGATTCTTTAATGAGCGGGGATTCGGACCTCTCAAGGTTATTGATCATCTCGCGGAGCGGCCAGACAGATTTCCTGAGAAAGATCATATCCTTTTTAAGCCGGTTGATCTTCTGGAGAGATTCCTGTGTCGGGCTGATGACCAGTTCCTCCTCTAAGTCCTCGACCTGATCCTCGAGCTTCTCCATAACCGCAAAATAATTGTCAACGATAGCATCGATGAGCGCGTAGGCAAGGTAATCCGGGCCGAATTTCCGAATCCTGCCATCTTTTCTTATTCTTTCGCGCACGGGATCAAAAATATCCCCGATATCCTCCTGGAACGAAATCAGGAAATTTTTCCCGATGACCATGCTGATGTGCTCGATCTTGATGTCTTTTTCCGTAATGAGGTAAGTGAGCATCTTTAAGTTCAGGTAGATATACTCGCCCAGATCCTCCATCTTCGGACGCTGCCCGGTGTTGAAGATGTCTTCGAGTATGAGCGGGTGGATGGTAAAGCACTTCCCGAGATCTTCGATGAGCTTTGGGTTTCCCAACCCGTCAACATTGATCCAGGTCACCGTTTCTGTGTCCCGAAACGGGAAACATTCGCTGATCTGGTCAACTTGTTTCTCCTGAAAGTGTGTGGCATCATAGTCGATGACGGTGATCAGGACCGGCAGATTGGATGTTTCGCCATTCACATAAGGGATTCCATGTGGTTGGACCGCAATCTTTGAGAGTTTATGCCGGTGGCGTGACATGATTGTCCATTCGATGTAGAGTGATTGGATGATGGGGGGCATAAGAATATCGTTTATAAAAATGCGATTGGCGGGATCTGATGGCAATGCCGGATTGATGAGCGCTCTGAAAAGCCGGGTAGCACGTAGAACGGATTCGTCTGTTACGCTGAAACTGTAAACCGTCAGAACATTGCCTTGATCATGGAACAAAATGATTCCGCTCACTCATAAAAAAAGTTCGCAGGATTTTTATGCAACAGGCTCGTTACATAGATTAAAACAACTCAAACATATGACACGAAACGACCCTGCCATCTCGCTGAACATACCAGCAACACTGGTGGAAAAACTGGATATCATTGCCAAGCAGAAGTATCTGGAACGTAACGATATTATTGTTGATGCGTGTGCCTATTACTGTCAATTCCATGATATGAACCGCGAACTCTTCCCAGTAACAATGCGAAATATTTTCTTTAATCTCGCTCGCCATGATGACGAATTCCGGAAAATATTAAGAGAAGTGTTACGGGATGACACAACTGCGGATCCTGATAAACGCAAATAACTCCTTCCATCATCAATGGGATTGACAACAGAAACTAAAAAATCGCGGGCAAAGTTACCCAAATATCCCATTCAATGGTAAAAAAATCTCACTTGCACACCTTCGTTTGTTTCTCCACTTACGTTGAGGGAAAAAACTGCGGGACACCATAATTCGAATATTCCCTTGAGTTCAAAAAAACGTGATCCTCATGAAAGCAACACGCCTCGGATTTATCCTTCTCGTCGTCATCCTCTGCTCACTGATTATCATTATTCCCGTCTCTGCGGTAAAGACCGTTGAACAATCCTTAGACGACACGTTAACGAGGGGAGGGCGGTTCACCGCAACAATCACCGGTATACCCAACACGTCCTATTACGTGTGGCTGCCACGGACTTTTTCTATGACCGGCAAACCCTATGACCAGCCACCGGTCATTGCTGATTATACGATGGGTGTTGCAAAAGATCCGGTTGGTGGACCATACCCGATCGGTTCGTACCAGTACAACAACGGTAACGGGCGTACAATACGCGATGATATTCCCCCCTCAACACCCGAAATGTCAAACACCCAGTACTATGCACAGGTCACGACAAACTCTGTTGGTGTTGCAATCGTCGAGTTCCAGACATCCATATATACGGGACTCAGGTCATACTCGGTAAAAGTTGAAAACCAGCAATCCATAGACCGGGATAACCTGCAGGTGCAGATACAGGTCTTTTCCCGAAAGCCTCCAGCCACACAACAGGGTATAACACAAGTTGCAACAGTTACCTCAACGCCAGAGCCAACCACAGCACCAACACCGTTACCTGAAACAACAATTCCACAGACAACAACACCCATACCGACACCAGTGCCCACCGAAACCACCCGGCCGCGAGTGCCTCTTGAAAGTGGGTTGTGTCTCGCCGCACTGGGAATGGTAGTGCTGATTGTCACAAGACGTTAACCCTTAAACCTGGGTCATTGATAGAGAGGAATAAATCGATGGGATAAAAAAAGGCACAACCCATGGCAACCAAATTGAAATAGATTTATTCCACACATGTTTGTAATAGATATTATGCCGTTTTGTCCAGCATGTGGATTTGAAAATGCTTCTAATCAGAAGTTTTGTAATAATTGCGGAACTCCGTTAACCAGGAGTACTGCTCCCGCTCATACACCTCCGCCATCACCCGGTCAGATTCCCCCGACACCTACAAACAGCGCACTTCAATCCCGGAATATAAAAATGGTCATCGGTATTGTTGTGGCAATTGCAATTGTTGCGGTAGTTTTTTTTATTGGACTCCCGATGATGAAAAGCGGACAGAAGACTGCGGGCTTTGAGCCTGCAACAATCACATCGGCCCCAACATTTTCACCGACACCTATTCCAACCCCGGTTGAAACCGCTGTAATTTTTACACAGGTAACTACTGCGCCATCACTAAGCCCAACCACGCAACAAACCCAATCTGCGATGAAGACCTATACAAGTTCGAAGTTTGGCTTTAGTATCGATTATCCTGCGGGCTGGGAAGTAAACGAAAAAAACATGTTAGAGACACCGTCACTTACCCGGTATGATGTGATTGAATTTTATTCGCCATCGATTAACCGGTGTGATACCGATCAGACCAGTTGTTCCATCGTCAGGTCAACCATCATGGTGGAAGTTGAAACCAAGCCTGGCACAAAAGAGCTGGCTGATTATTTTGTTCCGGAAGTGGCAAGGATCACCAGCCAGAACGGCGCACAGATCACAAAACGGGATTCTAGCTTTAAACTTTCCGGGGTTAAAGCCTACCGGCTGGATTATACAGCTACTTACAATAAAAACGAGGTAAACCTGCTCAGCGCGTACACCCTTATCAACAATAATGCGTATATTATCACCTACAGGGCGTATGCCCCGGTAAGGCTTGAAACGAGTCAGTTTGAATTATATTATAACACGGCCATGGACATGTTCAATTCCTTCAATGTAAAAGGGGCAGTAACCGTACTTCAATAAAAAAACTCTTTTTTAAGATTTTACCCCAATCAATAATGAATTTTAAAGAAAAATGCCGGATGCCCGATCCGTCCACAAGATTAATAGTACCTGAAGTGATTCTTTTCCTGTATGAGTTCCCGGTTCTGTAAGAGTTGCGGCGCTGAGATTCCAGAGGGCACGTTAAGAAAATGTCCGAAGTGCGGGGCATATCTCACACTTGAGAAGAGAAAGCCAATTCTTGCTGCCTTACTCTCCTTAATCATCCCCGGGCTCGGTCAGTCTTATAACGGAAATGCCCTCAAAGGGATAGGGATATTTCTGGGAATTCCAATCCTCTGGATCCTCAGCGTGTGGCTGTATTCAGGAGGGGAGTTTTATTATGAGGTGTTCTTTTTTGGGATTTTTATCCTTTGGATCCTCGGAGTTTACGATGCATACCGGGACGCGGGCAGGATCAACCGTGGAGAGATCCCCGAAAAAAAACACCAGATGTTGCTTTTTGCCGGGGTTGCATTTATTCTGGTTGTTATGTTTGCTGTACTCTTTGCCTTATTCATTCTGTATGCATTCGCAAGCGTGTATGGCGGCGTACCACCGGGACCAAACGACAAAACCGCCGAAATGCAGTTACAGTATAATGGTTCAGTTTCTGCTCACTATGGAACCGGGGATTGTTTTTTGAGAAAGAATATCACGGGTCCTACGGTAATCCGGTTTTCAAACTTCGGTTGCCACATGAGTTACGCATCATTTAGTAAAAATGACACACAACCGGGCGAACTCCGATTGGATCTCATCAGGGATGGACAACGGGTAAAATCCTTATCAACTGCAACCGGTGGGGTCTATTTCCGTAATGTTGACGAGTTCCTGCAGCGGGTATCTAATGAACCCGGGCTGGTTCAGGAGACGCCGGTGACTGTCAGGATTCTGACCAATGGTGAATGGAGCGGTTCGATCGATGACAGGTATGGGTCCCAGTCGGACAGGGGTAGCGGCCCTGCCACACTTACATTAACCCAGCCGGTGCTGCCCGTAGAAGCGTGTGTCCGGAATCTTAAAAATTCACCATCGGTTCCCATTACAATCGAAATGTATGCCGGAAATATGTTGCTGAAGAGATCTGATGTAAAAGATGCTGATGGACAAAACTGTGTGAAGATCCAGCAACTAAAACCCTGATTTTTTTTCCGCCCTTTAAGAAAAACCTGTAAAAGTCTGCACAAAAAGTTATGCCACGTATCCATTTTCATGTTAATCGGTCCGGATAATTCTCAGGCTTCAATCATCATCGCCCTCTTTTGTTTGTTCCCTATATGGAAAAAAGGGTGAGAAAAATATTACCTGAATCTTCTGACAAATAGTACTACTGCAACAAGCGCGATTACCGCGAGTATGCCTTCAAACCCGGGGTCCGGAAGATTAAGAGTCCGTGACACCGTGATTGGCCCGGACGAACCAACATATAACGGCGATTCATCACTCACATACTCCTTTTTTGTCAGCTTCAGGATATAGGTGCCTTTATCGAGGTGAAGGCTGGTGGGGGTTACTCCTTTATACGAATCGTCGATATACACGTTCGCCCCATCGGGATTAGAATTGACAAAGACAACTATTTTTGTGGGGGGTGTTGATATCCAGACTTTTTTTACCACTACTGTTGTACCGGGCACTACAGTCACGGTTTGTGTGTAGCTGTTATATCCGACAATGGTCATTTCAACGGTATGCACACCCGGAGAGATTCCCGAGAAATCATACGGGGTTGCCTGTCCGGAATATTTTCCATCCAGCATAATGCCTGCACCGGGGGGATCCGAGATCACCGATATGGTGCCTGTACCTGGCTGCAACGACTCTAAAGTTACATCAACCGTAGAGGGCTGTCCCTGGGAAACCGTGATGGTTGAATATTTTCCGAGATAACCGATTTTTGAGACAATTACCGAATGGGTACCCGGTGCAATATCTGTAAATGTGTGCGGAGTTGTGCTGCGTTGAACACCATCGATGAAGATGTCGGCTCCGGTTGGATTCGATGTAACGGTTAGAGATGCCGGAATATTTTGTGTAATGGGTGTAACAGGTTCGAATTTCTGGATTCTCTTGATATTTGTACCTTTTACATAACCCGCCGGATTATCCGGATTGTATGAATCATAATCCAGGACGTAGACTGCTCCACGCGAGTCAACAGCGATCTTAAATGGCCCGATGAACTGCCCGTTGCCGGTTCCCTTTGTACCCCAGGTCGTGATGAATGACCCGTCTTTATTGAACTTCTGGATACGGTAATTCAAGCGATCGACGACAAGCACATTTCCTGTTGAATCTATAGCTAAACCCGCCGGATCAAATAACTGACCATTTCCTGACCCGGGAGTGCCCCATTTACCAATAAATTTTCCATCGGAGGTGAATTTCTGAATCCTGTTATTGCTCGCATCAGCAACATACACATTATCCGATGAATCGATTGCAATACCAAGTGGACGATTGAACTGCCCATCGCCACTTCCAATTGAACCCCAGGCAGTGATAAATGCTCCATTGGGACTAAATTTCTGAATCCTGTTACCGGTCACCTCAACAACATACACATTTCCATAAGAATCGGTGGCAAGATCCCAGGGAAAATTAAATTGGCCGGCCCCGCTCCCATAAGAACCCCATGTGGTGATAAAACGTCCATCCGGTGTGAATTTCTGTATCCTGCTTGTCATACCACCGGTATCAATAACATACACATTGCCAGCGGGATCCACACGAACCGCAAATGCACTACTGAATTGTCCGGGTGGAGGGGAGGGCGTTTCCCTGGCATTTACTCCCCATATACTCAGGAAATTTCCACGGGAATCAAATTTCTGGATACGGTTCAGCCAGGAATCAGAAACGTAAACATTCCCAGAAGAATCAATGCTGATTCCGGTTGGTGATTCAAACTGTCCCTGCCCCGTTCCATTTGTTCCCCACGCTGTCACAAACTGATACGTCTCTGCTGCCTGAACTCCAGAAACGAGCACCAGCAACAGGAAAAGACACAAAAGAATCTTCACTGAGTTCTTAACGATCAATCTACCCTGCATGAATCACACACACCTCTAGATTTGACATACACGCGCAAGCTCTTAAAACCTGCTGGACCGGTTCGTGAACGCGGGGACCCGTCCTGCATACACTTACCCCCAGCACGCGATCACGTCAGAGCGTGTCAAGTATTATCCAGATGTGTCTGCAAAGATGCTTGCCGAAGATCCCGGTAATGCCGATGCTCTCCGGGAAATGAACATGATGAGGGGTGTGATGACCCCCTCATCCCGCTCATAGTTTTCTTCCGTCAAAGGCCACGATAAGGGTGAAATCATATTTACGGGATTGTTGCTTTGAATCGAGCTGGACTGCATGCCTGTAGGCTTCTACAGCATCAGCATCCTGCCCTTGCCGCCAGAGAACAAATGCGCGGTTGTTCCAGGATGGAATAAACGATGGATCTTTTGCACTTGCTAATGAGAACGAGTCGAGTGCTGCCATGTTGTCACCTTTGAAGAACTCTGCCATTCCTTTGCCATTGAGTGCTTTCGCACTACCGTTCCCGATACTGTTCGCAGCATTGAATGTGTCGATGGCCTCGTCATATTGCTGGAGACTTATAAGGGTCTCCCCTTTCCACTGCAGAGCGTACTCAGAACGGGGATCCTTCTCTAGCATATAATCGCAGGTCGTAAGGTCACTTAGTAATAATTTCCGATCATAATCCGAAATATGGGTTCCCCCTTTATTATCCCAACAGCCGTATCTCCAGTCGTTAACAGGTTCATACATTCCCGATGTGGAATTATACACCGCGCTCCAGATATTTGCCTTATCACAGGGGTTTACCCCGATTGCCGCATCAAATGCCGTGCAGGATTCGCCATATCTCCCGAGCCCGTCCAGTGCTTCGCCCTTGCCCAAGAGTGCAGGGACATATTCGTCACTCGCGTTGGTCACGGTACCAAAGACATTCACCGCCACACTGTAATCCCCAATGGCGTTGAGCGTCCTGCCTTTCTTGAGCAGAAATACCGTATTTCCGGGGGAGAGTGCTATTGCCCGGTCAAGGGCCGCGATCGCTGCGGTGTCATCGCCACTCGCTGATAGCCAGGTGCCGAGGTTGTACCAGGCAACCGACTCATTCGGGTTCGCTTTCACCGCATTACCAAATCCGGCACCCGCTGCACTTGTATCACCCATCCGTGCTGCAACAACACCCCGGTTGTTCCAGACCGCTGACTGGTTCGGATCCAGAGTAAGCGACTGGTCAAACAACGCAAGTGCCATGGTCTGGTTTCCCCGGCGATCTGCCACAACCCCTATCAGCCCGAGTGCTGTTGCATTCCGCGAGTCTTCGACAAGTACCTTCTGGAAAAATTTGTCTGCATCGTAGGAATTACCCCTCTGAAGCTGTGTTATGCCTGCGTGGAGACACCCCTCTGCACCGACACAGCTGACACTAGAGGGGGCGCCGGTCGCAGGAAAGAAGGACAGGACCGCAGAAATCATAAACACAAAGAAGAACAGGATCCCTACGCCAATCGCAAAAATACCAAAAAGGAACATTGCGCTCTTTTGCCAGGGAGGCTTCCCTCCATTCATCTGTGTTGCAGTCCGGTATGCATCTGCGATACCAATCACCCAGACCAAGGGAAGCAGGTAAAAGCCGAATCCAATATTAAGGACGATAAACAGCGAGAGAGCGAGCATGAATGCAAGAAGGACTCCGATAGCTTTTAAGAGAGTCCCACAGTACGCCTGCCCGAGACCGGGGATGACCAGCGAGAGGAATGCGGCACCAGCAGAAGATTTCATTTTATCTGGAGAGACGCCAGGAGGATTCCCGCACTTCGGGCAGGTACTGGTGATGTTATCAGGGATCTCGGCACCGCAGCTCTGGCAGAATCGGGGAGGCATAAAAATAAATCACAGCGGCAGATTACAAACATTGCGGTAAAGCGTGGCTGTCTTTAGGTGATTTCATGAAAAATGAGACGGTTGATTGTAATTAAAAAATTCTGGTCGTTGATGGGAATTTCTCACGTCAAAATATTGTTAAGATATACGAGAACGACGCCGAATCCTCACTGCAATTCCTATCATTAGAACGATTGCGCCGATGGGCGCATACATGAGCGGGGCAGATTGTGTTTGTTGTTGAATCGGAGTAGCTGAGGTTTGTTGGGCTTGACTTTGTTTTCGAGAGCAATTTTCCGATTATACGCCGTGTCAGAATCATTTGGATTGATGGCATTCGCTTTGTCAAATGAAGCAACTGCCTCTGAATACCGGCCTAATCTATATAGCGCAACTCCGCGATTGTACCACGCGTTGGCGTGACTTTGATTGAGGGTAAGTGCCTTGTCATAAGAGGTGAGCGCTTCACTATATCGGCCGAGTCCATAGAGCGCGAGTCCACGGTCATTCCACACATTGGGGTAATATGAGTCAATGGCATTTACTTTGTCAAAAGAGGTTAATGCTTCTGAATACTGACCGAGATTTAGATAATTAAGACCTTCATTGAAATACTGATCGAATTGATCATTGGCTGTTACCGTAGGACATACGAGCAACACAAGCAGGATACATCCACAGAAAAAGGCAATCTTATTCATCGATTCCATGAGTTGTAATCTGTAAGTGAGATATTCAATGTTGTGGTTCTTACGTTAATAAAAAATGAATTCCAGTATCACATATCAGTGGGGATTTTCCCAATAGGACGTATAACAGCAAGGCCCTGCCGTCACCGCTGGATTGGAACGGGAATGGCATTTTGAAAGATTGATCGGAAAACTTGTAATATTTAAGAAAAAAATATTTTGAGATTTTATCTTGATGGTACGGTCATCTAGTGAATTCACACGCCATTCCATTTCAATAATTATCCCAGCGGTTTTTCTTTTTCCGAAGTAAAACTCCAATAATTACAAGGATGAACACAATAAGCCCTATAATGATCAGGGTTGTTGTATTCAGCCAGTCCTCCCACCCCCCACCGGTTTTTGTAAGATCGACCGAAATTTCCATCGTCTGACCCGCTGTCATTGTTACTACACGTGATGCGGGAGCATATCCGGTTTTTGTGAAACTGACCGTATGGGACCCCGAACTTATACCGGTAAGTGTGACCGGGCTGATCCCTTTATCCATCCCGTCGAGGAGCACGCTGGCACCTGCTGGATTTGATGATGCCAGAATGGTTCCGGAGACCGGCGTCAACACAGCGTTGACGTAGCTTATTGATCCAGCCGCAACCCGTATATCAGTCCCATAATCATTGTACAGGGTTTTGGTAACTTTGACTGAATGCTCTCCCGGTGAAACGTCATAAAGGGTAACAGACCCGGTTCCTTTCAGGGATCCATCAAGATACACAAGTGCATCCTGCGGGGTCGAGCTGACTACGATCGTTCCGTTGGTGTTTGTTATGTAATGGGCGGTAAGCGTGAATGCCGTAGAACGGACAGATGTCGTTCCATCAATGGGATTTGTAACAGCAAGATCCCAGGTTCCTGTCGCTTTCCCTTTGAGATCGAATGTACAGGATATGAAAGAATCTCCTGTGAGAGTCACACCCGATGCAACGATATCAGGTTGTCCCTTGAGCATGAGCCTGACAACTGCCCCGGGTTTGAACCCGGTGCCGGTAACCGTTGCCGAGAGGCTCTGTTCATTTGTTCCGGTAGAGGGGGATATCGCCGTTACTGATAACGGTTGTGGGGTCGGATGCTCTACTCCCGTAATGGTAAATCCGTTCGGAAGCGTGGGTGTAGTTCCGTCCGGATTGGAAACCACGACATTCCATTGGCCTGTACTTTTCCCTGTGAGATCAAATGTACAGGAGATCTTTGTTGGGGGGGTAACGTTGACTCCTGTTGCAATAATATCAGGACTCCCGGTTTTTGTAAGTTTTACCCCAGCACCGTACATGAAGCCGGTACCATTCAGGTCAGTTATTACAACAGGTCCCGAATTTAAAGCAGTGGTTGGGGTGATGGAGGAAACAGAAAAAGGACTACCCTTGCCAAATTTAAGTACTGCAGGATAATACCCCTGGTACTCTACAACATAGACATATCCAGCTGGATCAACCGCAATCCCACTAGAAGCATGGTTGTTCCCGTCATAAGCACTATTGTTTAAGCCAATAATTGCCAGTACCTGTCCTGTCGGGGAAATTTTGCGGGCATTACTATTATCAGTACTTCCCCAGTTGGCTGTTGTATAAATATTCCCTTTTGCATCTACAGTAATACCCGGGATACCCGTCAGTTCCGGTAAATTTGTAAAATCATATCCTAGGACCGTTGAGATAAATTGTCCTGAAGGTGAAAACTTCTGTATTCGTACCGAACGACCTTCAGTCACATATACATTTCCTGAAGGGTCAATTGCAATTCCCAAAGGCGACCCGGAAAATTGTCCATCTCCAGAACCGGTGCTACCCCATTTTGTTATAAATTGCCCCGATGAAGTAAATTTCTGGATACGGATATTGAATTGATCGACAACATATACATTTCCTGATGAGTCTACCGCAATTCCATACGGCCGGTCGAATTGTCCATTACCGGTTCCAAGGGAACCCCATTGGGTTATAAAGTTCCCATCTGATGTGAATTTCTGGATCCGATGATTGTAATGATCACTCACATAAACATTCCCTTGAGGGTCAACAGCAATACCCCATGAACCGTTAAACTGACCCGGACCGGTACCAGTAGATCCCCATTTCTTGATGAACTGCCCATCTGAGGAAAATTTCTGAATCCTGTTGGAACCATCTGTAACATAAACATATCCTGATGAATCAAGAGCGATCGCAGACGGGGTGCTGAATTCTCCATCATTGGTTCCAAAAGTCCCCCACTTCGTTATAAACTGATACGTCTCTGCTGCCTGAACTCCAGAAATGAGCACAAGGAGCAGGAAAAGACACAAAAGAATCTTCACTGAATTCTTAACGATCGATGTACCCTGCATAAACCACACTCCATTAAATTTGACATTCACGCACAAGCTCTTAAAACATTGGAGTGGCTTTTTAAAAAGGACAAATGTCTGTCCAACGCACCATCGGGCAACCGGAGATACACCATTGAATGAAATTGCCAGCCCCCACTCCCGCGGATCAGACGTTAGGGTCAGGATCTCTTCTTATTCTTCCCGGTGCTGGATACCGCCTCTTCCAGCACCGAAACGATCGTTTCCATGATTTTTATCCGGGCAAAGTACTTGTCATTGGATTCAACAATGGTCCACGGTACAGCTGGTGTGCTGGTCTTTTTTATCATCTCATCCGTTGCAATACGGTAGATATCCCACTTTTTTCGGTTCCTCCAATCTTCATCAGTGATCTTGTATTTTTTTAAGAGATCGTTTTCCCGTTCATTAAACCGCTTGAGTTGGGTATCCTGGTCTATCTGGAGCCAGAACTTGATAAGAACCCCACCTGATCTCACAAGGTAATCCTCAAGGTTATTTATTTCATCGTAAGCTCGCTGCCATTCCTCTTCAGTGCAGAACCCTTCCACGCGTTCGACGAGCACCCTGCCGTACCAGGTGCGATCAAAAATGGTGATATCCCCGGCCTTTGGCAGGTTGCGGATAAAGCGCCAGAGATAGTGATGGCTCTTCTCATCAGGAGTGGGGGCGGCAATGGGTTCAACCACACTGCACCGTGGGTTCAGCGCCCGGTCAATCCGGATAATTGCCCCACCTTTGCCTGCAGCATCACAGCCCTCAAACAGGATGGTGACGGGTATTTTCTTCGTATGGAGGGTGTACTGGAGTTCGTGTAACCGTTGTTCGCAGGCTAAAAGACGTGGAGCATATTCCTCTTCCGACAGGGATTTTGTAAGATCGATCGTCTCGAGGATGGATGATCCTGCGTTCTTTGCCTTTGTGACGGCCATTAGTTTTTTTGCGGATTTTTTTGTCGCCAGACCGGCTCTGCTCTCCAGAGCATCTTCCATCCGGCTGATGATCGTTTCATAAACTTTTACAATCGCATAGCGCCGGTCATTGCCTTCAACTACGGTCCATGGCGCCTTTGGAATGCTTGTTTCAGATATTAACGTCTCAATCTTTGGCAGCATTGTGTCATAATCCCGCATTCTTTTTGGGGCCCTGCTATCATTTTCTGAGAACTCCTTATGCAGATCCTGAAATTTTTTCAACCGCTTCTTCTGCTCTTTTTTACTGACATGTAAAAAAAACTTGATGATGACAGCACCATCGTTGACGAGTTGTTCTTCCATGGTGATGATATCTGATATTGCCTGGGAAGAGACCGTGGCTTTTTTACGGTCATCGGAATATTTCAACAGGGTATCGGTATACCAGCTCCGGTCAAATATTGCTATCTGGCCTTGTAATGGGGTGTTTAACCAGAATCTCCAGAGCATCGGGTGTGCACGTTCAATCTCGTCGGGTTGCTGCGTTGAGTGGACCCGGTAGCCCCGGGGATCAAGGGCGTACGTGAGACGGTTGATGGTGTTGGATATCCCGGAGAATCTCCAGCCTTCAAAGACAAGAATTACCGGGATTTTTTTGTCCCGGAACTCCCGCTGGAGTACACCGAGACGTTCACGGAGACCATCGATCACGGAATCATATTCGGATCTTTTAAGAGTTTTATCCAGATCGAATTTATCAAACATAGTATTTTTAAAATCGTTACCGGGATTATTTATAGGCATCTTAAGAACGCCTGCCGTAGAAATCGTTGTTATTTCACGAATATAATCAGCAAGAACCGGTACGAGAGCAGTAGGTTAGGGGGGATAAAATCCCCGATATCATCATTACTTTCGGGAGACCTGGAAATCAATCCGGGACAATATCTCCGGGATCTGCCGGATGGTGTCGCGGTCTTTTTCTTTTTCTGGTTCGGACAGATTCTCGTAAGGTACTAACGAGGGATGGATCTTCTGTGCATCATCGCGTTTTTCTCCATAACGCCATCCGCCATCCACCTTCTCACTCATCCAGCGTTCGTGCTCAAGGGAGGAGAGACGCTCGGTCTCTTCTGGGGTAAACCGGAATTCAAGGGGGGCGTCCCAATCGGTAACGGGTCCGATCTCGCAGCCCACCAGCGATAATTTTGTCCAGATGAAGTTTGCCTGCTTCCGGTTGGACTCACGGTATTTTTCTCCGGCAATCACGTCTTTCTTTTCTGTGAGTGCACCGAGTTCATCCCAGCTGACCAGCAGTCGGTTTGTCTCTCTGGTTTGTCCTTTATTCTGCTCTTTTATGCAATAATTTTCATGAATTGACCGTGCGAGGATCTCTTCTTCTCCTGCAAGAATGAGCTGACTGTTGGCGGTGAGCTCAAACATGTTTACCGGGTGGATCTCTCGTATGCTCTTAAGCCCGACTTGTTCATCGGCAATGAGCTTTGCCACACTGGTATTGTGATCCATGCGAACGATGAACCGGACCTCTTTATCGGCAGTGTATTGATGGAGCGTTAAGGCAGCATAGAGCCCCAGTGAATCATCATCAAGACAGATATAGGCAACAAAACCCCGATCAAGAAGGGGATTTTTTAAAAATTCCCCGTTTTTGAAAGCGGCAGACCGGACATCTAATGTGAGTGCCCCCAGATCGCAGGCTTGTGAGAGTTTTGGGTACTGGATGAGCAGACTCTCCCGGATCTGTCCGGCGTTTACATCCATAAGAACGATCGTCAACCGGGTCTGTTCTCCTTTGTGCGACAGGTACCAGGTCCGGGCAATACGAGAAAGAATACTTTCCCCTAGTCGTCCGGCTCCAAGGATTACGACCGGCAGGGGAGCGGTTGTAATTTCAGCTGAAGGGTAAGCTGGATAGAGGTCAAGGAGCGTACGGGCTCCAAGGGCATACTGGTTGAAGAACTCGATCCGGATGGACGAGTCTTTCCGTGCGGAAAATGCATGTTTCCTGATGATCCCGTAGAGTTGCGGGTTTATTACCTGAATGATACAGGTGAGTACCTGGTGCTTTTTTTCCGGTACCATCCGCATTACGTTTAAGGCAACTTCTGCATTATCCTCATCCACGTCATTTAAGGAGATCACATAAGCCGCTTTTTTCACACCCGCTTTTTTTAGCATGTTGGGATCGGAAGGCAGACCGTTAAGAACGATTAAACCCAGTATTTTGCAGGATTCAATGTAGGTGTTTTTTACATCGCTCTCAATAACAACGGGTTTTATCTCTCGTTTGATAAGGTCATTGATGACCAGATACGACCGGGAGTTCAAGCCACAGACGATAACATGCCCGTGTTTGAAGAGCAGCGGCATGGTGTGAATTTTTTCGCGGACGTACAGGTAAATAATTCCGGCTGAACTCGAACCAGCAAACGCACCAACAGCAATGCGGATGAAATCGGAATTTGCTGCACCAATGCTCTCTTTTATTGCTGGAAATGCAATAAAAATCCCAATGCTTGAACCGAGAATGGCAAGGATTGCCTGGATTACCATGTAAACGTCAGGTGAATCCATGGTCCTTTAACCTCCCGGATTGCCCGGTTTGGGATCTGCGGGTTCTGTATTGGCGAGATGGGTTTTTATGGTATCTGTCAGCGTGCCAAAATACTGCTGTGCCGGCTGGGGAAAAGCATCAAACCATTGAGAGATGTTGATGAGGTAATCCATGTTCTTTGTGGGCAGAATATCTTCAACCCGAAACGGGAGGATCAAGATGTTTCTTTTCACCGCTTGCGTCAATTCGCGGATGACATGGGGGGAGTTATCCGAGCTTTTTGAAAAGATCAGTACCACAACCCTGCTCTGATCAATCGCATCAATGATCGAGCCAGGAAAATTGGAACCGGGGAGAACGTCGCGGGGCGCAATCCAGCAAGGGATATTTTGTGCCTCCAGATACGAGCAGAGATCTTTGGCTATCATCTGGTCGGGTTTTGAATAGCTGATGAATACCTGGTGAGGGGGTTTTGAAGAAGCAGTCCTGACCGCTGTTGTGGAACCCGATGCAACTTCGTCATCGATCATGTCGGTATCGGTATTTGTCCCTCCAGACGGAGTTGTGCCGACAATCTCTTCTGCTTTCTTCTTCCACTCTTTTTCCTGATCACGATAGAACTGTTCCCGTAACGGGACTCTTCGGGCAAGCTGGTGAAACAGAGTTGCACATTCCTCCGCAAGGCGCTTTGCGGTTTTGAGATCCCCAGAAGTTACCGCTGCTTCAAACGCTTTGGTATTCCTCGAAATCTTCTGGAGGAAATCGGCTGGAATGTCAATTTTCATGGTAGATCAAAGTAACCAGTGGAAGTTTATTAAAAAATATGAATCTTATGTTGCCCCGAACTGTTTGCTCCAGTCTTCATGCCGTTTGAGATCGCTTGGGGTAAGTGGTGATTTTACCCGTGCAATTGACTGGGTAAAATCTTCCATGGAGAGGGGGCCGGCTTTTAATGTCTTTTTCTGTAACTCCTCAAACGGCAGCTCAGCCATATTTTGGATATTATCGAAAATATCTTTGTTCACTCTCCGGGTCATGCTCTTCATCGCATCCCTGCAGATGTTCTGGAGATCCCGGCCGGAATAATGATTGGACACGCAGAGATCTCCAATCATTTCCATATCCACGCTTGATATATCAAGCCCTTTTGTCTGGATCCTGATGATATCCTGGCAGGCTTTCTTGTCAGGAAGCGGGATATAGATCCGCTTCGGGAACCGGGAAAGAACTGCGTCGTCGAGGCTCCACGGGGTGTTCGTTGCAGAAAGCGTGAGGATGAGTTTGTCACTCTTCTTATCCTGGAACCCGTCCAGCTCGGCCAGGAGGGTGGCCAGCACTTTTCGGGACGCCTCACCCTGATCACCGTCGCGGGACATGGTGATGGAGTCCAACTCATCGATAAAAACAATGGAAGGGGCATGCTTGCGGGCAGACTCGTAGAGGGCAGTAATGAGTTTTGAGGACTCGCCGAAATATTTCGACATGACGCTGCTCGTCTTAACGTTGAAGAACGTGGCTTTGAGGCTCCCTGCGGCAGCAGCTGCAAGCAGGGTCTTTCCCGTGCCGGGCGGACCAAAGAGGAGGATGCCTTTATCGGGTTTGATGGACTCGGGTTTACTCAGTCCAGCGATTACCACAGTCTCCATGATGAGGTTTTTTGTTTCTGCCAGACCTCCGATGTCCTTCCAGGTAACGGTAGAGGTCTGGATCAGGCTTTCTCCAAAACTGCTGAAGTCTTCTTCAGCCTCCCCGCTCTTCTCACCCTTTTCAACCATCGCCTTTCTCGGGGCGGACCCGGCCGTCTTTACGATCTCTTCCCATTTTTTTACTTTTTCAAGATGCGCCTTTCTCTGGTCAGGCAACTTTTCTGCCAGCTGCTTTTCCGTATTGGCGCAGACCCGTGCGAATTTTTTTACATTTTCTATGTCATTCTTCGCTTTTGCGTCATTGTACCTTTTCTCTGCATCCTTTAGTTGAGCGTACAAAACCCCGGATAGATCGATGTTCATTTACTCCTCCTCACCTTGCTTAAGCTTACCTACTATCTGAATATACGGCACATGATTATTACGATATCGCTTCAATTTCTGATCGCGGTGCTGATCTTTTTTCTTAAAAATGAAAAATTATTCGAGTTCGGTTTTCTTAACTTTAGAAGGTTCTGGGGATGCAATAACTGAACCCTCTTTACCAGAACGGATAGTTTCTAAAATATCAGAGAGATCATCTTCAGCTTCTATACCCACTTCTATTGTGCCTGATGTCATATCGGTGATCGCATTAATCTGCGCGTCATCATTCATGGCATCGAGTTTTTGGGAGATCAGGTAATGTTCCATCTTCTCGGGATCTATTTTTTTGAGCCGTTTTAATACATCAGCCGGAAGATCCTTTTCGCGTTCTTTAAGGATGAGAATATTTGATACTGCCCGCAACTGCTTTTCGATCTGCGACTGGGACGAGATCTTCATCTCCTTTTTCTGGAGAAGAGTCTTGATGCGCCGGGCATAACTCAACTCTTCTGATTTTGAGGTGGATTCTTTTGCCAGATCGTAGTTGTGCTGGACTTCCTGGTCTATGCGGCGGACTTCTGCGTGGATCTCTTCTACCTTCTTGTTCAGTTGGATCTCAGTAACCTTGAGCTCGTCGAGACTGAACGTATCAATAGGATTTCCTCCCCCAAAAAGAGAGGATAAAAATCCCACGTTAACTCCCCTCAGTGTCCTTGGTTTCTAATTGTTTTTCCATGGAGATGAGTTTCTGGGCATCCTCAACATCGATTGCGCCCGTCTCGACACCGCTCCATGCGTCAAGAAGCTGTTTCTCGGTATCATCTGTTGACTGTTCAAGACTGGAGTCTGATAGCGACATCTCAAAGACGTTGTTGAGATTGTTGAGCACTTCTTCAAAACTCTTGCCCTTCAGGTTTACGTTGATCAACGCATTCTCGAACTTTGAGGGTTCGATGTTGGTGATCTTTGACCAGATCGGGCTCTGTTTAAGTTCTTTCTCGTACTGCTTGACAATCACAAGGTTGGAAACAAACATGAACTGCTTGTGCATGGTCATGAATGCCTTGATCTTCAGTTGGGCCTGCATGTCAAGGTGCTTGAGCTGCTGGGCGAGCATCTTCTTCTTGATAAGGTCAGCACCAACACCCTGCTTAAAGATATCCTTCTTCTGCTTCTCTATCTTCTGGATATCCTTTCTGGCAAGCTCGATGTGGTTCTGGAGCCGCATCTCCTCTTCCTTCAGTTCACGGGTTTTCAGCCGGTCGACAGAATTTCCTCGAATAAAGTCAAAAATTCCCATTAAGTGATCCTCATCTCGATATTATTGACCTGACTTTAAATATTTATTCAAAGATTGGGATGCAAGATTTGGCATTAAATGAGTATTCGGATTCCCTATACCTTGTTCCGTAAACCAATAATCATCCGATGAACGAGGATCTCAACCACTTGGATGATTTCATCGAAAATTTATATTACATTTCCCATCCCCCCATTCGTTAACATTATTAACTCTCCCTTAAGATTATGATTGAAACGAACAATCCCAGGAACCGTAATGGACACTCAATATGCTAATACTGTAAAATATCGTAAGTGCCCTACCTGCGGAACTGAAGTACTCTCAACCATGCAGTTCTGTGTGAACTGCGGTGCCCGGATGTCAACCCGCACCTGCCCCCACTGCAACACACCCATCTCCGGAACATCAGAGTTCTGTAAGAACTGCGGAAAGTCATTAGTCCCCTCACGTAAATGCCCGAAATGCAATATCCCGATCTCGGGAAATCCGGAGTTCTGTAAGAACTGCGGGGCACCGCTTCTTGGATCCCGCTCATGTCCGTCCTGCGGAGCGGTAATCAGCAAAGATGCAAAATTCTGTAATGGCTGCGGGAGGGTGATGGTACAGGAAAGCCCGGCTGCGGGAATCGATGTTGCCCTGATGGAAAAAGCGCAGGAACTCTTAACCATGGTCGGGCGGTTTGGAACAATACCAGACCCGCCAAACCCGGACATGAATACGTACAATCCATCGTCTTTGAAAAAAACCGTCAACTCAATGGAAAAATTCTTAGAGACCGCAACGCCGGATCTCACCGTCAGCCTCAGTCGCCTGTACCTGAATCTCGCCACCTGGCATAAGATGGAGATTCAAATCACCAATACCGGAAAAGCGCATGCGTTTTTTGTCACGCTCAGCTTCTCAAATGATTTTGAGACCCGGCGAATCAAACCCATCACCGTTGAAGCGGGAAGTACACAAGTAGTTGAGATTGGAATCCTGCCAAAGACACAGGGCAATATCCCTATAGAAGTCCGCATGCACTACAAAGACGGCAACAACAAAGATTACACAAAAACCAGTGAATTCTGGATCGATGTCCAGCCCCAATCCAGTACACCGCATATCTTCAAACCTGATGAGGATATGCAGCAATCCCCGGCATCTAAGGCAACACCGCGATCCTCGCAACTTCCCCTATCACAAGCTCCCGTTACCATGCGTTCCCTTCCTCCGGAAATGACGGAGAAATATGCAAACTCGGAGTTCATAGCAAAAGGTGGATTTGCCCGTGTCTTTAAAGCAAAACGAAAAGACGGGCAGTATGTGGCAGTAAAAGTGCCAATCGACCTTGATGAATCAACCGGCAAATCGTTTATTGCAGAGATGCAAAACTGGACCAAACTCAACCATCCCAATATCGTCAAGATCTATGATTACAACATCATGCCATTTCCGTATTTTGAAGAGGAACTCTGCGACAGTGGTCTTGACAAATTAAAAAAACCCATGGGTATCGCACAAGCGGCATGGATTATTTTCAACGTCTGTGAAGGACTCAAATATGCCCACAACCTCAAGATCATCCATCGCGACTTAAAACCCCAGAATATCCTC
Source organism: uncultured Methanoregula sp. (assembly GCA_964590895.1). Taxonomy (GTDB): domain Archaea; phylum Halobacteriota; class Methanomicrobia; order Methanomicrobiales; family Methanospirillaceae; genus Methanoregula. The sequence goes on along the minus strand of CAZPYV010000017.1, from coordinate 13,197 downwards.
TTAAAAAACGGGATTCCCAAAATATCAGACTGGGGGCTATCAAAGATAGTAACCGACGTCTCTTCTGTAACTACTGCATCGTTCACCCCATTTTATGCAGCTCCGGAACAGGTGACCAACAAGACCAAAGACCAGCGGACAGATATCTGGCAGGTCGGAGTCATCTTATATGAACTGGTGACCGGGACATTACCCTTTACCGGAGAGAGTATGATTGACATCATCTCCAGCATCCCGACAAAAATCCCACAGAATCCGGGGGATATCAATCCGGATGCCAAACTGATCGAAGGAATCATCCTCCGGTGCATTGAAAAAGATCCGATTAAACGCTACCAGTCAGTGATCGCACTGCAAAAAGATCTGGCGGAATTCTTAAAGATCGATTATACAGAGTCACTCCGGATGAGTGTGGGGGCAAAAAATCTCCGCCAATCGGCTGAGTATTGCAGCAAGCTGCTGCTTGCCAACTTAAAAAGCGGAGATTTGCGTGAAGCCTACAAATATGCAACCGATCTTGTCAATTATTCCGAAGGAGAGGTAAGAGAACAGGTAAAAGAATTATCTGCACAGATCCAAATCCGCCTCGACAACGATATGGATGAAGTGCCCGAAGAAATTATTGAAGCAGCTGAACTGATCGCCCACAAGATCGGATTGGGGCTGACTACCCTATGATAATTGCAGAATCGAGAGCCGGTATCTCGATGAGAAGAAATTCACCGGAACCGGAAATGAGAGGGGTAATTACTGGAGAATTGTCATGAACCTTAACTGGTGCGGCAGGACCCACATCTGTGGAAGACCAAAAAATGAGGATGCCTTTGATATGCAGCAAATCAATGAACACATCGCTGCCTTTGCAGTCGCCGATGGTCTGGGCGGTTTACCCGCCGGAGAAATTGCAAGCCGGATTGCCGTCACCACCCTGATAGACACGGTCCGCACTCTTGCCCCGATGGACATGACCTGCTCCCCTGCACATATGAGAGAGATCTTAACAAAGGGATTTTTAGCCGCATCGCGGGCCATCGATGACTACTGTTCGAAAAAAACTGACCAAAAAAGAATGGCAACAACACTTGTCGCTGCTCTCATCAATGATGCAAATGAGGGTGTGATCGCCCATATCGGGGACAGCCGGGCGTATAGTGGTGAGGACAAACTCGTCCAGATAACCGAAGATCATTCGTTAGTGCAGGAACTGTTCAGGCGGGGACTCATAACACAGGATGAGGCACGCCATCATCCGGACAAAAATGTCGTGTCACGGGTGGTCAGTGATATCCCGGTAAACCCGGATATGAGAGATTTTTTTATTGATAAAAACACACTCATTCTCTGCACGGACGGACTCACCGATGCACTTACCAATGAGGAAATTTTCTCTGAATTAAAAGATAAAGATGTAAACCGGATATGCACAACCCTCATAGACCGTGCCATAAAGGTAAACCGGGATAATACCACAATTATCGTGATCCGGGCAGCATCCTTACCCTAATCATTTCCCCCATTTTTGTAATGGCACTGGGAGATATCCAGAGGGTAATGTACAATTTTAATGAGAGGATGCTTTCTCTAAAAAATCACGTGGTCCCGGGGTTCACAAACACGCAGGCACATGATAATGCCAGAGCCATTTTCGTATCAAAAACCTGACCTGACACCGTGACAAAGAACCTTTATTTATGAACTCCAATAGTATTTCATCGGCATAACCCAATACAACTCATATCAGCGGATAAAACGGATCGGACTGCACAGCTATGTTTAAAGAAGGCAATCGCGAGTGTATTGATGTGCTCCTCAAACCATCCAGGAGTGTTCTCGACACAGGGGTCCCTATCCGAAATGAGACCTTTGAAAAACGGCAGCAACTCTGGAATGAGATCAGGGCAAATGCCGAACGATACAAAAAAGGGGAGTGCGGAACATTTCTCAAAGATTTAAATACAGTTTTTTTAGCCCGTTTTGATGCGTCTCTCCTGCTCCTTGCTTTGGCATTCCGGCAGAATAATGAATCGTTCGAAGGATCCGGATATTTCAGTGTAAGGGAGATCGAAGCCTACGAAACTATTGAGAAATTCAGTTATTTCAGGATTCTTACAAAAAGTGAGATTGCAAAAAAGATCCGGTTGAAAGATGATAAAACCTTAACCCTGCTTAAGGAATACGCCGTGTCCATGAAACAGCATATGGATGAGATCCTTGGGGATACAGGGGTCCGGGATACCATACGCAGTTACCTAAAAAAACAATGGGACGAGAACACAAAAAAGATCGGGGAGGCTATTTCCAGTGCCGGAGTTGACCTTGACTGGTTTTCGAGCCTTCCTCTTACCACAAAAGATGCCGCGGGTCCTCAGCAGATCATTTACAATATCAATACCGGTAATGATGCGGCCATCAATCTTGGAACGGGAAATATTGTCAAAGATGCTGTTGTTACCGGTTCGACAATCGAATCTTCCGGTGGCGGGAGCACAACGGTAAAAGATTCAGTTGTCACGAAATCCACTATTAAGAATGAGGGAACTGGCGGGGCGGACAAGGGTATCAGTATCAGTGACAGCGTCATTACTTCATCTACGATAAAAAATGTTCAGGAACGTCCGGCTGAACCGGAAAAAGAGCCCGTAAAAGAACCGCCGCCACAACCCCCACAGTATATGTGCCTCTTATGCAAGACCACAGCAAAGCCGGGTGCAAAGTTCTGTACAACCTGCGGTGCAAAAAATTCCATGGTCTGTGCCAGTTGTAACAATCCACTCGCACCCGATGCAAAATTCTGCCCACATTGTGGTCGGAAAACATCCTGATTGAACGTTTCCTGAAGTGAGAGGTATATTGGGCGATGCACAAAGACGAGTTGCATTTTACCATTAATATTCTCTGGTGAGAGTACTGATCGTGAATATCCCCTCCCTGTTATCAACGGTGTACAACACCGCACCCTATCACCGCTGAAATACAAAAGCGATATCGATCCTTTTTTGACTTTTTAAAACGATCATTATTCTTAGAACCGCGATCATATCTCGCGCTTTTATCTGTTATCATAGCAGGAGTCTGATTACCATCGCCGAAATTCCCAAAGAAGAATACGTGCTGAAATGTACATCCGCATGCGCAGGGTGCAGCGACTCGCTGGCACTCCGGTACGTGCTCAAGGCAGCCGGTCCTGACACTGTCATGGTCGTTCCTGCATGCTGCACGAGCGTCATACAGGGCATCTACCCGAACACCGCGTTCAATGTCCCGGTCTACAATATCGCCTTTGGAGCTGCTGCCGCGTGTGCCTCGGGCATGAGTAACGCATTCCGTGCAGCGGGAAAAAAGACGAATGTGATTGTGTACGCCGGTGACGGGGGCACACTCGACATTGGTATTCAGGCAATGTCCGGTGCATTCGAGCGGGGCACCGATTTCCTGTACATCTGCTATGACAATGAAGCCTACGGGAACACCGGCATGCAGCGCTCTGGGGGTACACCGATGGGGGCAAAGACAACCACCACTCCCATGGGTAAGACCGATGCAAAAAAAGATATCGATATGATCATCGCTGCCCACGATCCGCCCTACATGGCAACAGCGTGCGCAGCTTATCCGCAGGATATTTTCAAGAAGGTGCAAAAAGCACTCACATTCCGTGGTCCGACCTTCATTCACATCCTTGCACCATGTCCGCCCGGCTGGCGCTACCCCACCGAGAAATCGGTTGAGATGGGAAAACTCGCAGTCAAGAGCGGCATGTGGGTGCTCTACGAGCGGGAGTACGGAAAAGTCACGATCAGCCCGCAATCTAAGGCAGCAATGAAGAAACCATTGCCGCTCGAAGAGTATCTCTCTCCGCAGGGACGGTTCAAGGGTATCGATACAAAGGTTGTAGAGATCCTCAAACAGAGGATTGCAAAGAATTACCAGCGTCTGGCCGCCGAAGAGGAGGCGTCAGTATGAAGAAAATTGCAACCGGCAACAAGGCAATTGCCGAAGCAGTAAAACAGGCAGTACCCGGTGTTGTCGCTGCATACCCGATCACTCCTCAGACCGAGATCGTTGAACAGATTGCCGAGTTTGTGAGCGGGGGCCTTATGCCGAGCCGGTATATCGCCGTAGAGAGTGAGCATTCCGCAATGGCAGCCTGCATTGGCGCAAGCATCACCGGGGTGCGGACGTTTACTGCCACCAGCTCGCACGGTCTGCTCTACATGCACGAGATGACCAACTGGGCAGCAGGTGCACGCCTTCCGATTGTGATGGCAAACGTGAACCGTTCGTTAGGACCCGGCTGGAACATCTGGGCAGAGCACACCGATGCACTGCAGGAACGCGACACCGGATGGTTACAGGTATACGTGAGCACGGTGCAGGAAGCCTACGATACAATACTCATGGCGTTCCGTATCGCAGAGCATAACGATGTGCTGCTGCCGGTGATGGTGAACCTTGACGGCTTTTTACTCTCCCATATCATGCAGCCGGTCGACACCGTGGAATTAGGGGATTTCATTCCCAGGATACATCTCCCCCATGCCATAGATCCGAAACACCCGGCAGGATACGGCACGCTGACCGGTCCTGACCAGCAGTTCAGATTCCGCTGGGATATCGAACGCTCAATGAGGGATTCGAAGAAGGTCATCGAAGAGACTGAAAAAGAGTTTGCAAAACGCTTTGGCCGGAAGTACGGGTTCACTGAAGATTACCGGTGCGAGGATGCAGATGTGATCGTAGTTGCCATGGGCACGCTCGGCAAGGAAGCAGAAGTGGCCGTAGATATCCTGAGAAAAGAGGGTATAAAGGCCGGCTCGATGCGCCTGCGCTGGCTGCGGCCATTCCCGAAACTGAACCTTAAGGAAAAGCAGGTCGTTGTTATCGACCGCGACTATTCCTTTGGTCGAGGGGGAATTCTCGCAACGGAGATCATGGCCCAGACAAAAGAGGATCTCTATTCCGTTATTGCCGGTATTGGAGGTCAGGAAGTGACCTACGATGATATCGCAGGTTTTGTTCGCACCCGTCGCATGGGCGAAGAGTTCTGGTTCGGGGTGAACGCCCATGTTTGAGATCCGCATCCATTCCCGTGGCGGGCAGGGTGGCGTGACTGCAGCCCGGCTCCTTGCAATGGCCGCCCTTCATGACGGGAAGTACGCAACCGCGTGCCCGTTCTATGGCGCCGAACGCAGAGGTGCACCGATCGTTTCGTTCGTCCGCATCGACGATAAACCGATCAAGGTCTACAGCCAGATCCGGCAACCGGACATGGTAGTTGTGCTCGATACGAGCGTGATGGACGTAGTCGATGTGCTGCAAGGGTTAAAGAAAGGCGGTCGTATCTTCATCAATAGTGCAGGTAAGAGAGAGTTTTCCGGCTTTGAGTGCCGCAATGTTGACCTGACGGGAATTGCTCTTCGTGAAAATCTTGTGGTCTCCGGCAGCCCGATCTTAAACACTCCCGTTCTCGGGGCGCTTGCAAAGATGGGCATCATCACTGCAGAGTCTGGAAAGTTAGCGATCCGCGAGATGTTTTCCGATGAACGCAATGTCAAAGCTGCTGACGCAGCCTACAAGGAGATGAGCGCATGAATGTAGTACGTGAACGCTTAGCGATGAGCCGCCCAAAAGAGGGAGCAGCCGGGCAGACCGGTTCGTGGCGAGTGTTCAAACCCGTAGTTGATCGGGAGAAATGCAATGCCTGCGGACTGTGCGCTATGTACTGCCCGGACGCTGCGATTGATGAGGAACTCACTGTTGATCTCCGGTTCTGCAAGGGCTGTGGTATCTGCGCCAACGAGTGTCCGAAGAAAGCGATCGAGATGGTAAGAGAAGAGAAATAATATTTTTTTGTCGTATAACAAGTCAGGTTAGAAAACATCAGATCCAATTATCATTGGGAATAAGAATTTTCCCCACTATCTGAGTCCTCAAGAGATGACCTGAAAGATCAGGCTTACCCGACTTTGAGTTCATCTTTTGCCAGATATTCTATATCGGACTTATAGAAATGGGTAAACCCGCAGCTCCTGCACCGGATCGTAAAGTGCCGGCATCCAATCGTAAGATCGTGCGGGCCGGTAAGATGACAATTCCTGCATTCTGCAGTCTCAACAAGTTCCCAGAGATCATAGCACCCGATCTTTGTGTACGATCCCGTCTTTGCCACATCATGTACCCTTGGGACAAAGACCCGTGTCGCCCCACAGTTGTCACACGCTACCTGAGCCTGATTGGGAACTGCCTTGATGATCTGGTCTGCCATCTGTTTGCAATGATAACAGTCCGTGCGGTATTTTGTGAAGATAAACCGGTCGCTCATATGAGATACTGGATGCGTCCGGGTTCATTAATCTGTTGTTGGAAAGTTGACGGATTTTTTTAAACGTTGTTGCATTCTTGCAGTCCGGGAAAAAGTACAAAACAGGGCCGGATATTACAGACAAAATCACAATTTGTTGTGCCACAACAAAACCGGTCTCATTTTTAGTAAATTTAAATACAAGGCGATCCCAATGTAATTTCCATGAAGAAGTTCATTGGATTATTTATTTTAGTGATTGCCCTGGTTTTGATCAGTGGATGTACCCAGCCGACACAGCCTGTAGCAGTGACTACCACCGTTGCAACTCCTGTTCCAACAGTTCCCCCAACAGTAGCAACTCCCGTACCAACCACGGTACCAACAACAGTAACGACGATCCTGTCCACACCGAAGATCACCTTGGTCCCCCAGATCAAAAATACGATATTCTACATGCGGAACAATACATTCGTCCCCACGGAACTCACCGTACTTCCGGGAACCGGCATCAGCTGGGTGAATGAAGATGCCATAGTCCATTCAGTCAAAATTACTGGCATTCACGCAGGCACATTCAATTCCGGAGAGATTATTCCCGGAGCCTCATCGGGGAACACCTTTGCCAATGAAGGCGTGTTTGATTTTGCATGCCCCGATCATCCGGATATGAAAGGGAAGATTGTTGTCAAAGCAGGGCCATCGGTTGAAGGTGCGCCAACAATTCAGGCATCTTCCAAATGATCGGATAATCATTTTCCTTTTTTTGTGCCGTATACAATCGACAGGGAATTGGCAAATCGTTTTGCTACAACAAAACCGGTTGCAATTCATTTAGTAAATTTAATTACAAGACAAAAACAATCTGATTTCCATGAAAAAGTTCATTGGATTGTTTATTCTGGTAATTGGCCTTGTGATGATCAGTGGATGTACCCAGCCGGCGCAGCCCGCTGCAGTAACCACACCGGTCGCCACTACCGTTGTACCAACAGTTCCCCCCACGGTAGCAACACCTGTACCTACCATGGAACCCACAACTGTTGCAACCCCCCTGAGTACTACTGCGATAGCAACGACTGTGGCTACAGCAGTAAAGACACCCATACCGGTGCAGACTGCCTCGACTAAAAACACTACGATCTATATCCGGAACAATTCATTTATCCCCCAGTTACTCACGGTCCTTCCAGGAACCAGCATCACGTGGATCAATGATGATGCAACAGTTCATGCGATCAAATCAACGGGTAGCCAAAACGGGTTCCGATCAGGGGATTTCGTGAAAGGTGCACAGGTGGACTACACCTTCGGAGCGAATGAGGGCACATTTGAAATTATCGACACCTACACGAATGCAACCTGTATAATCGTTGTCAAGAAAGGTGAGTTGTTGAGCGATACAACTACCGTACGTCCCACCTCATAACCGAAAGTATACCCCCCTTTTTTTTAATGCGAGAATTATACCTCGCAGGTATCCTGACCGTGTAAAAACAAAAATTAATAGATACCCTGATGCAGTAAAGCACCGGGATAATTGGAAAAAATGTATTTTTAAAAAAATGGTTTAATAGTCGCCCATGCCCGGAGGCATGCCGCCCATTCCACCCATACCGCCCATTCCACCCGGTGGCATACCGCCTTCGGGTGCATGGCTCTTTGAGGATGCAATGACATCGTCAATGCGCAGGATCATGATGGCGGCTTCAGCAGCAGATGAGATTGCCTGTGTCTTGACGCGGAGCGGTTCAACAACGCCGGCTGCCTTCATGTCGACTGCTTTTCCTTCGAACACGTTTAAGCCGTGGGTCTTCTTGCCCTTCTCGTGGGCTGCACGGATCTCGACGAGCATATCGATAGGGTCAAGTCCTGCATTCTCTGCAAGGGTCCGCGGGATGATCTCGAGTGCGGATGCGAACGCTTCGATGGCGAGCTGTGCCCTGCCACCAACGGTTGCGCCGTACTCGCGGAGACGGAGCGAAAGCTCGGTCTCAGGTGCACCGCCACCGGCTACAACCTTCTTGTCCTCGACAACAACACCGACAACACGGAGTGCGTCGTGGATAGCGCGTTCGAGTTCGTCGACTACGTGCTCAGTGCCGCCCTTGATGATGATGGAGACTGCCTTGGGGTTCTTGCACTGCTCGACAAAGGTCATGTCTTCGCCGCCAACCTTGCGCTCCTCAACGAGTCCGGCCTTGCCGAGCTCTTCTTTGGAGATTGCATCGATTGAGGAGACCAGGGTTGCACCGGTTGCACGGGCAAGCTTTTCCATGTCGCTCTTCTTGACACGGCGGGTTGCAAACAGTCCTGCCTTTGCAAGGTAGTGCTGTGCAATGTCGTCAATGCCCTTCTGGCAGAAGAGGACGTTTGCACCGCTCTTGACGATCTTCTCAACAATGTCCTTGACCATGCGCTCTTCCTCATCGAGGAATGCCTGGAGCTGGTCGGGAGAAGTGATGTTAATCTCTGCATCGACTTCAGTCTTCTTGAACTCGACTGCGGCATTTAAGAGAAGGATCTTTGCATTGACAACCTTCTTTGGCATTGAGGGGTGGACGCGTTCCTTGTCGATGAGTACTCCTTCAACAATCTCGGAGTCCTCTATTGAACCGCCGGTCTTCTTCTCGACCTTGATGTTCTCGATGTCAACGGTGCCGTCAGCATCAGTGACCATGGTCACTGCCTTGACAACAAGGTCACAGAGCTTGTCCTTGCTGGCTTCTGCACCCTTGCCGGTCATAGCGGTGCCTGCAATGTTCTTCAGGAGCGTCTTGTCGCTGATTTTTATATCAAAGGCGATATCTTTTAAGAGTTCCTGGGCTTTTGCGGCGGCCTGGCGGTAGCCTGCTGCGATGATCGTCGGGTGGACGTCCATCTCAAGGAGGTCTTCTGCCTTCTTTAAGAGTTCCCCGGCAATGATGACTGCGGTGGTTGTACCGTCGCCGACTTCATCGTCCTGGGTCTTTGCAACCTCGACCATCATCTTTGCGGCCGGGTGCTCGATGTCCATTTCCTTTAAGATCGTGACACCGTCGTTTGTGATTACTACGTCGCCGATGGTGTCAACGAGCATCTTGTCCATACCTTTTGGACCGAGCGTGGTCCTGACTGCACTTGCCACTGCCTTTGCGGCGGTGATGTTCATACCCTGAGCGTCGCGGCCGCGGGTACGGGTGCTGCCTTCTTTGAGAATAAGAATCTGCTGTCCTCCAAGTTGTTGTGACATAAATTTCACCACTTTTGCACTAGATTTAGCACTAAAATTGGTTTGTGGTTCTATATAAACATGATCTAAAAAAAGTCAGTCGCCCAGAAGGTCGAGGAGTTCAAAACCATCCTCAATCCTGTGGAGACGGTCTTCACCTATCACAAGCGTCTTTCCGATCTTCCTTTGCTTGTGGTAATCGGTTATCACGCACATTGCATGTTTCTTTGCGATCTGGGAAATATTGCCGATAAGGGCCGCCCGCTTGACAACTTTCTGCGCGGTACCGTAACCGGTGAGAATCGTATGTTTCTCAAAGGTCAGGAGCGCCTGGAACGGTGCACCATGGAGCGTATGCAGGTGCACGCCGATCTTTTCGAGAAAATCCATGGGATTTGCAATTAATCCCTCATTCCTGACCGGCTCTGGCTCCATCACCTTTGGGGGTTCGTGCCGGACGAGATCAATTGACTCTACCACTCCGGTGTCAAAAAATTCCTCGATCCTGATCGCCACATCCAGTGTGGTACCCATACCACTCTCGTACTTGCTGATGGTGCGTCGCGATACACCCAGCACCAGCCCCAGATCCCCAAGAGACATGTTCCGCAGCTCACGGAGGTCTTTGAGTGCTTCACCGTTGATGTTCACGTATAGCCCGCCGGGGGAGGCATAGACCAGCGGGGGGATCTTCTCCACAAAATAATCGTAGAGCGTCGAGGGGCTGATCGCATAGATGCCGTACCGGACATAGACTGCCCCCCTCTCCAGCTCTGCGTCCCGTGCGCGCTCCCCTACGATGAGCGGGACACCCCCAAGATGCCGCGAGATCAATTCAAGATCGAATGCCACCTCATCGCTCACGGAATCGATATGGGAGACCACTTTGATGACCAGCAACGTCCCGTGGTTACGGGCCATGAGATCAAAGCTCCGCGGGCGGATGGTAAACCGTTCGGAGACATCAAAGCCTGCGGTGATCATTACGCTGGTGACCAGCTGGAGCTGGCGATCCTGAGACATGCAGTTACAAATGGATAGAGCGTGCCCAATATTAATATAGACATGCTGATCGGGATCGATGATACGGACTCGCCGCAGGGGATGTGCACTACATACCTCGGGGCCGTGCTCGCCCGTCGGCTCATTCATGAACATATGCAAGTTAAGGAAGCCCGTCTCGTCCGGCTCAACCCGAATGTTACGTGGAAGACGCGGGGGAATGCAGCAATCGCACTTTACGTCGATGGCAATGCAGATCGGGCATTTGAGATCGCATGCGCGACTGTTGAAGATCTTGCCGATTTCTCATGTGGGAATACCAATCCCGGCGTTGTAATAACGGATGGGCAGCTCGATCCTGCGTTCTACTACAAAGCGGTGACCGACTTCTGTGAGATCGAAGAAGCGGTGAGCGTTCTCTGTGCTGCGGGTGCACGATATCGTGGCTGGAAAAACCGTCGCGGGCTTATCGGGGCAACTGCAGCCGTTGCAAGCGAACTTAAGGATCGCACATCAGAAATTCTTGTGTACCGCCAGCCGGAGCGCTGGGGAACAACCCGCGAAGTTGACCGGGACAGCCTCTTTGCCGCTGAATGGGCAACGTTCCCGCATACATGGGATACGGTGGATACCAGAAATGATGTGGTCGTCTGTGTTCCGCACACACCGGACCCGGTGCTGTTTGGGATCCGGGGCGAGAGCCCGGCATGGGTGATGATGGCCCGTCAGCAGATCCTGTCAGAACCGCACGGCATCGAACAGTTATATGTCACCAACCAGGGAACTGATGCCCACCTCCTGATGGGAAAGTGCGGGCATCTTTTTGAACTGATCTCCTATGTTGTCCCGGGTGTGGTGACAGGCAAACCTGCAACAAAAGAGGGGGGCCATGTCTCGTTTACTATGAAAGACGATGATGTTGAAGTGCGGTGCATGGCTTACGAACCGACCAAGAACTTCCGCCACATCATCCGGCAGCTGGTACCGGGCGATTCTGTGATCGCTGTTGGCAGCTTCAAGAAGGGGAGTATTAACTTAGAGAAGATCCGGGTAGTCTCGCTTGCCCGGCCCACGATCATACACCCGCCGCTCTGCACTGCGTGCAACAAGCGGATGACAAGCGATGGGAAAGGCAAGGGCTGGAAATGTAAGAAGTGCAATAGCCGATCTGAAGAACCGGAGATTGAGGTAATTTCCCGCACGCTAAAGACCGGGTGGTATGAAGTGCCGCCTACTGCCCGCAGGCATCTGGCAAAGCCGTTGTGCCGGGGCGAACCGGAGTTCCAACCGTGATAGTATTCTCCGGACGGTGTATGCTCTGTCCGGCCACGAAACCATCCCGTTGACTTTGTAACACGCTTTTCTTTGTAAATACCCATCAATGCCCTCATATTCCCGTTCTGGTGCCTATAAAACCCTCCGGGTCAAGTTTTTTTAGTGATCCACCAATTCGATTCAAAATACATATAATCTCAATGAGCAATTCGCTACTATGGAATTAACGATCATCCAGAGCTCAGTTACCCTCTTTGAGATTCTTTGTGTGATCATCGTTTTTGCATCCATTTTCATGAGAAGCCGGTTTTTCAATGAAATTTACGAAGACCACCCGAAATGGACTACCCTGATACTCCTCATGGTTTTTTTCGGAATATTGTCAATCTTCGGGACAATTAGCGGACTCTCGGTATTTGGCGCTGTAGTAAATATCCGGGATCTTGGCCCTATGGCAGCCGGGCTGGTTTGTGGCCCCTATGTGGGAATAGGTGCTGGGATTATCGGGGGTGTATTCAGGTTCTACCAGGGTGGGCCGTATATGTGGACCGGGTTATCGGCACCCATACTCTCGGGAATTCTTGGCGGCATTATGTATCTTGCCAACAAGCGCCAGTTCGTTCCCACGTGGGTTGCCGTGGTATTGATCGGGCTTTCTGAGACACTTATCTCATGCTACACGCTTATTCTCGTAACAAAACCGTCAGAATTTTTTACCGTTGTTACCATGGTTGCGATCCCCATGATCGTCTTCAATGTCATCGGCATGGTAATTTTTGCTTCCGTTGTCCACCTTATCCTTCAGGAACAGACGGACCGTAAGGAGAGGCAGTTACTGGAAATGGAGGTGGCATCCAAGAGGAACCTTTTCACTATCATCAATACCATCTCCTACCCGGTCTACGTCCTTGATCGTGACCACCGGTTCACCCTTGTAAATGACAGCATGTGCCTTTTTATCGATCGCTTGCGGGATGAGATCTTGGGTAAGACACCACGGGATTTTTTCAGCGAGAACGATTCCGCATTTCACTGGGAGATGACCGAGGATGTCTTCCATAACAAGGCCACGCGGGAAGATGAAGTGACGATCACAAAACCTGACGGGCAAAAGTGCACCCTCATCTCTACTTCGACTTTGTATACTGATGGATCCGGCCAAATGTTCATGGTTGGAGTTATTCAGGATATCACAGAACGCAAAAAAGCGGAAGAATTAGTCAGGGTTCTTGCCCGGATGTCTGACGATGCACCGGCATCCATCACAGTCCATGACTTTGAAGGGAACTTTATCTATGCGAATGAAGAGACGTTCCGGCTCCATGGATATACTCGTGAGGAGTACCTTAAAAAGGGCTCTGTAGAATTCCTCAATGGAAATTAGAATTGCGAAAGTAGAGATTATTCT
>CAZPYV010000016.1:0-47581 GCA_964590895.1 uncultured Methanoregula sp. | reverse complement strand
TCGAAACTGTGTTTTCTGTCATGAAAAGAAAGTTTGGGGAATCGCTCAAGGCTCGGAAATACCGACTCCAAGTCAAGGAGATCAAAATAAAAGTGATTCTCTATAACCTCTCAAGAATAATCTCTACTTTCGCAATTCTAATTTCCATTGAGGAATTCTACAGAGCCATTTTTTGGTATATTGATATGGGAAAAAGAAGCTGCAACAGATTACACCGGGTCCTTGACAAACGTCAGATAATGATCGGACAGTACAATCAAGGTTTTTTCTTCCACAGAAATCTGGCTCCCTGATGCATCAATCGCCGGTATTCATGTTTTTTCACATGGCTTATAACCTGACTCGTCTGGATTTTCCATGGGCGTGTATATAGAGAAGAGATTACCTGTTTGATGGTAAAGGGATTCAACTGCACTTGGACTTTAACTAATCCAATTTCCGATACGCTGTGGGCATCGCTACCGTATATGATCTTTTTTCCGGAACTTACAGCAAGTAACTCTGCATTTGAATTTTCTTTCGGGGTACACCGTGAATTCCAAGATTCTATGAAATCCACGCATTGCGCAATCTCCTCAACACAAGTATGATCATGATAAGGATGTGGCAGCACAACAATCCCCCCCTGGGATCGTACCCCCCTGATGACCTCATGCCAGTCGGTTACTTTTATCTCTTCATTAAGATTAAGTCCGATAATATCCCCGCAATCTGTCTTGATCTCGGCACCTACAATAACCTCTATGCCATATTTGCCAGCAATCTTTTTACCCTCAACTCCCCCGGCAATGGTCCCATGATCGGTGATAGCAATGCAGGTAAGCCCGACTTTTTTTGCCTGTTTTACAATACTCTCAGGAGACATCAGCGAATCGTGGGAGTATTTTGAATGGATATGGAAATCAGCAATAAGGTCGTCCATGAGGTCTCCAGAACCGTTTCTGTTGTATGCGAAGTAAAAACTCTGCAAAAGTCATGCCCGCCTGAAAAAAGGATGGTATCGGATCATGAATGTCAAAATCATAATGTATCGATCGATCTCCAAAGTCCCGTATGAATTGCGGAAGCATAAGCGGATTGGTCATTACGTGAAATAAATCTGCCGGGAAAAGCCAGCGGTACTTTACACCCGTTTCATAATGATATACCGGCTCAATATCTCCATCTGAAGCCATCCTGCTGGCAAGGTACGGGAAATCAATACCTGATGCAATGGACAAGCCAAGCGATCCCCAGAACTTGGGATTGATCTCCATAAGCACAAATTCTCCGGTCTTTTCGTCTTTCTTGAATTCCACCATCGCGACACCATGCCAGTTCAGGCTGTCAAGAATTCGTAACCCTGCATCTCGTAATACCGGATCATATACGCTCTCAGCGACCGCACTGGGACCCCCTGTAACCGGATATTCACGGATCCGTTTGTGCATAAAAATCGCGCGTGCTTTACCGTGATTATACAGCGCAAAAAAACCATATCCTTCACCGGTAATATATTCCTGGATAACCGGCGAGTACCGGGCGATCATCCGGTATTTTTCTGATAATTCCTCATGAGAATTGGCATACCGGACAAACCCGGATTCTTCAGATCCTTTGATCACGGCAGGATAGGAAACCTCATGTGCAATTGCGTCTGCATCGGACTCTGTTTTGGGATACCAGGTTTTTGGAATGCGTACACCGATTTTTTCTGCGTAATGGATGGTACGATCCTTACTTCCTGCAATGCCAAGGGAGAGATCATCTGCAAGAGGAATTTTTACAAACTTTTCCAGTTGATCCCGAATACGCGACACCTGCATAACTGCAGCAAAACTTATGGGAAGCAGGACATCAAACGGATTTTTTTTGACATACTCAAGCAGGAAATCTGCAAACCTGGGATCCTTCTCAGGATCGGGAGCGATCACATGATGTTGGCAGTATTTCGAATAAAAAGAGATACTGGTGGAAAGATGTGAAAGAACCGTCACATTAATACCTCGTTTTCCTAGGGAGCGTACCGCTGCGAGGGTATGCTTGAAATTTCCATCGGTCAGCAGGACTTTCATCGTAATATCACGGATAATTCTGGTCGATCATACTTGATGTCAACGTAGTTATCTTGCGTTATATAGTCTCCCTCAATATGTGAAATCGAAGATGGGTCAATATGAAGCCGTACTCGAAGAGATGGCTCATAAAAGAGATTCAGATTCTGGATCCTGATAGTGATTATTTTCTTATCCTGAAATAATGTAATGCTCGTTTTTCTTCGTGTCTCAAACCACTCTACCACATTCCCCGCCGAAGTCACACATGCACAGTCCGCGAGAGCTCGCTTAACCAGCTCCGTATACATCCCAGACCAGTCCCGGGGAGGGGTCAGGTTCTCGTAATGCCAGAGCATCGTGATCGCCCCACCGTATTTCAGGGCATAATCAAAGATATCATTGCATTGCATGCGTGCCGCTGGTTCGTCAAGATGCAGGCACGGTGTTTTTCCCCAGCCATGGACCGTTGGTGCCCAGCAAAATTTTCCAAAGAGCCCGATATCCTGGATGTGGAGAGGAAGTTCCAGAAGATTTATTGTATCGCGTGGCCGGTATACCTGCAGGGTTCCCGCACGGAAACCAACATCGTCATTATATCCGAAAGTTGTATCATAGTAGTATCCTGCGTCATCAAGCATTTGCCAGCTTTTTTTATCAAACATAAGCCAGTGTGTCCGGTTTCCGAAAGCTTTTCCACTGACTGCCATCCTCTCATGTCTTCCTGTTTCAGCATCAGTCCAGTTGTCGATACCATGAATACCGACCTCCCAGCCATCCCGCGTCAACCCATTCAGGATATCCTTATTAATTCCATAACCAACCGCCCGGTATGGATGTGCCCGAATACCCGAATCATCCTTTCTTGGTACGAAAAAGAATGTTGAGCGGACACCCAGCTGATCTTCAAACGTTTTCCAGCGTTCAAAGAGCACCCACGGATCATTTCCGATCCCACACTTGGTACATAACAGGCGCAGCCCAGCACAAAAATTCCCTTGTTTAATACACTTGTATGCCGCATATCCCACCGTGACAAACCGACATTCGCGGACAGAAGTTACATCCACGTCATGAGTAAGTGCCACGAGATATGGATGCCCCCACGGTGCTGGAGGAATTTCCACAAGAAGGGTATATTTTTTTAGTTCCTGCCGGAGTTGATCGAGCAGGATGTCGCAGAGTGGTTCATGGAGATGTAACTCGCCAACATTAAGCAGGTCGCTGATTTTTTTTAAGATATCGTTGTCCGTGAGATCGATGAGATTTCCCGTGTAGCCGGGCAGATCTGCTTTGCGTGCGAGTACGACATTATACTGCGTACCGGGCTGGTACCATTCCCAAGGTACCTTGAGAAGCTGGAAGGTCTCGCCAACGGCGTACTGATCCGGATATGCTACACCTATCATCAATGTGTCCTGCTCAATTTATCTTTATCCTGCAATGCGGAATGATAATTTTATTTCATCTTTTTTTAGGGGAAATTCTTATCTCCTTGATTTTTTTGTGCAATACAATAATAATTTGCTCCGAATCCCTTCAAAATTTTTGATACGTTCTTATCTGCCCGGACTAGTTGTTTGGTAAATCTATCCTGAAATCGTTCCATTCGGTCCAATATAATTGGAAACACACCATCGGTGCACCATTGTTCGATAACAAAACCAGAATCTTCGAGAGTGTTTTTAAAGGAGAAAAATGGGATATGATAGTGCCAGTTCAGATGAGTTGTGCCTTTGAAATAATTAACGAATTTTTCTTTACAATATCCAGATCCATAAAGAAAAGAGAGACAGTTGGGTCCGCTGAAGATAAGAATTCCATCTTCTGCTAAAAGATCGTGTATCTTTTCTAAAACCTTTTGTCGGCTTTCGACAGGAATGTGCTCAAAAACTTCAAAGAAAAGAATAAGGTCATAGTTTCCTTCATGCGGGAAATTCTGGATGTCTATTTTATAGTAATGAATATTCGGATGGGGGCTCACTTCAGAAAAATTAAGATTATTGTCAAGGGCATCTACGGATATTCCATTTTCTGCGATCATCTTCGAAAAATATCCTCGGTTACATCCAATATCCAAACACCGTTTAATTCCCTTGTGAAAAAGTATCCGTTGAAAATATTCGAGAATTGTCAGAATTCTTAAATAGTGATAGTAACGGGTCACAAAGGTATCGGAACTATTTATTGTAGATAAATAGTCCTTCCAGGATAATTGAAGAGTAGTATTCCCCATTTTAACCGCAGGTTCTATTTCAATAATACGATTGCACATCAAATCACTCCCATCTCTCATAAGCACTCCTGCGAATACAATTATTTTATTGCTTTTTTGCTATGATAAACCAACGCAGGAAAATTTGTTTCATGGGGGTCGTAATTAACCTGTTATCAATCCATATCAGGATTTTTTTTAAAGAGTTTAATGGAATGACTGCTGCAAGCGGGCTGAAAAATCCATAAAACTCGCATTGAACAATACAATATTGATTGTGTTCTCGCAGGATGTTTTTAATCAATATAACTGGAAGTGGTCGTTCATCCCCGGTTGGATCTCCTTTACTAACCCCTATACTAATAAAATTTATAATGTTTTTCGAATTTGGTTCATCGATTAAAAGGAGAGCATCTTTTTTGATTACTCTGGAAATATTGTCATTAATTGCGTGAGGAATATCGCGTGGAATGTGGTGTAACAATCCTGCAATCCAGATGATATCAAAAGTTTTATCCTTAAATGGCAGAAACTGCACGTCACACATCACGACGTCGATTTTGTGCTTTTTTTTACATTCTATCAGAGCACCCAAAGACATATCAGAACCGATCATATTTCTGGCATACTGTGCCAGGTTTCCTGAGTGAAAACCAGTTCCGCAACCAAGATCGAGAATATATTCAAAATATTTTCCTTCTAATACTCTGGTTATTTCCGCATTTCTATATGCGATCTGATTGACGTAAATTGCTTTCGGGATAATATCATCTTCAAAAATAATTTTATCATACATTTTCCCGGTTTCTTCAATTAATTCTCCTTTGGTTTTTCCGCTATTCATGCAAGATCCTCCCAAATAATTATGTAAATCCCCACTACACAGAGAAAAGCGCCAATACCGAGATTCCAAGAAACTTTTTCTTTAAGAACCAAGGAAGACATAAGAATGATGGATAAGAATGACAATGTTACCGAAACCGGATACGCAATGTTGAGATTCATTTTCGAAAGAACATAAAGCCATGTAAGGAAACTGAAAATGTATAACGCAGTTCCTGAAATTAAAAAAATATTAAACGATTTGGATATCAGATCGTTAAGATTTTCAAAATGAGTCATATTAAAAAAAAATTTCAGGAGGACAACCCCCAAAGTACTACCGCAAACATATGTAAGTAGTGCGATGTGCTCAAATTTTACCATTTTTACCAACCTTTTCGATATTTTATAACATATCTTGGTCTTTGTTTGGCCTCGAGCAAAATCTTGCCTATATACTCCCCAAGAATACCAATTGCGATGAGCTGGACCCCTCCTAAAAAGAGGACTGAAATAATAATTGATGGATACCCACTAACAACAGACTGCAAAAATAAAACGATGTACAGAATTGCGATCATATAGAAAAAAGAAAACGTTGCGACAATAAATCCCAGATAAGTGATTAACCTGAGCGGGACAATGGAAAATGAAGAAATCCCTGAAAATGCAAATTTTATCATCTTTCCAATGCTGTATTTCGTTTTTCCGGATAATCTGTCATGCGGAAGAAAAGAAATTGATGTCTGTGAGTATCCGAACCAAGGTATTATGCCTCGTAAAAAAACATCATTTTCATGCAATTGGTTGATGCTCTTAACCACTTTTTTATCAAGTAGTTTGAAATCTGCACTCCCTTCTTCAAGTTTGATATCTGAAACGTATGAAAAAATTTTGTAAAAATATTTGGATGTGATTTTCTTAAAATAATTTTTTTGGTTGATGTCTATCCTCAAAGTATTGACAACGTCAAATCCCTGCTGCCACTTTTTAATAAGGTCCTCGATGAGTTCAGGAGGATGTTGTAGATCTGAGTCCATAGTTATGACAGCATCACCAGTTGAAAAATTAATTCCTGAAATCAGGGCTGCCTGATGTCCAAAATTTCTTGTGAATAAAATTAATTTGACTTTTGCGTCATTTTTCATAATAGTTTCTACAATTTTCTCAGAATTATCTGTACATGGATCAAGTACAAAGAGGATTTCATATTCATATCCTGTCTTTATCATCACATCTTTGATTTTATCATATAAAATCAGAAGATTTCCTTCTTCGTTAAATACAGGAAGGACAACGGATATTTTAACCATTTAACTCCACAGCATTTTTGTATTAATTGAAATTAAAATTTTAGGTGATATGGTGTACATATAGGGATTTAATACAATTAATAACAATCATAATGTGTATTTTTATGGATATTTTTTTTAATCCAAATGAACAATTGAAAAAAGTTCGCCAAATGATTATATCTAATAAATATATTATTGCACTAATTATAGTAAATTTTATTACAAATTATTTGTTTCTTCTTCAATACAAATTTTACAGTGATGATTGGGTCCTAATTGTCAATTCACAGTATCCCCAATTTTCTTATTTCTATCTTATTTTGGAACCTCAAAGACCAATTTTCGAAGTGATTTATAAATTTCAGGTCGAAATCTTCCAAGATTACTCGCTCGTTTATCATATTTTTGGGTTTATTTCAACATCGATTCTTCTAATTATTATTTATAAAATTGCAAAAAAATTATTCTCTGATTTTAACTACACTGCAGAGTTGTATCCTTTTTTGGCTGCACTAATCTATTGTGTTCTTTTTAACAAAGATGAAATCTATCCTTGGGCACTTTTCGCATTAGGATTTCCCTTTATAATATATATGGTGTCATTTTACACGTATATCAACAAAGAGAAAGATCATTATTTGGGATATTCCCTTATCGCGTATACCATAGGATTGTTTACCTACGAGATTGGAATTGCACTTCCGGTTATTTTTCTATCTTATGACATTTTGCTCAAGAAAGGTTATAAAAAATCATTCTTATTTGCAATACCCCTATTGTTAAACCTCCTCGTTAGAAAAACGGTATGGTTTGGATATGGGCATAATGATTACGGTCGTGACTTTGGGGATTGGGGATTTCAAAGTCTCTTACATAACTGTTTTGATTTTGTGAGTGCTTCAACATTCATGATATTTCGCCAGATACTCTATGCTTTGCAGGGGTTACAGACATTGGGAAACCTGATAATTGGTATAATAATATTAAATTTAATAATATTATATATTTTATTTAAACTAATTGATTTTAATAATATTCCCAGATCGGGAAATATTTATTTGGGATTTTTATTTGTGATTATCACCGCAGCATTTGCATTTCCCTTTATCCTTCGGGGAGGCTTATTATCTGGAGCACTCCCAACAAGGTCATTTGTATTTATCGATATTGGAATTGCTTTTTCTCTCACGTTTATCGTGGGATATCTTTCAAAACCCACTCTCAAAAAAATCCTTGTTTTGGTTTTTATTGGAACATGCATCTTCCTTTGTCAGGGACTTTTCATGAACTGGGTGGTATCAGGAGAGATCCAAGAGGATGTGTATCATTTTATCGGAGAACATTCCAATGAGATAAAGTCTTATGATTATATTTATTTCAATAACCCCAGTTTTGTCCTTAAAAAACCTAATGCCATTGATGAATCGGTTTTTTATCCCATTGCAAAAATTTATTTCCAATATATACGTAATGATCCTCAAACTCTGGAACAACGCAAAACGGTACAAAAGCAAAAATCGAGTGGTTCAATCACCGATAATGAATACGACCGGTATTTCAATGCAAAAGGTCTGGATAATTATGCGCTTGCTATGATGCTATCTTTAAATGTCGATAAATTTAAGACCGGAGATTATCCAAATTATTTAATTTATGGTAAAGCCGATAATGTTCCAATTGAAATCACGAATGAATATATTATTTTCCAGTCTCCATATCCGGGTGGACAAAATGTTACCGTTGAAAAATCTCGTGTATATGAAATAAATTATGATAAAGTGTATCCTATCGTTAATCCGCAGTAAAAACAGATCACCCCCGTTATTTTTCGACCAATTGATTTGTTGTGATATTGGATAGAATCTTATCAATCTCATTATTAAATAATGTAGTATAGCGCTCTCTTCCCCTCATTAAAAGATGATTGGAATCTCTATAATCCGAATCAGGGATTGTTGAAGAAAAATCTAAATAAGGAATTTTCTCCGTTTTTAGAAATGGAGTTAGATTATTCTCAAGCCATTGTTCATATTCCTGTTCTTTTGAATAATTATGGACCCACGAGGGTGTGTATAAATTTACGACAACAACATTAGTCTGGCTATTTAATTGTCGAATTAATTCTTCGAATTCGGCAGAACTATTATTTGGATACGTTGTATTTTGTATTCGTTCAATCCATAGTTTCTTATATTTTTTTAATGTTTCTTCATCAGGTCCTGAATTATTTAAGTTCAAATTGTTTGATGATTTTTTAAGTCCGTCTGGACTTGGGGTAAATGGCTGTCTTATGGATTGAGCCATATATATTGGAAATGTCAAATAAAAATAATTAATTCGTACCTTATTCAATAATAACATTTTTTTTAGATCTGTCATTTGTCCGGTTATTTTTCCTGAATCGTCGATCTGATAAATCCCGTAATTTTCAATTACCTTTCTTGTATAGTCCGATTTTGGAGGTTCCTCACTAAAATGCCAAAAATTAATATGGAAAATTACGACATCATTTTTATTCAGTTTGTGATTTGCATAATTATTGATATAATTTATCATGACTTTATCGCTGTAGACTTTATCAAAACCCATACCAAAATTATATAGCGTCCAGTTATTTGGTAAGCAACAATTCCGTAGAACGCCCCAACGTGTTGTGGAACCCCCGATGAGAATTACATTTTTTTCAAAAGATAACTCATCAATTTGATTAAAAATTACATTTTGTTCTCCGGGTAATCCATGTTCAATAAGAGGGTATGCCCCACCCAATTCCCCTGCCAAAGAATTTTTATAATCTCGATTATCGAGATTTTGAATATACAGTGGATAAAAAACTAATAAAAAAACACAAAAAATAATTGTAATAAGGATTGTTAAAATGAAAACCAGTTTATATTGTTTGTACATTTTTATTCTCTCCATCCAGCATTAAAAATTTTGATACAGGATTAAAATTTTTTCTGAACTCAAAATAATCATAATAATAATTGTAATTTTCAAAGCTAGCCAGATTATTGAAATCCACGTTTTGAATTGACACATACTGACATTCATTATTACACTCCAAATAACGACATTAGATGTGAATTGTTATATGTGAACTGATTACTAATTTCATAGTCGAGAAATAAGAACGTGAAACACCAAAAATTTAATGTCACAACACGTTCGATATTTGCAACCCATTTATTATTATAGTAAGAATTGTACCGTTCCTTGCCCATATATTTCTTACAAACATCACGATATAACATTGAGAAAGCCATACCCAATCCTTGCAGCAATCCAAATAATAAATAATTCATAGTTGTTCCATGCCAGATACCGACTAAAAAGAAGGTAACAAAAATACTCATATATTGACTGAATGAAAGATGATAACGAAACGGCCCGGATAAGAGAAATTTAAATAAGGGCTGATAAAGATAATCCCGGAGCCACTGAGACAGCGTAATATGCCATCTATTCCACATATCTATCATGTCCCTAGAGAGCCAAGGTTGATCGAAGTTTTCCGGGATCGAAAAACCAGCCCACCGTGCCATGCCGATAACAATATCACAATATCCGCTAAAATTGAAATATAAATAGAGGGGAAAACAATAAAAAAATCCCAATAACCCCAGTAAGCGAATTGGTGATCCACTTGAACTAAAAATAGAATAGAATTGCCCTTGCATATATAAAAAAAAGAAACTTATTAATAAAACTTTCAAGAATCCATTTGCAGCTCTATGGAAACAATGCAGTGCATCTGCATCACTCACCGGTTTTTTGTCTTCATAAAATTCTTTAATGAATTCTCTGTATCTTTGAATTGGTCCGGCAAGAATTGTCCAAAATGATAAAAGATAATTCAGGTAATCGATAAGTGGAACTGTTTGTACCAACTGTGCCTTGATCTGAAACAGAATATCAAGCTGACGAAAGAAGATATAGGACACTCCGACAAGTGAGATGTAAAAGGGTATCGGGATGCCAAAAAAGGAAAGAATCCACGTATATTTGTTAATATAAATTAATAACAGGATCTGAATAAGGATGGCTGGCCAAAGGGGAGCGTCCCACCTTCGGACAATATAAAGATAACAATAGGGAAAAGCAACAAATACTGTAATCGCTGCCAGGGATTCAAGGTTACTTAGAGAAAGCAGGAAGAGGCACAGACAAACAATTAAAAATGACCAGCGCCGTAACTGGAGATTTTGTGCCATTAACAACGGACCAATAATGAGACAAAATAAGAATAAAATTGAAGTGATGGCAAGGTCGATCATACAACTAGGCTCCGGATTTATCTATTCCGTTTAAAAATCACTTTGTTGAGATTTTGTATGCAATCGGACTTTTCGGTCCATTTTCCTCTATTATCTCTTAATATCATTTCATTAATAATTTTTAAACTTGACGAAATCTGACTCCATGAGAACCCCCGGTCCCTCAAATATGCCAAACACCATAATCCCATGTCAGGATCAACATGAATCGGTTTTTTAACAACCCCAAATATTTTTAATTTCATTTCCGAAGCCTCGACACTATTCATCGTTGCATGGGTCCACACATTTCCCTCTCCCGAGAGCCCGTACTTCTCGCATTGGGTATGAATAGACGAGGTCTTGAGATAATACCACTCTTTTAACGAATAGAAATCTAATCCGGAATTCTCAATGAATTCAGTTGTCCTAGTGATTGTTTGACTCGATTCTCCGGGAAACCCAATGATGAATGATGCAAATGTCGTAATATCATTTTCTTTCAACAGATCAATACCGCGCTGGTAGTCTTTGATCATAGCTTTTTTATTCATGTTTTCAAGCAAATCATCGCACCCGGATTCGAGACCGAGGTAAACCCCGTCACACCCACTTTTCTTCATTTCCGATGCAATAATCTCATCAACAAATTGTACTCTTAAAAATGCATACCATCGGAAGTGATATTGTTTGAGCACATTGAGTAATTCCTTGAATCGTTTCGTTGGAACATTAAGATTATCGTCCACAAAAACGAGGGCATTAACATAACCCAGATTATTAATCGTATCGAGTTGCTGTTTTACGTTCTTTATATCAGATAATGAATATTTTTTGGCGATTGTGGAATAATTACAGAATGCGCACCTGAATGGACAGCCAACGGATGTACGTATTTGGAGTGTCGTGGAGTGGTGGGATCTTATTATTTTTTCCCAGTGAATGGGAAAATTATCGAGTTCAGGAGGATTCCATTTTTCTTCGGTGACATGGAAATTGTTCTGCTCGTCAACGTATGCAAGATTGGGGACCTCATTTGGTGCTGTTTTGTTTTTTAAGGCAAAAAACAAATTCAAGAGATCCATTTCGGAATTATAACTAAAGAGAACGTAGTTAATACTATACTTCTTCATGGGTTTTTCGAAAATGGATGCACCATTAATGAGGAATTGATCATGCAGGAATGCTCCGCCAAGGATTAGGATTGCTTTTGGAATTGTATGTCGGATTTTTTTACAGATTCGACCAATTTCTGACCATTGAAGTATGAACGTTGTGGAGATACAGATTATCGGTTTTTCCATTGTTTGAGCGTATAATGTGAGAAGATCGAATTCGGCATCGAAATTATTGATTATTTTACAGTTAACCCCTCTATGAAGAAGGGGATTAATTGCAAGTACCGCATTCAATGCTGGCATATTCCAGATACTAAGCAGTTTTCTCCGATCTAGATAATCAGCCTCAAAAAAATATTTATTGGAAATGATTTTATTAAAAATATCCAATGTTGAGCGAAATCCCCCGTCAAAATAAACCATTCTGAGCTGAACCAGATTGCGGTAAAGGTCTATTCTTTCAAGAGGGAGCTTGCTATACTGTTTGTACTGCACTGTTTCTGATGATGCAACGATGATACAATCGGTTTCATTCATCGTTTGCCCTCAAGCTTCTTTTTTATAAGCTTGAGAAATTCACCCACATTTTTTAGCTCTGCAATTTCTGCGGTCATAAACCTGATGTTAAATTGTTGTTCAGTTGTAACAATGAGCTGGATATGGGTCAATGAATCCCATTCTTCAATATCCTTCGCTGACATTTCATCATGCAGGATGATAGATGAATCATCAAAAACATCGCGAAAAATATTCTGTAACCGATCTTTGATTTCATCCATAAGTGTGCTCCTTAAAATCTGTCTATTGTAATATGATGTTCTTTTCGGTTTGCAGATGTCAATTCCAGTTTATACACACAACCGCCATCATTGGTTGAACCAAATTCTTTTTCCAAAGATTTTTTAAATCCCAGATCCGGTAAAAGGTTAGAGACCATGTGATTCTTTTTCGTAGGAATATATTGCCCCGCAACTTTTTTACAGCCCCATTCCCGTGAATAATCACAGATTGCATTGAATGCAGCCTGTTCAACCCCACGTTTAAGAACCCGGCAGCTCATTACCCATGTATCGATAAATGCAAAATCATTGCAATGAACAAGAATGATACATGAAATAATCCCATATTTTCCGAATTTATCTTCAAGGGAGATACCGATAAGGGAATACTTATCAGCATCTGTCATCATCTGCGAGATTGCTGCATCAGAATATCGTCTCGTCCGCAGATTAAACTGATTGCTTTTATTGATCAACTGGGTGAAACGGGAGATTTCAAAAGATGTCGGATGCCAGATCGCAGCTTTCATTTCAAGTGCCTGGAGGTAACTATCATAATCAATAATAGTGGACGATAATTTTTCTCGTTTCCGGTCTGTAACATATGTGTCAGATCTTATCAGATCTTCATCGGTCAGCTGATTCCATTCAAAACACATTGCTGAATCGAGTGCGTGGATATACAACGCAGGATCTTCAGGCACATCGATAACCAGAACCTGTGGCAAATAATTTCTTACAATATCCCGCTCGAAGGGATTGTCATCGAAAAAAACCAGTGAATCAATGCCGATATTTAAGGAATTGCTGATTGTCTGAATATTTGTAGCTTTATTTTCCCAGTTAGCCAGAAAAAAGGCAATATCATTCAGTGATAATACCATCTCAGGATGGTTTTCAAAGGGGGTTTTTGCTACCGCTTCATCATTTTTACTGCAAATCGCTAAAATTACCCCTCGTTCTTTAAGTTTTTTCAGATACTTCTGAAACGAAATAAATGCCTCTCCCACCGCATGTGACGAATTCAGGTTAATGCCGTCAAGACCATCATCACCAATCACCCCCCCCCAGAGTGTATTATCGAGATCCAACACCAGGCATTTTTTAACGATTCCTGCATTATTAGAGAGAATTTTTGAAAACGCAGCACTGATCAGGCCAAAAGCCTCAAATGAAAAACCCTGTTTACTTAAATAATAATTTTTATCATCGAACCATCTTCTTTTACCAAAATATGAAGATAAATAGTCCATATCAATAAATGTAACATTCTGGGGCTTTTTTCTGATAAGTTCAAGATTGAGAAGTTTTAGACAATTTGTAGGTGAGAAAATCTGATTTGCTTCCATATTGCCCAATGGGCGGTATATGGGGAGTATAAATGTAGTCTGAAATATTTGGCAACCCAGAATTTCTGATGCATGATTCCAGAGATTGGTATAAAATTCTGTATTTGTAGTTACCCATGCATCAATAGTTTTTTGATCGGCAAATAAAGGGGGAAATTCTTTTATGTCTTTCTGATCTGTCAGCAGAAGCAGGATTTCCGGTTCAAATGAAAAAATTTCTGAGTTGGGATCCAGTAATCCCATAGCAATTCCATCATATTCACCTTCATAAAAAAGAGGAGAAATTCCCTCTTTGTACAAAAATAATTTCATCACAGTGATGAGGTGGTGGGTTGTATATGATGCGAGAACCGCAATTTTTTTATTGATTAATTTTTGTGAATTTTTCTCTTCGTATTTTTCTTCAATCTTGGAAAACTTCCGTGCAGCGAGGAGAAGATCACTTACCTGCATGGATGACAACCGGGAACTGCAAAAAAGATCTTCGAAATATATAATTTGTTCATTAATGTCTGCCATTACGAAAAACCCCTGACCTGGCATTTTCCTGATGCTACAATCTCTCCTGCATCATTAGAAAATGATAATGATAGTTCAATGATATTAACTGCTGCGCTTTTCAGGGCAATTTTTCCTGTGAGTTCAATAACGTCGCCAGGGTATACCGGCTTCTTGAAGTTTATTTTTTGCGAGATCAGCATAACGTCTTCTGACCAAAGGCGCATTCCAACCAGTTGCGAAACAAGCAGTCCTAATATATTACCATACACCACTCTGTCTTTGAAACCTCTTTTTTTTGCATACGTTTCATTGACATGAAGAGGGTTGTAATCCCCTGCCAAGTCTCCAAATTTTTTAAGCAATTCTTCTGTTATAATTATTTTTGCGCAGTATACGGCATCATCGGAAATTGCATCAAAATCGCATTCTTCAGACAATTAGAACACCTGTTTTTTATTTCGAAATCTTTTCATTGAATGGAAATGTGAGATTAATTATATCTTTGTTATGGAAGGAATTGTAATTTTCTTTACGAACAACGGAAAAGAACTGTTCGAACTACATGCAACCAATTTGTAGTTAATATCGATATCATATTGTTGAAAATACCAGATATGACCCCAATCAGATATTGAACCACTACCCTTTTGATCCAAAAATTCAGAGAAACTTTGCAAAGGTATCTGTAACCCATTTCCTAGTAATTTTATATAACTTTCTTTTAATGCCCATTGGGTAAAAAAAAAGTTTTCTTTATCCTTCTCTTTTAGATTGAAATATTGGATTTGTTCATATTTGTGAAAAAAACGCAAAACAATCATATCCATTCTTGTTCTTGGGATGTGGACGATTTTTTGGATATCGATACCGATCGGTTCTTTATCAAAAGCACAGATAACCCATTCACCAGAGTGTGAAATATTGAAGTGACAAGATTTGAACCGTTTACAATATGGTTTTCCATTAGGATCCAACAAAATTGTGATATCCTGTGGATCGCAATCTAATTTATCTGATATAATGTGTCGGACTAATAATTCCCCAATTAAAGTTTTCAATTTCTTTATTGTTTGTGAACGGTCGAGGACCTGGCGTTTTCTTTTTGTAGTGTGTAGAAAAAAGGAGTGATTATTTTCTTTGACTAACGTATTTTTTTCAATTTGAGTTGAATAAATTTCAATCATAAAACACATAAATTTTGTAATTCAACAATTTGATGGGTTTAGTCAATTCTTACAATCATAATTAACATACCACTTGCCTCACCGAAACATGTAGAGAAAGTATTTCCGCAGGCTCAATAAATACAGTTGCATTTTCTTGCTGTTTTGCATAAATGCTCGAAAAGTGGTAACCGGCCTTAGGTTTATCCGGTAAGAAATCCTAGAAAACTTAATGGCAAAACTGGAGCGATGGGGAAAACCGTATAAAGATACAAAAAACTGGCCGGAATACAACGAGCAGCTTGTCAAGCGCGGGACATTCTATAAGTCGCTGGAATTTGTCGAGAAATGGGACCAATTGGTTAACCGGGAGAATACCGGTAAACGCGGTCATCCATTCATCTCTCCTGGACTATTCATATAATGGATGGCCTGCATACACAGCATCTTCCAGAGGCCCTATCGCCAGATGGAAGGATTTACAACAGCCTTATCGAAGATACTGCCCGGCTTACTGTCTGTAGATTATTCGACACTATTTCGAAGAATCCAATTAATACCACTTGCTCTTCCTGAAGCAAATCAGGGATGTGAAGATATTGGCTCTGTAGAAAACCTACGCTCTTCGAAGTAAAAAGGGACCAAAAAGTCTAAGGTACATTACTTCCTTACACTGTTATTCAACTAACGTTAAAGGAGGCAAAGTAGTGTCGACAAACCGGTATATTAGGTTTGTTGAATATTCCTCTGGATTGATCCGAGATTCCAGAATTCCCCTTTTCTCATCAAAATTCTCACGAAAAACCTATACCCAGCACCAGTTACTCATTCTGCTTCTCCTGAAAGAGTACCTGTCTGAAGATTACCGGGATACGGTAGAACTTACTGAGATCATGGACTCTCTTCGACAGAAGATCCACCTCGATGAAGTTCCGCATTTCACGACCCTCCAGAAGTTCTGTCAACGGATCCGATCCTCAACCTTCACCCGTCTCCTAAACCGGCTTACGAAAATGTTCTATGACTGGGGCGAAAGGATCAACTGCACTGCTATAGATTCATCCGGGTTTACCAGCTCTTATGCTAGCCATTACTATTCCTGGAGAACCGGTAAGACCAGAAAACGGTTCCTGAAAACCTCGATCTCTGTTGATACTGATCGACAAATTATAACCGGTCTGAAGATCTCCCAGCATCCGGTCCATGATATCCCGCACGCTAAAAAACTCCTGAGACAATGTCACCGAGTCAGACATTCTTACCTCTATGTCATGGACAAAGGATACGACTCCGAAGAGATCCATGAATTAATCCGAGATAAGCTCAACTCATGTTCCCTTATCCCGGTCAGAAACAGAAAACGTAAACGAATCTCCGGATATTATCGACGACGAATCGCTCAGTCTTTCGATGATGAAAAATATCATCAGAGAAACAAAGTCGAAACTGTGTTTTCTGTCATGAAAAGAAAGTTTGGGGAATCGCTCAAGGCTCGAAAATTCCGACTCCAAGTCAAGGAGATCAAAATCAAAGTGATCATATATAACCTCTCAAGAATAATCTATACTTTCGTAATTCTTATTTTCGTTGAGGAATTCTACAGAGCCAAGATATTGTTACTGCAGTTGACAGTACCGGGATTAAAGTGACAAATCGTGGCGAATAAATGAGAGAGATGTGGAGAATTCATTTGGGATGGATCAAGGCCCACATTATTGTCGGTGTCAAGAGTAAAGAGATCCTCGGTATTGAGGTAACAAATGAGCAGGTTGGGGATGGGGAAGTTTTTCCCATACTCCTTGATCAGGCTCAATCTGCTGTACGTGATGGAGCAATTTCAGGTGTTCTCACTGATTGTGCATATGATCAGAAAGATATTTTCAACCGTCTTGAGAAGGATAGGATCGATTCGAAAATTAAGATCCGGGAAAACGCTTCATCCAAATCCAGGGGATCACCATTCAGTGCTGAATGTGCTCGGGAAAAGTGTGAACTGGGTTATCAATCATGGGCTGATAACAAAAATTATGGGGAACGATGGGCTGTCGAAGGTTTTTTTCTCTTCAATGAAACGGACGTTCGGTGAAAATGTCTGCTCCACTTCTATAGACGGGATGACTCGTGAAGTTCAGATGAAATTTCAGTTTTATCAGATAATTGTTAACTTTGGTAAAGGTTGGTATAAACGAAATGTTCTGATTATTAAGCCAGATTGGACAAAAACGGGTAATTTTACGATTTGTACAACACAGCACATTTTCTTCCATAGGATAAGTCTATGGCGTGGTAAAAGTAATTACTACGACGGAAACTGCTTCTTTTTCTTTCACTGATTCTGTTTAGATCAGACCATTGCGAATCAGATCACCCCCATCTCCGTCAACCGCGCCGGCAAATACGTCTTCGTCACAAAATCTAGCCCCCTCGCCGCAAACGCCTGCTGTTCAGACTTCAGTCCCAAACTTATCTGTAAGTTGATCTGCTTCTTCCAGTACTCCGTTGCAAACCGGGGATCCGTCAGCTCCGCATGAAGGGCCTCAACATCCTTATCCGATAATTTATCGGACGGCAAATTGTAATCCCGGATATCACTTGGCTGCAATCCCAAAAACTGCGCCTTGGGAGTTGCCAGTAGTTCTGACATGTGTGCACTCTTTATCGAACCATAAGCAACCGAAGCAAAAATACGGTACGACCAGGGGTCACCGTCAGTAAAAACCATCACGGGAAGATTCCAGGTCGTACTGATCTTATTGAGCATGCGACGGGTGGAACGGGCCGGCTGACCTTTTAAGTGAACAAGGATCGCGTTGTGCTCCTCATCAAACCCGTTCTCGATGAGACGATCATACATACCACCAGTTTCGAGTGCGATCACAAACTTGGCATCATGATCCACAAACTCAATGTTCTCAACATTGTTAGGGATCGTATATCCGGCCTGTCCCACATCATCCTGGCAGTGAATCGCCCGCATACCTCTGCGCGTCTCTTCTCGGATCCGCATAGGTCCATAAATGGATGCGCCATTCTCTTCGGGATGGAGATGGAAACCCTCACGGGGAACTTCTGAGATAATTTCAAGATCTTCGATAAGGAAATTACTCTCTTCCTGTGCACCGAACTTCGCCCGTTTCCACCCCTCCGATATGTAATACATCTCCCTGAGTGTTGATGAACGGTTCTCTTTCAGCTGCTGTTTGATAAACCCAATCACGTACGCCATCTTCAACAGGTGCGTAGCACTCTTGGCAGACGCTGCGGTGCGCATGCTCTCCTTGTCTCCATATTTCCAAACCTCGCTCGCATCATCGTATTCGATATTATATTTCGTTCGCGTTGGCAGCGAGATGGAGGGAATCTCACCAGCCTTCATCTGGTCATACCAAGCGCTTGCAATCCTGAGCAATGCCGTCATCGACTTCTTTTCCAGTTCTTCTTTAGACATCGAGATCCACCACCATCTTCTTGTTATCTTCAATGCCCCGGATATCGAGCAGTCCCCCGCCCTTACCGGTATAAACAACGCGCATGACCGTCTGGGACGGTATCAGAAGTTTCCAGACTTTAGTGAACTGACCATCCATCTCACTCACGAATGCAGCTTTGGGTTCGGCATCTGCGGCATCGTCCTGCGAAATATCGTAAACAGACACTTCCACTTCGTGTGCTGTGTAATTATTCAGCTCGATCGTGATCCGGCCATCAATGGTTCCCTTTTTCACAATCAGCTTGCGCATCAGTTTTCCTTCAATAGGCGTGGTATCTACGAGCGGCTTTTCCACAATCTCGCTCACCTTTGCCGCAATCTCCGGAATGATCGCACAGACTGCCCGGGCCCGATCCTCGGCTACCTTGTTCTTGTCTCTGCGTGAAACAAAGTGTTTGAGGTCCCGTCCCAGATCCTGCAGGGAGAGCACAATCTCCTTTTCGATCTCCGGTATACTCGCAATCGCATCCTTGCTCTCACTCGTAAAGGGTACGTTTGTGGAAGCTACATGGACAAGGATCAGGACGGGCCCCATCGGGAGGCCCTGTTGTGAGAGGTTGTAGAGTTTCCAGTTCACATTCGCAACACACTGGGTGATCGCGCACGCGCCCTGCTGGTACATCAGCGGAACACGGTTGGCAAAGCGGAGGATGATCGCGTTTCCCTCGGATGGAAGTTTTCCTCCATACCCAATCGCCGCTTCGACAACGAACGAATGTCCGGAGAAGACCGAAGCCGGCCGTGTGCGTGCACCGACAAAGTCCATCTGGAACTCCTTATCGAGCCCGCGCCGGATCAGCTCCTCGCCAATGGGCGAAAGGCACTGGGTAGTGAGCGGGGCCGGCACAGTAACTTCCTGCATGGCAGCAATGAGTGCCTTGAGCTGATCTGCGGATAGTCCTGACACTTTTGATGAAGATTTAAGGCCGGACTTATCGCACATGTCCTGCGCGAGTTTTTTTCCCACGCGGGAAAATCCTTCAACAAGAAATTCGATCAATTTCAGATCGCTTGCCAAAGCCATCCTTTTCAGCTGTCCGAACTCGATCCCGTGCGGGTGAGGCAGGACTGCTACCGGGCAAGCAATAATTTCCTGGCTCACACGCTCGAACGTGAACGCCTCATCCTCAATCTCAACCCGGAACCGCGCGTGAGGATTTACAACTGAAGTATATTTGAGATACTCAAGGAGCTTTTTCTTTGCCGCCATCGTGCTCCTGAACTCGATCTGCACCCGGGTGCCGTGAATCCTGTCCCAGTCGATCGGTTGCTGAGAGATGATGTCAGGTTCGTTGGTCTCGATCTTGATCTGGATCTCAAATTTGTAGGCCGGTTCCTTATGGCCGGTACGGGAGATAACGACCGTCGGGACACCACTGGTCAGCTGCGCGTAGAGCACGGCTGCCGAGATCCCGATACCCTGCTGCCCGCGCGTCTGCCGGATCTGGTGGAAGCGGGAGCCGTAGAGCAGTTTGCCAAACACATACGGCACCTGCGCAGGCACGATTCCGGGGCCATTGTCCTCAACGACAATCCGGAAGATATCGTTTGAGACTTTTTTGATACTGATAAAAATATCCGGAAGCACCTGCGCCTCTTCGCAGGCATCCAGCGCATTGTCCACCGCCTCTTTTATTGTGGTGATCACACCGCGCGTGGGGGAATCAAAACCCAGCAGGTGTTTGTTCTTCTCAAAAAATTCCGCTACACTGATGCTGCGCTGCTGCTTTGCGAGCTCGTCAGCCAGGACCAAACGCTCTCACCTCAGCGATAGCTGCTGCAAGATCAACTGTCTTCTGTTCAGCCGTCAACAGGTTTTTAATAGTAACCTGTCCGGACTCTGCCTCGCGCTGGCCGATCACGATCGCAAAATTCGCGGTCTTTGCAGCATGGGCAAGTTGTGCACCCAGTCCCCGTCCCATGAGATCCATTTCTGTGCGGATACCCGCATCACGCAATGCTTTGGCAACCACAAGCGCGCGTGTGCGCCCCTCGCTTGTGCAAACGAGTCCGACAACGGGAACAACTGCAGGTTTGATATCCCCAAGGGAGACCATCACCCGGTCAAACCCAATGGCAAAGCCGCAGGACGCTACATCGTCACCGCCAAAGAGATGGGCGAGCCGGTAAGTTCCCCCCCCAAGGATCTGGTTCTCGGCCCCGAGGTTCTCCGCAAATCCCTCAAAGACCATGCCGGTATAGTAATCAAGTCCACGAGCAATGCCAAAGTTAAGTGAATATTTCACCCCGGCTGCATCGAGTGATCCAATGGTTTGTTCAAATCGCTCTTTCTCTGCGATTGCACCGGCAATCTCGAATGCTTCGACCAGATCCCGGGTGTTGACCAGTGCGGTGAGGGAGTCCGCAAGATCTGTTCTGTTTAAGGATTCGAGAGTTGCATTCAGCCCGTCATAATCCTTCTTGTCAAGGTGTGCCCGCACCCTGCGCTGCATTGCCGGTTCGAGGTCCTTGACGAGATTTTTCATAAACGAGAGGTGGCCTACTTTCAGCTCATACACAACACCGGTTGCGTTGAGCATATCGGAAGCCACCATAATCGTTTCCGCATCAGCTGCTGCTGTATCTGCTCCTATAAGTTCCACTCCGAACTGCCAGAACTGTCGGTATCTTCCTTTCTGGGGGCGCTCGTACCGGAAACAGTCGGCAAAGTAGCACCAGCGCAGTGGCTTTGGGGCAACCTTTGCCTCATTGATGTACATTCGGATAACAGCGGCAGTGATCTCCGGTCGAAGGGCAAGTTTCCTTCCCCCCTTGTCCTCAAAGACATACATCTCCTCAATGATCCCTTCCCCGGACCTCATGGTAAAAAGTTCGAGATCTTCAAACTCTGGAGTGCAGACTTCCCGGTATCCATAGCATCGCGCAACATCGCGCAGCTTCCCTTCGACATGGCGCCGCCCCTCCATCTCATCCGGTAAAAAGTCCCGCGTTCCTCTTGGTTTCTGGAGCATGGTAAAAATCCTTATCCTTTGTTGGTCGGTATTCGTTATTTCTTCATCGCCTTTGGTCTTGGTACACTGCCAATGAACCGGGTAAAGGTGTCTTCATTTTTCCAGACTTTCTCACGCTCAATTCTTCCCTGCAGATACATAGCGAGGAGGATCAGGCCAAGACCCAGGATTTCGAAATTTGGCATGGTAAGGGTAAAAGCCCCTCCAAGGGATGCAAGAGCCCCAAAGCCCACACCATGGTACGCTGCTTTCCGATAACCGGGCAGACCCGTCCGGAAAAAGATCCGCGCATCCCGCAGCCAGAGAAAGAGGACCGCAGCAGCACCAAACATAGCGACATAGATGAGATAGGACATGTTAATGAACTAACTTATTATACGCCGTTCCATATCTGTATTGTCAAAACCATGCCGCCCAATCAGTCTGTGCAGGAAATTCTCTCACGTTACAAGAAAGGCGAGTGCTCCCTTGATGAGGCAGCCCAGGTTATTGAAGGCCTTCGCCTTGACCATGTCGGGGAGTTTGCCTGTCTCGATCT
This sequence comes from uncultured Methanoregula sp., assembly GCA_964590895.1. Taxonomy (GTDB): domain Archaea; phylum Halobacteriota; class Methanomicrobia; order Methanomicrobiales; family Methanospirillaceae; genus Methanoregula. Next base: position 25,050 of record CAZPYV010000016.1, on the reverse strand, counting down.
GGGAAGGGGTGTGCGGTGCGGTATGCCGGAAGTGGTACTGGCCGAGGGAAAGGATTCTTTGCACCTATCTGAGATTGCCGTACGGCATGCAGAAGCATCCGGGCGCTGTGTGTGCACGCGCGTGAGCCCGGAACAGGTTGCACACATTCAGGAATATGCAAAAAGCAGGAACATTTCTACGGAATACCGTGAGAGCGGTCGTGTACTGGTCCTCTCAAACGGACAATTGCCCCGCTCAACCCTGGGTATTGTTGCTATTATCACTGCCGGAACCTCCGACATCCGGGTTGCCGAGGAGGCCAAGATTATTGCCGAGGAGATGGGCTGCACGGTCCGCACAGCATATGATGTCGGCGCCGCAGGTATCCACCGGCTCTTCCCGGCATTGAAGCCACTGCTGGATGCGCATGTGTTCATAGTCTGTGCCGGGCGCGAAGGGACACTTCCCGCAATCGTTGCCGGGTTGGTTGACAAACCGGTAATCGGAGTACCCGTCAGCGTGGGGTATGGATACATGGGGCAGGGCAGAGCAGCACTGGCGAGCATGCTCCAGTCCTGCTCGGTCATTGCGGTCGTGAATATCGATGCCGGCTTTACTGCAGGAGCGTTTGCTGCGCGAATTGCAAATATGGGTGAGGGTGCACAAAGAGGGCAACTATGAAACGCGGATTTTATATCGGACGGTTTCAGCCGTATCACAACGGGCATCACGAAGTGCTCGAACATATAGCAAAAGAAGTTGATGAGATCATCATCGGTATCGGCAGCGCACAGCTGTCCCATATGATTGACAACCCGTTCACTGCCGGCGAACGTGTGCTCATGATCACCCGGGCACTTGAATCGCTTGGCTGTCCCTATTACGTGATACCTATTGAAGATATCCAGCGCAATGCCCTATGGGTGGCCCATGTCCAGTCCATGGCACCGCCATTCGATCTCTGCTATTCATCCAACCCGCTCGTTGTCCGGCTCTTCACAGAAGCCGGAGTAAAAGTCCAGTCACCGGCAATGTATGAGCGTGACACGCTCAGCGGTACAAAAATCCGCGAGCGCATTCTTAACGGGAAACCCTGGAAAAAACTCCTGCCTCCTGCAGTTGTCCAGGTGATCAAGGAAATTGATGGGGCTATGCGACTCTGCCAGATCGCACGCGAGGATTAAAACAATAAATTTGGATTAAGCCGGCATTACAGATTAACAACCTAATTTGGGTGGAATAGATGTACGATTTCATAAAAAAAATCATAACTCCGAAAAAACCAGCACCGGTAATTATTACATTCAGTTCAATTCCCACATGGGTTACCGAACGGGAAAAAAACGCGCGAATGGTGCTTGAAGAATCAGCTAAGGCACCGATGCAGAAGATCAGGAATTCTGCTGCGCAGCTTCAGCATATTGTCAACAGTATTTCCGGCTCCGAACACGACCCAGCCCTCCACCCGAAACTCAGGGCGGTTGCAAAAAATTCGCTCCCCCTTTACGTAAAAGCAATGAATGCGGCCCTTGTAAAACCCCTATCTGACGATATTGAAGAGTTCTATACCGATGCTGTTGAATGCCTGAAATCCAGCCTGAAAAGCAACAGCGGGCCGGGACGGTACCTGCAGGTGGTTTTTCCTGAAGAGTTAAAAGCCGTCAAGATGGCGATCGATGGGATGGGAAAGGAGATGAATATCCTGACTGCGGCCCTTGCCACGTACCAGAAGCAGAAAGCAGACATTGACGCGGTGAGTGTCTTGTACCAGTCCGTTATGGACATGCAAGAGGATATGAAACGTTCCTCAGAAAAAGAGCAGCGGATCACTGCCCGGATTAATGAGATTACCAGCCGTATCGGGGCAATTGATGGTGAAGAAGCCGAAATTGCTTCAGACACACAAGGGAACCTTGCGGTAAACGAGTGCCGTGCTGCACTTGCAGAAACGGAGAATAAACGCAATGAGGTTACCCGGAACTATGCCGCACGGTCCATGACCGCCTCCCATGTCTTTAAAAAAGCTGAAAAGATTGCAGCAAAACAGCACCATACCGCTGATGTATCTTCCCTGAGGCACGCAATAGAGATACTCTCCCATCATGTGCTGCCAGATTCATTGGCCCTGAGTACCGCACTTGCCGCAGCCTGCCCTGTTGCACAAAAGATGATCACTGCCGGAGATATCCCCTTAAAAAACCGGGAGGAGCGCGAAGCTTTTTCCGATACGAATGTTTTCTGCACAACGATGTCCGAACTCTGCGTTGAACTGGCCGCTTGTGATAAAGCCTGCACGAAGGCAGAAACAACTCTTTTGACCCACCCCATTGTAGTGCGCGGGAGTTCTCTGGTGCGGGAAAAAACCCAACTCAACAGCATGCTGAAAAAAGAACAGCAGCTTCACGGTGAACTCGTGCAGTGGACGGCCAAAACAAACGAGAAGATCCCAACAGTAAGAGAAGAACTCAGAGAAAAGATTGAGGGAATTATTGGGGGGAGCGTGCAATTTCAGGCTGACACGAATGCACCGGTATGAGGGTAATTAACCGGGCCATTCCAGCCATCAGGTTTCATTATCGTTTTTTTCCAGATCTACCAGCATCTCATCGATTGATTCGATAAGTTGGTTGAGCTTATCATCACTGAGATCTTCTGTGATCATGCTCTTCATTTTATTCCGACACCGGGTTTTTTTGGGTGGGACAGATCCATTGAAAGAGTCCCTGCAGGTTATCAGCGCGCGTTGATCTCTACGAACTCTGCCAGATCACTCTGGTTTGCCGGATTATTTTCCGACCACCCGTAGCAGTCATCGAGCATCTGGGCAATGACGTCGGAGAACGTCATATTTCCTCGTTTCAATACGAGCAGCGCCTCATACACCTCGGGATCGATGCGGATCGAACGTCCCTCGCCTGCACGAGGCATAATAACCACTTTGTGGTCACGATATATATACATTGTGGAGAATAAGGCTCATACTTTATATGCACTGCTAAAAAAGGTCACAAATCAGTGAGATAAGGATTGTTCACATGAGTTAATGGGGGACAAAAAAAACGAGAAAAAAACTGAACATCAGACAATGCGGATGTAGGAGAATGTGGAGTAATCGGTATAGGCAAATTCAGGTTTGCTTCCATGGCAACTTCCCACCCGGTTAATTGTAGGCAGATCGAGAGGTATCCTTGCCACTTCCAGTTCCAGGTTATCTCGGGAATTTTTCTGCGGCAGCGGCAGGAACTCGATTGGGTGCTGCATTACGCCCTGCAGAGTTTTCCGGCAGCAGCAGTGCATATGCTGGTGCCCGCAGCAGAGGTGCGTTAATCCACGGGCCTGCAGGGTATCAAATGCCATATTCGCGGTATAATGATATCCGGTAAATGAATCCCCCGACCGGTGTGAAAGGCGCTGCCAGCATTTGAGACGGAGGGTCTGGGAACCTAATTCCATCGGTCCCCCGTGGACAAAGAGCATCCCGTTGTCCGACCATTCCATGGGCATCTGTTCAAATATGGAGAGCAAGGGTGAATCCCACAGCAGTTCATGGCGGTACAAGCTCCCGGCATCACTCCCGCTGACAAAAATACCGTGGAGAAATGCGTGATCGTGATTGCCCTTAACAGATATGAGGTTGTACTCATCAGAAATGGTATGAATAGTCTCAAGAGCTTCTTTCGGGTGATCGCCCCGATGAAGGATATCCCCGAGATTGATGACCCGGTCTATCGGGCCGAAGGTTTCTAAAAATGAGGGGGTGCGTATACAGGTTAAGAGTGCGCCAATTGCTTCTGCATCGGCATGCACATCAGAAAATATTACTGCACCCATAGCATTTTTACTATTTTGTTGTTCCATGCCCTAATAATCCTACGATGGTCCTGGTTCTATGTATCCTGCCGGACCTGAAATGATCAGAAGGATATGTTCATGTCAGAGTGATTCTAAAATTACTAGAGAATTAAAAAAACAGCAATGCCAGAAAACTGATGGGAGCGATCAGATCTTATGGAACAATTTCTTACGGACTATATCACGCGAATCAGAGCGGGAATCGATGATATCCCTGATACGACTGCCCATGAGATCGCATCGGCATTCCTTGCATTCCGGTTCGGCCTTTATGCCAACGCAGCAAGGGAATGCACGCATGCCATTGAGTTGCTGGGCGCAGGAACTCCTGCCCACAGTGGGGCATATGCGGCATTGAAAAAAGCACTCGCGATTGTGCTTGCCAATGCGCAGGATCTGGATAATTCGCAAGTGACTGCGGATGTGTCATTGCGGTTCGATGAGCAGGAGCGCACGTATACTGCGATCAAACTCGCGCCCGATGCGGTTGAAGATCCCGCGACACTTGAACTCGACAACGCGCTTGTTCTCGTATACGCAGCAGCGCTTGTCGCTTCCTCAGAGGATGAAGATGCGATGGGTGAACACAGGAAATTTATTGTGAGACTGCTGGCTGCATACAAAAAAGCGCTTGGAATCCCGTAAGGAAGCGCGCATCTAATTTTTTTCTGCACTTCCTTTTATGGAGTGCAACGATTTTTCTTTCGTGTCGCGCAATGGATACAAAAAGATTGTGCATTGTGAAACGGTGAACCCCCAGTGGATAACGACAATTACCTGACAAAAGGCGATCTGGTCAAAGGGCTCTTTATAATATCCCTGCCGATCATCGTCAGCAACCTGCTCCAGAGTGTGCTGGAGATCGTGGATATGTATTTTGTCGGCAGGCTGGGCGCAGAAGCACTTGCAGGTGTTGCCATGAGCATGACGCTCATTATCGTACTGATGACATTTGTGATAGGACTGGTTACGGCAACGACAGCATTTATCGCGCGACACCATGGTGCAGAGGAGTTCGATTCTATTGGTGCCATCATCCAGCAGTCACTCTATATCGGACTCGCATTCTCCCTAATTCTGGCAGTCTGCGGGGTACTGTTTTCTGCAGATCTGCTCCGTCTACTCGGGGCGAATGAAGCCGTTACGGCAGTGGGTGCCCCCTATCTCACCCTTCTGTTCCTTGGTTCATTTACCATGATCGAACTCTGGATTGTGATCACTTCCTTTCAGTCCTGCGGCAATGCCGTCACACCGATGATCATCATGGTGGGGGTAAATATTCTCAATATCATCTTAAACCCGCTCCTGATCTTTGGAATTGCAGGCTTTCCTGCGCTGGGAGTTGTCGGTTCTGCACTTGCTACGATCCTCTCGCGCGGGACGGGGCTTGTGGTCAGTCTTGTCCTGCTGCTGCACTATGCTCCGGGACTTCGGTTCCCAAAAACACTGGTCATTGACTTTTCCCTGATTAGCAGGATTCTGAAAGTTGCCATCCCCAACTCGATCCAGTCGGGCTTGCGCAGCGGAACATTTCTTGTGATGATGGCCTTTGTCGCATTCTACGGAACGGCAGCGATCTCCGGCTATGGTATTGCTGAACGCCTCGAACTCATCGCCCTCATGCCCGGGTTTGCCATTGCAACAGCAACGGCGGTGATCGTTGGCCAGAATCTCGGGGCAAAACAACCGGAGCGCGCGGCAGAAGGAGTGAAACTTGCGCTCATCTTCTACGGCGCACTCATGCTGGTGATCTCGTTCTGCTACTACGTATTTGCCGAACAGCTGTTCTGGTTCTTTGATCCCAGTGGTGTCAGCGAAGCGATTGGGGTTTCATACTTCCATGCCGTTGCACCCTTCTATGTGATCATGGCAGCAAGCATCATCATCTCATTTGCCCTCAACGGTGCGGGAGACACGAAAAAACCCATGTATGCCACGCTCTTTTCAATGGTAATGATCCAAATCCCGCTGGCTTGGATCCTGCCCCATATGTTTGGTATTGGTATAATGGGCATCTGGATTGCTGTTATCACAGGCATCGTTGTACAGGCTGTGCTTCTGGGGTACATGTTCCAGCAGGGAAACTGGAAGACGGTGGCACTGTGATTTTTCCAGAGTGGCGGGACCCTGTTGGGGCGTATTACCGGCCTGCACGTGTTATTACAATTTCCTCGTGCTACTCCAAAGGATTCTTGTAGCGATCCGGCGAACTATTTGCCATTCGTTTCTAAAAATTTTTAGGACCTGCAATGAACAAAACCGATGAACTCTTAAAAAAATACTGGGGCTATTCAAAATTCTTACCCCACCAGAAAGAGATCATCGAGTCCATTTTAAACGGCAACGACACGGTAGCGATCATGGCAACCGGCGGCGGAAAATCGCTCTGCTACCAGTTGCCCACCCTGTACCTTGGGGGTCTCACCGTGGTCATCTCCCCGCTGATATCGCTCATGAAAGATCAGGTCGACGATCTCAATGCCCGAGGAATACCTGCGGCGGCCTATAACAGTTCCATGGATTACCGCGATCGGACCCGGATTGAGAATGAGTTGAAGGATGGGAGACTCCGCTTGCTCTTCATTTCACCGGAAAAATGCATGCAGCCCAATTTTTTGGAATCCTTAAAGGTGTCACCGGTTCATCTGATTGCGATTGATGAAGCGCACTGTATCTCCGAATGGGGCCACAACTTCCGGCCGGAATACCGGCAGCTGGCCCAATTAAAAAAAGTTTTTCCCGCAGTTCCGATTGTGGCATTAACAGCAACCGCAATTCCCGAAGTGCGCAGGGATATCTGCGAGCAGCTCGGTCTGTTTCAAGCCCATGAATTTATCGGCAGCTTCAACCGGAAAAATCTCCAGTACCGGATCGTCCCAAAGAAAAACCCGATGGTCTTTCTTGCAAATTATATCGGCCAGCACCGCTCCGATTCCGGAATCATCTACTGCCTTAGTAAAAAAGAGACCGAGGAGATTGCCTCAGATCTTCAGAAACGCGGGTTCAAGGCACAGGCCTATCACGCAGGACTCTCAAAACCGGTGCGCGAAAAGGTCCAGGACGCGTTCATTCACGATACGATACATATTGTCTGCGCCACAGTTGCGTTTGGCATGGGCATCAATAAACCCGATGTCCGGTATGTGATTCACTACGATCTATCAAAGACTGTGGAATCCTATTACCAGGAGACCGGCCGCGCAGGGCGCGATGGCCAGAACAGTGAATGTATTCTCCTGTACAGCAGGGGGGATTACACAAGGGTCCGCTCGATGCTGGAGCATGACGACACAGGTGAGCGAAATCTCAGGCTGGCACTCAAAAAACTCCAGGATATGACAGAGTATTGCGAGACAACAACCTGCCGGCGGAAGTACCTTCTCAATTATTTTGGCGAGGAATATCCTGAAGAGAATTGTGCATCGTGCGACAACTGCGATCACCCGCCCGATATGATTGATGGCACAGAACCGGCAACCCTGATTGTCGCGTGCGTAAAGCAGCTGCCCTCGCGTTTCGGCATCGAACTGATTGCTGATGTACTCCGCGGTTCAAAGAGTACAAAAATTCAGGATTATCATCTGGATAGTCTGACTGCTCATGGTTCCGGTAAAAAGTACAGCAAAGCCCAGTACCGGACCTGGATCAACGAGCTGGTCCGGCAGGGATATCTTGACCGGGCGGGCGACAAGTACCCGGTGATCTGCTGTACAGGAAAGAGCGAGGAACTGCTAAATGGAAGAGCGCGAGTCATGCTTCCGGTTCCCGAACGCGAAACAACAAAGCGTCCTTCAACCGCTGCCATAGTGAACGCGAGTGCAGAAGATGGTGCACTATTCCTGCGATTAAAATCCCTGCGTAAAGCGATCGCAGACCGGAACGGTGTGCCACCCTATGTCATCTTCCCGGACAAGAGTCTTCATGAGATGGCCTGCGCCCGACCCGGTGACCGTGAGAGTTTTTCTTTGATATCCGGTGTTGGGGAATACAAGCTGGAGAAGTACGGGCCGGAGTTTATGGAGGAGATCGGGAAGGGGTGAGAGATAAACGGTAACTCGAATTATTGCGAGTGCGTATTATACCAAATCTCCATAATTCTCCGACGTGATCGCAATAGATGGCTGCCAAAGGCATTTGCTGACCGTTTCTCTCAAAAAACCACCTTACATATGTGCCAAAATCTGATGCCCTTAAAACGCTTCTAAATTGCAGGATCAAATCGCGATTAAACGGGTTTTTTTGGAGAAATAACCATTTAAAACAGTTATTTTTTAGCGGTGGATACCCTCTTCCAAAAACCCGAAAACAGGATCAGAAAAATGGCACTCGGAGCCCATATAGGGCTCAGAATAGTGTATCTTTTGGAACTGGGGACCAACCCGGATAATGGCATTATCTGATGTGATCCGGACCCCCTGTTCATGCAAATACTCCAGGAGTTTTCGATCGAACAGGGGGTCATTTTCACATAAACGGAGCCCATATTGGAGAGATACAGAAATCAAAGCCCGCAAAATGCCCGGATTAGGGTTTTTTTCGATCGCAGTTAAATCGGTTTTTTTGGCGGAAAAATGCCCATATTTGGGGGCATGATCGATCATGAACTTGGGTTTTTTTGAGGAGTTCCGGAATTTTTTTTCAATCACAGTTCACTCAAAAAATTTTAAGAAATTTTTGCCTGCAAATTTTTGTTTTGGTGCAATTGATCCGGATTGATTTTCCGATTCTGTTCAATGCCACTTTTTCATAGAATCATGTGTTTAACGGTCTGCTCCGGAAAAATGACTGTCCAACGCTTAAAAAAAAAACGATGAGAAGTATTCCCAAAAAAAATCTAAATCCTAAATGAAATAGGCCAACTCAACAAAAATCAGGACAACTCGTTTGCCGAAAATCCCCACACCAAAAAAAGATTATAAACTGTCCATGCTGATACCGCTGAAGTCCTGAGCAACTTCGCGGATATCCTTGACACCGAACGCGGTCTGGATCATGCTGAGTTCGATCTGGTTTGCGGCATCGCACATGTAATCGAGGATGTCAACGGACAACTCCTTTTGCATCTTGCTCTTCCTGAGCTGGTCGACAAGGGCCGACATCTTCTCGGGAGACTCCATGCGGAGTTTTGCAAGACTCATCACGCACATGTAGATGCGGGTTAAGTTCCGGTCCGTGCCGGTGATGCATTCAAAGAAATTCCGAATCACCTGTGCCTGGTAAATTTCTCCACTCATGACTTCACCTCCTGCCTTTTTTCTAGGTAATTCTCCTTTTCGAATTTTCATTATAAAAGGCTTGTGGGAAAAGTGCCATTTTCTGCCAAAAAAGGGGTATTTTTGCCGCTCTTTTGCGCAGGAGCGGCTGGATTGTCAGACAATTGTATGACACCCGTCATACTCTGACGGATGGAACGGGAAACCTGCGGCGCAGCGTTGCCGGGAATGATGCTCAGCAGGTGGTCGGGAGTAGGGTATTTAATGTAACCCGGGATTCACGAGACAAATTAGTATGAGAAATTCTTTTTCTTCCCTACAGTGAGAATTTCAATAATCAGCACATCATGGTGCATATAAAATGTGGCCCGATATTCACCAATCCGGAGCCGGTAACGCGGTACAATCTTGGGGCTGTCCTTAACCTTCACAATATCATGCCGCTGGTCCGGGCTGGCAGCAAACTGCTCAAGGGCATTTTCGATCCTGATACGGTGTTCCTGAGGGATAGCTGCAAGGTCTTTCTCTGCCCGGCGTGTAAGAACGATCCTGTACAAGACTTCACCGCTTCCGGGCCTTGATTACCTTGTCATCGCCTAGGTCTTTCATAACATCCCGGAGAGACCGGACCCGGCCGGCTTTGATATCCTCATCCGCCTCCGTTATCGCTTCAATCTCTTCCGGAGTCAGGGGCTCATCATCATATGCAGACTCAGCTAACCGACGGACGACATCATCGTATGTTTCCCGGGGAAACAATTTCAGATCATCCAGGAGGGCCTTGGTCTCTGCCCGCATCCTGACCGTTGTAACCTCTGCCATATACTACAATATACATCAGTATACAGGAATAAAGATTTTGTACGTGATATTTTCGGATATCGGGTTCAAAACACACTATAGATAAGGGCAGGATCCGGCCGGGTCCTCTGTTATAATTTATGAACGGTTTACTATTCGGGTACTTCAACCAGACAGAAAAAAAAAGAATTTCTCACTTCGCCGCACTCACGATCTTGATGATGTCGCCATTCTTGAGCACGTGGTTTTCCTTAATGCGCATCTTTGAACGAGCGTCCACTGCATACAGGAATCCTTTGCCGATATCCGTATGTACCTGGAACGCGAGGTCATGAGGCGTAGAACCTTTCTTCATCAGGAATGCATCGGGCAGCACATCGCCCTGCTTGTTGCAGAAATGGGTCTCATCTTCAACAGGGTACACAACGATCATATCGAGCAACTCGTAGACCGCACGGTTGATTGCCTGCTGCACACCCGTGCCATTGTTCTGCTTCATCAGTTCTGCGATCTTTGCGAGCCCGGCTTTCTGTGGGGCGGACAGCGTACCTTCATTGGCAATCTTGAATTCTGTATCTCCGGGCAGGTACTGGACCAGGTGCGCTCCTGCCGCATTGCGGAGAGCAAGCTCTGAAGCTGCACTTACAAACGCAACTTTGGCAGCAGCAAGTTTAGTCCGCAACGCTTCAGGTGTTTCATCCACTTTGTTACCTATGACCAGCATGGGTTTTGAGATCTTCACGATCTCTGCGCACAGGGGAATGAGATCGTCAATCGATGCATGGATAAGATCAATCTTGAGCTCCAGTTCAATGTCGCGCACATCTTCCATGGTGATGCCAAGACCCGTAAACGTCTCTGCAATACCCTGCTCGATAGCCGAACCCTTGCCTTGCGACTGCCGGCTGATCCGTGACCAGTGCTTGTCAAGAATTCCGTGCACCCACATTGTCATCTCATAGATGAGGAACTTGATATCCTCTTCCGGGTCATGGTTCCCCACACCCACCGGATTGCCTTCACTGTCAGTGCCGCCGCTGGCATCGATTACGTGAAGGATCGCATCCGCCTGCCGGAGATTATCGAGGAACTGGTTGCCCAGTCCCTTCCCCTTGTGGGCATCAGGCACGAGACCGGCTACATCAATCAAGTTCACGGCCACAAACCGGTTACCGTCCACACAATGCTTGCAGGTGAGATGGAGGTCATGACACGGGCACTTCGCCCGCACGTACCCGACACCAAAGTTCGGGTTGATGGTCGTAAAGGGATAGTTGGCAATCTCGACGTTTGCCATTGTCGCGGCCTTAAAAAACGTGGATTTTCCGCAGTTGGGTTTGCCTGCAAGCGCTAGGGTAATCATCTCTGGTTCCTCAATGGATATTGGATCTTAATAACCATCATTCTGGTATGATAAGAATCTGACAAAGTTTTTCCATCCCGGCTTAATAAAAGGTACTTATGTCGTTCACGCAAAAGAAAATCTGGTATTTTGAAAAGCCGGGTGAGGCAAATACTGCCAATGCAGCCCGGTTTGCCATTGAGCGCGCAAAGGAACTCCAGATTACCACCATAGTCGTTGCAAGCACATCCGGCTCAACTGCGGAGAATTTTTTTGCCGCTATGAAAGGTTCGGGCTTAAACCTGATCGTAGTCTCGCATGTCATGGGATTTGTAAAACCCGGCGAGTGGGAGTTCTCAAAAGAGATCGCTGACCATCTGCGTGGGCAGGGTGTAAAGATAGTGACCGGCACCCACGCACTATCAGGACTTGAACGTGCCATCTCACGGTCTCCAAAAATTGGCGGCGGATCACGTTCCGACGCAATCGCTGAGTCCCTGCGGCGCACGGTTGCAGTCGGGCTCAAAGTGGCAGTAGAGTGCGTACTTATTGCCGCTGATCAAGGTGCAATCAACATCAATGAAGAAGTAATCGCTGTAGGGGGAACGATGAGCGGGGCAGATACTGTCTGCGTGATAAAACCCGCGCACACATCTAACTTCTTTGATCTCCAGGTGCGCGAGATTGTGGCCATGCCGAGGAACCGTTAACCATGGTATTAACAGAACTCAAAGAAGCCCTCGGTCTGCTCCGCAGCATCCCGGTACTCTGGGTGCCGGGACTGGTTACCGGCGTTCTTGCTGCAGTGCTATGGCTGATCTTCAATACACAGGGAAGCTTCTTTGCCATGCGCCTTATCCTGATCTTTTCACTCATTGCGGTTTTTTTCCTTGCAGGGAGTTATGCAGTGATCCGGAACGGGAAAGGAGGCATCCGCGATCTTTTCCTCGGGGGTATTCAGTATTTTTTCAGAGTGCTGCTGCCAATGCTTGTACTCATCTTCTGCACCATCATTCTCGTTACTCTTGTCATGATCACTCTCTCGTTTGGCGGAGTTCCGGCAAACCCGGAGTTTTTGGGAGTATTTACCATTTGCATAGTGGTTCCCGTGGCATTTCTCACCATCTTCTTTGACACTGCAGCAGTTTTTGAAGACCTGCGGATCTTTGATTCCATTCGTCGCAGTATAGAACTGGTGACTGCACAACTCGCCCGGGTTCTTAAGTTCTATGTGATATCTGCCGCAGTGTTCTTCGTAATAACATTCGCCCTCATGATTGTCTGGGAAGCCGCACTCTATGACAAACTCGAACCGCTCACGCGCTTTAACGAGACACAGATTGCAACATTTACACCGAACCAGCTTATTGGGATGATTGGGACCAACGGAATGATAATTACCGCAGTCTGCTTATTCTTCGGCTTTTTGTTACTCCTGCCTATCTTATCGACGTACAAGGCATGTTTTTTCCGCTCACTCCCCAAAGGTCCAATCTCAATCGAACAACAACCCTCCGGCGAGTATGACAGCAAGGGACGCTGGTACAAATATTAAAAAACCATTAACGAAAAAAGCACAAGTGAACTCAGGTCTCTGGCAGATCAGCCCCCACATTTTTTTCATAGCCAATTCTAACGGGCAATTGTTGTTGTAATATTTCTTTGAGAAGGAGATTTAAGCAGTCAGCAATCGGCTTTGCAGAAAATTTAATGGATGGTCGGGAAACAAATCTGACTGCGCACAGCATTGCTAAAATTGAAAAAAACGGGGGCATCAACTCCCTGCAACGGTCTCGCTTTTACAAAAAAATGCGTGAAACAAAGGAACCGTTAATTCAGGTTGAGAACAAAGAAAAGCGCCATTGCCACAAGCCCTCCACCAATCGTTGCGATCAGGTTGGTACCTGCATTACCCCAGATGCCCCGGTTCTCTATGGTTGCACCAGCAAGGCTGTCGATATTCGTACCGACAAACCCGGCAAACGTACAGATTGCAACCATGGGAAGTGTGATGACGCCCAGCAGGAATGCAACAAGCGCAACGGCAAGACCCCCAATTAGCGCAACCGATTCCCCGACAAGCGTTACACCTCCGTTCGTACCGATGGGCACTTTTTTGAGCGTTGTGATCATGTACGGAATTCCACCGGTAACACCGATCTCACTTGCTAGAGTGTCTGCTGCTGCCGTAGCCACACAACCGACGTACATCACAACAAAGATCGGCTGCTGGAAGACCCCATAAAGCACTGCGGCGGCGGCAGCAACGATCCCATTTGCAAAGACATTCCGGTACCCGCGTGCTCCGCCACGACCCTGCTCAACGCCAATCCGCCTTTTGTATTCAAATTTATATTTCGTAGCAAGTGAACCAAGGATGAAGAAAGCGAGCATGATCATGAACCACTTGGCGTCCGCAAAGACGAGGAGGATGATCCCTACAAGTGCAGCGGAGAAGAGCCCAGAGAGATCAGCGGTTTTGGCACGAAAAGCAAAGTAGCCGAACGTGAACCCTACGATCACGGCAGCCACCACCAGCTGGAGGTTCACCTGGTAGTTAAGCTCCTGGATAAGCCACATCGTCATCGCAACTCCAACCGCTTCGATGATAAGCGAGTCCTCGTACTTAAGCAGAATTACTTTTAAGAGAACTGCAGCGATGATACCAAAGATGACAGTCAGTATAGCCCTCTCGTTCAGGTATGCCATGACCAGAACACCTGCCCATGCTGTAGAGATGACATAATACAGGTATGTATTGAGATCATCGGAATTGGTCTGGAAGACCAACTCCCCTAACACAATCATCGCAAGAGAGGTGGCAAAAACAAAGAAAGGCAGGAGGGTGACTCCATAGAGTGCAGCAAGAGCACACATGGCATAGCAGAGGTATTTGGTATCAAAAAAACGCCAGAGGATAAGGGCAAACAGTATCACTACAAGTCCCATCAGCCATGCCGGCTGGAGATAGGGGCCGACAAGGATAGCCGCACCGGTGATTGCCGCTGCATATCCAAGACCCCTCTGTCGCGCCATTAGTAGATATTTGTTGTTCGACTAAAAAAGAGCTTTATCATTCGCTGAATGGGGGTCTGTCCATATAAAAAATAAAATACTCCCGTCAGTTGCATTGAATCCGATTACTATATTTTATTTCGCGCCTAATATCTGCGTCAATGGCGTCATCACAGGATCTACCAAAAAATTATGATTTTGCGGAGGTGGAAGAGCGCTGGCGCAGCATCTGGCGCGATGAAGATCACTATTTTGATAGAAAATCAAAAAAGCCGCAGTTTGTGATCGACACCCCCCCGCCGTATCCAACCGGCAACTTCCATATCGGTAACGCACTCAACTGGTGTTACATCGATTTCTTTGCCCGATACAAACGGATGAAAGGTTTTAACGTGATGTTCCCGCAGGGCTGGGACTGCCACGGGCTTCCAACCGAAGTGAAAGTCGAAGAAATAAACCATATCACAAAAAACGATGTATCCCGCGAAGAGTTCCGGCGCCTCTGCCGCGAGCTCACAGAAAAGAACATCGGCCTGATGCGCATCACCTTACGAAAGATGGCGTTCTCGACAGACTGGTCAAACGAGTACGTTACCATGCAGCCGAAGTACTACGGAAAGACGCAGTTATCATTCCTGCGCATGCTCGCGTCCGGTTACATCTACCAGAGCGAACACCCGGTAAACTACTGCACCCGGTGCGAGACAGCGATCGCATTTGCTGAAGTTTCCTATGAAGACCGGGAGACCCATCTCAATTTTTTCGATTTCGATGGCGTTGAGATAGCAACTACCCGACCTGAGCTGCTGGCTGCCTGTGTTGCCATCGCAATTCACCCGGATGACGAGCGCTACCGCGCGCTGAAAGGCAGATCCATGAAAGTCCCGCTCTTCTGTCACGATGTGCCGGTGGTGCTGGATGAGGCAGTTGATCCTGCATTTGGTTCAGGCGCAGTGATGATCTGTACCTTTGGCGACAAGCAGGATGTTCACTGGTGGAAACAGCACAACCTGTCGTTGCGAAAAGCGATCGACCGACAGGGCAGGATGACCGAGATTGCCGGCAAATACAAGGGTCTGAATACTTCCGAATGCCGGACTGCGATTCTTGCCGAGATGAAAGCGCAGGATATCTTAAAACGGCAGGAGAAACTTGCCCAGCGCGTTGGTACCTGCTGGCGCTGCAAGACACCGATCGAGATCCTTTCAGAGCGCCAGTGGTTTGTAAAGATCAAGCCCGCAGAGATCGCAGCCGCTGCCCACAAGATCGCATGGTATCCCGAACACATGCTGCTACGAATGGAGAACTGGGTAGAGCAGATGGAATGGGACTGGTGCATCTCCCGCCAGCGTATCTTTGCCACGCCAATTCCGGTCTGGTTCTGTAAAAAGTGCGGTGAAATTGCACTACCTGAGGACAAGGATCTGCCCGTAGACCCCACACAGGTCAATCCGAAACATCCCTGCAAAAAATGCGGCAGTACGGAATTTGACGGTGAAGTGGATGTGCTCGATACGTGGATGGACTCGTCCATCTCGGTGCTGAATGTTACCGGTTGGGATGGCAGCGGCACACCGCCATTCTTCCCCGCCCAGATCCGACCGCAGGGTCACGATATCATCCGGACATGGGCATTCTATACAATCCTGCGCTCAGTGGCACTCACGGGTCAGAAACCCTGGAACGAGATCCTTGTCAACGGTATGGTACTTGGAGAAGACGGCTTTAAGATGAGCAAAAGCCGGGGCAATATCATCGTGCCGGAAGATATCCTTGCAAAGTATGGCGCAGATGCACTCCGCCAGTGGGGTGCAATGGGTGCGGCAACGGGATCAGACATCATGTTCAACTGGAATGATGTGGTTGCGGCCTCGCGCTTCCAGACCAAGATGTGGAACATCACCAAGTTTGCCTTAATCCAGCTGGAGAAGGAGGGCTTGGAAACGGATGCGCAGATCACCGCGCTTGCCGATCGCTGGCTGCTGGTACGGCTCTCGGACACCGTGGAACAGGTAAGCAATGCACTGGAAGCCTACCAGTTCGATGTCGCACTCAAGGCTATCCGCGAGTTTGCATGGGAAGTACTCGCAGACAACTATATCGAGCTGGTCAAGGGCCGGTTGTACAAGACTGACGAATCGAGGAAAGGCGCATGCCTTGCGCTCCACACTGCATTCGATGCGCTCTGCCGGCTGCTCGCCCCATTCACGCCGTACTTTGCCGAAGAATGCTACTCGCACCTCAGTCCGGGCAGCAGCGTGCACAAACAACCGTGGGTTGCATTCACGTACGATGACGATGCAGCGCGGATTGAGGGGAACCTGCTCGTGCAGGTAGTTGCAGAAGTACGCAAATACAAACATGATGCCGGCCTTGCCCTCAACGCACCGCTTGGCAAAGTCACCATCTACGCGCCGCACACGGTCAATGATGAAGGAGATACCGGCCGAACGCTGAATGCCGATGTGCACTGGAGAACGGATGCAGCCAAACTCGACCGGGTAATCACCGGTATCGATTTCAACCGGTCGGTGATTGGACCCACCTTCCGCAAACAGGCGCCGGCATTCATGGCGGCAATTACAGCGCTCTCACCCGAACAACTGGCAAACCCGCCAAAAACAATTATGCTTGAAGGCACAGAAACCGCAGTTCCGGAAAATGCCTTCACGCCAAAATATTCCTATATGGAAGAAGGCGCCCAGGTCGATGTGATCACGGTTAACGACGTGATTTTGACGATTGCAAAATCTGCCTGATACCCTCAGCGACAAATTTCGCAATCTCCTCTTTTTCCTTGGCCGCATCCACGATCACAAACCGCGAGGGTTCAGCCCGGGCATAGGCAAGATAATTGTTCTGGACCGCTTCGAGCACCTCGCGCTTTTCGAAATGCTCGCGCCCGCTCTTGTCAGCGAGCCTGGCTAACGCATCATCGATTGAAAGCACGAGCAGGAACGTGCGGTCAGGTACAATCGACCATCCGTTATGCATCGCTCTTAACCAACCCTCCGGGTCCGGCACCACTCCTTTGAGCGTTACCGATTGATAGGCAAAGCGGCTGTCACTGTACCGGTCCGAGATTACTAGCCTGCCTTTAGAAAGGGCGGGACGGATAAGGGTAGAAAGGTGCGCGGCATGGTCAGCAACGAACAGTGATGCTTCCGTGATCGGATCGATCTGCTCTGCGATCGCCCGTCGCACTGCTTCACCTACCCAGGTTGCACCCGGTTCCCGGGTGAAGATTGGGTCGAGGTCCGCAAGCTGGCTTTTGAGCGAGGTGAGCAGGGTGCTCTTACCCGTCCCGTCAATCCCTTCAATCGTAACTAACAACAGGTCCCCCTCCGTATCCATTCAACCGGGATCTGGCCACGGTGAAGTGCAGTCGCAATGATCGCACCATCAAAACCTGCGGCGCTTATGGTTTCAAGATCATGAACGGTTGCAACACCACCGCCATATAACAGTCTGCCGCCATAGGCAGCCCGCTGGCGTGCGAGTTCCTCATCATCAATGCCCGATTCAGTCCCTACCGAACCAATATTTAAGATAATGATCCCGTCAAAGTGCCAGTCCCGCGCATCAGTAAGGAATTCTTCCGGAGTTTTGCCTGAGGGGATCACCCGGCCCTCTTTTACATCGATACTCAGGTAACCGCCACAGTATCGAAAAAGGGATGCGCCCCCCGTTTCGGTGCCAATAATATTTTTGATATTTTTGCCGGTGAGCATATCATTTGAAGATCTGCAACCGCGATCCACATAACAGCGTGAGACTTTTTCTGCGCACTGCTGCACGATTGCATCATGTGAACCCGTGCCTTCAATACGGTCGAGATCTGCAATGTAGAGTATTTTTGGCCGGATTGCTGCAAGGTACCCGAGCGGTTCTGCCGTCGGGGAAAGACCCCAGTCGAGCGGTCTATAACACTCCCGCATCCCGGATTTGCCGTGGACTACCAGATTCTGCCGCAAATCCATTGCAAGAACGAGTTCCATAGGTGAGCGCAATCACTATTAGGACAAAAGATCATTAAATCCTATGCAATTGCTGGTCAGCCCAAGCTCAATCGATGAGGCAAGGCGCTCTGGTGCCGCAGATATCATCGATGTAAAGAAACCATCTGAGGGCTCGCTGGGCGCCAACTATCCGTGGGTGATTCGCGAGATCAAAGCATTTTCCAAAAAGCCGGTGAGTGCGGCTATTGGTGATTTCGATTTCAAACCTGGCGGGGCTTCGCTCACCGCATACGGGGCGGCCTGTGCCGGGGCGGATTATATCAAGATAGGGCTTACATTTGATGGAAAAGAAAAAGCCCGCGCGGTAATCTCTGCTGTAGTAAAAGCAGTAAAAGATGAGTTTCCTGAAAAATTTGTCGTGATCGCTGCATACTCGGATTTCGAGCGAATGGGATCAATCTCTCCTTTTGACATGGCACCAATCGCAGCAGAAGAAGGGGCTGACATTGTCATGGTCGATACCGGCATCAAGGATCGGCAGAGCACGTTTGCATTCATGAACGAAGAAGCGCTCCGGAAATTTACTGATAAAAACACCCAACTCGGCCTTAAGACCGCTCTCGCCGGTGCGCTTAAGTTTGAGGATATTGATGCACTCAAGCGAATCAACCCGGATATTATCGGGGTGCGCGGGATGGTATGCGGGGGCGACCGGAACGCGACAGTCCGTGAAGACTTAATTAACACCGCACTTGCGATGATCAGGTAACAAAAGGACAAAGTGACCTATGTACATTGAGAAATTAGATGTGCCACTCTCATTAACCTTCGATGATGTGCTGCTCGCACCACAGGCTTCCTGGTTAGAACCGGCTGAAGCAGATATCCGGTCAAAATTTTCCCGGAATATCAGTATGAACCTCCCACTGGTCTCTGCGGCAATGGATACCGTAACTGAGTCCCTGATGGCAATCGCCCTTGCCCGCGAAGGGGGTATCGGGGTTATCCACCGGAACATGACACCCGAGCACGAGTTGCAGGAACTCATCGAAGTCAAACAGGCCGAAGAACTCATTGAACGTGACGTGCTGTATGTAGAAGAGAACGCTTCAGTTTCGGATGCCGAACGCCTCATGCAACAGTACAGTATCGGGGGTGTACCGGTGGTCAATAAGGGGCGCATCATCGGGATCGTCAGCAGAAGGGATGTGCGCGCAATCGTCTCCAAACGCGGTGACGAGAATATCAAGACCATCATGACAAAAAAACTGGTCACCGCACCAGAAGATATCACCGCAGAAAAAGCGCTTGAGATAATGTATACCAACAAAGTCGAGCGCCTGCCGGTAATAAATGAAAAAGGTAAACTGATCGGCATTATCACCATGCAGGATATTTTGGAAAAGCGCCAGTACCCCCAGGCTACAAGGGATGCGAAAGGCAATCTTCGCGTAGCAGCAGCAGTCGGGCCATTTGATTTTGCCCGGGCCGATCTGCTCGACCAGAACGGGGTGGACGCGCTGGTTGTTGACTGTGCGCATGGGCATAACATGAAAGTCGTTGCCGCTGTTAAGGAGATCAAGGGCAGCGTAAAGGCTGACGTAATTGCAGGAAATATTGCCACATCTGAAGCGGCTGAGGCATTGGTGAATGCCGGCGTAGATGGGATAAAAGTCGGTATCGGTCCCGGCTCTATCTGTACCACCCGGATTGTTGCAGGTACCGGAGTCCCGCAGATCACCGCAATTGCGCAGGTTGCTGACATTGCTCATCCGGCAGGTGTGCCGGTCATTGCAGACGGGGGTGTGCGGTTCTCTGGCGATGTGGCAAAGGCAATTGCTGCGGGAGCAGATACCGTCATGATGGGCAGTATGTTTGCCGGTACTGATGAGGCACCGGGCAAAGTGATCACCATCAAGGGGCGGCGGTACAAGCAGTATCGCGGCATGGGTTCTCTTGGAGTGATGAGCAGCGGACAGTCAAGCGATCGTTACTTCCAGAAGAAAGATATCGGGGCTACCAAGTTTGTCCCGGAGGGTGTTGAGGGTGTAACACCCTATGTTGGTCATGTCGGGGAAGTCATGTACCAGCTCGTGGGCGGGCTCAAAGCAGCGATGGGCTACACGGGTTCAAAGACCATAGCAGAGATGCACAAGAACGCAAAATTTGTCCGGATCACCAACGCAGGCATGACCGAGAGTCACCCGCACAATATTCTCATCACTGATGAGGCACCGAACTACCGGCTCTTTGAATGATCTTTCTTTTTCTTTTTATCCTAAACCCGACTGAGTTAAGGGACCCATAATTTCAAAATCAAAAAAACCTGATGATGTTAAAAAATGGTTTCTCTCCTCATTACAGTTCACTGATTGCGATCTCCATAAATAGATCGAATGAGAGTTCTGTATTACACGATTCCGGATAAATGTTCACTTAATCAAATTGGACCATGTCCGCAATTGAGGAGAGGGAAATGTCAGAACCGCAAAGTACAAACAAATATTCTCAATTTGATACCGGGTTGAACACCGAAAGCCTAAGCGGGACTCTTCAGGGGTGCACATGAAACCCGAAGAGTCGCTGATGGTCGCAATCATTGATGATGCCCATAAGACCGATTCTCCGCAGGGACGAGCCATCCAGCGGATCATCACCGGCCTCAAGGAATTTGGCATCCGTGTCGGGGAAGTTGCCTCACCTGAAGATGCACGGGCTGCCTACTCGGCCCTACCTGATATTGACTGTATCCTGATCAACTGGAACCTTGGTGGCGATACTCCTGAGAGACACGAGGTAACTGCAAAACTCATTGATGAGATACGGGAACGCAATGAAAAGATCCCCATATTCCTGATGGGCGAACCGACAAATGCCCCGCCGACAACCCTGCCCTTAAAGACCGTGCGTGAGGTCAATGAATATATCTGGGTGATGGAAGATACCCCCGAATTTATTGCCGGGCGCATAACTGCTGCAGCAAAACGCTACCGGGAAATTATTCTTCCCCCGTTCTTTAAAGAACTGGTAAAATTTTCTAAGGATTTCGAATACTCGTGGCACACACCGGGGCATGCCGGAGGAACGGCCTTCCGAAAATCACCGGCAGGACGGGCGTTTTTTAATTTCTTTGGCGAACAGCTCTTCCGGTCCGATCTCTCAATCTCTGTTGGGGAACTGGGATCGCTCCTGGATCACTCAGGACCTGTTGGAGAGGCAGAGAGATACGCTGCTAAAGTGTTCGGCGCGGACATGACATATTTTGTCACAAATGGCACTTCTACTGCTAATAAAATTGTCTTTTTTGGACGGGTGAGTAAGGACGACATCGTGCTTGTGGACCGCAACTGTCACAAGTCAGCCGAACATGCGCTGACCATGACTCATTCCGTTGCGGTATACATGATTCCGACAAGGAACCGGTACGGTATCATCGGACCGATCCCTCCGGACGAGATGACTCCAAAAACGCTGAAAGCAAAAATTGCTGCATGCCCGCTGTCAAAGACTGCCCGCAGCAAAAAGCCGGTGCATGCAATTATCACCAATTCAACGTATGACGGGCTCTGCTACCATGCCGTACATGTAGAAGAGAACTTGGGAAAAAGTGTAGACAGTATTCATTTTGATGAGGCATGGTACGGCTATGCCCGGTTCAACCCGCTCTATAAGGACAGGTTTGCGATGCGTGACGGTGCAAGGGACGATAAAGGTTCTACAATCTTTGCCACCCAGTCCACCCATAAACTGCTCGCAGCACTCTCACAGGCTTCCATGGTCCATGTGCGAAACGGTAGGATTCCCATAGAACACGGCCGGTTTAACGAAGGGTTCATGATGCACAGCTCCACTTCCCCGCTCTATACCATCATCGCATCGCTCGATGTATCTTCAAAAATGATGGACGGGGCTTCTGGAAAGATGCTCACTACTGAATCCATTGAAGAGGCGATCCGGTTCCGTCGGACAATGGCCAGAATCCGGCGGGAAATTGAGACCGTAAAGGGAAAGAAGGACTGGTGGTTCCCGATGTGGCAGCCGGACACTGTCACAGATCCAAAAACCAAAAAGAAGATCGCATTTCCGGATGCATCGCTCGATACCCTCCGTGACAATCCTTCCTGCTGGACCCTCCACCCGGGCGACATCTGGCACGGGTTTACCGGTCTGCCTGACAATTACTGCATGCTCGACCCGATCAAGGTCACCGTGCTTATGCCCGGAGTAAATGATGACGGGACACTTGCCAGCTGGGGTATACCCGCAGCACTGGTTGTAAAATTCCTCGACACCCGGGGAATTATTAACGAAAAGTCCGGCGATTATTCGATCCTGTTCCTCTTTTCGATGGGAATAACGAAAGGAAAATGGGGAACGCTCGTCACAGAACTTTTCGAGTTCAAGCGGTTATATGACGAGAACACTCCCCTCGAGGAGGTTTTCCCTGACCTAACTACAGGAAAACCGGAACGCTATGGCGGTATGACCCTCAAAGAGCTGGCAACGGAGATGCACCAGTTCAAGAAAGACCATAAGATGTGCGACATCCTCCAGAAAGCCTATGCGATCCTGCCGGAACCGGCAATAACCTACGCTGAAGCATTTGAAAAACTGGTGCACAACGAAGTTGAACACACCCCAATAGAAAAGGCTGGGAACCGCATTGTGGCTACCGGTATATTCCCGTACCCGCCCGGTATCCCTATCCTTGCCCCGGGTGAGCGTACCGGAAAACAAAACGGGCCCGTACTCCAGTACTTAAAATCCTTGCAGGATTTCGACAAACGTTTCCCCGGGTTCGAACATGATACCCATGGTATCGAAAATGTAAATGGAGAATACATGATGTACTGTGTAAAGGAGAAGAAACGATGAGCGAAGAAGCAACCGGCCAGAGTAATGGCATCCCATCAAAAAAAGTGCTGGGACTCTTTGCGCTTGCAATGATCAACGTGGCTGCTGTATTGAGTATCAGGAATTTTCCGTCCATGGCAGTCTATGGATGGTCGTGCATTGGCTGGTACATTTTGGGAGCGGTCATGTTCCTCATACCTATCTCCCTTGCCGGCGCAGAACTCGCAACGGGCTGGCCACAAGGGGGCGGTGTCTATGCCTGGGTTAAACAGGCATTTGGGGAGAGGGGAGGATTTACAGCCCTCTTCTGCGAATGGTCAAATAACCTTGTCTGGTTCCCGACCGTTCTTTCGTTTATCGCATCCACGCTCGCATTCGCACTCACGCCGGTGCTGGCAAACAGCCCTTACTACATGTTCAGCGTGATGATGATCGCGTTCTGGGGCACCACTGCGATCGCGTACTTCGGGGAGGAGGCTTCAACGAAGTTTGGCAATGTGGGTGTCATTTTAGGGAGCATCATCCCTGCGATCCTCATCATCCTGCTCGGCGTCTGGTGGATGGGTTCGGGGGCTGCTCTTGTACTTCCGCCACTCACGCTCGAAGCGATGGTACCAACAATCAATCTCTCAACACTACCATTCTTTGCAACGATTATACTTCTGTTTGCAGGAATGGAGATGGCAGGGTTCCATGCACTGGAGACCAAAAATCCTCAGAAAGATTTCCCACGGGCAATGGCGTTGTCAGCGGTCATCATCGTGGTTTGCACGGTTCTTGCAACCCTTGCAATTGCGATGGTCATTCCGGCAAGTCAACTCAATCTTGCCTCAGGTGTCATGCAGGCCATCGAGTACTTCTTCAAAGCGGCTGGTATGCCCTGGCTTGTCGCACCAATGGCGATATTGATCACGCTGGGCGGGGTTGTCTCACTGGCTGCATGGTTAATTGGCCCGGCCAAAGGTCTTGGAATTGTTGCAGAGGAAGGCAACATGCCCCCGCTCTTTGACAAGACCAACAAGTACGGTGCACCTGTTGCCGTACTCGTTATACAGGCCCTCATAGGATCTCTTATCTCACTCCTCTATGTCTTCTTACCGTCCGTTAACCAGGCGTACTGGATTCTCTCTGCAATGACTGTGGAACTGCTCTGTATTGTGTATGTGCTCGTTTTTGCATCGGTAATCAAACTACGGTACAGCCAGCCCAATACACCGCGTCCGTTTAAGATCCCAGGCGGGATGGCCGGAGTCTGGCTTGTTGGTGGGCTTGGTATGTTCGGAACAATCTTTGCGTTTATTGTCGGTCTTATGCCGCCATCGTACTTCACAACAAGTGGCTTTGTCTATGTAGGCTCGGTGCTGCTCGGTACGTTCCTGCTCGCTGTGCCCCCACTTGTATTCTTAAAATTTAAAAAGGCCAGCTGGCTCAAACCCGCTGGGGGAGTGAGGTGAATGATGATGAAAACAAATGAATTCATCACACAGAAGGGAGGTTGTCTATGATCAAGTACTCGAAGATGGAAATCGGGCTGTTAATATTTTTAATCATTGTGGCCCTGCTGCCTTTTGTATTGATTCTGGTAATTGCAGAAGAATCGCCGTATCATCCGGTTTCTGGCGAGCCGGTGAATGAAGCCGCACTGGCAACAGGAATTACCGTTACCAGTGTTAAAGATACAATATGGAATCTTCCCGGAGCAACAGGAGGAAAAATCTACGTACTCACAGACAATACCGGTGAGGTCGTCACCGTGTCCACGCAATCATTTGACAGTGCACAGTCAAGAGAGGCAGCCATTCGTTTGCACAACGCCCATCAGGTTGGGCGCGGAAAGCCGGTGGGAAGTCTCATTGTCCTTGGGCAACAGTTGGTCTATGTGACACCCGCCAACAGTGATATCTTAAAAAAACTGGCACCGGAACTAAAAAAGAAAATATCCCCATAATCTCTGGCGAACAATTATCATAGGAGGATAGCTAATTTCCCTCTTTTTGTTACACGAACCGAATCGATTACAATGACAAAGCGAAA
>CAZPYV010000015.1:0-47906 GCA_964590895.1 uncultured Methanoregula sp. | reverse complement strand
TTGAAAGCTACTGGTGCCCTGCACCTCAAGAGTTCAAATCTCTTCCCCGGCGTAAGCACAGAGGGTATTAAACCCAGACCTTCATTTGCCACTGGATTTGATGCACCCTTTAGTCCTAATCTTCTTTTCTGCCATTCGTCTAATTTCACGTCAACGTTTGAAATAGAATTTTTTGGCATGCCCGGTCTCCCAATGTCGGGGCTCTGCCTCTGTTAAAAAGTTCGAATAAAAAAAGATCAGTCTTTTACGTATATTCCTGAACCTACAAACCAGCTACCATCGACATCAACAACATAACTGGTCTTAAATTTCACAGAGAAATTTTCGGCTGGATCGGGATACCGGTATTGGACAAAACCACTCCCGCCCTGTGCCGTCCGGGCCATATCCTGAATGTACTGGACTCCCTCGGGATCGGTGATGTTCCAGCGGTTTGTCCCGATTAATTCCGGCTGGAACGGCAGCGCAAGGGTAGTACCGTTTGAGGTATAGGCAAAGATATATGATTCACCTTTTGTGAATTGCCCGTTTTTATTGTTGAAATCAACAAGTGCAATCTCCCGGCCCTTGTTGAGTGCGTATGCTTTTGCTTCCTGAACATAGTTCACCAGCTCGTCATGGGTGCGGATGGATGCGAGTGCAGAGGTTATAACGGGCGTAAGCGTAACGGCACCCGGTGCAAGATATGTACCCGCGCCGATAAACCAGGTCCCGTCAATGTCCAGTATATAACTGGATTTTAATTCGGTTGCATTGTTGTGAAGCGGGTTTTCGCTAAAATACAGCACAGTGCCGTTTCCCCGCTTTGCTGTTGCTACCATCTCTTTCATGTACTCGTTACCGAGAAGATCTGTGGCATTGATCCGGGTTACCCCAATCTGATCGGGACGATACGGCCACGCAAGGACAGTTGCATTGTAATCGTCGGCAAAAATATAGAGATCATCTTTAATGAAATCTCCATTCTGCCGGTTGAATGCCGCAAGTGCCTGCTCTTTTCCGTACTTCTGTGCATATGCTTTTGCTCCCTCAACAAAAGTTTTTACACGGGCATCTTTTTCACGGTTCCCGGAAAGGTAGGTACCGGCTCCTATCCAGTAGGTATCATCCACAGGTTTCACATAACTCAGCTTGGGTTCGATGGCATTTTCGTGCGCCGGGTTCGGGTACTGGAATAGTAAAAAACCGCCGCCGTTTTTCGCAAGGGCGATCTCGGTTTTTACAAACTTTTGTCCAGCAGCATCGCTCAACATGGAAAAGTCCTGAGAAACAAGATCCTGCTGGAAAGGAAGGGCAAGAGTTATGCCGTTATAATCCAGTGCATACACATACACACTTCCTTTTACAAACGGTCCTTTGGGATCATTGAATGCAGCAAGTGCTACCGTCTTTTCATTCTGTCGTGCATACGTAGCTGCACCCTCAACAAACGTTTTGACCTCGTCTGGTGTAACCGGCGTACCATTATCGATCGGCATAACAGGGATTACCTGTGCCTCGTAGATACCAGAGCCCAGCCACCACTGGTCATCTATTTTCTCCACATAACCGAGTTTTTTTTCTACAGCATTGTTGTGCAGGGGGTTGATGTAATAATATTCAGAAAATCCGGTTCCGTTGTAGGCTGCATACCGGAGATCTTTAATAAAGAGAGTGTTGTACGCATCCTTCTCATTAAGACGGTTTATTCCAATCTTTTCGGGATTGACCGGGTGGGCGATCGTTGTGCCATTGAAATCATAGGCATAGATATAGAGTTCCCCTTTGACAAACGATCCGTTTTTTTTGGAAAATTCTAACAGTGCATTATCTTTAGTATTGGCATGAGCATACGCAACAGCACTCCTGACAAAGGCAACAAGTTCATCTCTGGTTGTTGCTGTAACCATTGATGTGGATAGTGATGTCGGGGAGGGAATGGCAGGTGATGGTGTGATGTTTGCGCTGCTGTCCGTTGTCCCTTTCGTACATCCCGCAGCAAACAGGAATGCTGCAATTAGCAGAATACAGATAAGGGTGCGTATATTCCCGTTCATGTCTGTTGGATTATCCGTAAATGATGATAAAGGAGGCGAAATTATCCCCCAAGAAGAAAAGGTTTTTTTTTAGGTTTTAATACTCCGGCACCCAATACATAATCATGGATATGTTATCTGTCAGGAAATGGGCGTTTTTTTTTATTGGCATTCTCTGTTCAATCCTCATTGCTGATACTTTGTCAAACGCGATTATTGCTGCTTCCGGGTTAAACGGGTGGATCAGGTTCATTGTGAGCTTTATCTTGTATGCAGTCCTGTTCTTTGGTATCCTGTACGCAATCGAAAAAATCTTTGGCATCAGGTTTTTTGATTTCTTTCACGAGTAAGAACGGGTTTTAAAACATTACCATTAACCGGATAGATTTTGTAGTCGGAACGCCTATATAAAAAATGACTCCGGGATAACATACGTCCCCTTGATCTGGTGATAAATTATGGATACGAAAATGTCATGCCTCATCCAGGGTGTGATAGGTATTGCCTTTGGGCTTCTGGCGCTGCTTGCTCCTGATATTACCCTTGCTACCTTTTATGCCCTGTTCTGGGTGCTGCTCGCAGTGGGAATCGCAGGTTTCCTGCTGATCGCTATTACGGCTCGAAGTGGCGATTCATTGTTCTGGTTCATTATGTCTGCGGTTCTCCTCGTCATTGGTGCGTTTTCTTTTTTTGCGCCTTTTGTTGTTGCGATCATCTTCCTTTTACTCATTACATGTGTTGCTGTGTACTCGGGTTTCACTGACATCACCCTCGCCCTCACACACCCAAAAACAAAATATATCCTTGTTCCGGGGATGTTTATTACCGGGGGAGTGCTGCTGGGTGTATTGATCTGGTTTTTCCCGATCGTTTCGAAAAATCTCGTCCTGACTGTGCTGGGTTCATATGCTCTGGTATTTGGTCTTTTTTCCATACTTCTGGGCTGGTACGTGCAGGATGAGATCCGTGAATCCTACGAGGAACAAACCCCCAAGCTTATCTGGAGAAGACCCGACGATAAGTAACCCTCCATAATTATTTTACTTTTTTACAAAGGTTACGATCCCTTATGCCTTACGATGTCATCATTGTCGGAGCCGGGCCGGCAGGAAGCGCCGCTGCCCTGACCTGCGCAGCACACGGTCTCTCAACACTGTGCATTGAAGAGCATGGCACGATCGGCTACCCGGTACAGTGTGCGGGTCTTTTATCGAATGCCGCATTTGCCGAGTGCCGGGTCTCGGACAGACCGGTACTGAACCGTATATCGGGTGCCCGTGTAATCACTGGCAGGGGCAGCGAGCTCCTCATCGATGCAAAGGTACAGAAAGCTGTTGTGGTGGACCGGGCTGCCGTTGACCGGGAGATGGCAAATGCTGCGGCAGATGCAGGGGCAGAATACCGGTTAAAGACCGGAGTATATGGTGTAAAGGGAAACATGGTACTCACGCGGGGAGTATACGGGCATGAGAAACATACGTTTAAAATCCTGATCGCCGCTGACGGTCCGAGAAGCAGCATCGCCCGGCTTTACGGTATGGAGCGGGCAAAGGTCTACCTTTCCGGCATACAGGCCGATATACTGCATGACTGTGATCCCCGGTTTGTAGAGATCTACCCGGACGCATCCCCGGAATTTTTCGCATGGTCGATCCCAACGGCCCCCGGGCGCGTCAGGGTGGGACTCTGCGGACAGACAAAAGTTGCAGAGCGGTTTGCGGCTCTCATGAAAAAGTTTGAAACTCCAACAACCCATCTGGTCACCGGTACACTCCCGCTCGGGCTGATGCCCAGAACCTATGGACACAGGACCTTATTTGTCGGAGACGCAGCAGGATTTGCAAAGCCTACGAGCGGCGGCGGAGTATATACTGGCATCCGCTCGGCCCGGCACGCAGCGGCAACGGCGATTGGATGTTGTGAGCGGGGGATATTTGATGATAAGGCGCTTTCTGAATACGAGCGGCGGTGGCAGGCAGATTTCGGAAACGAACTTGAGCTTGGGTTCCGGCTCTTTGGCGTGCGCCAGAAAATGCATGAAGAGGACATGGACCGAATTGTTCAGGTACTCAAAGAACCTTCCATTCTTGCAGCAATTGTTGAGCACGGCGATATGGACCGGCCTGGAAAACTTATTAAAAATCTCCTGCTCAACCCTGCGATGCTCCCCCTGTTAAAACCCCTGATCATGTCAGGGATCCGTTCATTTTTCCAGGCTTGAAAAAAAATATCATCTGGTTTTCTTATCCAGACGGTGCCCGCAGTTTTTCCCCTTTGATTTACACGCTGAAATGGCGGTAAGCACCATAACAGGCAACCAATAAAAAGCCCAGTACAACAGAATAGAGCACTGGACTCCCTTCAAGTGCAAGCCCAAATAATCCCCCGCTTCCCTCTTTATCTCTCTCGCTCTGGAGACCTACGGCATGGGTGAAGCGCTCTTCAATCCCCATATCTCCTGTTGTACTGTATGCAGCCAGCGACACGACAATTACCAGAATTATAAGACCGATAAAAATGCCAAGACCTTTCTTTTCGCCCCATGGTGTCATACAAGATCATCTCCTAAAAGATCCGGCCTCACTTTACCGATATAGGCAACAATGAGACCGGTAACGAAAGCCTCGATCACGGCAACTCCCATATTTACCGCAGCAAGCAATGAGAGCCCGGTCAGGATCTGGCCGGTGCTCTGGTTCACGCCCTGAATGCCGGATATGACAATGATAAGGATCATCACGATATTTCCGCAGAACAATCCGGCCAGTGTTGCGATACCCGCCCGTGAGAAGAGATCAGGAATTGTGGATTTTAACAGCCGGAAGCAGGAGTATCCGATGAACACTTCAACAATGTTGACCAGAGCATTTGCACCAATCAGCCCCCAGCCGCCATGACCGATTGCAGCTGATAAGATATTGATGATGAGTACCACAAGAGATCCTGCTGCAGGGCCAACAAGAATACCGATGAGCGGGGTTAAGTTGAGATGGACTCCTCCAAAGATTGGAATGCTCACCTGGAAGATGGCAAAGGCTGCGGCAGTACAGAATGCAGCAAGGGTGATCTTTCTCCGGTTGGGTTTCTTTTCAGACCTCATCAGGTAAATTGCAATCCCGACAAGGATGATTGCGGCAGTCCACCAGAGGATGGTATAGAACAGGGTAAACGATCCGTCTTCGAGATGAATGTGCGCCATAAGGTGTTAGATTGCTCCTTTTTTTAGCACGGGAAAATACCCGGCTGTTGAAAAGACAATTGACGGAAATGCATAAAAAGATTAGGGAAATTTTGGGGGCACTCCAAATTTTGTTTTTGGTATCAGGATTGTGAGGATTGCAACGCCCGGATGAGTTCGTGCCGGTGTATAGGCCGTTGATCCGGTTCTCTTCCCTGTGCTTTACAGTATTCCAGATATATCCTGACCGTTTGTGGCAGGGTGAGACCGGCCTCTTTGATAAGTGAGGGGTTATAAAAGACTTCATCCGGGCTGCCTTCGGCAAAGACCGAACCGTTTTTCACGAGACAGACCCGGTCAGCAATCCGTGCGGCAAGGTCGAGATCGTGGGTAGCAATGACCACACTGATGCCGTAATCCCGTTTGAACCGGAGAATCAGCGCCTCAACCCGTTCGCTGTGCAGAGGATCCAGATCGGAGGTTGGCTCATCAAGGACCATGATCTTTGGTTTCATGGCAAGAACCCCTGCAATCGAGACCAGCCGTTTCTGCCCGCCGCTCAGGTAATTGG
This sequence comes from uncultured Methanoregula sp., assembly GCA_964590895.1. Lineage (GTDB taxonomy): Archaea > Halobacteriota > Methanomicrobia > Methanomicrobiales > Methanospirillaceae > Methanoregula. The sequence continues at coordinate 42,142 of CAZPYV010000015.1, read as the reverse complement.
GAAGTTTTAACACAAGATCTGCAGCCCCAACACCTTCAAGGGCATTCATTGCTGCCGCTTTTGCATCAGCATGAGACATGCCAAGGTTGAGCGGGCCAAACATCACATCGTCAAGCACGGTGGGGGCAAAGAGCTGGTCATCGGAACGCTGGAAGACAACCCCGACATCTTTCCAGAGATCTGCACGCTCGCCATGCGTTATCGACCTGCCATTGACCCAGACGTCGCCTTGTGAGGGGGTAAGAAGCCCGTTTAAATGCTCAAGGAGTGTGGACTTGCCCGAGCCATTCGGCCCGCAGAGTGCCACGATCTCATCCTTGAGTACATAAAAACACATATTGTGGATACCAACGCTGCCGTCAGGATAGGTATGGCTTGCGCAGTCAACATGGATGAGTTCACGCTTCTTATCAACGGGTGGGCAGTGCGGGGCCTGAGGATCGCGGCGTATGATGGTCATTTAAAAAAAACCTCCGGTGTTTGGCACCATCAGGACAATTAGTGCAATCACACAAGCAAATGCACCCATGACAAAAATACCTGAAAAGCCGGGTTTTGGGATTTCTGTTCCTGCTTCGTACTTGCCACTATACCCTCGGGAAATCATTGCCTGGTGTACCCGCTCTGCCCGGTCAAACGAGCGGATGAAGACAAGGGCAAAGACTTCGGCAAAGATCCGGCCCTGCATCCGGATGCTGTGAATGATCCCGCCGCCCCGTGAACGCACGGCCTTGAATATCGCGCATGTCATCGAGAGCGTGAGGAACAAGAAGCGGTAGGCTAAAAGAAAGATCTGATCCAGCGGTGTTGGGAAAAGGTGGTAGATCATGGCAGAGAAATGCTGGTAGCGTGTGGTCATGAGAAAGAAGAGCGAGTACGTGACCGAGATCAATGCCTTGAGGAGGAGGGTGACGAGGAGGATTACGCCGTTATTTGTGAGTGTGAGTGTAAACAAACCAAAATTCCAGGTAAAGATCGGGGTACCCGGCTCAGTCCACATCATTATGCCTACAAGTGAGATGACAAAGAGTACCGGCAGGGTGTACCATGCGATGAGTTTTTTTACCGGGAGACCTGCGGATGCGTATATGCCAAGAATGACGAGGTAGAGTAATCCGCAGATCAAGAGGTTTCTTGTGAGAGTGATGAGCAGGATTACCAAAAGGAGCCCGGTAAATTTTGTCCACGGGCTCACGCGGGAGAAAAATGTGCCCTCCCGCTGGGCGTAGGAAGTGATCAGGTCAAGGTCCGGAATATGGGAAGATATCATTGTTGAACTCATGGTTTTGTCATCCCCCTCATCATACATACCCTGTATGGTTTTTGGATCCATCATCACTCATGCATCCGTCATCATGGGTGATCTCGCCACAGATACCATTCCGGGGATGACCCATTGCCCGGCATAGGGTGTCGACCGCTTCTTTGGTAACAAGGCTCTCGAAACGTGAGACTTCCCGGCATGCCTGTTCATCGGAAAGACCATAGCGCACAAAAATCAGGCTTAAGATCCTGTGCCGTTTTACCAGAAATTCCGCATGATGCTTTCCCGTATCCGTTAAGCAGACACCATGGTACGGAACATGCGTGATATATCCTGCAACGTTAAGTTCAGCCAGAGTTTTTGTAATCGTCGAGGGATCAACTGCAAACGCAGATGCGATCTCATTAGTCCTCACCGTACCCGTCCGCCCGAAAATATATTTGAGATACTCAACTTTCTTATGCGAGAGAACAAGGCCGTACTCGGGCTCCATACAGGATATATTGATGTAATCCAGAATAAGGTTTGGTATTACCCCAAACATTTGATAAGCAATTTTTAAAAAATTTGACGGTAAACTGGCAAAAAGCGGTCCGACCACCGGCATCATCGGGCACAACTCCCGGGCTAATAAAAACAAAAAGCAACGGAGAAGGTACTTATTGTAAAGCGTTCCATCATCTCTTAAGATTTAAGGTCAGTAAGGAGTTGAAGTGATAGGTACAGGAAAAAATCTCAAAGAGAGGGACAAGCTCATCCAGCTTGTGATAATCTTCCTCTGTCTGGGGATCATCATTATCGATGTATTTCTTCCTCTGGGCTTTGTCCTCTGGATCCTCTACCTTGTGCCGCTCCTGTTGTCGGTGTGGCTCACCGGTCGCTATGCCCCGTTCATTATTGCATGGCTGATAACCGGTGTGATACTGGTAAGCAGCCTGATCTCTGTTACACTCCGGCAGGATCCTTCTGACCTGCCGGACCGGGCAGTCTTTATCCTGATGATTGCAATCGTTGCACTGCTGGTCTATGAGATCCGGGCCAATTACGCACTACTGGAAGCAGAAGTGGTTGAACGGCGCAAAGCACAGGAGAGTCTATTAGAATTCACTCACAGCCTTGAAGCTCGTATCGCTGACAGGACACAGGAGATCTCAAAAATCAATAACGATTTGACTGAAGATATTAAAAAACGCCGCAAAGTAGAAGCTGCACTTGAAACAGCAAACCAGAAACTTTCCCTGCTCTCCCAGATCACAAGGCATGACATCTCGAACAGGGTCTTTGTCCTGCTGGCAGAGCTCGATCTGGCAAAGGATCTGGCAAAGGATCCCCGGCTCACAGAATCCCTTCTCCAACTTGAACGAACCTCCATGGCAATCCAGGACCAGATCGCATTTACTAAAGATTACCAGGAGATCGGTGCACAGGCACCGGCATGGTATCCGATCACACGACTCATCAGTAGTGCGGCAGACCAGTTGTATTCACCGGAAGTGAACGTATCAGTCAATTGCAAGGGTGTGGAAGTATTTGCGGATGCCATGATCAGCAAAGTGTTTTACAACCTGATCAACAATGCCCTCCGGCACGGTGAGCACCTGACATGGATTACATTCTCGTATCAGGTTTCTGGTACCGATCTGGTTATCTTTTGTGAGGATAACGGGATTGGAATTGAATTAAAAGACAAGAATAGCATTTTCAGGAAAGGGTTTGGCAAAGATTCAGGTCTTGGACTATTTTTAAGTCGCGAGATCCTCTCGATAACCGGTATCACCATTACAGAGACGGGTGAACGGGGGACAGGAGCAAGGTTTGAGATCCATGTTCCGGAGGGGGACTGGCGGATAACCGAATCATAATTTTTATTTTTTCGCGGTAAAAAAATGGGACGCGTGTGAATGTTTTTTTTTTAAGTTCATCGCTGTTTTGAATGGGTAACGCTTGAAGTGAGTAAATTACAAAGATGGTGGCTGATGCCATTATACCCCAAAATACGATGAACGCCGCCGCCCCCGAGGGGACTTCCTGTGCGGCGGTTTTGATGACTAAAATGTTGAAATCACCATGCCCCGCCGTGCCTAAAAAGAGGCCCTGAGGCGGGGGAACCTCCCCAACAAATTTTTAATAACGATCTTACCCATATGAAACAACGAAGAACCTTTTTTTAGAGTACATTTGCAGACCTCTAAAAATACCGTCTCACTATTTTTAGTGAACAGCGTCCTCTCGATATACTGCTTCCTGATCCGGAAAATCGGTGAGCCGATGAATGGGCGCGGTTCGGCAATATGATGTCAATGGGAATGTACCGGCGGACCCCAGATCACCGGTAATCCAGCGTTCCTTCACTGCGATTTTTTTCGTCCCCATGCAAAACACTTATACTCCAGAGACGAATATGATACTACAGTTTATAATAGGACTGTTTGAGTAATCATTATGTATGGATCATCAAATTTTGGTGGAAACCGCGGTCCCCGTGACTTCGGTCCCCGTGAAATGACAAAAGTAGTCTGTTCAGACTGTGGAAAGGAATGCGAAGTACCGTTCAAGCCAACTGAGGGAAGGCCCGTCTATTGCAGAGACTGCCTCCCGAAACACCGGAAGCCCCGCTTCTAAGTGTTTTTACGGTTTATTATTTCTCTTTTTTTGTAAGTTTTTGTTGTTACTGATGATTCCGATGGCACATTTGCTTCATGGGTGCAACCTAGGGTGCCCCGTTGTCTAAAGACATAATTGCAAAACGGCTGCCGGAATTCGGATTAGAAAGGATCCAATGAAAACATTTGAAAAAACTGGGATGATGTATTGGATTTTTCCCACGTTTGAAATGTGATATTTACTCTTCGACAGATATCGTAGTCAGCTTCACTGACTCAACACCCTTGTGGGCCATCAGTTTCTCAGCGAGGCCCTTGAGCTGCGTTCCGTCACCGTGGACAAGGATCACTTCAAGGCAACGCTGGTGCGTTACATGGGAATGGAGCGATGCCTTGATGATGTGGTGGTATTCGTGCTCGATTTCTGTGATTGCCTGGAGGAGGTTACGCTGCTCGTGGTCGTACACCATTGTGATGACACCCTCGCGTTCACCCTTGACATCCGACATCCACTTGTAATACGTGATGTACGTACGGATTGCATCGCGGATGCCCTCTGATCGGGAGGAGTAACCGCGGAAGTTTAAGATTTCATCAAATTTGTCGAGCAGATTCTTCGGGAGTGATATCCCTATCCGGGAGAGATCGTCATCCATAGCAATATCCTTGATGTGTATATGATTGTCGATTGTTTTTTAATGTTTTGAAAAAAATTCAGGAAATTGTTAAACACTCATACGATCAGGATGAAAAATGATCACGTATCTGCAGATTTGTCAAAAATCTGCACCTTAAAAATAAAAGACAGTCCCTTTTAATTGAGGGCAATAAAATTTTATTTCTACATGTAAATTCAGATAAAATAGAAAACGGGTCCGATAAAATATCAAATAACAAAACTTTTTAACTACAGGGTATTACAATAATTTGCAATCGTAACAATAATTATTGGTGAACCCATGCATATCCCCGACGCATTCATTCCAATCTGGCAGGGCGCAATCTACTGGATCATCGCCCTTGTATTCATAGCACTTGCCCTCCGGTGGGCACGAAAAGATCTCAATGAAGAGAAACTTCCGCTTGTAGCAGTGCTTGCCGCAGCCATCTTCGCCCTCCAGTCCTTTAACCTCCCTGTCTCGATGGGGACCAGCGGACATCTGGTTGGCGGGGCGCTTGCCGCAATCATCCTCGGCTCACCGTTTGCCGCAGTATTTATCCTCACGCTGGTACTCATCGTGCAGGCGGTCCTGTTCGGTGATGGAGGGATCACCACGTTGGGCGCCAATATTATCAACATGGGTGTCATTGGCGGCTTTGTGGGTTTCTACACCTTCAAAGGATTGATGGGTGCAACAAAGAGCATGCCCATCTCGGCATTCATTGCCGCATGGCTGGCCTGCCTGATTCCGTCCCTTGCCTGTGCAGTTGAAATGTATTTTGCCGGAACGTTCCCCCTCAAAGAGGGCCTGATTGCTATGGGTATTTACCATGCCATCATTGGTGTGATCGAAGGCATTGTCACTGTTGCAGCCATCTACCTGATAACAAAGGCAAGACCGGATCTGGTGGATTCAGGAGTAACGATTGCCAAGGGGGCTGGCGCATAATGATGGACAACAAGACATTTCTCATTGTGGGAATTGTGGTAGCACTCCTCATCGGGGTTGTTGCGGTCTTCATGGCATCCGGGGATCCGGATGGCCTTGAGAGCACTGCCCTGATTGTGCAGGGCCAGAAAACACTCACGGGTAGCACACCCGCTGATGCCGAGATTCATGAAGACATGACCGGTAAGTTTGCCTACACATCACCAATGCCGGACTACTCGCTGGGGGAGTCCATGGGTTCGATGGGGGGTCTGGTTGCGATAGTTGTTGGCACCATCCTTGCATTCCTTGTGGTGCTCGGACTTGCCTATGGTATCAAGGTTGCCGGGAAACCGGCAAAATAAAACCAATAGAACTTTACCATTTTTCAACATAGTTCCTATACTCATGCACCTTATCGAGACCCGCGATCTCTGCTACGTCTATCCTGGAAAAGTCACGGCTTTAAACAACATCAATTTCATTGCCCCGCGAAATGCCCGTATTGCCGTGATAGGATCGAATGGTGCAGGAAAGAGCACACTTTTCAAGCACTTCAATGGAATTTTTAAACCAACGTCCGGTTCAGTGCTCGTCCGTGGCGAACCCATAACAAAGCAGAACAGTAAGGAGATCAGGAAATTTGTCGGGATAGTCTTCCAGAACCCTGATGACCAGATCTTTTCCCCGACTGTTGAGCAGGATATTGCCTTTGGCCCTACAAACCTCGGGCTCGATCCCGAAACCATTCATCACCGGGTGCACGAAGCGCTCAAGGTGGTGGGAATTGAGCATCTGGCAAGCCGGGTGCCGCATCACCTGAGCGGGGGCGAGAAGAAGCGGGTAGCGATCGCTGGTGTGATTGCCATGGAACCTGAGGTGCTGGTGCTCGATGAACCAACCGCAGGACTTGATCCAAAGGGAGTTGCCGATCTTAACGTGTTCATCAACTCGCTTGCCAAAAAATACGGGATGACGGTTGTCTTCTCTACCCATGATGTCGGTCTCGTACCAGAGATCGCGGATTACATTTACGTGATGGACAAGGGACGGGTAGTTGCCTGCGGCACGGTTGATGAGATCTTCATCCAGCCGGATATGCTCAAATCCGTCCGGCTGGATGTTCCCGTGATCCCAAAACTTTTAAAATCGTTAAAAGAGAACGGAATCGAGGTATCGATGGCATATACCTATGCTGATGCAGAAGAGTCCCTGCTTCGCGCTTTTGGCAAACGATCATGATAGAAGAACTCTTCCAGATAGAACGGGATGCTTACCGCGACAGCATCATCCACCGGATCGATGCACGGGTAAAGATTGTCATCGCATTTGCGGCGATCATCGCACTGGTTGCGGTACCCTACTCCACCATGGTCTATACGGTTGGGGCGATCTTCTTTTTATTTTTTTTAGTTCTCTGGGCCTGCACACGGTTGTCTCCGGTTGTCTATGCAAAACGCTTAATGACGATTGTTCCGCTCTGGGGCATGGTCATCTTCTTCCAGATCTTTTTTAAGAACAAGTACTACACCGAGTACCATGTCTTTATGAGCCTGCCGCTGGGCATCAGCATCTATTACGAATCCATAGAGTTTGCCTTTATCCTGCTGGCAAAATTTATCATCTGTATATCGTTTATCATCCTGCTCTCCTCAACAACCAAGATGCACGAGATGCTCGAAGGAGCAGCCCGGATGGGACTGCCAGCAGAGTTTGCTCTTGCGCTCGGGATGATGATCCGTTACCTCTTTGTCTTTGGATACATGTTCAGAAAGATCAACGAGACCTTAAAAACCAAATGTTTCGATGTCTTCGATCGCCATCTCCCGTACCGTTACCGTTTGCGTCAGCTCGGGTACACCATTGGTACAATGTTCATCCGATCCTATGAGCAGGGGGAGAGAGTGTACACAAGCATGCTCTGCCGTGGCTACGGGCGGGAGAGTTATCTCTTTGTTGAGAGAAAACCCTTAAAGGTTCGCGAATGGACTTTTCTCACATTCTCCCTGCTCTTCATCATTGCAGTTCCCGTTACCATCTGGTTAACCGCATACCGTATTTTCTAAGTCATCTTTTTTTACTCCGGATGCCATCATCTTTGCATGGCAAACCAGTTCGGGCACGGGTATATTACCAACATCATGCTGATCGCAGGGCACTTTGCGCTTCCTCCGGAAAAGGCCTGGTACGGCGTGGGCGATCATGTCGAAGGACTCACGCTTCCGGAGAAGTTCCGGGGAACCGAAGTAGAAGAACTCACCACGCTGCTCAGGAAGAAAGTGATCTGGCACCAGCCGGGCAGCATGGACAAGGAAGATGCAAAAGAAGTGACCATCACCCTCAACCGGCTCGTCGTTGCAATCGACCGCGAACTGGGTATTGCTGATGCTGCGATCGGGGAGTTCCGTTAGCAGGGGAATTCTTTATATACCTAAATCCGCTTTTTACTCCGATCCTTTAAGTCATCAAACAACCAATAATTATTGTGAAAATTCAACACAATTTTTATTCATTTTTTACGGAGGTTTTCCTTGACTGACACGTATGATGCATCCAATATTACGGTGCTTGAAGGGCTCACCCCGGTCCGCGAACGCCCGGCCATGTACATCGGGGGTACCGATACCAAGGGTCTGCACCACCTTGTTTACGAAGTGGTGGACAACTCAATTGACGAAGCACTTGCAGGGTACTGCAGCCGGATTTCGGTAATCATCAACAGGGACGGTTCACTTCAGGTGGAAGACAATGGCCGTGGTATCCCGGTCGACAGGATGGAAAAGAACGGCAAGAGTGCCCTTGAAGTAGTGTTAACCGTTCTCCACGCTGGCGGTAAGTTTGACAAGGAGACGTACCAGGTTTCCGGTGGCCTTCATGGAGTCGGTGTCTCGGTTGTCAACGCACTCTCCAACTGGCTCTCTGCCCATGTATACCGCGATGGCAACATCTATGAGATGCGTTTTTCTAAAGGGTTGATGACCTCTCCGCTCTCTACGCGGGAAGAGTCCCTCAATGAGATGCTCGTCCGGTACCAGCAGTGGTACGGGGCACCGGCACCCTTCACACGAGCCGTAGTGCCTGTCAGCACCCATGCTACCGGACAGCAGGATCTTTTGTCCGCACCGGTGATCGATCCGATAGAATCAGAGCGCGAGAGCCGTTTAGCTTTCCTTGCACAGTTCGGCCCGAAGATGACCGGCACAAAGATACACTTTGTTCCCGATGCCACTATCTTTGAGACCACCACGTTCGATTACGATGTGCTGGCCCACCGTCTCAGGGAACTGGCATTTCTCAACGCAGGCCTTACAATCAATATCACGGATGAACGATCCGGCTATACTGCAATCTATTGCTATCCCGGTGGACTTGTTGAATTTATCAAATACTTAAACGAAGGGGTGGAATGCCTCCATCCGACCCCCATTGATATCTCGAAAAAGGACAATGAGAATAAGCTTGAACTCGAAGTGGCCATGCAGTACACCACTGCATATGACGAGAAGATCTACTCGTACGTCAATTCGGTTAATACCCGCGACGGTGGCACGCATCTCGAAGGGTTCCGCAGTGCCATCACCCGGACGATCAACACTGTCGCAAAGAGAAACGGCCTTATCAAGGAGAACTCAACAATCACCTTACGCGGCGAAGATGTCAGAGAAGGTCTCACCTCTGTCGTCTCTGTCAAGATGGCAAACCCCCAGTTCGATGGACAGACAAAGATGCGCCTCGGAAACAGCAGTGTCAAGGGGATTGTCGATTCGCTGATCTATGCAGCAATGAGTGAATATTTTGATGAAAATCCTCATGTGCTCAAGATCATCATCGAAAAGGCCCTCTCTGCTGCAAAAGCCCGGGAAGCTGCTCGCAACGCGCGGGACCTTGCCCGGCGCAAGAGCTCGCTAGAGAGTTCCGGGCTCCCCGGTAAGCTCGCTGACTGCTCGGAACGCGACCCGGCAAAGAGCGAGGTCTATATTGTAGAAGGAGACTCAGCAGGTGGTTCAGCCAAGCAGGGACGGGACCGGAAGTTCCAGGCAATCCTTCCCCTGCGGGGAAAGATCCTTAACGTGGAAAAAGCCGGAGAACACTTGATTCTAAGAAACGCTGAAATCCAGACGCTCATCTCAGCAATCGGTACCGGTATTGGTGAGAAATTCGACCAGGAACGGGCCCGCTATCATCACATCGTTATCATGACCGATGCCGATGTGGACGGCGCTCATATCCGCACCCTCCTTTTAACTTTCTTCTTCAGGTACATGCTCAAGTTGGTTGAAGCCGGGTATATCTATATCGCCCAACCCCCCCTGTTCCGTATCTCGAAAGGAAAGGAAGAGAAGTGGGTTTACACGGAAGATGAGATGAAGGCTGCCTCGGCTGCCATGGGCGAAAAAGGCGTATCGATCCAGCGCTACAAAGGTCTTGGTGAGATGAACGCCCAGCAGCTCTGGGATACGACCATGGACCCGGAATTCCGTATCTTTAAACAGGTCACCATAGAGGACGCACTGGAGGCAGATGAGATGTTCAAGACGCTGATGGGAAAAGATGTGGAGATCAGGAAAAATTTCATCACCCGCCATGCAAAGGAGGTGACGAACCTTGACATCTGAAGTCCCACCCGCAAGTGGTCCGCAAACGCATCGCGTGGAGCCAATCAGTATCGCTCACGAGATGAAGACATCGTATATCAACTATGCAATGAGTGTGATTATCGGGCGTGCCATTCCTGATGTCCGCGATGGTCTCAAACCCGTTCATCGCCGCTCGCTCTTTGCCATGTGGGAGATGGGTAACACCAGCGACAAGCCCACAAAGAAGAGTGCACGGGTGGTTGGTGAAGTGATGGGTAAGTTCCACCCGCACGGCGATGCATCCATCTACGATACGATTGTCAAGATGGCACAGCCATTTTCGTACCGCAACATGCTGGTGCAGGGGCAGGGAAACTTCGGATCGGTTGATGGAGATGCTGCCGCAGCGAGCAGGTACACCGAAGTCAGGCTCTTTCCCTACGCAGAAGCGCTCTTAGAGGATCTCGACAAGGATACCGTAAAATTCATCCCAAACTACGATGAGTCGTTAAAAGAGCCAACGGTCCTGCCCTCAAAAATTCCCAACCTGCTGGTCAATGGTACCGATGGTATTGCAGTCGGTATGGCGACAAAGATGCCCCCGCACAACCTGCGGGAAGTCTGCGCAGCGGTTGCACTCTACCTTAACAACCCGGAAATTCCGGTTGAAGAGATCATGAGGGTTATGCCAGGTCCTGACTTCCCTACAGGTGGCGTCATGATGGGCACTGAGGGTGTCAGGAACATCTACGCCACCGGGCAGGGTCGTGTGATCGTCAGAGGGGTTGCCACCATTGAAGAGAGCGAAGGAGGCAACCGTGGCGATCGCATCATCGTCTCTGAACTCCCGTACCAGGTCAACAAGTCTCAGTGGATCACGGCAATTGCCGATATGGTCAAGGACAAAAGGATCGACGGCCTTACCGACATCCGGGATGAATCCGACAAGGATGGCATCCGGGTTGTCTTTGAGCTTCGCAAGGGCACGATGTCTGCAGTCATCTTAAACCAGCTCTACAAGATGACAGCACTCGAATCCAGTTTCTCTGCGATCAACTTAGCGATTGTCGACAACCAGCCCAAGGTGCTCACCCTTCATGCCCTGTTAGAGAACTTTGTCCACCACCGGATTGAAGTGATTCGGCGCAGATCAGAGTTTGACTTGAAAAAGGCGCAGGAGAAAGTCCATATCTTAGTCGGCCTGCTCATCGCTCTTTCAAAGATTGATCTGATTATCGCAGCTATCAGAGGATCGGACACCGTAGATAACGCCCGCTTAGCCCTCATAACACAGTTCGGCCTCGATGAACCGCAGGCAAATGCGATCCTCCAGATGCAGCTTCGCCGTCTCGCAGCGCTCGAGCAGCAGAAAATAAATGAAGAGAAGAAGGGGCTCGAAGCCGAGATCTCACGTTTAGAGACTATCCTCTCAAGCGAAGCTAATATCAAAGACGAGATCCGGCGCGAGACCAGTGAGGTAGCCGCAAAATTTGGCGATGCCCGGAGAACAGAGATCGCAATCGATACGAGCGATCTCTCGAACGAGGATCTGATTGAGGATAAGATGGTGCTCGTATCGATCACCACAGCCAACTACATCAAGCGCATGGATGTTGCCACTTACCGTAAACAGCGGCGGGGCGGTCACGGGGTCACTGGCATGACCACCAAAGAGGATGATGGGGTTGATTCGGTGTTTGTCGCCGGGATAAAAGATTACCTGCTCTGCTTTACCAATATCGGCCGGGTTTACTGGCTCAAAGTCTACCAGATCCCCGAAAGTTCCCGTATTGCAAAAGGTAAACCTATCGTCAACCTCCTCAACATAAAAGATGAGATCATAACAAAAGTCATCCCAATCCGGGTCTTCAGGGAAGACCGGTTTATGCTGTTTGCTACCAAACTGGGGCAGGTCATAAAAATCCCACAAAAGGAATTTTCAAACCCGCGCTCTATAGGAACCAATGCGATCCGGCTCAGGGAAAAAGACCAGCTTGTTGATGTCATTGCAACCGATGGTACCAAAGAAATTGTCTTAACCACCCGCTTCGGCTACAGCCTCCGGTTCCATGAAGATACCGTTCGCAAGGTCATGCGCAATGCATCTGGCGTGCGGGGGATGAAACTCCGTGGCGAAGATACTATCGTGGCACTTACCCTTGTAGAGAAAGATCACCTTCTCACGATATCCAATGTTGGTTTTGGCAAGAGGACTGAATTTGACGACTTCCGCGGCCACGGCAGAGGCACAATGGGCGTTAAAAACATGCAGCTTGAACGTGATGCAGTAGTAATCGAGTCGCGTGCAGTCATGGATACTGATGAGATCATTGTGATGACCGCTTCCGGAGTTGTTATTCGTATGCCTGTGTGTGAGATCCGTATGATCGGGCGTGGAACGAAGGGTGTCAGGACCATTCGTCTGGATGATAAAGACCGGGTCATTGGTGTAGCAATTTACCAGCCTGAAGAAGAGATCGTCGAGACTGTCGACAGGGAGACTGTTGACAAGGCAACTGAGGGCAGGGGGACTGTTGACAGGGAGACTGAAACGGAACCTGAAAACATAGATCCTGTCAGTTCAGGAAATGACGAAACATAAAAAACTTTTTTTCACATCTTTTTTTTGACTATCTGTGCGTTATTGTTGTCGCCATGCCTGTGCCCCCTTGTCGGGCGGGTGTAATCACCCTTGCTGCCACAACCAGCCCCCATATGTGCATAATGCGGTTCAACACTTGTGACAGAGACTTTTTCTCCGGTCAGGTATTGTTAAACCCCCTTACTCACAAGTTAACAAACCGGTCACCGTTTCAGTAATGAGAGGATAATAACAACAAGGCAGAGGACAGCAGAGACTGCCATAATCCGGCTGATGGAGATCGCAAGCAACATTGGATCTGCCGTAATTACATCCCCACCATATCCCGCTGCCATCAGCTGAAACGAGAGCAGGATGCTTCCTAACGAAACGCCGAGTGACATCCCTAAGTTCCTGCTCGTAGCAATCACACTTGAGGCTGTAGAGAGCCGTTCTTTTGGGAGTGCACTCATGATCGCGGTATTGTTAGGAGACTGGAAGAGGCCAAAGCCGATTCCAAAGAGTACGAATGCAACAATTATACCGGGCAAGTAGCGAATCAGGGCACAGTACGAGAGAAGAAAAAAGGCAAATGAGGCGATACCCATTCCAAGCGCTGCATAATTCCGGGTTGGGTGACGGTCATAGAGTGACCCGGCAATGGGTGCAACGATCACCATGACAACCGGACTGACTAAAAAGACCAGCCCTACTTGTGACGGACGATATTCAAGCACCCCTTCAAAATAAAACGGTCCGACAACTGCCATCATAAAATTTGCAACAAAGGCTAACAAAACAGCAATGACCGGAAATAAAAATGCACGATTCGAAAAAACACCAAGGTCAAGCAATGGGAACGTGCAACGACGCTCGTACAGGATGAACAGGGCAAATGCGACAAGCGATAAAGTACCCGAAATGATAGCAGTCGGTGTAATGCCTCCTGTGTCTGCCAGGTTTCCAAGCGCGATTATCAGGGTGACAAACATCGTAATCATTGCAATGGAGCCGTACCAGTCAAGCGATAGTGCAGCCGTCCGTTTCTCATCGATCCGCAAGTATGCTGCCGCAGCAGCGATGAGGAGGAGTCCGATGGGGATATTGATGAAAAAAATATACTGCCAGCCCAGAGTGTCTACTACAAAACCCCCAACAATTGGTCCCGCAATGCTTCCTATGGCAACAGTAGCACCAAGGTATCCCATTGCCTGCCCGCGTTCAGCTGGCGGGGTGGTAGCAAAGATGAGTGCAGACGAGATGGAAAAGAGCATTGCTGCACCTGCGCCCTGAATAACCCGGAAGAGAATGAGCTCGGGAAGACCGGTTGAGAGTCCGCAGGCAAGCGAGCTGGCAGTAAAGATAATGATGCCGACAAAGAAGAGCCGGGCCCTGCCGACATACTCAGACACCTTACCAAAGACAAGGAGCAGGCTTGTCATGGTGATGAGATATGCAGTGATCGTCCATTGGGAGTCGGAGAGGTCAACTGCAAAGAACCGGGTCATTGAAGGAAGGGCAATGTTGACTACGGTGCCGTCAATAACGGCCATCAGGACTGATGCAAGAACGATGATGAGAACTGCGTAACGGTGACGAAAGGGTGAGATTTCGTTCGTTTTTTAACCCTCCGCAGGTATGTTTTTGTTCATTGAACACGCTGAAACAATCTTAGAGGGCGGGAGGTTTAACGATTGGCCACATCCAGCGGCAGGAAAAATGAGCATGCCATCGGATGAATGGGAATGATTTTGTTATTGGGAGCAATAGGATCTCTTGGGATGCAATTATGTTTAAGAGAACCATTCGGACGAGAACACAACGCGAAGGCGATGTCATTGATCTCACAGATGAGGTAAAGAACTTAGTTAAGGAGAGCGGGATCAAAACCGGGCTTGTCCATCTCTTTGTGCAGCACTCTACAGCAGCATTGACTACGATAGAGTTCGAACCCGGTGTGCTTTTGGATCTCAAGCGTGCCCTGTCTGTGCTTGCACCGGACACAGCAGATTATGCGCATGACTCCCGCTGGGGTGATGGCAACGGGCGCTCGCACGTCAAAGCCGCGCTGGTAGGACCGTCGCTTACCATTCTGATAGAAAACGTTACCCTGTTGTGCGGCACATGGCAGCAGATCGTATTACTTGAACTGGATGTGAATGCCGGAAGGGAACGCACAATTGTGTGTACGGTCACTGGAGAATGAAGCGGTGTGATTTCATCCGGCACAAGTTTTTATCATCAAAACAACGCACAGTAAAACAATGAGTGGTACAATCAGAGAGCAAATCTCCTTAAAATGTGCTGAACAAGACATCCCTCTCGTGGGATTTGCACCTGCTAAACTCTGGGACACACCCTTTTTTGAACCGTGGGTTCCCCCTCAGTTCCGGCCATTAGCAATCTGGCCGGAAGTAAAAACGGTGATTGTTATAGGTATTCCGATCAGCCTTCCGATTATCGAGACTGCACCCTCTATCTGGTACCATGAATTGTATCGTACGGTAAATGTCCTGCTCGATTCCAATGCGTTGAGAATTTCCTCATTTTTAAACGCACAGGGTTTTTTTTCAGTCTATCTCCCTAGGGATGGTTACGGGTCGATTGGAGTGCTTTTAGAAAAACCTGTTGCCTTCTTTTCCCATCGCCATGCAGCGTATCTCGCCGGGCTGGGAACGTTTGGCATCAACAATATGCTGCTGACACCACAGTTCGGACCACGGGTCCGGTTCACCTGCATCTTTACCTCCGCAGAGATTGGTCCGGATCCTGTCATGGAAGAAGAGTTGTGCATAAAATGCATGCGGTGTGTTGATATCTGTCCGGTCAAAGCGATCCCATGTACGGATTATCCGGACGGGATTACTGACAAGATTGCGTGTGCCACGCGATCTGAAGCCCTGCTCAAACGGTTTATCTCACCCTGTGGACTCTGTATCAAAGTCTGCCCTGTTGGAGAGGATCGCACGTTGTTCCATAGAGAAGATTTGAGCCTGTATGATGAGGACAAAAAAGAGTTTGCCCCTTATCATGCGGCATGGAACCATGTGCAATCCTATGGGGGTAGATGAGCCGTTACTGATAACAAGCTTTGTCGGGTAAAAAAAGGTGAATGGCTAAATATCGCAGCAGTAGCACGTGGTGTTCATAAGAAGTTTTGAGTTCTTGATCCACGAGCAGGTCCCGGTCTTATCCCACGGATTTATGACCGTGTGCTTATCGATTTTGCCCACTTTTACCATATGGTTTAAGTCAGCAACGATCTTCCACACGTAATTGATAGGCCCGTAACTCTTCGTTCCGTTCCCAACCGGATATATGCCCGGATCATCAGCGGTCTGGAATGCTGCAGGCACGCTGCCAATAAAACGCGGAACGCCGGCATCGATAAAGACATAATCCTTTTTCCCGTTTGTGAAAACCTTTAATGAGGTGTCCGGCATCTCCTCAATAACCCGGATACCTGTGGTCTCGTAACCCAGATCCTCATACACCATGAGGGCGACATCATAACCTTCACGGGCGAGCAGGTTTACCAGCAGCAGGCTTTTCTCATCGGAATCACCCGCTTTATCATAGATAACTTCAATGGGATACTTACGCTTTGGAGACGGGTTCTCAACAAGGGGTATCTGCTGGACAAAGGCAATGATCAGCTCCAGGTACTCATCATCTGACAGGTATCCCCCATTCTTATACCGGGCATTCCGCAACTCTTTTAAAACATCGGTGTAAGTTTCCTCCATCGCAGGATCGGATTCAAAGGATCTGATATACGCCTGGATTTCTTCTGGATTTTGCGAATTTTGTGGCAGGTTGATCTTCATCTGGCGGGCACCGTAGTATACCGACATATTGACCGGTATTCGGAACGTGTACTCATTAGAGCCTCCGGATCCCGAAGCATAATTAAAAGTGAAGGAACGGTGACCGATTCGGGCTTCGTCGCCAATTGGTACGATAAATATCGGGGACTTGGTTCCGGTTGCTAAAGAAGTCTCTCGTACCATAACTGCGGTAACAACCGGGACTGCTTTATTATCTGTATTGGCATGTGTTACTGCCGGTGTCGTGGCTCCTGGCCCCTGAGGAGGGTTGATAATGATCTGGACACACCCGCACAGGAATATGAGAACACACAGAATAATAATTACAAAAAACCCGGCAACCTTCATGAAGTATATTGATCTTTTACCTGACCATATTTCATTCTTGGCATTTTCCTGTGTCGTCTGATAAAAAAAACGAAATGCTAAAAAGTGTTGAAACTAATCACACATTGGTAAGGTTTAAAATGAGAAAAGTGCTTGTTCTTTGTCTCGTGTCACTGGCAGCATTCATGGTGATGCCGGTCAGCGCCGCTGATCATACAATCCAGTGGCAGAACCACTGCTCGTATCCAATATGGGTCGATATCCAAGGGGGGTTGCAATATAAATCAGGAGGGGTTACTTATGGCGCATGCAGCTGTCTTCCCGGAAATACCTGCAATCCGACCACTATGTGCAATAATACAGGTTGCGGCCCGAACCTGAACAAATGTGGGATGGGAACTCCGCTTGTTGACGGTGGAGGATTCAAACTGGATGCAGATCTCAAACCGGGCGCACAAATCACGCATACCTCAACTGTACCGGCAAACTGGCAGGGCGCATTCTGGGGTAGGACAGGGTGTTCAGGTACAGATGATGATCTTACCTGCAGGTGGGGAACGTGCCGCAGCAATTTCGATGGGAAAGGCAAACTGCAGTGCGGGGGCGTCGGGATCACTCCGCCGTCAACAAAAGGGGAGATAAACTTTGACCAGGGGGGGTATGACACGTATGATGTCAGCATCGTTGATGGTTTCAACGTCCCAATGGCAATCGAGATTGTACCGGGGACAGGACGGACAGGAAGCTTGCCAAAGGATAAGGCAAAATATGACTGCAGATTGGCCGGTACAAAAACCGACATACGGCCTCTTGTCAAATCTAGTAACTTGAGTTATACCAAACTGGCAAAAGTCGTGAATGGAGAGATGGTAGCAGTCTGGAGTGCCTGTGCATGGGCATCTGCTCCAAACCCGATTGATCCCCGCAAGGATGAATACTGCTGTAATAATCCATGGGGATCCAAACAGGATTATGCAAAGAACGGGAACAAAAAATGCGATCCAACGACATGGCCTGCAGAACTGCAGACAGCCCAGTTCTTTAAAACGTATCTCCCGGGTTCGTACAGTTACGCCTATGATGACGATGCCTCAACATTCCAGTGTAAAAATGCGGCTGCGGATATAACAACCTCATACAGTGTGACGTTCTGCGGTGCAAATGAAGGAGAACGCATAAACCTGCCGGGCAGCGAGGAGCACACCCATGTGCCGGTCTTTAATCCCGGCCCGGTTGTGACACCTGCACCAATCCAGACACCGGTGCCTACCGGACGCTATAATCCCGGCCAATCCGGTCAACCGAATTTCTAACTTTTTTTAACAAGCCAAAAAAAGCGGACATGCTGATGATAGTTTAAATATCATGAGATACCCATTTCACGTATGAGAAAGTACCTCGTATCACTGGCATTTTTGGTGATTGCTGCTGTCATAATAGCCGGCTGCACAACCCCAAAGCCCACACCCCAACCGGTGACTACACCTGCAACGCTGCCCCCGACAGTGATTGTAACTGCTACTCCTGCACCACTTACATTGCCCGCTCAACTGACCCGTAACTGGGTTCTCACTACGATGGCGATACAGGATGGAACCGCAGTCACGCATCCCACCACTGAGATCTCCTTAACCTTCAATCCGGATGGAACACTTACCGGTTATGACGGCTGCAACAACTACTTTGGTTCAGCCAACCCGACCGGAATGACAACGCCAAAAGGGAATGGTATGACGATTAGCAACATTGCCTCCTCCAAAAAGTATTGTGAAACACTCGCGCAACAGGAGACCATGTATCTTGCTATTCTGGGAAAAACAATGGCGTACAATGTGAATGGCAACCAGTTATCGATGACTGCAACAACGGGAGATGTCTTAATTTACCAGACCCCGATATCGCTCGTAACACCAAACCAGTACCAACCTATGGGATAATAACTCCCTTTTTTCTGGCTTAACCGTCCATCGGATTTTAAATCGTAGGGTTCCCGGCACTCTTCCCGCATACGAAGGCAAAATTATGGAAAACGATCACCCTTCTCTCGCACGAATCATCGAAGAAGAACTCATCGATTACCGGATCCGCTCCCGTTTTTACCACCCGGACTATGTAAAAAGGCTGGGACTTTCCGGCAGAGAACGTGTGCTGGAATTTGGGAGTGGTGGGGGATGCATGTCCTGCGCACTTCTCCGTACGCTCAGCCCGGAGGGATCGTTATCCTGCGTGGAAATTTCCGCTTACTGGATAGAAAAAGCCAGACAAAGACTGAAGGTTTTTACTAACATTGAATACCTGCAAGGCGATATCACCCGGATGTCAATTCCAGAAAATCATTTTGATGCAGTCATCATCCACTTTGTCCTCCACGATATCGAGCCAGCGTCAAGAATTGATGTGTTGAGTGCACTAGTAAAATGTCTTCGGCCGGAAGGTACCCTGTTCATCCGCGAGCCGGCAAAACCTGAACACGGGATGCCTCTTTCAGAGATCCGTGCACTGATGCAGAGTGCCGGGCTGCGGGAGATTCATACCGGCTGCACCCGATCGTGGCAACGGACATGGATCTGCGATGGGACGTTTAAGAAGAGCTGGTAAATGTGAATAAAATTAAAAATTGCATAAGATCCCCTGCCGAAAATATTTCCGAATTCGATCCGGAAAATCTTTTGGCGTAAAACGGGAATACAGGTTAAAATATCATCTTGTTTTATTTCGCGCTGTCGTACCCGCATCGCTTGCAGGTATAGCTGCCATCGGGCTTAACCTTCAGATTGGTATCCTGGCACTTTGCGCAGATCGGTTTGTCATGCTTAACACGCGGGGTTTGGGTTTTTTGATCCATGAGAATTGGTTGCTATTTTACTATTTAGATATACCGTGGGTAAAGGTTATTAAAAAAAGGCCCGGCCTTATTTCTTAACCACACCTTCATCATCCTTCAGGCATAATACCGGCTGAGCACTATGATACAACTTCCCCATCGTATATCGCTATTCCTCCTGCTCCTCTGTGTCCTGCTTGTCCTTTCCCCGGTCACTGCCATCTCCTTATCGCCCGGAAACTCGTTTTCCGGTGCACCAACGATTGCAAATGGGGACCCGGTATTTATTCACGGTACTGCCACCGGTCAACCGCAGAATGGTCTGCAGGTCTGGTTGTTTGGGAACAATTATGTCAAGATTACGACTGTTTCTACAAATGCGGATAATTCCTATGTGTATGAATTAAAACCAGCCGATACCCGTTCCCTTGCATCGGGACAGTATTTCGTCCTGATCCAACATCCTATGATGAACGGAGTGTTTGATATTTACTATAATGCCGGAACCGGAACCGTGATTAACCGTCAGCTCGGTACCGGGACTTCTATCTTCCAGCTCACCGGTTCTGGCAGCCTTCAAACCCCGGCGGGTGCAAACGCATTGATGCAGGCCATCAACAGCCAGAATATTGATGATAGGTTTGCCTCCACGTCTTTTATTGTCAGTTCCCCGACCGCATTTATCAACCCCGTCGGGGATCACGTGGTGGGAGAAAAATTTACCATATCAGGTTCGACCAATCTTGCTGTGGGAGACAACCTGATGGTTGAGGTCACCTCTTCGTCTTTTAAGCCCACCTACAAGTCCCAGAGTGCCGAATTCTCTGGAGCCGCTGGCACGGTAAAGATAGAACAGGGCAGTGGGGCATTGAACCGGTGGTCGTTTCCGGTCGATGCATCAACATTCAAACCGGATGAGTATATCGTTAAAGTTTCTGGCATCACCGTTGATGCAACCGGGTCTACCCTGTTTAATATCGTTGAGGCACGCCCTATAACAGTAACAACTGCAGTAACACCGGTTCCTGTCATTACGGAACGGACATTACCCTCAATTGGCACTACAACGCCAACACCTGCCCCTACAACTCCGAAGTCGCCGCTGTCGATTGCCGTAATTATCGCTGCGATTGCGCTGGTTTCCTGTGCGCTTGTTCCGAAAAGAAAATAGTTTTTCTTTTTTATAAAAACAGGAAACCGTGTTCGTCGGTTCAGGTCCTGTGAAATCGGGATAACGTCCCTCAAGGTACCGCTACTTGCAGGTAGTTTGACGGGTAATTCTCAAATTTGATCGTATGTTCTTAAATCAAAATCTTTTCCATGTTTTTTAACATTTCACAATTGGGCGTGGCAGAGGCAGTTTGATGTCATTGTTCCTTAAAAAAATGTTGTATGAAATCTTAAAAAATCACTTTTTCACCAGCCCAAAAACAATGTCTTTGTCCGGCTGTAACTTTCCAGCGCATGCGAACCATTCTCCCGACCGATGCCGCTCTCGTTCATGCCTCCGAACGGAATCTCGGGTGGAATGGTGAGGTGCCGGTTTACCCAGATGATCCCGGCATGCACCTCATCAAACACCCGTTTTGTGGTTGCAAGATTTGTTGTCCAGACTGAAGCGCCAAGACCGTATCGGGATCTGTTTGCTTCCTGAATCGCAGTGTCGAGATCCGGAACACTCATCACCGGTAACACTGGCCCGAAGATCTCATCGGTAAGGAGACGGGCGTTCGGGCTTACATCAGAGACAAGCGTAGGGCGATAGAAAAATCCTGCATCATAGGAAGGTCCGGTGAGTGAACACCCGCCGGTAAGAATTTTTCCTTCGCACTTGTCGGTAATCTCGTTAACCATGCCAGAAATCCGTTCTCTTTGTCCTGCGCTGTTCATTGGTCCCAGATCGATTCCTGACTCAAGGCCATTTCCCACGTTCAAAGATTCTACCCGCTCTCTCAGTTTCTTAACAAAGATGTTGGAAATCTTCTCGTGCACGTAGAGGCGTTTAACCGCTGTGCAGGTCTGGCCGGCATTGTAAAAGCGGCCACGGAGCGCACCTTCTACTGCCTTATCTATGTCGGCATCATCCATGACGATCATCGGGTCAGACCCCCCGAGTTCCAGGATGAGATCTTTTAACTGTCCTGATGCCTGTTGGCGGATTTTTTCACCGGTTGTGCAATCGCCGGTAAAAGAGATTTTCTTAATGAGGGGGTGCATAACAATTGCCTCTCCAACGGATTCTCCGCTACCCGTCACGACGTTAAGTACACCCGGCGGAAGACCGGCCTTGTCAATAATTCCTGCAAGTTTCAGGCTGGAGAGGGGAGTTGTGGACGCAGGTTTGAGCACCATTGTATTTCCGGCAAGGAGTGCAGGCCCAATCTTCCAGCCCATGATGAGGACCGGCATATTCCATGGGATGATCGCCCCGCAGATACCTATGGGTTCTTGCACTACCATGCAGTCACCTGCAGCGCCAAGGCGAATTGCCTCTCCAGTGGAGTGGGCAGAGATCCCGGCATAGAACTCTAAAATACTGGCAAAACCCCGGACCTCATCGATAGCTTCCTTAAGCGGCTTTCCCTGCTCCATGGTTAGGAGTTGAGCGATATCTTTGTGCTGCTCTCTCACCAGCCCGGCCGCGTGAAAAAGGTGCATACCCCGCTCCCGCATTGCTTTTTTCTTCCAGCCAACGGATGCCGCATCCGCTGCATCGACTGCGTGTGCAACATCGTCTGGTATCCCGGATGGCACCCGATCGATCAACACACCAGTGGCCGGATTCTTCACATCAATCCAGCCTTCGCCAGACCCCCCGGTATCTTTCCCGCCAATCCTCATCAGCATTCAAGTATCACTCCTTTTGTACCTGATCGAGATATGCAATGCCAGCGCAATAAAAGGAATTGGTCAGGCACAACAGGTTTCTCTTATCGCAGGTGTGCGCTAACGCAAGCTGCCCATTTTTTATCACGGTAAAAAACCCGTTACCTGATAGACTTCTTTTTTAGAAAGAAGCAGATCTGCACAACGATACGAATGGCAAGAATTAACTTTAAAGAGGCCGGCTGCACCCGCATTTGATTGCCGCTTCCTCTACTGCTTTTGCCACTTTTCTTGTCACTGCCTTGTCAAGTATGCTGGGCATGATCTGTTCGCGCTGGGGTTTTTTTACAAAATTTGCAATCGCGTGGGCGGCAGCGATCTTCATCTCATCCGTAATCCGGGTGGCACGGGCATCGAGGGCGCCACGGAAGATGCCGGGGAATGCCAGCACATTGTTGATCTGGTTGGGAAAGTCGCTCCTGCCGGTTCCGACAACAGCAGCACCGGCCTTCTTTGCCACATCAGGCCAGATCTCCGGTACCGGGTTTGCCATAGCAAAGACAATTGAATTTTTGTTCATCGACTTCACCATCTCTTCAGTTACCAGATTGGGAGCCGAAACCCCGATGAACACATCAGCACCGTTCATGGCATCGGCAAGTTTGCCGGAGAGTGCCGGGCGGTTTGTCTCTTCTGCGAGGATGAACTTATACTTGTTTTTGTATAGGCCTTCGCGCCCACGACAGATTGTCCCCTGCGTATCGCAGACAATAATTTCGTTCACTCTGGTGCAGACATTCGGGTTGTAGCCTATACATTTTAAGAGCCGGGTGATGGCAAAACCTGCCGCCCCTGCCCCGGAGATGACGATATTTAAATCCTCATATCTCCTGCCGGTCACTTTGCAGGCATTGAGCAGTGCCGCCAGTACCACAACCGCTGTCCCGTGCTGGTCATCGTGCATCACCGGAATACCAATGTCTTGCAGGGCATCTTCAACTTCAAAGCATTTCGGGGCGGCAATATCTTCGAGATTG
The DNA here is from genome assembly GCA_964590895.1 of uncultured Methanoregula sp. Taxonomy (GTDB): domain Archaea; phylum Halobacteriota; class Methanomicrobia; order Methanomicrobiales; family Methanospirillaceae; genus Methanoregula. The sequence continues at coordinate 18,687 of CAZPYV010000015.1, read as the reverse complement.
ATTCCGCCAAAGACCGGCGCGATATTTTTAACCTGATCGACAAAGTCAGTTTCATAACTCTCAAAACAGATGGGGAATGCATCGATACCGGCAAATTCCTTAAACAGAATGGCTTTACCTTCCATCACCGGAATGGCTGCGTAACCGCCAATGTTTCCCAAGCCCAGCACGGCGGATCCATCAGTAACTATGGCAATCGTGTTGGCTTTTAAGGTATACTTGTATGCAAGGTTACGGTCACGGGTGATCTCCCGGCAGACTTCTGCCACGCCGGGGGTATATGCGCGGGAGAGATCGAATTTATTTTTTAATGGGACTTTTGAGCGGATCTCAAGTTTGCCCTTGTGCTTTGCATGCAGGGCAAGCGCGTCATTGTAGATCTCATCACTTCCCGGTGAAAACAGCATCGTGATCTTTCCTTATACGAAAAGAGCGTGTGAAAGGCAATGAATCTTGCCGTATTCATAAACGGTAAATAAAAAAATGTGTGTTCGTTAAAATATCTAAAACACGATCTCCCGCGCAGGATCAAGCAACACTTCATGCGGGAGTCCGGCTAGCGCAACTGCCCCGAGTGCCCCAATTACCCCATTGCCCCCAACAAGAGAAATGCCAAAGCGCTCTGCTGTTGCCTCAGCAACCGTACGTGTAATAATCTGCTCACGCACCAGCCGGCCATATTCCCTCAAGTGTTCAGGAACGCCAATGCCAGTGCGTATTGCAATGCCCCATTCCCGGGATAGTGATTCGTCGGCTACAAACCGTCGTACCTTCTCAGCCAGATCATCCATCTGATCAGGGACTACTGCTACTTCAATAAAACTCGCAGAGTTCCCTGCAGTCTTGATAAAAACATCCTGATTGAGCATTGCAACGTGATGGCTGATCGGAAGCACGCCTTTGATCCGGGCAACATGCGAAAGAAGCGCAAGCGCAAGCGCAAAGGTTGCGCCGCCTTCCTTTGAATCGGTGTCATCAATCCCGATCGTCACATGAACCATTGCCTGTGTCCAGACATCACCTTCAACAATATGCCCATTCTGGCTTGTATCTACCTTTGTTACTCCTTCCGCGCGGGCCATCATATCTGACAGGGAATACGCCGGTCCGCCAATGCACCGGATTTTTTGGATTACCGAATCCCCAGATCGTTTCACGCCAATGACACCGACTGCCGGAAGAGGCATCAGCCCGACAGGCACATCCACATATCCAACTTTGGCACATTCCCTGAGCAGGGTTCCGTCACGCTGGACATGGGACACTACTCCCCCGGCAAGCGCGTGATGGTATCCGCAGAACGCTGCACAGGCTCCGCTCATGCAGTCGTGATAAATTTCAACATTATCGCCATCAACGGTGGTAAATATACGCCGGCAGGTACTGGAAGGTATCGCGCTTATCGCTGCATAGCGCGCTGCATTTCTACCCCGCTTTTCTTCTCTTAAGAACACACACCCCTCATGGAGCAGGCGGTTTACCCAGTCCTGCGCAGTGCTGCGGGGAATTTTTGCTGCCGTATGGATATCGGTGACCGTAAAAAAACCTTTATCGAGCGTATGTTGGCGCATCAGGCGCAGGTACTCGCGCCGGTGCTCAAGCACGCCCGTCATAGCGATCCTTAATATAGAGGAGGTCTCCGATTATCGCGCTTGCAGTTTCTACTGATCCTGCACCCCTGCCTATAAGCGTGATCTCTTTTGCCATATCGGTTTCAAGCGTCAGGGCATTTAATGTGCCATCAAACACGAGAGGATGGTTCTTTTCTATGATGCGGGGAGATACACGGAGAATGTGCTTTCTGGGTATTGCTTCTGCGATAAGCCGGATCGTACATCCTTCATCTTCTGCCAATTGAAGAGCATCCGGAGTTAAGAGATCGATACCCGTGCAATCAACATCTTTCAGCGTGACGCCGTTTCCCCAGATCGTGTTTGCGAGAATCACCAGTTTGATTGCCGCATCAATGCCTTTGACATCATAAGTTGGATCGGCTTCAGCGTACCCCATCTCACGGGCTTCCATCAGGGCCTGTTCATAGGTGAGACCTTCAGCTGCCATCCGGGTGAGAATATAATTGCACGTACCGTTGAGAACACCATACAGTGCCATGATCTCGTTACCGGCAAGTCCGTGTTCAAGTGTATGCATGATTGGAATTGCACCGGCAACGGTTGCTTCATACCTTAGAGCCACGCCATTTTTTTTAGCCATTGTACGAAGCTCTTTGTTCGCAAGTGCAATGGGGCCTTTATTTGAAGTGACGACATGCTTTTTACGGGCAAGGGCAGTCTTTATGTAACCGATTGCCGGTTCGCCGGACAAGGCGTTTGTCGGAGTGACTTCAACCAGTGCATCATAATCAGCCTTTTTAATGATATCAAGAGTTGAAATATTTTGATCACCACAGTGCCCATTCTTTTTCTTGTGGGTAAGAAGTGCGGGAATGTCCAGTCCATCGGGATCTATTGCCCCACTTTTTGAATCTGCGAGTCCGGTAATGGTAAGACCAAGATCTTTTTTTGTGATCATTTCTGCTACCCCACGTCCAACAGAACCAAGACCAATCAATGCGATCTTCATGCACTCTCCTCCAGGGGCTCAATTAAGAGCAGGGACTTTTGCTGTGACACCAGGCGCAGGATGGCTAAGGCAGCTTCCATATCCTCCCTGGTTACCGATTTTATTGTCAGTCGGGAAGATGAGCGGTCTTTTACTGCGGGCATACTCATGGCAAGCTCACTCACTTCAGCAAATCCGGTGGAATCTATCTGGTCAACCGTATCGGAAAGATCTGTATGCATCAGATGCCCGATAAGAATGACCGTTCGTTTGTAGAGGAGGCGTTGCTCACCAATGCGCTGGATATGGACCCCTTGCTCTTTGAGAAGTACCACCAGTTTTTCAAGCCGTCCTTCCGGTAATTCAAGCACGATCTGCACATCAAGATTACCGTGATCCGATCCCGGTTCCCGCTGGTGAATTACCGCGATAATATTTCCGCCAACATCGGATATGGGTTTTAAGGCCGCGACCAGCTGGCCGGGCGAATCCTTCATCTCAAGTTTCATGGAGATCTGCAAGAAAACCACCTGACCAGTATTGGCACGGCAATTTTTAATAAGTCTTTTATTTTGATTGACGGCTTTTTTTTATATGCAATCTTTTAAAATACCTCAATGAGGGCAATATTTGACCGTGGAAACGAGCAAAAAGAGATTCAGAGTTTTCGTAATTTGTTATCCACTTTTTCAAAGAAATTCCGCCCGATATCTACAAATTTTGCAGGATATTCTGCGGGTTTTACTTCAAGAGTCATAGAGGTTCCCAGTTCAATGGTCTGCTGACCGTCAAGGACAAGATTTGCCGGTTTGGTGCTCTCAAGCCTCACTTCAAGACGCCGGTTGCTGCTAATGATGTGGGGACGCGATGAGAGGAGGTACGGGGCAAGCGGAACAAGAATAAACCCTTGTATCCTCGGATCTACAATAGGTCCACCAGCGCTCATGGCATACGCTGTTGACCCTGTAGGAGTACTGATGAGGAGCCCGTCCGCACGGAACTGCTCGGTGGTGATACCGTCAACAAGAATCGAAAAGCGCAGCATCTTTGCAGGACGTGTTGTTACGATCAGGGCTTCGTTGAGTGCAGTTCCCAGACTGATGCCGTCTTTTAAGAGCGTTATCCGCATCCGTTCTTCTACAGAAAAACCGTGGGAAAGAGTTCTCACATAATCGATCGCTTCAGTTGGATCGAGGTCTGCTAAGAACCCGACCTCCCCACGGTTGATACCTATCACCGGCACCGGATGCTGCATCTGCTGGATTGTGCGGAGTATCGTACCATCCCCGCCAACAACTACCACTACATCGGCAACGTTATCGGCTAATGGTAATCCGGTTTCTTTAAAGATTTCTGCGGTATCCTCGTCAAAAGACACCTCCACTCCATCCTGTTCCAGAACCTCTTTTACTTTCCGGGAATAGGCAACTGCATCCGGATTATCGATCCTTGAAACAAGTAACAGACGCATATTTGACTCACCGCAGATATTCGATCACTTTGTGGTGCACTGTTCCATTGGTGGCAACAATGCATCGCCCGATGGTCACTTCATCCGGGAATCGTATGGTGCCTCCATCAAGATCAGATACTTTTCCTCCGGCTTCTGTACAGATAAGCATACCCGCCGCGGCATCAGTAACCCGTAGTGTATCACGCAGATCGATAAAACCATCAATCCTTCCGCAACCTACATAGCAGAGTTCGAGGGCAGATGCTCCGAGCAGGCGCCACCGGCGGATTTTTTGTCCGATCTGCATCACGCGCGTTGGATCAAATTTCCTCCCATAGACACTCATGGCACATTCATCGAGATTCATCACATTCGATACGCGTATTGGTTTATTATTGCATAGTGCAGATTTACCTCGTATTGCAGTGAAGGTTTCACCGCTGGCAAGATTGCAGACGAACGCCTGCTGCACCACACCTTCTTCAGCGTAAGCAATGGAGAGCGCATAGAACGGTATGCCAGCTACTGCATTGAAAGTCCCGTCAACAGGATCAAGAAAAATCGTTCCCCGCTCCCCTTTGAACGGGACTTTTCCGGCTTCTTCACTGATGAGAAGTTTACATAAAGCGTTCTCTTCTAAAAATTGTAAAATGCAGTCTTCTGCTACTTCATCGATCTTTTTTGTAGGGGTGAGATCTGCCCCCATTCTGACTGTGATGCCACCTTCCTGAGTGCCAACCAGATCCCGGATACTTTCTTTTACCAGATTTGCCATCTGACTGCATGCTGAAAGGAACTCCATGACCAGAACACCGGTTTTCTACGCTGTATTTATGTAATGCTATTGTGATAAATTAATAACGCGATTATGAAAATTAAAAAAATGGGATGTGAATAATATGAAAGAACAGACAGAAATTGGAAAGATCAAGGAAGGACGTTATATTGTTATTGAAGATGAACCCTGCAGGGTGTTAAGTATTGCCACATCCAAGCCCGGAAAACACGGTGCAGCAAAAGCCCGTATTGACGCGATGGGTCTTTTTGACGGTGTCAAACGTTCTATCGTTTCACCGGTATCCGCAAAGACGTACGTCCCTGTTGTTGAGCGGAAGAGCGGGCAGGTTCTTTCTATTGCTGGAACTACCGCACAACTTATGGATATGAAAGACTTCACCAACTTTGAGATTCCGATTCCTGATGAGAAGAAAGGGACGATAGAAGTTGGAAAAGAGTATATCTATATGGAATCCATGGGTAAGAAAAAATTTGATTGAATCTATATTTTTAAGTGATTTTACTTTTTAAAAAAAATTCTTGGGTAAACTACCCGGTTAACACCAAATTTTCTCTAACCGTTGAATGATTCTCCACGTCTTTATCCTTTCTGGATCAGCCCGATGATCGTATCTCCATACGTATTCTCTTAATAAAAGATGCAATCTTTCTCTTCGAACACCCCTTTTCGATGCAAGTTTGCGTTTCAGGTAACCTCAGAATCCCTCAAGCCCATTGATATGATTACCCTTTATATCAGAATACTGCCCTTCAGTGTGATTAACGAGACGATGCACATATCCATGGGCTGCTGTCCTGGTATAAGCTTTCCAGATATCGAAATAAACGATAGAACCTGTTGATACTTTTTGTGAGATAAGTGGTTGAAGGGTATCAGATACAAAGTCATCAATGACCTCGGCCCAAACCGTACCGTTGCGACAAAGAATTCCGAATACCGGTTGTTTCTCGGTTCCTCGTCCTCGTTTTGTTCCCTTTTCACAAATCGTTTTTCGTTTGTTTTTCCATTGACCCCCAAGATAGGTTTCATCCGCTTCAACGGTACCTGAGAAGATCTCTAGAACGTCTTGCATCAAAACAAATCGAATTTTAGTTAATGCCCGAAGTACTCGTCGTTGTTCGAACCCTGTTTGTTCGTTTATCGAGTTTGAACTTTGTTCCATGATAAACAGATGGATTATCTTTTTATGGCTCTGTAGAATTCCCCAACGAAAATAAGAATTGCGAAAGTATAGATTATTCTTGAGAGGTTATATATGATCACTTTGATTTTGATCTACTTGACTTGGAGTCGGAATTTTCGAGCCTTGAGTGATTCCCCAACCTTTCTTTTCTTGACAGAGAACACAGTTTCGACTTTGTTTCTCTGATGATATTTTTCATCATCGAAAGACTGAGCGATTCGTCGTCGATAATATCCGGAGATTCGTTTACGTTTTCTGTTTCTGACCGGGATAAGGGAACATGAGTTGAGCTTATCTCGGATTAATTCATGGATCTCTTCGGAGTCGTATCCTTTGTCCATGACATAGAGGTAAGAATGTCTGACTCGGTGACATTGTCTCAGGAGTTTTTTAGCGTGCGGGATATCATGGACCGGATGCTGGGAGATCTTCAGACCGGTTATAATTTGTCGATCAGTATCAACAGAGATCGAGGTTTTCAGGAACCGTTTTCTGGTCTTACCGGTTCTCCAGGAATAGTAATGGCTAGCATAAGAGCTGGTAAACCCGGATGAATCTATAGCAGTGCAGTTGATCCTTTCGCCCCAGTCATAGAACATTTTCGTAAGCCGGTTTAGGAGACGGGTGAAGGTTGAGGATCGGATCCGTTGACAGAACTTCTGGAGGGTCGTGAAATGCGGAACTTCATCGAGGTGGATCTTCTGTCGAAGAGAGTCCATGATCTCAGTAAGTTCTACCGTATCCCGGTAATCTTCAGACAGGTACTCTTTCAGGAGAAGCAGAATGAGTAACTGGTGCTGGGTATAGGTTTTTCGTGAGAATTTTGATGAGAAAAGGGGAATTCTGGAATCTCGGATCAATCCAGAGGATAATTCAACAAACCTAATATACTGGTTTGTCGACACTACTTTGCCTCCTTTAACGTTAGTTGCATAACAGTGTAAGGAGGTAATGTAACTTAGACTTTTTGGTCCCTTTCTACTTCGGAGAGCGTAGGTTTTCTACAGAGCCATTATTTGATATATCCTGTTGGAACCCGAATGTCAATACCATATGAATTAATAGCATGTGTATTTATAACAAAATAATAGTTATTATTGCCTTCATAAAATTTTTCTTTCCATGGACGGGGATCTGGAATTGTTATTGTTGACTCGTTTTTAGAGCCGGTTGTAACTGATTTCCCTGCCCAAAGGGCTTTATCTAGTCCACCAGGAGGGGTAATTGTCCGGATTATTCGGTTTGGATCATAAGCATCCATTACCTGAATTGTGAATGTGGGCATTGGTGTAGAAAACGAACCCTGAATTACCACATCGTTGCTTCCCGCTGGACCTTTTACCGTTGAGGAACTTAGGGTTTGTTTTTGTCCTCCCATATCAGCAAATGGATCTACTGTATACCATATTTCCCAGTAAGGGAATGGTATATTTATGATCTGAGTTGTGCCGCTATATTGTCCATTAATTTTTGCAATGGTTGTCATACTTGTATTTCTGTATGCGGTGCTGTCAATTCTGGTGCCATCAGGAAGGGATTGATTGAAGGATACTCCATAGGTTGATGGATTAACAAATGCTACTGAAGATACGTTTTTATCCCACGTAGGAATCGGGGTTGGCGTAGGCTCGGTGGTGATGGGAGTAACTGTGGTGATAGCCGAAGTTATTATGCTTGCGTTTGCCGTGATTGTATTGATCGGTGGCGGGGTAGTTGTGGCGACAGGTATGCCGGTATTTACCGGTTTACCGGTTAATGCCGGTTTTAATACCAAGGCTATAATGAGGATGATGGCAAGTCCGCCCACTATGTACATGATATCTTTTTTATCCATTGTTGAACATATGTAATTGATTTTTACCAGATAAATATTCGTTCCGTGATTAAGAATATACCACGAAAAAAATTGAAGAACGTTATTGAACGAAGTTATGTGGTTGACTGTGGAGCAAACGATCCTTCTTTTCCAAAATTAAGATCCGTTTTTCAAAAAAAAACGCAATATGAGTGTTTTTGACTTCAGAAATTTGGTATAAATATAAATATAATGACATCATCTTATCAAATATGGATGCTGGACTAACCAGTATCCGCTATTGAAAAACAGGAGAAAAACATGAATTCCTTAAAACGCAATGATGAAGGGTTCACTGGCCTTGAGGCAGCGATTGTGCTTATTGCATTCGTCGTTGTCGCGGCCGTGTTCTCGTACGTTGTACTCGGTGCTGGGTTCTTCACAACCCAGAAGGCACAGGAGACCGTCTACACAGGTGTAGCACAGGCAACTTCCAACATCCAGATGATTGGACAGGTATATGGGATGTCAACCGATGGGGGAGCGAATGTTGATAATATATCATTCACGATCGGTCTTGCTCCAGGATCCCCCAGTCTGGATTTATCGAAGATGAAAATTGCCTTCTCTACACCAACCACGGCTCCGGTAATTCTAACATGGGCAGCTGGCCCTAATCCTACGACTTCGACATTTGTTGTCAATGAAACCCTTGCCACAGGTACCACTGCTGGCATAGCGACTCTTAAGGCACAAAATCAAACTCAGATTAAATTCCATGTTGCCCCAGTTGCAAAGAATACAGTGATGAATTTTGAAATACGCCCATCCGTTGGTGCTTCATTACCATTCTCAAAGAGCACCCCCCCAGCACTTACAACAACGAATGTCCTCTACTAATCTCTCCCTTTTTTTAAATGAATCAGATTACCTTGAAATGACTTTGATACTGTTTGCTAAACCGGTTTTCCTTTTCACACGACAGGCTCATACATCAGCTGATGTGGTATTATCGGAGTCAAACCCTTTCATCAGATTCTTCATTATTGCGGGATCCTGTTTTGATATTATGGCATAGTGTCAGTATGATGAGGAACGGAGAACGGGATTTACCCTGTTAAAGTGATTGACAAAATTCCGAGTGCCTTATTTGGGCAATATCATATTTAATTTTCCAAAAAAACGCAATATGAGTTATTTCGAATTCCTGACTATAACATAAATATAAATACAATTACCCCCCTTTAACAATTATGGATGCTGGAGTAACCAGTATCCGCTATCGAAAAACAGGAGAAAAACATGAATTCCTTAAAACGCAATGATGAAGGGTTCACTGGCCTTGAGGCAGCGATTGTGCTTATTGCATTCGTCGTTGTCGCGGCCGTGTTCTCGTACGTTGTACTCGGTGCTGGGTTCTTCACAACCCAGAAGGCACAGGAGACCGTCTACACAGGTGTAGCACAGGCGACTTCCAATATCCAGATGATTGGACAAGTATATGGAATGGCAGCAACTCCAACAACTGGAGTTGATACTGTAACATTCACGATCGGTCTTGCTCCGGGTTCACCCACACTTGATCTATCGTTGATGAAAATTGCCTTCTCAACACCGACTACTTCTCCCATAATTTACACGTATGGTAGTGGTGTCGCCAGTGGTACGTCATTCAGTGTAAATGAAACCCTTGCCGGAGTTACATCTACTGGTATTTCATCTCTGAAGGCACAAAACCAAACTCAGATTACTTTCTTAGTTACAGCGGTGCCAAAGAATACGGTGATGAATATTGAAATACGCCCTGCTGTCGGTGCTTCATTACCATTCTCAAAGAGTACACCCCCGGCACTTACAACAACGAATGTGCTCTATTAATCTCACCTTTTTTTAATAGAATTTGATTGCCGGAATAACTTTGATACTGTATATGAACGGGTTCAAACCCTTTTCAAACAATTGAAAAAAGATGAAATTGACTGATGAGTGTAAAATTTTCATGACTTTGGGGGGAAATCTTTTTTGCTAAATGCGGTTTTTTTAGAAGAATATATACTCTATTAAAACATTTTCTCATTATAAGATGCTGACAGGATCAGTATTTACTTTAACGATGGTGAGCTCATGATTCAACATAAAACGGATGACAAAGCATTCACCGGACTTGAGGCAGCGATTGTGCTGATTGCATTTGTCGTTGTCGCTGCGGTGTTCTCATATGTGGTACTCGGTGCAGGTTTTTTTACTACCCAGAAGGCACAGGAATCGGTATACACAGCTGTTGCCCAAGCGACTTCTAATATTCAGATGGTTGGACAGGTATATGGAACAGCCGCTACTCCTGCTAATGGAATTGATACGATCTCATTCGCGATCGGTCTTGCTCCGGGATCACCCACACTCGATATTTCAAAAATGCAAATAGTTTTCTCTACACCAAATGATCCACCAAAAATTTACACGTGGAGTTCTGGTTTAGCCAGTACTACGCTATTTAGTGCCAATGAAACTCTTGGCGGAACCACGACCTCTGGCCTACAGTCCCTGAAGGTACAAAATCAAACTCAAATTACCTTCTTAGTTTCACCAGTAGTGCCAAAGAATACTATTATAAATATAGAAATACGTCCCTCTGTTGGTGCTGCATTACCCTTCGAAAAGACCACGCCCCCGTCACTTACAACATCAAATGTACTCTATTGATATCATCAATTTTTTATACGAATTCAATTGCTTGAATAACGTTCTCACTTCTAACGCAAATTTCGAACACTTAAAATAGCAAATTCAAGTTAAGACAAAAACACTGACACCCTATATCCCCACAATAAGAACGTTCTCTCCTCTGTGTGCACAGACAATCAATGTTTCAATTGTTTTTGTTGAAGTGCAAAGTCCCTGTTATTTCGCGCAATCTCATCATCCGGGTCAATGTCAATCACTCTGTTAAAAGAATCAATAGCTTCTGTGTACTGCCCGAGTTTTAGTAGTGCCATTCCGTGGTTGAACCACGCATCGGTGTAATTCGGGTTGATAGCAATTGCTTTGTCATACGAGTCGATCGCTTCTGTATATCGATTAAGATTACCTAGCGCGAATCCGCGGTTATTCCACGCCTTTGCGTAGTCTGGGTTGATGACAATTGCTTTGTCATACGAGTCTATGGCTTCAGCATACCTACCGAGTTCAGTTAATGCTAAACCGCGGTTGTTCCACGCCCCGGCAAAATCCGGGTTGATGGTAAGCACCTTGTCAAATGAGTCAACGGCTTCAGCATAACGTCTGAGATCAGTTAACGCTAAACCGCGATTGTTCCATGCCCCAGCGAGCTCTGAGTTAATGGCAAGCGCCTTGTTAAATGAGTCAACCACTGCTGCATGCTTTCCGAGATAATGAAGCGCATTTCCGCGGTTAACCCAAGCTAATGCAAAATCTGGTTTGATAGCAAGCGCCTTGTCGTACGATTCGATGGCTTCTGCATACCGACTGAGTTTACCGAGGGCTAATCCGCGGTTGTACCATGCATTGTCGTCTTTTGAATTGATGGTAAGCGACTTGTCGAATGATTCGATCGCTTCTGCATGCCGGCCAAGATTACTTAACGCGTTTCCACGGTTGTACCACGCATCAGCGTAGTCCGAATTGATGGCAATCGTCTTATCATATGAGTTGACAGCTTCTGTATACTGTCCGAGTTTTCCGAGCGCGAGTCCCCGGTTGTACCACGCTTTAGCGTAGTCCGGGTTGATGGCAATTGCCTTGTCATATGAGGCAACCGCATCTGCAAATTTTCCAAGTTCACCTAGTGCTAATCCGCGGTTGTACCACGCATCAGTGTAGTCAGGAACAATGGCAATTGCCTTATCATATGAGTCGATCGCTTCTGCATGCCGCCCAAGTTTACCTAGTGCGAGTCCACGAAGGTTCCACGCTTTGGCGAAATCCTGGTTGATGGCAAGAGCCTTATCGAATGAGTTGATTGCTTCTATGTGCTGACCAAGCGTACTTAATGCAAATCCACATTTGCTCCACACATTGGCGTCATTTGGTTTGATGGCAAGAGCCTTAGCAAACGAGTTGATTGCATCTGTCTGCTGACCAAGCGTACTTAACGCAAATCCGCGATTGCTCCACACATTGGCATCATTTGGGTTGATGGAAATTGACTTATCATACGATTCGACCGCATCTGCATGCTGCCCGAGATCACTTAGCGATAATCCACGCAAGTTCCACACGTTAGCAAAATCCGGGCTGATGGCAAGCGCCTTGTCATATGAGTTGACCCCATCTGCATGTTGTCCGAGATAATGGAGTGCATTTCCGCGATTGACCCACGCCAGGGCGAAATCCGGGTTTATGGCTAGCGCTTTGTCATATGAATTAACCGCTTCTGCATACCGTTTGAGATTGTCGAAAGCGATTCCGAGGTTGTACCACGTAAGGGAATCATCAGGTTTAATGGAAACTACTTTGTTATACGATTTGACTGCTTCTGCATATTGTCCAAGATTGTCGAGTGTTTTTCCGCGGAAGTTCCACGCATCTACGAAATCCGGGTTAATAGCAAGCGCCTTGTCATACGATTCGACGGCTTCTGCATACCGACTGAGTTTACCGAGGGCTAATCCGCGGTTGTACCATGCATTGTCGTCTTTTGAATTGATGGTAAGCGACTTGTCGAATGATTCGATCGCTTCTGCATGCCGGCCAAGATTACTTAACGCGTTTCCACGGTTGTACCACGCATCAGCGTAGTCCGAATTGATGGCAATCGTCTTATCATATGAGTTGACAGCTTCTGTATACTGTCCGAGTTTTCCGAGCGCGAGTCCCCGGTTGTACCACGCTTTAGCGTAGTCCGGGTTGATGGCAATTGCCTTGTCATATGAGGCAACCGCATCTGCAAATTTTCCAAGTTTACCGAATGCGAATCCGCGTTTGTACCACACAGTGGCATCATTTGGGTTGACGACAAGCGCGTTATCGAATGAGCCGACTGCTTCAGCATGCTGTCCAAGATTACCTAGTGCTAATCCCCGATTGTACCACGCATCGGCGTAGTCAGGAACAATGGCAATAGCCTTATCATACGAGTCAACGGCTTTAGCGTGCTGTCCGAGTTTACTGAGCGCGAATCCACGATTGTGCCACACACTGGCATCATTTGGGTTGAAGGCAAGCGCCTTATCAAATGAGATGACTGCGTCAGCATGTTGTCCAAGTCCCTGTAACGCAAATCCGCGGTTGTACCACGCATTGGCGTAGTCAGGAACAACGGCGATTGCCTTATCATACGAGTCAACGGCATCAGCGTGCTGTCCGAGTTTTCCGAGCGCTAATCCCCGATTGTACCACGCATGGGCGTAGTCAGGAACGATAGCAATTGCCTTATCAAATGAGTCGACAGCATCTGCATGCCGACTAAGTTTCATTAGCGCGAGTCCGTGGTTGAACCACATATCAGCGTGCAGTTCGAGTTCATTTAACGCTAATCCTCGGTTGTACCACGCATCGGTGCAATCCGGCTTTATGGCAAGTGCCTTTTCGAATGAATCAACTGCTTCTGCATATTGATTGAGTTCGTTTAACGCTAATCCGCGTTTGTACCACACACTGGCATCATTTGGATTAATTGCAAGCGCCTTATCGAATGAAACTATCGCATCTGCATCCCGGCTGAGTTCGTTTAACGCTGATCCGCGTTTGTACCAAATACGGGCATCGGTTGGATTGATGACAAGCGCCTTATCGAATGAGTCAACCGCTTCTGCATACTGTCCAAGTTTACCTAGCGCGAGTCCACGGAGGTTCCATACATTGGCGAGATCCGGCTTGATGGAAAGCGCCTTATCGAATGAGTCGACCGCTTCTGCATACTGTCCAAGTTTACCCAGCACAAATCCACGGTTGTACCACGAATCCGCGTATTCAGGATTGATGGCAACTGCCTTATCGAATGTGTCGACCGCATCTGCAGATCGACCTAGTTTAATTAATGCTAATCCTTGGTTGTACCGTGCATCGGCATATTCAGGATTGATGATAACCGCTTTTTCGAATGAGTCGACTGCTTCTGCATACTGACTAAATTCGCTTAACGCTAATCCGCGGTTGTACCAGGCATCTGCAAAACCCGGGTTTATGGCTACCGCCTTATCGATTGAGTCGACCGCTTCTGCGTACCTTCTGAGTTCACGTAACCCCAATCCACGGTTGTACCATGCATTGACATATTCAGGGTTGATGGTAACTGCCTTGTCGAATGAGTCGACCGCTTCTGAATGTTGTCCAAGTTTACCTAGTACCAATCCACGGTTGTACCATGCATTGGCGTATTCAGGATTGATGACGAGTGCCTTGTCGAATGAGTCGATCGCTTCTGAATGTTGTCCAAGTTTACCCAGTACTAATCCGCGATTGTACCATGCATTGGCGTATTCAGGATTGATGGCGAGTGCCTTGTCAAATGAGTTGACAGCTTCTGTATACTGTCCGAGATCCCTTAACGCTAATCCCTTGTAGTACCATGCATTGGCGTATTCAGGATTGATGGCGAGTGCCTTGTCGAATGAGTCGACAGCTTCTGCAAGTCGGTCGAGATCACTTAACGCTAATCCTTTATTGTGCCATGCATCGGCGTATTTAGGATTTATGACAACCGCTTTTTTGAATGAATCGACAGCTTCAGCATGTTGCCCAAGTTCACTTAACGCTAATCCTTGGTTGTACCATGCATCGGCGTATTCAGGATTGATGACAACCGCTTTTTCAAATGAGTCGACAGCTTCAGCATGCCGCCCAAGTTCACTTAACGCTAATCCTTGGTTGTACCATGCATCGGCGTATTCAGGATTGATGACAACCGCTTTTTCGAATGAATCGACAGCTTCAGCATGCCGCCCAAGTTCACTTAACGCTAATCCGCGGTTGTACCACGCACCGATATGTTCAGGATTGATGGCGAGTGCCTTGTCGAATGAGTCGATCGCTTCTGAATCCTGTCCAAGTTCACCAAACGCTAATCCTTGGTTGTACCATGCATCAGCAAGACATGGGTTGATGACAATTGCCTTTTCATATGAGACAATTGCTTCAGCATGCCGCCCAAGTTCACTTAACGCTAATCCGCGATTGTACCAAGCCAAGCAAAAATCCGGGTTAATGGCAATTGCCCTATTAAACGAGTCGACAGCTTCAGCATGCTGCCCGAGATCCCTTAACTCTAATCCGCGGTTATGCCATGCCAAGGTAAAATCCGGCTTGATGGCAATTGCCTTTTCATACGAGGCAATGGCTCCTGCATGCTGACAGAGTTCAGTTAACGCGAATCCACGGTTGAACCATGCATCAACGAATTCAGGATTGATGGCAACCGTTTTGTCAAATGATTCGATAGCTTTGGCATGCTGCCCAAGTCCACTTAACGCTAATCCGTGATAGTACCACGCATTGGCGTGGTTAGGATCGATGGTGAGTGCCTTGTCAAATGAGTTGACAGCTTCTGCATGTTGTCCAAGTTCCTCTAACGCAAATCCGCGGTTGAACCATGCATCAGCGTAGTCCGGATTGATGGCAACAGCCTTGTCGAAAGAGTCGACGGCTTCAGACAAACGGTCCAGATCACTTAACGCTAATCCCCGGCTGTACCATACCAGGGTGAAATCCGGCTGTATGCTAACCGCCTTGTCGAACGAGTCGACGGCATCAGCCTGACGATCCAGATCACGTAACGCTAACCCGCGGTTGTACCATGCTAAGGAAAAATCTGGCTTGATGGCGAGTGCCTCATCAAATGAATTGACGGCTTCAACATCGCGACCAAGATTAATCAGTGCCAATCCGCGGTTATACCATGCCAAGGTAAAATCTGGTTTGATGGCAATGGCTTTATCGAAAGAGTCGATGGCTTTTGCATGCTGACCGAGATCATTTAACGCTAATCCCCGGTTAACCCACGCCCCTGCGAAATTCGGGTTGATGGTAATTGCCTTATCATACGAGGCGATGGCTTCTGCATGTCGACCAAGTTCACTTAACGCTAATCCGCAGTTATACAACAGACGGGCATCATTTGGCGTGATTGCGATTGCCTTGTTATACGAGTCCACCGCATCTGAATACTGACAGAGATTATCGAGTGCATTTCCGCAGTTGATCCACGCATTGGAAAAATTCGGGTTGATAGTTAACGCTTTGTCATACGAGTCTACGGCTTTGGCATACTGTCCAAGTTCACTTAAAGTGAGTCCACGGAAGTTCCACACTTTAGCGAGCTCTGGACTGATAGCAAGCGCCTTGTCATATGAGTCGATCGCTTCTGCATGTTGTCCTAGTGTATTTAAGGCAAATCCACGGTTGTACCATGCATTGACATCATTTGGGTTTATGGCAACCCCCTTGTCATACGAAGCAACGGCTTCCGTATACCTACCGAGTTCAGTTAATGCAAATCCGCGATTATACCAAGTATTGGCGTCATTTGGGTTGATGGCAATTGCCTTATCAAAAGATGCGAGTGCATCTGAATCCCGACCGAGCATCACCAGTGTAAATCCATGGTTGCTCCACGCGTTAGCGTCATTTGGGTTGCTGGTTATTGCCTTTTCATATGAAGTAAGGGCTTCTTCATACCGATCTAATTCGCCTAGCGCAAATCCGCGGTTGTACCATGCATCAGCAAAACCCGGGTTAATGGCAAGCGCCTTGTCATATGAGGCAATGGCTCCTTCATGCTGATCGAGATCATTTAATGCTAATCCGCGGTTGTACCATGCATCAGCAAAACCCGGGTTGATGGCAATTGCCTTATCATATGTGTTGATTGCCTCTTCATGTCGATCAAGATTATCGAGTGCATTTCCTAAGTTGACCCAGGCATCGTAGTAATCCGGGTTGATGGCAATTGCTTTTTCATATGACTCAAGTGCATCTGCATGCCGACCAAGTATCCCAAGCGCGAGTCCATGGTTGTTCCACGCATTGGGGTCATTTGGGTTGATGGCAATTGCCTTGTCATATGAATCAATCGCTTCTTCATGCCGATCCAGTTCACTTAACGATAGTCCCCGGTTGTACCACGCTTTAGCGTAGTCCGGGTTGATGGCAATTGCCTTATCGTAAGAATCGACTGCTTCTGCATGTCGTCCAAGTTCACCCAGCGCGAGTCCGCGGTTATACCCCGCATTGGCGTCATTTGGGTTGATAGTTAACGCTTTGTCATAGGAGTCTACTGCATCTGCAAGTCGTCCAAGTTCACTTAACGTTAATCCGCGGTTGTACCACGCCTTTGCGTATTCTGGTTTGATGGTAAGTGCTTTGTCATATGAGGCAAGGGCGTTTGTATGCTGTCCAAGTTCACCCAGCGTAAATCCGCGATCGTACCACGCATTGGGGTCATTTGGGTTGATGGTAATTGCCCGGTCATACGAGTTGACCGCTTCTGCATACTGACCAAGTTTATCCAGCGCGACACCGCGATTGACCCATGCGCCAGCGAAATTCTGGTTGATGGCAATTGCCCGGTCATATGAGTTGACCGCTTCTGCATGCCTGCCGAGATCACTTAACGCTAACCCACGGTTGTTCATGGCATCGATGCAGTCCGGTCTGATGGCAATGGCCTTGTCATATGAGGCAATGGCTTCTGAATACCGACCGAGATAACTTAGCGCAAGTCCCTGGAAGTTCCACGCTTTGGCGAGGTCTGGCCTGATGGCAAGCGCCTTGTCATATGAGGCAACAGCTTCTGCATGCCGGCCAAGATTACTTAACGAGATTCCGCGGTTGTACCACACACTGGTATCGGTTGAATTGAGGGCAATTGCTTTGTCATATGAGTCGACTGCTTCTGCGTGCCGACCGAGTTTCCCTTGCGCCAGTCCTAGGTTGCCCCATGCATTTGCATCTGTTGGATCGATGGCAAGTGCATTTTTTAATGAGTTAACCACTTCACCATGCTGTCCGAGATAATGGAGCGCGTTTCCGCGGCTGTACCACGCATTGGCGTCATTTGGGTTTATGGCAATTGCCTTGTCATAAGAATCAACCGCTTCTTCATGCAGATCCAGTTCACCCAGAGCGAGTCCGCGGTTGTACCACGCCTTTGCGTATTCAGGCTTGATGGCAATTGCCTTGTCATACGAGGCGACTGCTTCTTTATATTGACCGAGATTACCCTGAGCGATTCCGCGGTTGTACCACACACTGGCATCATCAGGCTTTACGGCATTTGCTTTGTCATACGAGTCAACTGCTTCTGTGTGCCGTCCGAGATTACCCAGCGCGTTTCCGCGGTTGAGCCACGCATCGGAGAAATCCGGGTTTATGGCAATCGCCTTGTCGTATGAGGCAACTGCTTCTTTATAGTGACCGAGATTACCCAGCGCGTTTCCGCGGTTATACCACACACTGGCATCATCAGGTTTTACGGCATTTGCTTTGTCATACGAATCTACTGCTTCTTTATATCGACCGAGATGACCCAGTGCGTTTCCGCGGTTGGCCCAGGCATTGGAAAAATCCGGATTTGCGGCAATCGCTTTGTCATATGAAGCGACAGCTTCTGCATATTGACCAAGGTTACCCAGTGCATTTCCGCGGTTGACCCAGGCATTGGAAAAATATGGATTTATGGCAATTGCCTTGTCATATGAGTCGACTGCTTCTGTAAACTGACCGAGATGACCCAGTGCGTTTCCGCGGTTGACCCAGGCCGAAGCATATTCAGGGTTTATGGCAATTGCCCTTTCACAAGATTCGACTGCTTCTGAATGCCTTGTGAGATGATGAAGTGCATTTCCGCGGTTGACCCATGCATTGGAGAAATCCGGGTTTATGGCAATTGCCTTGTCATATGAATCAACTGCTTCTGAATACCGACCGAGATTACCCAG
>CAZPYV010000014.1:0-52274 GCA_964590895.1 uncultured Methanoregula sp. | reverse complement strand
AATCCGAAATATGCGCTCTAATTTTTTTTCAGAAGGATGTGCGTAAGTCCTATACTATTAAGGTATCTTCAAAAAGAGGTTGATTCACACCACAAAAAATAATGGAACTGGACCTTCATGATTAGTTTCCACCCAATTGCTCTAAATCCGACAAAACCTTCCCCCCCGAAAGTTCCAGACTCACCGCCGTATTGAAGTTCTTAACATCCGGTTTATAGAACAGCGAGAGAATGATTCGTGCCCTCGATTAAGGTTCCAACTCTTCGACCTTAAACTACCCATCTGCCTCTATTGGCTGGATCTACCCCTCCGGACAATCGATGTACAAAGTGTCCATTCTTCAATATTTGGAACCTTTTTAAAAACATATGTGAAGAGAAAAACAAAAGCCTCAGCCGTGATTTGAACACGGGGCCTGCTGATTACAAGTCAGCCGCTCTGCCAACTAAGCCACTGAGGCGCCATATACTATAGGAATTTACTGGTAAAAAAGGTGGTGCTGATTCGGAAATATTTACGGATAGTATTGAGACTTCAACACCCGTTATACCAAGGTGCGCTGCATAATTAATTACTAGTACATTTCCAAACACATTTTACACACAACAACAGAGTTCACATACACAACGCATACACAAAATGACCCAATTGACCGTTGACATCGGAGGAAGCCCGGGCATTAATTGCCGTGGATTCTGCGAATATTGTTATTTCAAACACGTCAAGGGTGTAAATCCTCTGGGATGCCGTTATTGCCTCCCGTTTAAAAAAGGATGTGATTACTGCACCCGTGGTGTTAAGGAAGAATACAGCGGATTTAAGGAACTAAAAACTATCGCTGACGAAGTTCTAGCAAACCTTCAGATAAAACGGGGAGATATCGAACGGATCACCATAAGCGGTGGCGGGGATCCGAGCTGCTATCCCCGGTTCACTGAACTTATTGAACTACTTGGCAGTATGGAAGCGCCGCTCCACATAGGTTATACCAGCGGCAAAGGCTGGGATGATCCGGCAGTTGCCGATCTCCTGATCGATAATGGTCTTTCAGAAATATCGTTTACCGTCTTTGCATCCAACCCGGCTCTTCGTAAGCGTTATATGCATGATCCAACCCCTGGAGCATCTTTAAAAATTGTGGAACGGTTGTCTGAAGCTGCTGATGTATATGCGGCTGCAGTTATTCTTCCGGGTATCAATGATGGAGAGGTACTCGAACAAACTTGCGATTGGCTGGATGCCAATGGAGCAAAAGGATTAATCCTGATGCGGTTTGCAAATGCAACTGAACAGGGTTTGATTCTGGGAAATGGTCCTATTATCAAAAACCAGCAGGTTCAGACCGTGGAATCATTCCGGGATCTTATCGCGGATTTGAACGGGAAATTTGATATGAAAATTTCCGGAACACCCATCTGGGATCCGGATATTGGATCGCCATTTGCAATTATCCGCGAACCGGAACTCATCCAAAAACTCCCCCGGGTAATCCGTAGGGCAACGATCGTCAGTGGGAGTGTGGCGGCACCTTATATTGAAAAAATTCTCTCTTCCTGTGGCTCCAAAGTTCCCGTTGTTCCTGTGAGCAAGGAGATAGCATGCCTTATCACGACAGATGACCTTCAGCACCTCAATATATCTGCGCTTGAACGCGCGGTAATAATTCCCGGGCGGGCATTCGTGTTTGACCCTGAAGCGCAGGAAATACTGTCGGCAGACGGAGTGGAGCGTGAGTTGTTCCGTGGGCCGGATCAGCTGACAGCAGATGCCGAAACCAGCATGGGTATGACCCGCAATCAGGTGCTCTCCATGGAGATGGAAGGTTTTGCCGAACTCATCCAGACGATAAACCGTTACGGAAGTTAGGAAAACTGCCGTTAACTGATTGGTGGGATAAAAAGGTCATGCCAAGTCAAATAGTTTTGATTTACTAAATGTCATTTGCATTGATGCTCTCTCCTCCGCCAGAAAGAAAATTATACAAAAAATTTATGAGAGAACTTGAGTACGAAAAAAGAATATTATATAATTGCCGCTGTAATACCAATAACCCCGGACTGTATAATGACAGCAACTGCGATAATGACACCGGCTATCTCGATTGCAACTGCAATATTACCTTTCTTAAGTTCTTCAAATTCCTCAACTCCCGTTGTCAGTTTGTCAAGGATATAGAGTGCAAGGTAGATTGCCCCGACAGCGAGCACAATACCCAGAATAAGCTGGACAAATGCAATCCCGATTGAGAGCAGACCCTCAACGGATAAGATCCCCATGTTCACTGCTTTATTGATTCCTACGGAAAGTCCAGATACGCCCGACTGGACAACAAGCGCAATTGCAACAAAGACTGATGCAACAAGGATGCCAACTGCGACATTTCCCTTTGCGAGTTCCTTTTCCTCATCGATACCTTTGGTGATCTTACTGAGCACCGCAAAACCGATATACAGTGCCACAACGGCAAAGATAATGGCAATAACCAACTGGATCAAACCAACAACCACATTTGCAAAAAGCATCATTTCACCTGAATTTCCAGTATGGTGTTTGATTAAACGGTAAATAAATATATCGTCAGATAAAAACAAAAGGTGGAAAATTTACTGCATATTTGCCAATCAGAATAAGAAATGAGCGTGTTATTTTCAAGTATCAAAAAAACGAAAAAACAGTATGCTGCGGGAGGGTTACGATCCCCCGATCTCCAGATGTCTCAAAGCCCGAACGCAATGAAAAACGTTCTTATAAACCCTATGAGTCTGGCGCCCTAACCGGCTAGGCCACCGCAGCACAAATTTGCATAATGAAAACGCCGTAAAAACTATTAAAGGTTCTGATGCACCGTTTAATCGTGCATTATTCCGTTTTTCGCTGCAGGTACTGGTTGACTGCAACAGTTATTGCAGCAACTTTTTTTCCCTGCTCAAAAGATCCTGCAAGCGTCTGCATCCGGTTTTCCTCATCGCGGGTATACCGCTCAAGAGTATCAAAGATATGTTCCTCCTTAAGGAAATGGGTATGCGTATTTCCATTTACAAATTGCTGGTTGTTCATGATTGCATAGTGGAGGGGAAGTGTTGTTTTTATCCCGAGGATGATGTATTCAGAGATCGCGCGGCGCATCCGTTTTATTGCCTCTGCCCGGGTACTGTCCCAGGCGCAGAGTTTTGCAATCATGGAATCATAATTTGCGGGAATCGTGTATCCCATATGGATGCCGCTATCCACCCTGATACCCGGTCCTCCCGGTGAACGGTAGCGAATAATTTTACCGGGGTCTGCGGCGAAATTATTAAGCGGATCTTCGGCATTGACACGGCATTCAATCGCATGACCCCTAATAGAAATATCCTCCTGGCAAAAAGGCAGGGATTCACCTGCTGCAACTGCTATCTGCTGCTTGACCAGATCGATTCCTGTTATAAACTCGGTGATCGTATGTTCTACTTGGAGACGGGTGTTCATCTCCATGAAATAGTAATTTCCCTCACTGTAGAGAAATTCAACCGACCCGGCGTTGGTGTAGTCCGATACTTCCGCAACCTTCAGCGCTGAATTGGACATCCGCTCGCGCAGTTCCGAAGTCATTATCGGGGAGGGTGCTTCTTCGATCAATTTCTGGTGCCTGCGCTGGATCGAACATTCCCGGTCATAGAGATGAACCGCATTGCCATCCTCATCGGCCAGCACCTGAAATTCGATGTGTCGTGGTTTTACTAAATATTTCTCAATAAACACCGTAGCGTCACCGAAAGCAGATTGGGCAATGCGCATGCTTGCAGTGATGGCATCTTCGAGTGCTTTTTCATCTGGCACAATCTGCATACCGATGCCTCCACCACCGGCGCTTGCCTTGACGATCACCGGGTAGCCAATCTCTGCGGCAACCCGTTTTGCATCATCAATATTTTTTATTCCGCCTTCAGTGCCCGGGATTACCGGAACACCGGCATTCTGCATCATCTTTTTGCTGCCGATCTTTGAACCCATGGCTTGGATAGTTTTCCAGCGCGGACCGACAAATATAACATTTTCATCATGGCACAGTTTTGCAAATCGGTAATTCTCGGCTAAAAACCCGTATCCCGGATGCACAGCCTCTGCGCCACTTTTTTTGGCGATGTCGACAATCCGCTCCATGTTCAGGTAACTTTTGGAAGGATGTGCATCTCCGACATGGAATGCCTCGTCAGCATATTTGACATGCAGTGCATTTTTGTCCGCAGAAGAGTAGATCGCTACCGTCTCGATGTCAAGCTCGCGGCACGCACGCATGACGCGAATAGCGATCTCACCCCGGTTGGCGATTAAGAGTTTTTCGAAAAATTTCATTGCACCACCAGCAGGACATCGCCGTTCTGGACGACATCACCGGTATCGACAAAGATCTCCAAAACTTTGCCATCGACCGGGCTGTGAATGGGATTTTCCATCTTCATGGCTTCAAGAACGAGCAGTATGTCTCCTTTTTTGACCGTTGCTCCACGACTGACGAGCACCTGCAATACCATGCCCTGCATGTTGCTCTTGATACCGCCAGCTACTTCACCACGGGGAATCTTTTCTGGAGCAACACTCGTCACATTGACGCTGCTACCTCCGACTGATACGATGCGGACCGAGAAGACTTCCCCGTCCACCTCCACCTCCATGTGACGGGGTAACTCTGGAGTGGATTTTGTAACCGGATGTTTCTGTGGAATCTCTTCTTTGTTTCGTTCGCCTTTGAGAAACGAGGGGGCAATCGCCGGGTAGATGATGTACGTCAAGACATCTTCTTCTTTTTTTATGAGTCCTGCTCGTTCTGCCTCTGCCTTCATGGATTCATACGCCGGTTCGAGCAGATCGGCAGGGCGAACTGTAACAACCTTATCATTGCCGATGATCAGGGTGCGGATCTCATCACTCACCGGTCCCGGGGACTTGCCATAGAGTCCATGCATATAGTCCTTGACTTCCTTTGTCACATTCCGGTAACGCTGGCCATTCACCAGTACATTGAGGACTGCCTGTGTTCCGACAATCTGGCTTGTGGGTGTCACAAGCGGCGGGTAACCGAGATCTTTTCTGACCCTTGGGATCTCTGCAAGCACCTCATCCCACCGGTTAAGTGCGTCTTGTTCCTGCAATTGTGAAACCGTGTTTGAGATCATACCTCCAGGAAGCTGGTAGATGAGCACATCGCTGTCAACACGTTCTGAAATCTGGCTTATCAGTCCGGCATATTTTTCCCGCACCTGCATGCAGATGTTACGGACTGCCCGAAGTTTTATCAGATCGATTCCGGTATCCTTAGGGGTGCCTATCAGGGATGCCACCACACTTTCAGTTGGCGGCTGGGAAGTACCCATGGCAAAGGGTGACATTGCTGTATCCAATATGTCAACTCCCGCATCAATTGCTGCTTGGTAACTCATGGGAGCGACCCCGCTCGTTGAATGACTATGCAGGCATATCGGAATGTCTACGGTCTTTTTGATACCGGTGATCAGCTCTCGAGCTGCTTCCGGCATGATGAGGCCTGCCATATCTTTGATGCAGATCGAATTACAGTCATGCGTATAGAGTTCCTGGGCCATTTCGATAAATGTCCGGGTGGAGTGGACCGGACTAGTCGTGTAGGAAAGTGTCCCCTGAAGGTGTGCTCCGACATTTTTTATCTGGTCCATGGAGCGTTTCATATTACGGATGTCATTTAAGGCATCGAACACCCGGAAGATATCCACACCGTTTTTATGCGCTGCCGAAACGAATTTGTCCACAACATCATCCGGGTAGTGACGGTACCCGACAAGATTCTGGCCGCGCAGGAGCATCTGGATGGGTGTGTGTTTCAGTTCGCCTTTTAGTGCGCGCAGGCGATCCCAGGGATCATCGTTTAAAAATCGTATGCAGGTATCGAAGGTGGCGCCGCCCCAAGCTTCAACCGAAAAAAAACCGCAGTGGTCAATCTCCCGTGCAAGAGGGAGCATATCCTCAGTACGGAGCCGTGTTGCAATGAGCGATTGGTGGGCATCCCGGAGGGTGGTATCGGTGATCAGGATCTTTTTTTGAGCGGCAGGGTGCATTTGGGTAAACCTCAAAAGGCCGGCAGGAATTTATTCAGCCTCTTAAAATTCACCGGGCAAGTATTAAAAATTCACTAACGGGAATGAACACTAGGAATCCCACTGCGATTGCTGCCACCCCTGATATCAGATCACTTCTTCTGTGCGAGAACTTCGGACATAGTGAACCCCCATTGTAAAAACCTCTCACTGCCATTAGTTCTGCAGTACCCTGCGCCCGGACAAGCGCGTCACTCACCAGAATGAGCCCGGCAGGTACGAGAGTTTTTGCCCCCCACCTTTGTCCTTTGATCCTCAGTGCCATGTGGATACGATCAAGATCTGCTGCAAGAGATTCTGCCATCTGCATTCCCATCTCTGCGATCATGCCCATCTCAAACCCTGTCCTGTTTCCCAGTAACCAGACCCCGAGATGCAAAAATTCCCCGTTCTTCTGCTCGCTAAAGAGCCAGACCCCTATAAGGATAATCACAATCATTCTGACAAGGTAGGACAATCCATCCCCGCCACCCGCAAAGATGAAGAGTGCTGCAAACGCAACTAAAATGAGCGTCCCGGTAACCATCCGTATTCGCTTAATATCCTGAAATCGTTGGGTAAAGACAAGCCACCATATAAAGACACCGACAGCTCCTGGTAAACTGAAAAATGCTACGAGAGTGAGAAGGGTTGCAGTACCTATTCGCATTCTTAAATCCTGCATACAGCCTCCTGAAGATCCAAATGAGAAATATTTTTCAGACTCTTTTTGGATGAGATGAGTTTTTTTATCAGAGCCGGGGCATGCCCCCACCGGGTAAGTGCACCCGGCATCTCCCCACGATCGAACAACTCACCTTGCTGTATCTCCCAGATGTGATCTACCCGGGGAAAGCAGGACTGTTCATGGGTAAAGAGGATTGTAATTCCACCGGATCGCCGGGAGAGGTGCTCACATAATCGTTCTTTTTCTCTGGCGTCGAGTGAACTGAAGGGTTCATCGAGCAGGAGAAGATCGTAATTTTTTGCCAGTACACAAGCCAGATGCAGGCGTTTTAATTCACCACGGCTCAACGTGAGTGGCGCTACATCACGCTTATCCATGAGATTTATTCCAGAAAGGATGGGGTCGCTGTCAAGTCCCCACGATCTGCATTCCTCTGCAACCGTAGCACCCGTGACATGATATTCCGGAAATTGCAAGGAGATCATACTAGATGAAATGCCATTTCGGACTATGCTGCCGTCAGCGGGAGACAAAAGCCCGGCCATCATCATCGCAAGGGTTGATTTTCCGCTTCCCACATCCCCGCTTACCAGATGAATTCCCTCACTAAACGTTCCGTCAGCAACCAGCAACCAGTTGCCCCGGCTGGCGCGGGATGCATTGAGGTGAAGTTTCATAGCTTGCACCGCCACGATAATGGATAGAATGGGGTTTTGTGCAGTGATGCAAAGACATGGGCAGGACTCCCGCTAAGTAAAATAATGCCGTTTTCCAGATACAGGAGATAATTTCCCCGCGCGGCTGTATCCATCTGCTGGGTGCAGTGAATTACATACGGAACTGCACTGGTTTGTATCAACTGTTCGATCTGAAGGCAGCGCGTCTCGTCCAGATGTGAGTCGTACTCATCCAGCACAAGGATTTTTGGATGCTGGACAAGAGCAGCTGCAAGCGCAACAAGAACCTTTTCCCCACCAGATAGTTCCCTCATTGTTCGATCGAGAAGATGCATGATATCCATTGATTCTGCAATTGCTAGCACCGCACTATCTGTCTCTCTGCATGGCTGGTGGGAAAAACGAAGGCAAGATGCGATCTCATCTGAAACTCGTGAAAAAAGAATATTTTTATCCGGAAATTCGTTTACCCAGCCAACATCAGTCTCTCGTGGTTTTTTCCCATCGATCAGTATCTTTCCGGCTTCAGGCTTGACAATACCTGAGCAGAGATAAAGAAAGCTGGTCTTGCCACTCCCGTTTGGTCCGATTACTGAGGTTATTCCGGGCGGTATTGTAAGCGAATCGATTCTGATATTACGGTATCGGAAACCGGATACTTCAATCATGGTAGTCTCTGTGCGATCATGTAGGCTGCGGATGCTTTGATTACATCTCCCAAAACGAACGGGAGCATTCCCATTGCCAGTGCAGCAGCAATACCCATGCCTGTCGAATACATGAGCCAGCTGATACCAAAGGCGTAGATGATCAATGTGGCCATAGCCAGTCCAATCACATGAGCCTGTGCAGATTTTGCCTCGTATGCCAGACCCACGATAAGAGCAGCCGGAATAAAACCTACCAAGTATCCACCAGTTGGCCCAAGAAGGATCCCGAGTCCCGCAATACCGTTATGAAAGAGAGGGAGTCCAAGTGCGCCCAGCAGGATGTATAACGTGACCGGGATCACTGCATACCGGCGCATGACTGCACCTGCGAGCAGAACAAACAGTGTCTGGAGGGTCAGCGGTACAGGAAAAAATGGTACAGATACCCAGCTGCCCAGTGAAATCAGGGCGATAAATACCGCAGACAGGGCAATAATTCTGGATCTCTTCAGGTCACCAAACATCGTCAACCTGAAAAAATTTAGTGGTTGACGATAAAAAAATACCGTTTATTCACTGCTGGTAGCAATCACCAGCAATAACTCGTTCGAGTCTGCCATTCTCTTTTCTGATGATGAGTGCCCCGAACTCATCGATATCCACAGCATCTCCTTCAAAGGTATTTTTAAGTGTACGAATCTGGACATGGTTTTCGAGGGTGCACGACAGACTCTTCCATTCCTGTAATATTGTTTCGTATTCACCATCTTCCAAGAGCAGATAACGGCTTTCGAACTCTTTTAAGATTCGCGCAAGGAATGAGGCACGATCAACATCATGGCCAACCTCCGTACTTATGGAGGTTATATCCTTCTGGAGTGCTGGTGTGAAATTGCCGATAGGAACGTTTACGTTCACCCCAATTCCCAGCAGACAATAATGCACAGTGTCGGCTTCTGCTGCAAGTTCTAAAAGCAGTCCTGCAACTTTTTTATTGCCAATGAAAATATCATTCGGCCATTTGATCAGGGCGCCGAGCTCAAACTCCCTGCGCATTGCTCTGGCAATAGCAATCGATCCCGCCATCGTGATCATGAATACATGATCAACGGGAATGCCGGGTTTGAGAATGATGGTTAACCAGATTCCTCCCCCCGGTGAGATCCAGGTCCTCCCCATCCTTCCAACCGCCCCGCTCTGTTCTTCAGCAATGATCACGGTTCCGTTTAACTTTACCACATCCCCCTCCTGGCAAAGCTGCTTACCGATAACGTTAGTGGAAGGGGTTTTTTCTAAGTAGCGCAACTTTTTTCCAATAAACTGCGTCCGGAGATTTTTGTGAATTTCGTAAGGTAACAGCTTGTTACTCGTGTGTATGAGCTGATATCCCTCTTTTTGTGAGGAGGAGATAGTGTAACCCATCTGGCGCAGCTCTTTGATCTGCTTCCAGACTGCCGAGCGGGTGACTCCCAATTCGTTGCTGATCGTCTCTCCGGATAACGGTGCACCAGCCCGTTCAAGAATCTCAAGTGCTCTGAATGCAGAATCAGGCATATAAATCACCGTCTGGAACGACTCTGTTCTGTGGGAAGAGGGCAGGGATCTTTCCCACATACCTGTTTAATTATTGCAGACTGATTTTCCATAAGTGTTGCCAGATCGAAGATACCGGTGATGTCAACAACTCCTATTGCCCCGATTGCATTTCCATCCCGATCCCTGATGGGTGTGACAGTTACGGGAACGCCCTTATACGCGCCACTTGAAGGGGTGATCTTTATCGTACTGTTTGTTTTTATTGCCTCAATAAGGATCGGGCCGTTATAGTGGCGATCGATAACCTTTCCCTCTTCAACCCTAATCCCGTCCTTCTCTAATGATTTTGCCGTAACGGGAAGACGGTGGATTAGTTCATGGACTGCAATCACGACAGGTTCCAGATCGCCTGCTTCTGCGCTGCAGGACAAGGTATAGCGGTGCATGGGATGTATCTCATTAAGTCTGGTCACTCTCTATCCAGATGAATATTGTGGAGGGGAATTCCCATCCACTTTAAGAATTTCAAAAAAGGATACGGATTATGAAAAAATCACATCGCTATAATGTTGTTAATAAGCCCGTACAACAAAACGCTTTTAAAAATTTTTTTGCGGGATATTCATGCACACTGGTCACCATAATTTTTCCCTTGCCTAGCTGTTTTTCAATAATCACATCTGTGCCCTCCGCTCTGCCAACACAAATTCCCTCATGCGATATGAATGAACCGTCGCATTCGATACATAAGGGATCATAATCCTCAATCAGGGTTCCCGTATCAGAAGGGGGTATACAATCAATCCGTCGGGGATGACAATCGTGTTTGTATGTCACAATGAACGGAAGCCAATCGTAAACATCCGGCTTGTCGGTTGCTGCACCGTAGACTAACAAGTTCCCCCCATTCTCAACAAATTTTTTTATCCGCGGTGATGAGGCGCGGAGTGCCGGAAGAAGATTGGAATAGAGATGATTTCCAAACCCCGTTGGGATGATCAGGCAGTTGAACGTTCCACGGTAGAAGGGTGCAGCGAGCATGTGGGGAGTGACCAGTTCACAGGTAATTCCACAATCCTCAATAAACCGATTAAAATGCTGGGGGGTTCCCCAGACAAATCCGGCCCGACAACTCATCCCTTGATCACACCTAAAGGTGAAAGGCGCGCCACCAGTCGGGAAATTCCTACATCATGCACAACATTTACTACTTCATCGCTGGACTTGTAGACTTCGGGTGCTTCGTCAGCGATCGCATTCTCACTGTGTGCCCGTACGATGATTCCCGCTTTCAAGAGATTTGCCGTGATATCTTTCCCACTCAAACTTTTTTTTGCCTGTGTGCGGCTCATAATACGCCCTGCCCCATGACAGGTGCTGCCGAATGTCTTTTCCATGGCAGTCTTTGTCCCGCGCAGCACAAATGATGACGTTCCCATGCTGCCCGGGATGATGACGGGCTGGCCGATCTTTTTCAGTTCAACCGGAATTTCATCTGAATCAGGACCGAAAGCGCGGGTGGCACCTTTGCGGTGAACGCACACTTTCATGCGCTTGCCATCAATTTCATGCTCTTCGAACTTTGCAATATTATGCGCAACATCATAGACAAGCGGCATATCCTCGTAATCGATCTTAAACATCTTTGCAAGCACCTGCCGTGTGGTATGCGTGATAAGCTGCCGGTTTGCCCATGCATAATTTGCTGAAGCAGCCATTGCGCCAAAATAATCCTTACCTTCAGGTGACATGATAGGAGCGCAGGCAAGTTGCCGGTCTGGAATAGTGATATGATATTTTTTTGTGGCAGTTTCGAGAAGTTTCAGGTGCTCGGTACATACCTGATGTCCGAGCCCGCGCGAACCGCAGTGAATCATGCAGCAAATCTGTCCCTGTCGGATCCCGAATGCCAGTGCTGCTTCAGGATCGAAGATCTCGGAAACCACCTGCATCTCAAGAAAATGGTTGCCGGAACCTAATGTTCCCCCTTGTGGAACACCCCGCTGTTTGGCTTTTGCAGACACAGAGTGGCAGTCCGCCTCCTTCATATACCCGCCATTCTCGCAGCGGATGAGATCGCGTTTGGTACCGTAACCTGCATCAACCGCCCAACGTGCCCCTTTTATCATCATCCGTTCGAGATCCGGCTGAGATATCCTGAGCGAACTCTTACCTCCGACACCGGTGGGTACTGCCCTGAAGAGTTCCTCGATCAGGTCACGGCGCCCGGAAACATCTTTTTGTGCAAGGGGTGTGGTGAGCAACCGGACACCGCAGTTGATATCGAATCCCACGCCCCCTGGAGAGATTACTCCTTCATCAAGTGAGAAGGCTGCCACGCCTCCGATGGGAAATCCATAGCCCCAGTGAATGTCCGGCATAGCCAGTGAATGCCGGATTATACCTGGCATGGTAGCTACGTTTGCCAGCTGCTGGATTGCCCCGGGCTCAAGACTCTTTCCTAACGATTCTGAAAGGAAAAATTTTCCCGTCACTCTCATGCCCGGGACATACCCAACAGGCACTTCCCATTCATTTACACCGGTTTGTGAAACCCCTTCAAGCATCAGTTTTCACCCCCTCGTTGTTTGAACTATTGAATAAAAGACCATACTTTTAATCCTCTTCCTGGTCTTCTCCAGTTTTTTTATGCCATCTTTATACATCAAATAAGATGTCCAGCATATATCCGTTCGTATCCTTCTGGATTACGAGGCCAGAATATGAGATCCCTTTCACTTCAGTTCCCGATGAATGCCGCAAAGGATCAAATAACTCCCCGTCCAGAATCGCAGTCAGGTGCAATCCTTCGATCTTAATATCTGCCCGTGAAAAAACCAGTCCTTTAACTTCAGCGATAAAAAGCACTTCAGAGAGGAAGTCACATAAGAGCGATTCATTATTGTCAGACTCGATCCGGATCTCTTTTACTATTCCCCCTTTACGGTCTGTTCCATACACTACCTGCATAAGCGCAAGGAAAGCTTCTGAAAAAAGAGCACCCAGCGTTAGTGCCCTGGCCCGTATTTTTACATCCGCTGTGTGGGAGATCTCTTCAAAACTCATCAGCGTTCATGCCTGATCAGATCGTTATCATCAAAGAATGGGATCATCTCCATATGAATGCTGTGCAGGAACCGTGCCTGGTGAATGGAGACATAGATTGTATGATTTCCTGCTTTTATGAGCAGATCTGATTTTTTCGGTGGTTTTACCCGTATCGGCAAAAGAATGGGCCCTCCGCAAGATGTACTGATACGAAAATCACAGTTCCGCTTATTGATAAAATCGATCACTTCTGGAAGAACAGTGACCTCGCTTAAACCCGCGCGGTCATGGGAATCGGTATACATGATGCTGTTATTATTGGAAGGCTTTGGTAAAAACGGTTATGGATCAGGGACTTAAATCAGCAGACGCCGACGAGCCTGATCACGACATCGAAATATTTTTCCTTGAGTTCATAGCTGTTCACTCCATCAGCATTTCGTATTGAACGGAGTATACCTATCCGGGAAGCAATGATACCAATCATGGATGCAATTGCATGGAATGTCACGACAAACTGCTTTTGCAGTTCCAGAACAATTTCTGCAATGGTGATTGATTTGGTCTTTACCAAGAGTCTGAGTACTTCGCGCCGGATTCCGGTCCTGTCCCGGGAGAGGTAGGATCGCAGGCGCCCTTCAATGACTCTTCTGATCTCAGTTGGAGATCTCATAGTTTATGTGTCAAAGGTCTGTGTATATATAATTATTGATTTTGTGCGTTTTTAAATCCCCGAACGGAAATCGGGCTAATTTTAAACAGAACAATTTTTTTCTGCGAAATAAAAAATGTACTAAATGCTCATTTCTCATCATTTACATCTACATAGTTACAAAATAATTTTCCGTTGATGTAAAAGATCTTCTTCAACTCCGGCCAATGGTGACTCTGGTAACTATTTAATCGTAGATTAACAGATGATATGGGCATGGGATTGATCAAATACGATATTGAAAAATATTCACCGAAACAACTGGTGATAATCCCGCTCGTACTTCTTGTAATTTCGATAGTACTGCTCTCATTTAACATGATAAATACCGGTATGCCGGTAACTCCGGGCATTGATTTTTCCGGTGGCACAGCAGTTACGGTAATTACTCCGGATACACGCGAACAGATCCTGACAACATTTTCAGGATATCCATTAATTGATATCGCTGAGGGTGTAAACAACGGGAAATTTTTAAAATTCAGCTCAATGGATGACGCAAAGTTCCGATCACTCACCTCACTGATCACGCAGAAATACCCGGATGCAAAGATCGACCAGATTGGAGAATCCTTTGGTAAAACCCTGCAATACCAGGCGGTCCTTGCCCTCATATTCTCCTTTATCGGTATGGCGATTGTGATCTTTTTGGCATTCCGGACATTTGTTCCCGCAGCTGCAGTTGTTCTTTCGGCCTTTGCCGATATGGTGATGACAGCAGCTGCGATGAACATTATCGGCATTCCCCTATCCCTTGGAACTGTTGCTGCGCTGCTCATGCTGATTGGTTACTCTGTTGACAGCGATATCCTGCTCACAAACCGTGTTCTGAAACGGCAGGGAAAACTCAATGAAAAACTGACTGGAGCGTTCACAACCGGGATCATCATGACCTCGACAACCCTCGCTGCAACAGTTGCCTTGTTTATCGTTTCATGGTTTGGGTCGGTCCAGATACTTATGGAAATATCTGCGGTGCTTCTTATCGGGCTGGTTTTTGATATCATGAATACCTGGCTTACCAATGCCGGTATCTTAAAGTGGTATGTCATGAAAGGAGGCAGCAAATGAACGGAACTGAGTTAAAAGCACTGGTCTCTGACTGGAGAGTTGCCACGCTGATTATTCTCATCCTGCTCTCCGTAGTGGCAATATTTCCGCATTTCGATCAGCAGGGACATATGGTATCAAATCTCCAGTATGGTCTTGATCTCCAGCAGGGGTCGTGGCTCCAGCTGGAATTCCGTGCTGAAGTGGTTGGGTTCACTTCGGACCGTCCGGTTGGTGAATTTATCACTGATCTATCGAAGAAACTGGATACAGAAGTATTACTCGTTGATCCAACGCATCTGGAGATTCGCAAATATTATACTCAGGCAGAACTTGATCCCATTTTTACTGCAGCTGGCGGTAAGATTACCACATACCAGCAGGGCGTCTCAAAGGCAACTGCAGAAGATGTCAAGCGCATTCTTGAAAACAAGATCAATACCCTTGGTACCAAGGATGCAAAGGTCAATACCTTGACTGGCATGAATAACATCGCGCGGTATATCCGTGTTGAACTTGCCGGTGTGGATATGAAGCAGGCACAGGAGATTGTGGGTAAGCAGGGTAAATTTGAGATCCGAGTCCAGACAACTGCAAACCAGACCGAGCATGTACTCTTTGGGGATGCAATAACGAGTGTCCAGAACCCCTCACAGGAACCCGCGGGCAGTGACCACTGGGGGGTAGGGTTTTCACTCAGTGATTCCGGTGCAGCTGCATTCCGGAACGGGGCAATAAAATATGGAGCAACGGTTGATCCAGCCAACCACAATCTGGTCATGCTTCTGGATAACAAGACCGTGTACTCCGCTCCCTTGTCTAATGACCTTGCAGGTAAACTTCAGGGTTCAGACATCCGGCAGCTCTTTGCATCAACCGGTGCGGGAAAGACAGGCACCACACAGGCAACAAATCTTGAAATCCATTTAAGAGCCGGAGCTCTGCCTGTTGATGTGAATATCGCAGGTTCTGGTGGAGTATCAGCCCCCTTAGGTGAACGGTATAAGATGATGGCATTGCTTGCCGGTATCTTTGCGCTCATCACTGTTGGTCTTGTCATCTACTTCCGGTACCGGGAACCAAGCATTGTATTACCCATGGTACTGATTAATGCCTCTGAAATTGTCATCCTCCTTGGGATTATCAGCGTGATCAAATTCCAACTGGATCTTCCTACCATCGCGGGTCTCATTGCTGTAGTAGGTACAGGTATCGATCAACTGGTTGTTATTACCGATGAGATCCTGCATGAAGGTAAGGTACCTTCGCCGAATCTCTACTTAAAGAGACTTTCCCGTGCGCTTGGGATCATCGTTGTTGCAGCAGCAACTGTAGTGATTGCAATGCTGCCCCTTGCACTGATGGATCTCTCGACCCTCAAGGGATTTGCCATCATCACCATCCTCGGTGTGCTTGTCGGTGTACTGGTTACCCGCCCGGCATATGGAAAGATCATCATGCAGATCCTCTCCAAGTAACAATACCATAGATTTATCTTTTTTTTAATCGACAACTCTAACGGGTATGTATAAATGAGCAAACCAGTGTTGTTTGATTTTTTTGCCACATGGTGTGGTCCCTGCCGGATGCAGACGCCCATTTTAGAAGAACTTGCAAAAAAGATGGGCGATAAGGTTGATATTAAGAAAGTTGATATCGACCAGCACATGGATCTTGCAGAGAAATACGGGATCCGTGTTGTTCCAACCCTTGTCATAGAAAAAGACGGGAAGGTTGTGCAGTCTATGGAAGGGGTGACGGACTTGTCAACCCTTGAAAAACTCCTAAAACCGCTGGTGGAATAGCGTGAAGATCGGAATTGTCGGGGGAACCGGAGACATTGGTGAAGGCATGGCAATGCGCATGTCCCCTTTTTTTGATGTGATTGTCGGATCCCGTGAGGCAGATAAGGCTGAACAGACCTGTAAGCTGGGTTCTGAAATCCTGAAAAAAAGAGGACTTGCTTGTTCACTTACGGGGGTCTCTAACCAGACTGCTGTGGATGATGCCGATATAATCATTCTTGCTATTCCGTTCAAGCATCTTACCGGAACATTAGAGACCCTGCACGGGTTCGAGAATAAAATTGTTGTCAGTCCTGTGAACCCCATGGAGAAACGCGATCATTTCGTGTTCGTCCCTCCTGCAGAAGGCTCCGCGGCACTCTTAATCAAGCACCTTCTCCCCAAAGAGACCCGCATCTGTTCGGCCTTTAACACGATTGCAGCAAACAAGTGGAAAGCACTGGATGAGGAACTTACCTATTCCGTTCCGGTCTGTAGCGATGATGCGGATGCGAAACGTCTGGTTATGAATATTGTAAACAAAGTGTCGAAACTCCAGGCATTCGATGCCGGCCCTCTTGCGGTATCCGGCATGGTTGAGGCACTCACCCCGCTCCTGCTCAATATCGCGCGGTACAACAAGATGCGTGATGTCGGTATCCAGTTCCGTTAAGGTTCAACAGATTGTCCGGTCCCTTGCCGCTCATTATGGCGAGATCGCATGGTGGCCGGGCAACACAGACGTTGTGATGATCGGTGCAATTCTCACCCAGCAGACCCGTTGGGAAAATGTTGAGCGGGGGCTGCTTGAACTTCAGGGTAGAGGACTCAACTCCATGCATTCGTTATATTCTGCAAAAAAGCAGGACATTGAAGATGCAATACGGTGTACAGGTTTTTACCGGGTAAAGGCACAGCGCCTGCAGGCTCTTGCTGCTCATGTTATGGAGTCATACGGGAGCGTGGATAGGATGAGGCAGATCCCAACCGGAATACTCCGGGCCGGTTTGCTCTCGGTTAAGGGAATTGGGGAGGAGACAGCAGATAGCATCCTGTGCTATGGATTTTTGCGAACCAGTTTTGTGATCGATGCGTATACCGAGAGAATCGTGCGATGTGCTGGAGTTAAGGATAAACGACAGGAATTAAAATCCCTCTTTGAGAGTATACTTCCCGGTGATCAGAAAGTCTATTGCCAGACTCATGCTCATATGGTGGAATATGCAAAAGAGTACTGCGGGAAGAAGAGGTGCAGGAAATGTATTCTGGTGAATTTGAACGGATAGGAAAACGGCTGTTTGCAGAACATCTTGTCGGGGGAAATTTTGGCAATATGAGTGCGAGATCAGGAGATGGTTTTTTTATCAAGCGCACAGGAACCTGTCTGGACATTGCAACAGAGCCGGTGTTTGTCCCTCTTTCCGGTAATGCCCCAAAAGAAGCATCCAGTGAATACCGGGTGCATCGCGCAGTGTATACTACAACAAATCATGCGGCGATTGTTCACGCTCATCCCCCGTATGCAGTTGCGGCATCTCTTGTCATGAATGAGATTATTCCACAAGACAGTGAAGGAGAGATGTTCTGCCCTCGCATTCCCGTTGTTACCGGTGCACCCGGCACGCAGGAAGTTGCCGACAATGTTGCACGGTCACTTGTCTCATCGAAACTGGTTATCGCTAGTGGACATGGTACGTTTGCTGCGGGTTCTACGCTTACTGAAGCATATGTGCTGACTTCGCTTGCCGAACATTCCTGCCGGATACTTGCACTGAAAAGACATTTTATTTAAAAAACAGTTTTTTTCTGGCTAATAATTAAAAAAATACTATGGATGTTTTGGTGGCTGAAGAATCTGGATCTCCCGGATAATCTCCCTGTGAAAGATAAGCAGCATATCGCTGATCATCCCAAACATGAAGATCTCAATACCCACAACGATCAGGAGCACAGTAAGAATAGTGAGCGGGATGTGTTCGATATTGTGCAACCATTCGATCACTACATAGATACCAATGAGTAAACCAAGAGCGGTGGTGAACAGACCCATCATTCCGAAATAGAACATCGGGTTGTTCACCCGCGCAAGCCGGTATATGGTGCTAACAATTTTGATACCGTCATGGAAAGGTGAGAGTTTGGTGGCAGTGCCCGGTCGACTGGAATATTTTATCGGTACAACCATTACCCGCTGGCCATTTCTGACTGATTCAACAGAGATCTCGGTCTCAATTTCAAAACCTTTCTCTTTTAAGTGCATCTGGAGGATTGCAAGTTTTGTAAAAGCGCGGTACCCTGATAAAATATCGTGCAGATCCCGGCTATGTGCAACCTTGAAGAGAAGGTTGAGCATATGGTTTCCAAAGAGATTGAGATGAGAAAATGAACCCTCTTCAGCATTGATGAGTCGATCCCCAATAACCTGATCGAATCCCAGAAATAACGGTGTCAGCATTTTTTCAGCATCTTTTGCAGAATAGGTGCCATCACCGTCAAGCATGAGGATATAGGGCTGCTCTATTACCTCAAAAGCCTCAATGATCGCATTTCCTTTTCCCTTGCCGGATTGTGTGCGGACTGTTGCGCCGGCTTCACGGGCGTTTTTGACTGTGGTATCTGTACTCTTGCCGTCAATGACCAGAATGTGGGTGTACCCAAGCGCCGTGAACTCCCGGACGATATTTCCGATTGTCAACCCTTCATTCAACGTGGGAATTAATATGCAGACCTCATCTTTGTTGAACTTCATTAGTATAGTATTTTTAATAGGGGGGCATAAGTGCTTCTATGCACATCCCGAAAAAAGGGTTGCGCGCATTTGGTATTGCAGAGAGTTTTTCCGGACGCACCCGCTCTACGTTAGCCGGGGTGGTGATGCGAAAGGATCTCCGTATCGATGGTTTTTCGTTTGGTACCGTTTCGGTAGGGGGCATGGATGCTACCGATAGTATTCTTGATATGGTGAGGAGGCTTAACCGTCGTGATATCAATGTTATTATGCTCTCTGGTTGTGTTATTGCATGGTTCAACGTCTTAGACCCCATACGAATTTCACAAGAGGCGGAAATACCACTCATCTGTGTATCATACGAAGACTCAGATGGACTTGAATCGGATATCAGGCATCATTTTCCCGGTGATGTGGAGAGAGTTATTGCCTACAGGAGACTGGGCGATCGTATCCCTGTCATACTTCATACAGGTCAGACCATTTTCCTGCGCGCCTTTGGATTGAACCAAACAGATGCGATGAAATTGTGCAATGATTTTACTCTTGAGGGAAAGATTCCCGAACCGCTCAGAGTAGCGCGTCTTTGTTCACGCCATCTGGTGAATTGTGGATGTTTACCGTCCTCTTACCAATAAAGCGGATTGCCCAAAGGAGAGTATTCATAAATATTAACATAAAAATAGAATACCAGAACCGATCATAAGGAGTTGAATTGATTTGACTGAGGAAAAAAAATATGAGCGCTGGGTATGCCTTGAATGCCACTATATTTATGATCCATTAAAAGGAGACCCAAAAAACGGAATTACCTGCGGAACGGACTGGAAGGATGTGCCTGATACATGGCGCTGTCCTGAATGCAAAATTCTAAAAGTAAAAAAAGGTGTGTTCAAACGACTGGATGAATAACCTTTAAATCTCCAATCTTTTGTCATTGGATTCTTTTTTTATGCGTTGTACAAGTGACGTGAGATAATCTGATTGGTTGTGCTGTTAAAAACTTCGAGTGTGACTTCATCACCTGGGTGGAATGTCTTGTCGGTGTAATCGATCCAGATCATTGCATTTGGATACCATGTGACTCCCTTTGCACCAAGTCCTGCGAGATTCTGAACTCCAAAATGTTGTGAACTAATGAATTTATTCCCGTTCATTGT
The DNA here is from genome assembly GCA_964590895.1 of uncultured Methanoregula sp. GTDB lineage: Archaea > Halobacteriota > Methanomicrobia > Methanomicrobiales > Methanospirillaceae > Methanoregula. The sequence goes on along the minus strand of CAZPYV010000014.1, from coordinate 32,152 downwards.
TGAGATGACACAATTAAGCTGGGTGCCATTTTTATAGGTCTTTGCGTACAGGTCCTGGTTTTCATACCCCTTTACTCCAGAGTTGACTACTACCATGTAACTATCATAGTTCAGTTTCCCATTTTCATCAGTATGCCTGATTGTGGTTATTTTAAAAATTGCAGGCACTTCAGAATCCTGCATTAAGAAATAATTGGGCATCTGAAAGAGAAGGAGGACGAGCACAGCAAGCATCATCGTTATCCCTATGCAGAGGATGCCGCCCATTACCGGTGATGTTGCATTTGTATTCTCTGAAAAAAATGACAATTCGTGAATATACGGGATACAACGTTATATTATTATTGAAATCATCCCCGCATGGGTAAAGATCACACACTTCATGAAACACATTATCATAAACGTCATAAAAGAAATCCGTCCCGCTCTTGAATTGTATCCAGTTGTGTGATAAAACATGAACATAAATATCACCGGCACTAATCATTTCCACAAGATAATTGTCCTGATATGAGGATTCTTTTATGTCCAACCCTCCTGATTTTTCCCCGATAATTGAATCCCGGAAAAATGGCCGGGAATTCTACTTAGAAGGTCTAGCATTGGGACGTGAGGGACGACATTCAGATGCACTCACTTTATTCTCTCTTGCGCTTGCTGCTGAACCGACACTCGCGCTTGCGTGGGTTGGCAGGGGGTTTGCCTTAGGAAAGCTGGGACGGTACGAAGAGGAGATCGAGTGCTGCGATCAAGCGATCGTTTTGGACCAATATTGCGTTGATGCATGGAACAACAAGGCATTTGCCTACGGGATGCTCGACCGGTTTTTAGACAAACTCAAATGCTGTGATGAAGCGCTTTTGATCGATCCGGAGAATGCTGTCGCATGGAACAACAAGGGAGTTGCGCAAGGGATGCTGGGTAAATTTGAAGCCGAGGTTCGATGTTGCAATCGTGCCATTGAACTCCGGCCCCGCTATCTTTCGGCATGGGTGAACAAAGGATTTGCTTATGGAAAACTGAGATGGTATGAAGAAGAGATCATCTGCTACGATCGAGCTCTTAAAATTTATCCGTTTTTCGTATCTGCTCTCTTAAAAAAAGGCATGGCGCTTATCAATCTCAAACGCTACCGTGAAGCAATTGATGTGCTTGACCGTGCCCTTACAATAATTCCTAAAAATGCTCAGGCTCTCTACAGCAAAGGGCTCTGCCTCAGTAAGTTGTCCTGTCATGAAGAAGCGATACGCAATCTTGAAAAAGCGCTTGAAATTGATCCAACAAATGCTGATGCATGGGTTGTGATGAGCAATTCGTGTTTTATGCTAGGGAAGCTTGAAGAATCGGCCCGCGCATTTGACCATGCATATTATCTTGATATTAAGGTTGTCCGCAGGGGTATGGTGAAGGGTCTGTCATTGTTAAAACGCGGGAAATTTGACGATGCACTCCGTTGTTTTTCAGAGGTATACGGGGTCCTTCTCAGATAAGTTTTTTTTCAACTGCTTTTTTTGCCCAATCTAAAGTTTTGAAGATAGTTTTGTTTTTTTTTATTTATGCCCCGCTTTTTTATGTCTCTTGCACGTACAGAAGAGTATGGATGTTGAGGAGTATGTCCGCAGAAATATTCTAGCTGGTGCGGACCGGGAAACCTTACAAAAAAATCTTACTGATCGTATCCTCGAAATAAAAGAGGTCAGGAGATCGTATGCAGATGTATTCTCGCATGCAGTGATCGAAGAAGTCAAAAACACCCTCGGATTAAAAGGAGACTTTTTCGAATTCGAACCCGCTCATGTGAAGATGGGCGAATTTGGTGTGGGGTCCCGTGGTCAGGGCGACTTTTTTGCCCACCGCCAGATCGCCCGGATCATCGGGAAAACCTCGGCCTCAGTCGGTGTGGATGAGATGGACGATGCAGGAGTAGTCTGTGCAGAGGGAAAATACATCATCTGCACTGTTGACGGGATGCACTCCCGTCTTTCCGATTATCCGTTCCTTGCAGGATTTCATGTGACTCGTGCAACGCTGCGCGATGCCTATGTGATGGGAGCAAAGCCTGTCATGCTATTTTCTGATATCCATGTGGCCGATGACGGGGATGTTGCAAAGATTTTTGATTACACTGCGGGGATTACAACAGTCGGCGAAGCGATGGATGTGCCGCTGGTCACCGGTTCTACATTAAGAATCGGCGGGGATATGGTTCTTGGGAGCCGGTTAACCGGTTGTGTGGGGGCGGTAGGGGTTGCAAATCATCTCACAGCCCGCAAGGCAACCAAAGCCGGCGATGTCATTCTCATGTCGGAAGGAGCAGGAGGTGGCACTATCGCAACCGCAGCAATATACTCCGGATTTCCTGAGGTTGTAGAACATACAATCAATCTTAATTTCCTTATGGCCTGCGAGACTCTCATGAAAAGCGAGATTTTTTCCCGTATTCATGCCATGACCGATGTGACGAATGGGGGGTTGAGAGGCGATGTTTTTGAGATGGCAGAGACGGCGAATTGCCGGATTGTGATCGATGAATCTGCAACCACTACATTAGTCGAGCCTCATGTCAGAGCAATGCTTGAGAAACTCGAGATTGACTACCTCGGGGTTTCTCTGGATGCACTCCTCATTGTCGCTCCTCCTGATGCCGCAGCAGAGATCTGCCGGGTTGTAAAAACTGCGGGTGTCAGGATGCACGAGGTTGGGTATGTTGAAGCGGGTAAACCGGAATCAGTCCTCATCATGGATGGAAAAGAATGCGATTTCACTCCACGGTTCAGGGAGTCTGCATATACTCCGGTAAAAAAGGTTGTTGATACAGATACGCGTAACTTTGAGGCAATGAAAGAAGGTGTGCTGCAGGCTGCAGAAGCTGCCATTCAGAAAAAGGAGCGCGTTCTTTTAAAACTTCAGAAAAAATTGCTCAGTAGAAATCCTAATCTAAAAAGGAGTTGTCCCGAAGACCGAAAGATCTAAGGTACATTTTCTCCTTACCATAATGTGTGCACAAAAAGTAAGGGGACAATTAAGAAATCAGCGAGCCGGAATATCAGGTTTATCCAAGTAGCCATTTCTATAGTAAAGTCAACACATCTCAAACCATATCCCTGTAAATTTTCAAAGAAAACCTATACCCAATACCAATTGTTAGTCCTGATTTTGTTCAAAGATTTTCGCAACCAGCACTACCGGGAATTTATCGAAGATGTCGGAGATATGGAAGGAGTTCAAGAGCTCCTTAATCTATCCGAAGTACCTCATTTTACAACGCTCCAGAAATTTCTCTAACGGGTAAAAACTCATTATCTTCGGTTAACCTTCAGAAAGACTGTTAACCTGTTCTACACATCTGATGAAAAAATTCCCATAACGGCTATCGATTCATCCGGTTTTACGAACGGGAACTGTAGCCATTATTTTTCAGAACGAACCGGGAAAATCCGAAAACATTTCCTGAAAACTTCGATCTCTGTTGATACCGATCAACAGGTGATTACTGGATTCGTAGCCTCCAACAGCAGGGTCCACGATACCCGGCATGCAGTGAAATTACTCCAACAATGTCACAAAACCCGAAAGTCCGATTGTTACGTCATGGATAAAGGAACGATTCTGAAGCAATTCATCGACTGATCCGGGAAGACCTTCATGCCAATTCGTTCCTGGAAAAACGATATTATCGGGGGCACTTACCGTCAGGAAATGGCTCGCCAGTTCAATGACATTATTTATCCAAGACGACAACTCGTGGAAAATAAATTCTCTGTTCTGAAAAGAAAGTTCAACGGGGATCTCAAAGCGAGAAGATTCCTGATTCAGATGAAAGAAATCGCTAACAAAATGATTGTCTGTAACATTCACAGGTTCTTACGATTTCTCATTAGTGAGATTTTCTACAGAGCAGATTTTTCTTCAGATATCGTGTATCGTTGGAGTTATATTAGGTTCATCATTCCAACCACATTAGTTTATCGTGGGGGTCGTTATTAAGGAATCACCAATAATTATATCAAGAATACTTTACTATTATAGAATTCCCACGGTTGGATTGATGAACAGAACGAATAAAACGAATGATGCACTCATGATCATTGGCGTTGATTTTGATAATACGATTATTGATTACAACAATCTTTTTTATGTCGCGGGATTGTCACTGGGAGCTTTGCCGGACAACGTTGGGTGTAATAAAAAAATAATCCGTGAGTATCTCATTGGAAAAGGACAGGAACAGGACTGGATTAAAATTCAGGGGCTTGTATATGGAAAACACATCCAAAATGCAAAAGTAATGGGTGGTTTTTCTACATTCTCTGATTCATGTTATAATAATGGTTGGAAAATTTATATCATCAGCCATAAAACCCGTGACTCAATTGTCGGAGAAAGATTCAACTTGCATAAATCGGCGCTCATGTGGCTGGAAAAAAACCGGATTTATGGATCTGATATACTTGGGGCAGTTGAAGGTGTCTTTTTTGAATCAACGCGATCTGAAAAGGTGTGTCGTATAAATCAGCTTGGCTGTGATATTATAATAGATGATCTAGCCGAAGTCCTTCTGCATCCGGATCTTTCCAAGGATCTAATAAAAATCTTGTATGATCCTCTTGCAAAAAATCCTTCAAATCGTGAATATATTACAGCATGTAGATGGGATCAGATATGTGGTATTATTGAGAGGCAGTATGGATAATTTTGAGAAAAATTTGTACTGTCTTTCACGGGACCTTTTATCTGAAATTGATTGTATTGATAACCTTGTGATTCGCTCACAGAACGACGGAGGTAATAACAAGGTATTCATTCTGGAAATTGACGGAACCCTAAAGTATGTGATGAAACACTATTTCCGACATGCATCTGACCCTAGGGATCGTTTCCGAGCAGAATGGACATTTCTTGAATATGCAAGGGATGCCGGGGTAACCTGTGTGCCAAAGCCAATTATTTGTGATCCAAGGCGGGGAATTGCAATTGTTGAATATATTGCAGGTAATAAAATTCTTAAAGAACGTGTATGTGGGAATCATATCTCGCAGGCACTTAATTTTTTTGAATCAATCAATCAAAATAATGATTTTAATGCATCAAAGTACTGTTTAAATGCTGCGGAGTCTTGTCTTTCGATGAGAGATCATCTTGATTCTGTAAATAGAAGAATCAACAGATTATTACAGATTGATAACGAATCTGAAATAAATCGATCGGTTCACTTTTTTATCAGGTATGATGTAATCCCCCTCTGGGAAAAAGTCCAGACGGGTATTCTGAATCAGGAAAAAAAAGGTTTTTTCAAAATTGATGAAACCTTATCAGAAAGAGATTTTTGCATATCCCCTTCTGATTTTGGATTTCATAATGCAATCGAGACTGATCAAGGAAAATTATTTTTCATCGATTTTGAGTATGCAGGAAGAGATGATCCGGTAAAGATGATCTGTGATTTCTTTTGTCAACCTGAAGTTCCCATCCCCCATTCGTATCTTCCAATGTTCTCAACCCGCGTGTTAGAACGACTTGACAATCCAAAGCCCCACTATCAGAGGCTGGAAATGCTTCTTCCTGTCCACATAATTAAATGGTGTTGTATCATTCTCAATGAGTTCCTTCCTATCGGGAGGGCCCGTAGATTATATGCACACGAAGGTATCAATATTAATGAGAAAAAAGGGATTCAACTTGAAAAAGCAAAAAATATGTTCATGACTGTCAGCACATATATCTGACAACAAAATTTTCCCTACATTTAATTATCATATTCACGAATATCTACACCGCAATTAATAGAATACAATGCAAAGAGACAAATATGGGACAATTACTAAACTTGGTGACTCCACTCCACCAAAAGACTAAAAGAGATTATCTTGCCAGAATGTTGGACGATAAAGTCCACTGTATGCAAAAGGCAAAGGAGTACGGATTTGAATACTGGGATGGAGACCGGCGGTATGGTTATGGAGGCTATAGTTATCGCCCAGGGTATTGGAAACCTGTTGCTGAAAAAATAATTGAGAGATATAAACTTCAGGAAGGGGATAAGATCCTTGATGTCGGATGTGGAAAAAGCTTCCTTTTATATGAACTACAACTGCTGATTCCGGAACTCGAGATCTACGGATTCGATATCTCCCAGTATGGGATAGATCATTGCCACCAAGACTTCAAAGGGCACCTATTTCAGCACCGGGCACAGGATCCTTACCAATTCAAAGACAATGAATTTGACCTTGTGCTCTCTCTTGCCACCCTCCATAACCTGAGACTTTTTGAACTCAAGACAGCACTTCAGGAAATTGAAAGGGTGGGAAAAAACAAATATATCATGGTGGAAAGTTATCGGAATGAACTTGAAATGTTCAATCTTGAATGTTGGGCCCTGACTGCAGAGACCCTCTTCGATCTGGATGAATGGATCTGGATCTACAATGTGTTTGGGTATAACGGCGATTACGAATTTATATATTTTGAATGAAGGGAATGTTATGCAAGTTTCACGGATGAAAGCAGCCATACTGACAGAGACAAATAAACCTCTGGTTGTTGATGAGGTTCAGCTCCCGGATACGCTTACCTGTGGGCAGGTCCTTGTAAAAATAATCTATAGTGGGATTTGCGGAGCCCAGATTAATGAAATACAAGCCGCAAAAGGCCAGGATAAATTTCTCCCCCATCTTCTGGGGCATGAAGGTTCGGGAGTTGTGCTTGAAACAGGTCCGGGTGTTACAACTGTAAAACCCGAAGATCATGTAGTTCTCCATTGGAGGAAGAGCAACGGGATAGAATCAGAGCCACCAAAATATCGCTGGAATGGAAAACCTTTGAATGCCGGATGGGTCACTACTTTTAATGAATATGCAATCGTCTCAGAAAACCGGCTTACAACAATTCCCAAAGAATTTGATATGAAAATTGCGCCTCTTTTTGGTTGTGCTGTAACGACAGCTCTTGGAGTTATCAATAACGATGCTCAAATGAAGATTGGGCAGTCCGTAGTGGTTTATGGCGTAGGGGGAGTTGGTCTCAATATCGTGCAGGCGGCAAAAATGGTTTCTGCTCATCCTGTCATTGGTATTGATCTCCATGATAACAAACTTGAGATGGCAAGAAAAATGGGAGCTGACTATTGTTTTAATTCAATGAAAACGCCAGACCTCATTGATCAAATAAAAAAAATAGTCGGACTTTCCGGACCTGATGTGGTCATCGATACAACAGGGAATGCACGGGTAATAGAACAGGCATATGATCTGACACATCCGGATGGCAGGACTATCCTTGTCGGTGTTCCACGAAAAGGAGATAATGTATCAATCTATACACTTCCAATCCACTTCAATAAAGTCTTGAAAGGAAGCCATGGGGGAAGTTGCGTTCCCCATATCGATATTCCGAGATATATTCGACTAACCAATGCAGGGATCCTGAAACTTAATGGGCTTATCACTCATGAATTTAAATTAAATGATATTAATGAAGCCATTCGATTAATGAAAAGCGGGACCTCGGGAAGGATTTTAATCGCGATGGAGTGACCGACAGGGGGTGTATACCCATGAAATGGGATGGTAGGAAAAATGGATTTTGAAATTTTTACCTATTACCAATTTCCAAGAACCATTGGACAATCATTGTGAGTTTAAAGGTATTAATACAGGATTGCGTCAGGTCTATGATTGGATCAATCATGAATGGGAAAATATACTTATCAGTCCAAAAGACTATCAACATAAAGAATGAATGGATGTGAATCTATGATACATAAACTAAAATTTGCTCTGACCGTTCTGCATGTATTTGAATGGGATCGCATCAATTTTACAAATATTAACAAAAGAAAAGAATTGCTGAGGGAATGGGAATTTCTCTGGATGAACTTCTGGAAATCAGAAGGAGACCGATCAATGATGTGGTTTAAATCTCTGATTACATCATTTTTTTGAAATCGTGTATCGACAAATCGTTAGTCATCTAAACTGCAATATCATGAACTGTTTGATCTGCAATTCAAAAGGATTAATTCAACTTGGCATGCCAGGGATTTATCCCAAATCTATAACATCAGAACCAAGAATCTGTAATTATCCATCTGACCTGTGGTATTGCCCATCATGCGGACATATTCAAAAAAATCATACACAAGAAATTGTATCGTATATCAATAAGGTTTATTCAGAATATTCGGCGCATTATTTATCAGATGGCGGGGAGCAACTGGTCTTTCCCGCGGGTCTTCCTCCCAGACCCAGGACCTATCATGCTTTACAATGTTGTACATCATATTTACCAAAAAAAGGAAAACTCCTGGATTTTGGTTGTGGTACTGGAGCAGCACTAATTTCTGCAAGTCAACTTCTTCCACAATGGACTATGTATGGATATGATCTTTCTCCACTATTTAAGGATGATATCTTAAAAATTCCTCAAGTAAAAGGATTTTATTCAGGATCACTATCTGATATACAAAATGGTCCGTTTGACCTGATCATACTATGGCAAGTGCTTGAGCATCTTGCAGATCCGGTGTATTATCTTTCAGAATTAAAGAAACATTTAACAGAAACGGGTATGATTCTTATATCTGTTCCTGATACCGAGAGAAATCCATTTGATTTGGCTGTAATAGATCATTGTTCACACTTCTCCCTTAATTCGTTGGATATGCTTTTACAACAAACCGGGTTTGGGATAAAAGTTGATGGAAGAAACTGGTTCCATAATCTTCTTACGTGTTTGATAACTAATGATATAAGTCACCATATCAATCAGAATGATGTTCCATCTCCTGAACGATATGTTATCTGGCTCAAAGAAACGGCGAAATTTTTTAATAAAACAATTGATAACAATCGATATGCAATATTTGGAACCGGAATGTCCAGTTTTTGGTTATATAGTCAGATGAATTTAAAACCTGAATTTTTTTTGGATGAAGATGAACGGAGGATACACAAGGAGATAGATGGGATTAAAATTATCCATCCGCAAGATCTAATTGATAATTCAATTCCGATTATTATTCCATTTATTCGAGGCACTGGATTGGAAATTGTTAACAAAATTCGTAATAATTACCTGCTTTGTAGAAGCTTTTCATTTGTCCTTGCACCAGAGATGATTGATGAATGATTAATGCTATTAATTGCATAATCCATCTCATTTTAAGTATATTTCAATTATGAGATGTGTTAAGGAAAGACCATACTAAATTGGTGTGATTATGGAAGAAAAACTGATAGAATCAGAAAATATGAAAAAATTTCATAGAACCAAACTAGCGATATCCGGTGGTTCTCCTATCCGAAAAACAAATTTTCCAGCGAGGTTTTCTTTTGGGACTGAAGAAAGGAAGATAATCAGTGAGGTTATTGATTATTATGAAAATGAGCAGTCTGATCCTGGATATCAAGGAAGATATGAGCAGTTATACACGGATGCCTTTGTTAAATATATGGGAAATACAGGTTTTGCCGATGCCGTCTGTTCAGGAACCGCTGCTGTGTTCGTGGCAATAGCTGCACTCCAATTACCGAAAAAGAGTAATATTTTGGTCTCTCCAGTAACGGATCCCGGGACAATTAATGCAATAATTCTGAATAATATGACACCGGTATTGATGGATTCAATGCCAGGATCGTATAATGCAGGTACCGAACAGATCGAAGAGAGGTTGAAGAAAGATATTTGTGCTGCAGTGATCGTCCATTTGGGTGGAAAATCAACCCCTATCCGTGAGATCACCGATCGCTGTAATGAATGTGGCATTAAGGTTGTTGAGGATTGTTCTCAGGCACATGGAGCCATTTACCGAGGGAATAAAGTAGGTACCTATGGAGATATAGCAGTTTTTTCAACAATGTATAGAAAAGCTCACATTACTGGTGGATGTGGAGGTGTGATCTATTCACAGGATGAAGAACTCATGCATATGGCAAGAGCATATGCGGACCGGGGAAAGCCATATTGGAAAGATGATTATGATGACCGGAACCCAGCACAGTTCCTCTTTCCTGCTTTGAATTTTCATCAAAATGAAATTTCCTGTGCAATAGGATTAAAATCTTTAGAACGCCTTGATAAAACGATTCAAAAGCGACTTCTTTTTTTAAAGAAATTATCTGTTTCAATATCCGAAATATCTCAGGTATGTTCACCATCGATAGTGTCCGATGATGATTCTCCATTTTTCTATCCAATATCTGTAAAAACTGATAAAATAAATTGCTCAAAAACTGATTTTGCCCGTGCGATACTGGCAGAAGGTGTTAGTGTTAACCCTCATTATCACTATGTAGTTTCGCAATGGCCGTGGGTTCAACCGTATCTTTTTGATGATTATCCATGCACCAATGCATTAAATTATTGCAATTCTTCATTCAATGTATTATTGAATGAAAATTATGGAGATCAGGAGGTTCAGGATATTACTGATGCGATCAGCAAAGTTGAAGATGCCTTCCTTAAAACCATTAAACAGGAGCCTTAAGCAGGTTTTTACATGTCAAGAGAAATACCCCAAATAAATAGAAATGTCCCAATTCTACCTCCACGGATATTACTTGATGTCCACACCAATTGCAATCTGCAGTGCCCTCAGTGCTTAGTTCACGGAGAAAGCAAGGATCCGAGAACTCTTATGTATAAGAATAAGATTATGCCTCTCCACAAGGCAATGTCAATTATTGATGAAATTGATGAGGTACATCCCCTGTTAATTCCAGATATGTGGAGTGAACCATTATTATATCCTTATTTTCGTGAATTAACCCAATATATGAAGAAAAATGGAGTAACTTTAGCCATCAATACTAATGGTCTTCTACTAAGTGAGGAGATGGCTAAATTTCTTGTAGATATTGAATTTGATTCTATCATCATTAGTATTGATGCAACCACAGATGAAACCCTTAAAAAAATTCGTGGCTTCTCCCGCATCTCTCACCTCATCGACATTGTAGAGCGGCTAATAAAAATACGAGGATGTAAAGATAAACCGCGAATCGGGGTATCAATGACATTGCAAAGTGCGAATATAAAGGAGCGGGATTTGTTTGTGTCTTATTGGACGCAGAGGGTTGATTTTGTCAGGATAGGTACTTATTTTGATGGAAAAGAGTTTATTCAGGGGGATCTTGAAAAAAATGGCGAAAGAATTCCCTGTTTATCGCTGTATTCTACGATGCCAATTCATGCCGATGGAAATGTCTCAATCTGTTGTCTGGATATTTTTAATGAATATAATATGGGGAATGTGTTTAATGAAGGGATAAAAGGAGTGTGGAATGGCGAAAAATTTACACATATACGAGAACTTCATGAGAAAAATGATTACTCCCAATTACCGTTGTGCAGAAATTGCTCCCGCTGGAATTCATATCAGTATACTGACCGAATAGAAAATGGATTACTCATTCGGAAATCCAGCGAGTTTGAATACTACAATAGAATTGATCGTCTCGATAGCTGGGATGACAAACTACATGGGACTCATACTGAATGGAAAGATATTGTCTAAAAACTTTTTTTGTAGGTTTCTATTATGCGAAAAAAAAATATGAACTCCGGGTCAGAACAAATAGAATTTGAAAATCCCTGTTCATTTGACGACGCGGTACTCATACATCAATGGCGCAATGACCCCAGAACAACTCGATATTGGATTAATAAGCGCGTTTTTCCGATAGATGAACACCTTAATTGGTTTGAAAAAAACCTGAATAATCCTTATGAGATAATGTTATTCCCCATTCTGAACTCACAGCGAATTGGATTAATACGGTTATCTAAAAACAAAGATGGTGATATTACATATGCAGAAGTGGGAATTTATTTGGATCCGAATCTCCATGGAAGGGGTCATGGACTGAAGATTCTATTATCTCTTCCAGATTGGGTTAAAAAAAATGAACCTGAAATTGAAGTATTAATTGCACGAGTGGGTAAGAACAATCTCGCATCGAATAAAACCTTTTCTCGTGCTGGTTTTTCACTTCTTCCAATAGAGATTACTGAGACGATGAAATTAGATTTGATTTTTCCGGATATTCTACAACAATTAAATACAAATTCCAAAGATTCAGATAAGCTGATGTCTGAAAAAAATAGTGAGCTTACTCACTCTATTTATACAATGACCCTCCCCAGTAATCCATATCCACGACCATCAACCCCATAGTATTCCCCCCGGCACAACCATGCACAAAACATCCCCCCAGACCACACGTACGCTGTAGAAAGGATTAGAATCATAGAGATACAGTATACATGACCAAAAATTTAAACCAAATAAAAAAGAAAATAAATAATCCAGAACCATAGAAGGTTATGTAAGATTTATGGCATAAAATTAGGAGTGAATCAAGATACAACGCATAATTGTTGATTATCCCAAGATGATCTGGGTGTGAAAATGGGAATCACTAAAAAATGTAGTTAAAAATACGAATGGGGAGTGGTCACACCCAACTCGGGCGTGCAGATCGCATTATCAAAGGAGTTCGAAGTGAAGTCAGGGGTCTTCTTCCATTCAACCAAGGTGAAACTCTTGGATCCCCCGTTCCGGTGCAGGAACCTGCCGGCAAAGAAAGAGAAGGCTGGGATTCTTGGGAAGAATAAACAACAGGTTCTCGATTCCCTTGTTGGCAGATTTGGGGGAACCGATTCACTCCTACGGGCGCTCCTCGTCCCAGCTGAATAGTTATGAATATTACAAGGTGTTCATGATATGAAGTGTCTCATTATATTGATCAGGTTCCAACAATTATTGGTTGATGATCCAAAAGCAGATAAAGCAAATTTTAATTATAATATCCCCGTTGGACTTGGATACATTTCTTCGGTCTTAAAACAAAATAATCATCATGTAAATTTTTTAAATTTGAATCATATAGATGGGACTGCTGATAAAATTATTGAAATTGAATTATTAAAAAATAACTATGAATTTGTTATCACAGGTGGTTTGTCACCATTTTACCCCAATGTAAATGCTGTCGTTGAGTCCGTCCGAAAATATGCCCCACAAATAAAAATAATTTTGGGAGGTGGTCTGGTTTCAAGTCAGCCAGAGATCATGTTCAACTTATTGCAGCCGGATTATGGGGTAATTGGTGAAGGTGAACTGACTATAAAAGAACTTTTTGAGTGTCTGGAAAATAAAGGAGATATCAATTCTGTAAATGGACTGATATTCCGCAACACAGAGGGGCAGATCATATTGACAAAACCTCGTGACCCTATTAATAACCTTGATTCATTACCTTGGCCGGATTATGAGGGTTTTGGATTTGATGAATATTTAGATCATATGTATCCAAGCGATAACGTACTCTATGATGTGTTTGATAATCCTCGAGTATATCCGATGATATCAAGCAGATCCTGTCCATTTGCATGTACTTTTTGTTACCACCCTTTGGGAAATAAATATAGACAAAGATCCGTAGATAATATAATTGAAGAGATCAAATATGTTGTAAAGAAATATAGAATAAATATAATCTTCTTTTATGATGAATTGTTTGCCCAAAATAAAGATCGGTTATCTGATTTATGTAAAAACATTAAGGAGATCTCAACTTCAATTCCTTGGGAATTAAAATGGTTTTGTCAAATGAGGGTTGATTTTTTGGATGAGAATGAAGTAAGAGAAATGAAGGATGCCGGTTGTTATTTTGTGAGTCTGGGTTTGGAAAGTTATAGTACCACAGTTCTTAAAAGCATGAAGAAAAGAATAACTCCAAATCAAATCGATAATACCCTGCAAATATGTAAACGTGTAGGGATAACTGTTCAAGGCAATTTCATTTTTGGAGATATCGCCGAAACCAAAGAAACGTACCGGGAAACACTTCATTATTGGAAAAATAACCCGGATATAATTGGAAATAGCATTGGTCTGGGTCATATTATTATTCATCCGGGATCTTATATTTATAATCATGCTGTTAAAAAAGGAATCATTAAAGATGAAATACAATTTATTGAAGAGCGGGCAAAACAGGATTATCAAAATCTTCCGATCAATTTCACTGATGGGATGACAGATGAAGAATATCAACAAATGACCGAGGATATATGTGAAGCTAATGCAATACCAAAATATTATGCAATTCCATTGGTAAATATTCAGACAAAAGATATTCATGAGATACATGTCAGGTGTCCTTTCTGTAAGGAGATAACAGTATACAAAAATTATCATATTCCATCGAATTTTGGCAGAATGGATATCTGTTGCAGAAAATGTAGATCTCGGTTTGTAATTCCTAGTACAAAATCAAGACTGAAATTTTTTATAGTTAAATTGTTCGGATTTGGAATCCCGTATCGTGTTGCCAACTGGATTTACAATTTATCTGATCACCTACCTTTTAACAGGAAAATTAAAATTAAAAAAATATTGCAGAATAATTAGATTTGAGATTCCCCTAGAATAAATTTTGGATTCTTTGCCGAGTTAATTACACGGGAAGATATATTCACGAATCGGCGCTACATTCATTGGAAAATATCAGGCATTACCTGAATGACGTGGAATAGATTATGGATATGAATAATGCAGTATTCCTTGATCGCGATGGTGTTATAACTCAGGATCCCCCACATTACGCCCATCGCCTTGACCAGCTTGCATTAATTGATGGCAGCGGATCCGCGATAAAAATATTGAATGAAGAAAATTTTAAAGTAATAATTATTACAAACCAATCTGGCGTAGCTAAAGGATTGTACAATGAAAACGATATTGAAATATTTAACCAGGCAATGATCGAACAACTCAAACAATTCAATGCCCATATTGATGCAATCTATTATTGTCCTCACCATCCTGAAGCAGAAGTGCAACAATATCATATCGATTGCGATTGCCGGAAACCAAAACCCGGGATGCTTATAGATGGTGGAAAAAAGTTTAATATTGATTTTAAACATTCGTTTTTGGTTGGTGATAAATGGAGCGATATCGAAGCCGGGCGATCTGTGGGTTGTAAAACAATATTGGTTAAAACGGGTCATGGTCTTTTAGAATACGAGAATAAACAATGCCCAGTTGACTATGTAGCAGCAGATTTACTCGATGCGGTTCAAAATTTTATACTGCAAACGAAAAGATATGTGTAATAAGAATCATAGATGGGTAAAGAGCGGAGGATTATGAAAATATTTCTGGATACTGCAGATATTGATCATATTAAGAAATACAGTTTTATTATTGACGGTGTGACCACCAACCCCAGTTTAATCGCAAAAATTAAACCAGAATATCCGTTTGAAGAATTAATAATGGAAATATCAAAAATTGTGCAGGGTCCTATAAGTGTTGAAATTATGAGCCATAAATCCAGCGAGATGGTAGAAGAGGCTCGACAAATATCCCGTATTTCTCCAAATATTGTTATTAAAGTTCCCATGACAATGGAGGGTTTAAAAGCGACAAAAAGATTAAGTGAGATGAACATAAAAACGAATGTCACTCTAATTTTCTCAGCAAGTCAGGCACTATTAGCAGCAAATTGCGGGGCAACATATGCGAGTATATTTGTAGGTCGTCTGGATGATATTGGTCATAATGGGATTGATGTTGTCAGGGATGCGGTCGATATTTTTGCACGGCATAATTATTCTACACAAGTCATCACAGCGAGTATCCGAAACCCTATGCATGTTCTTTCCGCGGCAAAAGCGGGGTCTCATGTTGTAACGATCCCTCCGACGATTATCGAATTAATGTCCAGACACAACCTGACCGATGCGGGACTGGAGCTTTTTTTAAATGACTGGAAAAAAGTCAAACAATAAAGAGATTTTTAATCCACAAAGACTACCTGCAACAAGACGTAGAAGGTTATATGGTCTTAATAATTGTTCGCTGCTATAATATGCATGTGACTTAGGTGACTGGAATGCAACGTACCTGCATGATATAGTAAGGAGGTTTCGGATTGTCAGTGATTAGAGACTCTTTGAAGATTTTGCGTTATCTTTTCAGCCCTTTTAAAAAGACACTGGCGTTATATCTGCTAGCTGTTATCGTACTCAGCGGGCTTGAGGTGTTCAGGGTCTCACTGGTTTACCCGATTATTAACTATGGTCTTGGGGTGCAAAATCAGCCGAAATTACTGGACGTATTTTATGATCATTTACTGCCATCATCGCTCAATCCCTTTATCGCATCAGCAATGCTCCTGATCCTAGTTACTATTGTCATTGTCGGGTTTTATGGGATCGTCGCATACCACGGAGCATATGTATTTTCATCAGTCCGTGATTCACTGGACCGGCGTGTTTTTGATAAGATCACGAATAATCAATACAGCTTTTTTGCAGGAAAGAAACAGGGTGATTTATTATACATAGGTCAGGGAGCAGTGAACGAAGCCAGTGGAGCTATTGGTGCATTTATAGACTTTATAAAAAATTTACTGACCTCTCTTTTTTATTTATTGTTTATTTTTTATCTCTCATTCTGGCTTACGGTTGGATTGATAATTGTTGGAGTAATATACGCATTGTTTGTTAAGAAATATTTATTTTCAAGAGTTTATAGAAATAGCTTTGAGTTAACAAAAGCATTTATGGAAAAATCAGTTGTGTATCAGGAGTTCATATCAGGAATTAAGACTATCTTTATAACCGATTCTATCGGGTTATTCAAGATAAAATATGATTCTGCGGTAAAAAAACTTTTAAAGACAAATACAAATGTGACTGCTCTTGAGAAACTACCTTCGATTATCAATGATTTTATAATGTTTTCAATGATTTCATTGGGTGCCGTCGTATTGTACTTTTTTACCGGTGAAAATTTCATTGCATATATTGGCATATTTGGAACCATTATGCTCGCTCTGTACCGTTTAATCCCCTGCGTTAATACTGCCCAGAGTAATTTATCTGGCATTATAAGGGCGCTTCCGGCACTTACGCTTGTATATGATGAATTGATCGCGGAAAACGGAAAGGAGTGTAATGAAAATACAAAAGATAAAAAAAGAACATTTTCATTTAAAGACAAAATTGAATTTAAGGATGTATCGTTCGGGTATCCCGGGGCTCAACAGGACACCATACATAATCTTTCTTTTGAGATTGGCAAAAACAAAAAAGTTGCGATTGTGGGAAATTCAGGTTCCGGCAAGACGACTACGGCAAATCTTCTGGCATTGCTCTACAAACCGGAGACTGGCGGTATTTTTATTGATGGGGTCAATATAGAGGAATTTAACCATTCTGATTATCTTAGGTCTCTTGGATATATTGGTCAGGAGACTTTTATTTATCATGATACCATTAAGGAAAATATCCGGTTCGGGCTGGAACGCAGTGATCAGGAATTAATTGTGGCAGCAAAACTTGCTGATGCCCATAACTTTATCGTTAATACTGACCGTGGCTACGATACAATTATTGGGGATCAGGGAATTAAACTATCGGGGGGGCAGAGGCAGAGAATTGCCATTGCACGGATTATACTCCGGAATCCTGATATTTTACTGCTGGATGAGGCGACCAGTTCGCTGGATAATATTTCAGAAAAGAAAATTATTGATTCTGTTCAGCAGTTATCAGAAAATATGACGGTTATTACAATAGCACACAGGTTGTCAACGATTCAGGATGCGGATGTCATTCATGTGATGAGAGACGGGGCGATAGTTGAAAGTGGTGCGCATGATGCATTGATGGATAAGCAAGGTGAATATTATCAATTATACATGGGACAGGAAAAGGAGGAGTAATTGGTGTTAAATGGTTAGTGTATTTAATTCCCTATCTAACTAATTACTGTCTTTGTTAAGGGCGCATTCAGTAAATATTATAGTGATTTAAATAATATTTGAAAACGAATAAACGCGAATTAAATTCGGTGGTTGATGACAAAAACACTACTTCTTTTGGAAGACCCTAAAAAAATTGATCGGATCATTGAGGATAGTGTGAAAATCAAAGGGCAATTCGTGTATATTTCATTTTCTCCCAGTGTGTCATATGCCTTTGAAAAATTTAAAATTCCCTATAAATCAATCCGTGATTATGGTGGCGGGAAGGAACGGTATCAGCAGGGCTTGGAAAATTTTCAAAGAATTGACCGGATAGCGACAATTCTCGATAAAGAATTGGAACATCTCCATGATATTCCTACATTGACACCGGCACGATATTCAATAGCTTATCTCAAGCCTCTTTTTGATTCGCTATGGACTGGAATTCAAATTTTAAAAAGGATTATTGACACGGAACAGCCGGATTTCATTCGTTTTTATGCTACACCAAAAGCCAAATCCGGGGAAAGGATCTTTCCATTCTCAAACTACGAATCGGTATATAACGAAGTTTTGAAAATGCCGGGATGGAATATCCCGATTGAAATAATCCATAAAACCGAACCAGGTATTCCGGATCAACGGATCGTGGATCAGAAAAATGCAATATTTTCTCGTTTGCTGACTAGGATCAAAGAACAGGATCTTTTTTTTAATCTGGGTTTGATTGGCAAAAGGGAGGGGATTGGATCGGTAGCAGCGGCATTATATTATTACATCACTTGCTGGCACCGGAATCCCGTCCTTATCTACAACAGTGGATATAATTGGGACAACTCACTGGTCGAACTCTATAGGGGGGGGATGATACCGGTTTACCGGATCAGGGATGAGACCTTTAATAAAGCCATTTCCAGGGAGAATAATTACCGGGAGGATGTTCGTAAAGTATATAATAAACACCCTGGTATGAGAGAGTTCGATCAAATCCTCGGTATTGATGTATCTGCATTCTTTTTAGAATGGTTTCCACAGATAATCGGAAGATCAATACAAGAATCGATTACAGTGTATCCTCTTGCCCGCGGAATAATCCACAAGAAAAAAATTCATTGCCTCCTCCATTCAGCATGCGTTCTCGCTATCGATCATTCTATTGTTCAAGCGGCACATGATGAAGGAATTCCTGTTATCTCATGGCAGCATGGGGGAGCAGGATATTGTTATCACCCCTTGATGCCGTTCATTGAATTTATCAATTCTGACTGGCATTTTGTTTTCGGTGAAGGTGTTGTCGGGAGTTACCGTTCCACTTCTGAGAGTATAGGATTGAATAAAATTCCGGTTTTTGTTCCAGTAGGATCCAGTTCTCTTGACACTTTTCATAGGAATGAAAAAAATTCAGGGATAAAACAAGCAAACAAACCCGTGGTCTACATCTCCACGTCATACACGGGAAATGTCTACATTATGTCACAGCCGTGCGATCTTTTAGACTGGGATGAACAACTCTGGGACATACAGAAACAGATAATAGATCTAGCGAAAAAAAACCCTGATAAAGAATTCATTATCAAATTACATCCTTCGCATAAAAATAAAGAACCGCAATTAAGTTACGTAACCGATCATGGAATAAAAAACGTGAAACTTATTACATCAGAAATGACTGTTCGGGAACTTACAGATATTGCGGATGTAGTGATATTTGATCTGATATCAACGGGAATTCTCCAGGTTCTTACTTCGGATCTACCGGTTTTTGTCTATACCGGGTTACACGAGATTGATAAAAAGACTGTTCTTCAATTAAAGAAACGTGCGTATGTCTATGAAAACTCTGGAAAGTTAATTAGTGCCCTTGATGAATATATCCGTACCCGAAATGTTACAGATTATACTATTGATACAGCCAATAGTGATTTCATAATAGGGTATGGTACTGATATCAATAATTATAGCAGTGCAGAAAGGGCAATAAAAAAGCTTAATGAGATAATACTCTGAAGAAAGGTAAATTTACTTGTCAGATAAACATATTTTAAAAAGAGAACGTATTTTTTGTCACAAAAATAGAAATTATGGTTGGAACTATGTTTAAATCAGATTTTTTTTTCCAAAATAAAAAGGTTTTAATCACTGGCGCCAGTGGGTTTATTGGCAGGCATTTATTGCATCAGTTACGCACATACGGGTCTCAAATCTCAACAATCAGCAGAAATTATAATGATTTCCCGAAAGACGTTGAACAATATATTATTGATATTAAGGATTTTCATGCGTTAGAAGAATGTGTAAACGCATGCCAGCCGGATCATATCTTTCATCTCGCAGCATATAAAGAACGAAATGAGAACGTTCAGGATTTTTATTCATCCGTTGAGACAAACCTTATTGGCAGTTTAAATCTGTTTTCCGCCGCAAAAGACGTGGGATCCATCCAGTCAATTGTAACTCTGGGCACGATAGAAGAATATGGGAATAACAGTCCGCCATTCAATGAACGCTTCCGGGAATCTCCCATTACACCATACTCATTTTCAAAAATATGTGTCTCCCACATGGGGGAGATGTTTTTTCATCTCTATGGTCTTCCGGTTATTATTGTACGTTCCGCCCTTGCTTACGGCCCCGGTCAAGGCACGGAGATGTTCCTGCCATCGCTCATCACCTCACTGCTTGAGGGCAAAATCTTTAATATGACCCCTGGGGAGCAGACGCGGGATTTTGTTTACGTAACAGATCTGGTCGATGCACTTATCCTCGCCTCCAGAAATATCAATGCACATGGCCAGATCATTAATATTGGGAGCGGAGTTCCGGTAAAACTCATAGATTTGGCAAAAACCATTGAAACTATGACCGGCAAAAAAGGGCTGGTAAACCCCGGGGGAAAACCATACGGGAAGACCGAAGTGATGGAGTATTATCTGGATGTCAGGAAAGCCGGAGAATTGCTGGGATGGAAAGCAAATACAACGATGGAAGACGGTCTCGCTAAAACAATTGCCTATTACAGCGGTGTGAAATAACTGTGAAACCTTCAATCCTCTATTATTCCGACTGCCCTTTTTTTGCGGGTTGTGAGAATATGCTCGTAAATTTTTTTACAAATGAAAACCTCCGGGAGTCGTTCAATGTTTCATTTATATACCGTTATTCACATGTATACGAAAAAGGGCTGAAGAGCCGGATTTCTATGTCTGTTGAAAAAAACCCGGTACATATCTTTGATCATTACGATCTGTATAATCGGATAGATGCAACCCGCTGGAAAATATTTCATAAACCGTTGAAAATTATCATCAACCTCATGCTTATCAAGTATGTTTACCTTTTCGTAAATCTCATCAAATTAAGGAAAATTGTAAAAAGAACCAAAATCGATATTCTTCATATAAACAATGGCGGTTATCCCGGTGCGTATTCAACAATTGCTATGGTTTTTGCCGCAAAACTGTGTGGTATCCGCAGGGTCGTCTTTGTTGTAAACAATATTGCCCAAGGCTATCACTCTCCGGAACGATGGCTGGATTATTTTTTTGACAGAGGAGTCATACGATATGTTGCAATATTTGTGACCGGTTCGCAGTATGCCGGGCAACAATTGCATGAGAATCTTGGAGTCCCCCCGACCAAGATCAAGTACATTCACAATGGCATTGCCCACCGTGCCGTTACTGAGACACGGGAACAGGTCATTCAGAGACTGGTCCTCCCGGAAAACCGTCCCATCTTTTCCGTAATTGCACTTCTGGAAGAGCGCAAAGGCCAGATATATGTCTTAAAAGCATTAAAACAATTCAAAGACACGTACAGTGATTCGATAATGCCCTTTTGCATCATCGAAGGAACTGGAGTTGATGAAACGTCTCTGAAACAGTTCGTGAAGGAACAGATGTTAGAGGATGATGTACGGTTCATTGCCCATGAAAAACAGATATTCAATCTGATAAACGCGTCAGATTTTATCGTTGTACCGTCAATAAAAAATGAATTTCCTAACATAATTCTTGAATCCATGAGTTTTAGCAAGCCTATTATTACCGTAGATTACTCAGGCATTCCTGAACAGATTGAAGACATGAAATCGGGCATTCTTGTCAAACCCAAAGACGCAGCAGGTTTAATGTGTGCGATCAAAAAAATAATAGACAATGAAGATTTGAGAACCATTCTCGGGAAAAATGCAAAAGTGAAGTTTGATGCACAATTCACCGATAAAATCGCAACCGGCCGTTATATTCAATTGTACAAACAACTTATTGAGGAGATGCCATTATGAAAGTAGGTATTTTGTGTGGAGGGTATGGAACCCGGATCCGAGATGTAGCAGAAAACATCCCCAAACCGATGATCCCCATCGGTGAATATCCCATCCTCTGGCATATTATGAAATATTATGCTTCATGGGGACATGATAATTTTGTATTATGTCTTGGGTACAAAGGTGACAGCATACGGGATTTTTTTATGAATTACCGTTCCCATACAATGGATTTTACCATTGACATTGGCGGGAAGACCCCCATTGGATATCATAATACGCAGGTAACAGAAAACTGGAAGGTAACGCTTGCTGAAACTGGACAGAATGCAATGACCGGTACAAGGATAAAACGAGTTATGAAGTATTTCAAAGGTGAGGAAAATTTTATGTTGACCTATGGGGATGGGGTTGGCAATATTGATATTAAAAAATTACTCGACTTTCATAATTCGCATGGAAAAATCCTCACGGTTACTGGTGTTAGACCCCCGGGACGATTCGGAGAACTCCAGTGCAATGATCACGGACTTGTCACAGAGTTCAATGAAAAGCCTCAGACAACAGGAGGAAGAATATCGGGAGGTTTTTTTGTCTGCCGTAATGAGATTTTTAATTACATCAGTGACAGAGAAGACAATGTTTTTGAACAGGAACCTCTGCGGAACCTTGTAGCAGATGGCGAAATGATGGTCTTTAAGCACGATGGGTTCTGGCAACCGATGGATACTTCACGAGAATACCAGCTCCTTAATCAGCTCTACGAACAAAAGAAAGCCCCTTGGGTGATCTGGTGAACACCGGTTACGAGAACTTCCGAAATAAAAAGGTGATGATCACCGGAGATACCGGTTTCAAAGGTTCATGGCTGGTGTATTGGCTCCATCACCTTGGTGCAGAGGTCTATGGATTTGCCCTGCCCCCCGAGAGAGACTATGATCATTACGCTGCATTAGGCCTCGAAAAACTGATTCATCATAAGGATGGAGATGTAAGAGAGTTTAACCAGATCCAGGATTTCACGCAAAAAATTCAACCCGAGTTTGTTTTTCATCTCGCAGCCCAACCCCTCGTACGAAAATCCTATAATGAACCGAAACTTACTTTCGATACCAATGTTGGCGGATCAGTCAATATTCTTGAAGCGGTGAGGCTTACCCCATCAGTAAAAGTCCTGATAGCAATAACCTCTGATAAATGTTATAAAAATAAAGAATGGTGCTGGGGATACCGTGAGAACGATGAACTGGGGGGTAAAGATCCTTATAGTGCATCAAAAGCAGCTGCCGAACACGTATACTCAGCCTATCAGGATTCTTTTTTCAACGAGAGACCACAATTTGGAGCTGCAAGTGTCAGGGCAGGAAATGTAATCGGTGGTGGTGACTGGTCTACCGATCGGATTGTACCCGATTGCATCAGAGCCCTCGAGAATAATGAACCGATTGAGTTAAGAAATCCCCATGCCACCAGACCTTGGCAGCACGTACTGGAGCCATTATCCGGTTATCTCCTCCTTGCTTCACGCATGTATGAAAATCCAAAGCAGTTTAGAGGATCCTATAATTTTGGACCTGAAAGCCGGGAAATCCATACCGTACATGACGTTGCCAAAGAATTGATCTCGGTCTGGGGTGCCGGGGAAATTACAATCACTAAAAAAGACAGTGATCCTCCGGAAGCAGGCCTTCTTCACTTGAACTGTGATAAGGCACATCACTATCTTGGCTGGTACCCCAGATGGGGTTTCAAAAAAACTGTTGAGCAGACTGCAAAATGGTATAAATTGGTGAAAGAGGGAGAAAGTGCGAGATCCATTACCAAACAGCAGATTATTGAATATATGGAGACCATACCATGATTGAAGGGGTATTCGTCAAACCACTTCGACAGATCCTCGACGAACGTGGCAAAGTAATGCATATGATACGATGTGACGATCCGGACTTTCTAAGTTTCGGCGAGATTTATTTCTCTATTGTATACCCGGGAGCGATTAAGGGTTGGCACATCCATAAAAAAATGACCCTCAATATTGCAGTTCCATATGGTGCAATCAAACTCGTTCTCTATGATGATAGGGTTTCAAGTAAGACCAGGGGAAAAATTCAGGAAATTTTTCTGGGTCCGGAAAATTATTGTCTAGTCAGAATTCCCCCTCAGGTCTGGAACGGATTCAAAGGGATAGGTTCAATGCAATCACTCGTTGCAGACTGCTCCACAATTCCTCATGATCCGGATGAGATAGAACGAAAAAATCCCTATGATCCGAGTATTCCCTATACTTGGAAGCTTATCAATAAATGACAAAATCAATTATTATCACAGTGGAGCCAGAAAAGCCATGAAAAATGAAAAAGAACTTCGCTCGGAAATATTCGAACGTATAAAACAATTGTATGCCCAAAAAAGCCATGATACATTTATCCCCGGCATATCCAGTATTAACTATGCCGGGCGGGTCTATGACGACAAAGAACTCATTAGCCTCGTTGATGCATCTCTCGATTTCTGGCTTACCGCAGGTCGCTATACCCGACTGTTCGAAAAAGATCTGGCAGCCTTTTTGGAAGTAAAATATTGCCTTCTGACAAATTCCGGCTCTTCTGCAAATCTCCTCGCTGTCTCTGCCCTCACATCCCCCAAACTCGGTGAAAGAAAGTTAAAACCCGGCGATGAAGTTATTACAACGGCATGCGGTTTTCCCTCTACCCTCAATCCAATTATTCAGAATAATCTGGTTCCTGTTTTTATCGATGTTGACCTCGGTACTTATAATATTCAAGCAGAGCAGATTGAAGCAGCAATATCTGAAAAAACAAAAGCTATTGTTATTCCGCATACACTTGGAAATCCCGCTGATCTTGATCTCATTATGAAAATTGTCAAAAAATATGACTTATGGTTTATTGAAGATAATTGTGATGCGCTTGGGTCCCGTTATCGAGGAAAATTTACCGGTACATTTGGTCATATCTCTACCTGCAGTTTCTATCCGGCACATCATATTACTATGGGAGAGGGAGGAGCGGTACTCACCAGCGATCCGTTGCTGAAAAAGATCATTGCATCCTTCCGTGACTGGGGTCGGGATTGTTGGTGTGAACCCGGCTGTGATAATACCTGTAAAAAACGATTCGACAGGCAATTGGGAAATCTTCCATCGGGGTATGATCACAAATATATTTATTCGCATGTTGGTTATAATCTTAAGGCAACTGATATGCAGGCGGCTATAGGGGTTGAACAGTTAAAAAAACTACCGGGATTTGTTGAGAGACGAATATATAATTTCAACATGTTATATCAGGGATTAAAAAAATATGAACCTTTTTTTATTTTACCTCATCCAATAACAAATTCAGAACCGAGCTGGTTTGGTTTTCCTATCCTTGTCCGAGGCTATGCACCATTTTCCAGGGATGATATTGTTAAATATCTTGAGGAGAATAAGATTGCAACGCGGATGTTGTTTGGAGGGAATTTAATCAAACAACCGGCATATTCAGATATGGAATACAGGGTTGTAGGAACTCTTGTGAATACGGATAACGTGATGGATAATCTGTTCTGGATTGGGGTGTATCCTGGGTTAACTGAGGAAATGATACAGTATATGCTTGATAAATTCGGTGAATTTATCCCACATGTAAAATATTGATAAATGTGGATTTTTTAAAACTGTTAAGCAGACGGCAAACGGGTATAGATCCGTGATAGAGAGAGAATGTGCGAGATCCATTAACAAACAACAGATTATTGAATATATGGAGAACTAACCATGATTGAAGACGTAATAATCAAGTCACTTCGACAGATTCTCGACGAACGTGGTAAAGTGATGCACATGATACGAAGTGACGATCTGGACTTTCTCAGATTCGGAGAGATTTCTTTCTCGGTCGTTTATCCAGGAGTTATCAAGGGATGGCACATTCATAAGAAAATGACCCTGAATTATGCAGTACCCTTCGGCACAATCAAACTCGTTCTCTATGATGATCGTCATTCCAGTAAGACCTGTGGAGAACTGCAGGAAATTTTCCTTGGACCGGAGAATTATTGCCTTGTTCAGATTCCCCCCTTCGTCTGGAATGGTTTTAAATGCGTGGGAACTACTCCCTCAATTGTGGCAAACTGTTCAACGATACCTCATGACCCCAATGAAATTGAGCGAAAGAATCCCGATGATCCCAATATTCCCTACAAATGGGAGCTAATAAACAAATGACACGATCAATTCTCCTTACTGGTGGACTGGGATATGTCGGAGGAAGAGTAGCCGAATGGCTGACTATGGATCCCGAATTAGAAGTATTTGTTACATCAAGGAACCCAGCATCAGCAATATTACCAGAATGGCTTTTAGAAGATCATTGCATCAAACTCGATATTCTTAAAGATGAGGATATAAAAAATTCCTGTAAAGATATTGATATAATCGTTCACTTTGCTGCGTTGAACGAAATAGAATCCTTAAATGATCCAGGAAGAGCTCTTCTCATCAACGGTCTTGGAACACAAAAACTCGTGAACTCGGCGGAAACTGCCGGAGTGACACGATTCATCTATTTCTCAACGGCACATATTTATCGCTCACCTCTCGAAGGTACAATATCTGAAAATACAATTCCACGTCCGGTTCATCCTTATGCAATCTCGCACCGTACTGCGGAAGATTTTGTCCTCGCAGCGAGCAGGCAGGAAAAAATACGGGGTGTTGTCCTGAGGCTTTCCAACAGTATTGGTGCACCGATCAATTCCAAGGTTGACCGATGGTCACTCATTTGTAATGATCTTTGCCGCCAGGCAATAACAACAAAAGAGATGCGACTTAAAACATCAGGAACCCAGGAAAGAGATTTTATCACTCTCTATGATGTCGCACGGGCCGTTTCTCATATGATTCAATTGCGGGATAATATGATAAGGGATGGAATTTTTAATCTGGGTGGGGGAAATTCTTTATCTATTTTCCAGCTGGCAACACAAATTCAGGAACGTTGTAAATTACGATTTAATTTTACTCCACCCATTGTGCGACCTGAACCGTTACCCGGTGAGAAGTGTGTGCCATTACAATATTCAATCGAAAAATTGAAGTCAACGGGCTTTAGTCCAGAAGGGTGTCTGGAACAGGAAATTGATAATACCCTTATTTTCTGCCAAAAACAATTTCCGGATCGCTGATTGACATGAATAGCCCTATACCCGTAGTGTCGGTAATTATCCCTACTTATAATCAGGCAGATTTGTTACAAAAGGCATTGCAATCGGTAATAAACCAAACATTCCAGAATTGGGAAGCAATAGTAATTGATAATAATTCCGAAGATATCACTAAGGAGATTGTGGAAAATTCAAAAGATTACAGGATCATATACAAAACTATTCACAATCAGGGCATAATTGCAGCATCGAGAAATCTGGGAATCCATCTTGCAAAGGGAGAGTATATCGCCTTTTTAGATTCTGATGATCTTTGGTATCCTTTAAAACTTTCACAATGCTTAAAAGAAATGCTGGAGGGAAAAGATATTGTATGTCACAGACTCTGTATCCGTAAAGATGGCATCTTACAAAATAAGTTAATTCCAATACCTACCTGTAAGAATTTTTATAAAACACTTCTTTACCAAGGAAACTCAATTATCGCAACTTCCTCAGTTATGATGAAAAAACAATGTTTCGACAGATTCGATGTTTTTTCTGAAGATCGGGAGATGGTAACTGCAGAAGATTATGAACTATGGCTTCGTCTTTCAAAAAGGAACTGTAGTTGGGGATTTATTCCGGAGGTACTCGGAGAGTACACGGTTCATAGTAAAAACGCCAGTGGTAATGTTAAAAGACAAATGTTGGCGGAAGAGAAAGTGGTAATGAAGTATTTTAAGGAAAATGATTCTCCCGATATAGCAGAACGAATATCCTATCGGAAAAGAAGAGTGATGATAGTCTTTCGCGCAGGAAAGCGGGTTTGGCAATCCGGACATCGTTGCGATTCCCTACCCTATTTCTTCAATGGGCTATCCAAAATATTCTGTTAGACGCCGATTTTTCCAGTTTTGTGAGAGAAAAAAACACGATGATGACGGACAAAAAAGAAAAGACTGATGATAATGCGTTCCAATCACAGGAAATTATGAAAAAACCTAAAGTTCCTTATATAGAACAGATACTACAATATTCATGTTTACGGCTGCCAAGAATCCACACATCATGATCCTCCTTTTCATCGCCGACGGCCGCAGCATGCATACCCAGCGCTGGGTTCAATATTTCGCTCTAGCGGGACATGAAGTCCACCTCATCACCTATGATCCGATGGATCATCCTATTGATGGAGTTATTGAACATGTAATATCATCTTGGGGGCAGAACATGTACTTCTCATTCTGGCCAAGGCAAGTGGCGATTAACAGAATTATCAGGAAAATCAAGCCGGATCTCGTTCATGCCCACTTCATCGCAAAATACGGATTCCATCTTCCATTTATAGGTAATTATCCAAAAATTGTTACCGCATGGGGTGATGATGTCCTGATTCTCCCACGGTCAAACCGGATTCTTAATTTTTTTACATGGCATGTCCTTAGATCAGTTGATCGTATTTATGCAGTGTCGCACGATATCCGGAACCATATAATCAATGATTTTGAGATTACGGAAGGAAAAGTACACTATCTCCCATTCGGTGTAGATACAGATTTATTTTATCCAAAACCCCCCATGCACAACGATAATCCTGATATTATTGTTGTATTCTCAAATCGGCGTTTTTTCCCTGTGTATGATATTTCTACATTAATTGATGGATTTGCAAAAGCATACGAATCGGATAGACGACTTCGTCTTATCTTAAAGATGGATGGACCTGATGAGAAAAAACACCGGGAACGAGTAAAGTCTTTAAATCTTTCAGAAATTGTCTCATTTATAAAGAAAACACCCTGCTCTAATATTGCCTATGCCGATATTCCGGATGATTATCGCAATGCAGATATTTATATTACAACCTCACTTTCTGATGGAACACCCGTCTCTCTTCTGGAGGCAATGGCTAGTTGTCTTCCCTGCATCGCCACGAGCGTTGGCGGGATTCCGGAATGGATTGAAAATACAAAAACCGGTTTACTGATTACTCCGGGATCTCCGGAGGAAACCGCACAGGCAATACTGACGCTTGCTGCAGATCCACACCTCTGCTCGCGCATAGGATCCGCTGCACGGGATGTCATTATCAGGAACGGGCAATGGAAAAACCTCATGGCACAGGCAGAGAAAGATTATCAGGAACTCATAGAAACATATAGACAGGATAAAACATGAAATGGCAGGACAAACGGGTGCTTGTAACCGGCGCAGGAGGATTTATTGGCAGTCACCTTGTTGATGAGCTGGTAAAAAAAGGTGCTGATGTCACGGCGTTCGTGCATTACAACGCCCGCAATGACTGGGGAATGCTCGAAGGACGATATGATGAGAAAACACCGAATCTGAACGTCATTGCCGGTGATGTTACAGATTCCCTGTTTGTGAAAAAAGCCGTCTCTGAAAAAGAGTACGTCTTCCACCTCGCTGCACTCATCGGGATCCCGTATTCCTACGTTGCACCGGAATCTTATATCAATACGAATGTGAAAGGCACCCTCAACGTAATGCAGGCCTGCCTTGAGCAGGAAGTCACCCGCGTTGTGCATACATCCACGAGCGAGGTTTATGGGACTGCACAATATACACCAATCGATGAGAAACATCCTCTTCAGGGACAGTCCCCTTACTCGGCAAGCAAGATCGGAGCGGATAAGCTCGCCGAGTCGTTCTATTGTTCGTTCGGACTCCCGGTAACCACCATCCGTCCGTTCAACACCTTCGGCCCCCGGCAGTCCACCCGTGCCGTCATTCCCACCATCATCACGCAGACACTGACCGGTAAGACAGTGAAGCTTGGCTCGCTTACTCCCATCCGCGATCTCACCTATGTTGCCGATACTGTTGCCGGGTTCATGAAACTTGCTGAGAGTAAGAAAACGATAGGGAAAACGATCAACACCGGTTCAGGTCGTGGCATCGCGATTGGTGAGCTTGCTGATATCATCATCCGGCAGGTTAACCCAAAGGTGCGTATCATATGTGACGAAAAACGGATCAGGCCAGACAAGAGCGAGGTCATGGAACTCCTTTGCGACAACCGTTGTGCCGCTGAGATGTCCGGCTGGAAACCCGCTATTTCCCTTGAAGATGGACTCTCTCTGACCATTGACTGGATAAGAAAGAACATCTCATCTTACAAATCAGGTGTATATACCGTTTAGGTGCATTATGCAGGCAATCATTCTGGCAGGAGGAAAGGGGAGGCGACTGATGCCATACACCACGGTGCTTCCCAAACCGCTGATGCCTATCGGGGACTACTCTATTCTTGAAGTAATCCTGAGGCAACTGAAGCACGCCGGGTTCTCGAGGATCACGATTTGTACTGGCTATCTCCACGAGCTGATCCACGCGTATCTGAACAGCAACAAGACGCTCGGGCTTGACATCACGTATACACATGAAGAGACACCGCTTGGTACTATAGGCCCCTTAAGGCTCATTGATAATCTAGACGATATGTTCCTCGTTATGAACGGGGATATCCTCACCGATATCGACTATAAGGCACTTATCGGGACACACCAGAAGAAGAACGCCATAGCAACAGTTGCCACTTATCAGCGGGATGTCCACATAGACTTTGGAGTTCTTGAAAAGAACAAAGATAACAGAATCATCGCATTCCGCGAGAAACCCACCTATCATTTCGATGTCAGTATGGGCATCTATGCATTTTCAAAGAAGATCCTAACCTATGTTCCAACTGGTGAACCCTTCGGTTTCGACCAGCTGATGTACGCACTCACGGAAACAAAAGCATCTGTCTTCAGCTACCCGCACACCGGATACTGGCTTGATATCGGCAGGCCGGAAGACTATGCCCGTTCAATCGATGAGTTTGAACGGTACAAGGATCGTTTCCTCCCATGAAAATACTCGTGACCGGTGCTGGCGGGTTCACCGGCGGATATATGATGGAATTTCTCGCCAGTCAGAATGGTGTGCATCCAATTGCCCTTATCCGGTCGGAGTCATCAGATATTCCAAAAAAATACGGAGCATCATGGATTACTGCCGATCTGCTGGACCGGGACGGGCTCTTTGAGACAATATTAACGGTGTGTCCCGATGCCATCATTCATCTTGCCGGGCTGTCACATGGGACACTGGATGCTCTGCTTATGACAAATGTGACTGGTACTAGAAACCTGTTGGATGCAGGGATACAGGCAAATCCGGAATGTCGGGTTCTGGTTATAAGTTCCTCTGCGGTGTACGGGTATGCAGGGCGCGCAAAAATACATGAAAGCGCACCAATGAAGCCCTTGAATGATTATGGCCTGAGTAAAATGACTCAGGATACCCTGTCTTTAATGTATCATGAGATTAAAGGTGCTGCTGTTGCAGTTGCCCGACCGTTTAATCTTATAGGTCCAAATCTTTCCGGATCGTTTATATGCGGACGCATCGTTAACCAGGTTGCTGAAATCAATCATGTGCAAAAAACAGATCTGGATCTTCTGGAAACACAATCGTATCGGGATTTTGTTGATGTTCGGGATGTAGTAAGGGGGTATTTCGCTTTGGTGTCTCACCCGGAATTTTCACAGTATTGTGCAGGTAAAGCATTCAATCTAGGATCCGGTATAGCCTGCTCTATATCAGAGATTATCTCAAACATTGAAGCAATTACCGGCATCCACTACAACATCCGACTCCCGACATCACTACCGCCAATTCCAATTCCTACCCAACAGAGTGATAATTCACGGATTACTGCAACAATCGGGTGGAAGCCTATGATCCCGTTAAAAGTATCCCTTATCGATATGTTAGATGCTGTGAATAAGTGTTAAAATGAGTGCAAGGATATTTTTTGGGCACTGTAGAAAACCTTTACTCTACGAAGTAAAACTCGACCAAAAAATCTAAGGTACAGTACCTCCTTACACTGTTATGCTACTAACATTAAAGGAGGCAAAGTAGTGTCGACAAACCGGTATATTAGGTTTGTTGAATATTC
>CAZPYV010000013.1:0-75014 GCA_964590895.1 uncultured Methanoregula sp. | reverse complement strand
TTTTTTTATCGCTTCCATACCCGGACTGATAAAACTGCAATGTAAAGCAAAGATCAAGAGGGGTTTGTACAGAATTCACTGAAGAGCCGGATCGAAAGTCAAATCGATATATTCCAGAAACAAACTTTTGATTTCTTTAGGCATATTATTAATATACTCGAAATAGTACCTGTATTGAAGTTGTTATTTCTGCAACAACAGATAAGTTCAACCAACGTGGAGAACATCAGATGAAACATTCAATCATTGATCTGCTCATCAGACCGGGTGCATTCTTCCAGAATGCCATGAATGAACAAGAGAGCCTGAAATTTCCGGCACTTGTTGTCCTTGCCGTGGGTATTGCCGGTGCAATGTACGGTTACCTTATCGGGGGATTGACCGGACAACTGCTTAGCGGAATCATACCGGGAATGGGCACGATTATCGTACTTTCATCAGTTCTCGGTGCCCTTATAGGTACGTTCATCTTTTGGGTGATCTGGGCTGGCGTCATGTATGCATTCTCATTTATTTTCAAAGGCAACGGAACATTTCGACGAATGCTTGAATTCTCTGGTTACGGCTACCTGCCCCAATTCTTTGGAACCCTTATCACGTTCGTGATTGCTCTTTACTATATTCCCCGGATTCACGTACCCCAGCTCTCTGCAGCAGCCACCCAGAATCCTGATCTCGTAACAGAAGCCATAAAAGCCCTGATGCATGATCCCGCGATGATGGAACTCAGCCAGATCACCCTGATCATCTCGATGGTCTTTCTCCTCTGGAGTGCCAACATCTGGATCTTTGCCATGCAGCACTCCCGTAAACTTTCGCCCCGTGATGCAGCACTGTGCGTTGGAATACCGGTTGTCCTCTATATCCTCTATATGATCTACTCAATGACGGTGATATAAATGAAAACAGTTCGAATTATTTCCCTGATCAGCCTTGTGCTGATCACATGTGCCATGGTTGGCGTAGTTGCCGGGTACGCAACTCCTGAATCGATTGTGGCCGCTGGCAAAGTGTACATTTCCAGTGCAACCTATGATCCTGTTGTTTTTTTCCCGGGCGATAAGGGCACCCTCACTGTTGAGGTCACCAACGGGAATGCAAACGATACGGGAATTTCAGTGAACCACGCCACATTATTCAGTGACACCGCAATAAAATCAACAAGCCGCCCCTATGATTCCTCATCCAATCTCGGACCCGGCCAGAAAAAATTATACCAGTTTCAGGTAATCGCAGATGGGATAGACGGGACGTACTATCCAACATTTTCAATAGATTTCCGCGATGCGGACAGCCTCTATTACCGGGCAATGGTCAAGATTGAAAATACACCGATTGTACTGACGATCGTTGACCAGCCCGATACATTTACCCAAGGCAAGAAAAAGACCATCTATGCACAGGTGGCAAATCCCCGCGAAAATACGGTAAGGAACATCATACTCAATGTTTCGGGTACAGGAGTTACTTCAACACCCTCAAAAATCTTTGTCGGAGAACTGGCTTCCGGCGCAAAAATTCCCGTGAATTTTTCTGTGACTGCGGAACAGCCAACCACCCTCCATCTCTTCCTGAACTATGACAATGGTGACAATCCTCATACCGTGAATCTGGATGTCCCGATCACCTTTGGCGTAGATAAGAAACTGGCCAACCCTGTGATGAGCAACGTTATAGTGAAAAGCGATGCCGGCACCTATCGTGTCACTGGGGATGTCAATAATGCCGGTCTTGAGACTGCAAATACCGTGATGGTCACTTCCCTTGCACCGGCAGTACCGCAGGATCCGTACAAAACCTATGTGGTCGGTGCCCTCAAACCCGATGATTTCGGCAGTTTCGAACTGACATTCTCTGCAAAAAATGCAGAGAGCATTCCACTCCAGTTATCCTACAAGGATGCCGACGGTAACGTGTATACCTCACTGCAGGATGTCAAAATATCCGCATCGATGGGAGCGGCATCCACAGGCACTGGACTTCCCATGGTCCCGATCATCGCTGCGATCGTGATCCTTGCCATATTCATTGGCGGATGGATCCTATACCTGAAAAAATCAAAGAAGTGAGACTTCCATGAGCGAACAGCCGGTCATGGTATTTCAGGATGTAACAAAAGTATACCCATTACCCGCAGGTGACGTGACAGCACTTGACGGTGTTTCTTTCCAGGTAGAACGAGGAGAGTTTATCTCCGTTATGGGCCCATCGGGTTCGGGCAAGTCCACCCTGTTGAACCTGATGGGGTGCCTCGATGTACCAACGACCGGTGACATCTTCATCAGCGGAACCCGTATTGGGGAGATGTCGGATATCGAACTGACCAACCTGCGACGGGACAGGATTGGCTTTATCTTCCAGTATTTCAATCTCTTTCCTCTCTTAAACACTCTTGAGAATGTCACCTTTCCGCTGATGCTGAAATCCGGGAAAAAAGCGGATGCTGAAAGAGGCAGGCAGGTACTCCGGTCAGTACAACTGGAGGAGTCGCTCTACAGCCATACACCCACCGAGCTTTCAGGGGGTCAGCAGCAGCGCGTTGCGGTTGCACGGGCACTCATCAATGACCCGGATATCCTGCTCTGCGATGAACCAACCGGTAATCTTGATTCAAAGACCGGGGCCGGCATTATGGAACTGATGACGGAACTCAACCGTAAGGGTACGACGATCATCATGGTCACGCATGATCATGGAATTGCCGAGTACTCAAAACGGACTATCAGGATTGCAGACGGGAGAATCGTATCATGAGCGGCGGGATCTTTTACGAGATTGCAAAGCGTAACGTACGGATTCACCTCCTCCGATCATCCCTGGCCATGCTCGGGATCATCATTGGAGTCGTAGCCATTGCTTCGATGGGGATCCTGGGAAACAGCCTTGTACTTACCGTCTCAGACAGTCTCAAAACAGTTGGTGACAGTGTGATTGTCACGCCCCATGTGGGGGGAAATACCCGCGGGTTTGGCGGCGGAGGCGGGGCGGCTACATCTCTCACCCTGTCAGAGCAGGATTTTATGCAGATCAAACGGGTATCTGCGCCGAATGTGGCAATTCCGGTTCTCCAGTCTTCAGATCGTATGCAACTGGGTGTAGGCAGTGATGAGATTGTAGCCACTGTTTACGGCCTGAACCCTGACGATGTTCCCGAACTGCTCAAATTAAAAGAGGGCGGATACAGCAGGGGCAACTCGGGTTGTCTTGTCGGATCCACCTTTGCAAAAGATCATAATGTCAAGGTCGGCTCCAGGATTTTAATTGGAACGGATGGGAATAAAGGCACACTGCGTGTTACCGGTATCATCGAGGAACGGGGCATGGCATTTGATGTCAGCACCGATTCGGCGGTTGTTGCTACAAAAGAATGGTTTGATGCAGCGTACAACCGTGATAATTACGACAAAGTTGTAGTGAAGGTAAAAAATCTCGATGATCTCCCGGTTGTAAAAAGTGCAATCGAGAAACAGATGAACAAACGTGATACGGTGGTTGACGTGATGGATACACGAAAGACCATGGATACCATCTTCCAGGCGTTTGGCCAGATCACCACGTTTGTGTCGGCAATTGGCGGGATTTCCATGCTTGTTGCAGGAGTCTCCATCCTTAATATCATGATGATGTCGGTCACGGAGCGGATCAAAGAAATAGGTATTATGCGCAGCATCGGGGCGCAGAGAAAAGAGGTGATGGCGATGTTTCTCTATGAGGCGGCAATTCTTGGGATTATCGGTAGTATCATCGGGGGTGTGATGAGCCTTTTGGGGGGGTACGCCATCAGCACCCTGATGCTCCAGAACACCAAGTACCTGTTCGTTCCCTCGAGCATGATTCATATCGTGTACGGCATGACATTTGGGATCACTATCTGTCTGATCTGTGGGATATATCCGGCGTGGCGGGCTGCCAATCTCAATCCGATCGATGCACTCAGGCACGAATAATTCCCATTTTTATGTCCGTTTCTGTGAGAGCAGATCCTTTTTAACCGGCCGCATGCATACTCAATGTGATGAGCCCGGCACCCCCTCCAATCCTTGATCCGGACTGGAACGAGATCTGGAAGGCACGACAAATCCTTCACGAATCCTCAAAGCATTCCGATGATCCCTCGCACAACTGGAACAAGCGGGAGAATGCAGAGCGGTACGATTCCACGTCCCGCATCGAATATGACGACCGGGTATTGACCACCATCAATGGTCTGGATATAACAAAAGAGTCCCGGGTACTGGATATCGGTGCAGGGCCGGGCACGCTCGCACTTCCGCTTGCACCTCGGATAAAGGAAATTACAGCAATTGAGCCGGGGGAGGGGATGGTAGCAATCTTAACCGAGCGGATGAAAAAAGATGACGTCACCAATATTACGATCATCCGCAAACGCTGGGAGGATGTAATTCCTAAAAGCGATCTCGCACCGCAGTATGATGTGGTTATCGCTTCGCTCTCTCTTACAATGGAAGATATCCGGCTGGCACTCATGAAGATGGATGCCGTTTCACGGGGTTCTGTGTACCTGTTCTGGTTCGTGGACATGCCGTTCTGGGAGCGGATGTATGCCGATCTCTGGGAACCGCTCCATGGATTGCCCTACTATTCCGGGCCAAAGGCAGACTGCCTCTTTGGCGTCCTGTACCAGATGGGGATCTACGCAAACATCGAAATGCTGCCGCTGAAAAAAGATTACCGGTTTACGACATCAGATGAGATGACTGCCTTTTTCCGGCACCGGTTTAATGTCACAAAACCAGAACAGGATCGGGTACTTGATGATTATCTCAAATCGCTGATCCGTTCAAAGGGATCAGAGATTGTCATATCCGGGGATTCTACGTTTGCAAAGATCTGGTGGAAAAAAGATGTAAAAAAACAGGACGGAAATTGAAGATTATTATTTCCCGCCAACCTTTCGGATCCTTCCCATTGCCTCTTTGAGCTTCTCCATCGAGGTTGCATACGAGAGCCGGATCCACCCGGGGGCATAAAAAGCGCTGCCGGGAGTTGCTGCCACATGCCCCTGTTCGAGCCAGCGGTTTGCCACCTCCACATCATTGCCACCAACTTTGACAAACGCATAGAAGGCACCATCTGCCGGCGCCGTTTCGTAACCCATCATGTTCAGTTCAGAAATCATGTATTTTCTCCGTTTGTCAAACTCGGTGCGCATGGCTTCAACACACTGCTGATCGCCTTTGAGTGCCGCTACCCCGCCCCACATTGCAAATGTGGTTGCCTGGCTGACGGAGTGCTGCTGCACCTTGGACATCTCACGGATGATCTCAACCGGTGCAACCGCATAACCGAGCCGCCAGCCGGTCATTGCATATGCCTTGGAGAACCCGTTGATGGTGATGGTGCGTTGCGCCATGTCGCCGATTGCCGCAAGGGATATGTGCTCTTTTCCGTACACCATCTTCTCGTAGATCTCATCTGACATCGCATAGATATCGTGATCCTCGCAGAGATCTGCAACAAGCTGCATGGATTTTTTGTCAAACACTGCACCCGAAGGGTTTGAGGGTGAGTTGACAACGATCATCTTGGTATTTGCGTTCACCCGCTCCAACAGGGAATCATCGAGTTGGAAGGTTTTTTGATCGACCGCGTGCCTGACGATCTTTCCCCCGGCGATCTGCACACAGGGTTCATACGATACCCATGCGGGGGTGAGAAGGATAGTTTCATCACCGGGATTCAGGACAGCTTCCATTGCTTCGTATATCGCGTCCTTTGCACCGCAGGCAACAATCACCTGTGACGGGGTGCATAAAAAATGGTTTTCGGTCTTAATCTTCTCGCTGATCGCAGAGAGGAGTTCAGGAATGCCGTTGCTCGGCGCATAGTGCGTCTCGTTCCGGTTCAGTGCATCGATACAGGCATCCTTGATATGCCTCGGTGTATCGAAGTCCGGCTCGCCAATCGACAGGCTGATGACATCGATTCCCTCCCTTGTCATCTTCTTTGCCTTGTCTGAGATTGCAATCGTTGCGGAGGGAGCTACTGCGGCAATCTTTTCCGAGAGTTGCCTCATTTCAATCGCTTGACAAGCTTGATGGCAGATTCCACGGCACGCTTTGCGTAATCGATCCGCTCGTTCGCCTCAAGCCGGGTCATACCGGGCCCGGATATGCCAAGCGTTACCGGCTTTCCAAACTCTAACGAGAGATCGATGATCTTTCTGGCGGCGTGCTGCACAACAATCTCATCGTGCTGTGTATTGCCCTCAATCACACACCCGATCGTGATGACCGCGTCGACTTTTCCTGCCTGAAGCATCTTTTTTATCGCAAGGGGCATATCGTACGCGCCCGGCACATAGATGCAGTCCGTTACTTCAGCGCCGAGGAATGCGGCGTGTTCTCTTCCTTCGATCTCCATCATGTACGTGATGTCACGGTTGAATTCCGCAACAACGAATCCCAGTTTTATTGGTTGTGTGTCACACATAGATGATCATCTCTTTTTTTATTGAACTTCATAAACCCTTACTCTTTTTTCATTTTGCACTAGCGGCGGGCAGGACCGGCATCCTCGAATCCCTGGCGCTGGCCGGTACCGGCTTCATTCTCCAGATCCCGTGGACGATGAATGAGTTTCACGGCATTGACCGCGTGCTCCCGGGTACGCTGTTCGGCAAGCCATGCAAGTTCTTTGCCATCCTTGGCCTCATCCTCGTGCACGAACACCTCGATGATGTGAGTGTTGGTCATGAGCTGGCAGGTGATAAGTCCCTGCGATGCTTCGTGGGCACAGAGCCGGTCTTTCTCTTTTCCGCCCGGCATCCCGAGTGCAATCACAATATCGCAGCGGCGTTCCTCGATCAGTTTCTTGCAGGCAACGGGGAGATCTTTTATCCCCGGCACCGTTGACCGCTCGATCGCCACACTCGCGTGCTTCTTGAGCTCGTCGATGGCAATCGCTCCCATATTGACGCGTGCAAAGGTAGTATCGGCTACGCCAATCCTCATCCCAGCACCTCGCAGGCCGCAGCAACGCCATCGCCCTGCACCTTGAACCCGCATTTCTTCAGTGCGTCTTGGGTTGCGGCAAGTGTAGCAAGAATCTCCGGTGCGCTGACTGCACCCATACTCCCGATTCGGAATATCTTCCCCTTCAAGTGATCCTGTCCACCTGCAATAACGATGCCCATCTTCTTGATGAACGCCCGCATCTCATCATCCTTGACTCCTGCGGGATATTCAACTGCGGTAACCGTGGTGGAATACCCGTGCTTTGCATCGATCTTCGGGAAGAGAGAAAGGCCCCACGCTTTTGCCGCTTGCTGGATGGCGTTCGACATCTTCTTGTGACGTGCAATCCGGGCAAGAAGACCCTCCTCTTCGATGATAAGGCAGGCTTCACGGAGCGCCAGAAAGAGAGGAACTGCCGGGGTATAAGGAGTCTCCATCGGGGTTCCTGATGCGCTCTTTTTGTACGCGGCAAGATCGAGATAATAAGGCGGATTCTTCGTGAGGCGCTCCCATGCCCGGCTGCTCACCGAGACCATGGCAAGACCTGCGGGTGCTGCAAAACATTTCTGCGATCCGGTGATGGCAATATCAACGCCCCACTTGTCGGCTTCAACGGTATCACCGCCAATGGAGGTGATGCCATCCATAATAAACAGGGCATCGTGCTTCTTTGCAAGCCTGCCTACTTCCTGCGCCGGGTTTTTGATACCAACGGAGGTCTCGTTGTGCACGAGCGTGACTACCTGGGCACCCTGCTCCAGCCGGGCTTCCAGTGCCGCAAGGTCCAACGGGGTTCCCCATTCTGATTTTATCTCGTGGGCTTTTCCATAGCGCTGGCTGATCTTCAGCATCCGCTCACCGAACTTTCCGTTGACAAGACAGGCGATCTCCTTGTCTTTTCCAACATTGGAAATCGCGGCTTCCATGCCGGCTGTGCCGGAACCGCTGATTATCATGAGATCGTTGGTCGTTCCAAAGGCGGTTTTAAGGACCCGCACACAATCGGCATACGCAGCGCCGAACTCGGCACTGCGGTGGTTTATTGCCTGACGCATCATTGCATACCTGACCCGTTCCGGCATCGGCACCGGGCCTGGCAGCATCAGGAGAAGTTCTTTTTCCATGGGGATCTGCTCATAGTATATTTATATAGATACAATATAAGTTTGGATGGCTTGCATGGCAGACGTAGCGATTATTTCGGGATCCGCATCAGACTCGGCAATTACTGACAAGGTAAGAAAAGTTCTTGATGAGAACAAGGTGTCATATGACGCCCAGATCATCTCCGCTCACCGCGATCCGGACAAACTGGATGCGTATATCAAGACCAGTAATGCGAAAATTTTCATTGCGATTGCCGGTCTTTCCGCAGCGCTTCCCGGAGTTATTGCATCCAAGTCCGACAAACCGGTGATCGGTGTCCCGGTGAGCGGGACGTTAAACGGGATGGATGCCCTTCTCTCGATCGCCCAGATGCCAAAAGGTGTCCCGGTCGCCTGCGTTGGTGTGGACAACGGGGATAATGCGGCATGGCTGGCAGTCAGGATACTGAAACTGGCGAAATAAACCTTCTTTTTTTTTAGAAAACCCGTTTTACCTGATTTATCGCCCCCCTTCCCCATCCCATGCGGGGAGATGCAACGTGGAGAAAATACTATAAGCCTTCACGGAAACCGGTTGCATGAGCGTGATTGCTATGCAGATATTCCCGGAAAACATGCCGTCAGGAAACAGGATAATCATCTCATGTGCGGTCGTATCGATCGCCGTCTTTGTTTACATCATGCTGAGCGTCAACCTTCTCCCGCTACTGGGACTCCACCTCCCCCTTCTTCCTTTCATGGCGTACGTGAAGATGGGATCCGCGACCCTTGCCGCTTTCTGCTGCTTCTGGTATTTTCGGGGCCTCAAAAATGCCCTCATCGGTTTTATCGTGATCTGCACCCTGTTCTGGACCTTAGAGTTCCTGAGCGGGCATATCGGCATGTTCGGGGGCACGTATTCCTATACTGATGCATTCCCCGGACCTTCAATTGGCGGGACGCCTGTGCTGCTCGGGCTTGAGCACTATGCCTATTATTTCTTCATGTCATACTTCATCGCAAACCTCCTTGTGGATGGTGTCATCGTCTCATTGCAGGAGAGCTGGTGGAAACGGGCGCTCTTTGTGTCCTTCATCTCGAGCGCGGTTGTCATGGGGATCGACATGATGGCAGACCCGGTGCAGGTGGATTTCTATCAGCAGTGGCACTGGGCAGCCGGCTCACCGTATTTCGGAATACCGTATGGCAATTACTTCGGGTACATCCTCATCTACACCATCATCCTCTTCGCATTCAAGTACCTGGAGATACGGCTCAATGCGCAGCAGATCGGCCCGTCGCTCCTTGTCATCTCGTGCATTCCGCTCTTGATGTACTTCTCCCGGTTCCTGGAGTATGCGTCAACCGAGCTTCCGGGCCTCACGATAGTAGGCTGCTTTACCATGCTGCTACCCTGCATCCTGGCATCCGACCGGCTGCTGGTTTATCTCCGTAAAGAATCCCCGAGTAATCGGTGATGGACCAGATGGTGATCGGTGCACTAAAAAAATCTCACCGTCGTCACAATCGTTGCCGCAACACGGGACTGGTTTACACTATCGTCCCTTGTTTCTTACCCCAGAGCCGGATCTTTCCGAAATAAACCATCTTGACCAGCTGGATCACTGCGATAAAGCCGATGAAGATCCCGGCCAGCCAGACAAAGAACATCGCTGGCATCGGGACCAGGGAGAGCGTCTCTGCGAGCGGGGAGTAGGGAAGCAGGATGCCTACGAGGCAAACGATCCCGGTTGCAAGCCCGAACGTGAGGCTCGCCCTGCTCTGCAAAAAGGGGATCTTGTCGGTCCTAAATACGTGAATTGAGAGGATCATGATGATGACTGACTGGACGAACCACCCGGTCTGGAAGAGGGCGGGATCTGCCAGTGCCCCGAAAATGAAGATCAGAACCCCCCAGGTTATATAATCGAAAGCCGAGCAGAATGGACCGAAGATAGTGATAAAACGTGCAAGATCCGGAATGTTCCACCTCCTTGGTTTTTCCACATATTCCTTATCCACGGCATCGGTGGGAAGTGCTGTCATAGAGAGATCAAAAAGGAGGTTGTTTACCAGGATCTGGATAGGAAGGACGGGGAGGAATGGAAAGAGGATACTTGCACCGACATTGCTGAAAATGTATCCCACGTTGACACTTGCCTGGGCGCGGAGGTATTTTAAGATATTTGCAAAGACCTTCCTCCCCTCAATTACACCCTCTGATAGAACAAGGAGGCTTGGTTTGAGAAGGACGATGTCTGATGCCTCCTTTGCTATGTCGACTGCAGAATTGACGGATATCGCGATATCTGCCGACTTCATCGCGGAGACATCGTTGATACCGTCGCCGAGGAAACCCACGACATGGCCTCGCTTTTTATACACTCGGAGGATCCGCTCCTTCTGGTGTGGCAGGAGGCGCGCAAATACGGTGACCGAATCTATCCTCTGTTCGAGTTCCCCTTCGCTCATACCGTTGATTTCCCCACCAGTAAGAACACCGGTGACCGGAAGGCTCACCTGACGGCAGATATTCTGCGTCACATCCTCATGATCGCCTGTGAGGATCTTCACCGAGATCCCCGCAGTCTTTAACTTTTCTAGGGCTTTTGCCGTGGTGTCCCGCGGCGGATCGCTAAAGATGAGGAAACCAGCCAGAACAAGATCGGCCTCATCCACCACGCTGTACCTGTCTTTACTCCCGATATCACGGGTAGCAACAGCAATAACGCGGAAACCTTCGCGGTACAGGGAGGAGACACGGGCATCGACTGAATCACGGGGCAGGAGGCCTGTTCCTGTCCGTACAAGGTGCCCGCTATCAAGGCAGAGGGAGAGGACGTTGTCTGTTGATCCCTTGCAGAGAAGGGTTGTCCTGCCGCTGTGAGATACTATGACTGACATCCGTTTCCTTAAAAAATCAAAGGGGATCTCCCCGTTTTTTGTATACGATGCACCCTGTGCGATCTCATGCCCGACGGAGGGGTGATGGAGGACTGCCTCATCGATCGGGTTGCGGAGACCGGTCTGGAACCTGCTCGTCAGGGCGGCATACTCCAGTATGACAGGATCTTCTGATCCGTCTGGGGAGATGTATGATGTCAGGGATACTTTTCCCTCTGTGATCGTCCCGGTTTTATCGGTACAGAGGATGTCCATGGCGCCAAATCCCTGGATTGCCCCAAGCCGCTTGACGATCACGTCCTTTTTTGCCATTTCGATAGTACCTTTCGAGAGGTTCATGGTCATGACTAGAGGGAGCATCTCAGGGGTAATACCGACTATGAGTGCAAGCGAGAAGAGGATGGCTTCCGTGATGTTTCCCTTTGTCATGATATTGATAACAAAGATGAGCGGTACGGCGA
Source organism: uncultured Methanoregula sp. (assembly GCA_964590895.1). Taxonomy (GTDB): domain Archaea; phylum Halobacteriota; class Methanomicrobia; order Methanomicrobiales; family Methanospirillaceae; genus Methanoregula. Next base: position 63,587 of record CAZPYV010000013.1, on the reverse strand, counting down.
TCAGCATCATCACAATCATGAGCCCGGTGAACTTCGTGATCCCGTATTCAAATTCGGTCTCAACCTTTCTGGTGCGGGCAGCCTTGACAACGCTCCCGTATTCCGTCTGCGTTCCCGTCCTGACGACAATTCCCGTGGCGGAGCCGGAGTCAACACTTGAGCCAAGGAAGCATACATGGGAACGCACGGTAGTATCCGGTCCGTTCTTCGTAAGGCAGCTAGAAACGGGTACCGGCGTCCTCTCCCGGGGGATGGCTTCTCCGGAGATTGGCGCATCGTTGCAGTAAAAGTCAGTGGCTGAAATGAGGAACAGGTCGGCAGGAATGAGGTCCCCGGCAGAGAGCTGTACGATATCTCCTGGGACAAGGTTGGTGGATTTGATCTCCTGGGGGGTCCCCTTCCGGGTCACACGGCTCGTTAAGGCAACAAGATCCCGTAATGCTCTGACCTTTCCTTCTGCCCGTATCTCCTGGAACAACTGGAGGGAGAGGCTGAGCAGGACCATGATGACGAGGACAACAGTTGTCCTCATATCGTTCAGAAAAAAGGAGATCGCAGAGAGGGTACAGAGCAGGAGTGTAAACGGGTTGCAGAGAATGATGAATAATTTCTTTATACTGCCCAGGGGATCCGCGGGGAAGAGATCGTTTGGACCTGACCTGCGCCGGCGGGCGGCTGCCTCTTCATGGGTAAGACCATCAAGGGAAGACCCGAGCGCTGCAAGGACCTCATCCCGCCCGGGACACCGCCTGTCCCATTCCTGGAGAATGTCTTCCCCGATCATGCCTGAGGTAGAGATTCCCGTGCTCTGATGAAAAGGTTTGGGGCAGGGGAGAGGCGGTATCCGACATCGGCGCGAAATTCTGGTTCACGCTGCACGGCAAGCCTTAATCGCATCTACAAGGACAAACTAACCTATGTCATTACAATCGCTTTGGCAGCTTTATCGGGCAGGAGGAGATGCGGCAATCCTGGCGGCTCAACCAGACAGTGCACAAGAATGGTTCTATCTGGCGTTATTTGCCTTTGGTCAAAATGATTTTGCTCGGGCGGCGGAGTTCACCCAAAAAGCCGCCCGTCTCGACCCGAAAAACCGCGTTTTTACCCAGGCTGCAACCTATCTGAAACGGGTATGTGACCATGGCAAAGCGGGCGTTTACATCACCGGTGAAGCGTTCGCGGCGTTCATCCGCGGCGGCGGGAATGTCGCACTGTACAAAGCGATCAACCGTGCGCTGCACACCCTGTATCAGTCATTCCCCTCGGTCACTGTGCTGGATGTGGGCGTAGGGGATGGGATGGCGCTGCTGCCCGCGCTGACCGACAATATCACCCGGCTCGACATTCTCGAACCATCCGAAGCAATGCTGGCTCAGACCGCCGCCATCCTGGCCCGGCGGCAAACGCCTTATCACGCCCACCATGCCACCATTCAGCAGTTTATTGCTACCCACGACGAACAGTGGGACCTGATCCAGGCCACCTGGAGTTTGCAATCGATCCCGCCTGCCGAACGTCCAGTCGTGTTCCGGTGGGCCAAACAGCACTGCCAACACCTGGTGATCGCAGAATTTGAAGTGCCCGGCTTTACCAGCCTCTATGAACCTGAACGCGTGGAATACATCCTGGACCGTTATAATCAAGGGGTGGCAGAATACGAAGGCGATCTGGTCTCGCAGGGTTTTCTGATGCCCGTGCTGTTCGGTTATTTTGACCGCACAGCCGCACATACAAACTGGGAAGGGCCGATCCAGGGCTGGGTCGATGAACTCCGCGCAGCCGGTTTTACCACGATCCAAACCCATCTCCTGTCTCCCTATTGGTGGGCCGACTCTTACCTCATTGATGCCCGCTGATTCACCAGGCTCCGGGCGATTTGTCCACCGGGATTTGTCTTGTATTGATTATGGGCTTTGGGGAATGGTGCGCCCCGGTATAATGATCTCCATGTACGCTTTGTATTGTCCCCAAGCCGCTCCAAGAGCCGCCCCGCACAGAGCTGTCGGGATATCTGCTCTTATCAGGTAGGGGGTGGATGGCAGCCTGCTGTACCTGGAGTTCCACGGCAAAATACAACGCCAGCGCCATAATCGTAGATCCGGCGGCGAACACGATGATGAAGATCATGAGGTTTTTCAACATAACGGACGGAGGAGTGTCAGTGATACCTGGCACCCGTTGAGAGGGACACGAAAAAGTATGGGTACAATCGTAATGGTATCTTGCATTTTCAGAAGTAAACTGCCAGTCGGCAGGTTTCTGGTTGTGATTTCTGGAAATTTCCCGCTTTTTTTGCATTGTTTTTTATATCATACCCGTACATTCCAGACTATGAAGCCCAAACAACTTTTCCTCATCGCGTGGCTGTTTGTTGCACTTTATATTATTTTCAAAATCGCCATGAGCGCGGGATTTGATATTCCTGGCGGGGTAACCTCCGCTCTCCTGTCGTTCTTTTTCCTCGGAGTTCTCTTGTGCGTAAATCGTTATGGGAAAAAAGACGCATTGATTTTCTTTGTCGTGGCCTTTGTAATTGGCTGGCTGTACGAGACATGCAGCATCCTGACTGGCTTTCCCTTTGGCCATTACCACTATTCAGATGTGATGGGCTTTAAGCTGGGATTTGTGCCAGTCACCGTCATGCTCCTCTATTTTGCCATGGGCTTCATGTCGTGGTCGCTGGCGCATATCCTTCTTGGTAAATATGACAATGCCATAAACCGGAAGGAGCTTCTGGTTATTCCGTTGCTTTCGAGCTTTATCATGGTGATATGGGACGTATGCATGGACCCATTGAACGGAACAATCGGCCAGTGGTGGGTCTGGCACGATGGCGGGCCGTATTTCGGTGTGCCGTTATCCAATTTCTTTGGCTGGTTCCTGTTCGCGTTCACGTTTTACCTGATATTTGCTTTCTACCAGCACAGGAAGGCGACCAACCCGACTCCGGAGGTAATGACGGAAAAGACCGCATGGCTGTTGCCAATAGCAGGATATCTTTCGGCTGCGTTTGCGATGCCGCTTTCGGCAATTTTCGGGAAAAACTATCTGATCACTTCACCGGACGGCCACGTGTGGTGGACAAGCGACATCTGCTGGAGCATGACTTTGATTACCATCTTCACGATGTTCTTTGTCGTGGTTCTTGCGCTGATAAGGCTTAACGAGCACTTTGTAAATCAGGAAAACAAAAAAGGCAGCAGTGGCTGATAGACGAAACAGCAACCTCTTCCGCGTTACTCGTACACCCGGCTGTCCTGCAATCTCATTCCGCTGGTGACTGCTCTCGGGTACCGGGCAACCCTTTCTCCTCCCTAGGCCAGAATAAAATCATGCACAGATGAGAGATCTGCAACACCAAAATAATCCAAGTCGAGGGTTTGGGCAAGCGACCGGATTTGTTCGTCAATGTATTCTGCCATCGTTATGTACTTGAGATCTTTGGGATAATTTCAGGATAGTGGAAGGTATCAGGGATTCTCCATAACAAAGAACGTGTACCCGTAATACCGCTTGTACTTCCGGTACATCTCCGCTTCGTGACCCAATGAGTCAAGGATAGCAGCACAGGAAGGATCTGATCCATGGGTCTTTCTCAAATCTGCAATCCGGGCCAGCATCGGAACATAGTAGTTATCCCACCACCCGGCTTCCGGCAGCCGGTACGTTCTGATGAGATTGAGTCCTGCATTCCTCACCTGCTCACTGAGCTGATCCTCCGTTTTAGGAGTGTATCCCTCTGTTTTCCACCACTCGACGAGTTCCCGAGGGGGATTGGGTTCAAACCATGCCGCATCTGAGACAACCATGTGCCCGCCACTCTTCATCAGGAGTTTCCATGCCGCCAGTCCCTGCTCAAAACCCATGATGAAAATTGCTCCTTCAGACCAGATGAGATCGAACTGCCCGGGCTCAAACGGCAGGGCATCCATCGAGGCGCACACGGCCCTGATCCGTCCTGCCATACCATCCATCTGAGCCCGTGCCATGATGGCATCGATGAACGGCTGATGATTATCGACTGCAGTTATCATACCGGAAGTCAGGCCGGCAAGGTCCATTGTCTGGGTACCTGAACCGCATCCAATATCGAGGATCTTCGCATCCCCGGGGAGGGGTGGGAGGTATGAATATACTTTTCTGGTCGCACCCGTGCATCCGGGCCCTTGTCGTGGGAGGGACTCGAATACCTGGTAAAAAAACTCTTCAGGTATCATTGTAACCCAAAGGTTGGGAATGTGAAATTGAGTGCTTTGTGGTCAGAGAGATTCGGGTAACAGACAAAAATCCTTCTCTCACGGCATACCCAATCTTCTCTTCCGTGCACTGCGATGTTGAGAAACTAATCTTTCGGTTATTAGCCTCCCTGGCATCATCTCATGTCCGGAGGTTTATAAAAAGGGAGCCGGCAGGGAGAGCCGGTGTTCACCCCATCACGGCATATGTTGTTATGCTTTTACAACATTCAGGTTCATGAAAAAAACGATCTCTTTTGGGATGATGGGCATCCATGGTTTCCGGTACACTACCGAGAATTTCTGGTCGCCGAGATTCTTTGCATGGACAATCCAGGTACGCGTCCCGCCAACGCCCATCATCATTCCTGGGTTCGGATCTTCCTTGTATGTGTCCGAGATCAGATTAAGGCCGGACGAAAACGTTGGGATCAAAACGGCACCGGTTGTGGGATTCTCATGGAATTTGACTACGAACCAGTTCCCTTGCGTAATATCCTCGGTCTTGCCGTTATCTGCTTCTGTGGATACTACCATATTCCCGTTATGCCCTGCTGCCATTACCTGTGCAACAGAAATGCAAAGGAGGAATATAACAGCAATTGCAAGTAAGGGATTAAGGATTAAACGTCTCTTTATCATCGTGTAGCTCCTGTGTAAGTAATGCACCCGTCCATATTATTTGGGATGAGCAGATCGTCTTTTATAATCATGCATGAAGAGAAGACATACGCTTCTTGTGTTTTTTAAAAATTCAGTCATGGTACTCAGGCCCTGCCCGGATGTTTCCGGGCCTGATCACACACTTGACTCAGGGGGATATGAAGAGCGGGAAGTTGGAAATAGATCTGGGAAAATTTTCCAACGAGACACCAATTTCCAGGAGCCTCGCAACAGCGGGACGGATATTTCATCAGTGATAGTCTGCAAAACGGAACCGGACAATGAGATTTGAATCCGCCATTTTGTCGCGGGGTGTCGATCACAATTCAGAGAGAGTTTTTATAATGAGAAAAAAGGGGCAAAGAACCCCATATGGGTATCTGCCCACATCAGATTGCTCTCGTTTTTCCCTGCTGGCATTGCATGGAGTGTGAGGTGATGGAAATGTATGATGGTTTCATTCAATTGTTCGCTTCAGAGGTCATTTTTGTCACTGCCTGCAGCGACGGGAGGGTTGTCGCGTTGAACAGTTGCCAAAGTGAGAACAGGGAAGGGTCCCTGCCATGACCTCCGAGAGAGTCGAAGAAGAACTCCTCCCCGGTCTCAAATTTCTGGCTTGACTTTCGTCTGATCATGGTTACTCAATCCTGCCCGGGGGTCCCGGGCCTGATCAGTAGGTTGATCCCTGCAGGATAAGAAGGGCGGGAAGTTGGAAAAAACAGGACGGATTTTTTCCAACCGGACCGGTTTTTGCCTGATGAAAGAACATTCTCACTGGGTGTCATTAATTCAGGCAGGTTCTCTTGTGTGTCACTGGATGATTGAAGATTGACACGAACTACACCGGAGGCCGCTTATTTACCAATGGGCACAGGGGTATTTTGGGGCAAAGGAGACAACGGATTCCTTCCCACGGAGAGAAGGAATGGTGCCGCTGCGAGAGTTACAATAGCGGTGATGATGAAAACTGTCCTTACACCCGAATAGTCCATCACGATACCAAAGATTGCTGGAACAATGATGAAACCAATACCCTGGGCCATGTTGACCACTCCCGCCGCACTGCCCTGTCCGGTCTCACGCCCGGCTATTGTTACCAGCGCCGAAACTGTTGTCAATGATATCCCAAAACCGCACCCGAGGACGACCACCGCACCGAGATACTCAAAGAAGCTGCCCGCAAACGCGATAAGAATGCAGGACACTGCGATAACTGATATCCCGGTTGCAAGGAGGAGATATTTGTTGGAGGTGTCTGCAATCCTGCCGGATATTTTCTGGACGCAGGCCATGGTTACAGTCCCAATAAAGAGCAGGGCTCCGATCTCGATTCCACTGAACTGCCCCGTGGTCCGGGTGATGATCGGCAGGTAGATGAGAAACGTCACGTAGGCAACCGAATACACGAGGTAGAAGAATATCGGGATCCGTAGCGCCGGGTGCCGGAAGACTTCCAGAAGGGGGGTTGGCTGACGGGGCCGTGTGCGGTAGTCGGGGAGAGAGACCAGGCAGACCGCTGCGGTTATCACCGAGATCAGTGCAAGTGCAAGGAACGCCGAGGAGATCCCTATGTAATCCATCAGTATGCCGCTGAGCAGGGGGCCAAAACTCATACCGAGGAACGCCGCGCTGTTGAACCCACCCATCAGTTGTCCTTCCTCACCAACTGTAGCGATGTCCCCCACATAGGCAACCGCGACCGGGAAGACCATTGACGCAGCTATACCGTGGAGGAACCTGATAAGGGATAGGGTAAAAACCGAATCTGCCATCACATACAGCGCTGAGAAGATTGCGTAGCCGGACAGACCTATGAGAAGGAGCATCCTCCGGCCATGCTGATCGGAGAGTTTCCCAAATATTGGGAGGAAGAGGGTCCGTGACAGGGAAAATGATGAGAATATGATCCCGATCCAGAAACCTGAGGCTCCCATCAGTTGGGCATAGAGGGGAAGGGCCGGGGCGATGGTCCCGATCCCAAGCATTGTTGCGAATGCCGCGAAATCGAGGATGAGGATAATTCCACGTTTTTTCGTCGGGTCCAGTACAGCATCCGCTGACCCGCCCCCTTCTGCCGTTGTCATGGTTGAATAGCCTCAGGTATCGTTGGTTTTTTTAGGCACTTCCCACACTGAAAAGTTCTTTTTCGTGGTTCATCTCAAAGTCACGGATGGTGTTGTAATCCTTCAGTATGATCTCCGGGTCCTCGTGGAGGAGAAAGACCGTGGCCGGGCTAGAGAGCATGTCCACGGTCCGGTGAACATACCAGTCACTGATCAGGTGAACAAAATCCCCCTTGACGCAGCTCGGGAGCTCTGCAAGTTTATCGATCGCAAAGATCTCCCCTTCTGGAACACCCTCACACCGGGCTATGAGATGCTTCCGAATGATATGGCAACGGAGATTATAGGCAGTATCGACCTGTTCAAGGAATCCCTTCGGATCCACATACGCGAAGGCCAAAAGGTCGACCTGGCACTGGCCGGCGCACTGCATGATGAGTTCCGGAGGAATCTTCCCCCCCATGACCCGGGCGCCCGACTCGACAAGAAGCGGTCCCCGATCAGTAAGTATGATCTCGGTATGGGCAGCACCATAACGGATTCCCAATGCGTCGATGACACCGAAAGCATACCTGATAAGTGGCATCAGCTTCTCATCCGGCCAGTCATGCAGCCGGGTGCAGTCATACACGTTTCCTGCACCTTCTACCCGGACTTTGCTATACTCCCAAACCTCGGCAAGCCGGTGTTTCCCATTCCATGAGACAGTATTCACTCCGAATTCCGTTCCGATCAGGCGTTCTTCTGCAAGAACCTCCGTGTTCATCTCACCGATACGGTTCTCCTGGCCGATGATTGCCCTGAATGCCTCCCGGATCTCATCATCGGAAGTACAGAACCTCACCCCGTCTGTTGCGGCGCTGTTCATCGGCTTTATGACAACTTCGTTTATCCCTTCTGAACGGGCCCATTTTAGGACTTCTTCTTCGCTGTTTGTGCAGAGGAATCGTTTTGTGGGCAGACCGGCATTTCTGATGGCGCACTGCATCAGGTATTTGTTTCGCCGTGCCGTGGAGCCGCGGGTGCCGTTTGTCGGGAGACCCATCCGCTCACTCAGGGCATCAGCAAGCGGTACAGCGAGCTCCATACCGGGAATGACACCGATAACCGTATACTTCTTCAGGGTGTTGATGATTGCATCGTAATCCCCTTCAAAAACCAGGGACTCCAGGTAATAGGAATCTGTGTTGTTCAGATCTGCTGTCTTCATTGACTTGATCCCTTCGGGAAAGATCGCGTGGCTCAGGATGTGGATACAGGCAATTCCCCGGGCCTGAAACCTTGGTGCCAGAAAAACACCTGATGATAATCCATTCACGATTACAACCACTTTCTGGGCATTTTTTATTTGTGCCATTGTTATACCTCCTTTCAGTTATTCTGAATCATCTGACTGGTATCGGTCTCTTCAACCGGGCTTTGGGACCGTATGTAAGAGAGCAACCGTTCTCCAAAGGGACTACCCATATGGATCCGTTCATAATCTATGGGAACTCCACGCAGGTTCTGGAGAAGAAGGATAATCCCGTCTTTTGCCGGGAGTATTCCCGAGAAAATAAATCCCATCTCTTCTGCTGCGGATGCAAGTGCCGGTGATCCCTGATCACTCAGTGAAAGGTGCAGCCTGATACTCTTTGCACCCTTAGTATGGAGTTGTCTGACTATCCCTGCGAGGATCTCCCGGTGATCCGGGCCGACTCTTTGGATCAATACGATTCCGGCTCCGGTTTCCGAATTTATTGAGTGTTCGGTAACTGTCGGCTCGTGTCCGTTCCTACCCCCACTGCCAGGAATTATTCGGAACCCGAGTTCTGTGGCGATCTCCTGTATGATCCCATGGTGGTTACCGGGGAGGTACTGGAGCCCATACTCTTCATGTAAGAGCACTTTTGTGAGAAACGCCATGCTCTCCCGCTGGCCCAGTTTTCCTGAGAACCCCTGGAACAATATCTCCTGCGGCTGCGAACCGAGCAGAATGGCGCTAGTGTGAAATCCTAATCTCTGTAGCGCCTTCTGGGAGTGCGGGTGCACGGTGAATGCACCACTCGTAATACTCCGGAATCCTCTGCCTTCACTGCAGCTCAACAGATGCCGGAGTATCAATCCTCCAAGGCCATGACTGCGAAAATCCGGCAATACCGCAAGGGAGCCCAACAGACCGATCTCGGGATATGCGTTAACGGGATTCATCGCACCGTACCCAAGAACCCTTCCCTCCGGGCTGGTCGCTACAACCGGGACTATCTCTCCCATTGCGCTTTTCTTGCGGAGCTGCTCCGGATCATACACATATTTCTTGGGATAGGTATCCCGGTACACTTCGTGCATTAGCAGTGCAACCCCTTCGGCTTCTGCCGGCCGCAAGCAATGGATATCGATGGCAGGAAGAGCATTGTGCGATGCCGGACCGCATACATAAGTATGGCCCGGGAGGGTCATATCTGCCATCATAGCCCGGAAATTTTCTGATTTCACCGGGTTATCCTGCCGCACGCTCCCCATGATCACGCACTTCCCGCCGCAACTGCCTGAAGTGCGTCCTCCACTGATAGGTACTGCGGGAAAATATTCTCAAACCCGCTCATCCTTATGATCTTTTCGACACTCCCACGGCTCCCGGAAAAGACAATCGATGTGTTCTTCTTTGCGCAATCTCTTTTCAGCTGGAGAAAGAACCGGAGACCGGAACTACTGATATAATCGAGGCCGCTCATGTCAATGATGATCGGGCCGGCCATCCAGGTTCTGCGATCCTCTTCGAATTCCGAGGCGCTGTTTGTATCCAATCGTCCGATCAGGGTAACGATTGTCACACCCTCTGATATGCTCTGGAATATTTCCATAATTTGTCCTCCGTTTATGTTGGTTTTTTGATTCTGTGAGTCGATACGTCTGCCCGCACCAGCGAGAGATTCCCAATCATTAGAGATCGGCGGGGCGTTCCATGCAGGATACTTCCTGAAAAATCCCCGATTTCCCCCGCCAGAGGGCTGGTTTGTTGTTTTATGCTAGTTTCGTCCAGGGTCATAAAAAGGGCAGGAGTTTGGAAAAAAAGACATGGTATTTTTCCACATGACCCCCGGCTCCACGGGCAGAGCATACGGATACGGGGTGTAGGGATTTTTATAGTTCCTTCCTGATCTATTAGTATCACCTATGTATCCAGACCGGGCAATGTTCCAGCGAATGGTGAAAGACGAGCCGAATCTTTCCGGTGCCGGCAGGGAGACCCTGCTCGCACTGTATGACGGCCCGCTTCACCTCCGGCAGATTCTGGAGATCATCAATACACCGGAAAAATCGGCAACCGATGACAGAGCAAAGGACCAGAATATTTCCGAGTCGGCCCTCCGAAAACGGCTGGATGTACTGATCACCCGCGGCATGATCGCCCGGGCTGGCAGCGAACGTACGAATCCGTACTATTATCTCCGTCGCACGTGGATCTTCAACCAGTATATCCTAATCAAATGCCGGGATGGTTCATCCAGCGGGCTTCTCGATCTCACGATCCTCCTCCACCAGCTATCGCATATGGCAGCGGGGGGAGATTCTGCCCTTCCCCACCCAAGATACCTCTCCGCATCGGGTGAACGGACGGAACGGAGCCACCAGATCGAAACCGCGTACAGGGCGTTCCAGAAGATACTCGGTAACAAGACTGCGATCGGCGACTATCTGGAGGGGATCTATGAGGATATCTACGAAGGGAAAGTGCCCGAGAGTGATATCGACGGACTCATTGCCCGGGATTTCCTGCGTTTCGTGGCTACTGCCCCGGATGAGGAACGGGAGGTCCGGCTCTTCTTATGGTATGCCGACTTTTTCCATATCCTCGACCGGTACCCGGAAGCGTACGACGCGTTCATTCTGGGGGTGGACCGGGCCGGGCAGGAGGGGATCGATCTTCCCGCCATACTTGCAGGAACCCGGATCTCCAAAGGTCACATCATGCTCCATCTCAATGACTTTACCGGGGCAAAGGAGGCATTTTTAGAGAGAGGCCGGGATAAAAACAGCAGCCCTTTTGCACAGGCAAAGAGTCTCTTTGGTGCCGGTGAGGCTGAGCTGTTCTGTGGAGATATCACTGCACCCTATGCCCCCGCACGATTCACCCAGGCACTGGCACTTTGCAGTATGGCAGACCCGGCCCGGGAGGACACGGATGTGCAGGAACTCATGGCAGATATCCTGCGGAGGACAGGAACGGTCCACCGTCTCCTGGGACAACTGGATGATGCCCAAACCTGCTATTCGGAAGCAGAGGGTATCTACCGCAACGGGATGAACCGCGGTCTCGTCTGTTTGCTGCCCGAGCAGGCTGAGCTTTTGCGAGCCCGGGCTTTCGGTTCCAAAGACACGGTTGCCGAGGGGCACCTTGCGGCAGCCTCAGCACGATATGATGAGGCAAAGGTGCTGGCTCAGAGGATACGGAACATCAACTGGTTTGCCCATAGTCTTATTGGGGAGTGTGAACTCGCCCGGGTAGCTCTTCTGAAATGCAACACACCGCTACCCCGGGATCTCGATACAAAGTACGCAAATGCGTTCGAAATTTATTGCCAGATCTCGTCTCGGTGGGGCATTGTCCAGACGTTTATCTCAGAGGCACTCCTGTACCATGCCTCGTCTGATGCGTTCCCGGATAAGTATGCGGTCACCGCCGACAAGCTTGAGCATGCCGAGCGGTTCAGTAAAGAACTTGGGCTGAAGACCGAACTGGCGTTGATCAAGCGGATGAAATCCCGCTCGGAGCCGGCTCCCGAGCTCCACCCGCTTACGTTCCTGTAAGAGACCGGTGGGTGGACCCCACACCGTTTTGGGTAAACAGACATTCTTTTTCTGCTTCATTTTCAAAGTGCAGAATACCCCGCATTTATCCAGCCACCCATAAACCCGGGATCATGGTAATGGAAATGGAGCTCCGAACGCAAAAATAACCCGGCAATAACGGGCATGCTTATAGGAAATACTGTAGTACTTACTTATTATGCCAGTCCTGCACGAACCGGTTGTCACTCTGGAGGATGTCTGGGTCAGGAAAATCTCGCTCTCATCCCTTGACCTTGAAGTGACAATTCGCGTGGAGAACCCCAACCTCATTGGCATCACCGTGCGGGAATTGCCGTTTACGGTGATGTGCAGTTCCGGCAACCGCGATCAGGAAATCGCTGCCGGCAATACCGGGCGAATAAAAATACCCGCAAAAGGCAGCACGGTGCTCCGCATTCCAACTACCTCGCAGAACACTGCTCTCATCGGGGCACTCGCAACGTTTGTCACCCAAGGTGATATACAAGTGACTATTCAGGGTAAGGCAACCATCGACTGCCACCTGTTCGGCTGGTCAATCCCATTTTCAAAAACCCTGACGGTGACGATGGCGCAGGTTGCAGAGGCCGTTGCCGGGCAGAAGCCGGATTGAACCGGTACCCCATACATTTTTGTTTTACTTACGGCCGATCCGATTATCACTAATGGGGAGTGGTACCCCCTACCTCCCCCTTATTTTTTCCGGACAGGCATTGCTATTCACAAAGTAAGGTGCACTGCCGGTCCCCAACGCTCATGTGCATCGCGAGGTTCTGGAAATTACCTGTTTGGGGTGATGAATGGTCGGAGTTTTATTTCCCCTTCTTCTTCCCTTTGCCCTTCGGAGCAGTCCCGAAAAGCTCGTTTACCATCTTGACCGCACAGAGATCCCCGCACATGGAGCAGGTCTCCGTCTCCCCGTCCCGCTCATGGATCTTCCGGGCATGATCCCCGTATAACGAAAGCCGGAACTGCTCGTCCCAGTCGAGCTCATGCCGGGCCTCAGCCATCTGCACCTCGCGATCCATCCGCCAGCCCTCGTGCTTCCGGACCGTGTCCCCCACGTGCGCAGCGATCTTTGCCACCCGGGTTCCCTCGATGATATCCGCAACGTCCGGCAGCGCAAGGTGCTCGCTTGGCGAGACCATGCAGAGGAAGTCAGCACCATTGAGGCAGGCAGTTGCCCCGCCAATGGCCGCGACCACGTGATCGTAGCCCGGCGCGATATCGGTGACGAGCGGCCCGAGCAGGTAGAGCGGGGCATGGTCGGTGATCTCCTTGATCATCCGCACATTGTAGCCCACCTGGTCGAGCGGCATATGTCCCGGTCCCTCAATCATCCGCTGGACTCCCTTTGCCTGCGCCTGTTTTGCGAGTATGCCGAGTGTGATGTATTCGACTGACTTGGCGAGCTTCTCGGCATCCTGTAAACAGCCGGGGCGCATCCCGTCTCCAAGGCTGACCGTGACGTCGTACTCTGCGAGGATCTCTAAGAGGTAATCGTATTCAGCATACAGCGGGTTCTCCTCATCGCGCTGCATCATCATCGCGCAGTGGAACGAACCGCCACGGCTCACCACGCCCATCAGGCGCGGGTCGCTCCGGAGCGCTGCAAGTGCCTGTCGGTTTACGCCGCAGTGGAGGGTTAAGAAGTCCACACCCTGCTGGCAGTGCTCGCGGATCACCTTAAAGAGCAGGTCCGCATCCACATCCGCCGCATTCCCGGCCCGGCGCACCGCTTCATAGACCGGTACGGTCCCGACCGTGGTATCGAGCGCCAGCATCTTCTTCCGGATCGCTACAAGGTCGCCGCCGGTCGAGAGATCCATGATGGCATCGGCACCGTTATCGAGCGCTGCCTTTGCCTTTAGCTCCTCCATAGCGATATCGCACCGGGAGCCGGATGTACCGACATTAACGTTGATCTTGACCGTGCATCCTTGGCCGATCGCACACAGCGGGTGCTTGCGGGCGGGGTTTGTGGGAATGACAATCCTGCCAGCCGCAACCAGTCGTGCCATGCGTGCGGGATCCATGCCCTCAATCCGGGCTGCCGCTGCCACCTCTTCCGGAACACCGCGGGAACACCTGCGGACCAGCAAATCCATAAGACACATCTGTGCGGAGTCCTTATTATTGTGCATGCAGGTCGAGTGGATAACGAATGGAGATATGTGGGGAAATTCCTTTATCGTAGGAAATATCCTCGTGGATGCCGGGGTCATGCCCATGGCAATAGCACCGCACAAGGAGCGGATCGAGACCATTGTTCTCACCCACTGTCATTTCGACCACACAGCCCGGGTAAAAGAGATCGCGCACATGTGCAAAGCCAAGGTTGCTATTCACAAGAACGATGCCCGGGGTCTGCTTGACGAAGCACAGAACCTCGCTATGCATTTTGGTGCCCGCTCTCCGGGAATTCTGCCGGACATAACACTCAAAGAGGGTGACACCATCGGTGATTTTGTCGTCCTCCACACACCGGGCCATACGCCGGGATGCATCTGCCTGTTCTGCGAAAAAGAACAGCTACTCTTCAGCGGGGATACGGTATTTACCGATGGGGCGTTCGGGCGCTATGATTTCCCCGGCGGGAGCCGGGCAGAGCTCCAGCGGTCACTTGAACGCCTCGCACTGCTTGATGTCGAAGGGCTCTTCCCGGGCCACGGGTCGCCGGTAGAAGAGAACGGGAGACGGCATATCGCCGCTGCGCTTAGTCTTATCAAGAGCGGTTATGGATAAGGGAATTTACTGTCTCGTTTTTAAAAATCCCGGCTGCACGGTCCGTATCGGTGCACTCGGTGAGATCATTTTCCAGCCCGGCTGGCACTGCTATATCGGTTCGGCGCTGGGCAGCGGGGGCTTAAAACGTCTGGAGCGCCACATCAGCCTTGCAGCACAGCGCGACAAACGGCCGAAATGGCATGTGGATTATCTCCTCTCTTCTCCCCTTTTTTCTCTGGTATATGCTGTCTGTGTGGTAACAAGTGAGAGGCTAGAATGCCGGTTTGCTCACGAGCTGGGCGGTGACGAAGTTCCGAAGTTCGGGTGCAGTGATTGCACCTGCACATCCCACCTTTTTTACCGGCACTGCGATCCAAGGGAAGAGCTCATCTCTGCATTCCGGCAGCTCCAGCTCACACCAACCACCAAAACAATCATGAACCCGGACGTGCAGGATAACATATGAAGGTGCTGGGAATATCCGGAAGCATGCGGAAAGATGGCAACACCGCAGTGCTGGTCAATGTCATTCTCGAACGCTGCCATGCGGTGGGGATCAAGACCGAATTTGTCTCGCTCGCAGGAAAGAAGATCCACCCGTGTCTGGGCTGTGAGAGGTGCAAGGAGAAGAAGTGGTGCGTGATCGAGAACGATGACTGGGATTCTATTGTCAAGAAAATACTCGACTGCGATGTGCTTGTGATCGGTTCACCAACATATTACTATGATGTGTGCGGCCATCTCAAGAATTTCATAGACCGCACGTATTCCCTCTACCATGACCACAAGCTGGCGGGCAGGAAGGGAGTCGCAGTAGCCGTGCAGGCACAGAAAGGTGCAAGCCGGACGATCCAGACAATTGAAGGATTCTTAAGCACCCATGAATTTTCGTCGCTGGGATCGGTCAAGGGCAACGGGTATCATGAGGGGGAAGTGCTCGCTGATAAGGAAGCTATAGAGAAAGCCCAGAAGATCGGGGATAAGATCGTCCGGCTTGTCAAAAGCAATCACAATAAATGATATCAAAAAACTTTTTTTTTCAGATATTTTCATACAGCGTGGTGCGCCGTTTAAGAGGTCTGCCCACATCCTCTGCCACGCGCTGCATCTCTTTGGGATCGAGATAATCGGTATTGAGCGCTCCAGCCCCTTTTGAGATGCTCTCTTCAAACATCGTGCCTCCAAGATCATTGGCCCCGGCAATGAGCCCGAGCTGCGCCATCTTGATGCCCTCTTTCACCCACGAGACCTGTATATTTTTAATATTGTCAAGAAACAGACGTGCAACGGCCACCATCAGGAGATCCTCTCTTCCCGTTGCTCCCGCCCGGGCGATACCTGCGCGATAAAGGGGTGTGTTCATGTGGATGAACGAGAGGGGCACAAACTCGGTAAACCCGTGTGTCTCATCCTGTATCTCCCGCAGGATAGTAAGATGAGAAACCCGATCTGCGTCACTCTCGCAGTGGCCGTACATGATTGTAGCGGTAGTGGGAATGCCAAGCCCGTGTGCCTCTTTGATGATGTGCACCCATTCTGCGGTTGGGATCTTCTCACGGCAGATCGTGTCCCGAACAGAATCCACTAAAATCTCGGCTGCCGTCCCACACATCGAACCCAGCCCGGCCTCTTTCATCAGTACGAGCACATCTTTTGTGCTTATCTTACTCTTTTTAGCCGCATACGCGACTTCCATCGGGTTGCTCGCGTGGAGATGGACCCCCGGTGCCGCTTCATGGATACACCGGTAGACATCAGCATAGGATTGAGCGGTAAATGCCGGGTGAAGCCCGCTGACGGTGCAGATCTCAGAGACACCCCGTGTCTTTGCAAGGGCAGCTTTCTTCTGGATCTCTGCTTTGTCGTGGAAATAGATCCCCTCATCACCAATTTTTTTTGAAAAACCACAGAACCCACAGGCATTAACGCAGAGGTTGGTTACGTTGATGTTCTGGTTCAGGACATAGGTGATTGCAGGACCGACCCGCTCCTCGCGCACCTCATCTGCTGCTCTGGCAACATCCCACACCTGCCGGTCGCGTACCGAGAATAACAGGTGGGCCTCCTTATCCGTCAGCCTATGGCCGGCCTTGACATCCGCAAGCAGGTTCTGGAAGGGGGTTGTCATGGGTACTCTACGCGTGTGTTGTCCAGTGTTGGTCCGCGAAAAAGTAAACCTGTCGCTATTATTGCCGCATGATTCTTATTCCCTGAAGCCAACCATCTCTACAGGAGCGATATGCAGCAGGTAGATGTTCAACTGACAAGAAAGCTCGCAGATGGATTCATCATCCCATTAGGCCCGGCAAACCTTGTCGCGGTCAAGACCGATGTGGGAATGGTTGGGTGTGGGGCGTTCGATGTAGCAGCGCTCGATTCGTTCAGCTACCCGGCAGTCAAGGTGCGGCCTTCCATCGGACCGTCGATCGTAGATATCGATGATATCTTAAAAGGAATTGTCAAGGAAGCAAACCGGTCTGCGATGGGACGCGGGATCAGGAACGGTATGACCGGGCGTCAGGCGCTGGAACTGCTCTGATCTGCGGATCAGAAACAAAAAAAACGTTTTTCTGGCGGTTCAACCGCTTTTTCTCATAGGTCTCAAACAAGCTCATACACTGTAGTCCGCTGCCTGAGCCTCCGACCGATATCGGTAACGATTCGTTCCATATCTTTTGGATCCAGATAGTTCGAGGCGGAGGCTCCGGCATCACCGCTCACATCATCAGTGAACATGGTGCCCGCCAGATCATTTGCGCCGGATAGAAGGGCAAGCTGGGTCATCTTGAGACCAACCTTTCCCCATGCAACCTGGATATTGGTAAAATTATCAAGGAATAGCCGGCAAACTGCAATCATCAGGAGATCTTCCCTGCCCGTGGGCCCGGCTCTGGCAATCCCCTGCTGGTAGAGTGGCGTATTGGTGTGGACGTAAGGAAGGGTGACAAGCTCGGTAAACCCATGCGTTTCCTCCTGTATGTTCCGCAGGATGCCAAGATGTTTAACCTGATCTGCTGCGGTCTCGTACGATCCGTACATAATAGTCGCTGTCGATCGCAGACCGATCCCATGCGCTTCCTTAATTATCCTGACCCAGTCTGCGGTGGGCACCTTGCGGGGACAGATCACTTCCCGGACGGAGTCCACCAGGATCTCTGCCGCAGTTCCCTGGATTGTTCCAAGACCCTCCGCTTTGAGCCGGGCGAGCACTTCGGGCGTTGAACACCCGCCCCGGTGTGCTGCGTGGGCCACCTCGTCCGGGCTAAAGGCATGGACGTGGACACCGGGCGCCGCCTCATGCACCCAGTGAATCAGGTCGACGAACGTGTCCAGCGTGAAACCGGGATGCACTCCCGACAGCAGGCAGATCTCGGTCACCTTCCGCTCATATGCCAACTTTGCCTGTACCTGGATCCCCGCCTTGTCATGGCAGTATGCCCCCTCATCAGTCACTTTCCTCCCAAACCCGCAAAATCCGCAGAGGTTCTTACAGATGTTTGTGACGTGCAGGTTCTGGTTCCGCACATAGGTGACGGTATCTCCGACCCGGCGTTCACGCTGCTCATCGGCAGCCGCAGTGACTGCAAGGACATCGTGCCCCTTCGTGTTCAGAAGGAGTTCTGCTTCCTTTGCGGTGAGACGGTGACCACCCAGCACATCGGACAGCAGAGTTGATACGTTTACCATCTCTCCCCTCACCGCTGTTTCTTCCCGCTCTTTTTCGGTTTTTGGATCCCTGCTTCTTCTTTCCTGCGGAGGTAGAGTTCGTGAAGCACCATGATGATGATGACAACAATGATCACTTCTACGATGTGGAGCGGAAGGAGCCCGACATAGGGCACGGTAAAGAGGGCCTTTCCGATAACCCACTCCTTTGCCACGGGCTCAACTGTCCCTGTCCCGGGGATTGTGAGGTACCCCTGGTCGCTGAGAATGTTGTTGTCACCCTTGGTGATGTAACCGCCATGGGTTGCCTGAGTTTCGGTGTCCCTGACATAGCCCGAGTTCGGGATTATGGCATCCGCGGGAAGGACATAGTTACCCTGCGGGGTTTTCATGATGAGATCCTTTGAACCTAGCGTGGAGTTGGCAGCCGGAGGAGGGCCAACAACGGTTGAGAGGATCTGGTACCCATTTTGAGTCTCCCCGCTGACCGTGAGCGGGAGATACCCTTCAGGCGTGACTTTCCCGCGATAGAGATTGAGATACGAGGGGACCGGTTGGCCGGCATTTGTCCATGTCATTGCCCGGTGGATGATCGGGTGCTGCGCCTTTGAGAGTGGGAGGAGACCTACCGAGGCCCACATATCGGTGAGACCATTCGGGCGGTAGATGATCACATCCCCGTAGTCACCGAACTTTTTATACCCGGACACCTTCCCGTCATCCCAGGTCTGGAGATCCCCAAAACGATCTTTCTGGACTACAACCACGAGATCCCCAACATTCATATTGGGCACCATACTCTCGGACTCGATCGTGACGACAGCCGGCCAGGTACCACAGATCAAATAGAGGGCAATGGCGATACAACCGACAACTGCCACTACCCAGATCAGATCACGGGCAAGTGATACCGCCCAGTGATCGGTTGTCCGGAACTGGTCAATTAACGTGCGGAGGTCCCGGGTTTTTTCTTTGTCTGCCATCTCTTGCTACTCTGTATGAGATTTTTTGTTAATATAGCGCACCTTTCGAACTGCAGAACATCGACAGAGTATCTTTAAGTGATAGTAAGCCCCGAACAGGATTTTAAAAAACCCCGCACACTCCCATGATCCTGCGATCAGAGGTACCAGAGATAATTGTCCTTTCCTGTGGAACGGCCGGGCACAATGGAATGATGGGATCTTTATATTTTCTCAGTGGACGATATGTATCCATGCTCGATGTACAGCAGATCACTCTCGCTTTTTTAGACAAGCGGCTGCAGGTACATCCCGATGTGGTGCGGTATCTCCTGGAACAGGATGACCCTGAGCTGATAGAACGCATCATTGCCGGGGTGCCGGACCATGCAATCGTGGTCTCGGCGCAACACATCCCCGGCATGATCGTCACTAGGGACGGCACCCGCTTTCTCACAGATCCCAGCGTGGAAGTGATCAGTGGCTCTTCTGGAACTTCCGGGCCCATAAACGGTACCGGTGATTATCTCCATTATTTCCGCGACCGTTACGCCAGACTGGGTGGAATGATCCGGAGCCGATGTAGCGCCATGCCCATAGAGGCACTGACGCGTTCCAACCGGTACCGGCAGGAGGAGTGCACCATCATTGGAATGGTCACAGAGATCAAGACCACAACAAACGGGCACCGGATCGCCGAGCTCGAGGACTCCTCGGCAAGTATTACTGTGCTCTTTTTAAAAGATCGTCCGGTCTTTATCGATGCCGATCGGATTATCCACGATGAAGTCATTGGAGTCAAAGGCAAGCTCTCCAGCGATGGGAAACTCTTCTTTGCCGAGCTGCTCTACCGCCCGGACATCCGCATCGACAACACCCCGTTCAAGAGTGAAACGCCGGGAAAAGCGGTCTTCATATCGGATGTTCATGTGGGCAGTGACACCTTTTTAGCGGATAGTTGGAGCCGCTTTTCTGACTGGCTTTCGGCATCGGATTTCTCTTACCTGCTGATTGCCGGTGACCTTGTGGATGGTATCGGTATCTATCCCGGGCATGAAAACGAACTGACTATAAAAAACATCTACGAGCAGTACGAGGCGTTTGGTGCGATGATGCGCGATCTTCCCTCGCGGATGAAAATTATCATATCACCCGGCAACCACGATGTGGTTCGTGGTGCAGAGCCACAACCGGTGTTGCCGGATGCATTTATCAAAAAATTCCCGGACAATTGTATCCTTGTAGAGAATCCTGCGCTTGTCAACCTGCAGGGCGTGCGGGTGCTGATGTATCACGGGCGTTCAATCGATGATATGATCGGTCTCATCCCCGGGGCATCCTATGCGCAGAGCGGACTGATAATGCAAGAGATGCTCCAGCGCCGACATCTGGCACCGGTTTACGGGCGTAAAACCCCGATTGCTGCAGGAAAGACCGACCGGATGATCATCGATCCATTGCCCGAGATTCTTCATACCGGTCATGTCCATATCAAGGGCATTACAAATTACCGGGGCGTGCTTGGCATCAATGCCGGAACCTGGCAGTCCCAGACAAAATTCCAGAAGCAGATGAATGTGGACCCGACACCGGCGCTCGCAATTGTGGTCGACCTGCAGACGTTGTTACATGAGACATTCACATTCGCGTGAAAGACACTTTTTTCTGGTTGCATCTCCATCCACCAACGGTGATATATATGGAGACGTTCCTGCATGCCCGATAAAAAAGCCGGTCCGATTCTTTTTTCACCAATGATACATCAGATTTTTCGACACCGTATTATAGCGCCCCTAGCGACAGGTTCCCGGAACCTCCCCATAACCCACTCACAAAATCACAACGCTCAAGTATTTTGATTCGCAATATCGGTAAATGGAAACCGGAGCGGGAAAACAAGAGGCTGACCAATGAATTTGAGTGCCCGGTTTGAGAATCGCGATCTCCTCTGGAATGCGGTAATCCTTGGAACGGCGGCAGCAGCACTTCTTGCAAATCTTACCGGACTCCTTTTTGGGATCACATCGGGAATCCCCCATCTCCTGTACATTCCTGTTGTGATAGCCGCATACCAGTACCCGCGCAGGGGAACCATCATTGCCGGTTGCATTGGAGGGATCTACCTCCTCATGGTAATTCTCCTTGCCGGAACCTCATCATCCATTCTTATCGATGCGCTGCTTCGCACACTTGTCATTGTCATTATCGGGTGGCTGATCGCTACACTTACTACCCGTCTCAAGGAACAGGAAATGCTCTACAAAGGTCTTTTTGACCATTCGGAAGGGGGCAGCATTCTTGTTGCCGATATTGACAGCAACCGTACGATTGAAGCGATCAACTGGAAAGCTGCTGACCTTCTCAAACGAAAAGCTGCTGACCTTAAGGGCACTTCAATTGCAACCATCTGGGGCGGAGATAGGGTGCAGGATTTTTTCAACCGGCTCTCAAGCGAGGGAGCAGTATACGCAACAGAGACGAATTTCACTTTGCCGGATGAGAACTCGTTTATTGTGCTTGTCTCTGCTGCATCGCTCCCGGGCAATAGGGCGATCCTCACATTCTTCGATATCACCAGCCGCGTTCATGCCGAGCATGCGTGTAAGATGGCAAACGACAAACTCAGCATCCTGTCGCAATTCTCGGCAGATCATCTCCACCGGTCGGTCGACCAGATCCTGGAGACTGTTGATGAGGCCGATGCCCACTGCGAGGAACCCGTGATACGCATGTATATCGATCGGATCCGGACGCTGGCATGGAACGTTGCCCGCCAGCTCTTCCTCACCGAGTCCTACAAGGATCTCGGAACGATCCCACCGGTCTGGATGAGTGTGCAGCAGACGCTTGAGTCCGCCCGCCTTCCCTCGGATGACGGCACGGTCTCGATCCGGTGCTGGACAGGACGCCTCGAAATCTACGCAGATCCGCTCTTTGCCGATGTCCTCAGCCACCTTCCGGAGAATTCACTGCGGCATAGCCACGGCAGGATAAAGAACATTGTTGTCACGTATCACGAGACCACTGAAGGGCTAGATCTCTGCTTCACG
Source organism: uncultured Methanoregula sp. (assembly GCA_964590895.1). Classification (GTDB taxonomy): domain Archaea; phylum Halobacteriota; class Methanomicrobia; order Methanomicrobiales; family Methanospirillaceae; genus Methanoregula. The sequence continues at coordinate 41,409 of CAZPYV010000013.1, read as the reverse complement.
GACGATGGTGCCGGGATCCCAGCAGAGAAGAAACGGCAGATATTCAAGTATGATGCCGGGGGGAGCGCAGGGATCGGGCTCTTCATCTGCCGCCAGATCGTTGAGGTGACCGATATGACCATACAGGAGACCGGGATCGAAGGCAAGGGAGCACGGTTTGTGATCCATGTTCCGCCCGGGGGTTATCGTATTGAGGGGACCAGTGAGGAGGCACCTCCGCTCCCGGTATCGTCTGTCCCTGCACGGCATCTCGCGAAACACCGCACCGGTGCAATCGTGAGGGAACTGGTTTCTCTGGAATTTTCCATTGCAGAGACACTCTGGACAGATTACCACAACACAAAGGGCGACTCGAAAACAGACCGGATATTTGCCGCATTTTATGGCGGGCAGGTGGTCTCTGTCGCCCGGTGCAAACGGCACACGGACGGGTTTGAAGTAGATGGCGTTTTCACCCCGGTCAGCCAGCGTGGTCACGGGTATGCGAATGCTGCGGTCTGGGGGCTTGTCGAGGCGTGCGGGCAGGATACCCTCCATATGCATTCGGTCTGGGACCTTACGAAGTTCTATGGTAATTTCGGATTCGTTCCGATCGATGAGAAGGAACTTCCCCCCACCATCAGGGAACGGTTTGCGTGGGCACAAGGGGAGATGGAAGGGGCAAACGTGCGTCCTATGAGACGAGATCCAACCAAAATCTGAACGCTGGGGATAACTGCGCCGTAGGAGCCGAATATTTCTCCAACATATTCTTTCTACACGCGTAAATTCTGGAATATAAATTAAAAAGGTTTATCGTGTCTGACACTTGCATATTCAATTGATAAAATATGGCACAATTTCTCGATACAACCGCCGTTTCTCATGAAATTACTCAACTGATAAAAAAATCTGAAGAGAAACTGTATCTATTAAGCCCCTACTTGCAGATCGCCCCTCCCCTCAAAGACCTAATAAAAGAACGCGACTCTCGAAAAATTGACATACGTTTTGTTTATGGTAAAGTGGAGAAATTAAACCAAGAAGACATGAGTTTTTTGCAAGAACTGACAAGTGTAAAAATTTCTTTTTGCGAGAATATGCATGCAAAATGTTACTTAAATGAAAATATTGCAATTATCACGTCAATGAATCTATACCAATACTCTCAACAAAATAATCGCGAAATGGGTATTAAAATCGAGAAAGAAATAGATCCAGAACTCTATAAAGAGGCTGTTGCCGAGTCAATGCGTATCATACAAACCGCCGTTGAACCCCAATATATTGTGAAAAAGAAAACCTCAGAACCGGCAAAAACAGTCACTCAAAAAACTCCTCAACAAACGAGTGGGAATACCGGCTTTTGTATCCGTTGCGGAACAAAAATCCCGTTAAATCCGGATAAACCCCTTTGTTCGAAGTGCTTTCCCGTATGGGCAAAGTATTCCGATCCAACATATCCAGAAAATTGTTGTCATGTTTGTGGGAAAGAATCAAAGCAATCTGTTGAAAAACCCGTTTGTTATTCGTGTTATAAAAAAATGAATAAATAAAAACCCTGAAAAACTAGCATTTTTTTATACATAGCGACATAAGTTTCAACTCGAGGGCATTTTGCCAATCGTTGCCCGATTTATAAAAAAAAGAGTGCTGGGAACCTGATTGTTCCCAGATTTTCATTACAACCGGAGGGGTTATTCCTTCGGTTTTTCATCCGCCAATGCCGGAGTTGCTACCGGTTCCTTCTTCTTTGGTCCTGCCACGGTAAACTTCTCAAGACCGCCCCGGGCTGTCATGGGTGGGCGGTACTGGTTGTCCATGGTGAGACTTTTGGTCGGGCACGTATCAACACAGATGGCGCAGACCACGCAGCGCATCTGGTCAATCTCCCACGTTTTTTCCTTGACATCCACACAGATCGCCTGCGTCGGGCACTTGCGCTGGCAGATCCGGCAGGTGATGCACTTCGTTGGATCGATTTTCACATGCCCACGGGTGGCATCAGTCTTCTTGGCCGGTTTTACCGGATACATCAGGGTGGCAGGGCGGGTAAAGAGGCTTTTTAACACTGTCTTTGTCATCTGGAAAAAGGTCATGTCTCCTCACCTCTCCGCACAGCCGATACAGGGATCAATGGTCAGGACAATCACCGGCACATCCGCAAGATCGCAGCCCTTGAGGAGCGTGACAAGCGGGGGGATGTTAGTAAACGTTGGTGTCCGGACGCGGTGCCGGACGAGATTCTTCTTGCCATTGCCCTTGATGTAGTGGATGACTTCTCCACGGGGCTGCTCGGCCCGGGACAAGAATTCACCATCCGGTGCACCGGTCACTTTCATATCTATCGGTCCGTCAGGGATCTTCTTTGCGCACTGCTCAATGATATCGATCGAAGTGAACATCTCTTTTGCCCGCACCGCACAGCGGGCATAGCAGTCCCCGTCGTGTTCCACCACAGGTTTGAAATTGATCTTCCCAAAAGCCGCATAACCGGTCTCCCGGATATCAATCGCAACACCGCTGCCTCTTGCGGTCGGGCCTACTGCACCGAGATAATAGGCATCGTCGTTACTGAGCACACCGATTCCTTTCAGCCGGTGCTGGATCGAGCTGTCATGCAGGAACACGTTCGTGAGTGCCTGGAGCTCGTGCTCAATTCCTTTGAGTCCCTTTACCATCTCATCCAGTTTCTCCGGGGCGATATCCCTCCGGACACCACCAACTTTGCAGACACCCTGGATGACCCGGCCACCCGTGGTCGCCTCAAGGTCATCAAGGATGTGCTCGCGGAGCCTCCATGCGTTCATGAACACACTCTCAAAACCCATACTGTCCGCAAAGCAGCCGAGCCATAGCAGGTGTGAGTGCAGTCTTGAATATTCCGACCAGATGGTCCTGAGATACTGGGCCCGTTCGGGAATCTCAAGTCCCATGATCTGTTCAATACCCTGCACATAAGTCTGGCTGTGGATAAAACTACAGATACCGCAGATCCGCTCTGCGATGAAAACGTACTCGGTGTATTCCCGTTTTTCTACCAGCTTCTCAAGACCGCGGTGGACGTAACCGATGGTCGGGATGACATCAACGACTTTTTCATCCTCAAGCACGAGGTCGAGGTGGAGGGGTTCGGGAAGTACCGGGTGCTGGGGTCCGAACGGGATGGTTATTTGTTTTGACATGAGTCGTCCTCCTTAACAACGGTCACGCTGAAGGGATGTTTGATTGCGGTCTTGTAAAACGTGCCCTTAAAATCAATATTGATTCCAGTCACGTGGATGCCGTACAGGTCATGGATCTCGTTCTCGTACACAAACGCACCAAAGTATACTCCGCTGATGCTGGGGATTTCATCATTCTGTTTTACCGTGATTCGGTAGTTTGTCAGCTTGTAGTCCTTGTCAAAGACATAGAGGATCTCAAAGTTGTCTTCGATCTTCGTGCACCCGATCTGGACGAGCCGGTTGCCATCTTTCTTTGCCTGCTCAGCCTTCGTAACTACGTCCCCGACACTAATGGGGGTGATTTGTTGTGGTTCCATCATTGTGCACCTCCTTCCGCGTGCCTGTGGTGATGTGTATGACCGTGATCAGTGACCATGGGAGAGCTCACATGTTTATTCCGTTTCTCTTCAAGAACTCCAAGAGCAGTGACAATTCCATCGATAATGGACTCGGGGCGTGCTGCACAACCGGGCACATAGACATCGACGGGTATGAGTTTGTCGATACCCCCGGCAACATTATAGCATTCCCGGAACACTCCTCCTGAACAGGCGCAGATACCGACAGCAACAACCACCTTCGGATCCGACATCTGGTTGTAGATATTCTGGATCACCTCGCGGTTCTGTTCATTGATCGAACCGGTCACGACAAAGATATCCGCATGTTTCGGGTTGCCGGTGTTGATGATACCAAACCGCTCAACATCATACATGGGGGTGAGACAGGCAAGGATCTCGATGTCACAGCCATTACAGCTCGAGGCATCGTAGTGAATGATCCACGGGGATTTTGAAAGGTAAGTCATCGTAAACCTCCCGACAAGTAGTAGAGTGCAGCCAGATTAACCACACTCACTACGGCGGCGATCAGCCACGAGCTCTTCACCACAAGCTGCCACTTCACACGGGCATTCGTGTTGTCGATCAGGATCTCTAACAGGTAGACGATGATGACAGCAGCTACACCGATCAACGGGTTGAACCCGAAGAAGAGGTAGACAAAGCCGAGCAAAAAGACCGTCTCGTACCAGTGGGTAATCTCGATGAGACCGAGTGACGGGCCGGAAAATTCTGTGGTCACGCCCTTTACAATCTCCTGGTGTGCGTGGTGCGATGTCGAGATATCGAACGGTGATTTGCGCAGCTTGATGGTCAGCACGTAGAGGAAACCAAGGAAGATGCCGGGGATGAGGAGGACAACGGGTATCGTGGTTGAAGCGATATCGCTCACATTGAAGCTCTTCGTTGCAACAAACATACCTACCGCAGCCAGGATCACCATCGGTTCATAGGCCATGATCTGGAGCAGTTCCCGCTCCGCACCTACATAACTGTAGGGAGAATTTGCGGCAAACGCACCCATTACAAGGAATACCTGTGCGAGCGTGAGCGCGAATATTACAAGCAGCAGGTCGCCACCGGCAAAGAAAAGTGCTCCGGTGAAGATCATGAAGATGATGTAACAGATCGCATAGAAGATCTGCGTCTCGTTCACTACGGTCTGATCTTTTTCAAAGAGCTTGCCCACATCGTAGAATGGCTGCAGGATTGATGGACCTACCCTACCCTGCATATGTGCAGTGATCTTCCGATCAATACCCGCAACCAGTCCTCCGATAACCGGGGCTACAAGGACAAAGACAATTGCCCAGACGATATTGATCACAGGAACACCCCCCGTAACGCGGTGGCTACAAACATGATGCCGATGATGGCTGAACAGATCCAGATACCTGCGGCCCGGAGTTTCTTTTCACCGAAATACTCGTGGAGATAGTAGTTGGAGAGCACGGTCTTTTTCTGGACACCCAGCGATCCTGAGAACCGCATATCGTGCGTGGTAGTCCTTCCGCCCATGTAGGGTGCGACATGCTTGTGCTTTCTCTGGGGTATCAGGATGCTCAGCGGCAGGATAACGAGTAGGAGAAGCATCAGGATCATGATGATGATATTATCCTGCGACAACTGGGCCACATGACCATAGTTCAGCATGAGGAAAGGTTCGAGGAGTTTTGTCGAGAGCAGCGGGAAGACAAGCGTGGTAATGAATGAGAGTCCGGCAAGTGATACTAGCGCTGCCCACTCGCTGTGATCAACTTCACCTTCGATGTTCTTGCTGTCGGAAGTGACGGCAATGATCTTGCCCATCCATTTGGCCCAGAAGTAGACGGTCATGGCGCTGCCAAAGGCAAGGATGATGACAAACAGGAAACCATAGGGGACATCGATAAAAGCCCTTATGGCCGCCCATTTGGAGATCAGCATACCAAACGGTGCAAGGAACATACCGGCAATGCCGATCACCATCATCGCGGCGATCTTTGGCATGCGCACGATAAGTCCGTTCATATCATCGACCTCACGGCTCTTGATCCGGTGCTCAACGGTTCCCACCGAGAGGAAGAGCAGGGACTTAGAGACTGCATGGAAGACTATCAAGAGGATTGCAGCCCAGACCGCCTCGTAGGTTCCGATACCGGCACAGGCAACAATGAGACCAAGGTTTGCGATCGTGGAATAGGCAAGCACCCGTTTTGCATTGCTCTGCGATATGGCTATACCTGATGCAATCAGGAAGGTGAGCGCTCCTATCATGGCAATCATATAACCGGTGAAGGTGGACTGGAAGATGGGTGCAAGCCTGACCATAATATAGACACCGGCTTTGACCATCGTGCTGGAGTGCAGGAGTGCCGAGACCGGGGTTGGCGCCACCATTGCTCCAACAAGCCAGGAGGAAAACGGCAGCTGGGCCGCCTTTGTGAGACCGGCAAACCCGATGAGAGCTGCCGGAATGAGGGCGATGATTTTTCCGGAAGCGAGCAGGTCTGTCACTCCCATAATACCGTTGCCAAACATTGCAAGGTAGATGATTGCACCGGCAAAGGCAACCCCGCCAAGCAGGTTCATCCACAGGGCAGAAAAGGCATTGTTGGTGGCTTCCTCTGTTTTTGTGTACCCGATCAACAGGAATGAACAGAGTGTGGTGACTTCCCAGAAGAAGTAGACCCACATGAGATTATTGGAAAAGACCAGCCCGAACATGGCGGCAAGGAAGAGGAACAGGATGGCAAAGAACCATGGTCTCCGGTCCGGCATCTCGGGATGGTGTTCATGGAAGAACTTCATGTAACCCAGCGAATACACGCAGATGAGACTGCCGATGATGCCGATGATGAGTGCCATGATAATTGAGAATTCATCCATGAACATGTTCGACTGCACATGGACAGAGTGGGCGAACACCAGTTCAAAGTAGAGCATTACAGCTGACTGGACAAGGATGAGCGCTACAACAAGCCACTTCTTGTACACGATCCCGAGATACAGGATAAATACGGCGATCAGCATCTCGAGGATGAACATGACAATGCCGGTTGGCTCTGCCGGAATGGCAGACATCAGCAGGCCCCCCCGGTTATAGGTCGAAATCAACAGGTAGACACTGGCTATACCAATGGCCAGTGCGGACAGTTTCACGATCCAGGCGCGTTCAATGTCTTTTTTTGCCAGGAACAAGAAGAACGCTGCAATGAGCGGAAACAGTATGAGAAATATTAACAGTTGCGTAGTTTGCACCAGATACCCTCCCTTCATGAATATGAGAATCTATCATTATTAATCATAGTGAATTGCACATGGCTGGCATCATATCAAAATTCGGGTACAAATATCTGAAAATTCCAAAAAAATGCCGCGAAATCTAAGAAAACTGGAGAATGTGGCAAACAAATAATAAAAAATCCGGAAAAATATGGTTATCTTTTCTCTTTGAATTGTAGTACCATGTGGTGCAGTGCCTGATTAATGATAAAAGTTTAATGTCCCGGAAAAGCACTAATGATCTCTTAGGATGGGTTGTGGAAAAAATCGGGGATATCCCGGGAACCGTTGCGCCATCCTTTGGTTCCAAAAAGAGCAGGTTACTGCTGATACCAGTTTATCAAACCTGATGTTGTGTGGAGCCTCAAAAAATCCGTCTGCATTTGCTGTGCGGTACAGCGCATTCGTGGTTTCATAAGAGGTGATTCATACAATAGCAGAGAGGTCAAGGAATGTACGAACTTGAGTTCATAATTGGAATAAGTATTCTCGCACTGATACTCGCGGTAATACTTGCGCGGAACGTCCTCTCAAATGATGTGGGCACAGTAAAGATGCGTGAGGTATCCGATGCGATCAAGGTGGGTGCGGAAGCATTCATCAAACGACAGTACTCGACCATCGCCATCCTGGCGATCGTGTTTGCCGTTGTCATCTTTGGAGTATACTACTTCACAGGGCAACAGGGTCTCGCCACCTATACGGCACTTGCATTCATCGTAGGTGCGTTCTGCAGTGCGCTCGCCGGTGTCATTGGCATGTCTGTTGCCGTAAGGACCAACATCCGCACGGCAGCCGCAGCCCAGACCAGTTCGGGAAAGGCACTTGACATATCGTTCCGTGGCGGAGCAGTCTCCGGTCTTATCATCACGGCAATGTCGCTCCTCGGGGTCTCGCTCACCTATGTTGCACTTGGTGCAAACCCGTTAACCACCCCCTTCATCATCATCGGGTTCGCTTTCGGTGCGTCGTTTGTCGCCCTCTTTGCCCAGCTCGGTGGCGGTATCTACACAAAAGCCGCTGATGTCGGTGCAGACCTTGTCGGCAAAGTTGAGGCCGGCATTCCTGAGGATGATGTCCGGAACCCTGCGACCATCGCGGATCTTGTCGGCGACAATGTCGGGGACTGTGCCGGCCGTGGTGCTGACCTGTTCGAATCCACTGCTGCCGAGAACATCGGTGCGATGATCCTCGGTGTCGCTCTCTTCCCGGTCTTTGGTGCAGCAGGCATTCTCTTCCCGCTCGTTATGTGCGCTTTTGGTCTGCTCGCCAGCATGATCGGTATTCTCTGCGTTCGCGGAAAGGATGACGCTGACCCGATGGATGCCATGAACCTTGGTTACTACATAACGGCAATCATATCAGCGGTGTTCTTCTATATCGGCACGATGTGGCTGCTCGGGAGCATCTGGTTCTTCTACGCAGGCCTTGTGGGCATTGTGTTATCCGTCCTCTTCCTTAGAGTGACCATGTATTACACCGACCACCACTACCGGCCTGTGCAGGAAATTGCCGATGCATCGGAAACCGGACCGGCAACCAACATCATTACCGGTTTCTCGGTCGCGCTTGAGACAACCGCTGTGCCGGCAATCATGATCGGTGCATCCTTGCTCCTCTCCTACTGGCTCGGTTCCCAGAGCGGCGTCCAGTTCGGCGGCCTCTTTGGTACTGCAGCAGCAACCATTGGTATGCTGATGGTCTGTGCCTATGTGCTTGCCATGGACTCCTTTGGCCCCATCGCTGATAATGCCGGAGGTATTGTCGAGATGAGCCAGGCTCCGGAATCTGTCCGCAAGCGGATGGACCGGCTCGACTCGGCAGGCAACACCACAAAGGCACTGACAAAAGGATATGCGATCGGCAGTGCTGCACTCGCAGTTTTCCTGCTCTTCAATGCCTACATGGTAGACATCAGCCACCTTATCCACAAACCCTTTGAGATCGTCAACATTGCATCAGTTCCGGTATTTGTCGGTGCACTGCTCGGCGCAATGCTCATCTTTGTCTTTGCAGGTCTTGCAATCCGTGCAGTCTCCAAGACCGCACAGTACGTGATCCAGGAAGTCCGCATCCAGTTCAAAGACCCGGGCATCATGGCAGGAACCAAGAAACCTGACTACGCCCGAGTGATCGACATCACCACACTTGGCGCACTCAAGAACATGGTGCTGCCCGGCGCAATTGCAATCGCGTTTCCCATCTTCATCGGTGTGACCATGAAATACGAAGCCCTTGCAGGCTTCCTGATGGTCGGCACGATCACCGGTATCCTGATGGCACTGATCCTCAACAATGGTGGCGGTGCCTGGGATAATGCCAAGAAATATATCGAATCCGGTGCCCATGGCGGTAAAGGCAGCACTGCCCACAAGGCAGCCGTTATCGGTGACACGCTCGGAGACCCGTGCAAGGACACTGCCGGCCCGTCACTCCACGTGCTCATCAAGCTGCTCGCCACGCTCTCGCTCGTGCTTGCACCATTATTCATTTAATAAATCTTTTTTTTGTTTCCGGTTCCTCCATTTTAACGCCGGAACACTCACACGTCTTTCCAGCAGGCGCACGGTATGCGACATTGGCATGACCCAATCCGGGTAACCGATCTTTTTGGCACAGTGCCATAGCGTTGGGATCTTACCAGGGCCCTCTTCTGACAAGATTCATCATGCTGTATTACGAAGAGAGATCAATGAAGAAGATACTCGTACTGATTTCCATCCTGATCATCGTTCTTCTCGTGACTGGCTGTACACAGCCCACCGGTCAGACGAGTTCGTCCACCAGTGCAAACATCGTATCTAACCCCGATCCACAGGTACTAGCAAAACTCGAGGTTTCCGAAAATATTGCTGACATCGGGCTTCCGATCTATGCTCATCTCATGGATGGACGCAAGCAGGAATATGTTCTGGCAAAAACAACCACGTCAGAACTGGATAAAAGTGGCCGGAAGTACACCATCCTTGATCCAGATACCCGGGACATCAGCTATGCCATTGCTCTCAAACATAATGCGGATTGCAAAGTACCGGTGAATTATTGCTCAGCAATTATTCAGGATGATGGCAAACACCTCATCCTCCGTGCACCAGCCGGCCAGAAAAAACTGATCGCCAGTGCCGATCTGGATTTCAACTGGCTGCCAGATACCCCCCTCAGACTCATCCCACGGAGCTCGCTCAAACTGGGAACCCGGACGGGGTCTGGGGTTACATATGATTCCCATATCGGGGGGATGGTTTCTGCAGTACGGCAGGACACCCTTTCTTCTCTGGTGGGGGGGCTCAGCGGTGAACAGCCCCTGATGGTTGATGGGGAGAAGGTTACAATCACTTCCCGGGCAACAGAGTCCGGTGAACCAATAAAAAAGGCAACACAGTATTTCGGAAATTATCTGGCCACCCATAATCTCACAGTAGAGTATCCCCAATGGACCAGTGACGACTATTCCGGTACCAATGTGATCGGTACTAAAACAGGAAAGACAAAACCACGTGAAGTAGTTCTCGTCACTGCACACATCGATACCGAGCCTTCGGCAGGTCGCTCTCCGGGTGCGGACGATGATGCCAGTGGAGTTGCGGCGGTTATGCTGATCGCCGATCTCACAAGCAGGCAGGATTTCGACCGGACTATTAGATTTGCTGCCTTCAGTGGCGAAGAGCAGGGTCTTTTAGGGAGTGATGCGTACGCCCGGAAGGCTGCAAAGAACGATGAGACCATTGTTGCTGTCTACAACATGGACATGATCTCATGGAACAAAAATTCCAATGTGGCTGAGATCCACACACGCATACCGTCAAATCCCGGCTATGAAGGGGATATGGAAATAGCAAACGTGTTTTTTGATGTGGTCAGCAAGTATGATCTTTCAGGAGAGATTAATCCGGTCATCCTCTCAGATGGCGAAGAACTTTCCGACCAGGCTTCATTCTGGGAACAGGGGTATCCAGGTATCTGGGCACTTGAAGATGGCAATAATGATTTCAATCCCCATTATCATTCTCCAGATGATCTCCATGAAAAGACGAACCTGAAATATTACACTGCGTATGTCAAGGCTTCCGTTGCTACAGTAGCACACCTTGCGGGAGTTTCGAGTTAGGAACCGATACTTTTTTTATTCAATAATCCATTTTTTCAGGAAACGCGGTGTCATGGTACTGGACAACAATTTATCATCCAACTCCGGATAATACACATGGATCCGCAGGAACACATCCACATCATCAGCGCAGGTGACAGTATCCATAAGACCTATCCTGCAGTTCTTAAGGATCTCCGGACGGTCACCCACACGTTCATCTTTGCTGAGAAAGAGGTCTATACCAACTCGGCCCGGGATGACAACCAGAAAAGACTGTGGAAAGTTGCCATCCGGGACGCAATTGATGCGGTAAATACCATCTCCCTCTCACGGAATATCTCCTGTGCACTGGTCTGCATCGATGCGGCCACATTCGATGCCATCCGCGATCCGGTGCTGGGGATATTTAGCGATCATCCTGATGCCCGGTACTCGTTTGATATCTCCGCAGGCTCAAAACGTCTTTCACTTGGCCTGTTTTCTCTGTCACTCTGGGTGGAGGGCGATTCCTATTACGCATTTGGAAATTCCCCCACGCGAAGAGTGCCGGTTCCAACACTTCCCACAAAGAACCTGCCGGCCAATCCGCACTACCTTGTGATCTTAACCATTCTATTCCGGGGGCGGGAGCACGGGAAGGGGGCAAGTACGCTGGTGCCAAAAGAGACGCTGTTTAACGAAACTAAGGTCTGGCAGATCCCGGTCCGGGATGCGGATAGAGGAACCGCCGGCCAGGAGATCACTCCATCAGCCTTTTCCCGTTTGTTATCAACCCTGATCCGGTGGAACCTTATACGGGAGGAGAGCGAACCGTGCAATGAACAGGAAAAACTTTACCGCATCACTCCGGAGGGTGAACTGGCATTATTCGTGTATTCGGCCCGTATGAAAAAACGGAGTGTCGCAAGCACACCCGGTCTATCGTGATCCTTCGAACGGAGAGAGCCGGACAAGACCGCACGTGCATGGTCCATGATAAAGGACAGTGATTTTTTTAAAAAAAAATCCACGGACTTATGACCGCAAACGATCTGGCTGAAAAGAGCGTTTACTCTCCTCTCAGCGTTCGCTCATCAACCTCAATCCACTTCTCCAGTTTCCGGATACCCTCTTCAATATCTTTTATCCGCCGTTCGGTTTCCGCGAGTTGGGCCATTGCCTGTGCAACTTTCTCTGGATCATCAAAGGTTGCTAGAAATGTGCGTATATGACCCCTGCCGATCTGGAAATTCTCTAAGGCAATCGCTGCTTTGCGATAACGCTCATAATTGGCCTCAAGATTCTTCCGGACACGGGACTCTGTTTCTGACTGCTGCCGGGGCTTTTTTGCTTTTAATAACTCCCATGCCGCATCGTGGGTCTTTCGAATCTTCTGGATCTGCACAAAACAGGTTTTTTTGTGTTTTGCAATCATCTCGTGCTTGAATTTTCCGAGAAGGTCACCGGCATTTTTGAGCGCCTGCCCGCGATCAACCAGTTCATGGATCTCCAGCGCAGGGGCATCAACAGGAAGCTTTGCCTGTTCCAAGATTTTTAATATTTCATCGAAACGCCCCTGTGACAGGGATTCCAGCGTCCCATACTCTGACTTTTGTTTCTCCTTTACTTCCCAGCAGATCTCATTGAACTGTTTCCAGAGCAGATCCCGGTCGCTCTGGGCTAACGGTTTTAGCTCCTTGAATAACGCAGTGATCTTTTTTGCCTTATTCCAGAAATCCTGGTATTTGGTAATAACCGGGATATTTTCCCGTATTGGATTGGTTAATGACACCAGGTTTTTGATCTCCCGGTCAAGGAGTTCTGCATTTTTATGTGCGTTTTTTAACCAGGGATCATCTTGTGGTTTCATAAAAAAAATTCTCAATCGTTCCTGTCTATGGATTATTGTACCTGTATCTGCCCGCGTGGCTTAAAAAATGATATCTGCTCTTCGTATTTTTCCGGCAGCATTTCCCGCGGGACCCTAGGGATCGTTTATCAGAGCCGGGGGGTTGCTGCCCGGTCAATACCGTTTATCTCACTTCTTTCAAGTTAACACTGACATCGTTAGAAATACGCGAATATCGCTTTGGGTTCTCATCGAATTTATTCTTGCACCAGTTGCAGCAAAAATAATATTTCTCGCCTTTGTGGGTGCTGGTCAGTTTCGCATTTTCTTCATCAATTATCATCAGGCAGACGGGATCGGTGGGCATGGAAAAAACACTTCTACACACCATTTGTGCGGATTTCATAAAATGCTCTCGCTTTTGAACGAGGGATACCGGCAAAAAAGAGCGCCCGATCCGGATCCATCTCCAGTTTCTTTTGATGACAACATGGGTTGCAATAACCATGAGCCAATGAGTCCACACTGAATTTAATAGGGCACCGGGCAAATATTTTTTTTACAGGGAATCCACATGAGTGCACGAATTCTTGTTACCTATGCAACGCGGAACGGGTCAACTGCCGAAATTGCACAAGTTATTGGCAGGGAACTGGTATCAGCAGGACATGCCGTTGATGTCACTGAGATTAAAAAAGTTTCAACGCTTGCAGGTTACGCTGCGATCGTAATTGGCGGACCGCTCTACATGGGAAGTGTCGATAGTGCTGTTGGAAAATTTGTCGAGAAAAATTATGAGCAACTCCTCAAACTGCCAGTTGCCGCATTTGTAGCCGGGCTTGCGCCAAAGAACCCGGATCCCGGTGCGATAGAGGCGGCAATGGCGGCCCTGAGAAAATCCCTTGGACCGGTCACACCCGTATCATCGGTCCTTTTTGCCGGAAAACTTGATCCGGCAACGGTAAACTTTGTGATGCGGAAGTTTTTGGAGATGGCAAAGATCCCCGCCGGTGATTTCCGGGACTGGGACACGATTGCCGCATGGGCACAGGAGTTGCCGGAAAAAATGAAACTCTGACCGGTTTCTTTGCCATCGCAAGAGTGAAAGTCAGACATTCGGGGGTTACTGGAGATTGAAATCCGCTGCCTCTTTTGAGAGAAAATAACCAAGGATCGTCCGGATGACAACGACCACTGCAAGGTTGATGAGATCCTGCTGAGTCGGAGAAAGCAGGGTGGCAAGGATGTCAGCTGCAATGAGAAATTCAAGCCCGAAGACGATCTTGTCAGTAAAATCCCTGCGGATCTGGTTATAAGTAAATGTCGTCTTTGAGAACTCCCGTAGGAGGACTCTGATAATTGCCCTGAACCCTCCATAAATAATCAGGATTGCCCCTGCAATGCCGAGAATATCTGCACAGATATTGATGATGGAAAAAACCGTTGGCACATCCATACAGAAACAGGATCATGATACGACATGAACCTTGGGGTCTTTTTTACAGGGCTGCGCACCGTTTTTGGCAAAAACCATTAAACCACTGCCCGGTTCAGATTGATCACTGATGTCTCTCATCATACGCAAAGACTGCCCCTGCCCAAAGACCACGTGCAAACGTCATACGCTCTGCGATGAGTGCGAGGCGTTCCAAGTGGCAAAAGGTATGCTGCCATTCTGTAAGCAGCCGGCATTATCCTTGTGGGGGAAGATCCGGAAACTGCTCTGGCTTTAGGAATTAATGGATTTTCCCATGTCCTCACCTCCCGTATGCCGTTTCCCTTATCACTCATACCCGCTCACCTCTCTGCATGGACCCGGTAATTTCCCAAATCCGGCGGGAACTAAAAAGCTACGCAGATCCTGATATAAGGAAGACGTCGCAGCGGTTCTTCAAAGAGGAGATCACGTGCTACGGAATGAAGAGTGCAACAGTCATCGCAATTGCAAAGAAATACTGGAACGTTGTAAAAGGGCGATCAAAACCGGAGATCTTCGCACTCTGTGAAGAGCTGTACCAATCCGGCTACATAGAGGAGTCGTTCATTGTCTCGAACTGGGCGCATGCCCTCTCGGGACGATATGAGCAAGAAGACCTCATGGTATTCCGGCACTGGATTGACACATACATAACCAACTGGGCATCCTGCGACGGGTTCTGTAACCATACGATGGGTTCATTCATCGAACAATACCCGGAATATATCGATGACCTGAAATGCTGGACGCAATCGCAGAACCGCTGGATGCGGCGGGCGGCGGCAGTCTCGCTAATCATCCCGGCAAAGCGCGGGAAGTTTCTCTCTGAAGCGATAGAAATTGCTGACCTGTTGCTGACCGATACGGATGACATGGTCCAGAAAGGGTACGGCTGGCTGCTCAAGGAGGCGAGCCGGAAGCACCAGAAAGAAGTGTTCGATTACGTGATGAAAAATAAAAGGGTGATGCCCCGGACTGCCCTGCGGTATGCAATTGAACTGATGCCCCAAAAGCTTAAGACCGGTGCGATGAAGAAGGACGGGTAACAAAAAAAATGATATCCCCACCTTTCAGTGAAGACACGGGGCTTGCGGGTACTATCCCATGATGATTAAGGGACCTGTGAAAAAGATTTTTTTATTCCATCTGCCGGATATGGTGCCCGCTGCCTTCGTCAAGCTGCTGTGCAACATGCTCCTTAAGCGTCCCAAGCAGATCAGGGGAAATTAATTTCCCGGACATTACATGAATTTCCTTTTTATTCGTGGCGGGGTTAACCTCATAGGTCATGACGAAATCCTCGTAATTTGCCATTGCAGAGAAGAGAAGATCAGTCACCGCTTCATGAAACGGTTTTTCAGCATTTTTCCGGCGCGTTTTTCTGATAGTCATTATGGTTATGTGCTACTCACCGGATAATAAATATTCATCCCAAATTGAATGGTTGGAACATGGTTCTGATGATTCAATCAGCAAAATACCATCATGAGCGCTTGCAACGGTGTGCTCCAAAGCACCATCTCTCACGCTCCCTGCTTCACCGGTTCCAGCAACGGGAGGGAGAGGGTGAACGTGCTGCCGGCTCCAGATGAACGGGTTAGCTTCAGGGTTCCCCCCAGCATGGTGGCCTGTTTCCGGGCCATCGTCAACCCGAGACCCAGCCGGCCGTATTTCCGGGAGAGTTTATCCGCATCGCTAATGTAGAAGGGTTCAAAAATGACCTCAAATTTATCGGAGGGTATTCCAACACCATTATCAGAGACAGAGAGCTGGAATTCTGTATCCGTCTCTTCAGATGTGATAGTGATCTGCCTTGGCGGGCGGGAATAAGTCACTGCATTGGAGACGAGTGTGTCAATAATCTCAAAAATAATTGCGCCATTGCTGGTTATTGTGGTTTCTTTTGGAATATTTAGGATAACGGCAACTTCGGAACGTAACTTTTCCTGTTGTATGACCAGTTCAATAAGCTCCCGGATGGGAACCGACTCTAATGGGGGTCTGAACTGGTTATGAACCGATTCGAGAAGGCTGATCGAGAGGATCTTATTGACGATATCACGTTCCATCTCCACATACGTATTGATCTTTTTTAAGATCTTAAGAACGTCCGGAAGGATCTGGTATTGATCCGATTGCTCGATGAGGAGATCCAGAAAACCAATTACCGGCTGAAGGGGGGTTCGGAGTTCATGGGCTGCAACATCGATAAAGTCCTTTTTGCGCTCCAGTTCCTTTTGAAGGTTAATTACCGCATTCTCCCGTTCATTTATATCACGTAATGCAATGATGTTTGCAGGTTTTCCACGGTAGGTTATTTTCGTTCCAACGGATTCGATAAAAATCTTTTCGCCACGAGAATTTATCGCCTGGTATTTCTGAAGATATCCCTGTACTCCATTGATAACATTCTGCATGTCCTGGATAACCAGTTCCCGATATTCCGGAGCAATGAATGAGAGGGTGTTCTTCCCGAGAATCTCATCACTGCAGGAATAGCCCAACATCTGCACAATACTCTGGTTTACGTACAGGATCGTTCCGGAAAAATCCTGAATCGCGATACCATCAAATGCATGTTCAGCAAGCATCCGGTAACGCTCTTCGCTCTCACGCAGGGCATCTTCTGCCAGTTTACGGTCCGTGATGTCCGTTGCAACTGTCTGGTATTCGATAATTCCGCCATCTTCATCGAAAAGTGCACGTTCTTTTCTCCGGATCCAGTGAATGCTGCCATCCGGAAGAGTGATACGGTGCTCAATTGTGACCTTGGAATTCTCACGGGTAAGCGCAGCACGATGACCTTCTAAAAGACCACAATCTTCTGCCGGCAACAGGGAATCGAATTGTTTTCCAATCAGTTCACCCCGGGTTTTTCCAAAGTACTGACAGAACACATCATTGACAAAGATGGTCGCCCCATCAGTTCGGTAGCGCGCAATCAGTTCTGACTGATCGATAACAAGGCGCCGCACATGGATATCTTCTACATCACGTGGGGTACAGGATTCCGAAGATCGTAATTCAGAAGCGGGCAGCGTCTGGCATGTCTGATCGGGAACCCGAACCTTGTGTGCGCTCAACGTCCGTTCAATGGTTAAGGGAAGTACTTTGAGATAATTGTAATTCAGGTCCTTGACAAGGAGCTCATCGACACCTCGCTTTATGGCGTCAGCGGCAGCATCCGGGTCCACGACACTGGTCACAACAATGATAGGAATCCCCCGCTTTATAATATCAGGAAGGATATCAAGGGGGGTTCCGTCACCAAGATAGAAATCACTGATGATAAGATCGATGGGTTTTTTCTCTAAAATAGTCCGGGCATTTGCAATAGATCCTGCAATCTCAAACTGATAGGATTTTGAATGCTCCTTCATTAACCGGATAAATGCCATCTGGTCAACAAGATCATCCTCTATTAAGAGGACAGACAGTTCCTTTTCACACCCAGAAGACTGATCCTTGTTTATCATTCAGATACTTCACTTAATGTCCAGTACATACACATTGCCCGGATCACTTCCATAAACTGATGGTAATCAACGGGTTTGATCATATACCCGGCAACACCCAGATTATATGACTGGATTTTGTCATATTCCGCCCGGGATGTCGTGAGGATGACAACAGGGATCCTCTTTATTGCCTCATCTTTTTTCATGATCGAAAGAAATTCGATCCCCCCCATCTTGGGCATGTTGAGGTCCAGAAGGATGATTGTTGGTCTCGGTTTTTCCTTATCCCTGAGAAATTCAAGTGCCTCTTCGCCATTTTCAACGTGATACAAGGGGTTTGTTACATTGATATCCTTGAGTGCCCGTTTGACGGACATCATATCAACGATATCATCCTCAACAAGAAGAATCGATTTTAGTGCTGTCATATATCAGAACCTCCATTACCAATAACTGGTGCAATACCTTGAATGGGAATGGTGAAATAAAAAGTACTGCCTTTCCCTAATTCAGACTCGATCCAGATCTTTCCGCCATACATCTCAATGACTTTCTTGACGATGGTGAGCCCGATGCCGGTACTCTCGACCTCATCCCGTGCATGGAGCGTCTGGAATATCTGGAACACCCGGTCATAGTATTTTTTATCAATGCCCGGTCCGTTATCCCTTACAGAAAATTTCCAGTAACCCCCATCCTGCGTGCAGCCGATATGAATCTCGCCCATCGGCTTGTCCATATATTTGATGGCGTTTCCTATCAGGTTCGCAAACACCTGCCGAATCCGGGTCTTTTCGTAATATACGTCTGGAAGGAGGGAGTCAACTACGATGCTAATATTTGATGGGGGGGACAGGCTTTCGATTATTTCACCTATGAGCTTATTGGGGTTAATGGTCTCTTTCACTTCACTAACCCTCCCAACACGGGAATATTCCAAAATCCCTTCGATCAGGCTCTGCATGCGATTGACACGGTTGACAAGAAGATCCAGCTGGACCTTTCCATCCTGGTCAATTTTATCCTTGTAATCAGCATATAGCCACTGCGAGAGTGACCCTATCGCACGGAGGGGGGCTTTTAAGTCATGTGAGACAATATAGGCAAAATCCTTGAGCTCGTTATTTGCTACTTCGAGTTCATGGATAAGTTTTGCATTTTGCTCCTCCATCCTTTTACGTTCGGTAATGTCCCTGAAAATTGAACGGGATTCAACGGGTATGCCATCGATAAAACGACAATTCGCGTTTCCTTCAACAACAATCACATTACCATTTTTTCCTACAAACTTGGCCTCAACATCATTAATTTTTTCGCCACTGACCACCCTCTTAAAAGTTTCCATACAATGAGCCTGACTGTCAGGATGAATGATATCAAATAATGTGATATTTTGTAATTCATCTTTGGTATACCCGAGAATATCACACCATGCCCGGTTTACAAATACAAAAGATCCATCGGGCTTCACACTCTGGATAAGATCACTGGCATTTTCAAGGAGATCATGATATTTTTCCTCACTCTCCCGCAGAACCTCTTGTGCTTCAGCAATCCGGCGTGCATCTTCCTGCGCACGCTGCTGGAAAAGAGTGAATGCGAGAACCAGGAGAAGGATCAGGAACGTTACAATCAGGGTGGGCAGACATTGCCGGAAAATTTCCATGTTCCAGTTCGTGGCATCGACATCCATGCCCATAACCGCAACGACCTTTCCCGTTCCGGGATCCGTAATTGGAGTGAACCCTGTCACCCACGTTCCCCAGCGATCGGATATCGGCCCTTCACTTACCATCTTTCCGGTCAGAAAAACCGATCTGACACCGGCTGATGCCTCGGTATAGACCTGCCCCGGAGGCGAATAATCTTTTGAGGTCGAGGGTTCTGAGTCCGCATAAAAGAAAATTGTACCGTCCTGCCGTTGTCCTATCAGGTACGCAAACCTGACTGCTGGAACATTTGCCCGGATCTGTTCGAGATGCGTTTTGAGTGCAATGTATTCCGGGGAGGTATAATCCGCAGACGAACCAGTAAGCGTACCAATATTTGCCGGGGTGATACCTGTTTGTGCAAGCCGGGTATTCAACAGAAGTTCACTGCGCTTGGAAGTGTCCTGCTGATGAGCAGCCCAACCGGACAAAATTATCCCGGCGATAATGATTATCAGGGCGATAATCTGCCAACCTTTGATCTTTTTTGCGATCATTTCTTACACATCCCTATCGCATCCATGCTGTTTCCCACAAGAACCACGAGCAACTCTTCTGCATTCCTGCCGCCAGCGTACCTAAAAAATCATTTTGCAAGCTCAAGCGCAATACGAAGATCGTTATTTGAAAATGGTTTTAAGATAAATCCTGCCGGATGAATCTCTTTTGCACGTTCAATAATTTTTTCATCGGAAAAAGCTGTGAGAAAGATAATTCGTGCCTCCGAATGTGCTTTGATCTCACGTGCTGCATCAATTCCGTCAATTCTTCCACTTAAGCTAATATCCATAAGGACAAAATCGGGTGTGGTTTTTTGGGCGGCTGCCACTGCTTCATCACCACTCCCTGCAGTGCCGCAGACTTCGTACCCGAGATTTTTTAAGCAGATCTGGATGAGATGCTGGATGATCAGATCATCTTCAACAATCAGGACATTTTTCTTATCCATTATTCCACGACATGAGATTGCATTTATATTGTAATAAACCTTGGTTGTCCTGCTCTGGGATATTTCTTATCCGGTGTTTTCATACGATTTCCAATACAGGCCCAAGCATTATTCCGGATGGATTAACGGTACATCCATCGCCGGCAAAGAAGAGAATGCAAAAAAGTTTGCTGAGAATATTTCACACGATTTTTCCGGTCGTGTCCCGATAAGAGGGGCTGAATTTTTTTATTGCATTTTTTAAAAGAGAGTTTACCATGAACGGGGATGTTCTGGTGACACGCGGACGCCCGGTCATATTCGCTCTTCTTTACTGATGTTTCGACTCCCTTCAAGTACGATGAGTGCTCCTGTGGTTTCTCATTAAGTGCCCGACGGTTTTTCAAGGATGAGAGTATAGGAAAAAAAATTCCCGTAGAATTCCTTCTCAGTAAAACCGGCTGCGCTGGCCAATTGGTTAACTGTGCTGCGGGTCTGGAAATGGGGATCCCGTATGGTCTCCTCCACGAGCAGGATCCCGCCAAGCTTAAGCGCAACGAAGATTTCGCGTAATGCCGCATCCCGTCCGGGAATCTCCCCGAGCACGGTGATCAATACGGCCCGGTCGAACCGGTCAGGCTCAAGCTTCCCTTCCCCGATACCGGATAGGAGAAACCGGATATTTGTGAGGTTTGCTGCATGGGCCCGTTCCTTTGCCTCGCGCAACATACCTTCCTGCAGATCCATTGCTGTGACTTCTCCTGAAGGTCCCACAATATGAGCAACCGGAATCGTCAGCCGGCCCGGGCCGCAACCTGCGTCCAGCACATTCATCCCGGCACGGAGATCAAGATGTTGTATTGTTTTTTGGGTACGAGCACTCATACCCGTGGCATGCGGAGTATCCAGAAGACCGCTCATCCAGACAGGGCAAGGAATCATATAGCGACGCGAGGCAAATCGCCAGGTGATGGCGATAATCATAGCCAGAACAATAAGAGCGAGGAGGATATAAAATACGGAAATCATGGGCAGTCCTGTTCCATCATTATACTATGGTAAGAAATAGCGCGATGTATAATTTTTGGGCAAATTTTTCTGGATTCTTTCCCGATCTCTGGGAACGCAGATCTATCCATGGAGTTGCGGAGAACAGAAGCGGTCATCACTGGCCATGGACTGATCGGATCTTGCGGGGCGGAGGTTCAAGCATGAGTGAGTCTGGTAGCTAAAAATTAACCTAATGAGGTTACGCTGAACGGGGCTCTGCCTCTCTCGTACCGTTTCCTGTTGTCCCACCCCCGGATAATGACCCTAAAACCTCTTTCAGCCGTGTGATCCGGGGGTCATGTAAAAATGGGGCTGAAACCCCTAAAACCCTGTAAAACGCTCCGTTTGTCAAACGAGGCATTTTTAAAAAACCCTTTAAAAGGCCCGGATTCAATCGGGACGTGTATGTTATAGGAAACCGCAAAAAGAGTTCAGTTTAGCCGTTTCAGGAGCAGCGTGAGTTTTCGCTTTAAATCTTAAAATCAACGCTAGGTAGCGGAACGATAATAAAGGGCCCCAAAACCGCTATAATGTGCCTTAGAACGTATTATATGCGCCTCAATTTGAGGTTATTTTGACGATTGGGGCGTTATAAGTTGAGATAAATGGTGATTAGCCGGGGGTTGACAGAATAAGCGCAGTTAAACGCCAATCTTTTTCAAAAACCGCTCGTGCAGCCGGGTATCCCCGCCAAGTTCCGGGTGGAACGAGAGGGCCATGTGCTTTCCCTGCTCTACAGTAACTATCCCCTGATCCAACCGGGATAGCACATTGACACCGGCACCCGCATGCGTTGCAACCGGTGCCCGGATGAAGATTGCATGAAAAGGTCCTCCATCAATATCGCTAAGGGAAATATCTGCTTCAAACGATTCCCGCTGCCGGCCAAATGCATTCCGGTCCACGGTCATGTCGATAAGATTTAATGTATTGATGCGGGCATCATCCACATGAGTTGCGATCAGCACCATGCCGGCGCAGGTTGCAAAGATGCCACCGGAAAAATTGCGGATAGGCTCATAGAGGTGGTTCTTATCGATGAGCCGGGAGATCGTTGTCGATTCCCCGCCCGGAAGGGCTAATGCATGACAGCTTTCCAGATCAGCGGGATGGCGTACAGTGACAACAGATGAAGTGTTCCCGCAGCCAAGGCGGTCGAGTGCAAGCACAAACGCATCGATGTGCTCGCTCACGTTGCCCTGCAATGCGAGAACGCCGACCTTAACGTCCACGGGTCTGCAGCACCTCATCATCCCTGAGGGTGTGGATATCGAGACCGGGCATCGCATCGCCAAGACCACGGCTCACCCGTGAGATAACCTCAGGTTCGTTGAAGTGGTTGACGGCTTCGACAATCGCTTTTGCCATCAGCTCGGGATTGGTAGACTTGAAGATACCGGACCCGACAAACACGCCGTCTGCGCCCAGCTGCATCATCATCGCAGCATCGGAGGGTGTAGCAATACCTCCCGCAGAAAAATTTACAACAGGCAACCTGCCGCGCTCGGAACATTCGATCACCAGTTCTGCCGGGGCTTCAATGTCCCGGGCATAGTCGGTCATCTCCTGCTTATCCATTCCCTTGAGCATGCGGATCTCTCCCATGATGTTTCGCATGTGGCGCACTGCCTCAACAACGTTTCCGGTCCCTGCCTCTCCCTTGGTCCGGATCATGGCGGCTCCTTCATTGACCCTGCGCAGGGCTTCGCCGAGATCGCGGGCACCGCAGACAAAGGGGACCTTGAAGCGTTTCTTATCGATATGGTATTGCTCGTCTGCCGGTGTCAGGACTTCGCTCTCATCGATCATATCAACACCGAGCGTTTCGAGTACCTGTGCTTCGACGAAGTGACCGATCCGCACCTTTCCCATCACCGGGATGGAAACTGCATCGATAATCTCGATAACCTTCTGGGGATCTGCCATGCGGGCAACTCCGCCCATCTTCCGGATATCTGAAGGCACCCGCTCCAGCGACATGACTGCAACGGCCCCGGCTTCCTCTGCAATCTTTGCCTGTTCAGCATTCACCACATCCATGATAACGCCCCCTTTCTGCATGGATGCAAAGCCGCGCTTGAGGAGCTCGGTACCGAATCTCAGTTCCTCGAGTTTCATATGACGGTACTATTTGATCAACGATCCCAATAAAAACAGAGTACCAACGGCAATCAGTGCAAACATCAGCGTGACCATCCGTGTTGCCTCAAGAATGTCTGCACCTCCCTCGTCCAGCGTTCGTTCGCTGTCACCTATTGTATACATACCGGGCTTCTCAAACCGCACACCGGCACCACCGGCCATTGCGGCCATCACAATCCCTCCATTGAACCCGGGGCGGTTCTTTCCATCCCGCCGCATTACCCGCAGGGCTGGGGAAAAACGCCCTTTTTGTGCAAAGTGCAGCAGGATGAGCAGAGCGGTGATCCGGGCCGGAATATAATTGAGAATGTCGTCCATCCGGGCCGCGCACCACCCGATACGCTCGCGTTCGTCCCGGTATCCCAGCATCGCATCCATGGTATTGGCCGCACGAAAGACTGCAGCCCCGGTTATGCCAAACAGGCAGAAGAAAAAAAGCGGCGAGATGATACTGTCAGTAAGATTCTCCGTCATCGATTCATAACCCGCAGAGAGAATATGTTCGCGATCTAAATTCGCTGTGCTGCGAGAGACCAGCAGCTTCACCTTTTCACGCCCTGTCTCTACGCCATCCTTGAGAGCGTCAACAACGGCAAGCGTGTGCTCCTCTAAAGATCGCCACGCAAAACAGCACTTCAAAAGAAACGGTGCAATTATCAGGTACAGGTACCATGGGGCGAGAGTGGCAAAGAAGTAAAACGGGGCCGCAAAGAGGACAATGGTCACCAGCCAGAGAACGACTCCAGTAACCCGCTGGAATTTTGGAGAATAATGTTCGGGTTTTCCCCACCAGCCGATGAAGCGGCCGATAAGAGCGACCGGGTGCCATGAGGAATGTGGATCGCCTGTCAGCCGGTCAACAAGAAGCGCGGCAAAAAGGACGATTGCAAAAAGTGCTAGCGCTGACGGTACCATATGTAGAGTGCGCCAACGATGAGCATGAGAAACGAGGCGATATTTAATAATTCAATTGCGGTATAGAGCCAGGCAGTGTAGAGGATGAGTGCGATTCCCATCATCACCATCAGGAGATGGGGGCGACCCCGGGCAACAGGTTGGACCGGTGATTCTTCCAATATAACCGGTTTCTTTGGTGGGGGGTGGATCACATCCACATGAGCGGTGGTTTTCATCACGCCGTATCCAGCGATAATTTCCAAGTCAAAAAATCCTTCGGGGATATCCGTATATAACGGAATCGTCAGAGCCGATTCGTCAACAACATACATGTTCTCGTGAAAAAAATCGGTGAACATACCGGCATTTGCAGCGGTAATAGTAATGTGAATCGGGGCGCCGCGGTTTATGAATTTCACCTGCAGGTTGTTGCCGGTTACTGCCTGAATTTTTCCCCGTGGCAGATCGATGGAATTGATACCACTGCGATTGAGGTATATCTCAAAACCTGAATCATTACTCCCACTACCCGCAGAGATCAATGCAAAAAAGGGCAGCGGGAAGTTCATGCCTCCTCCTGTTATTCGTGGTGAGTCTGGGGCAGAAGATTGGGTATGCCTTCGCTGATGGGGTAGTCCACCCGGCATGCAGCACAATGCAGACCGCCTTCCAGGATCTCTTTATCATTCTCTGTGGTTACGGAAAGCACGAGATCACCCTTGCAGACGGGGCAACAGAGAATATCCATTAACGAGCGTCTCATTACCGCTCATCCCTCAGATCAATAATCTGGGTGACTTCAGGACCAGTCGATATCAGGGCAACTGTGCATCCGATGTCATCTTCTGCCTGTTTGATGAAGTCTTTTGCCTTCTTGGATAACTTCGCATAGTCCCTGACACCAAAGCAGTCTTTGTCCACACGGTCAATGCCGGTGATCGCCGCTTGTGTGCACCCGTTGATCATCGCAGAGTACCGGGCCATATCCCCGTCCCATACACCAATACGACGCTTCCGGTGGGTGACGGTCCCAAACTCCTTTATCCCCATTCCATCAGATTTCTCAAACGACATCTCGGTGCTGAACGGACCTTCCCCGACACGGGTGGGGTAGGCCTTGAAGACCACGACCACATCATCGATCTTTGTCGGTCCGACACCATTGTCCGCCGCGATCTGGGAGGCGGAGGTGTCCTTGCTGGTCACAAACGGATAGGTGCCGTAATACAGGGATATGCCAAAACCCTGTGTGCCTTCCAAAAGGACGTTACTTCCTTTTTTCAGCTCTTCGTCAATAGCCTTTGGAACATCGAGCAGGTACTCAACCAGCTCGGGCACGTCCTTTGCCTGCGGAGAGGTTCGCATAACACGATCCGAGTTTGCTGGTCCGCATCCTGAACCTGTGCTCCCTATCGTCTTTGCAAGGTGATCACTCCCCTTATCCCGTGCGATATGATCTTCTGTTATGATCCCGCAGCGCTTGTCTACAAAGACCCGGTCTTTTAACCCCAGAGTGTCGACTTCGAATTTCAGGACCCGGGGATCAACGAGCACACCGCTACCGATACAGAGTTTCGCGTCCTTATAGACAAAACCGGACGGGACCATGCGGACACCGTATTTGCTTTCTCCGACCTGAACAGTGTGTCCTGCATTCGGACCAACACCGCCGCGGGAGATGATTGCGGGTTTATCCTTAAAAGCGATGTGGGCCACGATCTTGCCCTTGCCCTCATCCCCAAAAAATCCACCAACGATGATTGTGCAACTCATATTTGTTTCATGTAGTATAGGTTGAATTGCAAAATAAACTATCCCTTATCTCCCTGTACCTGTTTTTAGCAGAGGGGGGAGGGGAAAAATACTGGTAAGAACCGGCAGATCATAGTCCGCTGATAAATGTCTCCATCCGGCCGAGCGCTTCAGTGAGATCTTTTCTTGAGACCGCGTAGGCACACCGTAGGTGATCTTCTCCGCCATCCCCAAAAACGCTACCGGGAACAACAGCTACCTTTTGCTCCTTTAACAACCGTTCGGCAAATTCCACATCGGAAAGACCGGTTCCTTTAACGGAGGGGAAGGCATAGAACGCTCCTTCGGGCACATGACAGGTAAGGCCGATCCGGTTTAAACCAGCGACAAACATGTTGCGCCTGAGGCGGTACTCATTCACCATGCTGTTCTTATCCTCCTCAGCAGACCGTAGGGCTTCAAGTGCCCCGACCTGACCCATCACCGGAGCGCAGAGCATGATATACTGGTGGATCTTTAAGGCTGCATCACAGAGTTCTTTGGGGGCGCAGAGGTACCCGACACGCCATCCGGTCATTGCATACGCCTTGGAAAAGCCGTTCAGCGTGATCGTCCTCTCCCACAGATCGCTTACTGTTGCCGCCGCCACGTGGGTACCCTCATACGTCAGCTCTGCATAGACCTCATCGCTGATCAGCAGTATGTCCTTATCGATAACAATATCGGCGATCGCTTTCAGATCGCTCCCGTTCATCACTGCGCCGGTCGGGTTATTGGGGAAGTTAATGATCAGTGCCTTGGTCTTTGGGGTGATCTGTTCTTGTAGGGCATCGGGATTGATCTTGAAATGATCCTCTTCCGTGCACCTGACCGGGACCGGCTTTCCTCCTGAAAGAGTTACACAGGGGGCATAGGAAACATAGCTGGGCTGGGCGATGGCAACTTCGTCACCCGGGTCAATGACCGATCGAATAGCGATATCAAGCCCCTCAGACACGCCGCTGGTGATGATGATCTCATCACTGCTGGTGTACGGGAGGTTATAGTGCTGGCCGAGATACCGGGACAGTGCATCCCGAAGAGACAAGAGACCCTTGTTGGATGTATAGGAGGTAGTACCCTGCTCAATGGAGTAGATGCTCGATTCACAGATGTTCCACGGGGTGCGGAAATCCGGTTCACCTACACCGAGTGAGATAACATTTTCCATCGTAAGGGCCAGGTCAAAAAATTTCCTTATCCCAGAGGGAGGAATTTTATTTGCACGCTCTGAAACAAAATTGCGCATATCTCTACCTCAGAAAGAATACGGGAGGCGTTCTGCCTCCTGCTGCTCAAAGAGCGTGTGACCGTTTTCCTTATACGACTTCATGATGATATGTGTGGCAGTCTCGCGGATACGATCCATAGGAGCAACGTGCTCTGATACAAACCGCGAAACCTCCTGCATGTTCTTGCCGGTAACAACCAGCTGCAGATCATAGGTACCGGTCATGAGCCGGAGGGTCTTGACCTGCCTGAATCGTGAGAGTCGTTCTGCGATCCTGTCGTAGCCATAGTCACGTTCAGGACTGACTTTGAGTTCAATGACAGCTGATACCTCACCATTTCCTGCCCGTTCCCAGTTTATTACAGTGGAATAGCGCTTGATTACCTGCGCAGCTTCAAGTGCGTGAACCCTACTCTCAACATCTGCTGTTGAGAGGCTTGTCATAATCGCAATTTCGTCTGCTTTTAGCCGGCTGTTCTCCTCGAGAATGCGGAGGAGTTCGAGATCCTTTTCATCCATCCTGTATCACCTGAACCAAGTCTTCAACCACTTTGCTTCCATCTGGGACACGTCGAGATCCTTAAGGCCGTTGAGTCGCGAATCTTTCAAAACGACCTCGCGGATCTTATCCGTATTGGAATCAAACCACATCTCTTTTGTCCTGCCATACCGTCCGCGGCTCACGACCCGGGTGTTGATCACCCCGAGCATGTTCAACTCTGAGATCAGATCGGTGATCCGGCGGTGGGTAAGCACATCGAGCTGGATCGTCGGGGCAATATCCTGGTATATACGTGAGACTTCCCCACTCGTAAAGATATTCTGGCCCAGTTTCTCTAAAATCAGCATCGAGAATAGGATCAGCTTGCTCTGGGTGGGCAGGGTTGCGATACATTCTATCATGCTGTCCGTTTCGATCTTTGCCTGTGCCTGCTTGACATGAGCTTCAGTAACCTGTGACGATTCGTCGCGATCTGCGAGCTCTCCGGAGATCCTAAACAGGTCAAGCGCCCGCCGGGCATCACCGTGCTCCTGGGCTGCCAGTGCAGAACACAGGGGAATAACGCCATCGGCAAGTGCTCCTGCAATAAATGCTCCATCTGCGCGCTGGGCAAGAATGTCTACCAGTTGCGGTGCATTATAAGGAGGAAACACAATCTCTTCTTCCGAGAGAGATGAGAGAACGCGGGGATCTAAGAAATCCTTAAAGCTAAGATCGTTTGAGATTCCGATGATACTGACTTTGGAATTTTTCAGATCGGAGTTGATACGTGTGAGATTGTAAAGTGTATCATCACCACTCTTTTTTACCAGTTTGTCGATCTCATCCAACACGATGACCAACACGCCGCCAGTTACTTCCAGCTGATTTTTGAGCTCGGCATATACCTGATCGGTTGGCCATCCTGTCATGGGTATGTGTGTGCGTGTTTTATCACTTCCCTGTTCTTCAGATACATCAAGACTCTTTGCAATCTGGGCGAGCACCCGGTACTGGGTATCGATCACTTCGCAGTTGAGGTGAATAAGACGACAGACAGGACCCATCTTGCTGCTTGCTTTTTCAAGTTCAGTTCCTACGTACCGAACACAGGCGGTCTTACCGGTACCGGTCTTTCCATAGATCAGGATGTTTGAGGGGGTTTCATTTCTGAGGGAAGGGGCTAAAATGGATGCAACTTCTTCTATCTGGGGTTTCCGGTGAGGAAGGATCTGGGGGCGATAGGAGTGACGAAGAACTTCCCTGTCTTTAAATATCCTGTTGTTAGTGAGATATTTTTTGAATAATCCGGTTGATAGGTCTTCAGTTTCGGGCATGGTTACACTGTGGTGTTCAGAATTGGTGCGAATACTTTAAAAAAATGATCGGTATGTTTAGTTTATAAACCCCTTTACTTCCATTGGAAATAATCGCTAAAAGACCTTAGAAATAAAAAATCTGTTAAAAATGCCAGATTCCATTTTTAATATTTTTATCTATTATGTTGGGGTTTGTTTTTCGTTTTACTTGGTTTTTCAAGAGATTTTTCATTCCAAGTTAGAATAAACAAGTAAAATCAAATGTAGGGAGAGACCCCTTAGTTTCGTGTGGAAATAATAAAAAACACCCTCTGGTATTATTTTTAAAATAGTAAAAATCGCCATTTTACTATTTATAATTATTTGCATATATAATGATCGAAATGTGTTTTGAATTTTTCACAAAATCGAAATTTTAAAAGAAAATATGACGAACTCAGAAGATTAAATTATAAGACTGGATCAAAATATGAACTAATAATAAGAATAAGTTCTCAAAAATCTCCACTGGAAATAAAGGGGCGGTCCCATTGCAAATACAATGAGTAAAACAACTGGTCCTTGAGAGTTTTATTAATGTTTAATTCAAAGTACTTTTATTAACATG
Source organism: uncultured Methanoregula sp. (assembly GCA_964590895.1). Taxonomy (GTDB): domain Archaea; phylum Halobacteriota; class Methanomicrobia; order Methanomicrobiales; family Methanospirillaceae; genus Methanoregula. The sequence continues at coordinate 11,590 of CAZPYV010000013.1, read as the reverse complement.
AATAAGAATCACGTAAAGAATCTTGAAATTTCTGCAGCTATCGTTACGGTATCCAGCACAAGAAATAAGGAAAATGATTCCAGTGGGGCAACAATCTCAACTCTTCTGAGGGATTGTGGAATACCCACCAAATATTATGTTGTTGTCCCAGATCAGATAGATGCAATCCGCAACGAGCTCTATAGTGCGATGAAAACCACAAACTGCATTGTTTTTAACGGGGGTACGGGTCTCACTCACGATGATTGTACTATCGAGGCGATATCCCCTTTGCTGGAGAAAAAAATTGATGGGTTTGGAGAATTTTTCCGTATGAAAAGTCTTCAGGAAATAGGTACTTCTTCCATGCTGTCGCGGGCAATTGCCGGTGTCATTTCGGAAAAAGCGATATTTTGTATTCCTGGATCAACACCAGCAGTCACACTTGCAACCAAGGAATTGATCCTTCCTGAAATCGCTCACATCCTCTCCCATGCAAATAGGTAATAAAAAACGAGACCCCAACCACACTCACGCAAGATAAGGTAAAAAAATTTTTCGCGAAATTTATCATGAAAACAGACATGATACCGAAGGGCAACAAGCATACAGGATGAAATTGCTAAGGATATTTTCATATTAATCTTTGAAATCTTCCGACGATTGTGCAGACAAATGGAAATTGAAAGCGTGCAATATTTTCATCGCTTTGGTGCGAAGTCTTTGACTTCATGAGGATTTTTTAAGTTGAATTGGCTCTCACATAATCATGCAGAGTTCTCTACCGGTACACTTCCAGGAGCGCGATGCGTTCGAGCACCAGTTCGATGATACAATCTCCGGAACACGTGGCAATCTCTTCCTCTGTAATTCCAAAGAGTTTCATGAGGTATCCCCTCTTATGAGGATCAATCGTATCCATGTTCTCATCAGTGACATTCATTAATGGTATCAGGGCATCCCAGACACCATCACGGGTAGGATAACAGCAGACAAACATAGAGTTATCCCCTTCCTGAACACCAAACAAAGCCGCAACTGAGCACTGGCGTGAACCGGCTGCAAATAAGAGCGCTTCCATCTCAAGGGTATTTGATACCATTGAACGGTTATGAAAAGATCGTACCGCATGATGCAATGCGGTTAGTGCATGCCGTTTACCAGCAAGCATACCGGCATTAAAACAGATGATGTGGGTATCGAACGATTCCGCGATAGCGCGGATCTTCTGGAGAAATTCGCCCCGGTCACCAACAAAACAGGTTGCTGTCCGAACATCGCACGCATGGTCACCATCTAGCACAGCATCCAGAAGATGTGAAAGCGGCTGTCCTTTATCCGGCCCCAAAGAATCCACCGGTTTTTTGTTGTCTGCCATTCAATCACTCGAACTTGGACAGCTGTGACTGTCCGGTTATCGCATTGTTATCAACCGTAGACGGAGCCGGGCTCGCAGGCCCGTGCAGCTGGGAAAAGATCTGTTCTGCAATTCCCTGACCGAGAATCAGTGTCACGGTCTCAATTCCTGCCGCAAGCAGTGAGTCTGGTGAAGTAATATTATTGTTAAAGAGGCGTCGTGCCCGCACCCGCCCGATCCCCCGCAGTTTCACCAGCGGGAGCAGCTCCCTCCGGATACCATTCTTCATGCAGATCTCATATTCCCGCACCTTCGGGTGGATGGATGAGGCAAACATGCGGGCGAGCTCAACGGTTGCATGCAGCAGCCAGTTGACACTCTCCACCATCCCGTGCACATCCCCAGGACCGACTGAGTACCTCTCGCAGATCTTTGCATCTGGGAGTTCATCTGCCCAGTCGGAGAGGAGCATTGTAGTCTTCAATCCCCGATAATAAGTCTCTGCCTCGTCCTCATCCAGCGGGGGCGAAAACCAGAGTTCATCAGCATGCGCCTCCTGCATGCGGTCAAGTGCGGACATATCGGCATTCCTTGCATAGAGATTGGGCATGTCCGGCGTGCTGCAGATCACCTGCAGGACACCGAGATCCGAATACTCCCTTTGTTCGCGAAGAGCCCGGACAATAATTTCCGCACTGCGGGGGTCGATATACAACCGTGATACCATACTCCCAAATTCTGTAGATCCCAGGTGCTCTCCCACCTCCACAACCATCTCCGATGAAACAAGGAATGCCAGTGCGTCATCCACCGCTTTTTTCATCAGGAGGCCTTTCCGGTGTTCATGGGCATAGAACGTCCGGTCCATAAATTCCGTGAGTTCCTGTTGGGTTTTTGCAAAACCGGATGCAATAAGCGAGAGTACGTGGGTGTAGAGCGCCGTTGGCTCAGCAATCTTTGAATGGATTTTTTCTGCAGGTGCATCGATGTACCATTCAAAGAGATCTTCTATCTGCCCCTCATCTTTTGCTATCAGCACCGCTTCGCCGTACGGATCGAGCCGGGGGCGTCCCGCCCGCCCGGCCATCTGGTGGTACTCGCTTGCCGGGATTGGCAGCATCCCCTCACCGGCAGAAAACCGCAGGTAATCCCTTACGATCACTCTACGGGCAGGCAGGTTGAGCCCCGCAGCGAGTGTGGGTGTGGATGAAATGCATTTGATTAGGCCTTTTCTGAAACCATCTTCTACGATCGCACGTTCGGGGCGGCTCAGCCCGGCATGGTGAAAAGCTGCACCTTTGGCCACGCATGCGGCGAGTGTTTTGACCATCTCTGTCTCTGCATTACCACCCAGCTGTTCTGAATAGCCTGTAAGTGCTGGTTCTTCGCATTTGATGGCAGACGCAGCCCGTTTTGCGAATGCCTCAGCATTGCGGCGGGATGAGACAAATACAAGACACTGCCCGCCCTCTGCGATGGTGTCGAGACAGAGATTGAGATCATCAAAATTTTTGGAGACCTGCTTTACGGGACGCTCCCCCTCACGGAAGTGAATGCGGTTGTTGTAAAAAACCCCCTGTCGCAGATCGACCGGGCGCCAGCTGCTGGTGACAAGTTCAGCCTCCAGCCAACCGGCAAAAATTTTTGGATTGCCTATTGTTGCGGAAAGTCCGATCACCTGCATAGCGGGATTCCGGTACCGCATCTTTGCGATCACCACTTCCAGTGTCGGTCCGCGATCAACAGAGTCGATCAGGTGAATCTCATCGACAACAAGCAGGGTGATATCGCTGATCCAGCGTGCTCTGTTGCGGAGGAGAGAGTCCACCTTCTCGCTTGTTGCAACGATAATATCATTCCTCCCCAGCTGATCATCGCGCCGGTCAAGATCCCCGGTTGCAATCCCGACGCGGACCCCCTTGTTGCCAAACTCATCGTATTTTTCGCTGGCGAGTGCTTTTAAGGGTACAATGTAGAGACATTTTCCCCCCGCTGCAATGTGACTGTGCATCGCCATCTCGGCAATCAGAGTTTTTCCACTTGCTGTAGGTATAGCAACGAGCAGGTTTTTCCTTTCAAACATGCCCCGCTCAACACATTCTACCTGGGGAGGGTAGAGTTCAGAAATACCTGACTGAGTGTACCGCTGCCTCAGTCCAGCAGGAATCGGAAGTTCACTAATCAGCATGTCAAACCCTTGTACTTAACACCCCACGGATTCCACTGAAATTTCCCTTTTATAGCGGCTGTTTATCAAATAAGCCATTTTTTCCAGAGTTAATTTCCAGTGGAAGCGCAGCGAAAGCATAACCATAATTATAGGAAGAATAGCATTCCCGGCAATCAGTAATAATAACTGATCATATCCTGTTTTGCCTCTTTCTTCTTCCGGTCTAAAAAGGCAAAGACATTCTCGTGAGGAACGCCTTCGATCAGCATATCAATGGCAGCTCTGGCGGTTTTGAGCTGCTCAGGATACCCTATTACGGCGACCGTCTTCCCAAACACCGAGATCTCCACATCGGTCATATCTTCGATCTGTTCCCGTGCCCTGCCGTCTTTGCCAATGATCCGGCCCCTGAGCCTATCCAACTGGCGCGGACCATCTGCCATTCCCGACAGATCGATGACTTCAAGCAGCAGATCTTCATCCTCGATCATCTCAAATGCACGTTCTGGGGAGAATCCGCAGTTGATGGCGTTGATGATCTCGACCGCTCTAAGAAGAGAGATTGTATGCTCTTCAGTACCCTCAACTTTTACGATCCCTTCTTTGCTGTCGATGGTGATGGTGGCGTGAGTTTTGGCCTCGAGCTCTCTCTTGGTAGCGCCACCTTTTCCAATAAGGACACCCACCCTGCTTCCGGCAATCTTGACTTCCTGCATCATGTTTGTTTCACCTTGTTTTTGATATGATTATTTTCCAATTGCAGATTATTTTGACACTCATCCATTGGCAGTCAATAGTTATCATGGTTCGGCAACATTTAGTCCGGTAACTGCATTGAACAGATCAACATCCTTACGAATTTCGCATCGGTTTTTAAAATACCGGTTGATATTACGGATATCCCGCATCAGAAACTGGAGTGCACGGGGATGATCGCGGGTGACAGACTGTCCCATATCTATGAAATAGGGTTGATCCCCGTATAAAATATTGAACTCGCTCAAGTCAGCATGCACCAGTTCTGCTTTGTTGAACAGGATATCGATGGTGCTGGTGATCGTTTCATAGACTTCAGCAGGATCCTCCATAGTGACATTCCGGAGTTGTGGGTAGGCGATCTCACCCTCACCGATAAATGACATGATTAAGATATTTCTGTCCCAGACGATTGGTTCAGGTACGGCAATACCTGCATCCCGCGCCCGTACGAGGTTTGAGAATTCCTTTCTGGTCCATGCAAAGATGAGATCCTTTTTGGCCTTTTTTACGTGAGAAAACCTGCGGTCACCCGTAACATAGGAGCTCATTGTGGTAAAATTTGCTGTGCGGATCCGGTAAATCTTGATGGCGATTGCTGCCCCGTCCCGCTCACCATAAAATACGTTGGCCTCTTTCCCAGTGCTGATCGAACCACCGATTAAGGATAACCATTTTTTATGCACCAGTTTGTAGAGTGCAAGAAGTGTGACTTCATCAAAGACGTCTTCCCGTACCTTGAACTGGTCAGCATCCTTGATGCGGATGCCCATCTCCTCTATCAGTTGATCGAATCGATCCTCTTTTTTTTCAAGACTCACTGGGGGTCACATTCCTGATATTTACCGAATGATTATTGGATATAGTCCCGTACCGGTGCAAGGATCTCGATAAGTGATTCGCCACATGTTTTCTTGAGATCCATTGCATGCACTTCGCCTTTGCCATAGGCAGTTTCCAGATCTGTGTACCTTAAAAACATCCGGTCACCACCAAATTTCTCTGGTCGTTTGATGGTGATCTCCAGGAGGCGCGGGAATATATGGTGCTGGAAGATCTGGAGTATTGGATTCTCGGGAATCTCCGGAGGGCAGAACGCTTTCTGGCATTTCTTTTTTATCTCCTCTTCAGTGTCTGCCACCGAGATGTAATTTCCCTGCGAAGAGGACATCTTTTTCCCGTCAATCCCGTTTAAGATTGGCGTGTGGATGCAGACAGGCGCAGTGTAACCGAAGTTGACCAGGTGCTCCCGTGCGAGCATGTGGATCTTGCGCTGATCAATACCTCCTACTGCTGCATCTGCGCCAAGCATCGCGATATCTGCCATCTGCATGATGGGGTAGATCATCTGGGAGACGGTGGGATGATCCATCTGCCGCCCCACCTCATCCATACTGCGGGTTGCACGGTTGAGGGTAATCTGCTGCGAGAGCTGGAGAACGAGCAGCTCGTAGTCCCGGTTGAGCTGGAGATTGGACCCCAGCACGTACTGGACGTTTTTTAATCCGAGCCCTTCGAAACAGCGGCGATTGTAATCGGCAAGCTCCTTTACCTTCTCCATGGTTCCTTTGCGATTTAAGAAAGCATGCACATCTGCTAATAGGACAACTACTTCAAATCCGGCAGCCTGGAGATCAACTAATTTGTTGACCGTGACAAGATGGCCGAGATGGATCTCGCCACTTGGTTCGTATCCTGCATAAACCTTTTTTGTGGGTTTTTTTAGTAGCGAACGGAGATCGTCATCTGTTACGATCTCGACTGTGTTACGGGTAACCCGTTCGTACGCATCCATTGAAAAGAATGGGTGATGATGGGTGTTAATGGTTGTTCTGGATCGGTGTAAACCCGAGTGCATCGTTGGTTGATTTTATGGATGCCGCCCCATCCTTCTGCCCGACCATCATCGCGCGGATTGCATCGATATTCTCAACTACCACATCTGCTTCCTGGTGGATTGCCTGGAAGAAGCAGAGATCGGTTTTGTTGGCATAGATCGAATCTTCAAATATGCAGTTCTCGTACAGATCAGCTCGCTGTCTTCCAAGATCCATGGCAAACTCCTTGAGCTCTGCGGTGCTCCTGATCCCAGCAGTCTTTTTGATTAAGCCCATTCTGGGGTGATTTTTTACCAGTTCAATCACCCGCTCTTTTGTTACATCTTTTTTTGTGGTGATCCGGATCGCATGCATGTGCATCATTGTGGTTGGCACGATCATCGCCATGGTAACGATAGAAATATGGGGCAGTACCGACAGGACATCCGGGCCGTGGTGACTGGGAACACTCACGGGATCGAGAACAATCGCATCAATCGGTCCTTTTTTGATCTCCCCAGGGTCGGAACCGCGCCGCACCATGATTGCATGCACGTGAGCGACACCGTACTCTTTATCGATCGCATGAATAATCCGGCAGAGCCCTGTTGTGTTACAGGAGACCACCCGGACAAATTGCCGGCCGATCGCATCCTTGTAATTGCAGGATGAATTGAACGAGAACCCGGCAATCTCGTGTTCCTCTCCCCCCTGCCAAAGTGCTTTTTTCCCCAGTTTTTCATAGAGGGGTTTGTTTGTTGCCCCTACATCACCAGGTGTTGCATCAACGATGATGTCAGCAGATTTACACATATCCTCGACAGACCCTGCTACAGAGAGACCGACTTTTTTAAAAGCTGCTTTCTTGGAAAGATCAGCGATATAAAGCGGATACCCCCGCTGTTTTGCAACAAAGGCCTCAGCATTTGGGCGGGTTTTTGAGACACCAATCACTTTCATATCCTTCTGGGCAGCGACCGCATCGGCAACGCGCTTGCCGATTGTACCATAACCGTTGATGGCAACTTTTATCATACGATCCTACTTGACGCAGGTAGATAAAAAAACTATGCGGAACGTTTCGTTGTATATCAAAAACCCTTTAACAATTCTTTTTGGGAATATCTCGCTCCTGTTTTTAGTCTATATAAAGCGCCTGAATTTTGACAACTTCTGTGCTATCCTTTGCATTTGCATAGAGATCCAGCGGTTCCTGGTTCACTTCTAAAAAACGGATCCCCCAGTTGACCTTTGAGAGAACTGTAGCAGCCCGATCTTTTTCACCCAGAATGTATAACGCTGCAGCGAGCGCTTCAATCGAAGAGAGCTTGCATGGTTTGCCGAAGTTGACGGGATTTGCCGCCATCAGAAATGGAAGCGCCCTGCGGATGCGCCATGAACGGACTGCGCCCGTATCCAGTACCACCCAGGAGCAATCGAGAGCAGTGATTGATCTCACAAACCTGTCTGAAGGAGATAGTGCCTGTTCAGCAGTGGGATCGAGCAGGAGGGTGTTTCGTGGAATTTGGGGGATTTTAGTAAATATTTTTAAAAAACCTGCTTTTTCAAGTTTTTTGACCGTGCACTTCCGGGGGTCACAGCTGTTATCCCGGTAGGCATACAGGGGTATCATTGATCATCCATGCGTGCACATGCTTATCAATGTACGTGCTCTGCAGTCCCTGCATTCTACACCCGGAACTCCGGGCTACGGGTATTACAAAACCCTCGGACCTTGCCTTGTTCGAACGAGCGATCGCACGCTGCAACCTTTTTTGTATTGAGATGGTGCCGCTGCCTTGCCCCGAGACATTGTATCTTGGTCCTGACAGGAAACCAGGAAACTTTCTCGAACGGTTAAACACCCCGGAATTTGCCCGCCTGATGGATGAGCTTGAACGACAAGTGCACGATATCATCATTAAACGGGGTCCTCCTCTTTGCATTCTTGGTGTCAATTCATCTCCTACCTGCGGAGTAACCCGCACCTATTATGGGAGTGAGGATCAAAAACCACCAAAACGGAAGGGGCGTGGGGTGTTTCTTGCACGGTTTACAGATATCTGTGCAATGGATGTGGCAACATTTGCAAAGTACCGTATATATCTTGCCGCACCGCTTTTTTCAACAGCAGAGCGTACCTATAATGCAACGCTATCCGCTCTGCTGAAGCAACACCTGTTTGAAGTCTTTCTTCCTCAGGAAGCGGGTGATGATACAGATACGAGGGACCAAGCAGAGCAGGCACGGATCTTTTCAAAAAACAAAGATGATCTTGACCGGGCTGATATTGTTGTTGCAGTTATCGATGGCGCGGATGCGGATTCCGGCACCGCATGGGAGATGGGGTATGCGTATGCACATAACAAACCGGTGGTTGCGGTTCGTACGGATTTTCGCAGGGCCGGTATGCATGAGCAGGTAAACCTGATGCTCGAAGAATCGTCAACGGTTGTTTCCAGTACCGCAGAGTTACTGGAGTCAATCAACTCCCCACTTATCGGAAAAAGGGATGTGTGAACATTCACACCGGGCCACATTGTTCCATAAACCTGTTGTGGGCGAAAAATCTCTGAAGTGAATGGGAATGCAACAATCTATATCCGAATATTTACGAAATAGTAGATGAGAGAAATGGCAAAAAAGCGTGAGGATCGGCAAAAAGGAAAAAAAACGGGAGGAGATACCGAATGTAATCTTGATGGGGATTACCGCACCCCGATCCAGTCGTTTCGGGATATCAATGTTGAAAATATTAAATCTGTGGTAGTTCACAGCCGTTATGCGCGATCCCTCATTATTCTGACCCTTCTTGGTTTTTTCCTCAGGTTTTACAATCTCGGGTTCAACTCGCTCTGGCTCGACGAAGCCTCTACGCACTCGTTTGCTGTAATGTCAATTCCCGATATCTGGAAAGCTACTGCGGGGGGGGAGTTTAACCCCCCTCTGTTCTACTGGATCGAACATCTTATGCTCACGTTGGGGAACAATGAAGTAGTACTCCGGTTTGTTCCTGCCCTCCTTGGAGTATTGACCATTCCACTGATCTATTTTGTAGGAAAAGAATTCATAGATCGTAATGTTGGGATTATTGCCGCAGCAGCATTTGCATTTTCACCGTTCCTGATCTTTTATTCGCAGGAAGCCCGTGCCTACTCGATGATGCTCTTTTTTGTGGCATTCGCCATGGTCTTCTACTTCAAAGCCTTAAAAACAAATGATTTGAAAAACTGGGCCCTGTTTGGTATACTATCCGCACTTGCATTTTGGTCGCACTTCTACTCGTTTGTCATAATTGCCTCTCTTCTTCTCTATGCACTTTTTCTTCAGATCGGAAACCTCCAGAAAAATATCCAGAATCTCAAATTGATTGCAGTATCAATTGTTTTATTTGTCGTTTTGTGTTTTCCCTTAATTCTACTGGCGATCCAGCTCTTCGCAACCCGGACATCTTCGGCCCCAACTTTTGGGATCCAGGGACTGGGCATCATCAGCGAAACATTCAGGCAGCTCTCTGGCTTTTCTGACATCCCGATGTTCCTGTTCCTCATCCTCTTTATTATCGGCATCATCCAGGCATTCCTTATTGATAAAAACAAAGGAATCTTTTTAGTGACACTCACCGTTCTTACGTTTGTCATCAGCTTTATTTTCTCCTACAAAATGCCGATGGTTCCCCGCTACTTGATCTTTTTCAATACGGTATTATTCCTCGGTATTGCAGTATCGTATAAGATGTTTTACAGTCTCATCAACAACCGGGGGGTTGTCTATGGTTTTATTGCAATCCTCGTCATCGTCAGCGCCCCTACTCTTGTGGACTATTATAAAGGGTACTCAAAAGAGGACTGGAGAGGTTTTTCCGGCCAGATTCAGCAGATGACAAAACCCGGAGACCTTGTCGTTGTGGTACCGGGCTACATCTCCCAGCCGCTCAATTATTACTATGCGAATGCCTCTGACCAGACGTTTGAGTTTGGTGCATCTACTGCAAAAGATCTCGAAGCGATCAATGCACGTAAAGGAAATAATACCGCATTTTTCATTGTCACCGGAGATATCAGTTCGGCAAATCCGAATGGAGATGCGATTGAATGGTTAAATAAGTACACAAAACCTCTCGGTCAGAACACCGGAATTTATCTCTTTGTCTCAGCTTAGCCACCGCCCAGTGTGAACCACCATGTACGACCTTACGGTGATCATCCCCACCTTTAAAGAAGAGGCAAATATCCGGAACATTATCACCGAAGTGGATGCGGTTTTTACGCGGAGTAATCTCAATGGGGAGATCCTTGTTGTCGATGACAACTCTCCTGACGGGACTATTTCAATTGTCAATGAAATTAAAAATACAAAACCCAATGTAAAAATTATCGTTCGTCTGGCGGATCAAGGGCTTTCACAATCCGTGGCGGAAGGATTTGTTCAGGCATCCTCAGATATTCTTGTTGTGATTGATGCCGATCTTTCACATCCCCCGTCGCTAATTCCCACCATGTATCATGAGATCATAGGAGGATACGACATTGTCATCGGAAGCAGGTACATGGATGGGGGCGGGATCAAAAAATGGCCCCTCAAACGCCGGATAATCTCGCTCGGAGCTACGTTTTTAGGGCGCCTGCTCTTTCCTGATGTCTCGGATCCCGTTAGTGGTTTTTTTGCGGTCAGAAAAAATGTTGTTGCAAATGCTCAATTAAAACCCCGCGGTTATAAAATTCTGCTTGAGGTGCTTGGTAAGGGAATCTGGGAGATGGATAAGGAAATTCCCTTTGAGTTTGTAGATCGTGAGATTGGTTCGAGCAAACTAAAACTTAAAACCATTATTGAATATGCGCAGCAGGTGATCGATATCACGCTCTTTTCATTTTTGCATCACCAGAGCGCGGCGTGGAGGGAATGGAAGCGGGTGTTTAAGTTTGGTATTGTGGGGATTTCTGGGATTGTTGTGAACCAAGGGATACTTATTTCCCTCAAGGAATTCGGTGGTTTTCCTCTTCCGGTTGCCAGTTTGTTCGCAATCGAGATTGCGATTCTGAATAATTTTCTTTGGAATGATCTCTGGACATTCAAATCCGGTGGGCAACAGCAAAAAATATCCCGCAGGTGGCACAGGCTAATCTCATTCCAGATCGTGTCTGCTGGGGGGGCGGTCATCAATTTTGTAATCCTTAATGTATTAGCATATATGATGGGAATTGATTACAGGATTGCAAATATTATCGGTATATTCTTAGGATTTGCCTGGAATTTCTTTGTGAACCGGCGAATGACATGGATAAGGAAATAGGCCCCCAATTATCAGTTTATCAAGTGAAAATAATCTCCCGGTTTTCATAGAAAAGACTGTAATAAAAACTGATGGTGTAACTGTAAATATATTAATCCACAGTCCAGTACCTGTTGGGGAATTTTTTACGTAATATCTGATCTCCTTCACCCAATGGTTCCAGTCCTGCAGCCCGCATATCTGCATCCACCATGATTTTTACAAGATCATTAAATTTT
>CAZPYV010000012.1:0-87830 GCA_964590895.1 uncultured Methanoregula sp. | reverse complement strand
ATCATTAACCTCTTAAATCACTCTTTGATTTAGGGGTTAAAATAACACTTTACCCAAAAATTATTGTACGGTGAGTTGACCTGCAGCAGGGCTTTATTCATCATCTTTCGCTGCGTTGGTATTCATTCAAGGGCAAATGTACAACTATTCTCCTAAATTTCCTCAAAGGGTCGGTCGACTCACGCAGGTGTGTTGATCTGATGCCTGATGATTCCGGGCCATGACAACGGTCCGGTTTGAGACAAAAACTTTTTTAATTTGGAAATATTATTGATTTTTATTTCTCAGAACAATCGTAAGAGGATGTGACGACGAATGGGGAAAAGCTATCGTGACCATCGGGAGCATGGCAGACGAAGCAGAAATAACGAAAGCTCGGATTCCATGTACCCGGACAATGATGCATACGATGATGTGATGGACATTTATGCAGATCAGTTGGACGCCAACAGTGAACACTATGGTTTTAATGAAGGGGATGAGGACGACATTTGAAAAATGAATGTCATCTGCTTATGCACATTTTCTTTTTTTATCCAAGCCGTGATTAACGATCCGCTATTTCGTTTTTCATTCCTGCTTTGCCGTTTTCTTTAAGAGATCCCGGTGCTGTCACAATAGTGCCCGTTTAAGTTTTGACCCCTTTAGGGATCACACCAGCACACCCTTTGAGAATGGTTGCAGAGGGCACCGGGCATTGTGCAGGCATAGTGCCAGCGGGTTCTTATGTTAAAATGTGGGTCCCATGAGAAAACGCATGCGATACTTGTATAACGCTGAACCGACAACATCAGGCTGATTAACCTTGCAATAATCAGAGTTCTATATCAATATCAGCAACAGGCAGCAGAACCTGTTCTTCAGCGTGATCCTGATGAACTGCTCCGTAGATAGCCGGGGGAAGACTGAGATGGTTGTATGAAGAGTGATCATATGAAACGCTGGCTGGTCGTTGCCATTCTCATAATTATTGTTGCGGGAAGCGCAGCGAGCCTTTGGACAGCCAAGCTGGAAGACCAGAATATGCGGGAGCAGCTGCTCACCCAGGCCCGGCTTGCGGGTGTGGGTATCAATGCCGGCCAAGTGGAAGCCCTGACTGGTTCTGAATCTGATCTCATCTCACCGGATTACCTGGCATTAAAACACCAGATGGTGGGATTCCGTGCTGTGGATCCGGAAATACGGTTTGCCTATCTCATCGGTAGGAGGGCTGACGGCTCCTACTTCTTCTTTGTTGATTCAGAACCCCCTGAATCAGAGGATTACTCGCCACCCGGACAGGAATATCCCGAAGTGACCGTCCTTATCAAAAAGGTATTTTCCACCGGTACATCCCTGACAGAAGGCCCGGACTCGGACCGGTGGGGTACATGGGTTAGCGGTGTTGTTCCGGTTACGGATCCAGAGAACGGAAAGATCATTGCGATTTTCGGTATGGATGTTGATGCCCGAAACTGGTATGGGCAGATCTTCGTGGCCAGTTTGCCCCCCATCACCGGAACTCTTCTCATCCTGGTATTGGTGCTGACCTTCTTTTCCATCCAGCAGCGTAATGAGCGCGAACGCCGCCGCCTCGAGGCCTCTGAGAAGGCGATCCGGGAGAGCGAGGAGCGATACCGGCTGTTGTTCACCCGGTCACCTATCGGCATCGTCCAGCTGGATAAAAACGGGGTCATCGTGACCGTGAACGAGAAATTTGCCGATATTATCGGGGTACCTCCTTCGCAGCTTATAGGATTTGACACGCTGAATCGGATACAGAATTCTGCTCTGGTTGCGGAGATCAAAAAATCGCTGAACGGAAAAACCGGTTTTTTTGAAGGGGAGTACATCTCAGTTCTGGGAAGAAAAATATCGATCTTGCGGATGGTAAGTCAACCCATTGGGGCTGAGGAGGGCACCTTCTCCGGGGGAATCGGTATATTCGAAGATATTACCGAACGCTATCGGGCAGAGGAGCGGGAAAAAAACCAGACCCTGCTCTTCCTGCGTACCCAGCAGGCACTTGTACAGATGGCAAAGCTGCCATCAGATACAGTTGATGTTTTCCTCAACCAGCTCACGAAAATCGATGCCGAAACTATTGATATTGACCGTGTAAGTGTATGGAGTTTCTCTACTGACCTGTCAGAACTGGTCTGTAACGAGTGTTATGACCGATCAGCGAACAGCCATTCGTGCAGCATGCGCCTGAAACGGTCAGATTATCCCAAGTACTTCACTGCGCTTGATGAGGACCGGATCATTGCAGCTGAAGACGCACGCACAGATGAAAGAACGAATGAATTTACCAATACCTACCTCATACCTCTCAATATCATGTCCATGCTGGATGTCCCGATCCGAAGGGGGGGCAAGTTGGTAGGGATTATCTGTCATGAGCATACTGGGCAGAAGAGATACTGGGATCCTCTCGAACAGGACTTTGCAGCATCGATGGCCGATCTTGTCTCATCCGCTCTTGAACGTGCCGAGCGTAAGGCCATTGAAGAGGCATTGTACGAGAGCGAGCGGCGGTACCGCGGTGTTGTCGAGGACCAGACCGAGCTGATCACCCGGTTCCAGCCTGATGGCACCTTTGTCTTTGTCAACGATGCCTACTGCCGTTTTTTCCTGGTTGAACGCGATCAGATCATCGGGAAAAAATTCTCTCCGGTAATCACTCATGAGGATAAGATACGTATTGAAAAACACATATCATCCCTTACAAAAGAAGCTCCGGTTGCCGAGATCACGCACCGGATTATCCTGCCTGATGGCCAGGTGCGCTGGATTCGCTGGATTGATCGGGCGATTTTCAATGAGCTGGGTGACGTGGTTGAATACCAATCGGTAGGCCGTGATATCAGCTGGCAGAAACAGGTTGAGGAGACGTTATCCCGGGCAAATCAGAAACTCAACCTGCTCTCCAGCATCACCCGTCATGATGTTCTTAACCAGCTTCTCGTGCTGAATGGCTATTTACAGTTGAGCAGTGAATGTGTGCAAGACCCTGAAAAAACGCACGATTACCTGGAACGGGCAATAAAAGCGGTTAATACAATTGAGGCCCAGATTAACTTTACCCGTGCATACCAGGATATGGGTTCGATAGCACCCTCGTGGCAGAATGCAAATACGTGCATAATCCGGGCCAGAGGGGGGCTACCCATGGTGGATATCCGGACAGAGCTGCACCGCCAGGACCTTGAGGTGCTCGCAGATCCGCTACTTGAGAAGGTGTTCTACAATCTCTTGGACAATGCAATCCGATATGGCGGAGAGCAGATGAAGATGATCCGGATATCTTCAGAAGAAACCCCGGAGGGGCTCGTCATCGTTTGCGAGGATGATGGCGCAGGAATTGCAGAGGCCGATAAGGGTCGCCTGTTTACGCAAGGGTTTGGGAAGAATACCGGTTTTGGTCTCTTCCTCTCCCGCGAGATCCTCGCGATCTCCGGAATTACCATAAAAGATACCAGCTTCCAGGGCCGGGGTGCACGGTTCGAGATCACGGTACCAAAGGGGAGCTTCCGCTGCGGTGAGGCTGGATAACCTGACATGCACCGGTTTACCCACGGATTACAGATCACAGAAAACCATTAGGTTCCCAGTTCTGTAACAATTCCGGCAGACCTTATTTTGAAAAACAACAGGAACAAATACCGTCAGGAAATAACAATATTCAAGGAATCCGTTATGAAAAACACAATCCTCCTTCTCTGTATCTTGTTCTGCCTTATCATACCGGTAGCATCAGGAGATGTCATCACTGCAAAATTCTCCGCAGGCACGGGCGGCTCATTAGAAGCCCCTCCGCAGAATGCCTTGGTCTATATCAACGAGGCTAAAGCGGCGGTAGCTGAGAGGAACTGGACGAGCGCCCTCCTCATAACTACGAGAGGTATCGCGTGGTATCCGGACAATGCGGACATCCTCTGTCTTCAGGGATACAGCTACCGGAAAATGGGCCAGTATGAAAAATCGGTTGAAATCGTCTCAAAAGCTATCCTGCTTGATCCAAAACCGGTCCGGTATGCCAACCGGGGATACGGGTATATTGCGCTCGGAAACAATACGGCTGCCCTCGCAGATGTGGAAACTGGCATCGCGATCGACGCCAACTACACGACAAACTATGGTGTAAAAGCACTTGCACTCAAAGGCATGAACAGGAATAACGATGCGCTCACTGCAATTGATAAGGCACTTGCTCTTGAACCGGATAATGCCCATTACTGGCACGTAAAGGGAAATCTCCTTGCCGCAAACGGGAACTGCACCGGTGCCCGGGAAAATCTGGAGAAGTCTCTTGCAATCGACTCTGATTACAACCTCCCGTACCCGGGATTTCCCAGCGCACGTCAGAATCTTGCAGAACTCAACACCAGCTGCATACCCGCTGCAACGCAGGTACCTGTAAGTCCGTCACCCACGAAAGCGTCACCCGGTATGATCGCGGTTGTTGGTTGTATGGTTGCTCTTTTTGTAGTGAGTAAAAGAAAATAATTTAAAAAAACTTTTTTTCAAAGGAAAAAGAATCTCGCCCCCAGGGGTCAATGAAGGATTATCGTTACGATAAAACCTCTTAAAAAAATGCCCCACGGCTTTGCCCTTAAAAGATCATAAAAACAGTAGCGAGGGATGGATTTGAACCATCGGTCTACGGGTTATGAGCCCGTCGGGATATCCTGACTACCCTACCTCGCTTCTTTATAATCAGGGTTATAATGTAGGCAGGACGCGCTGATATACTTAACCTTCGGGCAGTCGCTTGCGGGTAGTGATCATCTTTAATTTCTCATTTTCCCAGACATCCTTATGGATGACGAGATCATACGAATACAGGAAAAACGCAAACAGGAGTTGATCGAAAAAATGAAACACCCGGCAAAAGTGGCAGTTGTAACCGATGTTGAAGAGACCCATTTTGTGGAATTCATCCGCACAAACCAGTATGCGGTGATCGACTTCTGGGCGGAATGGTGCGGACCATGCCGGAGAATTGCGCCGATTATGGAAGAGCTCTCCATGGAGTTTTCCGATAAAGTTGCGTTTGGCAAGTGTAACACCGACAAGAACCAGAAGCTTGCACGCGAGTTCAACATCGACGCCATCCCCGCCATCATGCTCTATGCCAACGGTCAGCTGGTTGACCGGATCATCGGGGCATACCCTAAAGAAGCGATAAGGGAAAAGATCGTTAGCAAATTCAGAATCAGATAAATTTTTTTGGTTAAAATTTTATGGTGAACGTGCGATCGAGCAGTGCAACTCGCAGTGATTGAAGAATTAAAAAAGTTACTGCGTCTTTCCCTTCGCGTTGAGTTTTGCTGCCATGATAAAATCGTTCAGGGTCAGCCCGCCAGCTGGGTAGGTATAGAACTGGACTTCAAAAAACCGCGACTCTTTTAACGAGATATCCGGGAAATGGCCCTCCTTGGTTGCGAGATCCATAACCTCGGAAAAAAACGCTATACATGCATCTGCGCTCTCAAGTTCGAACGTCCGCGCCAAGTGACCGTTATCAAGCGACCATCCGGGTACCTGTGCCAGAAGATCCATGATCTCCTTTCTGGTTACGGGTGGCGATCCCGCCCGGTAGGTGGTGCATTTGTTCTGCGCGAGTTCCATGGTTATCACTCGTCTCGCTGGACAAAAAAAGTTTCTCCTGATCAGAGGGAAAAATCCCTTTACCAGGTAATTATACGGCAACAGGTGCCGGCTGCTGCCTGCCGGACTGCCATTGCATGATGATCATGACTACGAGTGAGATGGGGAGCGCAATCACGAGCGGGTCTACTGCAGTCCATGGGGATCCGAGCAGTGTGACCTTCCCAAAGATTGCCTGGCAGAGGCCAAGGGGTTTTGCTTCTGCTGCATGGAAGAATGCAGTCCAGATAAACCAGATCACTGCACCGGTCACCATACTGCAGAGCGCAGCTTTTGTTGATGGTGCTTTTGCATAGACCCCGACAGCGAACGCAGGCAGGAAAGCGCAGGCGCAGAGGCCCATAAACATCGCGGTGGCCCGGGCGATGATACTGATCGGCAACATGAAGGCAAGAATTGTGGAGACTACCATCATCAGCACAATGCCGTACTGGTGTGCCCGCATCGAGAGCGCACACGCTCTACCCCTTCCCCAGAGATCGCAGACGAGAGCCGTGCCCATCGCATGGTAGAGCGCGCTGAGCGTAGACATCGCGGCTGCAAGCAGGGTGAGCATGAAGATGATCACAAAGATATCCGGCATAGACCCGTTGATGAAGAGCGGAATAATGGCATCGACATTTCCTCCTGCAGCATCCAGAGCGATCTTGCCAGTGGTATTGTAGAAGTAGACATTGGAAAGCGCTCCTACGGTGAAAGCTACCCCGGTCATCATCAGGATGAACGGCCCGCCAACGAGCACTGCCCGGTTCAGGGCCTTGTCGTTCTTTGCTGTCATGAAACGCACAACCAGCTGGGGCTGGGCAAGTACACCGATACCCACCCCCATCACAATCGTAGTAACAAGGGTGAACCACATCGGGGATCCGAGCACAGGCATGGATGTCCAGCCGGTCATTCCCTGGTCTGCGAGCACTTTTGGGACAAGGTTTGCCATATTCGTAAGCGCTGTAGTTCCTGCTGTAAACCCGCCCACCACTATCAGCGTGAGGGTAAGCAGAACGACCATCCCGATCAACATGATTGTGCCCTGGAAGGCATCAGTATACATCACGGCAATCAGCCCCCCGAACACCACGTAGACTGCGGTAATAAGGGCAAACAGGATCAACGAAGAGGAATAGGGAATACCTAGCGTAGGCTCAATGAACCGTGCCCCACCGATCAGGATTGCGGCAGTGTAGAGCGGCATGGAGACGACAATAATGAACCCTGCTATGTACTGCAGGAGCGGTGACTTGTAGATTTTGCACATCAGGTCAGGAAACGTGACTGCAGAAAGACGCTGGCCGATCTCCCTAGTCTTCTTGCCGAATATGACGAATGCAATGAGGATGCCAAGACCGATGTTCAAGACCGTAAGCCAGATGAGTCCCATGCCCATGCTTGCCGCAGACCCGCCAAACCCGATGATGGCGGATGTGGAGATGAACGTGGCACCGTACGAAAGCGCAATGATCACCGGGTGACTGTCACGACCGGCAACAAGATAATCCTCGGCGTTCTTTGTCTTTTTGTACCCAATGTAGCCGATGATGAGCGTTGCTGCAAGGTAGATCAGGACTAGTGCCGCCATTGTGATCGGGTTAACTGCCATCTTCGCTGCCCTCTTTGTTCCAGTTCAGTAATCCGTACACAATACACGCCAGTGCTAAACCAATGGCTAGTCCATAGCCGATCAATATCTGCGGGTCAGGGATTCCAAAAAGCATACAAAACCTCTGGTAAACTCTTCATCACGACAATACAATGGGAACCGGTGAACAACCAGGTTCCCTATCTAAAGGAGAATGCGTAGCATGGGCTCGATGAGAAAATCGTTTGACAAACCCATGGTGATATCATTGTTTACCAGAATAAATTCTGGATAGTGTAGTATTTATGTATTGTTAACCGGCCTTTCTGCACAATTACAGTTTATGGTGAACGGTAATGGCCGGAAAGACCATATTTGCGCCAAGCAAAACGCTGTACCGCACTATGTCTTCGGCATTTCCCTCCCTGCACGAATCCCTTCAGCATGTGCTCGCACAGCGACTGGACTGGACTGAGCTCCGTGAGGTTCAGGAGCGTGCATATACCGCTGTCGCCGCAGGAAAGGATGTACTGGTCATTGCACCAACGGCTGGGGGTAAGTCAGAAGCAGCGCTCATACCGGTGATGGATGATATTTTAAAACACGGCCGGATGGGGGTGGCGTGCCTCTACATCTCGCCCCTTAAAGCCTTGATCAATGATCAGGAGGATCGTTTCAGGGAATTTTGTGTTCCCACTTCGCTCACCGTGATGAAATGGCACGGGGATGTGCCAAAAGGGGATCGCGGCTGGAAGGATGGCGAACCCCCACATTTCCTGATGATCACGCCCGAATCCCTTGAAGTCCTCTTGCAGGAGAAGCAACTCATCCCCGATTTACAGCGCGTGCGCACGGTCATCATCGATGAACTTCACGCGTTTGTGGAATCGGAACGCGGGGTGCAGCTCAAGGTGCTGCTCAGCCAGCTTGACCGGATCACAAAACGCCCCATCCAGCGTGTCGGTCTTTCGGCAACCACGGGAAACCCTGATGAGGTGCTGAGCTGGATGTCGGATGACCGGCAGGGAAGCGAACTGGTTGCCATCCCTGCACCCCCAAGAGATAAGCAGTTCCGGTTCATTGTAGAAGAGGACGAGGAGAAGCGGATCGATGCACTGGTGGGAATTGTAACCGGAAGAAAAGCGCTGGTGTTTGTCAACAGCCGGAGCATTGCAGAGAAACTGATGAGATTGGCCTCAGGCAGGATACGAAACCTCCACATCCACCACTCCTCCCTCTCGCTCGCCACACGGAAAGAGTCTGAAGAGGCCTTCTCTTCGCAGGATGGCGCCTGTATCATCTGCACGAGCACACTGGAGCTGGGCATCGACATCTGGGATCTTGATGTGGTGGTGCAGGTCGGTCCACCGAACTCGGTCTCGTCGTTTCTCCAGCGGCTGGGGCGAAGCGGCCGACGCGACAAAGCAGCGTACGTGGCATGGCTCTTAATAGATCCCTGTGAACTCCTCTGCAGTGTGGCGATCATTGAATGCGCAATGAACAAGGAAGTTGAACCCTTAACCCCACTTAAAAAACCGTATAATGTTTTAATCCAGCAGATTTTCCTGTACCTGTTCCGGCATGACCGGGCGAGCCGGCGGCAGCTGGTGAAATCGGTGCTCTCGCATCCGGCCTTTGCCAATATCAGGCCGGAGATGCTGGACCGGATTATTAATTACCTAATCGAGCAGGGATACCTGACTCCCGATGGCGAGATGGTGATGCCGGGCGAGACTGCGGAACGGGAGTTCGGGCGCTCGAACTTTAAAGATCTCTACTCGGTGATCAGTGGCGGGGGAGAGTACCGTGCCGTTACTCCCGATGGCGAAGTGGTGGGAAAACTCGATGCCCGTTTTGTCAACAGCCAGAATGATGGCGAGATCTCGCTGGGCGGGCAGGGCTGGTCGATGGTCAAGTGCGATGAAGGGCATAATCTCGTTGTTGTGGTTCCCTCCAGTTCCGCAACATCAGGAATTTTCTGGACCGGTGGTGAAAGCGGGTACTCTCCGCTCGTCTGCCGGCAGGTGCAGGTGATGCGTGCCCGTGGAGAGTCTGTGCTCCCGCTCACAGATATTGACAGAGAGACACTCCTCACCGCTCTCACCCGTATTCCGGAATGTGTTGGTTCAACCGGTTTGTATATCCGCGAGCATAAGGGTGAGAGAGGCGTTATGGTAACCGTGTATTCCTTAAACGGCAGCCGCTTCAACCGCCTCTTAACCCTGCTTCTCCAAAAACAGCTGGGCAGTAAGGTAAAGGTGCGGTACAATGATTTTGTGATCAGGATTCTTCGCGCAGGAAAAGAGGGGGCAAGGGAACGGGTGGCAACTGCAGTGCGAGAGGTTCAGGAAATGGGACCCGAAGAGATCGGTCGCCTGCTCCC
The DNA here is from genome assembly GCA_964590895.1 of uncultured Methanoregula sp. GTDB lineage: Archaea > Halobacteriota > Methanomicrobia > Methanomicrobiales > Methanospirillaceae > Methanoregula. The sequence goes on along the minus strand of CAZPYV010000012.1, from coordinate 78,219 downwards.
CCTGCCGCCCGCAGAGGAGTGGAAATTTGCCCGGGCTCTTCCAAAACTCCCTTTTTTTGAGATGGCCCTCTCCGATCACTATCATGTGGAAGAGTTTATGAAATCTTTTGAGGTGATGTCAGTAAATCTTCTGCCTGTTCCTTTATCTGCGCTCCATACCGAACCCTGAATTTTTATGGATTGTTCTCCACCAGAAGCCCGCGTGTCTGCGGGTGTGGCACAGGGCATGATTTTATTACGGGAAGCTTGAGATCTCATTATGAACAAAATTGTTGTAATTTCCACCGTTGCCGTGCTTCTGGTGCTGGTCTGTGGTTGTACCCTGCCTGCACAAGCACCCGCTGCAATCACTCCAGCAACAACCACGGCCCCCACTCACGCACCAACTGCCCCGCTGGTAACGGTTGTTGCTACACCCCATGCAATCCTGACAACCGGGTCTGTCTCACCAACCATCCAGAACTCGGTATCTGATAACACCATACGAATCAACAAAAAGGGATTTGTTCCTGCGAGTATTACGGTTCCGGTAGGATCAACTGTCCGATGGGTGAACGAGGACTCCACGGTGGATCCGCAATTGTATAATCCAACCCACAGGATTGCGCTGGTCAATATAGAAAATTCACCCCTCCTCTCTGCGGGACAGGGATGGAGCAGGATTTTTACTGAGCGGGGAACCTATGATTATAATGATATGATACATACGACAATGACAGGCACCGTTATTGTGGTATGATCATGTTTCAGAATATCAGCTATGCGCTAATTTTTGGAAAGCCCCTCATCCTTTACCTGGGAGGTCTGACCTTGCTCGCGTTCATCATCACAGCAGCGATCGCGGTGATGAATTTCAAAGGGGTACGAACAATTCCGTTCGAATGGCACTCGCGGTGTGCGGTTATTGCCATCTGCATTGCACTTGTTCACGGGGCGCTTGGGATACTTGCGTACTGGTGACAACCGGTTGAAACGCTGCTAAAAAAAAGGAAAAGTTTGCAGGGAATTACAACCCGACAACGCGGAGTACTGCACCCACAAGAATACCAAACATGGATGTGGATGCAGACAACATCCCTAATATGATGTATCCGACGATTGCCCCGACCTTTAACGGGGTGTATGTCCGGTTGAGGTTCAACCTGCGGATAATGCGAAAGGATTTCGTTTCGGGCGATATCTGCGGTTTGTTCTGCTTGATCCGGATCATGTGGGTTCACCTTTTTTGCCTGTACTGGCAATTCCTATACTCTTTTTTCGGGCCTGTATTTATACTCGCATAAGGTCCCGTATACACCATAATGGGAAGATCTCGTATTTAATTCTGCCTAATTTGCTATACCCCAAATTTTGTTTGAATCTGAATTATTCGGCAAATAACCCCCAAATAATCGATATTTTTAGATGTTTCCGAATATACTTCCTTCTTGAGTAAAACGGACCATGAAATTTCATGATTTTGGCCCATTTTTTTCAGCCACAATAAAAAACAGGAACAGGGAAATCCGGGAGAGACAAAACCCTCATGCCGAAAATGTGCTTTTTAAAAAAGAGAGGAGATTAAGAACCTCCTGTTCAGACGCCGAGGGGGAGATTTGAACTCCCGAGGCGCGAAAGCGCCAGTAGCTTTCGAGGCTACCGCCTTCCCGGGCTAGACTACCTCGGCACACGGTTCTCTTATTTTTTTAATCAATTGCTCTAATAGTTATCTGAAAGCCAGCATAAGGTTACACCCGGCTGCACTAACCGGACGGTCGGCAGTTACAATTCTAACTGGATGTGTGCGTTTAACAAAGCAGTGCAGGGAATAAAAAAGTGCTGGAAAAATATTGGGGGAAAAAGGAAATTACATCATGCCCGGTGGCATACCGCCCGGCCTTGACTGGGTGATCATCATGTCATCAACACGGATGAGCATGACGGCAGTTTCAGATGCGCTCTGGATTGACTGGCGCTTTGACCTGAGCGGTTCAATAACTCCATCTGCGAGCATGTCCACAATCTTGCCGTTATAGACATTGAGCCCTGCATTCTTCTTGCCCTTGGAATGGACATTCTTGAGTTCTACTAGTTTATCGATGGGGTTGAAACCCGAGTTCTCTGCAAGCGCGCGGGGAATGCATTCGAATGCCCCTGCATAAGCTTCAATCGCAATCTGGACCCTGCCACCCATGGTTGCTGCATAGTCCCGGACCTTCATGAGCAGTTCAGTCTCGACTGCCCCGCCACCGACCACATACGTACCGTCTTCCATTGCGTCCATAACCACGCGGGTTCCATCGACCACTGCGCGCTCAAGTTCATCAAGTATGTAATCGCTTGTGCCCCTGAGTAAGATTGTGATAGTCTTGGGGTTCTTGCACCCGGAGATCCTAGTAAGGTTTACATCATTGTCTTCTTCAACAAGCTCTGCAATGCCGAGATCTTTTGAGGTTAAGGATTCAGCCTTGTTAATGATGGTTGCATGCAGTGCCCGTGCTGCATATTTCATGTCTGCTTCAGGGACATCTTCGATTGCAAGAATGCCGCTCTTTGCAAGGTAGAACTGGACCGAATCTGCAATGCCCTTTTGGCAGAGTAAGACGTTTGCGCCGCTCTCAACAATCGCATCTGAAAGTTTCTTTAACGTCTCTCTCTCCTGCTCACTGAATGCAGCGATCTGGTCCGCATTCGAGATCTTGATCTTTGCCTTGACCTGCGTCTTTGTGATCTCTAATGGGGTGGCGAGCATGGCGACCTTTGCCTTTGTGATCTTGCGGGGCATACCATCGTGGACACGGACCTTGTCAATGACTACGCCGCGGATCAGTTCAGCATCGTCCATTGACTTGCCTTTCTGCTTCTTGATCATCACGTCATCTTCGTCAACAACATATTTCGTGCCGGTCTTTTCGGCTACTGCCATAACTGCATCAACGATGATGGCATCGAGTTTCTCTTTCACGCACTCGATCGATTTGCCGGTGATTGCGGTGTCTGCAATCTTTAAGAGGGTCTTTCGGTCAGTCGGGTCGACCTTGTGGGAGAGGCTGTTGAGAATCTCGAGCGATTTGTTCATGCCAAGGCGGTATCCTTCTGCAATGACGGTCGGGTGAATGCCCTGTTCGAGCATGGTTTCTGCCTGCTCCATCAGTGCGCCAACAAGGATGACTGCGGTGGTGGTACCGTCGCCGACTTCATCGTCCTGGGTCATAGCGACTTCAATAACCATCTTTGCACCGGGGTGCTGAACGGCGATCTCACCTAATATTGTCGCGCCGTCATTGGTGATCACGATATCGCCTGTGGAACCGACAAGCATCTTGTCCATTCCCCGTGGGCCAAGGGTTGTCCTGACGGCTCCGGCTATTGCCTTTGCTGCGGTAATATTCGAGCGCTGGGCTTCTTTGCCGCGATTACGCTCTACATTTTCTTTTAGAATGATAATTGGCTGTCCAGATAGCATAATGGATACTCCGATGATGTAAAAGGTGGGATTGGACTTCTATATATATCTTTTGAGAACGGGTCTGAAAAAAAAGAGGGATCAGTCAATGCGGGATATTTTGAAGAGCGAATAGACAGGTACACCCTCAACATCCTTGATGCCGCGCTTGTCAAAGATCACCCAGATGGCAACCGGCACTGCATTGTGCTTTTTTAAATATTTCACCACTTCATGCATGGTTTTTCCTGAAGTGATCACATCATCGACTATGATGCACCGCTTACCGCTTACCGGAGCAAAGTTCCCGCTGATCGATCCCATAGGTTTTTCGCTCTGGTTCTGCTTTGCCGGGTGATAGATCGAGAGCTGCGCAGCTTCCTGTACAGCAATGAGGGTTGCAATCGGGATGCCGGAGAGGGCGATACCCACGATAACCTCAGCAGCAGGAGATGCACAATCAGGGCCCTGATCCTGGTAATATCGCCTGAGCAGCATCAGTGCTGTCTCTTCAAGAAGGGGTGCCTGGCTGGAGACTGCTGACCAGTCGATATGGACATCTTTTGGGGCGGTTGTTCCTTTTGCCTGGGTTAAAAGCCATGTCACAGTTTCCATGGACAAGGAGAGCTCATCTGCAATCTGACCCGGACTGTGCCCCTCGCCAAGAAGCATCCTGGCTCTGCCAATCAGATCGTCAAGGGAAGACATAGCAGAGAGGTTCGCCGGAATCTATTTAAGTTTTCTTTTTATTGCTGAGCCGCAGATGAGGCATTCCCCATCATGATCAAAGTACCGGCCACAACCGGTGCACCGGTATTTCCAGTGGATTCGTTTTGCCTTCCGCTGGAGGATGGGATGTATCTGCACCCCAAGAACACTGGCAACATTCTGGATGGCAAAATCATCGGTGTAGAGGACCGCGCCCATCTCAAGTGCGATTGCCAGCAGCTCGCAATCTGTCTCAGAGATCACTCCAGTGTCCCGGGTTTTTTTTGCCGCAGCCCTCACTTCACCTGTGCTATCAGGTCCCGGCGATATCACCCGGAGTCCTTCTGCGCATAACTTCTCAAATTTTCCCTTTGAGCGGATATCTTTGAGTTCATCACACACTGAGGGTGTGGTGAATAACTCCCCTTCTACAGGACATTCTGAGAAAAAAACACTGGCATCGAGAATGGATTTCATAAGGTTATCCGAAACTGGGGTGGGGGTAAAGTCCGATCGATTGCACCCATTCAACGGTTGATACAGGTCTGCAGCGTATGGGCGATCTGGTCTGCGGCAGATACCCTGCTGCACCCGCGCTCGATCGTATCGCTGCAGATAACATCCCGGACTCCCGCTTCTACCAGCCGGACATAGGCCCCCCCGGTGAGCACCCCGTGTACGCATGCGGCAAATACATCTGTTGCACCCTGCGCGTAGAGCATACCCGCTGCAGTAGCGATCGTGCCCCCTGTTGAGATGATGTCATCTACTATCACTACAGGACGGGATGCAGCCGACAATGCCTTGGGGGCCATGGTCACCTGCTCACCGCTCAGCCGGGTCTTTTCCAGGTGATCGTACTCCCATTCACCGGCTGATGCCACCTGACCGGCAAATGCCAGAGCACCATCATCAGGAGCAAGGATGAGGGGATTTTTGCAATTGAGCGTTTTTATGTATGCGCCGATGTCCCGGGCAAGAGAGATATTACGGGAAGGAGCTCCAAAAAATCTGAGCACATCCGGTTCATGGATATTAACGGTAATGCATTCAGAAACGCCCCTGCTGATCGCGCGGGCAACCGCGCGGGCACTCAAGGGCTCTCCCTGCCGGAACTGTTTGTCCTGTCGTGCATAGCCCATATAGGGTATAACCAGCCGGAGTTCTGAACCATCACAGGCATCGATTAAGAGCAGCAGCTGGACAAGTGCATCATTGTCCACCACACTGCTGACAATAATTGTCTCATCGTCCAGCTCTCCGGTAACAAGATACAGCTCGCCGTCAGGAAAACAGGAATATTTGACATTGACAACCGTAGTCTTTAGCGCTTTTGCAAGGCGTGTGGCAAGTATCTGGGATTTTTCAGTGCAGATAACTTTCATGATATCGTTTCCTGATCGCAGGTGAGCAGCATTTCCTTACTTATTGTATGTTGTATGGGTGATAATATACTGCATAAGGTAATGTATTTTTTTAACAGAGAACGATTCAGCAAAGATATCTAATGGGAGGCTTCGCCGTCACGGGTGTGACCAGCTGAAAGTACTTAAACTATCATAGGACAAATTATATGAAAATCTTAAGGTTAAAAGAGGTCAAAACCGCAATGGAAATATCTGAGCAAACCCCCCCGCAGCAGAACGAAATAACGCCCGCATCGCCCGAAGCGGTATCCACAGAAAGCGCGGGGGCTACATCATCAACAATCGAAGTTCCCGCAAAACTGATCGATCAGGTGATAGGTCAGGAACATGCAGTCGAAGTGATCCAAAAGGCAGCTATCCAAAGACGGCACGTCATGATGATCGGCAGCCCCGGTACCGGAAAATCGATGCTGGCAAAAGCAATGGCTGAGCTGTTGCCCAAAGAAGAACTCATCGATATCATGGTCTACCCGAACTCCGATGACAACAACAACCCTGTGATCAGGACGGTTGCCGCAGGACGGGGAAAACAGATTGTAACTGCTCACAAAGCGGAAGCCAGAAAAAAGATCCAGTTCCGGAACATGCTCCTCCTCCTTGCCATCATCGGTATCGGTGGATATGCGATAATCACCGGACAGATCATCATGGGGCTCATTGCAGTTGCCTTTATTTTCATCGCATTCCGCACCAGCATGCCCAGAGAGGAGTCGATGGTGCCCAAACTTCTGGTTTCAAATGACACAAAAAACATTGCTCCCTTTATTGATGCTACAGGTACTCATGCCGGTGCCCTGTTAGGTGATGTGCGTCATGACCCATTCCAGAGCGGGGGGCTTGAAACACCGTCCCATGACCGGGTTGAGGCAGGAGCTATCCACCGCTCGAATGGGGGTGTCCTCTTCATTGATGAGATCAACACACTGGACCCACACTCCCAGCAGAACCTGCTCACTGCACTTCAGGAAGGAGAGTTTCCTATCACCGGCCAGAGCGAGCGGTCAAGCGGCGCGATGGTGCATACTGAACCGGTCCCCTGCAAGTTCGTGATGGTTTCAGCGGGGAACCTTGATGCAATCCAGGGTATGCACCCGGCGCTCCGTTCCCGTATTCGCGGGTACGGGTACGAAGTCTACATGGCAGAGAGCATGGACGACACTCCAGAAAACCGTGAGAAATATGTCCGGTTCATAGCGCAGGAAGTGAAAAATGACGGCAAGATCCCGCATTGCGACCAGAGCGCAATCGATGAAATTATCCGTGAATCCAAGCGTCGGTCGAACCGCAAGGGATACCTCACACTCAAGCTGCGTGATATGGGGGGTCTCATCCGTGTTGCAGGAGACATTGCCCGGCAGGAGGGTGCCACGATCACAACCGCTGCCCATGTCATCATGGCGAAGAAAACCGCCCGCTCGATTGAAGATCAGGTATCTGATGAGGTTACCCGTCACCTGCGGGAGTACGATATGGCTGTGGTGGAAGGCACCCGGGTTGGCAGGGTCAACGGACTTGCAGTTACGGGAAGTGATGCGGGATCCGTCCTTCCGATAATGGCGGAGGTTACTCCTGCACATGGTGCGAGCGGTACTGTAATTGCCACCGGGATGCTCAAGGAGATCGCGCAGGAATCCATCAAGAACGTGAGTGCTATCTTAAAAAAATTCACAGGCAAGGATGTCAGGAACATCGATATCCATATCCAGTTCATCGGCACCTATATGGGAGTCGAGGGAGATTCTGCATCTGTCAGTGTCGCAACTGCTGTCGTAAGTGCAATCGAGGGAATTCCTGTCCGTCAGGATGTCGCAATGACCGGTTCTCTCTCAGTCAGGGGCGACGTACTTCCTGTTGGCGGGGTGACCTACAAGATCGAAGCTGCGGTAAAGGCCGGCATCAAGACGGTCCTCATCCCTCGTATGAATCTGGGAGACGTATTGATCGAAGAGCGGTACAAACCCCTTGTCACCATTATACCGGTGGATACGATCGATGATGTCCTCAAGGTAGCCCTTGTGCCGGAGAACTCTGAAGGATTCCTCATCAAGCTCAAAAATATGGCGCTACGTTCGACTGCAATGATTGCAGAGGTAACTACTGTCAACAATCCGGTGGCATGAACAAACATGCCCGGCATCACCTATTATGATCTGCGTCATGTGACCGGGCAAATTACCCACATCGATATAGATAACGGTATTTTTGAGTCCGCAGGAACCACATTTTTTAACAAAGCTGTGCTGCGTGTCATCAGCAAAACCGGCTGGGGAATTCTCCAGATCGATAATTACCAGCCCAGCACTGGCAGAAAATTTGACGAATTATTACAGAAAGCCAGCGCCCTCTCTGCAATAACACAGGAACCAGTGAACCTTGGGGATGTATCCCGTGGGGTGCTTGCTGTTCCTGCAATGAAAGAAGATCCCCGTTCGGTCAGTATCGAGGAAAAATCCGCAATTCTTTCAGAGATTGAGAAGGGCGCGATCCATCCCTCTGTGGTGAATCGCCGGGCAAATTACATTGAACGGGTTGAGCAGGTGGAATTTCGGGACAGTTCCGGAAACGAATACGCGTACGAGATGTGCCGTTCAGGATTCAATGTGCTGGCGGTTGCTTCACGGAATGACAACACCCAGATGGGGTATGAACGGGAACATTCCATCCACGGGTTCAACCTACGGCACCATCAGAATCTCGGAAAAAAGGCTGCCGATATTGCAGTGGCATTGCTTGACGCGAAATCAGCACATGGGGGAAAATTAAAGGCAATACTCGATCCGGAACTCGCCGGTGTGTTTGCACATGAAGCGGTTGGTCATGCCAGTGAAGGCGATCTTATCCAGGAAGGCAACTCGGTCTTAAGAGATAAAACCGGACAGAAGATCGGAAACGACAGGCTCACGATAGTAGATGACCCCGGTCTTCCCGAGTTCGGGTTCGATCCCGTTGATTCGGAAGGTGTGGCTGTGCGCAGGACCGAGATTATCAAAAACGGGGTTGTCAATGCGTTCCTCCACAACCGCGAATCACTGGCAGCAATAGGTAATGGCATAGCGGGTCATGCCCGTGGTATGGCCGGAGAACCCCCACTGGTCCGGATGAGCAACACCTTTATTGAATCCGGTGATGCCACCGACCACGAGATCTTTGAAGAATGTAAAAATGGCATCTTTCTCAAAGGTTCCCGCGGCGGTCAGGTGGACCCGGGACGGGGAGTATTCCAGTTCAATGCAGAGTACGGATATCTTGTGAAGAACGGGGAATGTACCGGAATGGTGCGGGACGTCTCCCTGTCAGGAGATATCTTAACAACCCTGCACAATATCGCACTCTGCGGGAAGACCCGTAAGATGAGCCCGGGATACTGCGGGAAAGGCGGACAGAGTGTGCCAGTGAGTGACGGGGCTCCAACAATTCTCCTGTGCGATGCGGTGGTGGGCGGCAGTGGAATGGATTGACCAGATAATTAAAAAAGGTCTTAAGAGTGTAGACGAAGTTGAGATCTTTTACGTTGAGGGACGGAGCATATCTGCAGACCTGAAAAAGAAGAAGATCAACCTTGCCTCTGCATCAGAAGACTGCGGACTTGGCATCAGAACCATCCATAAGGGCAGGATCGGTTCATCGAGTACAAACGATCCCAGCCACTGGAGTGAATGCCTTGATGCAGCGATTGCAAGTGGCCATCTCGCAACCCCGCTTCCCTGGGAGGGACTGCCCGAAGCGCAGGATATTTCACAAACCCCGCTCACGTTTGACCCATCAATGGATGTCGAGCCCGCATCTGCACTTGCCCTGCTCGAACAGATGCTTGCCGGTTCAGAAGAACATACAGCAGAAGTGACAGCCGGCTCTGCCGGGCTCTCAACATCAACAGTGACCCTTGCAAACAGCAGCGGGGTGCACTACTCAGACCGCCACACAGGAGTCTCGCTCTCGCTCGAAGCCATCCACAAACAGTCTACCGGCTATGAATTCGATCACTCCAGTTTTATAAACAAGGTAAATCCCTTCCATGTCGGGGAACGGGCAAGCTTTTTTGCCCATGAATCTGCGGGAGGAAAAGAGATCCCCACAGGGAATTATGAGATCCTTCTCTCCCCGCTTGCCTATGCCGAACTCCTCGGCAGTGTGTTTATCCCGGCTTTGAACGGGCGCAATGTGCATGCCGGCAGATCCCGGTTTGCACAGTCGCTGGGAGTGTCCGTTGCCGATCAGCTGATCTCGATGTATGATAACCCGCTTTTGCCGGGAGCTAGTGGCAGCGTGAGCTGGGATGCAGAGGGTATGCCGACACGGAGGATCGATTTCATCCGGGATGGTGTGCTCGAAGCCTTTGCTTATGATCTTAAAACCGCTTACCGGTACGGAAAAACCAGTACCGCAAGTGCGGTTCGGGGTGGGTATGGCGGTTCTCCGGGAATCGGCCACCACAATTTTGTCGTTGACGGAAAGCGCAGCAATATCGCAGATGAACGCGCGGTCTATGTGCACAGTGTTGTTGGCGCACATACGGCAAACCCGATGAGCGGGGAATTCTCTGTCGAACTCTCCAATGCGTTCTGGATGGAGGGTGGGGAGTTTGAAGAACCGATCCGGAGTGCCATGCTGTCAGGCAATGTCTTTTCGCTGCATAACGAGATCATCGGTATAAGCCAGAAATCCCGTTCAATCGGTTCGCTGATTGTGCCTTCGGTAAAGATAAATAAGCAGCATCTCATTGGTAAATAAAAAAAGTTAACTGCTTACATAATCGTCCGAGTTCTGAACCCCAGTATTATTGAAAAGCATCTTTGTTCCCGACACGGGATCCCGCAGGAATATTACAACAGGGACTTGGGGAAAAATTATCGAATGATTGTTTTAGTTGTACGAGCAGTAACTGCCACAGACACTATTCCAACACCCATTATTGTCGCTGCAAAAACTCCATGAACTCCTTTTTTATCTCAATAAGTGACCTATCGGGTCGCCCGAGATCCTCCCGCGATCCGGTGCATATTCGGATCTCAAGAAATAACGGCCCATCAAGATTGCGCAGGGCTTCCAGCTGGCATTTGAGTTCCCCTTCCGATGCCACTCGGGCCACGTGGGTATAGCCCGAAGCCTTGGCGATATCGGCAAGCCCTATAAAGAAGCCCACGGTCGGCTGCCCGCCAACCGATTCATGAGCTCCATTGTTCATGACGATATGAACAAAGTTTTTCGGGGAGACATGGCCGATGATTCCTAAGGATCCCATATGCATGATGACCGATCCATCTCCGTCAATGCAGAAAACGGTCCGGTCCTCGTGTTCAAAGGCGATTCCAAGAGCGATCTGGGATGCATGTCCCATTGAGCCGACAACTGGTAAATAACCGGGGCGTTTTCCCCCAAGGGACTCCACGTACTCGAATAATTCCCGCGAGGCTTTTCCCGTTGTCGAAATGACGACATCTTCCGGGTCCATCTGATCCACGATGATCTTTATTGCTTCCTCACGCGTGAACCCGGGTATATCACGGTCTTTTCCCGGGACGGTCTGTGGCACAGAACGGCAGAACGTGTCCTTCCGGGCAACCAGGGCAAAGGGGCCCCGGTGCGTTCTCATATACTTGCAGGCTAGGTCAACGCATTCCCGCATGCCTGCAGGATCGGGGGAAAGGATACGATACGGGATCCCGAGGGTTTGTAACAGATCAAGAGTGATCCGCCCTTGGACGGTATGCTGGGGCTCATCAACCGTACCGGGTTCGCCTCTCCACCCGATCAATAGCAGCACGGGGATCCCGTACACGCTGGCATCTGTCAGGGAAAGAAGCGGATTGACAGCATTGCCAAGACCCGAGTTCTGCATGTACACCAGTCCAGGGTGGCCGGTGGCCAGGTAATGCCCGGATGCCAGCGCAACCGCCCCCCCCTCATTTGCGGTGATGATATGCTGATTTTTTCCGCAGGAATCCGCAAGACATGCACAAAAATCCTGCAAAAGTGAATCCGGGACCCCGCAGAAGAAATCTATTCCTTGCTGTGCGAGAACGCTGATGAAATCTTCGCTTTCAATCATAGCGCATTCCCGGGATAAAGTGAAGGATCTCTTTAACCGGCATGCAGCCCGGCTCGGACTCTTCAGCCCGTTCATGCTTTAGGATCGATTCTGCGGTCCGGACCATGGCAGGATATGCGCTCCTTATGAGCTGGTTTGCGTAAATGACAATTGTAATTCCGCACGCTTTTAGCTCCTTTTCATAAGTAAGAGTATAGGTTGAGGGGACCGCAACCAGAGGCACTTTTTTGGGAAACGACTGGTACCGGGTGCAGAAGGCAATAATTTCATCTGGCTCTTTTTTATTGCTATGGATCATGATGCCGTCAGCACCGGCATCGATATAGGCTTGGGCCCTGGTCAGGGCATCTTCGAGGCCAGCCCCGCAGATGAAACTCTCAATCCGGGCAATGATCATGAAATCACCGGTAATCTGGCACTTCTTTCCCATGGTAATCTTATGGCAGAACTTTTCCATTGTTTCCCGGTGCTGGTGTACAGGATTCTCGTGCAGTGAATTTTGTTTCAGGCCGGTCTTGTCCTCGATGATAATAGCGGAAACGCCGAGGCGCTCAAGGGTTCGGGTTGTGTATACAAAATGTTCTGCAATTCCCCCGGTGCCTCCATCAAAGATGATCGGCTTTGTGGTCACTTCAAGGATCTCGTTTAGAGACGCAACACGAGACGACAAGTCGACACACTCGATATCCGGTTTTCCTTTTGCCGTGGAATCAGAAAGACTGCTCATCCATATTGCATCAAATTCCTTAGGTCCCCTGTCAGACTCGATCGTTGTCCGTTCAACAATAAGACCGGTCATGCCGTTATGGGCTTCCATGACACGGACGAATTTTTTCGCGTCAATGATGCGCCGCAGCTGCCGTATCCGCATCTGGGGGGTTGTGCCGATGCTCCTCAAATGTTCGTGCAGAATGGTCGAGGATATGCCTATGGTATAGGGGATCTCGATCAGTTCACCGCCCCATCTCTTCAGTACCGCAATCACATCCTCCCGGGTCTGTGACTGGATACCGGTTTTCCAGTCATCTCCATGGACAACGTAATCCGGTCGGATCGCTTCCAGGTTTTTGGTATACTCAAGAGTCTTTTGGGGAACTACCTCAGAAACACCTTTGATGTTTTCAACGATAATCCGCCGCTGTTCATAAGACAGGAAAGGTATGCGTTTATACCCTGCAATTGCTTCATCGGTTAAAAGCCCGACGATAACCGTGCCGCGTTTGCGGGCCTCATTGATGATATTCATGTGACCCGGATGAATCAGGTCCGTGCTCATCGCGACATATACTTTTTTGTCCATGTTCGTTCGCACGTCCGTATCTGACTTTATCGGTATGGTATTTGAAAGCTTTTCCGGCAGGTGACAAAGGAATCCTGGTCCCCCTTGAAATAACGACGAGAAACTATCCCCGCTTCTCATTGATGAGGAGTACCACCGGGATACCCGGTCACGGGATCTTCACCACTATCCCCGTCATCCAGAGCATGCAGCATGATGGTCCGGTCCATGCGTTTTGCAACATTCGGCGAATGCGTGATGCAGACAATGGTCTGGTGTTTCATCAGGCCCAGGAGATCGTCAAGGATCTGTTCTTCCGTTACCCGGTCAAGCCCGGATGTGAATTCATCGACCACGAGGACCTGGGGATCGCGGATGAGTGCCCGAGCCAAAGCAATTCGTTGCTGCTGTCCTTTAGACAGGGAGAGACCTTCGACATTGAGGACGGTGTCAGCCTTCTCCGGCAATGCATCGATGATGGCCCGGATATGGAGTTGATCGATTAAGGTGTTAAAGGAGAGATCATCATGCATATGCCATCCCATCTCAATATTGTCCTGCACGCTGAGCCGGAAGAGGTAGGAGTCCTGGCTCACATAGGAGAAGAACGAGAGATAAAAATGGTGGGGGATGGTGTGGATCTCCTTTCCCCCGAAAAAAATCTCCCCAGAATCAGGATCGCTCAGGCCGAGAAGCAGGCGGGCAAACGTTGTCTTTCCAAAACCGCTTGGGGCCATGATGGCAACCTTCTCCCCGCTACGGATCGACAGGTCCAGATGGTCAAATATCTTTTTTCCGGAAGGATAGGTAAACGTGATATCCCGGAATTCGATGTCTGCAGAATCAGGAGTTTCATCAACCGTTACGGGCGGCAGCGCCTTCATTGGATAAGCCGTGAGTAGTTCATTGACGCGTTCGATCGAGGCCATGGTAAACAGGCCGCGTAGGGAGGAGTACGCAATGAACGATACGTACCGGGAGCAGTAATACATGATCTGGATGAATGCAACCATCACTCCGACAGTGATCCCCGCCACCGCGTAACAGATGAAAACCGATCCCAGAATGATGGGCATCACGTTGGTGATCCGGGAAAGGCGGTCGAGCGTTGACCAGGAAGCTTCCCGCACCCACATTGCCCGGACCTGGGAGTCACAGAACTCCTTTCCCTTCACTTTGTACCGGTCAAAAAATGCAGATTCCTGCTGGTATACCTTTATCTCGGTCTCGCCATGCAGGATATCCAGAATCAGTTCATTCTGGCTGGAGTTCTTCACCTGGGCTGCCCGGGCATTCCTGATGATCGGGCGGTACATGACATACGCCACGAGAACATGGATTGCTAAAAATACGCAGATGCATGCGGCAAGGATCCAGTTCAGGTAGTACAGCCAGGTTATGAACAGAACCGAGATTATGAAATAAAATACAGAGAAGAGCACGTAATCGTAAAAGAAGTCCCCGATCCGGGAGAGATCGTTGGCAAACCGGGTAAGGATGTCGGCCGAATTATACTGGTAGAAGAACGCCGGGTCCTTTGCAAGGATCTGCCGGATCAGCTTTTTGCTGACACCATAGACAGCTTTTTCCTTGAGGATTACGGCATAACGTATTACCGCAAGGTTCAGGCCGTAGGCAACCAGCAGCGAACCGATAATGATCGCAGAATACCACAGGACGAGGGATAGGTCTTTTGAAGGAACTGCGATATCGATCAGCTGCTCAGTTAAGAGCGGGCAGATAAAATCAACAAGGGAAACGGCAACGCTCAGGATGAGAAAGAAGGCAACGGACCGTTTCTGGCATGCCAGTTCGCTTTTAAAGAAGAGAGCAACCTGTACCAGGGACCGGAGAAATTTATCCGGGTTTTTATCAGGTTTATCGCTAGTTTCCATTGCTGGGGATCCTCCGGCTACTAATATTACGGGTCAGGAACGTACACTGGCAGAATATAGGTGATTTCATCTTGAGGTTATTGAACGTTTTGAGAAGGGATTCCGGTCTCCCTAACCGGATAACCCGCTCATAGGCATCACCCGTCCAATACCTCTTATAGCTGGACAATCTCTTGCAGACACCGTACCAGGTGCCTGTTCTCTTCCGGGAGGCGGACTGCCACCCGGAAATAATGCTTCCCATCATCAAAGCGGCCGGAGATATCCTTGATGAAGATGGATTTCTGTGCGAGCAGATCCGAAACGATTGTTTCCGGGTGAGGAACGGTATCTGAAAGCTCAATGACCATGAAATTTGCGTGGGACGGACAGACTCTCCGGACACAGGAAAGCCGCGATAACAATGCAGCGAATTCCTCCCGGTCGTGTATTGTCAAACGGAAAGAGTCGTCCAGGGCATCGCGGTGCTTGAGGATGATCTCGAGGAAGAATTCGGCAATACTGTTGCTGTTCCATATCGGGATTCTTGGTAACACAAACTCGTTGAATTGCCGGTTGCAGGAATACAGGCACCCCAACCGCAGCCCGGGAACGCCGAGGACCTTGCTCAGGCTCTTGAGGACAATGACATTGGGAAGGGGATCTTTTTCAAGGAGGTTAATCATGGTCGTGCCAGCCGCAAAATCGATAAAGGATTGATCGACCAGCACGATCTTTTCCGTGTTTTCTGATGCAAAGGAAAAAATTTCTTCCGATGCAACAAGAGTGCCCGTCGGGTTGTTGGGATTGACAAATACCACAACATCACAGTCGCCGGATTTCTGCTCGATCTCATCCATGGAGATACAGAAAGAATCGGAATAAAACCGACAATTAGTGAAAAGACGGGTAAATTCGCCGAAGGTGGGCTGTGGCATCAGGATCCGCTTTTTATCAAAATACCCGGCAAGGATGGGGAAGGCTTGCGAAGCCCCGTTGAGAAGAATGATGTTCTTTGCAGCGCATCGCATGAAAAAAGCACATTTTTCATTCAGGATAGTCTGCGATGAACCATAGCTGGTAAGGAGGTCTGGCAGGTTCGCGCGTATCTCGGCAATGATGGACGGGTCCGGGAAATACATGTTCCGGATAAAACTAAAATCAAGAACCGGATAATTCCAGTACCCGCCATAACTCTTCTCCAGGAGCCCGGCCCTTTTGTGGTCACTGAAGATAAATTCCGTCACCCGCAGGTCGTTGGGGTCATCGAGCTCGGACCAGCGTTCTCCATCAAGTACTTCCGCGTGGATGTTCTCGCGCTGTAGGTATATCAGGATGCCAAGGACGAGCTCGTAATAGCAGTTATTGTCGATGGCATTCGAGTAAAAAGAGAGGAGTTTAAAAAAAGTATTTTTACAGAAATCTCGTGAGAACCGGTAGATATTGAGGGTTTTGTATTTATCTGAGAAATTGAAATCCCCCTTCTGGAGATGCGGGGGGATGATGCTCGTGATAACTCCGTCCTCAACGGTCACGACGGTCCCGTCCATACCGCTCCGGTAGCTGTCAACCAGAGCAACATTCTTGTGTGGCGATGCCAGTATCTTCTCAAGGACGGCATCCTCGTAAATGAGATCCGATTCAATGAGGAGAATATCATCATCAATGGGAACGGAGCTGATTGCAAGATTGAGCGAGTGAATATTGTTCGTTGTTGCAAAGTGCTCATTATGAACGAAGGTAAACCTGATATCCCTGTAGCGGGAGACAAGAAATGACCTGAGTTCTTCTGCCTGGTAGCCGGTTACGATTATAATATCGGGTATGGAATGGTCAAGGAGGCTATCCACGATTCTCTCGATGATGGTCGTACCGCCTATACGGAGAAGTGTTTTATGGCAGTTGTCGGTGAGCGGTCGCATTCTCCGGCCATATCCTGCTGCTAATATTATTGCTTTCATGAGGGTTCACAAAACCGCGGTAACTCTCCTTTTATCCAACCCCCCCGATAATGCTTTTGGCCGAGGATACTGTTCGTGTAAGTTTCTCCAGAGTAATAAAAAAACTCAATCTTACGATTGCACCAGTGATATGCTATTGTCAGCCAGGTACGCATGCAATGCATCCAGAAATGCAGCGATATCTTCCGGGTAGAGGTCGCCAAGGATGCTCAGCCTGAACGATTTCTGCCGGATTTTCCCTGGGTATACGGTGAATCCCCGCTCGTACAGGTAATCGTGCATCTGATCAAAATCGAACTTCACATCATCCGGCTCCAGGACTGTCAGCAGGATGTGCGACTCAAGACCTTCCGTAAGAAGGAACGCAAATCCCATGGCGTGCAGCCCCGAATGGAGCAGTCTACAGTTTTCCGTATACCGTGCATACCGGTTGTTGCCGCCTTCGGTACCATATTCCAAAAGAGCCTGGCGCAGGGCATAGGCAACCTGGACTGGAGGGGTGAACTGCATCTGCCCGGTCCTTTCGAAATACTCGTACTGGCTGTGGAGATCTAAGTAGTATGACCGCTTTCTCTTGTATTTCAGAAGGTCAATGGCCTCTTTCCTGCAGATGACAAATGAGAGCCCGGCCATTCCCTGGATGCACTTATTCGAAGTTGAGAGCAAATAATCAGCACGGCATCTCCTGATATCGATCGGGACACCGGCAAAACTTGAGATGGCATCCACGATGAATGTGCACTTGTACCTCTCTGCAAGCAGGCCGATCTCATCCAGCGGGTTGAGTATTCCGGTTGTTGTCTCATGGTGAACCAATGCGATGCAGGATATGGCTGGATCGTTTTTCAGCACGGTCTCTACCGTGTTCAGGTCAATTGCACTACCCCAGTCAAACAGGACAGGTTCATGTGGGATACCATAGGATTGTGCAATCTGTACGAATCGCTCCCCGTAAGCCCCGTTCACCAGGATTGCGACTTTTTTGTTGTCGGGAACAACCGAATTGATCACAGAATCCATCACCGCAGTCCCGGATCCGGAAAAAAGAATTGCAGTATATGTATCATCGCCCATCACTATCGATACAAGATCCTGACAGATACCCTGCAGGACCATGGAAAAATCCCGTTCCCGCGGGCAGATATCCGGTACAATCAAGGCCTGCTTCACCGATTCTGTCGTTGTGGCAGGACCCGGACTTAAAAGAATATTCCGTTTGTTCACTGGTACTCCTCTTACTTTTTCATAACAACGTTGAACCTGAACCTGCTGTTCCTGTAATGAGGGATATTTTGATCAGACACGCTGATATCCAGATTAAATGTAGCCGAAATTTCATTAAACCATGATCTGGTAAAATAAAGGTGGTCAAGACTACGGTATCGCTTCTCGTATTCACCCGGGGGTAGCGATTCACGCCGGAATTTTTCAGAGATTTCCTTCTGTGCCATGTCAGGGATGTCCAGAATGGCGATTGTTTTTTTGGATTTTTGAATCATCTTCTCTACAACAGTCCGGGCATAATTCATGTCGGAGAAATACAAAAAAACCCCATTTGAGAGAACGACATCATATTTTTTTTTGGTACTCATGCGGGTTGCCTCACAGACAAGAAACGCATGCCGGGCATCCGGCATTGCCTGCCGCGCAACAGAAACAAGAGCCGCAGAATAGTCAATACCTCCAACCGGGTGTCCTGCCCGGTACCATGGCAGCAGGAAGGCACCTCCCCCCACTCCCACCTCAAACAGGGAATCCCCGGGCTGAATTTTGCAAATATCAGCAATATAGCGGACATACTGTTCGAAATCCGCTGCGGCAACCATACCAGTACCGGTATCGTACCCGTTAACCTGAAGAAGATCTGATAGGGTAAGAGAATGGCTTGGATCTGCAGGATTGCAGGATCGGTTTTTCCAGATTTCAGACCAGCCAGTCATGGAACAGTCCTGTAGTGCGGGCAGGGTACCGGATTAGCGACAACCCGTTTCGTTCATGTTGTTGAAGGGTACAATTCAAGTTAAGAGTATCGCTTTCATGTCTGTAATTGTGTTCCGGCACGCTCCCGCCTAACCTTTCTTCCTGATGTAACAGTAAGATGCAGGGATCTGCAGCGGTTGGAGGATAAGATGACATAAAAGACGAGTAACTTCTCATTGCAGTGCGTTTTTGTGACTGTCTATTAGCGATAATGAAATCTATTGGCCAGAGGGAATTAGACTAATATTAAGGTAAAGTGTGTCATAGTGAGGTAACATTTTATGGATCAATGTGGAAATAGAATCATGGAAACCGGTTTTTCTTTATGCAGAATCCGGGCAATTTACACGCAATTTGAACAAATAATGCGTTGTCAACTATATTTCATTGGTAAATAAAGAAAAACGGGGTTAATTATGAGCGCAGTACTCATTACAATTCTTCTGGTTGTGGCAATTGTCGCGATCGTCTACTATCTGGTAAAAAAGTTCACCGTGCTTCTGATCAATGCGGTTCTGGGAATTATCCTCCTGTTTCTTCTCAATTCCCTGCATGTCATGCAGTGGATGGGAAAACCGGATCTCGGGTATGACGTTGCGACAGTGCTTATCTCTGCAATAGGAGGTCTGCCGGGGGTTTGCATCCTCGTGTTGCTGGACATTTTCGGATTTGCCCTGTAAATCAAATGACGGTTAAATAAAATACGCGCAGAAACCTTTCAGGCAGAATATTATGCCACTGGTCCGATTAGGGATTCTGCATGGGAAGTACCCGGAGATCCAAAAAGCCGCTTTTTCTTGATATATCAGAATACATTTGCTTCTGAATAGACCATAACCTGATCCTGCTCGATCTCGTACGGTTTGATCTCACGGGAATGGGCAGACATCCGCATCTTTACCACTTCAAGCGCAAGGTGCACATCCGTCAGGTCTGAGGGGCGGACATACCGGAGCAGGATCACCGTATCGGACAGGTACTCGATCAGCCCGTGACGGCTGGAAAACACATTGTCCCGGTGGGTTTCAGAAGTCATCATGATCGTGCAGTTCCGGTCGCGTAGCCCTTCGATAAACCGGTACATCTCCTGCCTTCGTTCAGAGTCTGTATCGAATAAGTCTTCAAAGAGGGAGATTGGATCGATGACTACACGGCTGGCTTTCACTTCTTCGATGAGTTTTGGGAGTTCATTTTTGATCCGGTTGTTGGCCACATTAAAGTCCGTGGGATCGAGCTTGATGACATAAAGAGCTTTATTCAAAAAAGGTGTGATGTCCCATCCTTTCTGTTTCATGTATGTGTAGATTCTTTCTTCGCGTTCCTCAAGACTTATGTAGATGACGCGTTCTCCCCTTGTAAGCCCGTCCCAGACAAACTGAAGGGAAAAGGTTGTCTTACCAGTACCATACGTGCCAATAATTGCACAGATGCTGCCGGGGATCAATCCCCCTCCCAGCATATCATCAAGACCGAGGATTCCCACCTTAACCCGTTCTTCACTCATACAATCATCCGGATATTGCTCACTTCAAAACCACTGGTAGTTGAAATGCGGACTGCAAATTTCACCAGATCGTGCTCCTCCAAGTGGGACATAACCCCCCTGAACTTTTCAAAATACATCACCCGCTGCCGGCGTGAACCGGTGCTCTCTTCCCATTTGAAGAGCATCACTGCATCTGCAATGTCTGAGATTTCTTTCTCCTGAGCTGAATTAAGGATGCCCTGGGTGAGCAGCAGGTAACAGGTAAGGCCCCGCTGTTTTGAAACCCGCTGCAATCCCCGTAATACACCGGTAAGGTTTGACCAGCTGCCGGGATTATTGGATTGTGTTGCAATGTCGGTGATGGAATCCATAATAACCAGACTTTGCGGTTGTGCTGCATTGATCACGTTTGAGAGCTGGACAAAGACATCTTCATGCCCGGACCGCTTTTGCATTCTTGTAATAATATCACTGTGGCTGTACCATTCATCAGGAACAACACTTCTGTCAAAATAGAGTTCAGAGAGATCATCGAACTGGATTGAATTCACCAGCTGGCTTACATTGTCAACATGCAGCGAATGGACGATCTCCTGCTTCACATCATCCTTGTGTCTGGTAAAGGTGATATACCGGAGCTCTTTTGGAGAGGTCTTATCCTTTAATTCACCACGATTTTTTGAATCCAGCAGATTTATCATCGAACTGTACACAAACTCGTAGCTGCCCGCGCCCAGATCCCCAAGGAAAAGGATGACAGAACCCGGTGGAACCCCTCCGTCAAGAATCGGGTCGAGCGATGAGATCCCTGTAGGCATCTTTTTACTGGCAAACTCCTGCATAAACCCCCATTGTGAATAAAAAACTTTACTTCACAGAAATTCTTATGGATAGTGTTATAAATATATCTATTTGAAAAAATTGTCATCAGATCTGCGGGAAAAACGATAGAAACTCCCGGATCTACCGAAATGATACATAATTATATAGAATGATCTCCCGAATTATAGCTCGGGAACATAGTAATTTTTCGGATGGGGAGCTTGTGCAGTATGCAGATCTCTGAATTCTTAAACTCGCTTAAAAAAAATAAATCGGAAAAAGGGGCACAGGAACCAGCTGAGCCACCCGCAGAACCAGAAAGAACCGTTGACGGCGGTGATGAAAAGAAATCTCCCGTACCGGTATCCAAAAAACCCGATGCAGGATACCTCCATTATTTTCATCTGCTGAAAGGGATTAAAAATCCGGTTGTAGAAGAGTACGACTTTGAGCGGGACGGTACGCTTGTAGAAGCGAATGTGGATGATACGTATGAGCAGATCGACCAGTATTGGGTTACAAACGGTTGTTCGCTCGTCATTATTGCATTGAATAAAAAAACCAACCAGCAGGAGTATCTCCTGTTCGAACCATCCCTGTCCGATTTTGAATATGAGCTTTTAGAAAGACTGTATGAGGATCTGCGGTGTGTGCTCATCCTGTCTTCAAAGGAGATCAAAAAAGATCGCAGATACATCTTAATCGAAAAGATGAATGAACTTATTGATGATTATGGCATTACGCTTGAACGGTCTGCCCGCTACAAAATCCAGTATTTTTTAATTCGGAATTTTTTAGGCTGGTCGCGTATTGACCCCCTGATGAAGGATCCTAATCTTGAGGATATCTCCTGCGATGGCAATAAAGTCCCAATCTTCCTCTATCACCGGCACTACCGGAACATCAGGACAAATATCGCCTTTGAATCCGATATCCTCAACTCACTTGCCATCACTCTTGCCCAGCGTTCGGGTAAACACATCTCGACTGGTTCTCCTATTATCGATGCAACACTCCCCGATGGCTCGCGACTCCAGTTGACGTTCGGCTCTGAAGTGACTACACGGGGGACATCGTTTACTGTACGTAAATTCAGGGAGGAACCGTTCTCTCCTGTTGAACTCATGGAGATTGGGACATTCAATGCAGATGTACTTGCCTACTTCTGGATGGCAATTGAGAACAATAAAAGCATGCTTTTTATAGGAGGAACGGCATCGGGAAAGACCACATCGTTAAATGCCGTCTCTCTTTTCATCCCTCCGGTTGCCAAAGTAGTCAGCATTGAAGACACGCGTGAGATCACCCTGTATCATGATAACTGGATCGCGAGCGTCACCCGCGAAGCCCTTTCTGAAGGAAGCAATGCGATCACAATGTTTGATCTTCTCAGGGCAGCTATGCGACAACGACCCGAGTACATCCTTGTCGGGGAAGTGCGGGGTGCTGAAGCCCAGACCCTTTTCCAGGCAATGAATACCGGGCACACCACGTTTTCCACCATGCATGCGGGCGGTATTGATGCAGCAATCCACCGTCTTGAGAGTGAGCCATTGAATGTACCACGAAACATGGTGCAGGCACTCAACATCATCAGCGTACAGGGATTAATCTTCCATGGGACAGAGCGCGTCCGCCGCGTTCAGGAAGTTGTCGAGATTTCCGGCATCGATCCTTCTTCAGGAAATATGCGTGTCAACAACGTCTTTGTCTATGACCCCATACACGATAAGATAAATTTTACCGGGCGCTCCCAGATCTATTCAGACATCGCAGAAAAACGAGGTTGGACCCGTGAACAGCTTGAGGCTGAGATTGCAATCCGGAAAAATCTCCTTGGAGAGATGAGAAAGCAGGGGCTTAAGGATTATATCTCGGTTGCATCCCTGTTCCACGCATATAGTACCGATGCTAAAGAAGTACTGGCCAATATCTCGGATCTTCGTACGGTAATTCAATGATTGTCAGGAACTACCTCCGGAAATGGATAATGCGCAACCCTCTGCAGTTTGACGGACTGCGTTCAGATCTGATCTCTGCCAGAATCGGGATGACCCTTGAACAGTATCTCTGGCGTTCGGTTAAGATCACAGTTGTGATTGGTCTCGTTTTTGCCCTTCTGGGATACATAATCAGCCCCTTTTTGAGTTTGCAGTTCCCGGCCGGAAAAATTGGCATATATAATGTGTTTAATATTCAGTTACCGGTCTTTTTCAATGCCATTTATCCCCCGCAGTATATTATGGCGCTCCTGGTCATAGTTGCGCTTTGCATCGGTACGTACCTTGGCTATAAAATTATGCTTCGCATGCCCGGTATCGAGAAGAAAAACCGCTCGATTAAGATCAATCTGACTCTGCACAATGCAGTAGCTTATATGTATGCGATGAGACGTGGGGGCGCAGAGCTCATGATAATCTTTCGATCGCTGTCAGATCGGGCAAATATTTATGGGGAAGTTGCTTTAGAGTTTCGCCAGATCGTTAGAGATGCAGATTTTTTTGGGTACGATGTTGTTACCGCTATCCGTCATCTGTCTGAGACCACTCCCTCAGAAAAACTAAAAAACTTTCTTGAGGATCTCTTGTCCGTTATTGAAAGCGGGGGAGATATGTCAGATTTTCTCTCCATGCGGGTCAAAATTTATCAGGAAGAAGCAAAATTGGAGCAAAAACAGTTTCTCAATGTCCTGTCCCTTGTGGCGGAATCCTATGTGACACTTTTTGTAGCAGGTCCCCTTTTTTTGATCATCATTATGGTTGTTATGGGGATGATGGGCGGGGGCGCGGTTCTCCAGCTGAGCGTATTAACTTATGCGATTATTCCCATCGGATCATTTATGTTTATTCTGCTTCTTGATTTGATATCAATAAAGGCAGAGAAGTATGAGCGCTACACAAAAGTAAAGTGGCTTCACGCTTTTTCGGAAGTTACCATTGTTAAAAAGGACGATGCGCAACTGTATTCACAAATGAAAAAATATGACCAGCTCAGAGATTTGATCTATTATCTCAAGCACCCTTTTGAGAATTTTGTAAATAATGTGAATCATACCCTCTATGTGACGGTGCCGCTTGCTCTCATCTATATAGGGGTTGTATTTTTAAACATTCCCCGTTATAGAAGTCAGGAACTTTTCATTTCGGTCATTGATGATCACATAGTTATTGGGCTCCTCATCGTGCTCATACCCTATGCGATCTTTTACGAGATCTATTCCCGGAAAGTGGGGGGGATCGAGTCGCTCATACCTGACTTCCTTGAACGTATGGCGGGTATCAACCAGGTGGGACTCACTATCGCACAAGCGATTGCAATCATGGTGAATACCAATCTGGGGCTCCTGAGTTATGAAATCCGGAGAATCAAACGGGATATGGAATGGGGGGCTAACTTCACTGAAGCCCTTGTGCGGTTTGAGGAACGGGTCAGCTCCCCTTCAATTGCACGGACAGTGACACTGATAACAAAAGCAAGCGAGATGAGTGGACAGATCTCTGTGGTGCTATCGATTGCAGCAAGCGATGCAAAGATGACCGAAGTCCTCAAAAAAGAGCGCCTTATTGAGATGTTTATCTACACCGCGATTGTGTACCTTTCATTCTTTGTCTTTCTTTTTGTCGTGGGAGTACTGGCCACCCAGTTCCTCCCTGTGCTTGCAAATATCACGACAACGGGTATTCCCGCAGTCGGGGCAATGTCGGGTATTGGTTCAATTCCAATCCAGACCATCAACCGGATCCTGTATCATGCATGTATAATTCAGGCACTCTTCTCCGGCATTATTGCCGGGCAGATGAGTGAGGTATCGCTTGAAGCGGGGATAAAACACTCCTGTGTCCTTATTATCATAACTTTGGTTATCTTCAATGTTTTACTCGCTATATGAGAATCAAAAGAGATCTTAAAAAAAGAACCTTTTCAGATAGTGTTAAATAATGCAGGGGTAATTTCGTAGTGAGGTGAACTGGAGATGTGTAGTGTTGGCGGGCCTATGGATATCGATATTCCCCCGGATCGTTTAAAGCCGAAAGATTACCGGTGCAATGAATGCAGTGAGCGATTCAAAGGGATCGGGAAAAATCCCATCTGTCCGAGCTGCCAGTCAGAAGAAGTGACTGAAATATGATCTTTTCCCTCGAAGATGAGCTGCTGCTCATTTCAGGGACGCACTCTTTTTTACTGGTTGCAAAAAGCAGGACTCGTTTTGCCCTGTGTATAGAAACTCCGACTGATGAATATGTCCAGAGTGTAGAACCCGGGGATCTTGTGGTTGTCTCAGCGCCAGAAGGCGGGGCAGTTGAACCGGCAATGATGCTCATTGAACTTGTAAGAGCGTATCATATGCCCCTTCTCGTTCTTAAAAAAGGCCACCCAGGATCAAAACGAATCTCCTATGTGGTATCCGTTGCACCGGAGATCTCTGCCAATTGCTCGATTCAGCGGGGAACACACCCTGAACAGCACCTGATCTGTTCGAGCGATGAGCTCGCTGGCATGACCCTTAAAGGTACAGGAGAAGGAGTAGAGATATCTCCTGTTCCTGCGGGGGTCTCCCTCCAGAGAGTTACGTGCCGGATTATCGCTGAATTGTAACTCCTGATTTTTAAATGGTCACCCGCTCATAAGCATCATTCCGCCAATCAGGATCAGCACTCCGGCAAAAACGATCTGCAAATTCCGCCCGGAACAAGAATGAGCGCACCGCACTCCGAACCGTGCAAGCGGGATGGTGGTTGCGGCAAGGATCGCAAATGTTACGAGATCCACGTAGCCTATCGAGTATGCCGGCAGCCCGGCAACTGAAAGACCGTTGATAACATACGCAGTCACTGCGCCAGCAGATGAGAAGATGAGGCAGGCCGAAGAGGTTCCGACTGCGGAATGCATGGAATAACCGAGCAAGATCACCAGCACCGGCACAAGCAGGATGCCCCCGCCGATCCCGGCAATGCCGGAGATGATGCCGATAAAAAATCCGATGACAATGTAGATGCCAGTCGATCCCAGGGGCTCACAGACCGGGCAGGCCCGGATGTGCCAGACCATACGGATGGCCATCACCATGATCAGGATAGCAAAGAATGTCCGGAGCACAATACCCGGCAGGTGAGCGGCAAGTGTGCCCCCGATAAGACCCCCAAAGACCGCGGCACAACCCATCGGCACAGCGGCCTTCCAGTTGACCGCCCCATGTTTGTGGTGTGCAGCAGCCCCGCTGATCATCGTTGGGATCATCACGGCAAGCGATGTCCCAAAGGCGAGACGGGTGGCAAGCGTGCTGTCAATTCCTCCTGTGGTATAGAGCCAGAACTGGACTGGTGTCATCAGGAACCCGCCACCAACCCCAAAGAGCCCGGAGGCGGTCCCGGCCGTGATTCCAGTGATGATGAGGCTGGCAAAATACAGGATCGGGTCCATCTGGTTCTTACACCCCTGCTGCAGAGTTATTATGTTCCGGGTCTCAATAGTCTAACGGGTAACAACTATGGGACGAGCTGCACTACTCATCATCGATATGCAGAACGATTTCGTTCTCGAAGCAAAGCCGCTAAAGGTTGCCGGAGCCTTTGCTGTAATTCCAAAAATCCAGTCTGTGCTGGCCGAATTCCGGAAACGAAACCTGCCGGTCTTTCATATCCTGCGGGTGCACCGGCCAGATGGTTCTGACGTAGAGATCATAAGGCAGGATCTTTTCAAAAAGCAGCCATTTGCCGTTGCGGGCACTCATGGAGCTGCGGTCATCGATGAACTCGCACCACTGGCAGGGGAGTATGTTCTTACAAAGACCCGGATGAGCGCGTTCATCGGTACGGAAATCGACCTGATGCTCAGGACTCTTAATGTTACTACGCTTATGGTCTGTGGCATCCAGACGCCAAACTGCATCCGGACAACCGTCTTCGATGCTATTGCATACAATTATCCTGTGGTGCTGGTCGGAGACGCAACCGGAGCGGCGTCGGGGGAGGTACATCTGGCAAATATCCGGGATATGCAGAATATCGGTGTCCGGATCGTGAAAGCGGGGGATGTGAGCGGTCTTCTGGGAAGCCTGTAGATTTGACCTGACAATGGTCATGGTTCATTGGATAGCTTTTTTAAAAATCCTATAATGCCGGGAAGATAACATTATAGAAAGGGAATCCATACAAACGGGTGCACTTTTGGACACGGCAATACCAACAAAATTCGGATCCTCTGCCCGGCCATTTCTCAAATGGGCCGGAGGCAAAACTCAGTTACTCTATGAGTTTAACAAACGTTTACCTGAAGAATTAACACAAGGAAAAATTACAAAATATGTTGAACCGTTCATTGGCGGAGGGGCAGTCTTTTTTTATCTCAATGAGAACTTTTCTTTTGAAAAGTGCTATATCTGCGATGCGAATGAAGAACTGACTCTTTGCTATCGTGTGATTAAGCATTCCGTAAAAGAATTAATTTCGGAACTGAAAACACTCGAATCAGCATATCTATCGAAGAACGATGAGCAGAGAGCATCATTCTATTATGAAATCCGGGATGAATTCAATCAGAAACTGCCGGCAATCGATTTTCAAAATTTTAGTTCCGAATGGGTTGAACGGGCTGCCCGGATTATTTTTTTCAACCGCACCTGTTTTAATGGTCTCTTCAGGGTAAACCAGAAAGGTGAATTCAATGTTCCATTCGGAAAATACAAAAATCCTGCAATTCTGCATGAAAGTAATCTGGAAGATGTCGCCACGGTGCTAAAAACCACAGAGATCCTTGCCGGTGATTTCACCCGGTGCCGGGAATTTGTAGATGACACCACGTTTGTTTATTTTGATCCACCCTACCGGCCGCTTAACAGTTCCTCTTTTTTCACATCCTATTCAAAGAACGGTTTTTACGATAAAGATCAGATACGCCTTAAGGATTTTTTTACGGAACTTGATGGGATTGGCGCAAAAATTATGCTGAGTAACTCCGATCCAAAGAACGAGAAGCCCGATGATTCATTCTTTGACGATCTCTATTCTGATTATCACATTGAGCGGGTTCCTGCAAAGCGGATAATCAATAGTAACGGTGCAGGTCGTGGAAATATCAACGAACTGATAATCACAAATTATCTGCAAAAGAAGATTTGATTGTTTTTTAAAATTTCACGAATTGATGACTGCACGGGAAAATTTTTACGCCTCATAGAAAATTCTTAAAAAATTTCGGGTGTGCGAGAAAAATCCGGTAACTTTTTTTTTGAAAACCTGTACACGCACCTCCCGCTAGCCGGAATTATTTCTTCCCCCTCAAAAACCTCACAAAACCCCCACTTCTCCGACGTGATCGCAACAGACAGCCGCCAAGGGCATTTGCAGGTCGTTTCTCTTTAAAAACCATCTGAAATATATGTCAAAAAAAGTGATGAACAGAAGCCTGCTATTTCAACAGGTTTTATTCGGTTTAAAATGCTTCTTTTTTGAAAACGAGCATATTATTCGATATTTTTTCGAGATGTTGACACCCCCTTAAAAAATCCGAAAACTGGTTAAGGAAAATGGCAATCGGAGCCCAAAATGGAGAGATGCAGAAAACAAAGCCCGCAAAACGCCCGGATTCGGGGTTTTTTCGATCGGAGTTTACTCCTTTTTTTTTGAGTGATATTTTGAGTGGAAAAATGGTTATGTGGGGTACGGAAATAAAGGAGATCTCACGCCCACACCAATTTTTTCTTCCCGGTTGTTCTACGGGTTTTTACCGGTAAAAAAAGAATCGCGAATTTAAAAAAATCCGGGAAACGATCTTTGGAAAATATTCTCAACAAAAAAAATCAAAAAAAAGGATCCGGATGTTCCTGGCATCATCACAGCCGGGTTCCATCACTCGCAGTAGATATCGTTAGCCCATTCTTCTATGACCCGTTTCGGCGGCTTACCCCGACCGCCTCCACGGGAATGCCGGGACGGGGCAGAGCTCCGGTCTGCTTCAGTCTCTTCATCCTCCGGATTGAGTTCTTTTGATTCCTGCGGTTTTTCTGCCGGCTTCTCTGCAGGTCGCGGGGCCTGTTGCCGGTAGGTATTGCGACGCTGGTTGCCGTGGTACCGTGGAGCATCTCTCCGTGTGCTCTGGACGTTTTGAGAATTTGAAGAGGTTTGTGGATTCTGAGTATCTTCAGCCATATGTGTCAGGACAGATATTACTGGAGTTGTTACAGAAATAGCTTGTCCCTGCTTATTTCCAGGCAGGGGGAGTTAAGGAATAGAAATTATTTACGCTCCTGTATTTACACCCTTTTAAAAAATAAAAAACCCAGAACTCTATCCCTGAAATTTTGGCTCTGTAGGATTCCTCAACTCGCATGAGAAAAATGAGTTGAATGGAGGGCTGGTAACGAGAGGATCCATACCGAAACAACCGGTCCTGAAAAACTTGGCTCCCCTCCTCTTTCTCGATCCGGAGACACTGCTAAAAAGTTACATTTTAATACATGAATGAACAAAAATATGCATCAGTGCATAACTAAGTCAACCCAAGTGGTTACCGGTGTCTTATGCCAACTCTCGTCTGTTTACCAGAATCCAGAATATGATGTGTTTACCATGAAGTCAAAAGATATTGCTATAGTCGGAATCCTGCTTGCTATTGGAGCGATCCTTCGCTATTTTTTAGCAATGCTCCACACCCCGCTCACCCCGAACATGATCATCGCATTTTACTGCCTTGCGATCATTCTCATCCGCCCGAAAGTCTTTGAGGCATTGGGTATCGGACTTGTAGCCGGTATCCTCTCGATGTTGATATCGGGTTCCATATTCCCTCCTGCCAATCTTATCAGCGAACCTGTCGGGGCACTGGTCTGTTTTGGCATATATGCGCTCATACAAAACAGATCAAAATTCGCACCCATTGCCACAACATTCATTTCAACTCTTGCAAGCGGGTTTACCTTTGCCGCCCTTGCGCTCATCGCCGTAGCCCCCAAGATCCTTGCAAAATATGCCACCCTGGAGGGTTTTATCATCATATTTGTGCCGATCGTAGTCATAACTGCGGTATTTAATGCCGTTATCGTCCAAATCCTCTACATACCTGCCAGTCGGGTATTGTCACGAGGACAGGAATGATCAAGCTCGAAAATATCAGTTACACTTATCCGCATACCGTGCAGAAAGCCCTGCACCATCTTTCTTTATCCTTAAAAAAGGGAAGCTGCATTATGGTGACCGGACCCTCCGGCGCCGGCAAGACCACACTCTGTCTTGCGGCATCAGGAATCCTTCACCACGAATATGGCGGTAAAAAGGAAGGCCTGGTGACTGTTGATGCTATAGATGTAAAGGATTACCCCGATCTTACAGCATTGGCACAGAAGATTGGCATTGTTTTTGATGATCCTGAAGCCCAGATGATCTTTACTACGGTCGAAGAAGAGATCCTCTCTGCAATCGAACACCGGGGTCTGGATGTTGCTGCAACAGAAGAACGGCTCACATCCATCATCGCCACAACCTATCTTGATGAATTGCGCAACCGATCTCCGCATAATCTTTCCGGGGGCCAGAAGCAGCGGGTGGCACTCGCTGCAACGCTGGCGCTTGGAAACGATATCCTGATTCTCGATGAACCAACCTCCGAACTCGATGAACATGCAACAAAGCGGATTGTTGCAATTCTTCAGGATCTCAAAGCGCAGGGTAAGACGATCCTGCTCGTTGAACACAAATATGCACATTTCAAAGAGATGGTAGATACTCTTGTCGTGATGGAAGACGGACAGATCAGTGCGATTGGAAGACCGGATGTGCTGCTGGCAGATGTTCGTTTGAAAAAGATCGTAATCGCAGACTTTTCGGGCATCCGGAATCTCCCGGAAAAGACCCCAGCCTCTATTAAATCCGATGGGGTCCCCGGTCCCATCATCAATGTAAAGGAACTATCGCACGCATATGGTGACATACTTGCTCTTGATACGATCAGTCTTACCATCCAGTCCGGGGAATTTGTTGCACTGGTGGGGGAGAACGGTTCCGGGAAAACAACGCTCGTCAAGCATTTCAACCGGTTGCTGACCCCGACGCGGGGCGATGTCATAGTAAACGGTAAAAATACCCGTGAATGCAGCATTACCGATCTTGCCCGGCATGTTGGCCTCGTGTTCCAGAACCCTGACCACATGTTCTTTGCTGATACCGTAAAAGAGGAGGTAGAATTCGGGTTAAAGAACCTCGGTATTACTGATGGGGAGAAGATCATCGATGCTGCGCTATCAGAAGTCGGGCTTGTGCATACCAGAGATCTTTACCCGAGGTGGCTTTCCCGCGGTGAACGGCAGCGACTTGCAATCGCCTGCGTGATTGCCATGCAACCGGCAATTATTGTGCTGGATGAGCCGACTACCGGACTTGACGGGAATGAGGCACGGCTTGTGCTTGAGATCTTAAAGAAGCTCCAGCAGAAAGGACATACAATTGTCATCATCACCCACAACCGTGATATTGCCATAAATTGTGCGGACCGGATTATCACCATGGAGAAAGGAACGATTGTATCGGACTCTTTTATTGGGGGTAACTAAATGGCAGAGATTCTTGCCTATGTTCATAAAGACGGGTTCTTCCACCGGCTCCACCCGTTTACAAAGATCGCGTTCATCCTCCTGTTCGGCCTGATGTCCATACTCTCGACAAATTTACTGTTCCTGATCCTGCTGGTCATTGCGGTTTTGATTATTGCATACGGTGCCAGCCTCAGTACGGAAGTGATGCATCAGTTTAAGCTGATAGCTGTCATGAGTATCATTCTCATTGGTCTTACTATAATCACAATGCCCAGCGGGGAGACGATTGGTTACCTTATACCGTCAGCAATTCCTGGTATCGGGGGACACTTCCCGGTAACCACCGGTGCGATTGATTTCGGGCTTGTGCTTACCCTCCGGTTTATGGTGCTCATCTGTGTCTTTCAGCTCTTTGTTATCTCAACGCAGCCGCGGGATATTGTCCACACCATGGAGCGCATGAAGATCCCGGTTGATTATACCCTGATGTTCCTTATCGCGCTGCGTTTTATTCCCACCCTCCAGATCGAAGGAAAACGGATTCATGAAGCACAGCTGGCACGCGGGTACAACCCGGGGACAGGGATGCTTGGAAAAGTCCGCAGTGTTGCACCGATTGTGATCCCGCTGGTGTCAAACGCCCTTGCCCGGGCCACCGTGCTGGGACTTACGATCGATATCCGGGGATATCGTACAGGAACCCGGACACGTATCAGGGAGTTTGCATTCCAGACCAGAGATTATGCCACGATCATTGTTCTCATGGCTGCAGGATGTGGATACGTTGCGTTAATCGCAAAACAGATATTATGATCTTCTTATGAGGTAAAAACACCGTAATTCTCTAATTTTTGATTGTGTCCAATGATCGGGTAATAGGATCGCCTTTGGGATGCTCTCATTGGGAGACAAAACGGATTTTTTAATTGCCCGCTCACAAACACCATCCATTCAATCAGAATAATGCACACCTAAATACCCCAACGTCTTATTTTTATCACCAGAAAATCTCCGATACTGCCATGTCCAACGTCACCACACTGCTTGATGCAAAGAGCGTTCCTGAAGCGAAAGCCGCATTCATCTGCCCCTCTCGCAACGAGACGTACAGTTACGGAAAACTCCGGGACGAGATGAACCGCATCGGGCAGGGACTGATGAACCTTGGTGTGAAAAAAGGTGACCGTGTCTGCATCTATCTTGACAGTTCTCCTGAATACCTCATCAGTTATTTTGCCATCTGGCGGATTGGTGCAGTCGCAGTCCCGACCAATATCGTTTACCGTGGCGAAGAACTGCTGCATGCGATCAATAATGCCGGTGCCGTAGCGGTGATCACCGATGCGCAGGGAGTTGCCGTTGTCGATAAGATACGATCACAAGCCGGCACACTTGTGCATATCATCTGCACAGCGGGTTCCTGCATGGGATCTGTTGCATGGGCATCGTTTCCCAGAGCACCGTCCTCCATGCGGGCAACCAACTGTGCTCCGGACAATCTCTGCCATATCCAGTACACGGCAGGCACAACCGGCAAACCCAAAGGAGCGATGCTCTCCCATGGCAACTGGATGACCGCACTCGATGCCGAACGTGAAGCCCTGCGGATGTGTCCCGGTGACGTATATCTTGGTATCTACCCGATGGGGCACGTCGGGCTTTCGTGGGGGCTTGCGATGCTCCGTTCCGGGGGCACGTACGTGATGATGGAACGCTTTGAGCTCGAGCGGTATCTTGCACTTGCTGAGCAGTATAAGGTCACCGTTCTGGCCGGCATGCCACCGGTTATCCACTCGCTCAACACCGCCCCGCCCGGAACAGAACAGCGTCTCTCCCATGCCCGGGTGATCATCTCTGGAGGTGGCCAGCTCCTCCCGGCAATCTGGGAAGCGTTTGACCAGCGGTATCATATCCCGGTTGCAAATTCGTACGGGCTCTCCGAGACCATTGTGATCGGTTCAGGCACGACAACGCTGCCCGGGTACCCGCACCTGACGAAGAGTTACCAGAGCGTAGGTGTTGCAGTTGGGTACACAGAAGTAAAGATTGTAGATGCCGCAAACCCGGCAACGGAGATGGCTGTTGTAGAAACCGGAGAGATTGCACTCCGTGGTCCTTCCGTTGCACACGGCTACTGGCAGATGCCGGAAGCGACATCCGAAGTATTCTTAGATGACGGGTGGTTCCTTACCGGGGATATCGGGCATCTTGATGAGGAAGGCATCCTGTTCATCACTGACCGGAAAAAGGACATGATCATCATGTCGGGCTGGAAGATCTATCCCACAGAAGTTGAGAATACAATCATCCAGCATCCGGCGATCACCGATGTTGCGGTATTCGGTGTTCCCGATGAGCGAAAAGGGGAAGTCCCTATTGCTGCTGTTGTGCTCAAACCGGGAATGACTCTCACTGAGTCCCAGCTTGAAACATACTGCCGGGATCATCTTGCCGGTTACAAGATTCCGCGAAAACTCATGATCATGGATTCGCTGCCCCGTGTTCATGGCTGGAAGTTGTTGCGCAGGGAGCTCCGGGAAAAATTCAGAGGATCTGGCTCGTAATGCCATTTGGCGGAAGATTCTGCGACAAAAAGGGGCAGTCTCCCAAAACCTTTTAAGCAGGCTGAAAAATAATATTAGCCGGTACATCTCCTATGGACGTAAAAAGCCACATTCAGGACGCTTCACCCGGTGGGAGGGTCAGGAAACGGACCACTGGTATTGTGGGACTCAACCTGCTCTTAGACGGGGGTTATCCTGAGGGGACCCTCATTATGATCTACGGAACCCCGGTTGCCGGTGTTGACCTTTCGGCAAAACAGTTCTGGCAGGCAGAAGGAGGAGAAGAGGGCACGTATTTGATAAACGAGGGGGATGTCGAAGCAGGGATGATCGATGCTATCGATCTCCATCCCGAGATGTACATCCCCCATATGGCGGGAGGCAGGATCGTGGTGGATTCGCTCTCAACGATCATTATTAAGTACGGCATCGATGAAGCCCTCAAATTCTTAAGAATCACCCGCGAAGCGATGAGGAAACGCGGTGCGAATCTGTTATTTATCGTATATACCGGTATACACACGCCCATGGAAATGACAAGGATTATGCGGGCAGCAGATCTTGTTATCGAGTTCAAGACCGATATTCACCAGGCCGAGATCGAGCGTACACTGGCCGTGCATAAAATAAAGGATGCAGCTGCTCCCCAGCGGCTGTTACCGTTCATCATAACCGATAGGGGTATTGAAGCGTCGACGACCTCAAGGGTCGTATAGTAACTCTTTTTTATTGGGTATGCCAGTGACTCCCAAATAAAAAATCCATCGCCACCTGCCGGCACAATCGGTTACTTTCCGTAAGGTACCGTTTCGTATCGCGCCCGATCCGCTCTTTGAGAAATTTCCTCTCTCCTTTTGTCCAGCCCCGGATCAAGCTTTCGGTCATCTCAAGGTGGAACTGGAGCCCAAGTGCAGAGCCGAGCCTGAAACCCTGGTGCGGTACATTATCGCCCCGGCACTGGAGCCACCCGCCAACCGGAAGGTGAAAGGTCTCGCCGTGCATCTGGAAGACGTGGAAGGTATTGGGAAATGATGTAAAAACCCCGGTTGAATCGGGTGTCGTGTGGACCGGGTACCAGCCGCTCTCGTTTACAAACCGGTACACGGCTGCCCCGTGCGCAGACGCGATCAGCTGGGCGCCAAGGCACAGTCCCAGTACGGGCACCCTCTTTTTTACTGCCCTACGGATTAATTCCTTTTCCTCTTTGAGCCATGGGAGTTCTTTCTCATCGTTCACGCTCATTGGCCCGCCAAGGAATACAAGGTGTGTGGCGTCCCCCATATTGACAGGGTCTCCATCCCAGAACCGGACGTATTCAAACGGGCACTTATTTTCAGAAAAGATTTGTTCAAAATAACCGAGCGGTTCTGATGGAGTATGCTGGAATGCCCGAATACTGATAGGATTTTTTCGGATATCTGACATAATTTTTATCGGTTGACTGTATTCAATGCAGTATATTTCGGGTTTCTGTTTTTATGCTGTAACAAGCTGTCGAATGAAACCGTTGGTAAATATAAAATTACAGCGCGATCCGCACCATCTTAGCCGCTTCGCACATGTTCTTGAGTTTCCAGTAGGCCGATTCCCGGCTCCGCATCCGCATCCCGCAGTCGGGATCGATGAGCATTGTCTTAGGCCCGAAGATCTCCACTCCTTTTTCGATCCGCTTTTTGATCTCGGCAACGGTCTCAACACGGTCAATCGACGAGTCCACACAGCCAAAGCCGATCATCCGCCCGCCTAGATCCCGCCGGGAGAGTAGATCGATGTTTGCCGTGTTGTTGGCAAACTCAAAGTCGAGCACGTTCACGTTGAACTTCAGGATCTCGTCGAGCACGTTTCCCAGGTTTCCGCAGACATGCATGCAGGTGGGGATATGAACCGATGAGGTAATCGCCTCGATCGCTTGTTTACCCACGTTTAAGTCTGCAATGCCAGTCGAGAAGATCGGTTCATCGATCTGGAGCAGGGTGACTCCTGCTGCTTCAAGACTGCGGGCTTCGACAATGAGGGCTGCGGCAAGATCGAGGGCGAGTTCCTCTTTGTTCCTGTACATCGGTGTACTGATGTGCAGGCCGTGCGCGAGTGAGGATGGTCCGGTGATGATGCCCTTTACTTTTGGGGATTTGGACAGAGCGTATTTCGTATCTCCTACAGTTATTGGCCCATCGGCCGGCTGCACTTTTCCGATAACCTGCTGCTCCCGGATGCCGGGCAGTTTTGCGGTGAACGCTCCGATCATATCGCCCCGCACCTGACCGTCCGAGATGATATCGATACCGGCTTTGACTTGGTCGGCAACTGCAGTCTCGACTGCAGAGTGGAGTGGATCAAAGAGGCTTTTTATGCCCCCGCATTTGACCACCGGGTAACTGCCCACAACGGTTGTCGCCAGCACTTTGTTGATGAAATATTCCTTTGCCATAAATTGTCACGGTGTGTGATAACGGTGATATGATTGACCCGGATGCAAAAAAAGTATATGGTCAGGGCACTAGCCTGTGCATATCTCGGGGGAAGAGGACCGCCTCGCGGACATTGGATAAGCCCAGCATCGTCATGATGAGACGATCTGCGCCCAGTCCCCATCCGGCATGGGGGGGCATACCGTACCGGAACGGTTTGAGATAAAAGTCAAAGCTCTCAGGGTTGAGGCCCTTCTTTGCGATCTGCTGCACGAGCTGGTCGTGGTTATGGACACGCTGTGCCCCGCTCGAGAGTTCCATTCTCGGGTGCATGAGATCGAACGCCTTGCAAATCGTGGGATCGTTTTCGTACGGCATCGCGTAATACGGCCGGATCTCGGTGGGCCAGTCAACAATGAAGTAGTGTCCACCCATCTCAGCACCGATCGCCCGCTCGGCAGCGCTGCCGATATCGTCACCGTACTTTATCGGATCTTCAATCTTCTTTTTGGCGATCTCGATCGCTTCGCTATACGGGAGCCGGGGGAACGGGCCTTTGGGTACTGCAAAGTCGTTAATCTCCATATTCGCGAGATAATCAGAGCAGGTCTTGTCCACGTACTCGTACGTTTTTACAATGACCTCTTCTAAAATGCGCATCACTTCGATATGGTCGGCATATGAAACTTCGATATCGATACTCGTTGCCTCGTTAAGATGCTTGGTGGTGTTGTGCTCTTCGGCCCGGAAGATCGGCCCGATCTCGTACACCTTCTCGCAGCCGGCAGCCATCATCATCTGCTTGAAGAGCTGCGGGCTCTGGTTGAGATAGGCTTCCTTATCGAAGTACGCAATGGGAAACAGTTCGGTTCCGCCTTCGGTCGCGGCAGCAACGATCTTGGGAGTAGTGATCGATATGAACCCTTCCTTATGGAAGTAATCATTGATCGCGTGCATCGCAGCGCTGCGGATTGCAAAGACTGCGGCAACACGGGGTCTTCGCACATCAAGGAAGCGGCCATCAAGCCGGGTGTCGAGTTCTACGGATACTTTTTCAGACACATCGAGCGGCAGCGGGGTTTCGGCAAGGCTGATGATCTCAAACGTCTCCGGTACGAGTTCGCGCCCGCCGGGGGCTTTCTCAACAGCCTTGATCTGTCCGCTGATTCTAACCACGGATTCACGGGATACGGCTTTTGCCGCGGCTAGCACCGCTTCGCTCACTTTCTTTTTGGGAATGGTCACCTGGAGGATGCCGGTCCGGTCTCGGATCAAAAAGAAGGCAAGGCCACCGAGGTCCCGGACCTCATGGACAAAGCCGCAGATCTCCGCGTGCCCGGTTTCCGGTGTGACTGACTGAATGGGTATGCGCATTTAAAATCCTATAACTATGGGGTGCAGGATATTATGGACTTTATGGGAAATGCCAGGTTTTAAAAACCTGGAAGCGCATTGAAAAGTTGTCAATCATCCAAAACCCGTAAATAGTTCTCTCTCTCCTGTACACTAGGAGAGAATCATGGTAAATATTCCTGCACACGCTGAGCAAGATAGCAACAAGGGATTGAGCACCGGGACAAAAGTCCTGCTGGGGATCCTGGGCCTGATCGCTATCATATGCGTCATTGCCGTAGTCACTCTGACTGTTGCGGTAATCGAATCACAGACCGGGACTTCCTTTCCGTACAGCACCAGCTTCCGGGTCTCGCTGCCTGACGGGGAACTGGTAACGATTGGGAACAGTAAGATTATCGTTATGGTCATGGGAGACAGTGTGGACACTTCTGTTGACGGAACTAAGGAAAAACTGGTGGTTGGTGAGGAACGGGTTATCCGTCCGCACTTTGCCCGGATCTCTGTACTGGGTATTCCCCTGATTGATACGGATTTCCAGATCACCCTGAAGTATCTCGGAGTTTCTGGGAAAAATGCCCTCTTTGACCTGACGATCAAGACCTCAAAACAGGTTCCGGATCTGATTCTTAAGCGCCTGATTCCATCGAATATGAACGCTCAGACTATCTAAAAAATATTTTTTGGTTTTTTAAGGATTACAAGACTCTGCGACAATCCGAGGGGACACTCATGGGATTGCAGAATGATAAATGAAGACAGATGACCCAAATACCTGATACTGATCTCTGATGGCAGTCCATGCATTTACCGGCGGAATAATTCCCAATATTCTGTTGATTGCCACTGGAATCATTTTTATTGCCGGCCTCTGGTTTCTCATCGCCCGATGGGGTCATGGCAGTCCCGGCCGGTTCTTTTCCTCATGGGTCACGGAATCGTTCCGGAACGGGGTTCTGGCATTTCTCCGGATTCTGATTCTTGATGTCTTTTTCTTCCGCCGGATCTGGCACAGGAGCAAACGCCGCTGGGCAATACACATGGCAATGTTCTGGGGATTTTTCATCCTGGCTGCGTTTACTCTCCTCTCTGTTATCGGGCTTGTCCTTGGGTATTTTGACCCAACCGGCTTTGGTGGATCTTTCTCCTTATATCTTGCAGCGCTTCACCTCCCCTACGACTTGCTCGGATATCTCGTTCTGGTGGGTTCCGGTATTGCACTTTGCAGACGGCTCTTTGTAAAAGAAGTCCGGAAGCGTACCGGTTTTACGGATCTTTTTCTGGTGGGTAGCATTTTTATTATCACGTTTACGGGAATGATCGCGGAGTGGTTCAGCGGGTACGCAACCGGAATTGGCCCACTCATGACAAACTGGAATTTAGCCCTTGAATTCATGGCATGGCACATCTATGTGGCATTCCTCCTTTTTGTCATGGTGATCCCCTGGACAAAGTTCCGGCATATCATCACCGTCCCGCTCACCCTGCTCGCGAGAAGGGGAGGGGATTAGGCTGGAAGGACAGACGTTTGCCGAAGTTCAGTTGCGCTGGTTCTCACATCTCCAGATGCTGGAACTTGATGCCTGCACCCGGTGCCAGGAATGTGTAGATGCATGTCCTGTTGTCAGGGCTGGCTTTCCTGACGGGGCCATGGAACGAATTGCCGGCTGGAGGGGAACAGGCACCCGTTCAACCGGACTCATTGCCCGGTTCCTTCAAAAACCCCCTTCAGGATCGGATCTTACTGCACTCTTCGAAAGTCTTTTTCGTTGTACAACCTGCGGTGCCTGTTCATTCGTCTGCGAATCTGCAATCTCTACTACATCCCTTTGGGAATCGATGAGGGGTGCAGGCAGGGAACTGGGATTCAGGAACGCTGCTGTAGAAAAGATTGCAGCATCAATCGGGCAGATGAAAAATCCGTATAATGCGTCACCCGAAACCCGGACCGCATGGATCCCGGATAACATTCCGATAGCGGACTCGGCCCCTGTCGGTTTCTTTGCCGGTTGTACTGTTGCCTTCCGGCAGCCGGAACTGGGACGGGCGGCTCTTCGTATCCTTGCACGATCGAACACAGATTTCTGTATGCTTAAAAATGAATCGTGCTGCGGTTCGTTTCTGTTCCGAACCGGGTCATGGGGGGAATATAAGGATACCATTCTCTCGATGATACAGGATTTTGAGAAACGCGAGGTAAAAACGGTTCTCTTTTCCTGTGCAGGCTGCTTAAAAACAGCAACTATCGACTGGCCGCAGGTGTATGGGCGACCACTGCCCTTTAAAACAATGCCGTTCTCCGTTTTTCTGCGGGATCTTATCCGGGAAAAAAAGATACGGTTCAGTTCCCCGCTGTCCCACCGGGTTGCTTATCACGATCCCTGCCATGGCGGCCGGCACCTGATGCATCACCTCGGCAGGGACTGGGTGTTTGAGGCTCCGCGGGATGTTCTCTTAGCAATCCCCGGACTCGAACTGGTAGAATTTCCGGAGAACCGCGAGGGGGGAGTCTGCTGCGGTGCCGGTGGTGGGGTAAAGATTGGAGATCCAGATCTTGCTTTAACTATTGCACATGAAAAAATCAAATCTCTTCCCCGGATGAGTGCCGGTATTCTGGCTTCAACCTGCCCGTTTTGCAGGAGAAATCTGGGTGAAGCCTGTGCCACAGCGGGATCACAGATCGAGGTACTGGATGTCATAGAACTGGTTGACCGGATGATGGATGGAGAAAAATTGTAACGGGGGGATTTTCCTGAATCGTTAAAAAAAAGAAATTCTCTCTCACTCCACCATCCGCATCACCGGATACAGCACCTCATCCTTCCCGTCCAGCTTTATCGTCGCCACCGTTGTATTGATCTGGCTTAAGGGATTTGCAAGGATCTTTGCTGACGAAAGTGTATACAGCGTATCGCCAATGTAAAGCGAGCGCTTCACTTCATTTTGCGAGCTGCCATAGTAATAATATCCACTGCCCCCCGTACCATGCTCTACGGTGCCTTTCAGGACAAAACCGGTATCCGGGTTCACGCCAAACACGTACGCCCCGTACCAGATCTGTGGCTGGTCACCGCTCAGTTTTTTATTCTGCACGGCGTCCTGTTTCACAACCCGGGCCGGGATCACAAGCAGGTTCTTTGCCTTGTTAAACAGGAATGCCCGGTGATCCGAGAGTGCAGCGGAGTCAGAACCGGCATCACCGATCTCAACTTTACCTACCTGCCGTGGGTGCTCAACATCCGAGACATCGAAGAGTGCCAGCTTGAGTCCCTGTGTTGACACACCGCCCCAGTCGTTGGCTGAGGTCTCCTTCCCAATCCCGATGATGAGGTTCTTATCATACGGGTGAAGGTAATCCGAGTAGCCGGGAATCTTGAGCTTGCCAAGAATCTTCGGGCTTGTTGGAGTCGAGAGGTCAATCACAAAGAATGGGTCTATGCGTTTGAACGTGACCATGTAGAGCCGGTCACCGATGAACCGCGTTGAGTAGATCTTCTCCTGCTCAGCGATGTGGGTGAGTGACCCCATTGTCTTCATCGCACTGTCCAGCACAAAGACATTGTTGTACTCGTACTGTCCCTTGGTTGTCCAGACATTGGACGTGGTTGCAACCCTGAGGTTGCTGCCATACTCGTCCATGGCGAACTGGTTCTTGAGGTATCCCGGCACCTCACCCTTTGCTATGTAGTTGATCGCCCCGTTATTGATCCCGATCTTGTGGATTACTGTGGTCGTCTGGTCGATCTCTTTCTTGCGGATTGCCTCCTGTTCCCCGC
This sequence comes from uncultured Methanoregula sp., assembly GCA_964590895.1. GTDB lineage: Archaea > Halobacteriota > Methanomicrobia > Methanomicrobiales > Methanospirillaceae > Methanoregula. The sequence goes on along the minus strand of CAZPYV010000012.1, from coordinate 36,583 downwards.
TCTTTAACTCTGCAATGGCGGCCTGTTTGTCCGCCTCGTTCAGGGTGTTGAAATCCCTGATAACAGAGGATACTGATAGCGGTGCTGCACTGCCAACGGATCCCTGTGCCACACCCATGGCGGGTTCTATGATACCCCGCATCGGGCGGTAGATATTGTTGTACTTCAGGTAGCTCACGTACATTGCATCGGGTGAGACATAGACAATGTTGCCGCTGCCGACAAGGTACGTTTTTGCATCTTTCGTGGTACCGGTCCGGGCATCAAACGATGTCACAGTGGTAAAGTCGTACTGGCGTTCGGGATTATCGAAGTAATAGACATCTGGTGTAACAACAACTTTTGTATTTTCCCGCACCGCAGGAACGATGATCCGGTCATTGTACGGGTACACCGATTCGCGGGAGAGCAGGTATACCGTATCACCAATCATCCGGGCGCTAACATAATCGCCATCAATCGTGTAATCTTTGAGCAACTTTGGGTGGGCCCGGTCACTCATATCATAGAAGACTGCATGGGTGACCGGCGCTGAGCGGTAGTATGGGTATTTCGGGGGCATCATTGCAATCTTTGCTGCGATATCTGCACCCTGCGGTGTATCGCTTTCAGAAATTTCTGAAGTCCCGCTCTTTAAGAGCACGAGCCGGTCACCACTGATGAAGATCTCGCGGGGCGTATCTTCAATATCAGTCTTTGAAATGATGGATGCCGATGATGCCGGGTACGCATCCACGATCGTAAGCGTGCTGCCCGAGATCACGTAGATGTACCGGGCATCGTTCTTGACAAAGTCCGGTTCATCGACACCGGCAACCTGTACATTGGTCTCTGAATAACCGGGTGAACTGGTGCTGCCGGAAGAAGGAAGAGCGCCCGAAAGGGAAGCCCCCTTTGCTGAAGATTCTGCCACAGCAGGGACAACCATGCGATCCGATGACCCGGCCCCCGTCGAGTAATAGACAGAACCCTGTGCAAGCTGCGTGTTGTTCTTAATGTAATTGCGGATCTCATCCGCGGAACTGAATTTTTTGATATCCCCTGCTGGTGCTGGTGTCGTTGTGCTCATGCACCCGCTGGCAATGACTGCAGCAAGGATGAGCACGAGCGTGGTAAGCACAATCAGGGTAGGTTTTCTGAAAGACATAGTTGTTCAGGATCCTTTACACAGGAAAAGATGATGAATCTGGCGTTGACTGCGAAAAAAATCGAAGGTATCGTGGATTGCAGCACTCCAACCCATCTGTACGGTATTTTTCCGGTAGACTCCTCATCAGAACAACGTCTTCTGGGGATTTTTAAGGTGACGCTGTGCCGCAGGAGTTGTCTGCCTGCCCTGTGGGGTTCTCTTTAAAAAACCGATCTGTATGAGGTAGGGTTCGTACACTTCTTCGATCGTCCGCGTCTCTTCCCCTACGGATATCGCAATGGTCTTTGCCCCGACCGGCCCTCCCCCGAAATCCTCAGCAATGACCGAGAGGATACGACGGTCGAGTTCGTCCAGCCCGAGCTCATCGATCTGCATTAAGGAAAGTGCGTTCTTTGCGATCTCTGCAGTTATCGTGCCATCTCCTTTTACGACCGCAAAGTCCCGCACCCTGCGTAGGAGCCGGTTGCCAATCCGGGGTGTGCCCCTGCTCCGCTGGGCAATCGCTTCAGCCCCATCCGGAGTGATAGGAATTTTTAGTATGCCGGCGCTCCGGGTGACGATCTCTACGAGTTCTGCAGGGGAGTACAGGTTTAAGCGGGTGATGATGCCGAACCGGTCCCGGAATGGCGAACTCAACAGACCCTGCCGGGTGGTTGCCCCGATCAGCGTGAAGTGTTCGAGCGTGAGTTTGATCGAACGGGCGCTCGGGCCTTCACCAATCATCACATCGATGAAGAAATCTTCCATCGCGGGGTAGAGGATCTCTTCAACAACCGGGTTCATGCGATGGATCTCATCGATAAAGAGTACGTCACCTTTTTTTAACGGAGTGACCAGTGCCGCAATATCTCCGGGCTTTTCGAGCACCGGCCCTGTTGTTGTCCTGATGGTTGCGCCCATCTCGTTTGCAATGATATAGGCAAGCGTGGTCTTTCCCAGTCCCGGGGGCCCTGAGAACAGGATATGATCGAGCGGTTCATTCCTGATCTTTGCCGCTTCTATGGCGATCTTTACCATCGCTTTTACCTGGTCCTGTCCTATGAACGCATCGAGCGAGGCCGGGCGCAGCGTGAGATCCTCGCCATCATCTGCCAGAGGTTCGGGGGAAATGATCCGCTCGGTCATGGTTGTATCAGTGCTCTGTGAGATTTACCAGTGCAGCTTTTATCAGCATCTGGACTGTGGGTTCTTTTAATCCGGTTGCTGCAGATTTTACCGCATCATAGGAGGCTTTTTCGGCAAACCCGAGCGAGATAAGCGCACTTGCCGCATCGTTGATCATATGATCGCCTCTTCCGGCTCCCTCCGGTGGCATGGAATCGCGCACTTTCTTCATTTTGTCCTTGAGTTCAAGGATGAGCCGCTTTGCGCTCTTGCTCCCGATTCCTGATATCCGGGTCAGGCTTTTTTCATCTTCTGAGAGGATGGCCATGGCAAAGTCCCCGATTGTGATCTGGGAGAGGATGTTGAGGGCAGTCTGCGGACCGATCCCCGAAACCCCGATGAGGATGGAAAATATTTCCCGCTCGCTTCCGTGGAGAAAACCGTACAGGGTGATTGCATCTTCCCTCACTGACAGGTGGGTGAAGAGTTTTACCTTCCCTGTTCTGCCCGCGATCTCCTGCACCGAGGGCTGGGGAACAGACACTCGGTACCCGACGCCATTGACGTCCAGTATCACCCACCGGTCCCCCGTCTGGACCGGTTCACCGTACAGATGCGCAATCATTGTACTATCTCATGATGTGGATATGACATAAGGCAATCGAAAGACCATCGGCTGCATCATCTGGCTTTGGCACTTCTTCGAGATGGAGCAGGCGCTTGATCATCTCCTGCATCTGCTCTTTATCCGCTCGTCCGGATCCGGTGATTGCCAGTTTTATCTGGTTTGGGGTATATTCTTCAACCGGGATATTGTGCTGCTCTGCGGCAAGGAGTATTACCCCTCGCACCTCGCTCACGCTCATCGCAGAAGTGACATTTTTTGTGAAAAAGAGTTTTTCAATCGCCAGAAAATCCGGTGAATACTTTGTAATGAGTGCCGTAATCTCTGTATATATCGCATGCAGACGCTCTGCCTGTCGCCTGCCTGCCTTTGTCTGGATGCACCCATAGCAGAGCGGTGTTATCACTCCTTTGTCCACCTGTATCACGCCATATCCGAGCCGGGCAACCCCGGGATCAATTCCTATGACAATCATGGCAGACGCTGAATCTCATGGATTTTTTCCTATTGAATTTCATCATCCATATCATCATCATCCATGGCGGGCAGGTCACTGCTTTGCCGTTGCTTCGGTCAGTTTTTCCACATTGCTCCGGGTAAAAAACCCGTCAAAATTTCCAAAGCGTTGAATATATTCGTTCACGATCAGCGTATGCCCGGAAGGCTCGGAGAAGATCTGTTTGAGCCCGTCTGCATCTGAACCCACAAGTTCAAGCAGGAACTCCATGCCCTCTTTTTTGAGTTGGGCAACCGTCTCTTCGATCTTCTCTGTCTGGAACGCCATGTGGTGAACACGAGTTCCGTAATTCCGGATGAACTTTTCGGTCGGTCCGGATACCTCATCACTGGTATAGGGAGTAATTCCGGAAGTAAAGACCATGGCAAAGTCCTCTTTGTTGCGCCGGGCCACGCTCGTGATCGAATTCTGTGATATGACGTGCACACCGAAATCATAGTGGTAATTGGTTAGGGAGAGAAACTCTAATATGGCGGCAGTGCGGTCCTGTGCCCTGACCCGTGTTGCTGCGTGATCGAGTTTTGAAATATTTTTTAAGTGTTTGTATGCCGGCTTGGTAATGTCAGGAGAGACGGTCGTTGCCCCGGTCGGGGCATACGTCTGCATATCATCCTGCCACTCGATAAACCCTAGAGAATTTCCGGTATAGGGTGAAGGGGCTGTCTGGATAAAGGAGAAGTAATCGGATACAATGGGTTCAGGTGTCAGGAATTTTATTCCGCGTCTTTTCTGGATGGCTTCGTACTCCTTAATGTCTGTTGTGGAAAAAACAAAAGTCTCGAGCCGGGTGTTGGGAAGAGGGGTGGTGAGTCGCGCCGTATTTGTTCCGGCAAACGGGTTAGAACCCTCCCGCGACCGGACTATCAGCGATGCCGAGCTGGGAACAGAGAGAACGTAGCTCTGCGAATCGGTATCAAAGAAGGCTTCCGTGCACGCAAGTCCGGTATACCGGAGCAGCTCATAAACCGCAGGCACGAGATGGTCAATCTCGGTCGCGATGATCACCGAATCAAGCCCCCCGACGAGCCCTTCAAGCCCGGCCTCCTTGCGCTCGTCCAGAGCCTGAGCGGCATTTTCCAGCAGGATATTTTCCTGCACAGATGCTGAATCGAGTGCAGAATCCTGTGATGTGATCATTTAAGTCCGTCAACACTCCTGTATATAGATACAGTGCCCCGATCATAAAAATGGTGAAGTGTGAAGCTCATTGAACGATCAAGAACCATGGCCCCCTGTTCTTCGGCATTCGCCAGACAATAAATACTATTTATATAGGCACGCAATATGGAATACAGGTGAATGTATGAAAAACGTTCATGAACCAACGTATACCTTTGTCATCCTTACCCTCGTCCTTATCGTCGTCAACACGATACTCGCCTGGCTCTGCCAGTTTGCCCTGCCCAGTAGCGTTGGCGGGATATCCAAGATCTATTTTGCCGTGGCGTTTATGATCCTCTTCACCCTCTGGTTTGGTGCTTATGGTGCGATTGCTGCCTATGCCGGTACTCTTATCGGTTCCGGACTGCTCTCTACCAACCCGGCCCTTCATGGAGGGGTTGCAATCTACTGGTCGATCGCAGGTCTCCTTCAAGTGCTCATCCCGCTTGTTGCCCTGCGAACCTTTGAAGTGGATCTCAATTTAGAGAACCGCAGGGACTGGACGCTGCTGCTGCTCTTTGGTGTATTGATCAACAATATTGTGGGGGCTGCCTGGGGCGCTTACACGCTCGCACTGGGAAATGTCATTGCATCCAGCGAGATTGGGAGCGTATTTTCCCTCTGGCTTATTGGCAACATCATCGTGACGATCATTATCGTACCGCTCGCCCTCCGGCACTTTACGCCAAAGGTCAGAAAGTCAAAACTCTTTGTTAAGTATTACTGGGATTAGGCAGAACGGATTCCTGCCAATCATTTTTTTCTCCCTAAAATCATCCCCCCAGCATTTTTTATTACTGATCTCTGGATGGGTTTCCCCGGATTACAATAATGACGGGTATAAGAATATAGACCAGCAGCGAGTACGGGGGTGAAAAATACGCCATTACAATGCCGAGTAACGCAACGGAAGGCACCGTTACAAGGATCCAGAACCGGTATCTCTCTTTAGCGATGTCAAATTCAGTATCACACAGGTGGTTGCGCCGGCAGATATACATCCACTGACCAAGAAACAGCGAACCTACGATCAGGAGATTTACATGGAAGAGGAGGACGGCGATCATTATCCCGTCATAAGCCCCCGACACATCTGTTGTAAATGGGATCAGGACGATGAAGATGAGGATGGCTACATTAAACCGTAGGATATTTGGATTAACAATCCGTAGATAATGGAACTGGCGGTGATGTTCGATCCAGAAGAAGGCAAGTACCAGAAATGCGATGATAAAAAGGATAAATTGCGGTAATAGTTTTGCGAGATAGGGAGGGAGTTCAGAGACCGCCTGGCTCTCGGAAAACTGTGGCATAACCATTCCGAGCACGAGCAGGGTCATGGCAAACGCAAAGATCGTGTCCACCATTGTTTCCAACCGCCCTTTGGAGATCCGGTGTGGGTTATCCATTTCAAATCCGCTCTTACTGTATAATGGAACGTTTCGTTTGTAAAATCTTTCAATGATTACCTAAATCCCTGCCATTATTCTCTCAGGGGCAGGTCCAGTCAGCAGAGTATCTCATCCTCTGCCTGCCACTTTGGCGAGACGATACAGAGAAATACAAGATTCTCCCTGCCGGAATTCCGGATCCACTGGCGGGTCTCTGGGGGGATCAGGATGCACTGCCCCTCAGATACTGGTGCGGAATCATTGTCGATGTGCATCTCTCCAACTCCTTTAAGAATATAGTAGAGTTCTGTGGATCTGTTCAGCAGGTGAGGGAGCGTAGATTCACCGGTCGGGATGATGGCATGGGCAATACTGCAGCCCAGTTCCTGTGCCCCGGCTACCTTATCGGGATGAAGCAGCTCGCAGAGCAGCGAGCGGTCGATGACGCGTTCATGAGGAGAATTGGTAATGTCGCGGATGATCATAAAAACACCGGGTAAATGGTGGGCAATTATGGGTAAAAAAGCATATTCCCTCAGGCATACTGGTCGATCTGTTGATACCGGTTTTTATCATCGCTCACTTTTTTACCTATTGGCAATCATCCTTACATGGAGAAGGAAATCATGAAGATTATCGGTATCAACGCAAGCCCGAGAGGGGATAAGAGCCAGACACGGAGGTTAGTGATGGCAGTCCTTGAAGGAGCACGAAAGAGTGGAGCGGACATTACATTTGTGGATATCTGCAGCCTTGAGATCAAGTACTGCACGGCATGCGGTACCTGCTATGCAAAGGGCGAGTGCATCCATGATGACGATTTCGCGGCTTTGCTTGAGAAGATGCTGAACGCTGATGGTATTGTTTTTAGCTCACCGAATTACATCAACTCGGTTACGGCCCAGTTAAAGACAATGCTCGACCGGATGGCTGATTCGATCCACTGCCAGCAGTTTGCGGGAAAATACGGTTGTTCGGTTTCCACAGCAGGCGGATCCATGGCAGACGAGGTAGCGGATTATATGAATTCTGCCCTGTTTCACCTTGGTGCAACAACGGTCGGGAAAGTGGGAGTACTTGTCGGGGCTGATCCGAATGCGATCGTTCCGGCAGAGAAAGAGGCAAAGGAGCTGGGAAGGAAACTGGCTGATGCGATCAAGACGAAGTGGAATGATCCGGCCCAAACAAAAATCCATATCGAACGCAAGGAATATTTCAAGCGCATGATATCGTTTAACAAGGATCTCTGGAAGCACGAGTACGATTACTGGAAGGGGTTAGGGGAATTGGAGTAACGTTTTTTTAAATCAAATATCGATAAAAATTATCAAACGCGCCTGTTTTTTTTTTGGTTTAAATGATTCAGAGTTCCCCGATATCCTCATTCCAGAGCCGGGGGTTCTGTGCAATAAACTTCTGCATCATGAAGACACAATCGTCAAGATCCAGATCGATCACTTCGATGCCATGCTCTTCCATAAACACCCGTGCCCCGGAAAAATTCCGGGATTCGCCCACAACAACTTTTTTGATCCCGAACTGGACGGCAGCCCCTGCACAGAGATAGCAGGGCATGAGCGTGGAATAGAGCACAGCATCCCGGTACGTTCCGATCCGCCCGGCATTGCGCAGGCAGTCGATCTCAGCGTGGATGACGGGATCTCCTTCCTGAACCCGGCGGTTGTGTCCCCTGCCGAGAATAACGTTGTTCCGGACAAGCACTGAACCAATGGGGATCCCTCCCTCATCACACCCTTTTTTTGCTTCTTCAATTGCTTCTCGCATGAATGGATCCATATCTCCTCACTCCTTACTCATTGCATGGTTTTTCCATTTTTTAAAATCACGCTGTTACCAGACCTCAGGCACCCCGTCAATGAGTGGCGCTAAAAAGACATATGCGAAAAGGAGCAGCCCGGCAACAATCGCGTTGTAAAATGGAAGTGATGTAACTGTTATCACCCCAAGTGCACACGCCCAGATGAGAAATCCAATTGCAGAGATGCCCAGCTGTACCACATCAGTGATATTTTCCACTTTCCAGAGGTACAGCACTGTACCAATAAACCCGAGGATCAGGATCCATCGTGCCACTACCGGATACCAGGATTCGGTACCGTACAGGTAATATGAGATGCCGTATAACGCAATGAACATGGCAATTGTCTCTACCGGAATATATTTGATCAACCGCTCCCTGTAGGAATCATTGGGCATGTCCTGGTTAAAACAGCCTTTTTCCCCAGACAGTGCCGTGTCACGGTTCCGTTTTGTCACCACAAGCCGCATGCTCTTATCTCCTTTCCTACCTGCATGCTCTGTCGGGCTAATCATATCAAACCATCGCAGCTGGCAGGGTTTTTTAAAAAATACCGGTGCCCTGTAGTGCCAAGATTTTAATGATCACAATCCTACCAGCACCAAAAAAAAGCAGAGCCGGTCTCTTAAAAAAAGATGAACTGCAGGTATTTATTGGGCAGTTCTTTTCTTGATCATCTCGAGCGCTTCGAAAGCTTCACGGCGCACAGACACATTATCATCGGACAGGAGGCCGGTGATGTGATCTACTGCCTTCTGGTCGCCAATCTCACCTAGAAGGAGCACCGCACGCCTTCTTACATCGCTCTGGTCATCTTTTAAGACCATGATTAAGGGGGTGGTTGCCGGCTGGCCGAGCATCCAGAGGGCTTCCATAGCCCCGGTCCTCATCCGGATATCTCCTTCGCGGAAGACCTGCATGAGCGGTGCAATAGCAGGCACGCCAAGTGCGGCAAGGGACTTGACGACTTCAATGCGAACCGGCCGCTCCGGATCATCGAGTAATCCGATGATGGGAGAGATCGCACGTGTGTTGCCGATCTGGCCGAGTACTTCCACTGCACCTTTGCGGATGCCGGGATTCTGGTCACCGAGTGCTTTGATCAAAGGATCAACGGCGGGCTCTCCAAGCGTGACAAGCGCGAGTGTCACCCTGCGCTGGACATCATCATTGGGATCAATGAGCGCTCGGATGAGGGGTTCAATGGCAGGTTCGCCAAGCGAGCAGAGTGTTGCCATTGCTGCCATGCGGACATGTTCCCGCCCATCGTTGAGGCTTTCGATCAATGGTGCGACAGCACGGGGATCACCAATACGGCCGAGTGCAACTGCACTCTCATGCCGGACCCATGGATCTGTATCTTTTAACGATTCGATTATATTGCCGACCGCCCGTGCCTCACTCATAATTCCCAGTGCCTGCACCGCCCCGCGACGGATGAGTGGGTGGGTATGCTTTACTGCCTGGATCAGGGAACTGACAGAGGGTTCACCGACAAGCTGGAGTGCACGTATGGTTTCCTGGCGCACATCGTCAGATGACTCATCCAGCGCTCCTATCAGGGGTAATACTGCCGGAGTGCCGATCTTGCCGAGAGTATCGGCTGATCCGCGCCTAATGATCCAGTACTCATCTTTCAGGCCGCGAATTAGTGGCTCGATGAATGGCTCACCGAGATCCCCGACCGATCGCACAGCGTTCCACCGGGTGTCAAGGTCACCTTCCGTAAGAGCCGTGAGGAAATTATCGTACCGCTCCTTTTGTGCAAGGCGGCGTGCCTGCTCTTCCTCCTCACTCTTTCCTGATTTGAACAAATTGAGGAATTTCTTTGTAATACCCATATGATTTCTCTCCAACGAATATTAGTATAAAATCCCTCAAATAGGTATCGGATAAACAACCCGTACAATTGTCCATCACCCGCCTTTTTTTATAAGAAAAATCTGACAGGGCAAATGTAAAAATCCCGATTGTGATTCCGATATCCCCGTATTAGTTGTTATGAAGCATCTGTCAGATCATAAAAAAATCCGGAAAAGATGCGGGAAATGGTTTAAAAAAAAGATTACGATGATTTACCCATAACCAATGGTGAACTGGGTGTTACCAGAGCTGGTTTTGGGGACATCATACACATACATGGTATAGACTCCTGTTGGCATGGTTGAATCGAGAGTAACTGTAAAACTCCAGGTTTTATCTGCCGTAACAGAAAAAGGACCCAGTTCTTTTCCGTTCGTATAGAGCCCGGGGCCGTATAATGCCAGCAACACACTCTGTGCACCTGTAGTGCACTGGCCGGAAAAAGTCATAGAAGTTCCTGTACCTGCCGAATAAGTACTTGGAGAAATGGAGACCACCCCCCCGCCAATCACGGTAAATTCAGTTCTCTCGGACGTGGTTTTCCATGGGTCAGATACGATCACTGTGTATGAACCCGATTCTACCGAAGAGCCCGGATTCCATACATAATTCCAGTTACCGAGTTCATTGACATTTTGTTGAACCAGAGGTACCCCGTTTTTATATATTCCCGGTCCGTAAAGTGTCAGTAATACAATGTTTGTTCCGGATGCGGCTCCGGAAAAAACGTTAGAGTCCCCGATGATCATCGTCTTTTTACCGGTCTGGACAGTTACTGCTGTCCGTGCTGGTGTTGCCACTCCTGTTATTGTTTGACCGGGCACCTCTGAAACCGGCACATTTATCTGAGGAGCTAATGCTGCATAATAGTTAGATGACCCCGGTGTGACTGTGATGGTAGTTGACCAGCTCTTATATCCTGAATGACGGTATTCAAGCGTGTGAGATCCTAATCCAACTTCCGGAATGGTGACCGGGGTAGTTCCATGATACTGGTTATCGAGATAGACCTCAGAGCCTGAAGGCGATGATGTAAGATTGAGGGTGCCTTTTTGCGAGACCGGACCTGATACACATCCGGATAAAAATACAAAAACAATTACGATGATTATTACGCTCTTCCAGCTCATTGTTCCATTCAGCCTCTCACGATAACCGTTATTCCGCAGCGTTAAATAGGTTTGCCACTCCAGATTACCGTTCCTTCGGGATAGTGTCGGAAAAAAGGGAAATCTGCTGCTATGCCAGCAAATACAGCCATCAGTGCTTTTTTACAAGCTCGATTATCTCGCGTGCCAGTGCCACGCTCTTTTCCTCATCGGTCATCAGGGTATCGAACTTTAGAGAATGGTCAACTTCAACCGGGTCGCGGACGTCTTGTATGAAGAGATCGACCAGCCCGCCATAGCAGTTGAACGTGCCGATCGAGCCTGGTTCGAATCCCGCTGCCCGCATGAGAGCGCCTGCAGGACCGCTGATCGGTTCTTCTCCAATGAACGGGCTTACCGCGATTAAGAATTTATCCTTAAGTGCGTCTTTCATCCCGTCACATGAGAGAATCGGAAGGATGCTGGTGATAGGATTTGAAGGGCCGATCACCACTGCTTCACTCGCTTCGATTGCAGCCAGTGCCTCTTCAGTTGCAACCGGGGGCTCATTAAAACTCCGCACAACTTTCTGGATCTCGATCTTTCCCTTTGCCCGGATCCAGTACTCCTGGAAATGAATGAGACCGATGTCGGTCTGGATCTGTGTTGTCACTTCGGTATCGGTCATGGGAAGCACATTTTCCCGGACGCCAAAGCGATCGCAGAGAATTTTTGTTGCATTGGTCAGGCGCATACCATTTCGCATCATGTCACCACGGGCAATGTGTACAGCCCGGTCCATATCCCCAATTGCGATGAACTCATCGACTCCAAGCCGGGTGATCTCGTCATGGGTGGTGAACGTATCGTTTCTGACCCCCCACCAGGTATCGGTGTTGAGGATGCCGGCAAAGAGGTACATGACCGTATCAACATCCGGTGAGATGTGGTTTCCTGAGATCCAGATGTCTTCAGCTGTGTTGACGACAACGGAAATCTCGTGCCGGTCCATGACTTTTTGCATGCCCCTCAGGAGTTTTGGGGTGCCAGTCCCGCCCGAAAGGAAGGTAATCATTACTCAATACTTTTATGCAATGTATATGAAGATTCTTTAGTGAGCATGAAAATAATCAAGGACCCGGTCCATGGCTATGTTGAAGTGGAGAAGTTTGCGCTTGCCCTGCTCGATTCCCCGGCCCTGCAGCGTCTCCGCTACGTCAAGCAGCTTGGTTTTTCTTATCTTGTGTATCCGGGTGCCAATCACACGCGCTTCGAGCACTCGCTGGGTACCATGTTCCTTGCTGATGTTGCCTGCCGGCGATTCGGATTATTGGATGATGAACGCAGGCTGGTGGTTGCAGCCGCGCTCCTTCATGATATCGGTCATGGCCCGTTCTCTCATGCAAGCGAACCGCTCATGGAAAAGTTTCTGCAGCGCACCCACGACGATATTGAACGGATTGTTGAGGATCAGGTAGGAAACCTGCTCCGGTCCTCAGGCATTAATCCCGATGAGCTTTGCTCGGTAGTGAAAGGAAAACATTCCCTGTCCGGTATTATCCACGGAGATCTCGATGTGGACCGGATGGATTACCTTCTCAGGGATGCGTATTACACCGGTGCCCCGTATGGAACCGTGGATGCCCAGCGACTAATAAGGCACCTGATCCAGACTCCCGAGGGAACGGTGCTCGACGAAAACGGAGTGAACGCAGCAGAATCACTGCTTATCGCCCGCACGCTCATGCGACCCTCCGTGTATTACCATCATGTGAGCCGGATAGGAGAGAGCATGTTCCAGCTGGCGGTTCTTGAACACCTCGGGGATGCACCTGACGCAGAAGCACAAAAAATCCTCACTATGGATGATCCGGCGTGCATGCATGCGTTGCAGAATTCAGAAAAACCCGTAGCCCGGGCCCTGGCAGCCCGGTTGTACGAGCGCAGGCTCTACAAGCGTGCACTCTCTGTTGGGACCGATCAGGTCAATATGGCCGGATTAAAAGACGGTGCACCAATCGAAAAATGCCGGGGATTTGCCAACCGGATTGCTGAACTGGCAGGTATCCAGCCGCACGAGGTACTGGTGGACATTCCTTCGATCCCGAGCGAGATGTCACTGGGGGTCCGGGTGAAGAACCGTAATGCAATTGTGGATTTTGAAGAGTTCTCTCCCCGTGTACTGACGCTCAATGCCACCCGGCGCGATCAGTGGCGTCTTGGGGTGTATACACTCCCCGGTCAGCAGGAGCACGTTGCCGATGCCGCGTGTGAGGTGCTACATATCAGAAAACCTACCCGGCAGGATACGCTGTTTTAGTCCAGTCAGGAACGACCCGTCTCTTTGCATGCCATAAATAAACAATGATATATCCCGGTATCCTAACACACCTTGATGAAGTCCAGTATATTCGTTATCCTTGTGCTGGTCATTGCAGGGGTTATGGTTGCAGGATGCACCCAGAGCCCGGCAGTATCCGCAACAACTCCCGTCTTGAATACAGTGACAACTCCAGTGTCCTCAACCGGTCAAGCAAAGCCATCGTTTACCTTGGGAGATCATTATTTCCAGAAGTCCTACTCGTTCCAGAGTGAAAAGGATGTAGTTAACGAGCAGTTCCGTGTGGATAACCCGGCATGGGGAATTGAATTTAATGTCCTCCCCCTCAATGACGACACCATCTACTGCTGGTTTGAGATGAAAGTGACCAACGTTGACAATGGCCAGTCGCAGACCTATGGTTACGGCAGGGAGAATGGTTTTGATCTTAAAAAACAGATCCCGATGTATAATACTGGACCATACAAGATCGAGATGAAGGGGAACCGGGTCAAAGTGGATGTTACTGCGGCCAAACGCTAGTCCGTAATCTATGATGTGAACTGACAGGATCGAACTGACGATCAAAGACTGGATTGTGAGCAAATGAGGTTCTTTCAATCTCCTCAATACGCTGGGGATTGAAGCGCGCCGCGACTAAAAACCCGTCTCACCTCCGCATGGTTAAGGGGTCAGACCTATATGGTGCCGCTTCGGTGCTCCGCCAAAATGCAGGCAACCATTTTGTCCGGCCGGACCGTTCCCGGCATAAACTCTTTTTGCCATCACTCCGACATTGCTATCACAGAAAAGGGCAGGGTAATGATGAAAAAAGAGTATGTTATAGGGGTGACGGGGGCAAGCGGGGCCTGCTATGCCCGCCGCCTGCTTGAAGTGCTGTGCCGGGATGCAAATGTCCATCTCATAGTATCAGATATTGCGCAGCAGATTGCCACCCACGAGGGTGTCTCTTTTGAGGGCATCAATGCAACGGTCCATCCCATCGACAAGATGGGGGCATCGATCGCAAGCGGTTCCCACCGGATTGACGGGATGGTGGTGATCCCGTGCAGCGCCAAGACGCTCTCTGCGATTGCGACCGGGTATGCCGACAACCTGATCACCCGGACTGCGGATGTATGCTTGAAAGAAGGCCGGAAATGCATTCTTGTCACCCGCGAAACACCCCTGTCCAAAATCCATTTAAAAAATATGCTCGCTGCCGAAGATGCCGGGGCAATGATCATGCCCGCCTGCCCTGCCTTTTACCACCACCCAAAGACCATCGATGATCTGGTGGATATGGTTGTTGCCCGCGTGCTCGACCACCTTGAGGTGGAACATACGCTTGCAAAACGCTGGAGTGGTTACGATGCGTGAATTCATAGAAAAAATGCGGAAAAATGGACTTGTTATTGATGTAAAAGAACCAGTATCTGCTGAAATGCAGGCAGCAAAGATGGCGAGTACTACCGATAAGCTCCTGTTCTTTCATAATATCGAAGGCAAACGTGCGGTGATGAACCTTACTGCCAGCCGGACTTCCCTCTCACTTGCCCTTGGCATTGAGGAAAAGAAGATTGTCAAAACACTTGCCGATGCAAAATTTGACGGGAAGGTTGTCGAAGCCGGCCCATTGAAGATGGAGAAGCCCGATCTCACCAGGATCCCTATCATGCATCATTTCCCCAAAGATGCTGGAAAATATCTCACATCTGCCATTGTCTTTTCCCGCTGGGATGGGGTTGAGAATGCATCGATCCACCGGATGCAGGTGCTCGATGATCACAGGGTGGCAGCCCGGCTTGTTGAAGGCCGGCACACGCATGTGATGCTCAAAAAGGCGCTGACAAAGGGTGAGAAGCTCCCCGTCGCTGTCACGATTGGGACACACCCGGCCGTCACGTTTGCGAGCTGCACCCGGGTGCCAACGGCTATGGAACTCCCGTTTGCCGCAGAACTGATGGGCGGGGAGATGAAGGTGCACCGGTGCAGTAACGGGGTGCTGGTCCCCGATGCAGAGATTGTGCTGGAGGGTTTTATCACCGCAGAACTCACCGAGGAAGGCCCGTTTGTCGATATCACCGGGACCTATGATCCGATCCGCATGCAGCACATCATTGAGTTTACCGGTATGTACACAAAACCGGACTGCATCTACCACGGCATCCTGCCTGGTGGTGATGAGCACAAGATGCTGATGGGTGCACCGTATGAACCAAAGATCTACAAAGCTGTGACAGGTGTAACAGAAGTACAGAACGTCGTGCTGACAAAGGGCGGGTGCGGGTACCTCCATGCGGTGATCCAGATAAAAAAGAGTACGCAGGGCGATGGCAAGAATGCGATTATGGCCGCGTTTGCCGCCCACACCTCGCTCAAGCATGTAGTGGTGGTGGATGAGGATATTGATCCAACAGATCCGCATGATGTGGAATATGCGATAGCGACCCGTGTGAGCGGTGACCGGGATATCATGGTGATCACCGGAGTCCGTGGCTCATCGCTCGATCCCTGCCAGCTTGAAGATGGCACCAATGTGAAAGTCGGTGTGGATGCAACGATGGTGCTCGGGCGCGAGGCTGATTTCTCGCGTGCTACGTGGTGACCGGTATGTATCTCGATCCAGAAGATGAACGGATTCTTGCAGGAGAGCAGGGCGAGACAAAGGCAAAGATGCTCGAGCTCCTTGTTGCTCTCGGAAAAGTTTTCGGTGCCGAGCGGCTGGTGCCAATTCGGAGTGCACAGGTAAGCGGAGCCTCCTACAAAACGATCGGGGAATACGGCCTCCAGTGGCTCTCCTCGCTCAATGCAAAGGCGGTTGTCCCTGCGGTCTTAAATCCTATCGGCATGCCCCGCGAGCGCTGGCAGGAGATGGGTGTGAGTGAGGATTTTGCAAAGAAGCAGCAGAGCGTGGTTGCGGCCTATGAGCGGCTCGGCATTGGTCTCGAATGCACCTGCACCCCGTATTACCTGCGCGAAACCTCGTACGGTGATCATCTTGCATGGTCAGAGTCGTCAGCGGTCAGCTACGCAAACTCGGTGATTGGGGCCCGGACAAACCGCGAAGGCGGACCGGGAGCACTTGCCGCTGCCCTGATAGGAAAAACTCCCTGCTATGGTCTGCACCTTGCAAAGAACCGGAAACCGCAGGTGATCGTCCGTGTGCAGGCCGATACCCGCGACTGGAGCATTGCCCACTACGGAGCGCTCGGCTACCATACCGGCAAACTGGTGGGCAACCGCATCCCGTTCTTTTCGGGGCTCAACCCGGACAGCGACCGGCTCAAGGCGCTTGGGGCGGCAATGGCAGCAACCGGTGCTGTTGCCCTGTATCACGTTGAGGGAATCACACCGGAAGCGTTAAAGGTCCCGTTCGATTACTCCGGTCTCGAAGTCATTGCAGTGGAATCCGGCGAGATAGAGGCATTGTTTAAGGAGCTGCCAGTCGATGCCGTAGCGGTTGGCTGCCCGCACTGCTCTCCTTATGAACTCGCTACGATTGCCGGGCTGTTGATGGGAAAACTCGTGACAAAACCCCTGTATGTTTTTGCTGCGCAGGGTGTCATTGACACAAACAAGAAGACGGTTGACTCAATTGAAAAGAGTGGTGCGCGGGTTTATGCTGATACCTGCATGGTTGTTTCACCGGTGATGGAGCAGTACTCCGCCATCATGGTGAACAGTGGTAAGGCACTCGCGTACGTGCCGGATATGTGCGGAGCGGTTGCGCGCATAGGTACAATTGAAGAGTGTATCGCGGTGGCTACGGGATAATTTGAGTTAAAAAACCCTGACGTAAATCTGTCAACATTGGAATTTAAAAAAGATGAGCGAATCAGGAGATCGCAAGCAGGATCTTTTTGATCTCAACAACAGCAGCCGGTTCGGGATTCTTTCCCGGGCCAACTCCTTTGCCATGGGAGAGGATCTTCTGGACATCGCTCTTTTTGATGTTGGCAAAAGATATTTTTTCCCAGATCTTTTGATCGATCGTGTTCCAGGTACATTGTAAAAGGTGCCCAAGGAGGAGAATATCATCTTCAGAAAATGACTTCCACTCCATCCCCAGACCATGCTGGATCTGCTTGATTGCAGTTTCTACAAGTTTCTCACGGTGAACATGGTACAGTCGCCGTCCCACCTCAGCCTGCGTTACATCTGGCATTTATGTCTCCTTTCCCACACATGCGGGTATGTTGAATGAATCCCGTTCTCTAAAGCATATACTTTGTGGAGAAGTGGAGTTCCAAGTAAAACGACCAGTTTCTATAAGAGAATAAAACTGACAGCGGATTCTTGCAAAAACAATATAACCCGGTATAGGTATAATTCCCACCAGTACCACCATGTCCCGCAGCAGTGAAGAAGGTCTCGGCAGACGGCGGTTCCAGATCCAGAGGGAAAAAGCCGTTGAAGATGCATATGAAAAGATCCGTCGCAGTTTTGGCAAGGACTGGCAATGCTTTTCTGCGGAGGATTGTGCAGCTATCCGCGAAGTATTAGGGGAGATCTGGATCAGTGTTGACCGGGACTGCTGGAACGATTATTGCTTTTCCACGCTATCACACGCAGATCTTTTATCCCTCATTGCCATAGCAAAAGAGGGTCTTTGCCAGAAGTGTATGACCACAGACGCACTCGCCCGATTAGATGAAATTCTTGGGTAGTGTCGCGGTGGAAGCTAGCTACTGACGAAAATTTGTTTTTTATTGCGTGCGTTTTCCCCATACATTAATATATGTTGACCGGGTAGGTTGTATCATTGGGAGGTATCAAAAGAATGGTTGGTTGGGAAGTTCCCATTGGAGCAGCAATTGCGTTTGCTGCCGGTGCTATCGGGACGGGTTGGGCACAGTCACGGATAGGTTCAGCCGGGGCGGGTGCAATAGCCGAGCGCCCGGAAACTGCAGGGTCGATCATTATCCTGGAGGCAATTCCTGAAACACTGGTGATCCTGGGCTTTGTCGTTGCTGCAATGATTATCCTGATGGTAAAATAAGATAAAAGATTACGGAAAAACCTAGGTGTTCTAGGTATTCATTCCGGTTTTTCCGTTTCCGGAAAAAGGCGGGTGTTGTTTTGTGGCTTATGAAAACCTGTTAAAGTCAGTTGACGAAAGTGCACAGGAGCGGGAGCGGGAGCTTTTAGAAAATGCACGCGTTACTGTGGAGAGTGTCAGAAAAAAGGCACGCGAACAGGCAGAACTGATACGGCAATTACAGATCTCCGATGCAGAAATGGCAGCGGTAGTTGAGAAGAATAAACTCATGTACCTTGTAAAAGCAGAGAACAAGGCACACCTGATAAAGATCAGGGAACAACTTTTTTCATCCGCATTTAACGACGCCAGTCTTCGTCTGTCGCACATTAGAACAGACCCAAAATACCCGGAAATTTTTAAAAAATTCCTGATGGATGCAGCAGGGGCCCTTGGCGAGGGAACGCTTCATATCCACGTGGACAAACGGGATGAAGATCTCTGCAGAAAAACGCTGGCCTCTGCAAACCTCCGCGCTGAGGTTGTGCCGGATCTCACGTCTGCCGGTGGACTTGTGGCAAGCCTGCCTGACGGTTCAGTAATCATCTCAAACACTGTTGAATCCCGGCTGGAGCGGGCAAAAGAACGAAAAAAACTGGAGATATATTCGATCCTTTCTGGTGATTGAGATGGACTGGGGGTACATCAACGCACGGATGCGGGGGATGAAAAGCCGCCTGCTGGACCGGCGCGCCCTTGATAATCTGGTCATGCAACCGGATCTCGAGACCCTCATTGCCGATCTCGAAAAGACCCCTTACAAGTCTGATATTATCGAAGCAAAAGTCCAGTATTCCGGTGTGCTCTGCATTGAATATGCCCTGCGGAAAAATTTTACAAGAACCTTTCGAAAGATTCTCCAGTTTGTAGGGGAAGAAGAAGCGGAAAAGTACATCAACATCTTCCTGCACCGCTGGGATGTCCAGAATATCAAAACAATCCTCCGCGGAAAAAATATCCATATAACCAATGAAGAGATTCTCGAGTGCCTTGTGCCCGCAGGGGAAATGGATGAAGCCACCGTAATCGAACTTGTCCGGCAGCCGGATATCCGGGCGGTGATTGATATGCTTGCTACATGGCAGATCGTGTATGCAAAACCTTTAACCGAGGAGTACCCGGAGTATGCAAAGAGCGGAGATCTGGCCCTGCTCGAGTGTGCACTGGATGAATACTATTATGAAAATGCGCTCGAACAGGTTAAATTGTCGTCTTATAACAATAAACTGATCAGGGATATCATCTCGTTAGAGATTGATGTTGTCAATCTCAGGACAATCCTGCGGATGATCCGGGATCACATTGTTCCTGAGGAGGCAGAAAAATTCCTCATCAGCGGTGGAAAGGAACTTGAAAAAGACCAGCTTGATCATCTCCTTACCCTGCACTCAATCGAAGAGGTTGTAGAGGATCTGAAAAATACCCCCTACCGGTTCCTTGCCGCACTGCCACCTTCTGCCATGAGAACCCAGAAGATCTCGGTGATCGAAAAACAATTAGAAAAGTTCCTGGTACAGCGAGGCGTGAGCGCCTTCTTAGGCGATCCTTTAAGCGTAGCTTCGGTCATTGGTTATTTTTGGGCAAAATATAACGAGATTACCAATATCCGAATCATCTCACGGTGCAAGACTGCAGATTTTCCCATAGAGCAGCTGAAAGAGGAACTCGTCTATGTATAAATTCGTAGTTGTTACTGACCGCGATCGTGCTTCGGGATTTCGGCTTGCCGGTGTGGATGTTCTTGAAGCAGGAACCATGGACGAAGCCAGAAAAGTGATCCCGCCTCTGCTGTACAAGGATGATATCGGTATTGTAGCAGTAAATGAGGAGTTCATGCTCTCATTGGATGAGAAACTGATGGACCGTATCGAAAAAATGCACCGCCCGCTCATCATCCCGATCCCCTCGAAGTCGAGAGAGATTGACCGGAGGACGTACATAGAACGTCTCTTAAGAAAAGCTATCGGGTACAATATTGTTTTGAAGAGGTGATGGTATGATTACAGGAACAATTTCACGAATTTCCGGACCCGTCATCATTGCCCGCGGTATGAAAGGGTCAAAGATGTATGATGTGGTCAAGGTAGGAGAAGAGGCTCTCCGTGGGGAAATCATCCGGCTTGAAGGTGAGGATGCGGTTATCCAGGTCTATGAAGACACCACCGGTCTTATGACAGGAGAGCCTGTTGAAAATACCGAAAAACCTCTCTCTGTCGAGCTTGGGCCCGGGCTCCTTGCCTCCATCTACGACGGGGTGCAGCGCCCGCTGCCGGTGCTTCTTAAACTCTGCGGGGATTTTATTGCCCGTGGTATATCGGCACCAGGGCTCAACCGCGAGAAAAAATGGGGATTTGTTCCCTCGGTAAAAATCGGTGATACGGTTGCCACCGGAGATATTTTAGGAATTGTAAAGGAATTTCATTTCGAGCACCGGATCCTTGTCCCGCACCACGTGTCCGGAACCGTTACTGATATCCGGAGCGGCGAGTTCACCGTAGAAGAAACGATATGCACACTCAACTCCATCACCCACCTCTCCATGATGCAGGTCTGGCCGGTCAGGATTCCACGCCCGCACATGAAAAAACTCGATCCTGTTCTGCCGCTTATCACCGGGCAAAGGGTCTTTGACTGTATTTTTCCGGTGACCAAAGGCGGGACTGCAATGATCCCCGGAGGATTTGGGACAGGAAAGACGGTATCTGAGCAGACGCTTGCCAAATGGTCCGATACACAGATCGTGGTGTATATCGGGTGCGGTGAACGGGGCAACGAGATGACCGATGTGCTCGAAGAGTTCCCCGAACTGGTGGATCCGCGAACCAACCTCCCTTTAATCGAGCGGACGATCCTTATCGCAAACACCTCCAACATGCCAGTTGCTGCCCGTGAAGCTTCGATCTACACCGGTATCACGATTGCAGAATATTTCCGGGACATGGGGTACGATGTGGCCCTGATGGCAGATTCGACCTCCCGGTGGGGTGAGGCACTGCGGGAAGTATCGGGACGGCTTGAAGAGATGCCCGGCGAAGAAGGTTATCCTGCATACCTTGCCACCCGGCTTTCTGCGTTCTATGAACGAGCTGGCAGGGTTGTATGCATGGGTGCGGGAGAGCGCAACGGCTCTATCACCGTTGTCGGCGCAGTTTCACCCCCGGGCGGGGACTTCTCTGAACCGATCACCCAGAATACGCTCAGGGTTGTCGGGACATTCTGGGCACTGGATACCAACTTAGCGTACCGCCGGCATTTCCCTTCAGTGAACTGGATCAAAAGTTATTCGCTGTACCTGGACAGCATCGGGGACTGGTACACAAAAAATGTTGCACCCGACTGGAGGGAACTGCGGGAAAAATCCATGTACCTGCTGCAAAAGGAAGTCGAGCTGCAGGAAATTGTCCAGCTGGTGGGTCCTGATGCCCTGCCAGAGAGTGAGAAGGCGATTCTCGATGTGACGAGGATGATCCGCGAAGACTTCCTCCAGCAGAGCGCCTACAGTGACACGGATTCCTTCTGCCCCATTGAAAAACAGTACCTGATGCTCAAGGTGATCATGACCTACTATGCCAGCGTGATCGAAGGGATGAACCGTGGCATCAGCTTAAAACAGGTACAGGGACTCTCCTTAAAGGCAGATATCGGGCGGATGAAAGAGATCCAGGAGATCAACCTGATACAGGATTTAATTGGAGAGATCGACCGGCAGCTGATGTCTTTGGAGGTGGAACGATGAAGCCGGTTTCGCTGGTCACAAAAGAGTATAAGACGATCGATTATGTCTCAGGTCCATTAATTTTTGTCAACGGTGTCAAAGGCGCCTCCTTTGGAGAGATCGTCCGGATCACCCTGCGGGATGGAGAAGAACGGACCGGGCAGGTGCTTGACATCTCCGAAGAGCATGCAGTCGTCCAGGTGTATGAAGGCACGCGGGGCATTGATACAACGGACACAATCGTCAGGTTCACCGGTGAACCCGCCCGGATCAATGTCTCTTTGGATATGCTGGGTCGGGTCTTTTCCGGTGTGGGAAAGGCCCGTGACGGTGGCCCGGAGATCATACCAGAGGCGATGCTTGATATTGCCGGAACGCCCATCAACCCCTCTGCCCGGGACAAACCAGCTGACTTTATCCAGACCGGGATGTCGGCAATAGATGGCCTCAACACCCTTGTGCGGGGACAAAAACTTCCGATCTTCTCGGGCTCCGGCCTTCCCGCCAGCAAACTTGCAGCCCAGATCGCCCGGCAGGCAAAAGTGCGGGGTGAGGGCGAGAAGTTTGCCGTGGTCTTTGTTGCCATGGGCATTACTCACAAGGAAGCGTCTTTCTTCATGCGGGACTTTGAGAGGACCGGCGCGCTCGAACGGGTGGTCTTTTTTATGAACCTTGCAGATGATCCCACGGTTGAGCGGCTCGCAGCCCCGCGATGCGGACTGACGGTTGCAGAGTTCCTTGCGTTCACCCACAACCTGCACGTTCTTGTCATCTTAACAGACATGATCAATTACTGCGAAGCCCTCCGGGAGATCTCGACCGCCCGGGAAGAAGTGCCCGGACGGCGGGGTTATCCCGGCTACATGTACACGGACCTTTCCTCGATTTATGAGCGGGCGGGAAGGCTGAAAGGAAAGAGCGGATCGATCACCCAGATCCCGATCCTGACAATGCCCGATGATGACATCACCCACCCGGTTCCCGACCTCACCGGGTATATCACCGAAGGGCAGATCGTCTTGTCCCGCGACCTCTTCCGACGGGGTGCAGATCCGCCGGTCGATGCGCTTCCCTGCCTCTCCCGGCTCATGAACTTAGGGATCGGTGCCGGTAAGACCCGGGAAGATCACCGGGGTGTCGCCGACCAGCTGTACGCATCGTACGCGTACGGCCGCGACCTGCGCCGTCTGGTTGCGATTGTCGGTGAAGAGGCCTTAACGGAACTGGATAAAAAATATCTGAAATTAGCAGACGGGTTTGAAAAGGAGTTCATCTCGCAGGGTGATGACGACCGATCGATTGAAGAGACGTTTAAGATCGCTTGGGATCTTTTTGCCATGCTTCCCGAAGATGAACTCAAGCGGATAAAACGGGAATATATCAAAAAATACCACCCTCTGAACAAGGAACAGAGCGGAGGCTAAACTATGGAGCAGGTCAAGCCCACCCGGATGGAGCTGATGCGAAAGAAATCCCAGATCAAGCTTGCTGAGCAGGGCAGGGACCTCCTTAGGGAAAAGATGGATGCACTCATCCAGGAATTTTTCAAGATCTTAAATACGGTCTCGAACTCACGCGACGAGCTGGAACTGGTCTCTAAAGAAGCGGATCTTGCTCTTATGATTGCACAGGCAGTCGATGATCCGGTCACGCTTAAATCCGCATCGTTTGCTACCCGGAGATCAATTACGGTCGATATCACCGGAAAAAATATCATGGGGGTTCCGGTTCCTGTTATTGAGAAAAAACGGATATCCAAGAGCATGCTGGAACGGGGTTACGGGATCATCTCAACGAGCGGGAGGATCGACGAGACCGCAGAGCGGTTTGAAGCTGAGCTGGATCTTCTTATACAACTTGCAGAGACCGAGACTGCCATGCGGAGGCTGGGAGCAGAGATCCAGATGAATCGCAGGCGTGTAAATGCGCTGGAACAGATCCTGATCCCCGAGTTGAAGAGCCAGGCAAAATATATCAAAAACGCAATTGAGGAACGTGAACGTGAGGATCTGTTCCGGTTAAAGAAGGTCAAGAGTATTCTTGAAAAGAAGAAAAAGTTGGCAAAAGAGAAGAAGATGGCCGGGATGTGAGTTGAGCCCTCATATGCATTGACCGGATCCAGGATCTTCTTTTGTCTTTTACGGATTCTTTGGTTGTTTAAAAAGGCAGTACCTAACGTGAAACCGCCCGGATAGCTGCCTCTTCAGTATCATATATGGAGACGACTTGTGCGAACCCGGACATTGTGAAGATATGGTCAACAAAAGGAGTGAGAGAGAAGACCCCGAAGTGGCCTCCATCAGCTTTTACGGTCTTTGCGGTCTTTAAGATGATTCGGAGTCCGGAACTGGAGATATATTTGGTCTGTGCAAAGTCGCAGAATAAGGCCTTTGGTTCCCGGTTGGCGAGTTCATGGAGCTCGTGATCCAGTGTCAATGCAGCGACATGGTCAATCTGGATAGGCATTACAACAATGGTAATCTCTCCAACGGTTCGTACTTCGCATAAGGTCATGGTTTGCTTTTTCTCCGGGAACGTTTCTGATACTATTTTGTTTTTCGTTCAATAGAATAAATAGTAAGGGTCTTTTACAAAAAAACTGGGCGGCGGATTTCTTAAAAATCTTCTGAATGATGAGATCCGGTTCTGGCAGAGATTTGTATTCACCCACGTTATGTTTGCCAAAGGTCAGCCATCATAAAAAATACGGCTCTTTACTGCTGCACAACCTCATCCACAACCGCTTTCTTAAACGGTTTATACACTACGCCGCCTCCCGTATAGAATTTCGAGAAGAACTCCACGATATGAAGACGCATCGCATGGATAGAGGGGCTGAACATGGCAAGTGCAATGTTGAGTGCGTGGAGCAGTAATGCCACAATGATACCGATGATCAGGATCTCAAAGGACTCACCAAGCTTGTTTGCAACCATGGCAAGGATCACAGATGCCATACCGATTGCCATCAGCCGGGCATAGGACAGAATATTTCCTAACGTGCTCATGACCTCGATCATCCCAAAAACTCCTGCACCATAGAGGATCAGGGGAAGCGCAATTACCATAAGTATGACCGTGGGATAGATCCCCATATCAGGAACCACTCCTGCCAGCATTCCCATGAGAATGATGATCCCGATCAGCATAAGGAGCATCCCGGCTTTTTCAGAGAGATGCTTTTTGCTTTTCATGATCATTGCATTGCGCATCCCAATCACGAGCCCCAGAACAACATGAATGACGCCAATACCGATGGCAAGGATAAGCATGGGGATCATCGCATCGACCCGGTTCCACGTGATGCCGAGGAAATGGACCGGGTGCAGCCAGCCCATTATCTCACCGAAGTCCCCGAAAAATTCGCCGTATAAATAACCGAAGATGATGGTCGGGATTGAAGAGATTAACAGTATGTCTGCTATGCTTGCGGCAAATGCAATGGTTCCATACATCTTTTTGATGAGGAGGGCGATGAGAAGAATCACGATCCCGTACCCGATATCCCCAACCATGATTCCAAAAAAGATTGGGAAAAAGAACGCAAGAACCGGAGATGGATCGATCTCCCGGTACCGCGGGGGAGAGACGAGCTGCATAATCGTCTCAAAGGGTTTTACCCACCGGGGGTTATCATAAAAGACCGGCGCTCCTTCCATATCCTTTTCTGTTGTGTCCAGTTCTTTTACTACAACCCGGTCAGAGAATACATCTGCAATGGATTTTTTTACCTGTTGTAACTTTTTTTTGGGGATCCATCCCATGATGACAAAGGTATATTCAGACAACGCGAAGTTCGAAAATGCACCCAGCTCATCGTTCATGTCCTCTAAATTTTTTTTCAGCAGGGCGAGTTCCTGGTGCCAGATGGAGGCGAGGGCAAGAAGTTCTTTTTCAATCTTCTCAATCTCGTTATTGGCCCGGAGCTTGTTCTCCTCGATTAAGGCAAACATCTCGTAAAACGGTTTTCCCATGTATTCCTTTGGCAGACGCACCTCGTTCACATTCACCGAGTAGATGAAGGAATGGACCTGTTCGGAATGCCGCTTGTTAAAGACCATGATGGCAGCGAGGGTTTCGGCGTCAACGCTTGTCGAAGTCATCTCGAACTGGTTGTTTGTGATGATGTCTAATTCTTTTTTTATCAGTTCAACAACTTCGCTGTGCTCCTTCTGGATCAACAGGATCGTGACTTCAAACCCCTCCAGCATGGGAATTTCGCGCTCGAGCGGCTGGAGGATGACAAGGACTTTGGAGTACCGGTTCAGGGCAGTGATAGTTAAGGTGAGTTCACTCACTCTTGAAGCAAGATTCCGAGTGGTGGTCTCAAGATTCCTTATGATCTCCTGCGCCCGCAACAGAATCTGTTCATGGCTCTGGTTCTGGAGAGTTTTTTGGATCTCATCCCGGAGGGACGGGTCATCACTGACTTGAGGAAGCGTAGAAAAGATCCCATTGATCTTTCCCAATACTTCAGCAACATCACCTGCGGTATCCAGCACAACCTTTTCTAATGGGATCTCGTCAGGAGAAACCGACGTTGATACATCTTCCAGATGAAGAGTTCCTTCCTGGTACAGCAGGTCAACAACAGGGTTGAATGCAGATTTTGGCCCGATTACCTGGATTCTTTTCATCTGCTGGAGCATTAGGTTCCTTTCCGGGAAATCCCGGGCTACTCTCTGGTCACAAAGCGTACAATGGCATCCACTGCTGCGGGACTGTTCCTCTTGCCAGTCTCTGCAGCAGCTTCAGCAACAAGTCCTGAATCCCGTTTCATCTGTTCTATCCGGGCCTCAGTCTTTCCTTTCTCCTTCCAGTATAGTTCTTCAGCTGCAGTTTTTCCCTCAGCATTTGCAGTGCACAGCAGGTTCTCTGCATCAATTTTTGCAGCGGCAATTGTTGCCTCTGTTCCGGTTCTTACACCCTCAATCTTCTTTGCCACGTCCTGTTCTTTTTCCCGAATTTGTTGCAGCAGTGTCTTTTCTGTGTCCATAGAATCCTCCTTATAGCCCGTGCCTGCGTTTCAGGATCGATGTAACCCCGCACGGGGGTTCAATGGAACCGGAGCTCTCCTTCTTCTCTTCAGCCGGACTGCCTCCCCGCAATCCACGCGCTTTTAAGGCTGCCTCCTCGATTCGCTCCCGGCATCTTGCCACGGCCGTATTTTTCAGAGCATCAATTGCTTGTATGATATCGTTAACCATCGAGCTGAGGCACCCCCCGAAATATTCAATTGGTCTATTCCATCGAAGGTGAATAAATAGTTTCTTGTAACCCGGTAAAAGAGAGAACTGGTACCGTAACAAGGTCCAAGGATATTGCAAAAAAACCAAAAACCCATATCGTTGATTCAGGCTATTTTCCCCCCATGCCCGTAGTTTATTGCCCTCTCAATCCGATCCTCAACCCAAACAGCTCCAAACAGGCCGGTTTTTCTCTCAATAAAACGGTCCGTTCCCGATTCAGAGGCCAAAACAGGAACTGCCGGAAAAAGACCCCCAAAAACCCTCCTAACTGGCCGGTCGACCGTTCACGAATTCCGGGAAACGGAGTCCCTTTTGACCTTGGATCGTACTTTTTCAGGTACTTTGGGAGATACAGTCACAAGGTCAAGGTCCATTGCGGAATAAAAAAACTATTTTTTTATGCAACTCTTTGCAATCCTTAACATTGGCTTTACCCGCTGGTTGCGCCCTGCACTCAACGTATTATGAACCCCGTTCGTGTGAAAAAAGGATTTTTAGTGTATGCCGAGATATGCTGGAACAAAAAGAATCACAAAGAAGATCAGCATGAGGGCAAATCCAAGGGGTAATCCGTATCTTGCCCATTCCTTGCTGGTGATCTCCATTCTCCCTGCCGCAATGATATTGGGAATATTGCCGGGGATCAGCATACCCCCGGCAATCAACAGTCCCATTAATGCGCTTTTTATCTGGATCAAGCTGAGTTGCGGCCCAATCTCTGCTGCTGCAAGGGTTGCATTGTCGAGCACAGCAGACACGATATTCACCCAGTAGAGACCTTCAGATGGTATCTGGATAATATATTCAAGGATGAGTGGCTTGAACCCCTCGCCTAAAAAGACGAGGGCCATGATGAAGAGGTATACTTTGCCAGCGCGGATAACGACATCACGGATGCTTTCACGAACGATTTTGCACTCAAGTCCCTCCGTGCTGGTGCCCTGCCGCTGTAAGTAAACTATACCTAAAATACCCAGAGCAAGGATACCGGGGATGATATAGATCCCAAGCAGATCGAAAAGGAATGTAAATCCCGCATGGTACGGAGAACCTGACAGTTTTGAGATGGTGATTGTGGAGAGTGGTTCTCCCAGCGGAGTGAGGGCCGCCCCCAGACCAATGGAAAAGCAGGAGATCACCGTAACTCCGATCTTTTCCTGTCGACCTAGTGGGAGGGCGCAGACGATCTCAACAAGAATGATGGCCGCAAGGATGGCCGAGATGATGCTGGAAACAATGCCAAGACCACAGATCAGGAAAAAAACAATGATAAAAAGAGGCACCCGGTTTACCATCGTCTGGATGGCCGCCTGGATTTGTGTGTGGCCAAAATAAATAATCAAGCCCATGATGAGCACGATCTGGACAATACCAACCGGTATACCGGCTACCGTCGTGATCATGACCGGAGCGGCGAGCGCTTCTATAACGATGGCTTTCGTCCACCCGAAAGTTTCCCCGTGCAGGATCGCAAAGCTGGCAACACTCAGTGCAGCAATTCCGCAGAGAAAGAGGAATACTTCAAGGTTCTCTTCGATTTTTTTGACTTTGAACGGGAGCACCAGTACAAGGATGAATATACAAACGAGCAGGATGTTAACGATCATGAGCTGTTCCATAGTAACCTGTTCCTGTGCACAAAAATTATTGATGATTGTATTCTACTGTTGATCACAAAATAGTGATCCTGCTCATACCTTTGTGCCCCCGGTCATGTATCCGGTATTCCAATCTTTTTTTTTTTAATTGCCACCCTGCGAACAACACACAATCCATTTATTCTATCTCCTGCCAAAGTATCATCAGATGGAATTTATACCGCCGGTTTTCAGGTACAAACGCCTCCTTTACCTGATGGTTTCCATTGTGGTGGGACTGGCTTTTTTTGACCGAATCAATCCGGTGGCACTTCTTATACCTGATGTGAAAAAACTTACCGCCCGACGGGATATTGCCGCTCTTTCCCGCCTGCTGGAACATAAGGATCCCCAGGTCCAGTATGAGGCGGCAGAAGCGCTGGGAAATCTCGGGGACGAAAAAGCGATCGGTCCGCTCATCAGCGCATTAAAACGCGATGAGTTCAGCGGTGTGCGGTGGAAGGCAGCAGAAGCGCTCTCAAAGATTGGGAATGCCGCAGTCGAGTCCCTCATCGCAACACTGCAATACCCTGATGATGATGTCCGCTGGAAAGCAGCAATTGCCCTTGGCGAGATTGGGAACCCGGACGCAGTTGAACCTCTCATCCACCTGCTTTCCGATGATGACCGGTTTGTGAGAAGCCGGGCTGCGCACGCACTCAGCATGATTGGCGATGCGGCAATCGGACCTCTCATTCATGTACTACAGAAGGGTGATTACGGTGTCCGGTGGGGAGCTGCCATGGCTTTGGGAAAAACAAAAAACCCGATTGCTGTTGAACCGCTGCTCTTCGCACTTGCGGATGAAGAGGCGATGGTCAGGGCAGAAGCCGCAGCTGCGCTTGCGTCAATTGGTAATCCTGCTCTCGGTCCCCTGCTGGCTTTTTTAAAGGGTTCAAAAGGGGAGACCCGTCTCGAAGTGCTGTCTGCGCTGGGGGAACTTAAGAACGCAGATGCGATCGAGCCCCTTGTCCAGCTCCTTGAGAATGCAGATGACGATGAGCGACAGGCAATCGCTGATGCAATCGATGCCATCCTGATTCCTGCAGTCGAACCGCTGGTGCGCAGGATACGGGATGGAAACACAAAAAAAGAATGCAAAGATAAGAACATGAGGAAATAATGGCGCAGAAGAATTCACGAAATGATCCGCACAGGCCCGATGAGCAGAAGATCAATGTGATCATTACTGCGCTGGGGGATCCGTCTATTGATAAACGGCACGAAGCGATACAAGCGCTTAAGGAATGCGGTGAACCTGCAGTACCGTTCCTGATCAGGGCACTTGCAGATTCAGCGGACAATGATCCCCGCTGGTATGCAGCAGTTGCTCTCTCACGGATTGGCAAACCTGCGATCGAACCCCTGATCGCTGCCATGCGGGCGAACAGGGAAAAGGAGTTCCGGCGCTACGGTGCTGCTGCCCTTGGTGATATGGGCAGTCCTGCAGTAGAACCCCTGATTACTGCTCTGGGATGCGATGATGCGGATCTGCGGGGCTATCTTTCCCGTGCGCTCTGCCGGATAGGAAAGCCGGCCGTGGAAAGACTTACTCTCCGGCTGGATGATGCCGATGAAATTATCAGATCCTGTGCTGCACTCACACTCTGGCAGATGGGCGGGACCGGTCTTCCTGCGATGGTAAAAAAGGTGCAGGATGATGAGGATACGGCATAACCTGTTCTGTGCACATTCGGCACAAGAACCGGGCATCACTTTTTTTTAAAGCGAGATAAACCGAAGGGATAAATCCCCTCCCGAACTATCGTAACGTTATGTTAGTACTCTCGCCCGCGATGGAGGCTTATGAAAAGTCCCTCATGAATGATCTTCATCGTGCGATAGCGATAGCAAAGGAAGCCCGGTCCCGGGGTCTCGACCCATCCACCGATGTCGAGATTCCCATAGCAAGCGATCTGGCGGATCGCGTAGAAGCGCTCCTTGGGATCAAAGGGGTGGCCGTGCGAATCCGTGAACTCGAAGCCCTGATGTCACGTGAGGAAGTGGCGCTTGCAATCGGTGATGATTTCGTTGCCCGCAAATTTGGAGAGACCTCTGTACTCGAGGTTCTCGACCATTCCATCCGGACGGCGATGGCCCTGCTCACCGAGGGAGTGGTTGCAGCTCCCACTGAGGGAATTGCAAAGGTTGATCTCGGCAAGAACGACGATGGCAGCCAATACCTGATGATCTTCTATGCCGGACCGATCCGGAGTGCCGGCGGAACTGCACAGGCTCTTTCGGTGCTGGTAGGAGATTACGTGCGCCAGAAGTTAGAGATCAACCGGTACATCCCCCGGCAGCAGGAGATTGAACGGTATATCGAGGAGATCAGGCAGTACAACTCGATTATGAACCTCCAGTACCTGCCGAGCGAAGCGGAGATAAGACTCATCATAGAAAACTGCCCGGTCTGCATTGATGGCGAAGCAACTGAAAAAGAGGAGGTGTCCGGGCACCGGAACCTCGAGCGGGTCGAAACGAACTCAGTCCGTGGTGGCATGGCGCTGGTTATCGGAGAAGGCATTGCCGGTAAAGCCCGCAAGCTCAAGAGCCGGGTTGAGAAGATGAAGATGGGGGGGTGGGACTGGCTCGACAAGCTCATTGCCGGTGCCTCGAAGTCCGGGGATGAAGAAAAAACGGTTGGCATCAAACCGCTGGACAAGTACCTCCGCGACCTGATCGGCGGGAGACCGGTCTTTGCCTATCCGATGAGAAAAGGAGGCTTCCGGCTCCGGTACGGCCGATCGCGTAACACCGGCTTTGCCGCAGCCGGTCTCCACCCCGCTACCCTGTATGTGCTGGGCGAGTTCCTTGCCACCGGCACCCAGATGAAGACCGAGCGGCCGGGCAAAGCGTGTGGTGTGGTGCCAGTGGATTCGATCGAAGGTCCGACCGTGCGCCTGACCGATGGGGATGTGCTTCGCATCGATGACGAAGCAACGGCCCGTCGGCTCCGGCCCGGCATCGAGCGGATACTCGATGTGGGTGAGATCCTTATCTCATTTGGGGAGTTCCACGAAAACAACCACCCGCTCGTGCCTTCAGGTTACTGTGACGAGTGGTGGCTGCTCGACAGCGAACCTGGCACAAAACCCCCAAAAGACGAGAGCGAAGCACTTGCATTTGCCTCGGCAGGTGGATATCTCCACCCCGCGTATACGTGGTTCTGGGACGATATCACTATTGAGCAGATCCGTATTCTCGCAGACGCGGTTGCGGGTACGGGAAAAATTGTTGATGATACCCTCCAGCTTCCTCTTGACCCGGTGACCAAGGATATCCTCGAAACCCTGCTCACTCCCCATGTGGTGCGGAACGGTAGAGTGCAGATCAAAACGTACCGGGCATTCATCGCCTGCCTCGGGCTGGATGACCGCTTAAAGAAGCGCGAGGTCTGGAACAATGTTCCGGATACTTCCCAGCTAGCACTCGTCCAGCATCTTTCCGGGTTAAAAATGCGTTCACGTTCGGGAACGCGGATTGGCGGACGTATGGGGAGACCGGGCAAATCCAAGCCCCGCAAGATGAATCCTCCCCCGCATGTCCTCTTCCCGCTCGGCGATACCGGAGGTGCAAGGCGGTCGTTTCAGTCCGCTTCTGCCCATATCGAGGAGACGGATCAGAATGATACCGAGATCGGCTTCCATAAAGAAAGCGGGGTTATTGAGATTGAAGTTGGCCGCAGGCGCTGCTCCCAATGCCAGGAGATCACCTATCTCAACCAGTGCGACAAGTGTGGGGGGCATACGATCGCA
Organism: uncultured Methanoregula sp.; assembly: GCA_964590895.1. GTDB lineage: Archaea > Halobacteriota > Methanomicrobia > Methanomicrobiales > Methanospirillaceae > Methanoregula. Next base: position 4,145 of record CAZPYV010000012.1, on the reverse strand, counting down.
GTCTTCACCTGCACCAAATGTGGCAGGGAGGTTCATGAGCCCCGGTGTCCCGGTTGTGATGCCCCGGCCACCTGCAACCAGCGGGTGAAACTTGATCTCAAAGGGGAATATGCCAAGGTGATGGCACGTCTTGGGATGAAAACCGATGCGGTCGCACTTGTAAAAGGTGTCAAGGGTATGATCTCGAAAGAGAAGTCTGTCGAGGCGATGGAGAAGGGGATCTTACGGGGGATACAAAACATCTGGGTCTTTAAGGACGGGACCACGCGGTTTGATATGATCGACCTGCCGCTCACCCATATCCGGCCTGATGAAGTGCGGGTGCCTGTAGAGAAACTCCGCTCGCTGGGTTATACCAAAGACACGCACGGGTACGATCTCCAGAACGGTAAACAGGTAGTTGAACTCCATGCACAGGATTTGTTAGTATCCGATTCGTGCGCCGAGTACATGGTGAGCGTAGCAAAGTTCATGGATGACCTTCTGGTGAAAGTCTATGGCCTGCCCCCGTTTTACCATGTGGAGAAACCCCAGGATCTGGTGGGACATCTCGTAATTGGCCTTGCCCCGCACACGAGCGCCGGTGTGCTCGCCCGGATCATCGGGTTCACCCGGGCTGACGTAGGCTATGCCCACCCGTTCTTCCACGCTGCTAAAAGAAGGAACTGCTTCTTTGGTGACACCATTATCGAGGTTTACGATGGCAAGTCATGGACCCGGCACCCGATAAGGAAGTTCGTGCTGGAGAACTTTGATGTGAGCCGCCAAGGTATCGACCAGCTCGGCACCTATTACTCGGACCCGGCCCGGCCATATCACACCCGCACCATTGATACAAATGGTGCAATGCACATCCGTAAGATCACCACGGTCTCCATTCACCGGTCACCGGAAACCCTGCTCTGGATTACAACGGCAAGCGACAAGGATATTGCAGTAACTCCCGATCACGCAATGCTCGTCTGGGACACTGCGTACCTCCGGAAGATAAGGGCACTCGAACTCAACGTCGGGGATGCAGTGCCGGTTCTTGAGGGCCTGAACGTGATCTCTGATCGTATCTGTTCCATTGAGATTGTGCCGGCACCCGAGGACCGGGTCTACTGCCTGACCGTTGATAACGATCATACCATGGTGGCAAACGGGATTTTTACCGGCCAGTGCGATGGGGATGAGGACTGCATTATGCTTCTTATGGACGGCCTGATCAACTTCTCCCGCTCGTTCCTGCCACAGAACCGGGGAGGAACCATGGATGCACCCCTCGTGCTGACGAGCAGGATCGATCCAGCCCAGATCGACAAGGAAGCGCAGAATGTCGATGTCTGTGAAAATTATCCTCTTGAACTCTACACCGGTGCGCTTAACTATATTGAGCCAAAGACGATTGCAAAACTTATCGACCGGGTTGAAAACCGGATCGGCACCGCCGCCCAGCTCGAAGGGTTCCAGTTCACGCACGACACCTCGGATATCTCGGCAGGCCCCATCGAATCGATGTACACCCAGCTCAAGACAATGACCGACAAGCTCGAAGCTGAACTGGTGCTGGCAGAGAAGATCCGGGCTGTTGACGTGGATGATGTGGCCGAGCGGGTGCTCAACACGCATTTCATCCGGGACTTAATGGGCAACCTTTCGGCGTTTTCAAAGCAGAAGTTCCGGTGCACGAAGTGCAACACGAGTTATCGCCGGATGCCACTTGTCGGTAAATGTACAAAGTTCAAGGGCAAACACCCGTGCAATGGCAACATCATTCCCACGGTGCATGAAGGTTCGGTGAAGAAATATCTCGAGATGTCCCGTGAGATCTGCCGGAAATACAAGGTCTCGGAGTATACCAAGCAGCGGGTTGAGGTGATCGACCTTGCTATCCAGTCAACGTTTGGTGAGGAGAAGGTGCATCAACTGGGTTTAGCGGATTTCATGTGATCCGTTGAGCTTGTGTATCTCTCTCACCAACAGTATCCTGCATAAAGCGGGGATAGTCAAGCCTGGCCAACGGCGATAGATTCAAGACTTAATAATGTTTTTCAGGGTAAGATTCTTTTAATCTCAAATCCATTTACTATTCCAACATTTCTTTCTGGAGCGAGGGTAACCAAGCCTGGTCAACGGTGACAGACTCAAGATCTGTTCTTGCAGAAGTTCGCGGGTTCAAATCCCTCCCCTCGCATTTTCGAAAAGCTAATTGTTTTGCAGGTGAATTTTTACATGCAACTTCTACGAAACAAATTTTTTTGGGGTTCCGTTTTTGCTGAAACCCCGTTTGGAGTTGCATTAAACATGCAGCAAAAAATTATGGTGCCGCGTATGGCTCGGACTCGTTCAACCCCAGGAAGTCGAGTGCGTTAAACCCGTACTCGACCGGTGCGTTATGGGATCCGATATGTGGAAGTCCCTTGAACTCTACCAGCCACGAACCATTGATCTGCGTGATCATCTGCTTTGCAATCGCATCGGGTGTAATGACATCGGCCGTACCTTCGACCAACATGACATCCTTCTGGATACCGGACAGCTTGTCCCACGACCCGTTCCAGGCGAGGTCAGCTTCTGCTTCATGCTGTACCCCCTCAGGATAGGTTGAATTGGGGGCGGCAACCGATTGGAGAATGCCGAGCAGAGTTTTTGTTTCCGGGATACGGACGCTGTAGGAAACGGAATCGAGAACCAGTTTCCGGACACGTTCCGGGTGGTCGATGACCAGCTGCTGGGCGATCGAGGACCCCATGGACACGCCGTACACATGCATGCTGTCATACCCGAGAGCGGGCATGATCGCGGCAGCGTCATCGGCATACAGGGCAATCGTGTGGGTCGCATTATTGTCGCTGCTGTATCCCATCCCCCGGTGGTCGTACGTGTAGACATGGTATTTCGTGGCAAGGATGCCGATGAACGTCTGGTTCCAGGAATCGATGGTCTCACCGAATCCCGCCAGCATCAGGACCGGTTCACCGGCACCAAATTCCCGGTATCCCAGCGAAACCCCATTGACTTGTACGTGCTTGACGGGTGTTTCATTGAACGAGACGGTCGGATAGTTGTGCGCTGGTTTTACCTGTGGCTGGGCAGGTGAGCTGGGAGCACTTGTGCAGCCCGCCATGGCGATGAAGCAGATGGTGAGAGCAATTATAAGGATGAAAATGCGGTTTTTGTTCATAACGGGATCCTCTTTAACCGGTTTTTTGTTTTTCCTATCGTTGAATTTTAGGTTTAATCATGAAAAATGATTCTTTTTGTTTGTCACTCATGTCAGCCCCATTTTTTTCTTCAGCCGCCCCCGAAGGGATGCCCCCCGGCGGCTTTGTGACCGGTTTCGGGTCACACACGAATCATTCGCCATGATCGCTTGTAATGGACGATTTAGGACGCGAAATAATGGACGAAGTACGACGCGAAATACTGAAAGAGATATCCCCGGAGATCAAAAAGACAGACCAGCGCACATATCGGGATAACGCCAACTGCGAATGTCGTGAGGCTGCCTGTATTTGCGAAACGGATAACCTGCAGTCTGACGCAAAAACAACGCAGGGCCAGTATATACCGAATTTATCGTGGACGAAGAAAAGCGGTGGCGAAGCGTATGAATATTGCCACTGCACGCCAAACAATCTACAAGCTGACGCAACCATAACACAAGCAATGCCCGGCCACTAACTCAGCTCATCAGCCCTGCGGATGCGATAACAATATTGGCTGTAAGGCCGGTTATACGGGGGTGCGTGGAGTGCAGCCGCAGCCTGCCGGGCAATCTTTACCATGGATCCATCATGCCATTCGCGGGCGCGTGGAGTGCAGCCTGCTGTATCGGGAGATCGATGGCAAAGTAGTGGAGCATTGCTACGACAGTGCCTAATATCGCCAGTGCAATAATGAACCATACCAGTTTTTTCAGTGCGTCGGATTGCTGAGTTTCGGACATTTACCTATCTCCGGTTATTTTCTCTATGGGGGGATGGCTGATAAAGCCCTGTGGTTTAGGATCATTAGGCGTGTTTCCTTCATCGTGAGGATATTCGCCCAGCGGACCGGCGATCTGCCAACAGATCCGCAACATCGTGGTCTACCGTCAAAGGGAAAGGGTACGACCCGTTGATGCGTAGCGCCAACTCCCGGCTCTCCTGCAATGACACTAA
>CAZPYV010000011.1:0-98719 GCA_964590895.1 uncultured Methanoregula sp. | reverse complement strand
ATTTTTATTCTTCGTACTTAAATAAAAACCTAAGCTGGGTTTATAGCTATTCTCATAGATAAATGATGGGAAAGTCACTCATACTTTTTAATCCCGTCTTTCATGTTCATCAGCAGTGGGGCAAACATTCCCAATCCTTTTTTACGCACAACTATTTCACCGGTATTTGTAATTTTCAAACAATCTCAATAGCAAAAAAACGATCATCATGTTTGCGCGGATAATGAAGTAGTACGATACGTCTCTATTACGCATTTACGGATCATCCATGACAGCGGGATCAAGATCGCTGATATTGCCCGTAACCATAAAGATATATTTTTGAGTGAGAGAGTTTACTGTAATCATCATACTCCCGCAGGATTCATTCCCGCTCCGAACATTTGAAAGAGCAATCACAGTGTCAAAGGAAAAACCTATTTACACTTATAAAAAGATTAAAAGCGGGTAGTAATCGTTAAAAGAGTATATGAGAACAGCAATCTCATCGAGGCGTTCATGCAGAATAATCCGAACAACCCATACGACGATGTCTTTAACAACCTCTCAAAGATTGTAGAAGAGATCGTAAAGAACATGCCGGACAATGAGCATGCCCGTATCATAGGATACACGATCATCAGCCGCCAGCCCATGAATGGAGAACCCGGGATATTTAAGGCAGGTATACCGGATGATGGTGAGATCCCTTACGAGATGACTGAGAAAGATGACCAGATTTTTATCACTGCAGAGATGCCAACCACAATAAAAAACGCACCCGTTGTCGACATCGAACCAGAATGTGTTCGAATTACTGCAGATGACATTACCACAACGATTATACTTGAGCATAAGGTGGACAGGATCCACAGTTACTACCGGGTTCATCGCAGCGTGATGGATATCACGCTCAAAAAAGAGCAGTTATTCTAACCTGTAATCCTTCTTTTTTTTATTTTTTAACATGCAAAAACGCGAATGTGCCCTGCATCAAATGTTTGAAAAAAATTTAGTCCGCAATGCAATATCCCATGTGACCGGAAGGTCATAAGGTTTTAAAAAAAGTGATGAGTTTTACCCAAGGTTCCAGACGCCTTTTTCATTTCCATTGAATTCGATCTCTGCATACGCCTTGTCCGGAGTTAACGATGCAGGGACTTGGAAAATCAGGTAGCCATCTATCGCATTGCTCTTACCCGGATAAAGGTACGAATACTGGGTTCCATGCGAGTACCCGTAATCCTCAACATATTCAGAACCAAAAAGTTTCGAGAAATATTCTACTTCTTTTACTTCGATTGCGGTGGCTTTCCTGTCCGAGGCTTTATCCGGGATGAAATGATTAGGGTCAGATGAATAGGCCTGCCCGTTATAGTATACTTTGACATTAGCAGCAGTAGGCGGCCAGAGCCGTGTATCGCCCTTATTGTATACGTTTAAAAAGACGAACAGGAATTTATTGCCGGATCTTGCTTTTTCGAGATAATATTTATTGTCCATATCATTGTGCCATTGATAGGAGTCATTCATCCAGACACGATAGACATTGGCCTCGCTTGCAATATTTCCAGAACCGAACGGAAAACCATCCTTCAGTTGGAGGGCATTAGGAAACGGATCAGGTGTCGGTGTTGGTGCTGCTGTAATTACAGCGGTGATTGGAATCGTTGCTGTCACAACAGATGTTATGGGAGTTGTAATCGCAGCTCCGCTAATTCCAAGGGGAGTTGAGGGGGTAAAACCGCCGGACATTTTTGGCAAAACAAAAATATAAGCAGCCACAGCCAGAACAACTAAAACGATCACAACTCCCGCTATGATCTTCACGGGTGGTTTTCTTTTCGGCATCGTTCCCGCTGGGGGTGCTGCTATAAAAGGGGCTGGCGGCACCGGCGATGGGGTGTATGCTGGGGGGATTTGTTCAACTGCTGCACCACAGTTCTCGCAGAATTTCACACCCACAGGGAGGACTGCCCCGCAGATAGTACAGAATTTTTGTCCCATACAAATTACTCACTGTAAAAACTAATAAAAAAAGCGGAATGATGTCCCAAAGGATATGGGATCGTACTCGTGAGGGTAATGCACGATAAAAAAATTATCCAAGTTTCCAGATCGCTTCATTAATTCCAGGACTCACAATTCTGACATAGGCTTTTTCAGGAGTCAATTCTTCTGGCACTTCGTAGATGATGTACCCGTCAACAGCGTTACTCTCACCGGGATTAACAAAATCAAGCTTAAGCCCATGAGAGTAGCCAAAATCTTCAACATACTCGCTGTTACCAAACTGTTTTTTCGAGAACTCAATCTCCGCCACTCGAATCACTTTGGGGATAGAATCGGTATTTTTTCTCGGCAGATCATGCGAGGGATCCGAAGAGATCATTGCACTCTCGTACTCCACATAGATATTATTCTGAGAAGGGATGGGGGTGCGTTCAGTGCCCAGGTTCATTATCGCGACAAAGATAAACAGGTATTTTTTACCGTGAGGTGCCACGCGGGTTTCGTAGGCATTCTCCGCTGGGTTAAACCAACGGTAGGTATTGTTGATCCAGATCCGGTACACGGTCACTTCGGACTTCCTGTTCGTATCGGAAGCGAACGGAAACAGGGTTTTGAGTGCGAGTGCGTCGGGATATTGACTGAGGGCCGTGGTAGCCTGCGGTGTTATGAAGTTCGTTGTGATTTCTGGTGTGGGGACGGGTGTTGGTGGAGGAAGAGAGGTTGTGGGTACAGGTGTTATAATTTTTGCCGGTGCAGTTCCGGAACAACCCGCAACAGAAACCAGCAGGATAATACAGCCGATGAGAAGAAGGCGAGGATATTTCATAGTTCATACTTACCCTTTTGGTAAAAAAATATGATGGTAACGGATAGTATCGACCCGTAAACGGGTTCGGAATGATAGGGGTATCCCTACACCATAAAAAAATTATACTTTCACCGGAATCTTGGATGGTACCCATTGGCTAATCGATTTCTTGCCAGGCTTCATCTCGTGGAATTGCTTAAGCGATACCGTGATATCGCGAGTGAAGGCAAAGTACCCAATCTGGGTGGTGCGGCAGAGTTTCATTGCCATATCCATCAGTCCCCGTGGATCGGGACGCGCCTCTCCTAACCAGATGTGGAAGATATTGCCGCCATCCACAATCGGGAAGAAGACATGCTCAATCTCCATGCGTTTGGGTAGCGGGACATCTGCTCCCGGAGCTACGTGCGTTCCGTTCGTGTAGTAGATCGGGAGATCGCGGGATTTGCCCAATTGTTCGAGTCCCAGTTCAACATCGCCTTTGATAACTTTTAATGCAAAGTCGTGATAGCGGCGGTCAAGAAGGTCGGCAACAGCAAACCGCTGACCGGTCGTCTCAGCCGGGGTTCGGGCAAGCGCTATTGTCATATTGTTCTTCTTGCTGAGCTCGCGCCCATAGAGTTCCAGTTCGGTCATTGCACGGATCGCGAGTTTGAAGGCTGCCTTTGATTCATGTAATTGCTTACCGAGATGGTGCTGCACCATCTCATTCACCCCAACCACCCCAATCGTATATACAAGTCCTTCAAGGTCAACGGCTACTGCACCGCGATCACCCGTATTGGGATCCTTGGGGCGTTGCATGGCAAAGGGCATCCGCCCGTTTCCGCGGATGTTGTCCATCCAGCGACGCTTGATCTTGAAGATCTCGATCGACACATCCATGAGTTTTTTTAACTCGGCAAAGAGGCGGGTATCGTCACCCTCCGCATTATACGCAGCTCTTGGGCAGTTGACCGAGACTACCTGCCACGATCCCATCGAAAAATGCTTGCCATCTTCAAAGATGAGTTTCTTATCAAAATCTGAATCTTCTTCTGCAACAGCAGAGAACTGGTAGGCGCAGCACTGGTAGCAGGAGATGCCCTTACCCGCCCCACGGTAAACAGGGAGCTGGTTGTCATAGTAGGGTGTGCCAAACTTAGATGCCAGCTCAAAGGTCAACAGGTAAAGTTCCTGGTAAGTGGGGAGATCAGGATTCTTTTTGTTGAACTCCTCACGTTCCGTCATGAACTCCGGTTCTATGCTGATCTCGGGTTTGGGAAAGTTGAAGGGTTTGCCCCAGTAATCGCCTTCCAGCATCACTTCCATGGTTGCTTTGAAGAGCAGTCGCACCTCGCGCTCGAACTCGCCATAGGTACGTCTGGGCGCAGATTTCCCGTCCCAGACTTTTCCTTTGTATACGCACGGTTTGTCCTGCCAGAGCGAGGGAACACCGGGGGTGAGCTGGATGGAGGAGAAAACGAGTTGGCCGCCACGGGCAACCATCATCTGCGTCATCTCGTAGACAAACATCTGTATCAACTGTTTGATCTCTTCGTAGGTCATGCCCTCAACGAAAGGTGAGAGGAACGTTAAAAAATTATAGTAACCCTGTCCGCCTGCGAAATTTGTCTGCGCTGAACCAAGAGCCTTGACCGCGTGGAGGATGGCAACCTCCGCACGCTTTGCCGGGCCCGCAACAGAGGCTTTCGTGCCGGTACCATCCGGCATCAGACCGTAGTAGAAGAAGTAACGCAGGTCCCAGTCCTGGCAGAACGGGCGTGTTCCGAAATATTCGAGATCATGGATGTGCATCTCGCCAGACAGATGATAGTCAGCAAGGGCCGGGGGCAGCTGGAGCAGGTACTGTTCTTTAGAGATCTTATCTGCCTTTTTCTTGTGGCTGGTCTCGGCATTTTCCTGCAGGTTTGCATTATCGTGCGCTTCAAATCCCTTGCCCACATCGATCATGTGGGCATCGTATACGGGAGTACCAACACGGGTTGAGACGTTACGGTATTGTATCATACCCTTTTCAAGCAGGGTAATGTTCACAATTTCCCGTATGAGGGGACCGGAAAGGGACTTGAGCCCCATGCTCTTTATTTTGTGTTCCACATCGCGTGCGATCTCCTGCGCGGTGGCCTCATCTGCACCTTCGTACCCATAAAAGGTCTCGACAAGTTTTGTCTCTTCTACGATCTGGCGGACGATCCGGTCACGGTTCCACTCGATGATATGCCCATCGCTCGTCCGCACCGGGGGAAGTGCCGGGGCATAAGCGCCAAAGATGGTCTGCTGGCGGGTCTCTTTATGGGCAACCATCATCCACCCTCGATCAGTTTGGTTATCTGTGCACCATCCAGTTTACCAGAGGGAAAGAGCACTTCAGAGGTGAAGAAGTCATCGTTCTTCTGCAGGACAGGAGCTTCATTTACAAAGACCCCGTTCATCCGCAGCTCGGTGAGGGACTCCGCAGTTGAAAGATCGCGTTCCAAAAAAGCATAACCGCCCTTTTTCAAAAACCCTTTTAAGAGGTCGCAGTTCGGGCAATATTCAAGCGTATATACAATCAATTGCGGAATTTCTGGCATAAAAAATACCCTCACACTGTCAGCTATCCATTTGGTATTATGTGAATAAAAAAATCATGGTTTGTGCATGCAGGTTTTTTTGGCAAAATATTGACCAAAACCAAAACAAATCAAAAAAACGATCACCATTTGTAGAGGAATAGAATAATAGTACCTTGAAATGGTACGGGCATTTGTTGCACTGGAACTTTCTTCAGAGATAAAAGAGCAGCTACGTATAGCGCAGAATGTGCTGCGCGGGTGCCAGGCGCGCCTAACATTTGTTGAACCTGCACTCATCCACATTACCGCAAAATTTCTTGGCGAGGTAGCTGATCAGAAGATTCCAGCTGTGAGGGATGCACTCAGCACGGTGCGGGCTACTCCGTTTTTTGCAACAGCCCATAAAATTACCGTAAATAACCCATCACGACCACATACGATCTGGTGCGCTATCGAGGATAAAGGGGAATCCGGGCAGGTTTCCAAGCTCATTGAAGATGCACTTTTTCCCCTTGGATTTGCCCGCGAGACGCGCAGGTTTACTCCCCATGCCACTGTCGCGCGAGTCAAATATCCCGATCCATCACTCTTTGAAGTGATTGGCCAACTGAGTGACAGGAAATATGGGAGCTGCACGATCAGCGGAATGAAATTAAAGAAGAGCACCCTGACCCCACAAGGACCGGTCTATGAGGATCTGCTGGAGGTAACATGGTAACCCGGCTCGCACTCGAAGACAAGGTTCTTGCAAATCTCCGCCCGACACTTGCCGAGCGCGAGCATGTCTGCGGCATTGCAAAACGCCTGCTGGATGCAATTACAAAGAGCGGAAAGGCCAAGGGGATGGTTGTGGGATCGATTGCCCGTAATACGTGGGTAAAAGGTGACCGGGATCTCGATGTCTTCATGCTCTTTGACGTCAGCCTCTCCCGTGAGCAGCTTGAAGAGGAGGGACTCTCACTTGCACGAACGATTGCATTGGAGTTCTCAAAATCGTTTCACGAAAAATATGCCGAGCACCCGTATATCAATGCGGTCATCGATGACGTTGATGTTGACCTCGTGCCCTGCTACAATGTAGACAGCGCAACAAAGATCCAGAGCGCAGTTGACCGAACACCGTTTCACACCCGTTACATCACGGATAAGATCAATGGCCTGATCGATGACGTGCTCCTCTTAAAGCAGTTCACTAAAGCCGGGGGCATCTATGGCTCCGACCAGATGACCGAGGGGTTCTCCGGCTATCTCTGTGAACTGCTGGTGCTCTACTATGGCGGGTTTACCCCGCTCCTGAAAGCCACAGCAGAGTGGCATCCGCATATGATCATTGATCCGGAACATCATGGGGCAAAAGAGTTTGATGAGCCGCTCATTGTGATCGACCCGGTTGATCCGCGACGCAATGTTGCAGCAGCAATGTCGCTTGACCGGATGGTGGAGTTTATGGAACTTGCAGGGGGATACCTCGAAGCCCCTGCAGAAAAATACTTTTTGATACCTCCTGCACAAACGATAACAAAAGATGAGCTTGTTGAGCTTCTGGCAAAGCGGGGCACGGGCCTCTATGCGATTACCTTTACAACGCCACCCTATATTGAAGAAGTCATTGTCCCGCAGCTGAAGCGAAGCATGATTGCGATTGTTGAGCATCTCGACCGGAATGGGTTTGCCGTTCATCACGCACACTATACCATGGAAGAGGAACGGTGCATGTTTTTAATGGAACTGCTGGTTACAGAACTCCCAAACGTCCGCATACACTCAGGACCCCCGCTCTGGAACCGGACCAATGCAGAAAAGTTCCGGGAAAAACATGTAATCTCTCCCTTACCCGGGCCCTATATCAATGATGGGAAGTATGAGATGGAAGTGCCCCGCGAATTTACCCGGGTTGAGGATTTGCTCAAATCAGAAACCCTGTTACAGGTTAGATTAGGAAAGCATGTTCGGCAGGTGCTTGCAAACGGTTGGGAACTTAAGACGGGATCTGAATGCTGGCATGAGGAGTTCGCACCGTTCATTGCGGGATTTTTTGACCGGTGTTCTCCTCTGGTGCGAGTCAAACGAAAGTAAAATAGATAGATTTATTTTTTTGAATTTTTCTTAATTTTCACCGATGCCAGTTTTTCAATTATAGAAGTATCGACTCCGGGACTCAGGATAAGTTTGTGATTCTGCATGGCACTGTCAATGAAACCTTTTCCGGCAGGAGTGCGGATGATCAGGGTAGTTTTGCCTGCAGGGCTCCCGATCGAACCAGCGGAGATATCAGAAAGGACAGCGGTGAGATCCGTGCATGAGTGGCAGCCTTTGCGGATGCAGGTTTCCAGTTCCGCCAGCGGCACAATAGTCGTTGTTCCATCGTGTTTGAGGATTTCTAGTTTCCCTTTCACATCCAGTTTTTTGATATCGTGAGGTTCTAACCTGAGTTGAGTACGGAGTTTTCCCTGGATGAGGGCTTCGTAATCAAAGGTTTCGGTGCAGAACAAACCGATTACGAGGCGTATTGCTTTCCCATACGGCCTGAGCAGATCGTTATCGCTCTCCCGCATGCGTGCAACTGCCTGCACGGCACAGGGTACACCGATAACTGCAATCCTCTTGAATTTTCGTTCTACGACCGCGTACTTGAGCGCAGCAAGGAGCGGTACCCACCAGCTGTACCGGCTGCCTGCCTGTTGGATGAGGACATCGGATTTCGTGATAATGACCGAGGACGGTTTGAGAGTCCAGCGATCTTCAGTCACCGTTACAATTGCATCGACAAGACCTTGATCAAGTGCATTGGCAAGGATCGCCGTAACTGCCCCGCCGCTCTGTTTATGCGGGACTTCAAATGCTGATTTCCCGCACGCAAGGTCAAGATACTTCCCGAGCGTCTCTGCCGGTTGTTCGCCAACCAGTGGGCATACAGAGTAACACGCTCCGCAGTTTACGCTATCAGTTGCCTGTTTGCAGTACCCGTTGCTCTTTGGGGCAAGCACCATCTCCCCTTCATCAAAGGATAGGGCATCTGCCGGACAGACCGCCACACAGGCACCACAACCTGAACATTTGCCGGTATCCCAGACATCACTTTTTAAATCGCGATAATTTTTGAGTGCCATCGTCATCACTCCCAAGTATATTTATTTGCAAACGGCCGTGCACTTGCCGGTGAAATCCGCGTGTAGTCAGAAGCAAGCAGGGGGGCAGGGTCGAGTCCGAACTGTTTTGCAAAATCCTCGATTATCGGTTTGATCATCGCTTTCTGTTCTTCTGTTGCCGGGGTCTGTTTGGCACCGACACCAAGATGCAGTTCATCCACCGGACCCCGCACAAGTATTTCTCCACCATGAATCCCACTCCCGACGCCCCGCTCCGATATTGGAGTCACGCCATTAAGACCCAGGACAATGAGAAGACCCCCGGCCATATATTCACCCAGGAATGCCCGCGCTGCACCCCCGACAACAAGGATCGGTCGCTTCTCCATGTATTGTTTCATATGGATGCCGCCGCGGTACCCGATATTGTCCCGGACATAGACCCTGCCGCCCCGCATACTATGTGCAACTGCATCGCCGGCACTCCCATGGATGATCACTTTGCCCTTATCCATGGTATTTCCGGGCGCGTGATCGGCGTTGCCGTTGACAATGATTGTCGGGCCGCTCATGAACATCGCAAGATCCCCACCAGGAACACCGTTCAAGGTGATGGTGACGCCATCACCTCTCACGCCGTCACCGATAAAACGCTGGCCTAAGACATTATCGATAATGATCTCTTTGGCACCACCGGCAATCGCAGCCCGGATCTTCTGGTTTAACGGGGTATAGTGGAGATGGTGTGCATCGATGCGAACCGAAGTCATCACTTTTACGCCCCCACAGTCTTGACATCGAGAACTTCCATCAGGCCTTCATCCAGCATATAACCCCGTAGACGGTCGCGGTTGCCCCGCAGGCTCTCGATGCTGTTGATGCCGGCTGCCCCCATGAGTTCTGCCAGTTCAAGCGTCCAGCCGTGAATGAGATTTTCTACCTGCACGGAATTAGTTTCAGGGTCGAGTCTCTTTACCAGTTCAGGTTTCTGGGTAGCGATACCCCATGCACAATTGCCCTGGTAACAGGTGCCGCAGACCCGACAACCCATCGCAACGAGTGCGGATGTGCCGATGTAGACTGCATCTGCCCCAAGACATATGATCTTTGCTACGTCTGCACTCTCGCGGATACCACCGCTTGCGATGATGGATACTTTGTGCCGGATACCCTGCTGCCGGAGTTTGGCATCCACACTGGCAACTGCAGCTTCAACCGGGATGCCTACGTGATCCCGGAATACCCGGGGGGCAGCTCCGGTTCCGCCACGGAACCCGTCAATGACAACGGCATCAGAAGATGATCGCGCGATACCCGCTGCAATCGCCGCTGAGTTATGAACTGCGGCAATTTTTACAAAGACCGGTTTTTTCCATTCGGTGGCTTCTTTCAAACCGCGAACCAGCTGCTTGAGATCTTCGATACTGTAGATGTCGTGGTGCGGAGCGGGGCTGATCGCATCGCTCCCTTCCGGAATCATCCGTGTACAAGACACATCAGCACAAACTTTCTCGCCTGGCAGGTGCCCGCCAATGCCCGGTTTTGCTCCCTGGCCAATTTTGATCTCAATGGCAGCGCCACGTTCGAGATAGTTGATGTCCACACCAAACCGGCCTGATGCAACCTGAACGATCATATTCTTCTGGTACGGGTAGAGGGACTCGTGAAGACCTCCTTCCCCGGTTCCCATGAAGGTGCCAATCCGGCTCACGGCTTTTGCAAGCGCAGTCTGAGCATTCAGGCTTATGGCACCATAGCTCATGTGCCCAATCATGATGGGGGTCTCAATCTGGAGATTGGGAGTAAGTTTTGTGATGAGTTCGACCTCGCCATCCGGGAGTTGCTTTAACGTGAGCGATGATGGTTTTTTCCCGATATAGGTGCGTAACTCCATGGGTTCACGCAAGGGATCGATGCTCGGGTTGGTTACCTGGCATGCATCCAGTACCAGCCGGTCAAAGATAACCGGGTACGGTTGGGCATTTCCCATACCGGCAAGAATAATCTTTCCGGTTTTTGCCTGGTTGAAGATCGCTTCCCTGACTTCACGGGTCCAGAGCGGGTGGCTCCGGTAGTCATTGGGTTTTTCTTCAATATCGATCGCATCGCGGGGGCAGAAGGCAAGACAGCGGTGGCAGGCAACACAGTTCCGGGAATTTATCTTAATATCGTCTCCTTCTTTCCGGTACACACCGTACGAGCAGTTTTCAATACAGCGTCCGCAGGACATGCAGCGGTCAGGATCAATTGACACTTTGAATTTGAGAGGAGTACTCCCGATACTCATGAATACACCCTCCCAATAACCGGTTCTCCGGCCTTTGGCATGGTAATATTTTCAACATCCGGATCGATCCTCCGGATAGCCGCTTCTTCGCTGGAAATATAGAGACGACCCCCGGACTCGCCGCTGACCAAGGGGCGGAGCTTGATCCGGTCAGTAAATCCCACCAGCGAATGTTCATTGGCAACACAGATTGCAAACGGACCGTTCATAAGAGCAGATCCATACGCGAGACGAATGGCCCGGTTGAGCTCCTGCTCTTTTGGGGGCATTCGGTCAATTTCTTCCCAGAATGGGGGTGCAAGTGCCCGCACAGCGAGTTTTTCAGGCAACCCATGTTTCCGGACCAGCAGATCTACTAAATATGCTACAACTTCTGTGTCCGTATACATAGTACATTTGTAGCCAAAACTCTCAATGTAGCGCCGGTTGGTACCATATGATGTGATCTCCCCGTTGTGCACAACACTCCAGTTTAAGAGATTAAAAGGGTGTGCCCCGCCCCACCAGCCGGAAGTATTTGTAGGGTATCGGTTGTGGGCAAGCCAGAGATATCCTTTGTAATCCTCAATCCGGTAAAAGTTCGCCACATCTTCCGGCCAGCCGGCTGCTTTGAATACACCTAAATTTTTTCCCGAAGAGAAAATCAGCGCACCGTTCTTTTCCGCGTTCACTTTCATGACCAGATGAGTCACGATGTCTTCATCAGGTGTGGTACTTTTCGGCATCAGGCTGCGGTCAGGGCGGAAGAAATATCTCCAGGGGGTGTGGACTTTCCGGATATTGGGCTGCTCGTACGTCTTGATCTGCTCATCGTGAACAATGGTCCCCCATTTCTCGAGCAGGGTATCAAGGGCTCCTTTGTTCTCGCGGATATTATCAAAGAATACATGCAGCGCATAGTAGTCCTTGTAATCCGGGTATATACCATACGCAACATAACCGGCACCCTCGCCACTACCCCGCTCATCCATCATAGCGAGCGATTCCCTGATCTTCCCGCCATCCATGAGCTGGCGGTTCCTGTCAATTACACCAATTATACCACACATATTATCACAGAGAACGATAATCCATTATACTGAGACTTTCCTGATTTCAATATGAGCATTCGCTCAATAATGTAAGTGAAATAGATATAAATACGATTGGGTGGAACCTTTCTTCCATTATGTCAGCAGACGTAACGAAGATGCTTAAGAAAATTGAGGCGGACAAAGTCAAATTCATCCGCCTTCAGTTCACGGATATCCAGGGGATGCCCAAAAACGTTTCAATCCCCGCCATCCAGGCTGAAAAAGCACTGACGGAAGGAATCTGGTTTGATGGATCCTCTGTTGAAGGATTTGCGCGGATTGAAGAATCCGATATGATTTTAAAGCCAGATCCGGCAACCTATGCGGTCCTGCCATGGAGACCCCAGGAAGGAAAAGTCGCGCGATTTATCTGCGATGTCCAGACCTATGGCAACAAGCCCTTTGATGGAGACCCCCGTTACATCCTGCGCAAGACCATTGCTGATGCGGCAAAGATGGGTTATACGTTCAATACCGGACCCGAACTTGAGTTTTTCCTGTTCAAGATGTATGATGGCATACCCACAACAGAGTTTGTGGATCACGGAGCGTATTTCGATCTTGCTCCAACAGACTCTGCTGAAGATGTCCGGCGCGATGTTGTCCTGGCGCTGAGTGACATGGGATTCGAGATTGAAGCCTCCCACCACGAAGTTGCTGACAGCCAGCACGAGATTGATTTCAAATATGGTGATGCCCTTACAACTGCTGACCGTGTAATCACGTTCAAATTTGCAACCAAGTCGATTGCACTCCAGTACGGGCTCCATGCATCCTTTATGGCAAAGCCCATTGGCGGTATCAATGGCAGCGGTATGCACACCCACGGGTCCCTCTCAAAGAATGGCAAGAATGCATTCTTTGATGCCAATGCAGAACTTCAGATCTCCGATACCGCGATGTATTACATTGGCGGTCTCTTAAAGCACGCACGGGCAATCACGCGTGTGGCAAACCCGACCATCAACTCTTACAAGAGACTAGTTCCCGGTTATGAAGCCCCCTGTTATATTTCCTGGAGTGCAGCTAACCGATCAGCCCTTGTCCGTGTTCCTGCAGCTCGGGGTAACAGCACCCGTGCAGAATTCCGCAGCCCTGACCCGATGTGCAACCCGTACCTTACCTTTGCCTGCATGCTTGCAGCGGGTCTTGATGGTATCAAGAATAAGATCATGCCACCGGAATCCACGAACACGAACATCTATCACCTCAATGCAAAAGACAGGAAGAGACTTCACATCGAAATGCTCCCTGCAAGCCTTGCTGAAGCAAATGCTGCAATGCTCAAGGACGAGGTCATCTGCAAGACTCTCGGCGAACATATTGTAGAGAACTTAACCCGTATAGCAGAGATGGAATCTGATGCCTTCCGGCTTGCAGTTCACCCATGGGAACTGGACCGTTACCTGGCAACATACTAATAAAAAATAATTTTTTGTCGGCAAGGTTCGGACTTGTAATCCGGTAACTTACTGTCGACCGTTCTAAAACCAGGATATTTGCATATAAGGTGAGATAATGGCTATTCTGTACGTAGTAGCGTTAGTTTACCACTCACGTATAGAGTCGTCCATTAAAAAGAAGCAGATAGTTTCCGCTTTTTTAGAACGGTTGCCCGTATGAAATAAATCTATCAAAGGTGAAAGACATGGCTTTAGATACCGGTGTTACTGTCTGGCTCATGGTCTCGGCAATGCTTGTTATGCTGATGACTCCCGGAGTCGGGCTCTTTTATGGCGGATTAGTAAGGAAGAAGAATTTTATTTCAATGCTCGCGCTCTCATTTGTGGTTCTCGCAATGGTGAGTATCCACTGGGTTTTGATAGGGTATTCACTTGCATTCGGTCCTGATATCGGAGGAATTATCGGCAACCTGAATTACCTGGGACTCAATGGGGTCAGCCCAGACGCGGGGCCCGGGGGATACCCCCCGCTTGTATTTATGGCATTCCAGCTGTTTTTTGCTTCTGTGACGGTAACAATTGTAACTTCAGCGGTTGCCGAGCGTATCAAGTTCTCATCGTTTCTTGTTTTTATCATTGTGTGGCTTACCCTCGTATACTGTCCACTTGCACACTGGGCATGGGGCGGGGGATGGGCACAACAACTGGGCCTTATTGATTTTGCCGGTGGAACAGTAGTTGAAATCTGTTCGGGTTTTGCTGCTCTTGCACTTGCACTGGTAATTAAAAACCGGGCCGGATATGGCGAGTATACATTTGAACCCCACAACATTCCGATGGCACTTATCGGGGCAGCTCTTTTATGGTTTGGCTGGTTTGGTTTCAATGCGGGAAGTGCACTTGCAGTAAACGGTGTGACTGCAACGGCATTCATCACGACAAACACAGCTGCAGCCGCTGGTGCCCTGGCTTGGATGTTTGCCAGCTGGTATCACGGAAAACCAAGCTCACTTGGAATGGTGAGCGGGGCAATTGCGGGAATGGTTGCGATAACACCAGCAGCCGGTTTTGTCAGCCCGCTTGTTTCAATTCTTATTGGAGCGGTTGCCGGAGTACTCTGTTACGGCATGATGCTGTTCAGGGTTAAGAAAAAATGTGACGAAAGTCTTGATGCATGGGCCATTCATGGTATGGGAGGACTCTGGGGCACTTTTGCAACCGGCATTTTTGCTGCTGCTGCTGTTGGAGGATTTTCGGGTTTGATTGAAGGTAATGTCCACCAGTGTTTGGTGAATGCTTTCTGTGCTGTTGTGGCAATGGTGTTTGCCTTTGTTATGACATACATTATTGCAACTGTCATTAACCATGTGATGGGTTTGAGAGTCAGCGAAGATGAAGAGTATGTAGGTCTTGATATCTGCCAGCATGGAGAACGGGCCTGAAATTTAATTATTATCACCATTTTTTCTACGATAAAAAATCCAGAAACAACAGAATCTCAGGGATTTTTATCATATTTTTTACGATTCTTTTTTTTAACGAAAAACCAGGAGAACCAATCCTTCTTTTTGCTGTCATTGATGAGACTGGAATAATCAAAAGTTAGTCCTCCTTTTTTACAAAAACTGCGCAAAAATCTTTGAGTTATGGGATCACGCGAGAGATTTTTCTGTAGACTTACGACGTATTTATTGATCTATGAAAAATTTGGAATATAGGAATATTTTTATGCGTAGGAATGTAACTTCCTTCTAGCAATTGTACAACCCTACAAAACTAACTAGGCAATTGAGATCAGGAGAGAGAACCAGCGATTCAGCCAGGCTTCGTTCCACCGGACTTAAAATCCGGCATTGGACACTGGCAAAAATTGCCGTCATGATCATCTCATGTTCGGGAAATGGTTTAAGAACCAAGAGTAACAATGCAAAAACAATTCGGGTGAAATGAATGGCAATAGATACTGGAGCAACTGCATGGATCCTCGCCTCAACGGCGCTCGTCATGCTCATGACGCCGGCGGTAGGATTCTTTTATGGCGGGCTCGTGCGCAGGAAAAATTTCATATCGATGATTACCCTGTCGTTCGTAGCCTTCGCACTGGTGAGCATCCAGTGGGTATTGATAGGATACTCACTGGCGTTTGGAAATGATCCGGCCAACTCCCTCAACGGGTTTATCGGCAACCTGCAATACATGGGACTGAACAATGTGGGAATGGACCCCGGCCCCTACAGCACCGCAATACCCGGACTGCTGTTCATGGTATTCCAGCTCGTATTTGCTACGGTAACGATGGCGATTGTGACTTCGGGTTTTGCAGAGCGCATCAAATTCAGTGCGTATCTCGTGTTTGCACTTCTCTGGACAACAATCGTCTATGACCCGCTCGCTCACTGGGTATGGGGCGGAGGTTGGGCTGCACAGTTCGGTGCGCTTGACTTTGCTGGAGGAACAGTCGTTCACATCAGTTCAGGGTTTGCCGCACTTGCTTTGGCGCTTGTTATAGGAAAACGTGTTGGCTTTGGCAAATATTCCATGGAACCCAACAACATCCCGTTGACGATCCTTGGCGCAGCCCTCCTCTGGTTTGGCTGGTTCGGATTTAACGCTGGGAGTGCACTTGGGGCAAATGGTCTGGCAGCCCAGGCGTTTGTAACTACAAACACGGCAGCTGCAGCAGGTGCAATGGCCTGGCTCCTGATAAGCTGGATTCATGGAAAACCTAGTTCACTCGGGTTTGTCAGCGGAGCAGTCGCCGGACTTGTAGCAATCACTCCCGGAGCCGGTTACGTGACACCCATGGCAGCCATATTGATTGGCGCAGTTGGGGGTGCGGTCTGTTATGGCATGCTGCTCTTCCGCATGAAAAAAGGTCTCGACGAGAGCCTCGATGCATGGGCGATTCACGGTATGGGCGGCCTCTGGGGAGCGCTCGCGACAGGTATCTTTGCCGTGGCAGCAGTTAACGGTGCATCCGGCCTGATTGAGGGGAACGTACACCAGTTCGTTGCCAACGCAGCAGGTGCATTCGCAGCGGTCATCTATGCGTTCGTCGTAACCTACATCCTTGCAGTAATTATCGACAAAACCATCGGACTGCGGGTCAGTGAGGAAGAAGAATATGTCGGCCTTGACATATCCCAGCATGGAGAACGCTGCTGAGCAGGAGGATTCAACATGAAAATGATAAAAGCAATCTTAAAACCGGAACGATTCGAGTTCGTAAAAAAAGCACTTGAGGAAAAAGGCTTCAACGGTATGACAATCTCTGATGTGAGAGGACGGGGAGAACAAAAGGGCATCACCCTGGAATACCGGGGAGGGCAATATGTCGTTGATTCCCTGCCCAAGATCCAGCTTGAGATCGTGGCCCGTGACACTGATGTTGATATGGTCATCACCACCATTATGGAATCAGCACGAACTGGAAAGATCGGTGATGGCAAGATCTTTATCCTGCCGGTCGAGAAATCGATCCGGATCCGTACCGGAGAAACGGAATCATAAGAAAAATAAGAATCAGATCAAATTTTTTTCTTTGAGCGGGGGCATACATCCCCCATTATGAGATATTTACCTACACAGGATGCGACAATTGCTTCCTCTTCTTGAATGATTCGTGTGTAGCAATTTTTTCTGGCAAGTGAATGGACTTAGTATGGCAGTATCTTCTTCCGGCTAATTGACCCCAACGGGGTAATTTTTTCCGGGAAATTCAATGAACCGCAGGTGAATGAAAAAATATTATTGAAAATCCAGCAGGACCCGCAATTTCTGTTCAATGTGCGGAGATATCGGGTAATGAGCTGGTATTGTTAATTTACCGGTATCCTGCTGTATTGCTTCTTCAAGATCATCTTCAGATATCCCATGTTTCTCATAATCTACAATTTCATGGAAGAATATCTTGCCGCCACCCGGCACTATCCGGCACAAGGAATAATCTCCCTCACCGGCCCTGATATAATAATACGATGAACCAATCAGCGAAGACTGGTAGTCCTGCAACTGTTCAAGGATGGCCCTATAGTCAGGTTCCGATGCATCCGGCATGATGTACCGGGGCACGGGATCCACATGGCTTATTTTTTTTGCGCTTGGCATTTTTCCCCCTCTCACTTAGTATCCCTTTCGACCAGTTCATTTGGTACTGATCTGAGGTATGATGGAAATATCCTTCCATTGAATAAATACTTATCCATTATAGCCATAAAAACGGAGTGTTAGTCCATAGCAGATTGTTATTTAGTATAATGGCAGAGATTTAATACTGCAATTATGATCCCGTGGCTTAATTCCAATTTTAAAAATTTCAAGCCGAATGCCAAAATCGCCCTCAATGCCACGCGGCACATGAATAAAGTTGAGCGCAAAAAACTCTTTTCTCCGGATATTGAACCGATGCGAACTGCAGAGGGACGCTGGTTCGAAGCGATTGTTTACGAGATGTTTTTAGAGATCTCGAAAAACTCAGACCGGATAAAATTCCTCGCTATGAAAGGTGCTGATGCTCCCCATCAGCATGACACGGTCCAGCTCGGTCAGAACGGTATTTTTTATTCAAAATATGGAGACATCACTGTTAGAGGTAACGGTCAGGATCTTGCAGAGTTTGACCTGCTTTTAGTCGACTCGGACAACCATATTGCATTTGCTGAAGTAGTAACGTCTCCAGCGGATTTGAAAGAATTTGAACAGGAGATTGAATTTAAGAAAAAACTTCTTGGTTATCTCTACAACCAGAAAGTTACCCCATTCCTGTTAGTGTCCTCTTTTGATCTTTCCAACTATTCTGTTGTCAAACGACTGGCAAAGGACAAGACAAATGCAATCATCCACACCAGCTCTTGCGAGCAGATCAAATCATTAGTGAAACATTACCGCCCCCGTATCCTCTATAACAATCCCGTTAACCACCCAAAACTGATCAGGGCAACGGATATCCCGACAAAAAACCTGTTCGATTACAAACATTATCATGACGAGGTGCGCAACCAGTTTTTTACTGAAATTGCAAAAACGAGCGGCAAGAAAAACATGGAGATCACGAGTCAGACCGGGCAGATTGTCAAGAAAGTGTTGTACGGCGGGCTGTTTCCCCCGGCAATAAAAGCTCTCTGTGATTCCTACGGGCTATCGGTGAAAGGAAAAAAGATCGAATATGCAGATTTTTCAAAATATTATTCGAAGGCGATCATCGCAACCGATCTTCCCGGATTTGAGCTGATCATCTACCTGCGATCAAAACAGAAGAAAGAGTATCATAAAATGATACAGGTAAAAGACGGGCATTTCAAATTCGAACGCCCGACCCCGCCCAAGGTAGGGTTCTTCCTCTGGTTAGAAGCGATCCAGCCTTCACTTGGTACAAGAATTACCCTTCAGGTACTCGATACTTTTTCTATTAAGGAACCGTCGCGCAAATAATCACGGTTGGTTTTGTGTGTAATTGTTTTGTAAGGAATCGCGTTAGTTGCCGGAAAAAATGTTATTAGCGTGAAATTATGTTTTTTGAAAAAAAAACCTACTGGACTAAAAAAGCCTGCAAGTATATTTTTCGCTCAGCAGAAATCCGTCTTTTATTTCCCGGCCCTCTTTGAAAAATTTACCCGCTCCAGTGCCTGCGCTGCCTGGTTTGCAAAAGCAGTGAGAATACGCTCCTGTTCGTGAGTGATCACTCCATCCGGTTCAGAGGGCATCACCCCCATAATTCCCAGTACTACCTCTGAACTCTGGAGTGGAATATACCTCAAGGGTGAGCCATGGAGAGTATCCGTATCGTAACCTGCAATTGCTCCATGCTGGAATGCCCACGTCGCAACCGCAACATCATCAGCATTAAGAATAAGCTGCGGACTTGCAAAACGGACAACAAGCTGGTTCTCATCCGGCAAGAGGAAGACACTTTCCCACTGGAAAATATCCCTGATATGTTTTGCAATTGCCATTATAATCGAATCAACATCAACTGCCCGTGCAAGATCCTGCGAGAGTGCATAAAGAGTTCCCGTCTCTTTCTCACGCATTTGTGCTGCGTCGGCATATTCGCGTGCCCGAGCTACCAGCAGGCTGACCAAAGAACCGACAATGATCATTCCTGCGAACGTGATAAGATACTCTGTATCGCTAACCCTGAAATTTAAGTAGGGAGGGATGAAAAAGAAATCGAATGCAAGGACACCAATGATAGCCGTAAATATAGCCGGTCGCAGTCCTCTTCTCCACGCTACCGCAACGACACCAAGCATGAACAGCATGGCGAGATTTACCGGAGAGACAAAAGCATGGATCAGCCAACCGATAATCGTGATGATAGCAACAAGGACCAGACTGGCAACGTAATCCTTTGGCGGGGTTGCCGGAAGAAGGGGCTCCATTATCAACGATTTTGGTGATATTTTTTCCTGGCTACTTATCACATAAACATCGATAGTCCCGCTATTGTGAATGAGCTGATCTACAACAGAACCAAAGACGAATTCCTGCCAGCGCGGGCGGAGTGTTTTTCCTATGATGATCCGGGTAACATTATGCTTGCGGGCATAATCGATAGCGGTTGTTGCCACGTTTATCCCGAACACGGTGACGGTTGTGGCTCCCATCTTGCCTGCAAGCTGGAGCGTTTTTGATACCTGTTCCTTTGCTTCCTTCGAAAGACGATGATGGGACGGCGTTTCAACATAGAGAGCAGTCCATGGAGCAGTCATCCGATCTGCCTGCCGACGGGCGGTACGGACCAGTCGTTCTGACAAGGGTCCCGGTCCGATGCAAACGAGCAGGCTGTCCCCTGCCCCCCAGGGTCCCGGAATTGCACGGGTCTGCATGTAAGCGAGCATCTGGTCATCAACTCGCTCCGCAGCCCGCCGTAGGGCAAGCTCCCTCAGGGCATACAGGTTGCCTTCATTGAAGAACTTCTCAACGGCCCGGGCAGCCATGTCGGGAACATACACTTTGCCTTCCCGGAGTCGCTGGAGAAGTTCGGGGGGGGCCAGATCCACCAGTTCGATCTCATTCGCCTCATCAATCACCCGGTCCGGGATCGTCTCATGGATTATGATGCCGGTGATCTGGGCAACGACATCGTTGAGGCTCTCAATATGCTGGACATTTAACGTTGTATAGACATCAATACCGGCATCGAGCAGTTCCTCAACATCCTGGTAGCGCTTCAAATGCCGTGAACCCGGTGCATTGGTGTGAGCCAGTTCATCGACAAGGACAAGTTGCGGATGAGTTGCCAGGATTTTGTCGAGATCCATTTCCGGAAGTGTCACGTTCCGGTACTCGATCAGTTTCCGGGGAATAATGACAAGCCCTTCTATTAGTGCTTCTGTCTCAGCCCTACCATGCGTCTCAACGTACCCAACCTGTACATCGAACCCCTCACGTTTCCTGAGGTGGGCTGCATGAAGCATCTCATAGGTCTTTCCTACCCCGGCAATGTAACCTAAAAAAATCTTGAGTTTGCCCCGACATTTCTGCCGCTCTTCTTCCCGTATGTGAGCGAGCAGGATATCAGGGTCCGGCCGACATTCTGGACTTACGACCATAGTTACGGTCACACTCCCATGAGGACGAGCAGCATATCAATGATCTTTATTCCAATGAAGGGGGCAATAAGCCCGCCGATCCCGTAGATTAGGATATTATTCCGTAACGCTTCTTCGGCTGACATGGCCCGGTATTTTACCCCGTGAAGAGCGAGAGGGATCAGTAAGATGATGATAATCGCATTAAAGATCACTGCCGAGAGGATCCCGTTGTGGAGTCCCAGGATATTCAGGGCACCAAGCGATGAATAGGTAGAGGCAAACGCGATCGGTATGATCGCGAAATATTTCGCGATATCATTCGCTATTGAGAAGGTGGTCAGTGCTCCCCGGGTCATGAGCAGTTGTTTGCCAATCTCCACGATCTCGATCAGTTTTGTCGGATTGGAATCAAGATCAATCATATTTGCTGCTTCCCGTGCCGGTTGAGTTCCCGTGTTCATCGCCACAGCAACATCTGCCTGTGCAAGCGCCGGGGCATCGTTGGTACCATCACCGGCCATGGCGACCATTCTTCCCCCCGTCTGGTACTCCCGTATCAGCTTGAGTTTACTCTCGGGGGTTGCCTCTGCAAGGAAATCATCTACTCCCGCTTCAGCAGCGATCGTAGCAGCAGTGAGCCGGTTGTCACCGGTGATCATGACGGTTTTAATGCCCATCTTCCGCAACTGGGCAAAGCGCTCCTTGATCCCTCCTTTTACAATATCTTTTAAGTTGATAACGCCGAGAGCCCTGCTATTTTTCGTCACAACAAGCGGGGTTCCTCCAGCATGGGCAATGGTGTCCACTTCCTGACGGAGTTTGTCCGATACTGTGTTGCCCTGCGTTTCGATATACTTAAACATTACATCCGCAGAACCTTTCCGGATATGGAGTTCTCCCTGGTCAACCCCGCTCATCCGGGTCTGGCTGGTGAACGGGATGAACTGCATTTCAGTGCCCGATTCTGATGCTCCGACAGTCCTGCCACGAAGCCCGTACTTCTCTTTTGCCAGCACGACGATACTGCGTCCTTCCGGGGTTTCATCGGCTAAGGATGCAAGCTGTGCCGTTTCGGCGAGTTCCAGAATGTCAGTCCCGTCAACCGGGATCAGCTCGACTGCCTGACGATTACCGAGCGTGATCGTACCGGTCTTGTCCAGCAGGAGGACATCAACATCCCCTGCCGCTTCGATAGCCCGACCCGATGTTGTGATGACATTGCGCTGGATCAGCCGATCCATACCGGCGATACCGATAGCGCTAAGGAGTCCCCCGATGGTTGTCGGTGCGAGACATACAAAGAGCGCGACCAGTACGGTGATAGTGACAGTAGTGCCGGTACCGGTTGCAGTCTGGACACTGTACCGGGAGAACGCATACAATGTTGCAGAAACCACGACAAAGACTGCGGTCAGGCCAATGAGGAGGATGTTAAGCGCGATCTCGTTGGGGGTTTTCTGCCGTTTTGCCCCTTCAATGAGACCAATCATGTGATCGAGGAATCCTTCACCGGGATTTGCGCTGACACGGATTATGAGCCAGTCTGATAGAATACTGGTCCCTCCCGTGACTGCGCTCCGGTCCCCGCCGGACTCACGGATGACCGGGGCACTCTCACCGGTAATGGCACTCTCGTTTACCGATGCAACGCCATCAATCACTTCACCATCAACCGGGATCGTATCTCCGGATTTGACATAGATGAGATCGTTCTTCTTTAAGATCGATGAGGATATCACCGATACATATTTTTCATCGGGTTCCCTTCCCCGGATGAGAGAGTAGTCGGGATTGAGTTTTTTTGCCTCAGTGTCACGCCGCATCTTTTTTAAGGAATCAGCCTGCGCCTTGCCCCGGCCTTCGGCAAGGGCTTCTGCAAAGTTGGCAAAGAGCACCGTGAACCAGAGCCATGCCGAGATGGCACCGATAAAACCGGGGGGTGCCTCGCCACGTCCGGTAAGTGCCTGAAGCCAGAGGAGGGAAGTGATGACGCTGCCGACTTCAACGGTAAACATAACCGGGTTCCGGATCATTGTCCGGGGATTGAGTTTAATGAAAGCATCAAGAACCGCCCGCTGGTAAAGTCCCGGGATGGCATGGGGATCCTGGGGGGGAATGAGATCACCCATGGATCATCCCTCCTGCGATCATATTGAGAAATTCGGCAACAGGCCCCAGCGAGAGTGCCGGGATGAAACTGAGCGCTCCGACAACAATGATAACAAAGACCAGCCAGATGATGAAGAGCGGGCGGTGGTCCCGGAGCGTTCCCTCGCTTACAGGAACAATCTTCTTTACAACGAGCGATCCGGCAAGGGCGAGCGTCAGGATAGCTACGGCATAACGTCCGAAAAACATCGCAAATGCCGTTGCAAGATTATAGAACAGGCTGTTTGCCGACAATCCGGAAAAAGCGCTGCCATTGTTCTGGGATGCCGAAGTGAAAGCATACAGGATCTCTGAAAAACCGTGCGGCCCGGGATTGAAGACACCGGCTTTGCCGGGGTCGGTGAGCACCGCAATGGCACTGAGAATTAAGATCAGGATGATGGGGATAAGGATGATTATAGTAACAATTTTCATCTCGTTCTGTTCGATCTTCTTCCCGTAGAGTTCCGGTGTCCGCCCGACCATCAGGCCTGCAATAAACATAGCGAGGATGACAAAGACGAGCATGCCATACAGACCGGACCCAACGCCGCCAAACACCACTTCACCGAGTTGTATATCGAACAGCTGGACAAATCCGGCAAGCGGCATGTACGAATCATGCATGGAGTTGACCGCCCCGCATGAGGTTACCGTCGTTACTACTGAAAAAAAAGCAGAGGGGACAATCCCGAACCGGACTTCTTTTCCCTCCATGTTCCCCCCCGGCTGGATAAGCCCGGGGTTCTGATCGATACCAAGGGGAATGAATGCCGGGTTGCCGCCGAATTCAGAATATATGGCAATACCCACCAGCGGCAGGAAGATGATAGTCATCGCGAAAAGGAGGGCAACACCTTTTCGTCCTGAACCAATCATTTTACCGAAGCTGTAACAGATGCTCGCAGAAATGATGATAATCGCAAGTGTCTCCATGAAATTGGAAAATGGGGTCGGATTTTCAAGCGGATGGGCCGAGTTCGTATTGTAGAACCCCCCGCCATTGGTACCGAGATGCTTGATCGCGACCTGGGATGCAACGGGCCCGAGGGGAATAGTCTGCGACGTTATCAGTACCCCGGTGCTGTCTTTTACCGGATCAAGCAGCGGGACGGTAACCGGACCATTGAACGTCTGGGGGACTCCCTGTGAAACAAGCACGAGTGCAAGAATCAGGCAGAGTGGCAACAGGATCATGATACTGCGGATAAGCAGGACCCAGAAGTTGCCGATAGTGGCGGCAGATTTTCGTGAAAACGCATAGATAAGTGCCACCAGTACAGCCATTCCAATTGCCGCTGATATGAAATTTTGGACGGAGAGCCCGATCATCTGGGTGAAATAACTCACCGTTACTTCCGGCACATAGGCCTGCCAGTTGGTATTTGTGGCAAAACTCACAGCAGTATTGAGCGAGAGATCCCAAGGTACGCCTCCAAGACCTGCTGGATTGAGCGGGAGCACGTTCTGGATAAGCTGCAGGAAAAAGACGAACAGGATGCAAAGTGTGGTAAAGACCATAAGGGCGAGGGCAAATTGTTTCCAGTCCATCTCTTCGTTACCGTTTATCCCACAAAGGCCGAGGAACTTTTGTTCTACCAGATCAATAACGGGAGACATGAGATTAGGCTTGCCGGAAAAAACCTTTGCCATCCATGCACCCAGGGGAACAACAAGAACCATAACAATGACAATGAAGATGATCAGCTGGAGCCAGTCAGATATCCTCATACCTAAACTGAGGGGCTGGGCACTTTGTTGAAACTGTACCGATAATGATGGGATTTGTTGCGATGATGAAATGCGTGCAGCACTGAGGTCGTCGAGTGCGAGGTTCAGTGCGAGGACATTGACGCGGGGTTCGCCAAATATACCGAATTGGCGGGGTTGAATATTGTTTGTAACAACTGCCTGTACATCCTGTTCGCTTAAGTTTCGCTCACGGGCAATACGGGAAACCTGGTACTGGGAAGCAGCAATGCTGATATCCGGGTCCAGCCCACTTCCCGATGCAGTGACCAGATCGACGGGGATCAATTGTGTATTTGCCGGATCAGCTGCATGCAGGGCATCGACCCGGGATTTTACTGCGTTGAGGAGAGCGGGGTTGTTCGGCCCGAGGTTCGATCCTGATGAAGAACCGGCATTATACGGCACGGGCGAGGTTGCAGAAGGACGGCCCCAGAAATATTTTGCCGAGGTAAAGGGCTGACCGACCAGTGCCGAACCAACAACTTTCCCGTTATGTTCGAGTACGTTCCCATTCGACTGGACCGGGAAGATCACCTGGGCAATACCTGTTACTGCCAGCGGGTAGACAATCCCGAGCAGGATCGTGAGTAATAAAAAGAGCACGACCGCTGGTTTGACCTGTTTTCTTATCAGGGTCTGAATCGGTTCGTTAGTCATCAGACAGCCTCAACCGTGATACGCTTACGATTGCGATAGTGAAGTGTTCACTATACCAGCGTGCTGGTTGCCGGTATTTAATTCCATTGTGATCCTCACAATTGTGAAAAGGAAAAATGGAAACGTCGATACTAGTTTTTCGTCGGGGAGGGGAGTTGTGATGGAAGATTGGTTCCAGGTGTTATTATTTAATAAATGAGTATCGCGCGAAAATTCTGAAGGTGCGAGAGAAGTCATTATGTCGGTTTACTTCAACCAACTGCCCATACTCCATCTTTTGATACGGTCCCCGGAAAAAATGACCCTCACATTCGCATTCCAGCAGGGTTTACGCAATCCAATGGACCACACCAGGTGGAAAAATAATCTCGATTTAAAGGCCTTTGGCGGGCTTTAGGAGAGATGCAGTTCTGCCGTATTTTGGGAAACAGGGTTATAATTGAGCGTATTTTTCACATGTACCAAATCGGACGGTTTTTCGGGGTTTTAAGGTGTTCACCCGGATATAAAAATGGCAAACGGAGCCCGATTTGAGCCTATTTACCCTCATGGTCATGACACCCTAATCACGGGTAACAATGATAAATAATAAAAGATAGAGGGAGCAAAAAAAATTACCGGGGATAATTCCCCGGAGCAGACGTAATTATCTTTTTATGTCAGTTTAGTCGAGCAGTTGTCCCATCGCCTCGTCGTACCGTGCGGACATGACGTACTCGATACCTGATACACCGGCTGCTTCCTCAGTCAGTGCCATCAAGTCATCGCGGGACATGGTCGAGAGCCGGAAGTTCCTGCTGCCGGCCATGATCTGCTGGAGACCGGTTCTGAACTTCTGGGCATAGGTGTAGATACCGACTGCACCCATGGGGATCTCTTTCATGCGTGGACCGAATTTCTCCTTGAGGTCCTCGTAGCAGACAAATATCTCTTCGACATTGTTGCCATACTTGGAAACTGACTTGGGCAGGTCGCCTTCTTTGATCCACTTCTCGATATTCTTACCAACCATTCCGGGGATCATGAGGCCACGGCCCATGCAGACGGCCTTGAAGTACGGGCTTCCCATGGCAAGTGCCTTGAATGCGCCGGGTTCATCAGAGAAACCGCCGGCCATTGCAAGATCAGGTACACGGAAACCCTTCTTGTCGAGCTTGCAGGCGAATTCATAAGCAAGTGACTGCAGGTAGAACGAGGGAATACCCCATTCGTTCATCATCGGCCACGGGCTCATGCCGGTTCCACCAGGAGCTCCATCGATGGTGAGCAGGTCAATCTTGGCTTCGGAACTGTACCGGAGGGCCATTGCCAACTCTACCATGGAGTACGCGCCGGTCTTTAAGGTAACACGCTTAAATCCGATGTCACGGAGACGGTCAACTTCTTCTAAGAATCCTTCCTTGGTAACAAAGCCGAGCCGTGAGTGGCGCTCGAATTCCTTGATCGCCCCTGCCTTGAATGCGGCCTGGTTCTCTTTGATGGTCGGATCGGGCAGGACAATAAAGCCCCGCTTCTTGAGCTCGATTGCACGCTCAAGAGACTTGACCTTGATCTCTCCGCCGATGCACTTGGCACCCTGTCCCCACTTGAGTTCGATGGTGTCTAAGTTGTGTTTGCTGGCGACATACTCCGCGGTTCCAAGCCGGGTGTCTTCAACATTCATCTGGACAAGGATCTCACCAAAGCCGTCGTGGAATTTCTTGTACACATTGATACGGCGGTCCATCTCGGGTGACTCGATAACTTTACCCTTGTTGTCGCGTTTTAAACCGGGATCAATACCACAGACATTCTCACCGCAGACGAGCGTGATGCCTGAGATTGCTGCACCGATTGCAAAGTGTTCCCAGTTGGCACGGGCAATTTCTGTTGATCCCAGTGCACCGGTAAAGATTGGCAGGCGCATCTTGACTTTTTTATCCCAGCCATACTCGGTCTCGGTGTTCACATCGGAAAAGATCGCGGTGTCCGGACCGGCTTCAACACCATCGGGAAGACCGTTTGCACCGACTGCATATCCCTGGATATTAAGATGAGAATAATCAATCGGGTAATTCTTGTCTGCACCAGCAGTGATCTCACCAAACGGACCGGGATAGAGAACTTCCCTGCCCCTGAACGATGATAACCAGATCTCACAGCTGCCCTTACATCCATCGATGCATCGGGTACAGATACCTGAACACGGCGCTACATTCCGTGAACGGTTGACGGTCCCGTTTGCTTCGTTTGCATTTGGCTGTCTAAGATTCATTAATACACTCCATTTGAATAACGAAATCTCCCCGGTGAAAACACGATAGGGGATGTTTGAGCGAGAATTGATCTCAAACTAATTTTATTTATAACTCATTCACTAATAAGCGCTTGCTTTCCACCCCATTATAAGTCTTACGGTTTTTTCTTGCGATGGCAGTACATTTCCACCCAATTTTTACATAAAATAGAATCAAAAAATGCAAAATTTTAAAAAAAATCTCAAAAAATCCAAAAACCAAAAAAATGAAAATTTCAGATCCTGATCAGATCATAAGCGCGGTTGCCCATGCCAATTTCTTCTGCATACCGGATCTGCCGGAACCCATCAGTCTGGGCATGGACACCTTTGAACTTGTCCTCTCCCTTGTGATGATGGGCAGTCAGGAGGGTATCTTGAAATCCGTGCTGCTGGTTCACCAGATCAAAACTTGCGGCATCAATGGCAACCGGATCGAACGAGGCAAGGATCCCGATATCCGGAACAATCGGTGCATCACTGAACGGGAAGCAATCGCAGTCGGGAGTAATGCGGATGAGGAAATTCATGTAACCGACCTTCTTCTCTTTTCCTTTCACCGCACCATACGCGTATTCAATCATCCGTTCCATGAATTCCGGGATCTCGGTCTCCCAGTTGATATCGATCGCGTGTTCCGGGCAGACATGCATACACTCAAAACAACCAATGCAGAGCGCCGGATCGATTACCGATTTGTTCCTCTCAATGCTGATCGCTGATTTCGGGCAGATCTCCATGCACGATCCGCACCCGGTACATTTTTCGGCTATCGAAAACGGGCGGGCATTGTGTTGTGCACATTTGCCTTCCGGTGGTGCGCATCCCATGGCGAGATTCTTGAGCGCTCCGCCAAAACCGGATACAATGTGACCCTTGAAATGGCTCAGGACAATCATACTGTCTGCTGCGGCAATATCTCCCGCGATCGTGACCGTGCTGAAATGTTTTTTGTTAATCTCAACCCGGGCACTATTTTTACCGGACAATCCATCTGCGATGATGACAGGAGCTCCGGTCACGGCATAATCAAATCCATGCAGGATTGCTGTAGTGATGTGATCCACTGCATTTGACCGGCTCCCGGAATAGAGGGTGTTGGTATCGGTCAAAAACGGCAATGCCCCGCACTCTTTTACTTTTTCTACCACCTGCCGGACATAGACCGGGCTGATAAATCCGTCATTTCCCATCTCACCGAAATGGAGTTTGAGTGCTGTCTTGTCATGGGGTGAAATGAGTGATGAGAATCCCGCACGCTCAAAGAGTCGCCGTACCTTTGCTGTGGTACATTCCTGTTCAGAACTCGCCCTGAGGCTTGCAAAATAGACCGGACTTTTCATTGAGTTTCTCCACCGGATGGAGGTTAAGGGTCAAAGAGAGAATAATCCATCGGTGGCAAGACAATAAGAGTATTGAAGTTACGTTCTTTGCCGTCAGATTTCCAAAATTTTCAGGAGATGATGTAGTCGCATAAGGAGGAAATTATTCTTAAAAGAAAAAAACCAAAACGCATCTGGTAACCTGTTCCTAAGAGATTTTTTAAACAGCCCACAATGAATGAGAAACAAACGAGATATAAAATAAAAACGAGGAGGGAAATTAAATGTTCCCTGAAACTTTTCCTTTCAGGTCTTTAACAAACACACAATGTCTTATCCCAACGGTGCGATGGTCTTGCCGTATATGTCATTGAGGATCGGTGCGAGTGCTGTGTAAATCGCTGCGAGACCGCTTATTATACCAATATACCCGGCAACTAAGGTGAACATACCAGTACCAGTCGCAGCACCAGCGGCTTCAAGGAAGAACACGAGTGCTAGCGTCCCAAGGACAAACTGGAGTGCACGTGACATTTTTAATGATCCAATAAACAGAATCAGCGTGAAGAGACCCCAGAGAGCGAGATATGCCGCCATTGCACCCGCACCCCCAGTATCTTTTGCAAGCCCAAGCACCGGCATTAAGAGAAGTGCTGCAAACGAGAACCAGAACAGGCCGTATGAGGAATATGCCGCCATGCCATAGGTATTACCCTTCTTCCACTCCATAAGCCCGGCAGTGAACATGGCAAACCCACCCATGAAGATCGCCATTGCAAGGATCATTGAGCCGGCCTGGATTATGCCCGCGTTGGCAAGACCGAGGAGGACTCCCGGCATGCCGTAACCGAGAAGTCCAAGCGCCCCGGCTCCTGCAGTAATGTCCTTAATCTCAACAATTGATCTCTTGTTATTGCTTGTTTCTGTCATCAACTATCAAACCTTTACGGATTTTACTGGTTTTTTTCTGCTCGCATATAAGGAAGCTGATTTCCACCTGCTATAAATCCTCCTGAACACAGATGAGGAAATCTTTTTATTTCATTCTCCTTTGCACTCTTGCATAGCCTCTTCCCATCTCAAGCATCAAAACCAAAATTCAGCGGTAATAATCGACATTCAAAGAGAGTACGCGCATTGAAGGTTAAGGAAAAGTGAGCCGGTCTGAAGATTAATCTAAGAGATATGATAAAAAAAGGAAACGCTTGCGGTTTATTCCCGCTTGCCGAGATGGTGGTCAAGGTAAAAGAGATGGCCGGGAACATCGCCAACGGTCATGATCTGGGCGAGAATCTCACTGGCATTGCTTTCCTCTTCAACCTGTTCTTTTACAAACCACTGGAGCATCTCAAATGTTGCATGGTCTTTTTCCTTGATTGCAAGATCCACAAGAGCATTGATCATGCCGGTAACTTTCTGTTCGTGGGCATAGACCTCTTCAAAGACTTTGCCGGCAGATGCCCATTTTGCCTTTGGTGCCTCTATAGCCAGAAGAGAGACCTTTCCGCCGCGAGCCATAAGGTAATCTAAGAATTTATCCCCATGTGTCTCCTCTTCTCTTGACTGGACTCTCATCCATTTGGAAAAACCCTTCATATTGACGGATTCGAAATGGGCAGACATTGCAAGATACAGGTACGCAGAGTAGTACTCCCGGTTGACCTGTTTGTTTAGCGCTTCTTCCATAGTTTTTGATATCATACTTAATCCTCCTGTTAATCGATGTTCTTGGTTTTCATCTGTATAATGGTTTCGTAAAGAGGCAAATCATGCAAAAGCATTTGCCATACCGTAATGGTTGGTGAACAAGAATGGAAAATAGAGAGAGAAATTACCTGCCAACTTTCTTTTTCTCGGACTCGATATCGAGGATGATCTCCAGTTCAAGGGATTTACCATATGCTTCCTGTGCCTCATCACTCCGGCCCAGCTCATCGAGGCAGACCCCTTTGAGGTACCAGGCAGACACATCATTGCCATTCAACGATGATGCCCGCGTACTGGCAAACAATCCCTCTTTGAACTGTTCAAGATTGTAGAATGCCAACCCTTTTTTTGACCACGCCGGAGCATAATTCTGATCGAGAGCAATTGCCTTGTCACAATCAACAAGCGCTTCTTTGCTCTTCCCGGTATCGATCAACACCGATGCCCTAAGAAACCACCCTTCAGGATTTTTCGGATCGAGTGCGAGAGCTTTGTCATAATAGGCCATTGCCTCTTTGTATTTGGTCCTTTTGGCATAGGCCAGACCTTTCCTTAAAAGTTCAACTGCCTCTTTTACCGTCATAAATCCACCAATGAATCAGCAATCAGGTCCCCAAAGATCTTCTTTAACCCTTTCTTTTCATACACTTCTTTATTTTCATGTGCCATGAGGAGGTGTTTGGGGTTTTCCCAGACGTACCAGTCTTTCATTGTCATGTATGAGAGGAGGTGATTAGTTAAGTTAAACCCGATTTTGTAGAGATCATAATAATAATCGAGCGAGGGTTTTGCATTCCAGTCGACCTGGGAAAGAGGTTTATCCATAATCTCAAGCATATTATCTCCAAAGATTTTGGACTGGTACCAGGCAGTATGTGTCCACCGTGTGGTAAGCATCTCTTTTACTTCCAGGTGATTGAATTTTTTCATCTGGGGAATATTGAGAACCGGCATCAGTTCGTCAGCGGGCAGGGTTTTTGCCAGAAACATGTCACGGGCATAAAACATCGCTTTATTCAGGACAAAATACCGGCGGGGAACGATCTCCTCCTGATCCATCATCTCATCCATATCATTTTTGCTCTCTTTCATCACATGGTAGAGCTGCGTTTTCCTTATCTTAGGCATGCGATGATAGACACTTGCATTGACGATCGCATTCCATGGAAGGTCGTTCACATCCTCGTTGAAGTGGGAAAAAAGAATGAACAGCAACTGGATGAGTTTCTCTACAGGGAGTTTTTCCACCTTTTTTACTTCATCTTTCAGGGCATCCAGATAGATCTGGCGTAAACCCCGGTACACAGAATCTTCTGTATAGGAGCAGACCTTGTATTCACCTTTTTTTGCTGCCGCTCCTTTTATCATCAGGTTAGTGCAGTGTTTAGCGATGATAAAGTCCTTAAGAAGCCCGATGTATTGGGCAGGAAAAATGATCACATTATGGTCAATATCATAGGTATAACAATCAACCAGCGTCCCACCCGGTTCTGCATCGGGTTCACGAAGGAGCGATATCTGAGTGTCCAGGAGTTCCTCAGTTGTATTGATAAAATGGCGAATGGGTTTTGATAAAGGCATTTCAGTTTTCATCGTGGCTCACCAAAAAAATAATCGGCGCATGAACATCATCTTACTTCTTCACTTGGCATCAAAGGGACTTAAATTATCCTTATCTTAAGGTACACGCAAGATACGTATCAGAAATTTAAAAAAAAAGGAGAGTAGGAATGAAAAATTATTTTTTCTTTCTTGGGCGGATAAATGAATGGAAGAGTCCGGTAACTGCATTGGGTTTTTTGGGACGGAATACTCCTTCATTTGCATACCGGACATCCTCAATTGAGAAAAAAGCATGAGGGTTTGTACTTTGGAGGTGCTGTGTTATCCGGGGTACATCGATACGATTCACGAGGGTAAGGATCATCTTTACGTTTCCCCGTGCACCTTTCGCATCAAGGCTGGTAATCCCAAAATTTTCTGACTGGAGAAATGAAGTAATCTCTTCATTGGATTCTTCAGTGGTGATGATGCGCATGATCACCATGCCGATGGATAATTTCTCCTCTATTACGAGTCCGACATACGTCCCCATCGCAAAGCCGAAAGCAAATGCAAAGAAGTTTGCGATATTGGTTAAGTCACTCATCACAACTTCCATAGCAAGCAGCCAGATAACAATCTCAAAGAAGGCAATGATTGGAGCGAGATACTTGATCCCACGGGATATGTAGATGACCCGGATGGTCTCCATGCTCACATCGGCAATTCGGGCAATAAAGATCAGGAGCGGGAGAATAATCCATGCATAGAGTTCAGGACTGATGATGAAAAATGACATTATTCCGCCTTATTCCCCATTTGATGCCCACATGCGTTGAGCTGGAAAGACGTTAACTACTTTTTCTATATCAATATTCTCCGGTTATGGGAAAAAATCAGAGAAATTCCAGAAATACTACTAAAACGCGCAAAAAAAGATCTGATTTTTCATGCGTACTTTGCCGGGTCCGTATCGAATTTCTTCTTACAGCCCGGTGCACAGAAATAATATTTCTTCCCTTTGTATTCGCTGATGAGCTTTGCAGTCTTCTCATCGACGGTCATCTTACAGATAGGATCGATTGCCATTTTTTACAATACCTCAGTCATCTCCCTTTCTTCGCGTCGGGTATATACTTTGTGAGTAGCAGTGACAGGGTAACAACCGTGACTGAACTTGCCGCCATCGCAAGAGCGGCAAGCTCGGGCCGGAATGTGATGCCAAACGAGGGATAGAGTACCCCTGCAGCTACCGGTATGAGGGCTGCATTATATGCAAACGCCCAGAAGATATTGCCCTTGATCCTGCCCATCACTTTTTTTGAGAGCTGGACTGCTGCTACCGCGTCGAGCAGATCATCTTTCATCAATACAATATCCCCACTCTCAATTGCTACATCGGTGCCGCTGCCGATTGCGATACCAACATCAGCCTGTGCAAGCGCCGGAGCATCATTGATCCCATCACCGACAAACGCAACTACTTCTCCTTCTGCCTGAAGTTTTTTTACTTCGGCTTCCTTATCCTGGGGTAACACCTCTGCAATCACCCGATCGATGCCAATCTGGCGGGCGATAGCATCTGCCGTTCTCCGGTTGTCTCCGGTGATCATCACAATCCGAACCCCCATTTGTTTAAACCGGGTAATTGCATCCTTTGTGGTGTCCTTAAGAGGATCCGCAATTGCAATCACACCGGCCATCTGGCCACCGGCAGCAACGAGCACCGCGGTCTTCCCTTCCTGTTCGAAAACGGTTATCCGTTCATCAAGCCCGTCTGGTATTGCCACACCTTTTTCCAGCAGGAATGCACGATTGCCGACAAGTACAACCTCGGAAAGTACCGTTGCAAAAACTCCTCTCCCGCCAAATGTGTCGAACTGCTCTGCCGGTTCAATGTTTACGGCGCGGCTTTTTGCCATTAGCACAATGGCCTGGGCGAGCGGATGCTGCGAGTTCTTCTCAACACTGGCGGCAAATGAGAGCAGCGTATCTTCCGAAATACCGACAGGTATGAGATCGGTCACTTCCGGTCTTCCTTTGGTTAAGGTCCCGGTCTTATCGAAAATGACGGTCGTCACTTTCTCGGCAACCTCCAGTGCTTCTCCGTTCCGGATCAGGATACCGAGTTGCGCACCACGACCAACACCAACGGTGACAGCTGTTGGTGTGGCAAGCCCGAGTGCACAGGGACAGGCAACCACAAGGATAGAGATGAGGGCCGTGAGAGCGAACAGGAGCGTTGATCC
This sequence comes from uncultured Methanoregula sp., assembly GCA_964590895.1. Taxonomy (GTDB): domain Archaea; phylum Halobacteriota; class Methanomicrobia; order Methanomicrobiales; family Methanospirillaceae; genus Methanoregula. The sequence goes on along the minus strand of CAZPYV010000011.1, from coordinate 64,322 downwards.
CAGCAGGAAGAACCACACAACAAATGTCAGTGCTGCGATGATGAGCACAACCGGGATAAAGTAGGTGACTGCAACATCAGCGATCCGCTGGACCGGTGGTTTTGACCCTTGCGCGTCCTCCACCATCTGGATGATCTGTGCAAGTATTGTTTCCTTTCCCACTTTTGTTGCCCGGACAGTGAGCACACTGTTGGTGTTCAGCGTTCCGCCAACGACAAGACTGCCTACGGTCTTGAGCGGCGGGACTGGTTCGCCGGTTATCATGGCTTCATTGACATAACTTTCACCGGCAACGACTTCGCCATCAACCGGCACCTTGGCGCCGGGCTTTACGATAACCTGATCCCCAACAACAACATCTTCAGCCGACACCTCCATTTCTTGTCCGTCACGGATCAAAATGGCCGTCTTCACCCGGAGGCCGGCCAATTTTTTAATTGCTTCAGAGGTCCTGCCTTTTGCACGCCCTTCAAGATATCGCCCGAGCATCAGGAAGGATGCAAGCATGATCGCGGTATCGTAGAACATGAACTCGTGTGTGAGAACGATGCCAAAAGTACCAAGGACACTCGATACGAACGCAACGCCGGTTCCCATCGCGTACATGACGTCCATGGATAGCATGCGGTGCGAGAGAGAGATCCATGCGGCCCGGAATATCGGGTAGGCAACGTAGGCAAAAACAGGTGTAGAGATAAGAAGCATCACATAGCCAAGCTGTTGCATCGATAAGGGGAGTGGGACCCACATCGCCAGCATGAGTGGGATACTCACGGCAAATCCTACGGTGAAACGGACAAACTTATCGTGCAGATCCTTATCGCGTGCAATCTTTTCTGCCTCTTCGCTCACTTCACCGGAGATCCCAAGATACTGGTACCCTGCCTCATCAATCGCCTTCTTCATGTCGTCAATGCCGGACAGGGAGGAGTTATAATTGACGTACGCTTTTTCGGTCCCAAGATTTACCGTTGCAGAGACAATGCCGGGGAGTTCTTTAAGAGCGGTCCCGATCGTCTCAACACAGGTTGCGCACATCATCCCGCCAACTTTTATTGTGACCTGACGGTTCACTACATCATAACCCGCAGATTTTACTGCGCTTTCGAGAGTTGATAAGGATACTTTGGCCGGGTCGTACTCAACGTGTGCAGTGTCTGTTCCAAAGTTCACCTGCGCTTTTGTCACATCCTTAAGCCCTGCTAAAGATTCCTCAATATTCACCGCACACGTAGCGCAGTGCATACCCGCAATTTTTATCTCGGCTTTCTGCTTTTTTGTATCTGTCATGGTTTTTTCCACAAACGACTGATAAAGGGATTCTTTGTTGTTCGGTATTCTCCCATTACAGCCTTATATCTCTTCTGAATGTGCCGGGTAAACCGTTTAAAAATCGGTCAGTTTCCATGAACAGACACAGCTCATGCCTTTGAAAAAAAATATTTTGGTTTTTTAGTCTGGCTGCGGCATTGCTCTCAGTGATTTTACCAAGAACCAACCCACTATGCCAAACGTGAGAAGCGGTGAGAGCCAGAATGGGATATGGAACCCAAACCCGTCGAGAATCATGATACTTCCGAGGATCAGGATAGAGTACATGGCACCGTTTTTTAAGTAGAGATATTTCTTGATCTTATCCACATTACGAATGGTCATCTCTCTTACAACAAATGCCCCAAGGCCGCTACCAATAATGATTAGGGGTACTGACATGGTGAATGCGAATGCCCCGATTACGCCATCAATCGAGAAGGTGGCATCGATCACCTCAAGGTAAAAGATCTTGCTGATATCTGACATATTGCCGTTGAGCATCTCCCTCTCTGCGACTTCTGCGTTCTGGCGGAAACCATGAACAATAAAAAATGCAGTCGATCCAATTACTGCACCAAAAGCAATCATGGGACTTTTCTCTAAAGCAAACCAGACAATTGCAGCGAGCATTACAGACACTATTGCAAAGAACCAGACCCCTTTTGTTGCAATGTAGCGCTCCCCCATAAGACCGAAATTCTTTTTCTCTAAAAACAGCCAGTGGAAGAAGAGGAAGAGTAAAAATACACCTCCGCCCATCAGGAGGATGGGCGCTGAGTGCTCAATGGCGGCGATGACTGCCGGATCAGAAGAGAAGGTGGCAGTCAGTGCCCCAATGGGGCCAAGGGACGGTGTGGACATCCAGACGATAAGCCATGGCAAAAGGCCGCGTATGGCAAAGACGGCAAAGAGCAGACCCCAGAGCAAAAACCATTTCCGGGCCCGCTCTCCCATTGTTGAGAGGACTTCGGCATTGATGATTGCATTGTCGATGCTGGTGATCGTCTCAAAAAGGCAGAGCCCGGCGATGATGAGAACGAGAGAGAAGATATCCATGTGCTGGTAACGTATCTGTGTTCAGCACTTTTTAAAAATTGTGTTCAGCGTTGTGCTGGATTTCTTTTTAGTTTGCCGGAATACAATTACCGTTCGGTTAAAAATTTCCGGTACTCCCCGATGAGAGCAGATGCATATTCGGCTGTCTTTTTTGTGGGCACGTAATTAAAGACCTTCACCCGTTTGAGGAGTTCATCAGAGATCGCAGTATTATCCTCAAGTTGGAGTTTTTTAACCTCAGCAAAAACAAATTCAAGATGATCGATACCCGTCTCCTTACCGTCAATCAGGATCCGTTTAGTCTTGATCTTGTCGGGCGGGATTCCCCCACAGATCGAGCAGTAATATCCATCCTTGTCATCGCTTGGCATATTCACTCCTTGATCATCGTTAAGCTCATCTTGAATTTTGTTATGGCTGACAGGGCATGCGGAACATTTGCCGGAAATATTATTGTCTCTCCGGTTTTCATCGGGAAAGTCTGGCCCGCAACCCAGACTTCACATTCCCCCTCAAGAATGGTGACCAGTGCATCGAATGGTGCTGTGTGTTCAGAGAGTCCCTCATTCTCATCAAACGAGAAGATCGTAATGTTTCCCGCTTTCCGCGAGATTACCATACGACTGGCTACAGCGCCATCTGCATAGCTGACCAGATCTTTTAATACGATCACTTTCCCTTTGAGATCTTCGCGTTTCTTATCGGATTTTTCTTCATGTTTTGGGGGTTCGTATTCAACCATGGCAGATCAACTGACTGATAGTTTAAGATAGGGCCTTTAAAAAATATCCGGTTTTTCATTGCCCGCACATTTTCAACGGAGATCTTCACTCGCGGATCATGGTGAGCATCATCTTGAACCGCTTTTTTGCAAATACCGCGTGCGGTTTATTCGCGGGCAGAATGATCAATTCGCCGGTGTGTACAATAAACGGTGCACCGGCAATCTGCACTTCCGCTTCCCCATCAGTGACTTCAAGAATTGCATCGAACGGCGCGGTATGCTCTGACAATCCTTCTCCTTCATCGAAAGAAAAGCAGGTAATTGTCCCGGCTTTCTTAAAAACGATCATCCTGCTGGCAACAGTGCCCGTCTGGTATGCTATCAGATCATTGATCACAAGCACTTTCTCTTTTAGTTCTTCGCGCTCTGAATCCTGCATAAAATCATTTCACCGGCTCTGGGGGGATATATTGTTTTTGACATTATATTTTCTCGGATTCATCTATTGAAAGGGTAATTATCTGGACCGGGCAGAGATCCGCTGCCTGGCGAGCACATCCGATCTGGTTTTCCATAACAATTCCTTCCGCACGATCGCCACAGAACCTGAGTGGTTCTGCGATTTGTGAGAGAGAATCACAGGGATTTTGTTCGAAGAGTTCAGGGCAGGTGTTCCAGCACGCCCCACAACTCACACATTCCATGCGATCGATGGTCACATTCATGCAATCAGTCCGTTCCGGCAATCATTACTCATGATCATAGAGGATTTCTTAAATAATTCTACATGGTCCTGGTATAACCGGGGTTTGTTTCCGGATCTCTTTTGTTTACTGGACTAAACAAAAGTCATCCATGTCAGATTTATAGATAGGGGAAATGCTGCCCAAAAAGCAATAAATGTTCTTCTGTATCCCCAATAAGGATGGAATTGTATTACATGAACGTGAGCGAGAAGAAAGGTTATCCATTTTTATTCGGGAACATAACCGGAAATAGATTCTGGATCATAATACCGAAAGAAAAATCCAGTACACCGCTATCTGGAGAATCGTTAGTGGAATTCCCACTTTTGCAAACTCCATAAAGGAGATCGTCTGGCCCTGCTTCTCGGCATTCTGGATGATTATTACATTACTTGCAGCGCCAAGGATCGTTAAGTTTCCAGCAATGGTGCTCCCTGCCGCAAGTGCCATCAGCTGGGGGGTTGTAACCCCACCAGCCGCAAGAATCATGGGCTGAAAGAGCGCGACAAAGGGAACATTTGAAATAAACTGGCTGATGAGCACACTGGTTGTTAAGATCATTGGTACTGAAGAGACCATACTTCCATTGACAAACAACTGGAAAAACCCGGTCTGCCAGACACTCTCCATCAGTACAAACATCGCCGCAAAGAAGACGAGCGTAGCCCAGTCAATACCACGGAGCACAGTCCATCTCTGCCGGGAGAGGAGGAGGACCGGGACCGCGGCTGCTATTGCAATCAGGGGCAGGGTGATCACCATCCGGGCTCCCAGCAGGGACGCAGCAATATTTGTCGCTGCAAGGATGACGATAATTACCAGCGAACACCTGACAGGAAGAGTCGTTCTCCGATCATAGGTACCTACAGGATCGTGCATAAGTGGCCGCGTTAAAAACTCCTGTGGATAGAACAGGCGCAGTACAACAAATGCAATAAGGAGACTAAAGAGGGTAGGAATGAGTAGATATGAACCGAAAGTCACAAAAGCTCCCGTCATCCCACTGTCCTGCGCGATTAACAGGTTCTGGGGGTTTCCAATCGGGCTCATCACACTGCCGGTTGTGATCGCAACTGCCAGCGTGATAAGGAGCAGGGACGGAGAGAGCTTAAACCGCGTGGCAAGCGTGAGAACCAACGGGGTCCCGATAATGGCAAGGGTGTCATTCATCAGGAGGGCCGACAGCAATCCCATTCCAAAAAGTATAACGAGCACCAGTTGATTGGGATTTTTTGCATGGGAAAAAAAGCGGTGGGCGATATATGAAAGGTAGCCGCTCTCAACGAGTGCCTCCCCGACAACAAACATCCCGAATAAAAAGAGCATCACATCGGGGTTAACCGCATGCAGTGCATCAACCGGTGCGATCTGACCTGTGATAAGGACTGCCAGTGCTCCTCCGAGCATGATCTGCCAGATCTTAAAGTTGAACCTGCCCACCTGCCTGACAGCAATCAGGAGAAAGACAGCAATTAACACAATGACTGCGATATACGTAGATGAATGTCAAGCATACCGGAAGATGAGCATTCGCATTGATCCGGAACAATAATTTATGGTTCTGGGAACCGGCTGGCTTTTTTTATAACAGTTACACAGTCATCGGACAGGAAATGTCTTGTAAATCCTGCGGATAAAAATCACATTTATTAATTTGTTCAGGGTTTTTGAACATTCCAGTGAAGAAGGACGCCATTTTCAATCCTGATCATATCTATAAGGTTGAGCCGGCAAAACCCGGATTCCAAAATGAATCCTTCACCGTCGACAAATGTGGGGGAATTTTTTCCACCGATGATAATGTTGCCGATAAACGTGTAGATCTCATTGATCAGTCCGGCCGTGATGAGCCCGGCAATCAGGGTCCCGCCACCTTCAACCATAACGCTCTTGATGCCCATCTCACCCAGCTTGTCCATCAGGATAGCCAGATCAACTTCATTCTCTCCGGCAATAATCACGGTGGCACAACTTTGCAGTGCGGCGATTTTTTTTGGATCTGCTTGGCGCGAGACTGCAATGATCCGTTTTCCCGTTCCTTTGTGTAAGAGGGCAGCTTCAGGAGGAGTTCGGGCTTTACTGTCAACGACAATGCGTACCGGGTGCTCATCCACACCACGATTCAGCCGGCCTGTGCGGCGTTCCTCTGATTTTACCGTAAGGGAGGGATCATCTGCAAGTACGGTGCCAATCCCGACCATGACAGCATCCGAGTCCGCTTTGAGCTGGTCAACGCGGGAGAAATCCAATGCACCGGAAATCTTTACCTGCCTGCGTTCGCGGGTAGATATTTTACCGTCAGCACTCATGGCAACATTAACCACGACATACGGTCGCATGAACTATCGTTGGTTGCACTGCCAATTATATACACCGAATAAAAGGGTGTTGATGACAAGTCTGTTCATGATTAGAGTCTCAACGGGGGATTTGTCAGCAGATTCAGGTCCATCGATTACCACTCGTGCCATCCTGATCAGGAGCAGGAGACGGGATTTCATCTCAGAGAGTGTAAAGTGAATGTTCAAATAACAGGAAATTCAATTGTCCACCTAAGATATGGCTGACAAAGTGATCCGTGTCATGAAGCATACGATCTCTCAGACAGATATTGTAAGGCTTTGTGTGATCACCGCTCTTGCCATTTGTTGTACACTCATCACTGCGCTCTCTTTCTCGCTATCAATTGATTTCATCAGTTACCAGCTTTTTTTCATCCCAATTATTTATGCCGCTTACTTCTACCCAAAGCGCGGATTGTTAGTAGCTCTTATCTGCGGCGTGGCATACCAGGCGGTCGGCTATTATTATCGCTACCCCGATTTTGGAGCACTAGTCGCTGTTACATCAGAAGCCATCCTTTTTATCATTATAGCATGCCTGATCGCATATTTTATTGAGAAGATACGGTCCGGAGAAACACGTTACCGGTCGGTCTTTTTGCACTCGCAGCTGGGCATTGCACTTTTCAATGGTGCAGACTTTACTATCCGGCAGACCAATGACGGGTTTCCGTCCATGCTCAACTATTCAACTGAAGAGATCAATGGCATGACTTTTTCATCATTATGTCTCACCACTGCCGATAAAGAAAAATTTCTAGAGAGGATTTCTAAAACAAAAACCACGGATAATTTTGAGATACAGCTTGCAACAAAATCCGGCAATGGCTTCTGGGTAAATCTCTCGTGGAATCCCATCGATGAATCCACCATCAGCTGCACTGCAGTCAATATCAATGACCGGAAAATCGCAGAAAAATTAAATCATGAAAATATGATGAGATATCTCCAGTTAACCGAGAATTCACCTACGGGGATTCTGATCATCCAGGATGGGGCAATCCAGTTTGCAAATCCATCATTTTTAATTTTTTCCGGTTACAGCAAGGATGAACTTGAAGGAAAAATCCTTGATGAGTTTGTTGATTCACGTGACCGGGCTGAATATCATGAATTTGCAAAACACTGGTCAAAAAACAACTATCTTCACGAAGATCTGGAGATTCGTTTTGTTACCAAAAGCGGTGGAATGCGGTTCGGTGCACTCACGGCTACTTCGATCGTTCATCTTGAAAAGCCCGCAACACTGATAAATATCATCGATATCTCAGAAAAGCAGCGTCTTTCTGATAAAATCCGGGAGGATAACGAGAGGCGGCGAGGGGTCATCATCACGGTTGCCCATGAACTTCGTACACCCCTCCAGCCGATTCTCGGATATCTCAATTTACTCATTTCCGATCCGCAGGGTTTTGGCATTGTTGAAGAAACAAAAAAGATCCTTGAACGCTGCCTTGTCAGTGTTGAACGCGAACGCCAGATCATCAACCAGATGCTCGAACTTTCTGTGCTTGAAAGCGGCAAACTCCAGTTAAGTTATTCAACCTTTTCCCTTGAAACCCTGGTAAAAAGCATTGTTGACACCGGCGGATACCAAGCAAAAGCAGAAGTTACCATTAATATCCCCGAATCAGTAATAATCACTGCCGACAAGGACCGCATCTACAGCGTGATTGACTCCCTGCTCTCAAACGCAGTGAACTATTCCAAACCCCCGCGAATTATTAAAATTTTTTATCATTCAGAGACCAACGACCCGCAACATCACATTTCTCTGCAGGATAACGGGATAGGTATTGAAAAGAGTGTGTTCTCATCAATCTTTGAACCGTTCCAGCTTGCTGATGCAGCAAAATTATCCCGCCGTTATGACAGGATCGGACTGTCACTTTCTATAGCTAAAAAGGTTGTTCAGATGCACAGCGGAGATATTTCGGTGGACAGTAAAGTAAACACCGGTAGTACATTTACGATTCACATTCCCAAGGTGATAAAAGATGCCTCATAAAATTATGCTCATTGAAGACGATCTTCCCATATTGGACATGATGGAGATCCTTCTCAGGCGAATCGGCTATGAACCAATACTCGTCCCTGATGTGTCCGATGCATTCAACCGGTTAAAAGCAGAACAGCCTTCGCTTATCCTTCTCGACATCATGATGACTCCCATGAACGGCTGGGAGTTCTTAGAAAAACTCCGTGGGGAATATGGAATGCAGGATATCCCTGTGCTATTGTTCACCGCGTCGCCATCAGTGGAGGAGAAGATCGCCGAATTGAATGATAAGAATCTTGGTGTACTCCAGAAACCGGTCTCCATCACTGAGCTCAAAGAGGGTATAGAGAAATTTTTGGGAAAATAATCCTATTTTTTTATTTTTCAATATCCACGTGAGTCTGGATTCCTGTGACTTTCACATTTTCGGGTATCCCATTTTTTTAAGAATCTCAGCGATCTCATCCAGTATAAGAGGATCATCGATGGTTGCCGGTACCGTGTAAGGAACGCCATCGGCAATCTTTTTTATCGTTCCCCGCAGGATCTTCCCGGACCGGGTCTTGGGGAGGCGTTTTACTACTGCAGCAGATTTAAAAGATGCAATGGGGCCTATCTTCTGCCGCACAAGTAAAATGAGTTCGGGTTCGATGGTTTCCTGCGTCCGGTCTGCACCGGCCTTTAAGACAACAAAACCCAGCGGGACTTCACCCTTTACCGGATCATGGACTGCAGAAACTGCACACTCAGCAACATCCGGGTGCGATGCAAGCACCTCTTCCATTGCCCCGGTAGAGAGACGGTGTCCGGCAACATTGATGATATCATCAGTACGTCCCATGATCCAGAGATACCCGTCATCATCTAAAAACCCGGCATCCGATGTCAGGTAATACCCGGGATATGCCGAGAAGTATGTCTTGACAAAATCGGTATCATTGTTCCAGAGCGTAGTAAAACAACCAGGGGGTAGCGGCATTTTTACCACAACATTTCCGGTCTCTCCAACCGGGGCATCTTTTCCTGCAGCATCGAGAACGCTGATGGCGTAGCCCGGTACCGGTCTGGTGCATGAACCGGGTTTTATGGGAAGCAGCTCAAGACCGGCACAGTTCGCACCGATCGCCCAGCCGGTCTCGGTCTGCCACCAGTGATCAATGACCGGCACCTTAAGTTGCTCCTCAGCCCAGAGCAGCGTATCGGGATCACACCGTTCACCGGCCAGAAACAGCGTCCTGAACCTGGACAGATCATACTTTTTTATGTAAGCCCCATGAGGGTCTTCCTTTCTTATCGCACGAAATGCAGTGGGTGCACAGAACAGCACAGATACACCATGTTCGGCAATGACACGCCAGAAGGCTCCGGGATCCGGTGTACCGACAGATTTTCCTTCATAAAGGATGGTAGTACACCCGTAAAACAACGGCCCGTAGACAATATAGGAGTGGCCGACAACCCAGCCAATATCTGATGCAGCCCAGTACACTTCTCCGGGCTTAACACCGTAAATATTTTCCATGCTCCACGTAAGTGCGACCAGATGTCCCCCGTTATCTCTCAACACTCCTTTGGGTTTTCCGGTAGTGCCTGATGTATAGAGAAGGTATAGCGGATCGGTTGAACTAACAGGCACACAGGCAACTGGTTCAGACTCCAGAAGAGTCTCCCATGACATATCTCTTCCGGTTTCAAGCACAACAGGCGACTCTTTGCGCTGCACTACGATACATTTTGAAGGTTTGTGAGAGCACTGGGCAAGTGCGGAATCGAGCAGGGGCTTGTAGGGGATGATGCGATTGACCTCTATCCCGCATGAGGCAGATACGATGACACGAGGTTTTGCATCCTCGATCCGGGTGGCAAGCTCGCGGGCGGCAAAACCCCCAAAGACCACAGAGTGGATAGCCCCAATCCGGGCACATGCAAGCATCGCGATCACTGCCTCGGGGATCATAGGCATGTAGATCACAACCCTGTCTCCTTTTACAACTCCAAGCGCCTGTAAACCCCCTGCACAGCGTGCTACAAGATCCCGCAGATCCCCATATGTGAATTTTTTTACGGTTTTTGTTACCGGGCTGTCGTAGATCAATGCGATACGATCTTTTCGTCCCTGCTCAACATGATAGTCAAGGGCATTGTAACAAGAATTGAGCATGCCCCCTTCAAACCACCGGTAAAAGGGCGGGTTGGCACTGGTAAGTACCTGATCATAATGCCTGTACCACTGGACCTTTGTTGCCGCAGCTCCCCAGAATTTTTCCGGATTAGTTACCGCTTCATAAAATGCCCGTTCATACTCTCCGCTCATGCACCACAACCCCACGTTGTATGTAATAGAAAATTGGGAGGGATGCACTTATTTTTTTCTCATAAGTGCACCAGTAACGATTTATTGTGGTGCAGTGATGAGATCAGTCAGGCACATTGTGGTGCAGGGTGCAAAAAATCACCGGAGATCTCAAATATAAAAAACAGTCCTTAAACGAGGGCCTCAATACGGATTTGAACGGGTGGCATCACCGGTCATTATCCACCGGAAAACAGCGGGCGGATCTCTTCACACATCTCATCGGATGAAAACAGGATCACCGCATCTCCTTCCTGCAGGCTGATAGCATCGTCGGGTTGCATGATCGTTTTTCCCTCTCTCCTGAAACCATAATCCATAATGCCAAAACGGTTCTTCAACTCCAGTTCCCCGAGTGTTTTTCCTGCAGCTGTGGAGCCGGGTTCGACAAAGATCGTATGAATCCGCAGGGAATGGAGCATGGTATCCATTCCAGAGACCTGCTGTTCAGTTTCTGCACTTTTTATGAATTTGCCATACCCCCATGACTGGAGCCGGTCGACAATTTTTATAATCTCGGCCTCGGGGAACTGGTATTTTCTCAATGCACGGGAAAAGATCTCGCGGGCTGCCTCAAACTCTTCTGACACCACCTCATCTGCCCCGAGATCCAGCAGATTTTTGGCATGCCGGATATGCCGTGTCCGGGCAATAATATAAACTGAAGGGGACAGTGTGCGGGCCCGATGAACAATTCTGGGGATTGCAAGCTCTTCAGACACAACGACAACGAGCGTTCGAGCCCTCCGTATCCCGGCATGTTCAAGTATCTCTTCCTGGACAGCGTCGCCAAAAATTACATGGGATCGCCTTTTTTCTTTCTCCTGTTTGATAATTTCCGGGTTCAGGTCGATCACGACATACGGGATACCGGTGAGCTCTGCTGCCCTTGCAACACTTTTTCCGGTAACTCCATAACCGGCAATGATTATATGATCAGACAGAGGCCTCCCATTATCGCCCGTGTCATTTGCCGTATCGCTGGGAAAGAGCCTGCGAGGAAACAATCGGTATAATATATCGACTGCCTTTGGAGAGGCATTCATGACAAACGGTGTGAGAGCCATCGTGATGATTGCACCAGCAAGGAACAGCTGGTAAACCGCTACGGGAATCAGTTTGGAATCAAGGCCACTCTGTGCCAGCACAAAAGAAAATTCCCCGATCTGGCAGAGGGCAAGACCGGTAAATACACAGACCCGCATGGGCATACCGAGTACAGCGGCAGCAAATGCACCGGTAAGAATTTTAATGCCGATAATGACGAGCACAATAAATGCAACCCAGTACATGTTATCGAGCACCATCCGGGTGTTCAAGAGCATGCCAATGGAGAGGAAAAAGATCGCAGCAAAAACATCCCGGAATGGGATGATGTGGCTCAGCGCGTCAATATTATAATCCGATTCGCCAATGATGAGACCGGCGACAAAAGCGCCAAGGGTAAACGAGAGTCCTGCTTCGCTGGTCAGCCACGCGATAAGAACACAGATACCGGCGATAGTGATAAAGAAGAGTTCCCGGCTCCTCAGCCGGACCACCCGGAAAAGGAACGCCGGAATGACCCATTTGGCCATGATGATAATGATAATCAACAACCCTGCTACCTTTCCCATCTGCAAGGGGAGGTGTTCAAGGTCGGGGCCTGCACTGCCGACAAGGAGCGGCGTGATAAGGATCATCGGGATGATGGCGAGGTCCTGGAAGATCAGGATCCCCAGCAGTGTCCGACCCTGAAGAGTGTCCACCTCTCCACGTTCCTGCAGGATCTTCATCACTATTGCCGTACTTGACAGAGATACGATAAACCCAAAGACGAGGGCTTCGTTAAAAGGCATCTTAAAGTACGTTGTAATGAGGGTGATGGCAACAATCGTTGTGCATACCTGCACCAGACCCCCGATGATTACGATCCTCCATGAGCGGAGGAGTTTTTCAAAGGAGAATTCCAAGCCAATGGTAAAGAGCAGCAGGATGATACCGATCTGCCCGACCATTTCAATCGCTGACTGGTTGGTGATAAGTGCAAAGCCAAACGGGCCAACGAGAATGCCAATGATAAGAAATGAGACAATGCTGGGGAGTTTGAAATGCTGGCCGATATAGAGGAGAGCAATTGATAATGATATCAATATCACAATTGCAAGCATCATCTCCATAGCGGCACTATCCTTTTTTTAGTACACTTTTTTTGTGGACTTTTATCATAAGACTATGACGGAATGGTTAATAGGAATTCGCCCGTTCGTTCATGAGGGATCGCGTTATTTTTTATCCTGATAAAAGCGTCAGAAAAAAAAAAACGTTCCTGCAAACGCAGGGAAAAATAAGTGCCCCAGGCCTGATTTGAACAGGCGACAACTAGATCTTCAGTCTAGCGCTCTCCCGAGCTGAGCTACTAGGGCAGGAGTACAAATGTTGTTCCTTGTGACTAATAAATGATCCGTTCAGTTTCCCCTTTATTGAGTATGACCGCTCATTTTTATACGCGGCAATGACAGTATTAACCAATGTCACTCCCGAATGCAGGTGCTGGCGGTGAAAACAGCGGTCTTTTAAGTGCTGTAAAGAGCCGCACTGCACATGTTATCCACCTGACCCATAATGATCTTGATGCCGTAGGAGCTGATGCCATTCACCGGATGAAATACGGCAACGATGGCGTGTTTACGATCTGGAGCTCGGTAGGTAAATTTTCTTCACTCTTCTCGCTGGTTGCTTCGTGTGAGGGGAAAGGAGATCTCCTCTCCATCTCGGACCTCGGCTATCACCGCGATACTGAATCGATTGCAAACAAAGCAAAGGCTAATGGCTGGGTTGTAGAATGGCGGGATCATCACCGCTGGCGGGAGGACGAGATAAAAAAGATTGAGCGGATCGTTGCACTGCTCCATATCGACACATCAGTATGCGGCACCGGAATCGTTGCCCGCGATCTGGCACCGGATAATCCCACAGCCGTTGAAGTTGCCCGTGTAGTCTGCGATTACGATCTCTGGAAGCATGCAGATCCCCGCTCAGCGGTGCTCGGGCAGGTGCTCCAGCGAAAGAAGAACCGCGATCACGTCCGCGACTGCCTTGTTGCCGGGATCTTCTCTGACACCTTAATCGAGCAGGAGTACGCAGAGATCAAAGCCGAGATGGATGAAAATATGCAGCGCAGCCTTAAACAGGCAACGTTCCGTGGGAAAAAATACCGGATTGCCTTTGCACCGCTCTACGGCTACCCGAGTGAGACCGCACATTTCATCCGGGATGAGAAAAAGACCGATATCGAAGTGATTATAGGAAAAGACGGCAAATTTTCGGTGCGCTCCGTTCCCCCGATAAGCCACATTATCGCCCGCGAATTTGGCGGAGGCGGGCACCCGAATGCAGCGGGCGGTTCGTTTAATTTCTCCGTAATTGAACGGTTTACGTGGTGGCTATTTAAGAAGAGCCGGCACTTTGACGAGTTTGTGAAAGCGGCAGAAGCAAACTGATTTCAGCGGGTGTAAACCGCAGCTTCAACGAGGTTCTTCCAGTACTCGCCGCTGTCATCCGTGCAGTACCCCCCGACACTCACCTGATCCGGATCGAGATGTAAAAGAGCGAGCGTGATCGCGGCTGCATCTGCATCCACAATAAAGATCTTCCGCAGGTCGTACTCATCGGTGAGTGCAAAAAGCGTTTCCAGCTGCTTCGGGCGCACCGCGATCTGACGCTGGCGTTCCATTAAGCACTCCAGACTTTTTCGGTCAGCATCCGGCAGGAAGAAAAAAACTTTCTGCCCTGCAAGGGCAACTATCTCCGGTTCCTCAGCCTTATTTCCGATCAACACATGCCCTGCAATACCAATATCCCGCATTGCCCTCATCATTGAAACGTATGCTTCGGTGACAGCATCGCTCCACTCCTCATCATCATGATAGTAGCCATCGATGAGCCCGAGCACATGAGGTGCCGGCAGGGCACACCAGCTGTTGCGCTTCTGCACAACAATGCCTGCCGCATCCTCAATAAGCGCGTCAGTATTAACAGCAATCTCATCGGTTGCACACTTTTCAATTACCCCCAGAAGAGATGCACAAATCCGGTCAGCACAGAATTTTCCTCCCGCGCACGGATGACCGATCCCGGATGCCAGTTGCGGGGCCAGCGACTGGTACAGCTGGTACGTGGTGAGGTCGGCCATTGTGCCGCGATGTTCCGCGATCCATTCCGTGAGTTGGGCTACATCCGGTATACCGGGTTCGGCCCCGAATGCCCGCGTGGTGAGTTTATGCAGCTTGGCCATGGTCATATCTTATTATGCATCACAATCAAAAAATGTAGTCATGACACCGCCACCGCTGCTGGTCACGTGCGGGTTGCCGTACACAAACGGCCCCTGCCATCTCGGACACCTGCGAACGTACGTTCCTGCTGATGCGTACGTCCGCTATATGCGGCGGATGGGAGAAGAAGTTGTATTCGTGTGCGGTTCGGACAATCACGGGACACCGATTGTAGTTTCTGCTGAAGAGACCGGCATCACCCCCCGGGCCATGTCCGAACGCTACCACGCGCACTTCGATGAGACGTTCAAGCGGATGAACGTCATGTTCGATCACTTCGGCATGACCGATAATCCCGCAAATCACCACCGCACACAGGAGATCGTTGCCGAACTCGAGAAGAACGGGTACATCTACAAGCAGATTGTGCACCAGGCCTACTGCACAAAGTGCAAACGCTTCCTTCCGGACCGGTATGTAGAAGGCACCTGCCCCCACTGCGGGAAACCGGCCCGGGGGGATGAATGCGACCAGGGGTGCGGCAAGCACCTTGAACCCGGCGAGATCAAGGACCCGCTCTGCAAGGTCTGCGGCACAAAAGCTGAGTTCCGCGACCAGGAACATTACTTTTTCAAACTTTCGGAGTTCAAGGAGTTCCTGCTTCCCTATCTCGACACCCTGCGGGGCACGAGCAATGCGAAGAACTACGCGATTGGCTGGATAAAAGACGAACTGCACGACTGGTGCATCACTCGCACGCTGGAGTGGGGCGTGAAGTTCCCCGGACGCGATGATCTCGTGGTGTATGTCTGGGTCGATGCCCCGATCGGCTACATTGCATTTACTGAAGAATGGGCAAAGAAAACCGGTAACGACTGGAAACGATTCTGGTGTGGGGAGAACAGGGTTACCCATTTCATTGGCGGTGACATCATCTACCATCACTGCATCTTCTGGCCGGCTCTCCTGAAAGGTGCAGGCTACGGGATTCCGCATGCGATTGTGGCAAGCGGGATGGTCAAGGTAGACGACCACAAGTTCTCTAAATCCCGTGGTTATGTTGTCTGGACAAATGACGATTATCTTGACAAAGGGCTACCCGCCGATTACCTGCGCTACTACCTGCTCGCGTACACGAGCCATACCAAGGAACTCAATTTCTCATGGAAGGTCTTTGCCGAGCGGATCAACAACGAGGTGGTCAACATTTTAGGCAACTTTGTGTACCGCACGCTCTACTTCGCCCAGAAGGAATGGGAAGGCATCCCTGGCGGCACAGTTGACCCGGCTATTACCGCAGAAATTGAAAAATGTCTTGCAACCGTGAACGGATACATGCAGGAGTACGAGTTCAAGGGTGCTGTCGATGCGATCATGGCACTTGCGGCGTTTGGCAATACCTACATCCAGACGAATGCCCCGTGGAAACTGATCAAGACTGATCGGGCAGCAGCTGCACAAGTGATAAAAAACTGTGTCCAGATAACAAAAGCCCTCGCCCTTCTCCTCGAACCGGTGATGCCCGCTGCTGCGCAGGAATGCTGGAAGCAGCTGGGTTATATCGATCAGGTAGCAAGCCACCCGATCAGCGATGCCACGCTACCCGTACCGGAAGGGGTTATCAAAGCCCCCAGTCCTCTTTTTGTAAAGATGGAAGAGGATCAGGTCAAAGAACTCGATGCCCTGCTCCATAAGCGTGTGTCTGAAGCGAACAAGAAGACAGAGAAGATTCCCATGGTTACATTCGAAGAATTCCAGAAATTAGACATCAGGACCGGTAAAGTGCTGTCCGCAGAGCCGGTACCGAAATCGAACAAACTCTTAAAGTTGCAAGTCGATATCGGGAACGAGACACGCCAGATCGTTGCCGGTATGCAGCAGTTTTACAAGCCCGAGGAACTGGTGGGAAAAGATGTGGTAGTTGTTACCAACCTTGCACCTGCAAAGATCTTTGGCGTGGAGAGCAACGGGATGGTGCTCGCTGCCGGGGATGCAGCATCGCTGCTGGTACCGTTCCGGCCGGTGGAGCCGGGGAGTAAGATCCGGTAATTTTTAATTGACCGAGCCGGTCATCGGACAAAATTAATTTTTCTTAAGAAATGTTTTTGACTGAAAATAATTTTTTTTAAATGGTGAACACATATTTTTTCCCACTCCCAATAATTATTCCGGAAACCCTGAAAAACATCAATAAGACCCCCGGATATACCCCATTTATCTCTCAAAAAAATGGAGTTAACTCCGATCACAAAAACCCCTAATCCGGGCATTTTGCGGGCTTTAATTTTTGTATCTCTCCAATATGGGCTCCGTTAGGGTGAAAATGACCCCCTGTTCGATCGAAAACTCCTGGAGTATTTGCATGAATAGGGGGTCCGGAGTATGTCAGACACCCTCAAATCCAAAATTCAGGGACGAACTGATGCGACAGGTATAGACATGTACCTGATCTGACATCTGCGGAAACACCAATTTTGGAAGTACCCGGATTTACCGGGAAAAAATGATTTTAATGAAATGAAAAACTAACTCATTGATTCACGGATTGCTTCTTTTACCTTATCGTCCTGTTCCACTTCAAGAGCTTTTGCAAGCGCCGCATTCACCTTCTTACCACCAATTGCTCCCAGTGCATGTGCTACCATCATCCGGACATAATTATTCTCATCTTTGAGCAGGATGATCATCGGATCGATCGTATCGGAGTCCGCGAATCCGCTCAGACTTTTTGCTGCCATATACCGTACATGTTCACGTTTATCTTTGAGTCCCTGGATCAACGGCTGGACGGCTTTTTCATCAGCAATCTTTCCCAGCGCTTCTGCTGCACGATACCGGGTCTCCCATTTGGGCTCTTTCATTGCTTCAGAGAGTGGTTCGACTGCTGCTTTTCCCAGAGTCGAGAGGGCGAGCATTGCCTGTTCACGTACTGACTTGTCGAAATCCCCAAGTGCACGGATCAGGGGTTCAATTGCACGAGGATTCTTTGCCTTTCCCAGCAGGTATGCGGCATATTGCCGGATATTTGGATCTGTACTGTCGAGCAGGGATTTTATCAACCCATCCAGATTCAGTTTCTCGAGTTCCTCTGCTCCTTCAGGCTTATCGGGTATATTTTGTGCTTCCATGATTTCTCATTCAAATATCTCCCGTTTTGTTATTTAATGGCGATCGATCACAGCCTGATAAAATTATACAGAATCCGGGCAGGTAAAAAAAGTTTAAAAAAAATGCTCTCTTCCCTAAGATCTCAGGTTTTTTAATGTGCTGCGATAGTGGACGGTGATGAGGATTATTCTGATAGCCGTCTGGTGTAGCCTCTTGCTCAAGGGCTCACCATAATTTTCTGCGGTTATTGGATTCCTCCATTTTTTTGCTTTGCCAATCTGGCGAATAAGTCTTAGATCAATACCGGATACATTGTTTTTAACTGCCAAAAAAATCGCAGTTAACACATTACATTTATATTTCTTGCAACTATTTCATGGTATGAACTACAAAGTCATCGCACTCCTCGTGGTGTGCATAGCAGTAGTTGCAGCAACCGGCTGCATGGGTCTTTCTCCTAAAAGTTCGACCACATCGCAGGACTCCTCTGCAAACGGAAACAGTGTCCGCTACCAGTCTGAGGCAAACATGGGTTATGCTGGCAGCCCTGTTGCGATGCCAGTGCCAACTCAGGCCCTTTCACAATCCGGTTCGGGAACATCTGTAATTGTGACAAAGATCATAAAAACCGCGTCCCTCACGCTTGAAGTAAAGGATATCCCGGGCGCTGTAGAGACCTTAAAAGGTATTGCGACCCAGAAAGGCGGGTATCTCTCCTCAACCAATGTCCAGAAAGGTTACAACGACCGGCTTACGGGTTCTGTTGTCATCCGCATCCCCCAGGCAGAGTATGAAAATGCGCTTATTGGGGTAAGAGCGATAGGTACAGTCAAATCCATATCAACGCAGGGACAGGACGTAACCGAAGAATACGTAGATCTTCAGGCCCAGATAACCTCGTACCAGAACCAGCTCGCCCAGTACAATGCAATAATGAAGCAGAGCACCAAGATCGAAGACATCATCAAGGTGCAGGAACAGATCGACCGCGTCCAGACAGATCTGAACCGGCTCGAAGGGCGACTCAAATATCTCAACAGCCGGATCGATCTCTCGACTATCACGGTAAGCCTGCAGGAACCTGAACCTGTCGGTGGTGAGACTGGACACAACTTCGTGTCGACCATTAATGAGGGGATAGCAGGATTTTTCGGTATGATCGATGCAATCATTATCATATTCTTAGCCCTGCTCCCGCTCATCATTCTTGGGGGTATCGGGTATGGTATTTACCGCTGGAGAAAAGGGAAAAAACCGGCTGCTGTCCCGGCTGAACTGACAGAAAAGAAATAATTTTTTATTTGTTCTTCTGTTCCAGAAGGGATCGGATCTTTTTTAGTTCATCGAGCATCAGCAGGTTGGTGCTCATAGAACCCGTTGATGACTGAACCGGCGCACTTGTACCGGTACCATCATTGGATATCCCAGAACCGGACTGCCGCACGAGACTGCGAATCAGCTCACGAAGTTCCTCAGCATGTTCGATCGCTTCAATCCGTATCTCGGGTACTGCCTGCCCAGAATAACCGGCAGTCTGGATGGAGAGGGTGGATATCCTGAGCCATCGCATGACTGGGCCCTGTTTGAGATCAAGATTTGTAATCCTGTTATAAGGTACAATACCGGTGGTGCGGAACCAGACACCGCGCTTCCACCGCATCTCGTCCTCATGGAGCTCATACCACATGCTCTGGTAATAAAGCTTCACCCAGTATACAAAGAATCCGAACACAACAACCAGACAACACAAGAGAACTGCAAAAAACAGTGCATCCGGCATTGACATAAGAACGGGAAATACCGTGCATGCAAGAATAAAGATCACAATGAGGGTGAAATCAACAATAAACCAGTTGACCAGTGCCGGAGCAGGCTTAAACGGGGTACTTAAGGGAAAGTGGGTTTCAGGAACCATGCATATCAACGAATATGTCTTTTTGTGAAATGAAAAAATGTATCGGAAAAAAGATACTATGAAGAAGTGGTATTTGTAACCGGTGCGGTCGTCTTTACGGTAGTAACATTTGTCTGTGGATTTGTAGTAGGAGTCACCGTTACGGTAACTGCTTTTGTTGCTTGTGCTACACCGGTTGTCGCGTCGGCTGATACCGTCACTTTACCAAACCCTTCACTGGTTTTACCGGTTGTCAAAAGGCCGCCATTCTTGTAGATCTCAACAACGAGTTCGTGCCGGGTTGAGCCGTCCGTCTTTTCAGCGTTCACCTGAACAGGACCGGTCGCATTCTCGATCACAAAAAACCGGTCGCCGGAATCTGTGACTGACTGCAATGCTGCGGGCATACCATAGGTGCCTTTCCAGCCACCGATATAACTGATATGAGCATAAACCCCGGTAGCCGGCACGGCAGGTGCCTCAGTTGCCTGAGGGATAACAATCGGCCCGGAAGGTACGGGTGTAGAAGTGGTGATCGGAATGGAAGTGGTGACAGGTACTGCTGTTGCAGAACCGGGTGTGGATGATCCCATGCCAGAGATCATCGGGTAAACAAAGACCACCCCGATGAGCGCAATAACAATGAGAAGAATAATGAAGCCAATTACCATGAACACTTTTTTACCGGGCATCCGTATTGCACGGCGCGGTTTTTTAGGAGGGGGTGATGCAGCAGTGGGCATCGATGCGGGATTGAGAGGGGTCGGCGCGAGCTCTTTGGGGGAGAACAACCGGGGAATCAGGGGCTTTTTGGCAGGTTTTGCCTTTGGAGCAGTTACTGCAGGAGTGGTCTCTGCGGCTGCAAGCGGTCCCAGGGGTTTATCGTACAGGGGAGATTGGACACGTTTTGCGGTTTTCTGCACAGGAGGTGTAAGGGATTCAGAACTCAGTGGTTCGGCAGGTACCTTTACCGATGAGCGTTCAATGAGCGGCTCAATTATCTGATTTTCACGTTCAATCGGACGTTGCACCGGTGCCGGGTAATCAGGAACTGAAGTTGCCACAGGCGCAGTACTACCGGGGGGAATGATTGAAGAACCGCAGCGGTTGCAAAAGCCAGAACCCTCCGGCACCTTGTTGCCACACCGGGAACAGAACGTGCCATATCCGGGTGACGGTATGTATGACTCTTTTGCTGCGGTCTGGGTTTTTGATGGTGCATTCCCGATACTCTTTTTGATCGGCTGGAACGTGTCCATATCTTTTTTTTGCAAAGGGCGGGCTGCAGCTGGTTGAGCCGAAGATCCGATCACATCAATCCGTGGAGAGGCGAGGGGTTCTGGCCTTTTATGGGGCTGGTCAAACCCGGGGGTTCCTTTTCTGATCACCTGTTCAAACGAGGAAGAGACATTCTCTTTTAAGGTTTGTACCCACTCATCCCGTTCCTTGTTCCGGTTACCTCCTGCTTTGCGGGTAAAGGTGAGAATCATCTGCCGGGTCTCACCGGTCCTTGTGATCACGGTGACTGTAACAAACGGATCACGAATCGCATTCTCTCCCCCATCAACATCCTTGATCGTGGCAAGCGGGATCTCTTTTGGAGGCAGGAGATTTTTTGCCCGGTCAACCAGAACAATCCGTTTGTTGGTGAGAATGCCTTCAAACGGGATCGACTTGACATATACCCCCTCCGTCCGCAGGAGCACCGTCTCATCACTGCGCAGATCTGGATCACCCATAATACCACTCCATAAGTCAGTCTTCTTTCCCAAGTTGTATGTATTGCGAGAAAAAGATATTTATCAGGATTTACCGGTATTCACAGGATAACCTTAGACGTGAGCTTTTTTTTAGCCATATCACTTGCAAGATACCCTAAAACCAGAGAATTATTTAACAAATTCTAACGTGTCCTGGAGCGCACCATGTCGTGCGAGGGCTTCTTTAAACTGCTTTGAGGCAAGCATCTGCTTCTTGATCTCAGATGAGATCGTAATCCCGCAAACCCGGGATTCAGGATCATCCGGAGTGCAGTCGCAGAGTTCCCCGGACATGCCCTGGTCAAAGACGAACTTGATGATATGATTCTGGACAAATGTCAGTTCGGTCATCATCAGCTGACCGGGCATCTTTGCGCAGGCAAACGTAAAGCGGATCACATCTTCAAGCGGATGTGGAAAATTCTCAACTGAGAGTTTTATGAAACACTCCAATTCAAACCGTTCATTCTCAACTTTTTTTATCGCAGAGTGTTCAATACTCATCATGATTACGCGTTCGCCGGGGATCAAGTGGATGTGATGATCCTTGTCAAGCATGGCAATGCTGGTTTTTGTCAAACAACTCACCGTATGTTGATCTTTTAGCTCCCCCCAATAAAGCGCTTGTGCTTGAGCAATATGCCTATGCAGTGTTGGTAAGATTTTTTAATCCACCCGGAGATGGAGTATGAGTATGAAAATCCGGTTCCTTGCACTCATTTTTGTTGTGCTACTGGCAGTCGTTTCTGTGGGTTGCCTGTCTCCAGCTCCGGCTTTGCAACCCCCGCAGACATCGTTGCCTGCAACCCTCCCAACCCCAGAGAGCACAATTGCTACAATCCCTCCGGGCGGTATGTCACTCCAGTTAACGGATGTGCCTCCGGATTACCTGATCAAAGACCGCACGGTGATTGCCTATGCCGAAGTATCCCAGATCGCCCGCGATCTTGGCTGGCAGCAGGGATACCGGGCAACATTCTACCGGATGAACCGGGAAAAAGAGGATATAACCGGAATCCGCCAGATCATCAATGTTTATCCACCGGAGAACATGAACAAAGTCTATGCGATTGAGACTGAAGGGATCCTTTCCACTGAAAATGGTACAACTCGGTATGAGATCCCATTCCCGGCAATCGGCGACAAGAGCATGGCTTTCCGGGAAACACGGACAGGGGATCCCCTGGATCTCGCGGTGTATACAGTAATTTTCAAAAAGAAGAACGTGCTTGAAACAATTACCATGGGCGGTACAACAACGGATTATGAAACGCTAAAGGCCGTCGTGCGTAAAGCGGCAGACAAGATCCAATAATTTTTCTACTGCCTGAAATACGACCCTTGGTTTTTCGGCATATACAACCCGAACTCGCTTTTTTTTAAGTACTACATCCTATTGAGCTTACGCGAGGCTGATTCTCTGGTTTTTTCCTGCCGTCAGTGCGGTACGTGCTGCATGTACCTGGGCGACTATATCGTGATCGAGCAGCAGCTCGGGCCATTTACTTTTGCGGCTGAATCGGTCTCAACCGGCACACCGTTTGTTGCCGAGATCGATGAGGACAAACGGCACCTGTTTGCGGATCACACGTTTCCGGACCAGCACCCGACCGCATGCCGCTTTCTCCGGCCGGACGGGGAACTTATCCGCTGTACTATTCACCGGGACAGTCCGGTTCAGTGCAAATTCTACCGTTGCGTGGTGATGCGGGTGTCTGATTTGGCGGGAAACCGCATAGGGATTGTAACCGGTACACTCTCACTCCATTCCGATGATCCAGGTCTACGGGCGGTGTGGGAAGAGGCAGAGAAAAAAAGGCCAAAGCATGACGACCCGGCAGAAGATTGGCTGGCCACATTTTTACAGGCAAAAGGTTACCAGGTGGAATGACATCGGTTCCCCCAATAAAAATGAGTCCCTGTGTGAAAGGCTCCCATGAGTGGGATCTTTCTGACAGGGTTCAATTATTGATTCCTGCGTTTATTATGGCGCTACAACATTCCGGGAGGTATATTTCGCATTTACCACAATCGCATTCGACCCGTTCAATTCAATAAAACCCCAGCTCTCTTTCGGCTTCTCAATAAACGACGGTGACGGGAATATCTGAACATCAACGACCGCAAAGTGAAGATGAGCCCCATGCGACCACCCGGTATTTCCCTGCCAGCCGATCCGCGTCCCTGCACGCACATCCTGACCGGGAGTCACAGGTGCGAGGTCCTCATGCAGGAGATGCATATAGACGGTGTAGATATCCGGTCCATGTTTCAGGATGACAAAATTACCCATGTCCGGAATAGTGGAACCCCGCCCATCTTTTGTCCACGTATTGAAATCATCCGGGTGGCTGTAATCCGATAAAAGGACAGTCCCGTCAGCCACCGCTGAAACCGCCGCCTTCTTTTCATTGAAGTTGACAAAATCCATTGCTCCTTCATCATGGAAACCGGTCACAAATTCCCATTGCTCACCGTTTGTCCAGGGGAAAAAGATAAGGAACTTCTCCGGTGGCGCTGCCATTGGGGGGATCGTTGCTTTCGTAGTAGCGGGTTGCGCAGGAAGAGCCGGTGCAGGATTTGAAATCGGTACAACGGTTGTAGTTACCGTTACGGTCATTGGAAGGTTTTTTCCCTCTGTTGCAGGCGATATACCGTTGCAGCCAGCCAGAAGAGAGAAAAGAGCTAATATTACGAGAAGGATTCCGATTCCCCCACGGTTCATCCGGGTTTCACCTTAAACAGTGATAGCCTTCCGGATATACTTAAACGTGATTATTCAGGGGTAAAAATCCGGATGATTCATAAAAAGGTGAACCTCTCACCAGAAAACTGTGAAAAGAAGAACGCCCAGGTCGGAATTCGAATCCGAGTCGATTGCGTGACAGGCAATCATGATAGGCCACTACACTACCTGGGCACATTCTAACAGTAAATCCCGCCTCCCAGATTCGAACCGGGGACATCGCGGTAGCCGCACAGTTACCTCAAACGGTAAACCAATCTACAGCCGCGCACTCTACCGAGCTGAGTTAAGGCGGGGCACTGCGCTATTAATGTAGGGATAGTTGAGTATTAAACATATCGCTAACTCCACCGGTTTTTCGGCGAAATTTGGGGAAATAACACTCGTATTTGGGGCTTCTTTAAATAATACACACCCCAATAAAAAAGTATGACAGCTCGCAAGGATTTTGCGGGGGATCGTCATCTTCTCCGATAGCTCGGCGAAGAAAGACGTGACCGTATTCGACACTACG
Source organism: uncultured Methanoregula sp. (assembly GCA_964590895.1). Lineage (GTDB taxonomy): Archaea > Halobacteriota > Methanomicrobia > Methanomicrobiales > Methanospirillaceae > Methanoregula. The sequence continues at coordinate 39,510 of CAZPYV010000011.1, read as the reverse complement.
CTCCGGGACGGAGAACAGACCCCGGGAATTGCGTTCACTTTTGAACAAAAACTCCAGATCGCACGTCAGCTTTCTGATATCGGCGTTCACGTGATAGAGGCAGGATTTCCTGCATCGTCAAAAGCCGAAAAAGAGACGGTTGCTGCTATTAAAAAACTTGATCTCGAGTCTACCATCTGCGGACTCGCACGATCGGTTAAAGCAGACGTTGATGCCTGTCTTGACTGCGATGTCGATATGGTGCATGTGTTCATCCCGACATCGGATATCCAGCGGGAGAACACGATCAACAAGAGCCGAAAAGAAGTGCTCGCCATAACGGCTGATATCATCAGTTATATCCGAAAGCATACGGATAAGTGCATGTTCTCGGCTATGGACGCGACGCGGACTGACTGGGACTATCTTGTCGAAGTCTTCCGGACCGCTGCTGATGCCGGTGCAACCATCATCAATGTGCCAGACACCGTTGGCGTCATCTCACCCTCAGGTATGAAGACACTCATCAGCCGGATACACCGCGATGTTGATTGTCCCATCGATGTGCACTGCCACAACGATTTCGGTCTTGCGGTAGCAAACACGATTGCCGCAGTTGAAGCCGGTGCTTCGCAGGTTCAGGTCACCGTTAACGGCCTCGGAGAGCGGGCAGGTAATGCCGATCTCGCCCAGACCACGATGATCATGGAGGCCATCTACCGGATCAACACCGGTATTAAAAAGGAACGGCTCGTTGAAACCTCCCGCCTTGTATCCCGGTTCAGTGGCATCACCATCCCACCAACCCAACCGGTTGTTGGCGAGAATGTCTTCTCCCACGAAAGCGGCATACACTCGCACGGTGTGATAAAAAATTCCGCAACCTTCGAACCCGGCATCATGACTCCGGAGATGGTCGGGCACAGGCGCAGGCTGACCCTTGGAAAACATGTTGGCAGGCACGCCGTGCACCAGATGCTGTCTGAGGTTCATATCAGTCCCAACGACACCCAGATGGATGCCATTGTCGAGAAAGTGAAAGCAATTGCTAACAAGGGCAAACGAGTGACCGATGCGGATCTCTACGAGATCGCGCAAACCGTTATGGAGATCGAACTGAGCCACAAGATGCTCCGATTAATGGATATCGCGATCATGACCGGCAATCATATGATCCCCACGGCGAGCGTAAAGGCGATGGTAAACGGCAAAGAGCATGTCTTTTCTGCAGTAGGTAATGGTCCGGTTGATGCAGCCTTAAAAGCAATCTTCGGGATTGTCCCGGAACGGGTACAGTTAAAAGAGTTCAACATCGAAGCGATTGCCGGGGGTTCAGACTCAATGTGCCACGTCACGATTGCTGTAGAAGATGAACATGGAAAGATCTACGATGCCAGCGGGAGCGGAGACGACATTGTGCTATCCTCTGTTGAGGCGCTGGTAAATGCGATCAACCTGACCAGCCGGAAATAATCACTTACTCATTTTTTGGAGATGCATACCGGATCTCTTTGAGCGTATTCATGGCGTTTTCGTACCCATAGTAGCCTGCACGAAACGAGAGCCGGTCAATGATCTCATCCGTTGAAACGAGATAGCGTTTTCTGACCTGGCCGTCACGACAGGCAGTATCTAAAAAATTATCGATCCGATCACAGATCTTAACCAGCGTTGCTTCGGGGGGAGCATCAAGAATCCTCCCAATGCTGTCGGATAGACGGGCAGATTTTCCGTAAATCGTGTTCTTTTTTGTCAGGGCATCGACAATAGCCGCGATTTCCTGCTGTTCATCTTCAGGCAACGGCAGGACAGAAATAAACGAATCCGTCAACGAGATCCAGTCGGGAGTGCAGTCCTCATAGACATCGTGAAGCCAAGCAGAGATGATCGCCACATGCGAGCCGCCAAACATACTCACGTATCCCGCTACCCGGGCAGGATGGACAATGTACGGTGTTCGCCGGTCCTTCCGGCATTGTCCTTTATGTGCACAGGAAGCATGATCCGCCGCAGATTTAATGGAAAAAAAACGCTGGGCAGCGGGAACCGTATCCATACATGCTGTTTCGTGTCCTGATACAAAAAACCTGCCGGAACCTGCACGGCATGAAAAAAATATACGAAAAAAGTTAGGTGGTTATGCAGCTGCCGGAGCACCCTTGCCTTCGAGTGCTTCCTTAATCTGCGCCTGTAACTGCTCGAACTTGCCCTGCAGCATCTTTTCCTGTTTCTCTAAAGATTTGATGCGCAGCTCAAGGGACTCTATCTTTTCAGTAAGTTTTGCATTCACCACATCTTTTTTCTTCTGCATCATGACCGTGCCAACACTCATGTACATGACTGCATCCTCAGCTGCGTCACTGATCTCTTCCTCTGCACGCTTTGCCTCACGCACTGCCATTTCGTACTGGGCCTTCTGCTGGAGGATGGTCTGAAGCTGCTGCTGGATCTGCTGGAGCATGCCCAGCTGGTTCTGTACTTTTGGGGATATATTGTTCATGATGATTCTCCATCTATATTTCTGACTGTAAAGGTATTGAGGATTGCGCCGGGCAACGCGAGGTGCCCGACCTGCTCACGATATTGTTGAACGCCGTAAAACATAAAGAGTAGTACAGGAAAGCAAAGAGATGACTGCCCGTCAGAATATCCACTTAGTGCGGGGAATTAATGCGTTGCGATCTGTTGCATCTCATCTGCCACATTCACAAGACGCAATGCCATATTGAGTGCTGCCCGGAGTGCTGCGGTATCTTCCGCTTCAATTTTGAGCAGAAGTATATTTTCTCCTTCCAGCCAGCAGCTCGTCTTTGAACGCGGGTTGACTTCATCAGAGAGTTCCGGTAACAGCGCCTTATGGATTAAAACGGCATCTTCTGTATAAAACCGGAAGAACGCTTCATGGTGCGGCATATAAAAAAATCCCACTGATGAGTAGGGGAAAAGAGAAGATAAAGTATGGTGATTCAGGCAGCATGCCTGAAATGCTGATTGGTTATCTGGCTTTCAGTTCTTTGATCGCCGCGCCACGTTCTTTAAAAAGAATCCGGTGACCACAGTATGGGCACCGTACGTTGACATCGACTTCAACTTTCTGCTTGCACCGTGCACATTTGTAGGAACTTGGCATATATGATCCGTTTATTTAATCCTGTGTTCTTCAACGGTCCTGTCAATTGCCCGTTTGGCAATCTTCATGGCCGGCGTCTGCGGTACGTATGACCCACCGGCAAACTTAAACCCGCACTTGCGGCATTCCCAGATACCGGTTCCACGGCGCTGGACAGATACCATGTCACATTTCGGACAGGTGTGAAGTGCACTTGAAACAGCTTCAATATCTGCTACTCGCTTACGTACAAATCTACCGTACCGGCACCCAAAACGCCCGGCACTTCTTGTCACTTTTCCTTTTGCTTTATGTGTGGAGCTTGCCATGATGGATATTCCCCGATCTGTCTTGTTGTATTTGTCGTCTGAATTAATATACCTGATTGAGGATTTTTACCTGACCCTCGCCTTTGGATAACTTATTGATGAGATCATAGAAATCGCCCTGGATTCCTGCAGGGATGCGCACCACGCAAACCCATGAACCATCCTTCTGCCATTCGTCTTTTTCCATGATGGACCCGGCAGCAATATCGCCGTAAGCTTTTGCAGCAAAATCTGCAGGAATCCGGATGGCGAGCCTGAGTTCTTCAAACCTTATCGGCAGGATCGGACGCAGTGCCTTTACCGTCTCTTTTACCTGTTCATCGAGATGCTTGAATGGATCGATGTTCACGCGCGCCTCTTCCATTGCCATCTCAATCCTGTGCGGGGGGTGAGGGTGCCCGGTCTGGGGATTGACGGCATTGCGCGCTATGAAATTTACCACCTGCCGACGCTTCTCCTCAATCATGTGTTTGCGCTGTTCTGAGGTGAGATGAATCTCACCTTTTTCTATGATACGGCGCGCGATCGTCTCGAAGTCCGTGGTGTGGAAGACTTTTATGAGTGCTTCGTCCGGAGCTCGGGTTGCTTTGGAGGTATTGCTAAACACATTGAGAGCGGCAACTACATCCTCAATATCAATGGCCTGCCCCTGCCTCACTAGTGCAGCCTTGTCAGGGTCAACAAGAATCTCGAAGCGCTCCCCAAAACTATCAAGGCGCGCAACGGTGGATTTGTCGAGGGGTATCATATCAGGTCAGGCTGATCACTGTTTGAACTGTTCAACATACACGGCGACTTCTTCCCGGCTCATCTTCTTAAAGAGGGGTGTTTCACGCCCGGTGACACCGATCTCAACCGTATCCATATCGAACTTGCCTTCGGTTGCTGAGTGCAGTGCCTTTAAGCCCAGGAGGATCGCATCCTTGATCTCGATCTCCGGGTTGTATTCCTCCTCAAAGACCTTCATTGCAGCAGGACGCCCGATACCAATTCCCGTTGCCTTATATTCGAGCAGGGTGCCGGAAGGATCTGTCTCAAAAAGGCGGCAGTCACCGTCACTTACCCCTGCAATGAGCAGGGCTGTACCATACGGGCGGATGCCGCCATACTGGGTGAGCGTCTGCATATGATCGCAGAGTTTTTTGGAGAGTGCTTCGACTTCGATCGGTTCATCATAGGAAACTCGGTTGATCTGGCATTCGACCCGGGCCCGGTCAACAAGGGCACGGGCATCCCCGACAAGGCCGGATGATGCAACACCGATGTGCTCATCGATCTTGAAAATTTTTTCAATCGATGACGCTTCAAGGAGCTTGGAGCTCACCCGCTTGTCAACAATCAGGACAACGCCGTCCTTTGCCTTGATACCTACTGCGGTGGTTCCCCGCTTTACTGCTTCTCTGGCATACTCCACCTGGTAGAGCCGGCCATCGGGGGAAAAAACGGTGATCGCCCGATCATATCCTGTCTGATATTGTGGTTGCATTCAAATTCTCCAGATCATCTTTTGTTAAGAACAATCGGTTTGTATTTTTAAATCCCTTTTCAATCACATCAACCTTCTGACCGTTACAATGCACGATCTGGAAGGTTTTTTTGGCAAACGTGCATTCCGACAGAACATGTTCAACACCCTCATCGGTTCCTGTTGCAGTTTTTTCAGATTCCGGTTCAGATTTGGTATGTGTTTTTGCTTTAGGAATTTTTTTCTGCCTGAATCGTGAGCGCAGGCTCTCAATAGTACCCGATGCTGCAATGATACGAAGGCAGATACGAACATCCCGGCACGCAGTCACGGTAGATAACGCAATCGCAAGCTCCCGTTCAGTTCCCCGCCTGCACCGGATGACCACATGCCCATGTTCAAGCGCAACGACAGCAGGGGTGATGATCGCTGTTGTTGCATCGCCCCAGAGAGAAGTTACGGCATCCGATATCGCGTAATAGAGCTCTTTTTGCTCAAGCAGGGTGCCGGCAGGTTCAATTCGTGCAAGGATATACCGCCGCTTCTCGCGCAGGGTGGGGGGACGGGTGCTCATGCGATCACCGTTACGGCCTGTTTTGGAGGTGTCAGGATGGTCCCGACACCAGCTAGCGCACGTTCTACATCCGGTACATCCATTCCGATGAGACTACAGAGACCGGCAATGTCCCGGACATTGCGCAGGTCAAGAAGAGAGCGGGCATGCGTTGAGAGTGTTATGGGGAACTCAAAACGCTGTTCAAGAACCAGGATATCCATATACCGGTGAATCGCGCGCTGTCGTGCAACACTCCGTCCCATGATGATGGGAGAGAGATCGATATCCACCGCTACCCGGTTATCGGCTGCCATCTTTGCCGCCACATGATCGAACGCGAGTTTGTCCGCTGACTGGATGCCGCGCAGGATGTGCACTCCCTTGATGCCGATCACGGCACGATTGAAGTTGTTGTTCGCCGCATTGACCGAGACAACCTTTCCGGAATCCTTCGAGCGTTTTACAGCAGAGATGACGTCCTTTACCGGGACATCCCGGATCATAAGACCAGAGCGCACCTCAACTTCCCCATACGTGCCGGAAGGAGTGTCAACTGCGACAATGCTGTCAAATCCGAGCGCAGCGGCTTCGAGCGCTAACCTTCGGACCGATGCATCTCCAAGAGGATACGGATATACAGCGGCATCGGTGATCTTCATTAAGATACCTTTAGCGTAAAAAGAGGATAAGATTATTTGCCCTGGTTCGCGTGGGAACGGATGCTCGGGCGGGTTTTTTCGGTTCCGATACCCTTCTCCCTCATACCGCGACCCTTGCGACCGGCTGAGGTCTTTCCGCGCTCTGCACGACCGCGGTGGGTGGCGTTTGCCATCCATGCAAGGTTCTTGTCGGCACGGATAGAGGGGTGGTGTCCGTCAACCATGATGACTTCATAATATTTGAGCTTCCCGTCCTGTCCAACCCAGTAGGAGTTGAGCACTTCCATGTTGGGGAATTTTTTGGACGCGCGCTCTTCTGCAATACGCTGGATGCTCTTTCCCATCGTCTTGCTGTTCTTGCCCATTGCTGCTGTGCGGCGTGCACGGACATACCTTGATGCCCTGCGGCCACCGCGGCGGACCTGAACACGGCAGACGGCAATACCCTGCTTGGCCTTGTAGCCAAGAGTGCGTGCGCGGTCGATACGGGTTGGGCGCTCGACGCGGACAACGCTGCCTTCACGGCGCCATTCCTGCATGCGGTTCCAGAGGAGTTCTTTAACTCCACTCTTTGCGGGTACTTTCCATGCCTCCCTAACGAAGGCGTACATCGATTTTACCATGGTGATCACCTAAGGTTCGGCTCTATTAGCAGAGCTACATTCCTTTCAACGGGACGCATCCCGTATGCCTTTATAGATAGGGTGGACGGATATTAAAGAACTGCGGCAACGGGATATCCCGGTTTTTTTTAATAATTTATGGATAGTCCCGCATTTTATGAATTATCCCTTCCTCTTCTCAATCACCCGTATATCTTCTATCCGGGTGACCGGATATTGCCCGTTCTCATCCTTTTCTGCAGACTTTACCATGTCCCAGATGGTAAGCAGGGCAATCGAAACCCCGGTTAACGCCTCCATCTCAACACCGGTCTTTCCGGATGATTTCACCCGCACAATGGCCTCAATGAACCCTTCTCCGTCAGAGAAATCCACAGCAATCGCACTGATGGGGATGGAATGGCACATCGGGATCAGGTTGGGCGTATTCTTCACCGAGAGCGTTGCAGCCACACGGGCTGTGGCAAGCACATTGCCTTTCACAACGGTGCCCTCACGTATTGCGGCAAGTGTGGTTGGCCGTAAGAAAATTTTACCGGTTGCCACTGCTTCGCGCACCACATCTCCCTTGCCACTGATATCCACCATCTGTGCCTTATCATCCTGAATATGGGTAAAATCAACCATGTACTCACTTCCTGTATTCAAATCCTGAATAATTCTGCCGGAATCTGGTCCACGAGATCCGATGCCAGCATTCCGCCCCCGCGTTCCAATGCCACACGTTCACCTGCCCTGCCATTCACGTACGCCGCAATACAAGCGGCATCGAACGCACTCAGGTGGCAGAGAAGAGCGCCAGCAATGCCCGCCAGCACATCGCCAGTGCCTCCGACCGTCATCGCAGGGTCACCGGTCCGGTTGAACCGCAGCCGCGTGCCATCCGTGATAACATCGATGTGGCCCTTGAGGAGAAGCGTTCCGCAGAACCCTGCACCGCGGGCTGCATGGGCACGCCCGATCGTATCCATAGAGAGAGTTGTTCCGGTAATACGGGCAAATTCTCCGGCATGCGGGGTATAGATCGTCTCTTCCTGAGCAGCCGGGAGCGGGAGCCGTAGAGCATCGGCATCAAAAACTGCCCGCTTGCAGTGCGGGGCAATGGCTGTTATCACCGCGTGGCTCTCTGTTCCAAGCCCGTTCCCGCAGACAACCACATCAGCACGCTCTGCAAGAGCGATCAAGCGTTCAGTATGTTCCGCGCCAATCTTCTTTCCCTCTAACCGCTCATAAATCAAATCTGGCACCGGTTCAAAGACGGGCGATGCAATCCGCACAATATCAGCACCCGCCCGTAATGCTCCAAGCCCGGCAAGGTACGGTGCGCCCTGGTAGGGTCCGCCACCGATCACCAGCACTTCGCCACCAAATCCCTTATGCGCCTTACGATGACGTGACCGGATAAGAGTGAGATCACCGGGCCCGACACAGCATTCAGCTTCAACCGGAATGCCGATATCAACAACAGTTGAACCTTCACACTTTGCCCGGTGAAAGGCGCAGATACGATCCGCCCGTATACCCATGGTTGGAACATCTGCGACAATGATTGTTGCCCGCGAGGCATTTGCCATCTTCACGCAGGTTTTCAACGGCTCCGTGAGTTCCCCGGAGGCACCGATCCCCAGCAGTGCGTCGATGATCAGATCCGCCTTTTCAAACAGTGAGTGCAATGCCTCAAGATCATCCCGGCATGTAAACGGGTACAACCCAACCCTGCAACGTTTGAGCGCGCTGAGCTGATGCTCACAGGCAGCGCTGCGCTTCCCTAAATCGAGATAACAGACATCGGTATCCATTCCGTGCTGGAGGTGCCGGGCGGCAACCATCCCATCCCCGCCATTATTGCCCCTGCCACAGAGCACGAGCACCCGTGAGGGTGAGGCTGCATGAGCCATGTCTGCGAGCGCCCTGCCTGCGCTCTCCATCAGCTGAAACTCTGTCACACCGAGCGCAATGGCATTTTTATCCACCGCTCGCATCCGGGCAGGGCTGATGATCCCCGCCTCAAGGAACCCATCGATCGTAAACGGCAACATTTCCCGTACAATTCATCTGTAGGAACCTCACTAAATACTATGCAATGGGTTTTAGCGATGATGTGAAAGCAGCCGCAGAGCAGATCGCGGATGCACCAGAAATTACCATCATCTCGCACATCGACGCTGACGGTATCTCATGCGAAGCAATACTTTTACAGGCAATCTCAAGGCAGGGTATCCGTGTAAAATCAGTTTTTGTCCGGCAACTCGAACCACTGACCATGCCACAGGTGCCTTCAGATAATTCACTGAAGATTTTTGCAGATCTTGGTGCGGGCCAGCAGAACCTGTTTCTGGAACGCGGTTTTTCAGAAAAAGAAGTGCTTATCGTTGATCACCACGTAAGCCAGGCATGCGAGCGGCAATACACGCAGGTGAATTGCCTGCCTTACGGCTTTGAGCGAATGAGCGCTGCCGGAGTTTCGTACCTGATAGCAAAGCAGCTGGACTCAGCAAATACCGATCTTGCCAAACTCGCCATTGTAGGCAATGTGGGCGATATGATGGCCCGGGAGAAGTGCGGGCTTGTTGGCCCTGCGCGCGATATAATCGTAGAAGACGGTGTGAGTCACGGCAATGTTGAGGTACGCAAACGGGATCTCAACTGCTACGGCACCGCTACGCGCCCGGTGCACCTCTCACTTACCTACAACGATGACCCGTTTGTCAAAGGTATTAGTAACAATCCAGAAGGCGCCCGCCAGTTCTTAAAGAAACTCGGTATCCGGCAGCAGACAGAAAACGGACGCTGGTATGTATGGGAAGAGATCTCGCAGGAAGAAAAGCGCATCATCATATCCGCACTCGCTGAGCAGCTGATCGCAAATGGAGAAACAGTGGACCGCCTCTTTGCCGAGACCTATGGATTCCCGGATGAGACCCCCCGTACGCCACTCCGTAATGCACAGGAGTATGCAACTGTGCTCAATGCGTGTGGGCGCTGGGCAAAACCGCAGATAGGGAGTGCGATCCTGCGTGGGGATCGCGGCACTGCGTACCGGGATGCCGAACATATGTTAAAAAACCACCGGGCAATCATCAGGAACCTGCTTGAGTTCATCATAGACACTGGCGTTAAAGAACTCGAAAATCTCCAGTATCTCCATGTTGGCGGGCGTTACCCGGATACCATTGTAGGGATCGGAGCAGGTATGGCACTCTCAAAACTCAATGCCAAAAAACCGATCCTGATCATGTGCGAGGTGCCTGAAGATACCAATCTCACCAAGGTATCCATGAGAACCAATGAACGCGTGGTGGAACAGGGTATCGATCTCCAGCAGGCGCTCAACTGCGCTTCGGCAGAGTATGGCGGCGGGGGCGGGGGACATAAGATCGCGGCGGGCGCGTATATCCCGAAAACAGCAGAAGAGGAGTTTGTGATTCGTGTCAACAGAATACTCGGAGAACAGTTCGCTGCGGCGGGTTCAGGCAATCGCTGATCACCAGTTCGGCGGGCTTGCAGGCACGGGACTCTTTCCCGAAGGCTGTGCGTTCATCTACTCGACAACCGGGCGTATCCGGCAGATTGGGTTTGAAGGCGTGCGCCTTGCAACCGTCCGGGCTTCGGACGGCAGGCTGACACTGGGCATTGAAGGGGCCAAACGCCTGCAGGCGCACCTGCCTGCTCCCGCATACAGGGTCGTTATCAGGGATGATGTTGCAGAGTTCGTGGCAAAGGGCAAGAATGCGTTTGCAAAACATGTGGTCGCAGCCGATCCGGAAATCCGCGCGGGCGATGACGTGATTGTCGTTGCAAGCGAAGATCGCCTGATTGCCTGCGGCGCTGCGGTTGTTTCAGGCACTGAAATGCTTGCATTTAATTATGGAGTAGCGGTAAGAGTACGGCAGGGTAGTGAGAAAGATGCTTCCGGGAAATATCAATCCACGCCAGATGAAGGCGATGATGAAGAAGCTCGGCATGAATGTCGAGCCGATTGAAGATGTACAGAGTATCGTCATAAAGACTAAAAATGGCAACTATGTCTTTGACTCTGCAGAGGTCCAGGCTATGACCATGCAGGGCACCACAACATACCAGATCACCGGGGATATCCGGTTTGAACCGGCAGCGGCCGAGATCCTAAAAGAGGATATCACGATGGTAGCGGCACAGGCAAAAGTTTCTGAAGATAAGGCAAAAGAAGCCCTTGTTGCAACAAAAGGCGATATCGCAGAAGCGATCATGCGCCTCTCCAGCTCATGATCGAACCGGGCGATCGCGTATTGCTCGTTGGCGAGGGCAGGGAATTTTTTGTCAAGGCCGGACCGGGCTCCCTCGGTACCGATAAGGGACAAATTGATCTCAGCCAGTTAGTGGGGACTTCAGGGGGTGACATCCTCACCACACACAACGGTGCGCAGTTCACCATCCGTATTCCACGCCCTACGGATTTTTTCACGTATGGCAAGCGTTCAGGAGCCCCGATGCTGCCTAAGGATATCGGTCTTGTCATTGCCTATACCGGAATGAACCATAATGACGATGTGCTCGATGCCGGAACCGGCAGCGGGATTGCTGCTATCTACTTTGGCGGGGTGGCTAAAACGGTCAGGACCTACGAGGTTCGACCGGAGTTTTCCAAACTAGCGATGAAAAACATCACCGAATCGAAACTCACCAATGTCGAAGCGGTTGCAGCAGATTTCCTCGCAGCGGAAGGGAGCTATGATGTGGTGCATCTCGATCTCCAGATCCAGCCCGAGCATGTAACCCACGCATATTCCCTGCTGCGATCCGGAGGTTATCTCGCGTGTTACACCCCGTTTTTAGAGCAGATGGCAATTGTTGTGGATGGGGCAACCGAATTGTTCCGCGAGGTGCACACCCACGAACTGATCGAGCGGGAGATGACCCGATCAAAGAGAGGGACGCGGCCTTCCACATCAGTAAGTCACTCCGGGTATGTGACGATTGCGAGAAAATAGGGAAATGAATACCGGTCCGACCAGTAAGTTCCCGCAATAATGGTAGTGAGATATAATAACTGAGTTCTACACTCCGCTCAATCTTCTTTTACGGTTTTTTAAATTATTGCAATCAGGAAAAAGTCCTGAAAAAAATTATTTCACAATCGCGTGCCCGTTCCTGTCGCCCCGTCCAATGCCCTTGTATACAAAACCTTCACGGATGTATGCGTCCGGGTCGATCATGTTCCGTCCATCGATAATCACCGGGTGCTTCTTTCCGGAGAGTTGCCTGAGCACGTTCGGATTCAGGGTACGGTACTGGTGATGGCCGGCAAAGATCACGATCGCATCGGCATCCTGCAGGGCTTCCTCAACAAAGGGAACAATAGGAACGCCGGGATAGTCCGCCACGTAGGGATCGTGAACGGAGACAATCGCACCATCCTGAATAAGGAGATCACGGTATGGTTCAGCGGGCGTGTTGCGCGTATCATCGGAATTGGACAAAAACGCCCACCCGAGGAGTGCAACCTTTGCGCTTTTCAAAGGTACTCCAGCTCGCTGCAGGGCATCTTTTGTGAGCCGGAACATATGGGTGGGCATGAAATCGTTGATGTGCCGGGCAAGCACGTAAAGCGAAGGCTCGTTTGCCGGGTAATCAAGCATCCCTTTGCCGAGCTGCTGGACACCGCGTTCAAGATGGTAGGTATCCTTGGTCAGGCAATGACCCCCGACACCAGCACCCGGCCAGAGCATCGCACGGGTTATGCCTTCGCCTTTGAGGCTGTCAATCCCGTTCCGGACATCGTAGACATTGATCCCCATCGCCTCGCAATAGAGTGCCAGCTCGTTGATCGCAGCGATCTGGAGATCCCGGAACGTGTTCTCCGCAGTCTTGGTCACTTCCGCTGCTGTAGCAGACATCGGAATTACCTTACCGATAGTCAAAACCGGGTTATACAACTCGGCTGCCCTTCGTGTGCTGGCATCATCAATCCCACCCACAATCCGGTCGTGCTCCCGGATATTGCGGATCAGCCTTCCCACCATCACCCGTTCGGGAGCATGTGCAAGAGCAAAATCAACTCCCGCCTTAAGCCCGGACTCCTTTTCCAGGAGATCGCGGGCGATACCTATCGTGGTCCCGGGCGTGATCGTGGATTCCAGCACCACAAGCATACCGGGCTTAAGGTAAACACCCACATTCTTTATTCCCTCCATTAACGCAGAGAAATCCGGCAGCAGGTCTTCCTTGTTTAAAAACGGTGTCTGGATCGAGAGGGTAACCGCATCGCATTCTCCGATTTTGGAAAAGTCTGACGTGCAGACAAACTTCTGTGAAGCAGTCACCTTGTGCAATAATTCTTCAAGCCCCGGTTCAATCCCCTTGAGCGGGCTTTCGCCCCGGTTGAGCATCGCTATCTTGTACCCGGATGAGGTTGAATCACGCTGGAACCCATAGACGCGTTCGTAATGGGGCACATCGGCAAAGAGAGCCGCCGCAGGGATACCCACATACCCCATACCAATTACGCCGATTTTTTTTATAGATCCTTTTTCTTTTAGAACAGACTCAAGTGTCATAGTCATCGGCACCTATGAATTCCTATTTTACAAGTCCTGCCTGAATTTCTTCGCAGATGCGCAGGTTGTGAATTGCCTGTTCCGGTGTGATGGGGAAGGGGCGGCTGTGTTCAACACAATCGATGAACGTTGAAAGTTCACGTTTGAGCGGTTCGAGCTTGTTTACCATCACCTTCTCGATGATATTTTCCTGGACGTACCGTTCCGCCTCGAACGTGTACTGACCCGGCTTGCGGTAGATGGTCACTTCCTGCGTCATGAAGTCCCCTTCGATGGTAAACTCCTCTTCCTCAACATAAATCATACGAATCTTCTTAGATGACTTCCGGCTCGCGGAGAGTGAGACCGGCACATCACCGCATCGCATCAGCACACTGCACACATCGGCATTACCGGCACTGCAGATCTCACACGGAGACGAGAAAAAGAGATTAAGGAGTATATCGATGTCGTGGATCATCAGATCCTCTATCACCGTACTTCCGGTGACACGGGCAGATGCGGGATTGTGCCGTTTCATCTCCACATAGAGTGGTTTTTTTACGATCTTCCTGATCTCTTCTACGATCGGGTTGAACCGCTCGATATGACCAACGCCAATCGTGATCCCTTCCGGGGCTTTCCGCATGAGATGCGTTGCTTCATCAGCAGTAGCACAGATCGGTTTTTCGATCAGCACGGATTTGCGGGCGGAAAAAACCTGCCCGACAACAGTCTTATGAAACGGTGTGGGCACACAGACACTCACTGCATCGGACTTTGAGAGCAGTTCCTCAACAGAACTATACACGGTTGCCCCGTATTTTTCCCCAATCTCCTTTGCCCCGGCAGTGTTCAGGTCAAAAACGCCCACAGAATCCACGCTTTTAAGTTCAGAATAAACCCTTACGTGGTTCCTTCCCATCGCCCCGACACCGATTACACCAACATCCATTCACTTCACCCGGTTGATCGTATCACAGATAAAAGCAATCTCTTTCTGATCGAGAAGCGGGTGCACCGGCAGGCTCAGCACAGATGAAGATAGCTGGGTTGAGACCGGGCAGGGATCGGGATAATTCGTCAGCCCGAACATCGGCTGGCAGTGGATCGGGATGGGATAATGCACCGCTGAACCGATCCCTTTGGAGGTTAAGTAATCGATGAACGCATCGCGCTTCATCGGGAATTCATCGGTTAACCGGATAACATACTGGTGGTACACGTGATGCATACCTGGCGCGACAACCGGGGTGATCAGCCCTTTTACCTTGAGGTTCGCATTATAAAAATCCGCATTTTTTCTTCGCCGCAGGTTAAACTTCTCTAGCTTTTTTAATTGCACAATTCCCAAGGCCGCGGCCATATCGGTCATACGGTAGTTGTAGCCAAGGCGGGTATGGACATATTTTTCACTCTGGCCATGACTGATGATCAGGCGCAGGCGCTCATTGTACGCCTTCTCGCTCGTAGTGACCATCCCTCCTTCACCGGTGATCATGTTTTTGGTGGCATAAAAAGAGAAGCAGCCAAAGTGCCCGAAACTCCCGACTTTACTACCATTATAAAGTGCCCCGTGCGCCTGGGCCGCATCCTCAATCAATTTGAGGTTGTGCAACTCGCAGACTTTCTGCACACCCTGTACATCAAACGGCTGACCATAGAGGTGCACCCCGATAACCGCCCGGGTCCGCGGGGTTACCCGCTCTTCAAGCTGTCCTGTATCTATTGTATAGGTCTGGTCGTTGACATCGCAGAAGATCGGCTTTGCCCCGCACATCAGGACAGCCGATGCAGTGGCAATGAACGAGAATGACGGTACAATTACTTCGTCGCCATGACCAATGTCTGCGGCAAGAAGAGCTGCATGGAGAGCCGCAGTTCCATTGTTGATCGCAACCCCATACGTAGTGCCACAGTAGTCAGCAAATTTTGTCTCTAGTTCAGCTACCTTGTCACCGGAAGCGAGCATTCCTGATTCGAGTACCGCTGTGACTGCCGAGATCTCTTCCTGACCGATTGCCGGCCGCGCAATGGGTATGTTGACCACACTTCACTCTCACAAATATTGGATAATCCGGATAAAAAATGCGTAAGCATTCAATAATATCATTCCTGTCAGCCAAAAAAAGGAGATCTCCCGCATTTTTTTAAGACTTTTTCCCGATCACCCATTCCATCAGTGCATACATCCATTCCGGCCATCATCACGGCACCCGCAAAAGAATAGCTAATTAGCAGGAAACGATCATATAATCGTACGAACGAGCTGGGAGGGGTGGCAACGCGACACATCATTTCGATCGGGGATTTTGACAGAAGCGGAATCGACTGCCTGCTGGATCATGCACGGCAGATCGACAGCAAAAAGTACGACAAAAATGCACTCAACGGCAAGATCCTTGCTGTTCTCTTCTTTGAACCCAGCACCCGGACACGGATGTCCTTTGAATCTGCCATTGCAAGACTGGGGGGTACATCCCTTTCTGTGGGGAGTGTGGATGCCTGTTCCATGGCAAAAGGCGAGACTCTCGCAGACACCATCCGGGTGGTGAGCGGGTACGCTGACGCGATAGTTATCCGGCATCCCAAGGAAGGTGCAGCGCGCCTTGCCGCAGAGTTTGCCACGGTGCCGGTGATCAATGCGGGGGACGGTGCCGGTCAGCACCCTTCCCAGACGCTTCTTGACCTTTACACCATCCGGCAGTCAATGCCCATAGATAAGATCGATGTGGCGCTGGTAGGGGATCTCCGGTATGGGCGCACTGCCCACTCGCTCGCGTCCGCACTCTCGCTATACAATGCCCGGTTGCACACTCTCTCTCCCACGGGACTTGAACTTCCCGACACGCTCGTTGCCGAACTTGCCGATAAGGGCATGGAGATCGTGAACCACGATTCCATGGAGGAGATGATTGGTCTGATCGATGTGCTCTATGTGACCCGGATCCAGCGCGAACGATTCCCCGATTCAGCCTCTTACTTCAATGTAACATCCAGTTACCGAATCACTCCTGAACTGCTGGGCGATGCAAAGGAACATCTCATCGTGCTTCACCCCCTCCCGCGTGTGGATGAGATAGACCCGCGAGTCGATGAGTCACCGCATGCCCGGTACTTTGAGCAATCGAGAAATGGTGTCCCGGTGCGGATGGCGATGCTCATGGATGTGATGCAATGACCCATACCGGCACTGCAGATGAGAATGAAAGACTTCTTATCCGGAGAATAAAAAACGGCACCGTGATCGATCACATCGATGGCGGTGAAGCACTCAATGTTGTAAAGATTCTCGGGATCACCGGGGCAACACAGGAAGCCCTCTCGATCGCTACCAATGTCCCGAGCCGGGATATGGAACGAAAGGATATTGTCAAGCTCACCAACCGGGAACTCTCAAAAGAAGAAGTTGACCGGATTGCACTTATCTCACCCCATGCAACGATAAATATTATCAGGAACTTTAAAGTCTGCGAGAAGAAGGGAGTTGAGATCCCGACACTTATCGAAGGAATTGTCCGCTGCCCGAACCCGGGCTGTATCTCAAATACCAATGAACCTATCCAGAGCAAGTTCCGGGTACTCTCAAAAGGGCTTTGCTGTTACTACTGTGACTGGGTGATTACAAAAGATCTGACCAGTTACATCATCTGAATTTTTTATAGTATCTGGTTTTTTCCCTTATGGATTTCTGCTCTGTAGAAAACCTCACTGATGAGAAATTGTAAGAACCTGTGAATGTTACAGACAATCTTTTTGTTAGCGATTTCTTTCATCTGACTCAGGAATCTTCTCGCTTTGAGATCCCCGTTGAACTTTCTTTTCAGAACAGAGAATTTATTTTCCACGAGTTGTCGTTATGGATAAATAATGTCATTTAACTGGCGAGCCATTTCCTGACGGTAAGTGCCCCGATAATATCGTTATTCCAGGAACGAATTGGGATAACCGAATTGGCATGAAGGTCTTCCCGGATCAGTCGATGAATTGCTTCAGAATCGTATCCTTTATCCATGACGTAACAGTCGGACTTACGGATTTTGTGACATTGTCGGAGTAATTTCACTGCATGTCGGGTATCGTGGACCCTACTGTTGGAGGCTACGAATCCCGTAATCACCTGTTGCTCGGTGTCAACAGAGATCGAAGTTTTCAGGAAATGTTTTCGGATTTTACCGGTTCGTTCTGAAAAATAATGGCTGCAGTACTCACTCGTAAAACCGGATGATTCGATAGCCGTTATGGGAATTTTTTCATCGGAAGTGTAGAACAGGTTAACAGTCTTTCTGAAGGTCAACCGAAGATAAAGAGTTTTTACCCGTGAGAGAAATTTCTGGAGCGTTGTAAAATGAGGTACTTCGGATAGATTAAGGAGCTCTTGAACTCCTTCCATATCTCCGACATCTTCGATAAATTCCCGGTAGTGCTGGTTGCGAAAATCTTTGAACAAAATCAGGACTAACAATTGGTATTGGGTATAGGTTTTCTTTGAAAATTTACAGGGATATGGTTTGAGATGTGTTGACTTTACTATAGAAATGGCTACTTGGATAAACCTGATATTCCGGCTCGCTGATTTCTTAATTGTCCCCTTACTTTTTGTGCACACATTATGGTAAGGAGACAATGTACCTTAGATCTTTCAGTCGTCGGCACAACTCCCTTTTAGATTAGGATTTCTACAGAGCAGAATCAATTAAACGACAACGATCCTCAGGATTTTACCACACAGAGAGTAGCGTGATATCGGCTCCATAAAACCAAAGTCCGCCGAATGGATGCGCGGTTTCTCTCGCAGAAGATTGATGTATGGTTTCAGTTTCATGCGATCTCACTATGATTTCCCCTCGGATTTGTGTGGATATCTGGTCGGGTATTTTGTTTATCCAAAATACTAAAATTTTTAATCAATATGAGGTGATTCTAAATATAATGTGTATCTCTCAGTGATCAATTACGTAATGGCTGACTAACCCCTAGTCCCCGGGGAAGCAGATCTTATCTCCGCCTCCCAATATCCCCGGCAGCAAAGATACGGACAATGGTATCAAGGCGTGGATGAATCGGATCCAGAAAATCAGCCGAAGTGAGATTATACGGGGCAGGATCAAACGATCCAACGACCGTGATATTCTTTTCCGCGGCATATTTTCGGATATATTCCTCTGATGGTTGATCCCAACAATAGTTTGGATCGGTCACAAAACCGGGGCTATGGGGAGCGAGGTAAATGATAACTCTGACATCATTTTCAAGGAGATAATCAATAAATTTTTCGAAGAGTTTTACCTTCTTTGTATTCAAATGCCAGATTTTCTGGCATTCAGTTCTTGAGATTGTGTCATACACACCGCCTTCTGCTGCTTTTTCGAGGAATGCTCTTGGATAAGACCCCCTCCCATCTTGCAAATCTATAAAATAATCCCCATATTCTTCATCAGTAGGTGTGGGATGTTTATTTTCTATTCCGGTAAGTATTTTGTCTTTTGCGGCATTTACCGTCGGATAGGCGATTAGGTCATAATATCTCTTATCCAAAATGGGGATTTCATTCTTAGCTGAGGGAGAGATCCCGATTTGTTTCAATCCCTTGGAATAGTATTTATCAAGTGATTGAAACGTTAACCCTTCCTCATAAAAGGATGACGGGTCAAGACTGAGTATGATAGTCCGAGGCATTTCACCCTTCTCGGCATAGCACTCAAAAATCGCGATTTCATCTTCCAGCATTGCACCAGCAACCCAATTGTTCATAAAACTCCGGTTCTTTGGAACAGGGAGAACATTCAGCATATCATTAGAGATCATTAATGCTCTGCTCGAACCCAGCACAATAGTATCCCGTCGGATCGGATCACGGGCAATAAATGTTGATCGAAATTCCCCCCAATTGATGTTCTCTATAGGATTTTTAATCACATTATGTCCTGACAGCAGGATGTCCACCATTTCGTTCTCATAATTACTAGAGTGGAACACCCCGCCCGGATCTCCAATATAAGATATCGTTGCAGCTACGCATAACACGAGCAATATCACCCCCACGAACACTCCGAAATATCGTTTCGCATACATGGTGCACCTAAAACTGGAAGTACAGAAACTCTGACGTCTTTTGCAGGCAGATGATTGCTACCGCTGCAACAAGACCAGTAATCAGACTCCATCTGACTGACAGTCGATAAGTGAGCGATAGATGCAACGGATTGATAAGCCTTACCCGGTTTTGTTTCTCACTTACCAGTGCAGGCTGGTATCCCCGGGTCATCTCTAAGAGGTTCGGCAGTAACAACGCGATCCCCAGCGCCACTACAATACTCACATATGTAACGATGTTGCCAACATGTGACATAGGAGTAAATCCGGAATGAACAATAAACCCGAAATCAGGCAGCCAAGCCGACATGCTAACTCCATTCACTCCAGACATCCCCATCAAAATTTTTATCGCACAGTCTGCTGAATTCGCTCGGAAAAAAACCCATGCTACAATCACCGACACAAAAGTCACAATCCAACAAATATATGTATGGAGCAATATTCCCGTCTTTCTCCATAGATGATTGATCACAAGGTAAACCCCGTGCAACCCGCCCCATATTACAAACGTCCACCCCGCCCCGTGCCATAAACCGCCAAGCAGCATTGTTATCATGAGATTCCGGACCTGATCCGGCAGACCGTATCGGTTCCCACCAAGCGGGATATACAGGTAATCGCGCAGAAAGTTTGAGAGTGTGATATTCCAGCATCGCCAGAAATCAATTATCGATGTCACCTTGTAGGGTGAGAAGAAGTTGAGCGGAAATCTGATATTGAAAAGGAGGGCGATTCCGATCGCCATGTCACAGTACCCTGAAAAGTCAAAGTAGATTTGGAGTGTATACGCAAGCGCCCCGAACCAAGCCTCGATTAGCATCGGTGTCCCACCGTTTGCCACCGCAGTAAAGATCGGTGTCGCTACCGTCGCAAGCGTGTCTGCAATAATCACTTTTTTAGCTAGCCCGAAGAAGAAGAAAAAGACACCAAGATTGATATTTGTCCAATCCGGTCGGCACTTTGTCACATCCTCCATCTGGGGGATGATATCGGCATGATGGTAGATTGGTCCCGCGATAAGATGGGGAAAGAACGTGACAAACTGGACATACGAAAGCGGATTGACACGCTCAACACTCCCCCTGTATGTATCCACAATGAATGCAATCTGGGTGAACGTGAAAAAGGAAATCCCGAGCGGGAGAATAATTTGCTGTGCAGGGATCGCAAGTCCAAAGAACTGGTCAAGGTTTACTATTACGAAGTTGAAGTACTTGTAATAACCGAGAAGTCCAAGATCCCCCAGAATCCCCCCCCAAAGGATGTACGGCAGCATCCACATCTGATCGGAGCGCCGTTTCGATCTGATTAGTAACGATCCGATAATGTAGTTGAATGCGATTGAAACGAGAAGAAGAGGGAGATATTCAGGGATCAGTAAGAAGTAGAATAAGAGAGAAGCCGCAACAAGCCAGATCCTGCCAAATCTACCTCCCCACCGTACAATAAAAAAATATCCGATGACTACTATAGGAAGGAATCCGAATACGAATGAGAGGGAGTTAAAAAACAATGTCAATCACCATAGATTCGGAGGTATGCATCATTTGTTTTTGACTCCATTCATCAATTCAACCGGGAACTCTGCGATAGTACGTTATTCATGATTCAATAAGTTCTATCAATGAAATTTACAGTACTGCAAATGTATTGATTCTGCAAGTTTGTTTGGGGAGAGTTTGTAAGCATCCTGTGCATTTTTTTGTTTTACCGCATAATGTAAAAATTCATCCGGTATCCCGATTCTCATAAGATGACCTTTCCGCGGAAGAAATTGATCACTAAACCATTCGGCAACTGCAGATCCAAGTCCACCGATGAGACTGTGCTCTTCAATTGTCACAACAAGAGGATAATCAGAGAATGCTTTTTCAAGAAGCGTTGTATCCAATGGTTTGAGGGTATGAAAACTGACTACTCGAGGTTTGAGACCGGATTCCCTGAGAATATGAGCTGCTGCAATGACATTTGGTAGTATTGTTCCATTCCCAAGAATGCAGATGTCAGTGCCCTCTTCAATTGTAATTCCTTTCCCGATAATAAAGTCCGGGGGTGTTTTATGTATTACCGGTTCATTTTTCTTCCCGATGCGGATATACACCGGACCCTCTCTTTGAAGAGCAGCTCTGATCGCAGCTCGTGTTTCAACTGAATCGGCAGGACATACAACGGTCATGTTGGGAAGTGCCCGGGTGATTGCAAGATCTTCACAGATATAATGGGTGGGTCCAAGAGGAGAATATGTCAGACCTCCCCCAAGACCAATGATTACTACGGGAAGGTTTTGAAAAGCCAGATCCACTCTTATCTGTTCAAAGGGGCGTCCAACATCGAATGATGAGAACGTATAGACAAACGGGCGGAACCCGCTCATTGCAAGTCCAGCTGCAACACTGATCATATTTGACTCGGCAATGCCGCAATTGAAAAAACGAGTTGGGTAAAGCTCTTTGAAGCGGTCAAACATATGGTTGCCAATATCTCCCATAAGAAGGACGATGCGGGGATCTGATCCGGCAAGTGCTGTTAACTCCTCTGAAAAAGTATCTCTCATAAAATTCCCAGCTCCCGATGCGCCTTCTGGACATCATCCGCAGAGGGAATGCGATAATGCCAGTTATTATCGTCTTCCATGAATGATACTCCCTTCCCTTTAATGGTGTGAGCAATGATCGCTATCGGTCGCTCCGGTGTTGTGAGTATTGATTGGAAAAGATCAATCATCGCGCTAATATCATGCCCATCCACTTCATATGCTGCCCATCCGAAGGCAGAAAATTTTTGTTTGAGTGGAGAAAGATTCATAATATCGTTACATCGACCGCAGGCCTGCCATTTATTATAATCAATGATTGCAACCAGGTTTTCAAGATTATGTGCCGGTGCAAAAAGAGCCGCCTCCCAGACAGAGCCTTCATCACACTCCCCATCGCTCATAAGGACAAAGGTCCGGTACGATTTTTCTGAAATTTTTGCAGCAAGTGCCATACCACTGCCAATACCAAGACCATGTCCCAGTGATCCTGAGGTAGCTTCAATACCGGGAATATTTTTCCACACTGGATGTTCAGTGAAAAGACTTTTGTCTTTATTGAATGTGGTTACCTGCTCAAGAGGATAGAAACCCCGGTGAGCAAGAACCGTATACAATGCAAGGGCGGCATGCCCTTTACTCATGATGAATCTGTCACGATCCGGCCAGTCGGGTTCTTCCGGTCGAACAGACAAACTACAAAAATACAATGTAACAAGTATGTCAACACATGAAAGACAGCCCCCAAGATGCATGGCTTCAGTTTCATGTGCAGTTTCTATGATTTCTGCCCGTATCTGTCTGGATAACTGATCGAGCGCTTGTGTATCCAAAATGCCATAACTGTCAGTCATAATGAGCAAGCTAAATAAAATTTACATGTGGGTGTGGGTTTTTCAGCTGCGAGAGGTACCGGTTGATTGCATCCAGTCTGCATCCATCCCGACAGTGTTCTATTGTATTTTTCGTCAATTGATGTAAAATATGTTTCCTCTTTTTTCCCTTCCAAATAGTTGTAAATGAATTATCGTACAGGTTTCCATAACAAAAATCAGGATTATTATGGAACAGGTTACAGGGAATTATTGAGCCATCTGCTTCAATAAGTGTGTAAAACGGTAACCCATAACACTTATGATAGTTTCTTTTCGTCATTAACCGATGAGTGGTTTGTGACCGGAAAATTACCTGAAATCCGGAAGTCTCAAATTTTCTAATATCATCCTCAATACCCTGATATTGTGAATATTCGATCGCATAGCGGTTTTTACTTAATGGATGCTGGGAATACGGTTTAATCTGAACATTGTCCACACCAATCTCCTTGAAGAGATCAATGAATGGTACAAGATCGTCAAGATTATCAGGAATCAGTAAAAATTGCACTCCGATGACGACAGATAAATTATCTCTCTTTTTGATCGCTACCGCGTCATGGATATTTTTTAAAACCTTATCAAAATCTTTCGATCCCCCACGGTGTATTTTTTTATGTGTAGGAGATGTACCTGCGTCGACACTAAAACGAACCCATGAAAGAGAGGAGAGAGTCCTTTCCAGTTTTTCCCTGCTAAATAACACACCATTCGTAGCTATCGCTATATCAAGACCCTGAATTTTTGCATAGGAAATAAATTCACAAATGTCCCGGTGCATAAAAGGCTCACCGTCTCCGGCAAACATAACCGATTTTACACCACACTCAGCCATTTCACGAAGTGCACGTTTCATCACTTCGGAATCTATATCCAGGGGGGGGTTTTCGAACCAGTCCAGAGCACAAAAAACACACCGGTGATTGCAGCGGTTCGTCACCCCGATTTCAACATAGATAGGAAAACAGTCCCCAGTTTTAAGCCAGTCAACGACCCTATCTGGGTGATATATCAATTTATGATTGTCAACATCTACTTCCATGAAGTGAACCCCATTTAAATATTTGTACTATTTTTTCGATCTGGGAGATTTTATACAATTTTTTTATTGTTTTTCCGGATTGAACGTATTTTTTCTGCTTGTTCAATTAAGCCATACTTTTAAAGGTAATTCAAGGTCGTGTATTTTTTTTCAAATCTCGACATTTTTATCAAGGTTGGTAATTCCAAAACACAGAAATAAATTTTTTTCTATTAATACTGATTTAAAGAATAAGTATAACCCTGCCCTTTTTACAAATGGATTGTTATTGTCCGATTTTTTCTGATTATCTGCAGCAAATTGTGTTTTATTTTTTTCATAAGAATATATCATCGAAAATGTTGGGAGATAACAAGGGTTCTTTTCTTTAATTGCACATTTTAATTCGTGAATGAAAGTTAAATATTTGGTCGTGTAAGAACATTGGTGAAATCCTTTCCGTTTTTTTAAATCGAAACAAACCCAATATTGAGTTTCTTTGGGTATTTCATTCATAATAATTTCCACTAATTTATTCTAAATTGATTTCATCTATTTATAAGAATGAATAATAAAACGCCAACATCCCCATCCATACAATCCACAATCTGAATATTCTATCCCAAATTTCTCTATCATCTCCCACCATGCCTTCCGTTGACCATGATCATTAGAAGCAAAGTTACAGTTCCAGTCGTCAAAACAAATTATAGCCCCTTGGGATATCAACTGATTTGATAGACAATAATCCAATACATCCAATGTAGACAGGTATAAATCACAATCTATATGAAGCATAGAAAATTTCGTTTCTTTCGGGATATCAGGCAAAGTGTCTTTAAACCATCCATCATGGATTGAGATCTGATCGGTCGGGAGTGATTTGCTAACAAGTTTGTGTAGTTGCTCTTTCGATAAATCTTTGAAATATCCTTCACCCCATACTCCGCTTTTCACATGTTGCATATCTTTATCTGATGAATCCGTTATTGCAGGCAATCCCTGAAAACTATCAAATAAATAAAAGGTTTTTTTTCCATGTATTTCAAACGGCGTCCGTTGATGTTTCGCTATGGACTGAGCAATAATCCGGGCTGTTCCCCCCCAAGCCGTACCAAATTCTGCAATATCCCCTTTGACTTCAGCACCATATACATACTCAACCGCTAATGTCAACGCGATTTTTTGAGATTCTGCTGAAGCACTTGGTTTAGATGCCAATTTGGATAATGTTTGAGATACAGTCGCTATTGGTGCATATACATATTTGTAGAGGATTCTTCGTTCTTTTTCCGGGATGTATTTCTTACAAAACACCAATAGAGTTATTTCGGGCATAATTTCTTCGCCTCCCACTTTCACCCTTTTCATTTCACTCATAGAATATTATGCTTTTTGCCAATATTTGGACACGACCAATGATTTGCTACATTGTTATTAATTGATCTGAAACAAAGTGTGTAAGTATTGAATGCGCCAATTCTACATATCCATATTCTTTGGAGGAGACATAAAGATTAAAATCTCCCATACACCGGAGCGGGTTATCCGGAAGAAAACCAGATAAGGTAATAATTGGGCTGCATCCCCGATCTCTTGCAGAATGGACTGCATCTATGATATTTTGAGATTTGCCAGAACTGCTGATGGAAAAAAGCATATCCTCCTTATCCGCCCAAATATTGACCAATTCACGATATGCCGCTGTATAGCTGATATCATTTGAGAGTGCAGTTAAAAGAGGCGCCTCAGTGAACACCATTGCCCTAATCTGTGCTGCCTTACAGAGATCATTCTGTAAATGACTGGCGATTGCTGCACTTCCACCGTTTCCAATGACCATCACTTTTTTCTGGGTGGTTTTTATCTTGTGGAGATTGGTGATAATCAGGGATAAGCCTTCATTAATATCCAAGGTTTGTCCGTTAATATCAGTAATTACAACTCTTTCCAGAAAAGAGTATAATTTTTCAGAGTATTGTGTAAAGGGCATCATTTTTTATCCAAGTGGTTTTTATTTGAGCAACATCGATAAATATTTTTTGAAGGGAACTTTTTCAATTGAGTTCCTGTGCCCGACTGTTGATACTGCAACGGATGCAGCCGCATTGCCAATAAAGCCTGTAATAATTGCCGGAGCCTGCTGCATAGCACATAACGATGCGATTGCAATCATTGCATCTCCTGAACCAATACGATCGACAACTTTTTTGGCAAACGCAGGGATAATTATCATTTCTTCTTCTGATCGATAACAAATACACCCACGTTTGCCCTGTGTAACAATGGTAATCGGACAGGAAAGTTTTTTTGCAACGCTTTTAATCATATCAAAAACTGTGCCAGAATTATGCCGTTCCTCTAATTTTATTTCCAAATCATTGAGACAGATAAAATCAGCAGCCGGATACTTTGAAATAACATTAAATCCCCTGTTCCCGGAGTTTGCCTGGGTGTTTACTGCAAGAAATTTTGCATTTTTTGAGATTAGTTGCGCAGTATCCTGAGAGATAAAACCATGCCCGAAATCAACAACCAGCACAAGATCATAATTGCTAATGCGTGAAAGGATTTGATCCTGAAGCATTGATTGTTCCAATGCAGATAGATCTTGCTGGTTTATTTTGTGTACCTCGAAAAGCTTTTGAATGGCTGGACCCTCGGCGACATAACGCTGTTTGATAATTGTAGGGGAATTTTCTTTATAAACAAAAACAGGATTTATATTACCGTGGAGGTATTCTTTGATAAAAGACTCTTCCGATTCAAATTCTCCAAGCATCGCAATAAGGTCAACGTGATCGCAAAACTGTGCAAGATTATTTGCAACGGCCAGGATTCCGCCAGCAAATCGCTCCTGTGACAAATATCGTACTCCAATCGCAGGGTCTTTTGTAGCTACCCCTATCATTTCACAATAAATGTATTCATCAAGAATTGCTTCACCAATAACGAGCACCTTGAGAGATCGGGCATTGTCAATGTAGGAGAATATTTTGTTCTCACCATGCATTTTTGATATAGTCTGGAAAAAATTTTTAGTTTCTTCCGGGAAATCTGCCGAAAACTGGTTGAGGAGAGCGGATGAGCTAAATACAATATCGTCAGTAAAAAGCATTGACCCCCCGATCTCTTGCAGAGCCTGCCCTTCCACAACAATCATACCGGTCAGATCATTTTCAGACTTTTTATATTCTGATCCCTTTGCATAGATATCGGGTTTTAATAATCGAATCGTCTCAACTGCGGTGGGCCATTCATTGAGTGCAACGTAATCAACAACCGCTAAAGCACCTATTGCTTCACATCGTAACTGCTCCGGAAATGCAGGCCGGTTTGGTCCTTTATTCACATATCGATCGGGAGTAACCGTGACTATGAGAATATCTCCTTCAGTTTTTGCATTCTCGAAATATTTGATATGCCCGATGTGAAGTAGATCAAATACCCCATGGCACAGAACAATCTTTTTACCCTGACGTATTTTATCAAGGTGATTTGAAAGATCATGAAGGGATAGGATTTTAGGGTTCGTGTTTATCATGGGTTCTAACCTCTGCCAAGATATGAAAACCAGTCTTTCGTTGCGGAAGCAATGGTATGTTCATCCCAGACCGGTGCATCGCGCCACATATTGATATTATTCAGCATCTGTTTGACACCCGACTCGAAAGAGACCTTTGGAAACCACCCCAGATCACACCTGATTTTATTTGTATCTGCAAAGGTACAGTCGGGTTCACCAGGACGTTTAGGAATATACATGACGGTGCCGCAAAGAAGCTCGACCAAACGGTTCACAGAATATGTTCCCCCCGATCCAACATTATAAATCTCTCCTCTTTTATCCGACTCAGCTGCTTTGATGAACGCGTCAACAACATCAGTCACATAGGTAAAATCCCGGGTCTGTGTCCCATCACCGACTACGGTGAAAGGTTTTCCTGCAAGTTTTTGGGCAAGGAAGACTCCAAAGACTGCTCCATAAGTGCCAGACGTTCGTGAACGTGGACCATACACATTAAAGAGACGGAGAGAGACGCACGGAAGGTCATAGGTTTGATTCCAGTGCATGACATATTGTTCACCGATGTATTTTGTTAAAGCATAGGGATACATTGGACGGATTGGTGAAGTTTCTGGGGTCGGATAACTATCCGGTATTCCGTAACAGGATGAGGAAGCAGCATAGATAAATTTCTTAACCCCTGCTTTTCGCGCCGCTTCTAAAACGGTAATTGTACCGTTTACATTAGCATTGTGATACTTGAGAGGTTCCTGAATGGATGGGACGATATCAGCCAATGCAGCGAGATGAAATACAAATGTTGTATTTTCAAAAGATTTTGATACTGCAGAAAAATCTGTGATGTCAATTTTTTCAATATTAAGATGTGGAGATTTTTCAATATTCCTTATATTATCCATTCTTCCTGTTGAAAAGTTATCAATAATTGCGACGTGATAACCTTTGATAAGAAGAGCCTCGGCAAGATGACTGCCAATAAAACCAGCACCACCAGTGACAATAACTTTTTTCATCGTATTACCTCCTTTTCTCTTAATTTAAATTCAAAAATTCAGAAAATATCTGATAATCTCCTTATTTAGAGTTTGTCTCTATTGTGAATCTTCTAGCAAACTGATAACTGATATTTTTTCACAAAGATGTTTTGATAAAATATCACTGATGGATCAGTTGAAAATATGAACCTGGGGGATTTTATCAAAGAATCACCGCAATAATTATACTATGTCTCAAGAAGAATTTTATGTTTTCTCAAGAAACTACTTGCAATCGGTAGATTATTAAAATCTTCAATTTTTTTTCTTATTTTTGAAAAATTTTCATATAACAAAATATCCTCATCATTCAGAATATTATTCCCTTCTAATCTTGTAAACATTTCTAATACTGCCTCATTAATTTCTTCAGGAGTATTATCCAATTGCTTCAAGCCAAGATTCGAAAAGTCACTTGAGACGCTCCCGCCAGCTGGGGAAGATAGCATTTCAGCAAATGTTAATAGCCGATTCTCATGTTCTGACCAATAAAGTTTTGGAATAAACAACGAATTACTCATCGAAGGGAGGACACCAAGTGCAGGGGCATTTGTATAAAGAACAGGAACACCAAAAGTTGGAGGGACCGTAAGGGGACCCGATGAGGTACCAATAAAAAAACGACAGGATGCCCAAAGAAAAACGTCCATCCAATCAGTTCGGTATTTGCTGTGTACATAATCAATCACTTTGGGCATTGTTGGGAGAGGCGTCATCGATGGATTGCCCATACGTATAACCCACCCCCCACATTTTGTGATAGATTCGATCGCCATCAGATAGGTACTGATATCTGCATCTGAACCTTTGCGTGCAATGTGGGTTTCATTTTCGCGGACATGCAGACAAACAAACCAGGCATCACGGGGAACGCCCATTGACTCAAGAGCATCTCGCCCCCTGACCTCATCACTATCTGATAAACAAAGTAAGGGGGGGCGTTTTTCAGCACTCCATAACTGTTCACTGAGGCAAATGCAGGCAAATACATGTTCAAATCTATCTGATAATTGCCAAACCATAAGGTGTTCAAGCAAAGGTTCTGCAAACGATTGAAAACCTTGCATCTGATAACTGTCTAGTATTATTATTGGTAAGTAACGCTTCCAGTAATTCAGATAGCATGGATTTGCTATAAGATTAGAAGAAGTTACGATGATGCGTTTATAAGGAGATAAGCGCCCCAACAGCATCAACTTAACAAAAGGACCCAAAAGACTGATATGCCCAATATTTTTAGTGAATGCAATCTCTAAAAAACGAATTTTTAACGAATCCATCCCGGTTTCTATTGATCGTGTCTGATTCAGAATCAAACCGTGCTCATATTTTTCCATACCCACTAAATATTGTCCCGTTAAATAGTATCCAATACCTAATGAAAAGTAATTTTGCGGCAAATCCGGACGTAAACGGATAGCTTTATTATAACAATTCATTGCCTGGTCAAGGTCATCTGCACTTTCTAATTGAAACCCCCTCTTACGATAAACTTCAGATTTATTATCTGCTGACAAGTAAGCCTGCCAAACTACTGAATTAATATCATCAGCTAATCGTCTCACGGGCTTGGAACCAAACGGACGAAAGATAGAAAGCAACACGGTAGATAATAATGTCAGGAACCAAGACCATAGCATAATGATTTTTCTCATTATTGGGCGACCCCCAGTTCTGATTTGATTTGCGTGCACATGTAAAAATCAAATACCCATTTTAAAAAACACTTGTCACTCATATTAGCTCCCTTTTTTCATCGAGAGGGAAAGAACCGATAAATGTGGTACGCCAAAGGAGTCGTGTACACAACAACCCAATCCGCCCATGCAGTTCCCCGACCCTTTTTGTCGGCGCAGTAATCCGTGATAAAATATTTCCAGCGTCAATTTCCCCGCACTATTCCTTCCGATGAACCCGACAACCTCGCCTTGCTCCACATAAACGACACATCCTTTAGCGCCCAGAACCCTTCGGTAGAGGGTGCACGATGAATTCGCCGGAATGGTGTTTTCACTGAATTGACAATTGCATCACGGAGCGTGAGAAATTTTTCCTGCGACCCCACAAGCGTATATTTATTGACGGGATTGCGGACACGGATGGCGATATTGTCAAAAAACATGAGAGGTACCTGCATTATTAGTTACCATTGGGGGTCAACCCCATTGATCAGTTGAATCCTTTTTGGGGGGATCATTTTTTTGTTTTACTCTGTAAATTGCCTGATTCACCTTCTGATGGTGTCGATGAGTAATAATCGTAATTTGCATATTTTTATGTATGAACATGGAGGAGTACAATTTACATTTTTTAGGAATGTTTCTCCTTTATAAATTTATGTTATTATAGAATATTGTATCAATTATCATAAAAATATTTCATTTGGTGATTATGTAACATCCCGTACCAACAATGCTATTCGATGCATTCTTTTACGGCAGGCTGTCATCGCGGCCATCAAAATCAAAAAATTAGAGAATTTGAGGCTATCCAATCATGATTTTTATGCTCTGTAGAAAAAACTTGAATTCCTTTACAAGCATGACCGAAAGGAACAAGTCGGGATGTATTTTAGAAACCAGAATCTTCGCGACCCTGCATTTGATTTGGTCTATTCAAGACGTGGGGACTGCGAACGAACACATAATAATATCAAGTCTATTGTGAAGTTTGACGTCAGAAAAGTGAGTGACGATAGAAAAAGACTCTATTTTCTGACAAAATTTGTAATCTACTAAATCCTCCTATTAGGGCATTTGCAAAACAAAATCGTTCCGGTTCAACAACTCGCTCAGTATTTCTGAAACCAGTTCCCCCCAATGCATAAAATGGAATGAGTGACAACACTATTCCATATGTCCTCATGTTTTGATGGAAAAACGATACTGGTCACCGGTGGCACTGGTTCGTTTGGACAAAAATTTACTGAAATACTGCTCAGGGAATGTTCCCCAAAGAGCATCCGCATTTACTCCCGTGGCGAATTGATGCAGAGTCAGATGAGTCAGAGATTCACCGGTCCCCGTATGAGTTTTTTAATTGGGGATGTAAGGGACAGGAACCGCTTATATCGCGCGATGCGTGGGGTGGATATTGTCGTGCATGCAGCAGCGATGAAACAGGTTCCCGCTTGTGAATACAACCCGATTGAGGCAGTCAAAACTAATATTGAGGGAACAATAAACCTCATTGACGCTGCTGTTGACAATAATGTCAACAAAGTAATGCTCATCAGTACCGATAAGGCAGTCCATCCAGTCAATCTCTACGGTGCAACAAAAATGGTTGCTGAAAAACTGGGTATTCAGGGAAATTCGTATTCCGGTGGAAAAACCCCGTGGTTCAGCTGCGTTCGTTATGGGAATGTGATCGGTAGCCGTGGGAGTGTTATCCCCTTATTTAAGGAACAGCAAAAAAAGGGAGTTATCACCATAACTGATGAAAATATGACCCGTTTCTGGATCTCGCTCGATCAGGGTGTTCGTTTTGTCATGAACTCAATCGAAATAATGAAAGGGGGTGAAATCTTTATCCCAAAAATTCCGAGCATGCGTTTGACTGATCTAGCGGATGCAATTGCACCAAATGTTAAAAAAGAATATATGGGAATCCGGGCTGGTGAGAAACTTCATGAAGTGTTGCTGACGGAAGATGAAGCCCGTCACGCAAAAGAATATGATCACGGTTTCGTTATTGAACCGGAACATCGATTCTGGAACCAGAATAATGGAAGTAAAGGCAAGGCATTGCCTGAAGGTTTCAGGTATGCAAGCAATACAAATACAGTTTGGCTGAGTAATGAAGACTTGAAAAAGATCATTGCAATGGATGAATCGACGAAGAAAGAATAGTTCAGGTTTTTATGCAACCAATTCCTTATGGGCGTCAATCAATCAATGACGAGGATATTCGTGCGGTTAATGAGGTTCTCCACAGTGACTGGTTGACAACCGGTCCAAAAGTCGATGAATTCGAAAGATCAATTTCCGATTATTGCGGTTGTCAGCATGCAGTTGCCGTCAATAGTGGAACCAGCGCACTCGATATCGCGATTCAGTCCCTCGCATTCCCAAAAGGGACAGAAGTAATCACGACCCCCTTCACGTTTGCAGCAACAAGCAATGCACTTCTCTATAATGGTCTGGTTCCTGTTTACGCTGATATCTCAAGGAATACCCGCAATATTGATCCTGCGGATATCCGTAAAAAAATCACTAATAAAACAGGAGCAATCCTTTTTGTTGACTATGCAGGTCATCCCTGCGACATTATTGAACTACGGGAGATCTGCTCTGAAAATAATCTCTTTTTGATCGAAGATGCATGTCATGCATTAGGTGCGGTGTATCAGGGAAAAAAAATTGGTTCACTAGCGGATATGACCATCTTCTCTTTTCATCCGGTCAAATTAATCACCACCGGCGAAGGTGGAATGGTGACAACCAATGATTCCAGCCTGGCTGAATCGTTACGGCTTCTCCGTTCGCACGGAATTGACAAGACAGCACATCATATCTCGGAAACCGGTGCCCCGTGGGCATATGATATGGTAACTCTTGGAAGAAATTATCGGATGACGGATATCCAGGCTGCCCTTGGAGTATCCCAGGCAAAAAAAATAGACGTTTTTGTACAAAAGCGAATAAAAATATCTCAACTTTATCATGAATTGTTCCAACATATTCCTCAGATAGAATTGCCTGTGACACTGGAGAATGTGACTCATGCCTGGCACCTATATACAATTCTTGTTAAAGGAATCAAACGAGATAGGGTTTTTTCCTATCTCAAATCTCATAATGTTGGTGTCAATCTTCACTATATCCCGACGTATCATTTCAGTTATTATCAAAAGAACCATCCTCAAAATCCGTATCAATTCCCTGTTACTGAAGATGTTTTCAATCGTATTCTTACCTTACCCTTGTATCCGGAATTAAGAGAAGAGGATATTCAGTTCATTGTTGAAACATTAAAAAAAGCAATCCAACTGATTTATTAGTCGGGACGAATATGACTGGAATAAGCGTAGCTCCCAAATTGCGAAAAAAGATCATCATAATTGGTGCAGGATCCATTGGGAGACGTCATGCCACAAATCTGGCAACACTCGGAACAGATGTCAGTGTGTTCGATGTCAATCAGACTTTGCTTAAGACGATTTGTTATGAGAATAACTGGGATCCCGTTTTGGATATCGATTCCGCTTTAGACCAGAACCGGTTTGATGCGGCAATCATCTGTACTCCGAATGATCTGCACATTCCCTATGCACAAAAAGCCGTTGATGCAGGTCTTCACATTTTTGTTGAAAAACCCCTTTCACACACCATGGTCGGTATCGAAAACCTTATTGCCGCCCAGAAGCGGAAAGGTCTGATCGGAATGGCCGGATTCAATCTCCGTTTTGAACCCGGATTGCAGTACATCAAACAACGTCTCGATCCTGCCCATGTTGCCTTTGCTCATGTGGAATTCGGTTCATATCTCCCTGGATGGCGACCCGGAACGGACTATAAAAAAGGGTACAGTGCGAACAAATCAATGGGTGGGGGCATAATCTTGGATGATGTCCATGAAATTGATTATGCCTGCTGGCTTTTCGGTTATCCGCAATCTGTTCACTCAACGTTTGGAACCTACGGAGGGCTCGATATAGATGTTGAAGACGTTGCAGAAATGCACCTTCAGTACCTGGACAAAATCGTTGCGATCCATGCTGATTATCTCCAGAGGCGCTATACCAGGAGATGTAAAATTTGTTTCCGGGACGGCTATTCAATGGAATGGGTTTTTGGCGATCATGTCACTGAATATACAGTGGCTGGAGAAAACACCTATTCATACGGAGATCGTTTTAAAGTGAATGATATGTACCTTGAAGAGATGCATTATTTCCTCTCCTGTATGGAGATCGGTTCACCTCCAGAGTCAACCTTGGAAAATGCTGCAAAAATTCTTAAAATTGCACTCACCGCAAAAGGAGATAATTGATCTATGATAGCCGCGATTATTCAGGCAAGGATGGGATCAACCCGGCTTCCTGGTAAAGTCCTCATGACCCTTGCAGGAAAACCCGTCCTCTGGCATATTATTACGCGATTGCAGCAGGCATATCATCTGGATAATATCTGTGTCGCAACAACTATTGAAAATGAAGATAACTGTATTGAAGAGGCCTGCAGACTCTGGGAAATCCCGGTATACCGTGGATCGCTTGATGACGTGCTTTTACGATATTATGAATGTGCGAAACGTATCGGGATGCAAGAGGGCAAGAAAGATTATATCGTCCGAATTACAGCAGATTGTCCTTTTGTAGACCCATCGATTGTCGATAACCTGATTGAAAAAGCGGTAAATGGGCATTATGATTATGTATCAAATATCGATCCACCCACTTTTCCGGATGGGTTAGATGTAGAAGTGTTCAGATTTGATGTTCTTGAAACCACAGTCAAAGAAGCGCGGCTCAACTCTGAACGGGAGCATGTTACACCCTTCATCAGAGATAACAAATTTTTTTTTAAATATAATCATGCCAGTAACCTTGACCTATCTAACATTCGCTTAACCCTTGATACGAGTGAGGATTATAAACTGATATCTACGATTTATGATGCTTTGTATCATAAAGGTGAGATTATTTATCTGAATGATGTCCTGAAATTATTAGATTCCCGATCCGAGATTCTTGCGATAAATGCCCAGTACAAACGAAATGAAGGATATGAAAAATCCCTTTGTCAAGATCAAATATTACGAGGTGACTTAAAACAATGAAAATAAATTCCGGTGCAGATTTATGGCGAAAGGCAAAAAAGATCATTCCCGGAGGAAATCAGCTACTCTCCAAACGAAGTGAACAATTCCTCCCCGATTACTGGCCGGCTTATTACCGGAAAGCCAAAGGGGTCGAGGTGTGGGATCTCGATAATAATCATTATATCGATATGTCGATAATGGGAATCGGAGCTTGTCCGCTAGGGTATGCTGATCCTGATGTTGATGCGGCGGTCAAAACCAGAATCGATAATGGATCCATGTGTACCCTCAACTCTCCTGAAGAAATTGAACTGGCTGAAAAATTAATTCGTTTGCATCAGTGGGCTGAACAGGTGCGATATGCACGGTGCGGCGGGGAAGCGATGGCAATTGCAGTGCGGATTGCAAGAGCACATACAAAAAAGGATACCGTGGCATTCTGTGGATACCATGGATGGCATGACTGGTATCTTGCAGCAAATCTTGCAGACGACCGGAATCTTGACGGGCACCTCCTACCCGGACTTGCACCTGCCGGGGTTCCAAGGGGGCTGAAAGGTACCTCCATGCCATTCCAATATAATAATTCAGACGAACTTGCGGCTATTGCTGATAAGCAAGAGGGTAAACTTGCTGCTATTGTCATGGAACCTATCAGGGATCACGAACCATCAGCCGGATTTCTTGAGGCTATTCACAAAATTGCCAAAGAAAACGATGCGGTCCTCATTGTTGATGAGGTCTCTTCAGGTTTCCGCCTCACTACGGGAGGAGCCCATTTGCTCTATGGACTGAAACCTGATATCGCAGTTTATGCAAAGGCGATGAGCAACGGTTTTCCGATGGCAGCAATTATCGGGAACGAAGAAGTCATGCAGTCAGCCCAGGACACATTTATCAGCAGTACATACTGGACTGAAGGTATCGGACCTGTCGCAGCCCTTGCAACTATTGAAAAATACGAGCGTTTCAATGTTCCTGAACACCTCATTAATACGGGAGCTGCCGTGCAGGAAGGGTGGGGACGAGCTGCAGAAGATACCGGGATCGATATTGATATCGGGGGGATTCCACCACTCAGTCACTTTTCCATAAAAGGAGAGAATGGGCTTTTGGTGCAGACATTGTATACTCAACTGATGCTTGAAAGAGGATTCCTTGCAGGAAAATCATTCTATGCCAGTTATGCGCATCAAAACAAGCAGGTCCAAAATTATCTGGAAGCCACAGAGGATGTGTTTGAACGCATTGCAAAAGGGATGGATAATGGAACTCTTGATGAAATGCTCAAAGGACCGATCGCAAAACCCGGTTTTCACCGCCTTACATGAAATCTCTCATAATACGTGCTGACGCAGGTCCGGCAATCGGAACCGGCCATGTGATGCGGTGCCTTGCTCTTGCAGAAGCTTGGCAGGATACTGGGGGGGATGTGTTCTTTGTTTCTTCTTGTAATTCACCGGCACTGGAAGTACGCTTGAAAAATGAAGAAATTCGGATCCTCCATATCAGCCAAGAGTCTGGAACCATTAGCGATGCAGATGAAACCGCCCGTATAGCACATACTCTTGGTGCTGACTGGATCGTTGCTGATGGATACAACTTCGGAGCAGAATACCAAAAAACGATCAAGGACTCCGGATTATCTCTCCTTTTAATTGATGATTACGGGCATGCAGATCATTACTTTGCGGATATTGTTCTCAACCAGAATATTTACGCTGACATATCATTTTATCCGAAGTATGAACCATATACCCGGTTCCTGCTGGGAACAAAATATGCGCTTATAAGAAAGGAATTCCTGAAATGGTCTGGCTGGCATCGTAATATTCCGGAGGTTGCACTAAAAATTCTGGTGACCCTCGGGGGAAGTGATCCTGATAATGTTACCCTCAAAGTCATTGAGGCAGTAAAAGCTGTTGATGTGAGCGGACTTGAAGTGATTGTTGTCATTGGTGGTGCAAATCCACACTTTGATCTCATTCATGAAACGATGAAGGATCACCCTAACTTTACACTACTAAAAAATGCAGAGAATATGCCCGAGTTAATGGCATGGGCGGATATTGCGATTTCTGGGGGGGGTAGTACTTGCTGGGAGCTTGTGTTTATGGGATTACCATTTTGTATTATTGCATTGGCAGAAAACCAACTTATAAATTCAGAAAGACTCTCCGAAAATAAAGTTGCAGAATATTTAGGATGGTTTGATAACATCAAACACGTGGAATTAACCGTAAGAATAAATGATATCCTGCATAATCAAAAAATAAGAGATACTATGTATCATGATGCCAGACTATTAGTTGCTGGTCGAGGTGCACAATTAATTATTCAACAAATGATTGTATAAAATAAAGGGTTTGTGAATATGGATGACAAAAAAATTATGGATGTAAGAAATTTTTGGAATAATCAAGCAAATCTTGGCTTATGGGCGGGTAGTCGAGATCTCATTGCAAAACAACTTGAAATCGAGGCTATAAGTTCCTATATTTCTGATGGATTTGATATTCTGGATTTTGGATGTGGCAACGGAATAACTGCCATGGAATTGGCAAGAAGATTCAATGTCCAGATTTTAGGAATGGATTTTGCAGAAGAAATGGTTCAATCCGCTAAAAAAATTTCGACAGGGATGAATCTAAGGGGATCGACGAATTTTCAAGTAGGGGACATCCAATCATTAAATTCACATAATTTCCAATATGATATCATTTACACGGAACGAGTGATTATAAATTTGCCTGACTGGAAATCACAAAAAGAGGCAATTCTTTTACTTTTATCCCTGCTTAAACCCGGCGGAATGTATTTGATGTGCGAAAATAGTCAGAATGGTCTTGATAAGATAAACCAATTCCGAAAACAGATCAAATTGCCAGAAATTATTCCTCCTTGGCATAACAGGTATCTTAAGGATGATGAAATTAACAACTTTGATCCTCTAGGGATATGTTTGGAAAAAATTGACTATTATAGTTCTACTTATTATTTTTTAAGTCGTGTTATTAATGCTGGGTTAGCACAGATTGAGGGTAAAGAACCGGACTACGATTCACAAATAAACCGATTGGCGCTGAGTCTTCCCCCCTATGGAGATATTGGTCAAGGAAGAATCTGGGTCTGGCGTAAACTTCAGGATTAATATTAAAATGGAGGACCCAAATGGATTTCTCGATAAATTCTCGGGCTATAGGAAAAGGGCAATTAATATATATAATTGCAGAGATTTCCGCGAATCATAATCAGGATTACTATCAAGCGATAGAATTGATCAAAGCCGCGAAAGATGCAGGGGTAGATGCCGTAAAACTCCAGACATACACTCCCGAAACACTTACTATCAATTCTAACAACGATTATTTTCGGATTGGTAAAGGAACCCTGTGGGAAGGAAAGAATCTCTATTCGCTGTATAATGAAGCATATACCCCATGGGAATGGCAACCGAACCTGAAAAAAATTGCCAACGATCTTGGTATGGCTCTCTTCTCAACCCCATTTGATTCAAGTTCGATAGATTTCTTGGAATCGATGGATGTCCCTGCTTACAAAGTTGCCTCATTCGAGATTGTAGATATTCCCCTGATACAAAAAATTGCCCGAACGGGTAAGCCGATAATCCTGTCAACCGGTATGGCGTCGCTTGCAGAAATTGAGGAAGCGGTGAATGCGATCAGAAATGAGGGAAATGAGCAAATTGCACTCCTGAAATGCACAAGTGCTTACCCGGCACTTCCCGAAGATATGAATCTTAAAACCATTCCTGATATGGCTGAGGCATTCCAATTGCCGGTGGGACTTTCTGATCATACTCTTGGGATTGCAGTACCTATTGCAGCAGTGGCGCTCGGTGCCTGTATCGTAGAGAAACACTTAACACTGTCAAGAAATACTCCGGGGCCCGACAGCAGTTTCTCCCTTGAATCGCACGAGTTTAAGACAATGGTTGATTCAATTCGTGAGACCGAAAGAGCACTTGGAACGGTAAATTATTCAGTGACCGAACGCGAAAAAGCAAGCAGGGTTTTTCGACGATCTTTGTTTGCTGTTGAGGATATCGTGGAAGGTGAAATGCTTACTGAGAAGAATATCCGGTCAATTCGTCCGGGATATGGACTCCCCCCAAAATATTTCCACGAAATTCTTGGGAAAAAGGCATCGAGGAATATTTGTCAGGGAACTCCATTACGCTGGGATCTTTTCCAGTAACATCGTACGAACGAGACACATTTCAGAACGACTGCATATTTTAAAAAAAAATATTTTCAATGTGATAGAAATAAAAAAACAGACTTTGACGACTATCTCCACCTACAATCCTGACTTCTGCCACATTAAGCACATAAAGAGTAGTAATAGGAGTTACGCAGACGCCAGATCAAACCGGAAGATCTTTATATTTATATTACA
>CAZPYV010000010.1:0-101634 GCA_964590895.1 uncultured Methanoregula sp. | reverse complement strand
CTCTCTACAATGCTAAATGGGCTATCGAAAAGGCTGCTATTACAACCTATCTTGCTAATCCGAAATATGCGCTCTAATTTTTTTTCAGAAGGATGTGCGTAAGTCCTATAGGGTATCAATGATCTGAAAACGGAGAATCGCACCGAAGAAAAGTTAAGCAGGAAACATCAGGGACTGAAATTACCCAATCGAATAAAAAAAAATATGAGGTTATCCGAGTTCATCCCAGCGGGAGCGTTTTCGGTATATTATGATACCTACAGCAACAAGTATGACAACTACAACACCGATTACAATAAAGATTCCACCGGGTATGGGAATCTGGGGAAACGAAAAACTCCATCCAGACATCAGTATTTTCTGGCGTGCAAGCGCATCGTTATAGGATTCATTTCCTTTCTTAAAGGCATCCAGAGCTTTTGACCGTGCCTGTGAATATTCTCCGCTGGCAATCTGATCATTTGCTGTGGAAATGTAACTGACCGCAACTTCCCGTTTCGTTATAATCGCAGTTAGTTGCTGATCATCGGCAGTAGTCTTGTTACCTTTGAACCATGCAATGACACCATCAACATTGTTGATAGGGATTTGCGCTGCGGCAACCTCAGTCTCTGCCCATGCCCTGTCAAGAGCTTTTTCACCAGCGCTGATACTTGTCTGTGCAGCAGTCAGGTCAGCCAATGCTTCTGCATACTGGGTTTTAGGGCGGGCGCGTGCAGAATCGATCTTCTGTTTTGCTTCATTGTATTTTGCATCTGCTGCAGAGATATCGATACCAAGAACTGCCTTCTCATCGATATGAGTCCGGTAAGTCTGAAGTTCAGTATCACGTTCAGCAATAACAATTGGCACTTCACCGATATTGATAACTTTAGCTGTCCTTTCTACCTTTGTTGCGGCAATCGCTGCCCCGTTAGTACCCATTTCCTGTATACGGATAATTATTTTATCTGCTGTTTGTGTAACCGTCGGTGCTTTACCTTCGAGGGTTGCTCTGAGATCAACGAGATCCCCCGGTTTGTAGGCAAGTTCAAAACCCGAAATCGTAAGGGTCTTTCCCCCCATTGACGGACGTAAATTATCAACACCGTTCACTGAAATGGTGTAGGTCCACTTAGGACTTTCAAGTTCAGTAAAGAACTGGAGATCACTCCCACTGGAAAATCCGGATGTATCCACCTTAAATGATACTGTAACAGGAGTGTCGGGAATCAATGATCCCGAAGGATCTATTGAAACTGATGATACAGAAAATGCAGATGCAGCCGAAATACAAAATAAAAGAATTGCAGTTACTATAATCCACGTTTTAAAACCCTTCATTGTCAACCTCACTCAAATAACGGATCAATACCTTCCTCAAACATATTCGATTTTTTCTCCTTTGACTTAATAACATCTTCCTTTGTTTCCTTTGCGATATCAAGAAGCTCTTTAATTCTTGGAGCATTGCCAACAGTTGCCAGCATAACAACTACGGCAACATATTCACTGTTCACCGGGTAATCACCGCCACGCACTTCAACACCGGCGATATTTTCCTCAACCCAGCTCTTTGCCTTTTCAATACCTTTTCTGTCCATCTCGCCGGGGGGTCCAGCGATGAGGACCAGTGCCCGCTCTGCAGTGGAGTAATCACAGGGGAGGGTAAGTCTTCCCAGCATCGCCCGGCGCACGAGGGAGATAATTTTTGCAGATTTGTCCTCCCCCATTAAGACTTCCTCGTTTGCCTCCTTCTTTGGCCCGAACTTCTCCTTTAATCCCCCGAAAATCCCGCGTTTGTCTTTCGTGTTTTTGCTTAAAACTTCACTGATCGCATAACCAACAGAGGTGATTCCACCGCCGCGAAGGGTGTTGATGATCTCACTCGAATCAACCACCATCTCACCAACACCCATCTTGCTGACTTCCCCGGCGCGGAAGAGCACACTGAAACGCCGGACCACTTCATTGTTCAACCTGTTAAACGCTGTTTTGACACTTTCCCCTTCATTTTTCCAGGCACTGTTATCAAAAATAAACGTGTTGTCGGCCTCATTTACAAGAGTTGTCAGGCTACGTGCCGCATTATAAGAATAGAGCCGGCCTTCTTCAGGTGCCGGAATAATTCCCAATGCATAAACGGGTTCCCGGTAGATTCGTTTGAGATGGCGGGCTAGAACCGGCGATCCACCTGAACCTGTACCGCCTCCAAGACCTGCGACAATGATAAAAGCATCCACATCATGAGTGCCCCTCATATCAATCGCACTGATGATGCTGTCAATTTCATCAGCCGTAACACGGGCACCGGTCACGTTGTCGGTGCCTACTCCATGGCCTTTGACCATTGTCTGACCGATGAGAATACGGTCCTTCATCTCGATATTTTTTAATCCCATCAGATCGGTTCGTGCAGTATTGACGGCAATGCCTCGGAAACTGTTGGTACCAAGCTTTTTGTCCTGCTCGATGAACATATCAACAATTTTACCGCCCGCCTGGCCAAATCCAATAAAAAATACACGCACCTTAAAGACACCATCCAATGGGCTGATAGATAACTATTTTCTTTTAATTCTTTTTAAGTCCTTTTACTCGTATGAACCTTTAATTCAACAATACAAAAACTTTCTTATAAAATCTTCGAGGGTACAACGAAAAAATCTCATTTTTTTGCGGAGGATTTTTCATTTCGCCCTGAAAAATACTATAGAATATTCATTATGAAGATCGGGATCATCGGGGGGGGATTAACCGGGCTTGTTGCAGCTCATGCTCTGTCAGAGCGATATGATGTTGATATTTTAGAAAAAATGCCCTTTCCTGGAGGATGTCTTTCCTCGTATTCCATCAACGATT
Organism: uncultured Methanoregula sp.; assembly: GCA_964590895.1. Lineage (GTDB taxonomy): Archaea > Halobacteriota > Methanomicrobia > Methanomicrobiales > Methanospirillaceae > Methanoregula. Next base: position 98,793 of record CAZPYV010000010.1, on the reverse strand, counting down.
ACTGGATCGAACGCTATTACCACCATTGTTTTTCTACAGATACGCACCTTTTTGCTCTCATTGATAAACTGGGACTCTCCGATAAACTCGAATGGAAAATCGGCACAACCGGTTATTACGCAAAGAAAAAGATCTATGCCCTCAACACCCCAAAAGAGATCCTGCTCTACCCGGAACTCTCGATTGTTGACAAAGCAAAACTTGCATACCTCACGTTAACAGCAAAAAAGGCCGATCTTACCGCATTGGATAACATCCCGGCAGAGCGGTATATCATTGAACATCTCGGAGAGAATGTCTATACCTCGTTTTTCGAGCCACTCCTAAAAAGTAAATTCGGAGAACAGAGAAAACAAGTATCGGCAGCATGGCTTATGAGCCGGATCGCCATACGCTCAAACCGAGGAGTTGCTGGAGAACATCTCGGCTACCTTAACGGCGGGTTTCACCTGCTCATCGATGCTCTTTTACAATCGATTGAAAGAAATGGCGGAAAAATCAGGAAACAACAACCGGTTTCATCGATTAGCCAAAAAAATGGATCATGGATGATAAATGATAACTGCTACGATGCGGTTATCTCAACAATCCCCCCACAGGAACTGGAGAGAATGGGTGGGCCCACAATGCAACCGCTCCCATACCAGGGAGCTGCATGCATGACCCTTGCAATGGATCGGGAAGTGACACAGGGCATCTACTGGCTGAACATGAAAGATGCGGCACCCTATGGAGCTGTTGTTACCCATACGAACTTTATTGCAAAGGAGCGTTATGGTGAGCATATCGTGTACCTGGCATCATACTTTTCAGGCACTGTTCCGGCACAATTGGACCGCCGTATGCTCGATGATTTCTGCAACCGATTTTCTGTTGCTCCAACAGAGATCCATTGGCATAAGATGGCCATCGATCCACTCGCAGGCCCGGTCTATACAACCGGCTACCGCTCGCTAATCCCCGCGTACGAACAAAAAGGACTCTATCTGGCAGGAATGTTTTCCCAACCCAATTATCCCGAACGGAGTATGGAAGGATCAATCCGGGCTGGTCATGATGTAGCCGCATGTATAAACGAGCGGAGGGGCAATGACGGATCCTGAAGTTACGGTCATCATTCCTGTGTATAATGACCGGGATTCCCTCGAGATTGCCATCCCGCGATCAATTGAGATGCTCGGAACAATTACAAACGATTTTGAAATTATCGTGGCTGAGGACGGTAGTCATGATGGCAGTGCTGAATTTGTGAAGGAATATGCAACACAAGACGTGCGGGTGCGGCTTTTTCACAGCGATAACCGCCTCGGCAGAGGAAAAGCCCTCAACCGGGCAATCCTTGATGCAAAGGGAACAATTGTCTGTTATTATGACGTTGATCTCGCAACAGACATGCGCCATCTCCCAGAGCTTATTAAAACTATTCGAAACGGGGCTGCAATCTCAACCGGATCACGACTGATGCCTGCCAGCGATATTGTTCGTACGAACGGGCGGGAGATTGCAAGCCGGAGTTACAATTTCCTTGTCAGGCTTTTTCTTAGCAGCCGGGTTTTTGATCACCAGTGCGGGTTTAAAGGTTTTAACAAAGCTCTCATCATACCCATTCTTCCAATGATAAAATCGGATCACTGGTTCTGGGATACAGAAATCCTTGTCCGAACCCAGCGCAAAGGATACCGGGTTGCAGAATTCCCGGTACACTGGAGGGCAGGCAAGGGAACAACCGTAAAAATAAAAGATATCTTTGAGATGGGGTCATCCATACTGCGTCTCTGGTGGCAGGTACATGTACAAAAAAATTAGCGCAATCCTTGTTCCAACGATCCTCGCTATCGGAATCATTGCATTTATGCTGTACCGTGTATGGGGAGATCTGCTCGAAGCACTCCAGCACATGGTGCCTGCATACCTTGCAGCAGGAATCTTTATCTGCCTAATCGCGTGGTGGCTGAGAGGCTGGCGATACCAGACGATTCTTAAAAGCCTCAACTATCCGGTCAGCATTACGGTTGCCACAGCGTGCATCTTTGTCAGCCAGACCGTCAACCTGATCGTACCGGCACGACTGGGCGATTTTGTGCGGGTGTTCATACTGAAACATGAATACAACACCACCTACTCAGAAGGTGTTTCTTCACTTGTCGTAGAACGGGTTTTTGATATTATTACCATTGCAATCCTCGGGGCGATATCACTCCTGTTTGTCCTCAATGTGCGTTCAGAATTTTACATTATCATTTTCGTGCCGATCATTGCCTGTTTAATTTTTTTTGTTGTTTTGCTGTTCGTGGGGAAAAATTCCTCTAAAAACAAGTATATCCAGATCATCTTAACCATGCTTCACGAGATCAAACGGGCATCTTTAACCCCGCAATCCATCGTTCTGCTGGGAAGTTCCTCCCTTGTGATCTGGCTCCTCGATATCCTTGTCTGCTATGCAGTAGTGCTGATGTTCCAGCAACAGATCCCCTTTGCAATTGTCGTTCTTGCAGTAGTGATCGGAAATCTGGTAAAAGCAGTCCCGCTCACGCCCGGAGGGGTTGGTACCTATGAACTCGCCCTTGCCGTCACCTTTGGACTGGCGGGGGTTTCTCCGGCAGTTGCCACACTGATTGCGGTGATCGACCACTTAATCAAAAACCTGATCACCCTTGCCGGTGGTATTATCTCGATCTATTACTTTGGGGACTGGGTCATTCCAAGTATCAAAAATGCCATGAACACAAAATTCGGCGGAGAGGATACCACTGGCCGTTGAACAGCAGATCTTTGCAGTCATCAGCTGGCTTGTCGTCATTACGCTGATACAGATCTCCTTATACCCGTCGCTGAAAAAAACATTTGGAAGTTTTGCATTTCCTGCTGCATTCTCTGCCTCGCTTCTTATCTTTAACATACTATCCTGGTACTGCGGGCTAATTCACCTGCCAGTTCAACTGGCCCTTCTGCCATTTCTGGCCCTGCTCGTGTATCATATCTGGCAACGGGATTATTCCGTTTACGAATTAAAAAAAGAGTGGCGCTGGGAGATCCTGTTCCTTATCTGCTTTTTGTTAATGCTCGATGTGCGGTTTGTGAATCCGACAATCTCCTATGCTGAGAAGTTCATGGATCATGCATTTCTCGCATCAGTAATACGAACACCGGTCGTTCCCCCACTCGACCCGTGGTTTGCCGGAGGAACATTAAATGTCTACTATTATCTCGGGTACTGGATGTTCGGGTGCCTTGCGATTGTGAGCGGCGTTCCGTCAAACATTGCGTTCAATCTTGCACTCCCCACCGTATTTGGCATTGCAGCAGTGAACGTTTACGCGATTGGCACACTCGTGCTTAACCGCTTCCGCTGGCTCCCGCTGTTGATCTTCTTCTTACCAAACCCTTCATTTTTTTACCAGATTGTGCAGGGTAAAGCAATGAATACCGTATTGTGGGACAGCACGCGGACGATAACAAATACCATCAACGAATACCCTCTCTTCTCGTTCATCTGGGGTGATGTCCATGCTCATGTTGTGTCCATCTTCAACCAGGTGTTTTTGATCTTCCTGCTTCTTTTTGCCTACCAGCGGTGGGAGTCCATTGAATCCCGGGGAAAATGGATTCTCTGCATACTTGCTGCACTCAGTCTTGGCTCCATGCCGCTGTTCAACACTTGGGACGTGCTGATCTATGCCCCGATCACTCTTGTCTTTGGTGTGCTAATACTCTGGCGATGCAAAAAAGACGGGTTCAAAAGCATCTCATGGGCCTTGCTCGTTATCGTTCCACCCGCAGCCATCCTTTGCTACCTGCCCTTCTACCTGCAATTGCAGACCAGCACCGGTGGACTATCCATAGTGCATACTCCTTCAAATCCTTTGGAATTTCTTCTTGTAAACGGCTTGTTCATTGTACTCTTTTTTGTGTTTCTTATACGGGATATCGCAAAGCGCCCGTACCTGCTGCTGGTTGCCATTCCTTTCGCACTCATGGGTTATACTGCAGCAGCAATTGCAGTGATCCCGGCGATTTACTTTATCTCCCGACTGGCACAAAAGAAAGAGTCAGACTCCACCGCGCTGCTTGCCATTCTCGGTCTTGGAATTTTAATTTTCTGCGAATTGTTCTACCTCAAAGATAACATGGGCGACACCTATTTCCGCATGAACACGATTTTCAAATGCTACCTGCCCGCATGGATCCTGCTCGGCATTGCAGCATTTGCGATGGCAGGGAAATGGCTGGAGGGCTGGGGAAAAATTCCGGTCCTGCCAGCCCGACAATCAGCAGTCATTGCCATTACTGTTATCGGTATACTTTTTGTTGTGCCCTTTGTTGTGCCGTTTACATTCAGTTATGGAACCCATACCCTTGACGGTCTGGATTACCTCAGGGACTTGCACCCATCCGATGCCCCTGCAATTGCTTACCTGCGCACTCTTTCCGGCAACGAGATACTTGTTGAAGCAGAAGGTGGCGACTACACGTATTACTCGCGGGTCTCATCGTTCACGGGCATTCCCGGCATCATCGGCATGCCATTCCACGAATTCATGTGGCGTGGGGATGATAACGGGTGGTTCAGCACGCGGAAAAACGACATCCGTTCGATCTACGAGCAGCCGGACCGGACAATTTCCTTAATGAAGAAATACAATGCAACGCTCCTCTACGTGGGGGATGCAGAGCGCGAGCGTTACAAAGTAAATATCTCACCTGAAGGTCTTGAAACAGTGTTTTCTGCAAAGGGAACGGAAATTTATCGCCTTTCAGGATGAATGCCGGCAATTATCCTTGCATTAAAAAAACGTGTTGACAAAAATTCGAGGCCATCCAATCATAATTTTTACATAAATACCCATCGCTTTTTTTGTGATTCCGTGACAAATTAAATCTAAAATCAGAAAAGAAGGCCCCCGCATCGGCATTTCGGTACCATTATATAGTGAGCCAGCTTGCCTTCATGGTTTTCTTCGCTGATGAAACCCAAGGCCTCACATTAAGTGAGTTATTACCGAATCGGATATCGATTTGCCGGTATTTGCAGCACGTCGACATGTATCAACTTGTACGATATCTCGAAGATAATTGCTACAAGGCAGGAGGGAATCATTATCGCCATGATCCCCTCACCATGCTAAAACTGGTAGTTGTGAAGTTTTATCGCCAGTCATCGTACAAAGACACGCTTTTAGCTCTCAGTGACGAAGACTGCCGTTGCCTAGGTCTGCCATGGAACAAAAACCGGTATGTAATTCCAGCTCATTCCACACTTCATCATTTTGTCAAATACAGACTTAAAGAGGAAGGTTTTGAGAAGCTCATGGAGATTGTCGGAAAAATTGTCTGCCGGGAATCTCGTGAAAAATTCGGAATCATGGATTCAACACCATTGGAAGCCTCACGATATGATCAATACGCTGAGTTCAATCCGCACTATCAATGCAAGATGTATAAAGCACATATCTTTCATCTGGGGGATATTCCCATTTTCTGCAGTTTTTCCGATGGAACGAAATCGGATTTTACTTATGCTACTGACTTGATTAAAGGAGTGGAACCGATGAAACCAAAAATTACTGCTGTGTTTGCAGATGGGGGATATGATGGCTTTGAGATTCATGCTGATATTCATCATTTCCTTCATGCGAGACCGGTCATTGATTACCGTGAAACTGCCGTTACTCATGAGGAAGGAGATGAGGATCAAATCGATCACTGGGTCAACAAGTTGTGGAAGGAAGGGGGATCGGTTCATGATCCTATTGGGAAAAAACTTGAATTCCTTTACAATCATGGCCGAAAGGAACAAGTCGGGATGTATTTTAGAAACCAGAATCTTCGTGACCCAGTATTTGATTTGGTCTATTCAAGACGTGGGGACTGCGAACGAACACACAATAATATCAAGTCTATTGTGAAGTTTGATGTCAGGAAAGTGTGTAACGGTAGTAAAAAGACTCTATGTCCTGGCAAATTTTGTAATCTATCAAATCCTCCTCTTGGGGCATTTGCAAAACAAAATAGTTCCGGTTCAACAACTCGCTCAGTATTTCTGATTTTTTCGATTGTATGACCCCCAATCCGGGGTGCTGAAGTAGCGAATGCTTTGGGATTATTCTCGTTTTGGGCTACGATTCAAGTATGTTCCTGCTGTTTGATCGACAGAATGCGCGTTATGCATGTGAACCTGTGATAATTTTTGCAATGAAATTTTGCACTTTCACTTTTTCCGGTTGGCCATCCAACAATTGTCATGGTTCGTTGGATAGGCTCAATTCTGAAGAATCGTCAGGCACAAACCTTTATTTCAGTTCTTGTCGTAATAATATGGCTACATCATGGCATCTTTGCTGACTGATGAGTAATGAAGGAGCACGCTACTCCTGAATGAGGTGAGTTATGTCAAAAGGCTACGTTAAAACAATAGCTCCAGAAGAGCTTCAGAACAAGGCTCTTGAAGCCCTTGAAGTTGCGCGAGACACCGGTAAGATCAAGAAAGGTTCCAACGAGGCAACCAAAGCCATCGAGCGCGGTATCGCAGCACTTGTCCTTATTGGTGCAGATGTCGAACCAGAAGAGATCGTGATGCACCTTGCTCCTCTCTGCGAAGAGAAGAAGATTCCCTACATCTTCATCAACAAACAAAATGATGTCGGCGCTGCAAGCGGTCTTGATGTCGGATCGGCAGCAGCAGCGATCGTCAAGCCCGGCAAGGCAAAAGAAACGATCGACGACCTTGCAAAGCAGCTGACCGCGCTGAAGGCGTGAGGATATCACTATGGCAGAAGATGCAACGCCAGCCGAAGTGATCGAAGTTATTGGCTCAACCGGCATGCACGGTGAGGCAATGCAGGTCAAATGCCGGATCCTTGACGGCAACAACAAGGGCAGGATCATCACCCGCAATACGGTGGGTCCAATCCGTGAAGGAGATGTCCTTATGCTCCTCGAGACCGAGCGCGAAGCAAAGAAAATGTCGAGGCGGTAAGCAATGGTAGAACGGAATGTCTGCACTTTCTGCGGGGGTCCGGTTGAACCCGGAACCGGCAAAATGTATGTCAAGAAGGACGGGTCAGTCATGTATTTCTGCAGCTCGAAGTGCCAGAACAACCACAAGCTCGGCAGAGTTCCGCGCCGTGTTGAATGGACAGCTGCCGGTAAGAAAGCATTAGGCAAGAAGTGAGCATCCATGGATCGCTCATTTATCATGATCAAACCCGACGGTGTCCAGCGCGGTCTTGTAGGGGAGATTGTTTCCCGGCTCGAAGCAAAAGGATTGAAACTTGTTGCCGCCCGCTTTGAGGTTCTTCCCGAACCAAGAGTGACAGAGCAGTACAAGGAACACCTTTCAAAACCCTTCTTTCCCTCATTAAAAAAATATATCATGGGGGGACCTTGTTTCCTCATGGTCTGGGAAGGAAGGAATGTGGTTACAATCGTCCGCAAGGTGATCGGTGCAACGAATCCGCAGGAAGCAACACCAGGGACAATCCGTGGCGATTTTGGGATCGATATAGGCAGGAATGTTATTCACGCTTCAGATGCGCCCGAAAGTGCAGCCCGCGAGATTGCGATCCACTTCAAACCCGCTGAACTCTTCACGTATACACGGATTGACGAATCTGTGATATACGAATACTAAACCTTTTTTTTTGAAACGTGGCTTTGCCATTTTTCTATGTCTGTATCCTTGTGGCTATTGCAATCTTTCTGATCGCCATCGTCATTTGGATCGTGCTCAACTATTATATGATGCGAAATTCAGATTATATCCTTACCGAGAAATGGTCAGAGGGATAAAGGGCTATCAGCTTCCTATGGGCCAGCGGCTTATTGATGGCAGCAGAGTTTGTTATCAATAGGATCCGGCTCCTGCATTACCTCTGCTTTAGATGAGGATGACTATGGATAACTGGAATCTTACATCGGTTGGTCTGGTGCTGATAGGCAGCAGTATAGCGGTTGCAGGTACCATCATCGCAGCGCTGCTTTTAGGAATTTCTATCCGTATTGCTCCTTATCTCCTGATCACTACTGCCATGTTGATCGTTATGAGCGCATTTTTGATCATCTACGGGGAACAGCAGACCAATGCCGGGAAGTAATGATCATATTCCGGACCCTGAAAGGCGTATCCGGGTGTGCAGTGCGCAGTTATCCAATGTATGGGAAGACCCTGAGAAAACCTTAGAGAAAGCCGAAGGGTTCATTGCTCATGCGGCGAACTGCGGCGCGCAGTTGTGCTGTTTTCCCGAGCAGTTTGCTACCGGCTGGGATCCATTATCCGGAAAAAATGTGCAGAGTTTAACGGGAAGCATCATCACCCGGCTGCAAACCTGTGCGAAAGCGAACAGAATCGCAGTAATTGGATCGCTCCGTGAAGATGCATCCCCGCACCCAAGGAATACAGCAGTGACAATCGGAAATAATGGACAGATTATTTCCAGGTATTCAAAAATCCACTTGTTTTCTCCTGCAAAAGAAGACGAGCATTTTATTCCGGGAACGGGTCTTAGCATTTTTTCGCTCGGCACACTCACCTGCGGACTTGCAATCTGTTATGATCTCCGGTTCCCTGAACTCTTCCGTATCTATGCACAGAAAAGAGTTCGGGCGATATTTGTACCATCAGCATGGCCGGCGAGCCGAAGCCGCCACTGGGAGCTCTTTATTCAGGCGCGGGCGGCAGAGAACCAGATGTATGTGATCGGCGTGAATACGACAGGAACTACACCGGTTGACCGGTATTCCGGTTCCTCCATGGCAGCGGATCCATATGGCGCTATCATCAGCCGGGCAAATGAAGCCGAACAGCTACTCTTTTTGGACCTCGATCCGGCAGAGGTTGCCGCAGCACGTGCAGCTCTCCCGGTTGAAAAAGACCGTAAGGATGCTCTCTACCATTCCCTTCTGACAGAAACGTGATCTGCATGATGGCATCTTAACGAATGATCCGTTAAAACCGCACGCCTATATGTATCTGGCAGCACAACACTATTCCATGTATCATCTCGTGTGCGTCAACTGTGGAGCCACCTATCCCGCTGACGAGATCCTCTATAACTGTACAAAATGCGGTCATCTGCTCGCGGTAAAATACCAGCTGGATAAAATTTCTGTTTCAAGAGCCACCTGGAACCAGCGCCCACTCTCGGTCTGGCGCTACAAAGAACTGCTGCCGGTTACGATCCCGCCCGTCACCCTGCATGAAGGTGGCACTCCTCTCTATCATTTGAAAAAACTTGGTACAGAGATGGGGCTGCCTCACCTCTATGCCAAACACGAGGGCATGAACCCCTCCGGTTCGTTCAAGGACCGGGGCATGACAGTCGGTGTATCGATGGCCATACAGCTCGGAAAGAAGAGTGTGGCCTGTGCAAGTACCGGCAATACTTCAGCCAGCCTTGCAGTGTATGCAGCAAAAGCGGGTATTCCGGCCGTTGTGCTGCTTCCTGCGGGAAAAGTTGCCGTTGGAAAAGTTGCACAGGCACTGATGCACGGCGCAAAAGTTATCTCCGTCCGTGGCAACTTCGATCGTGCGCTTGAGATGGTCCACGATCTCTGCCTGTCCCATGGGCTGTACCTGCTCAATTCCATCAATCCCTACCGGTTGGAAGGCCAGAAGACCATCGGATTTGAAGCCCTCGACCAGCTCGGTGAAATTCCGGATCGTTTCGTGCTTCCTGTAGGAAATGCAGGCAATATCTCTGCCGTATACAAAGGATTTCTGGAATTGCAGGAACTCGGTTTTATCGACCGGCTGCCGATGATGACCGGCATTCAGGCGCAGGGTTCAAGCCCGGTTGTACGGGCTATCCGCGAGAACCTGCCAGAAGTAATACCCGAAGCACATCCCGAAACCATTGCAACTGCCATAAGAATCGGAGCACCGGTCAATGCAGAAAAGGCCTTAACCGCAATCCGTATGACCGGCGGACTTGCTGAAACCGTGACCGATGAAGAGATCCTGTGTATGCAGCGCGATCTCGCCCGCAAAGAAGGCATCGGTGTAGAACCGGCATCAGCAGCATCCGTTGCCGGTATAAGAAAATTAGTTGAGAATGGAATGATTGACCGGAACGAAAAGATCGTCTGCGTAGTGACCGGACATCTGCTCAAGGATCCGGATACGGTGATCAAACAATGCGAACCCCCGACCGAGATCGACGCCGATCTGCCCTCACTGCTCTCTGCGCTGCACTTGTAATTCTGCTGGCAGCAGTTCCGGCGGTGTGTGCATTATCGGCAGATTACCGGGTTTTTTCGAACGGAACAGCATACAATGCTTCTGTTGAGATCAATGATGCAAACCGGTATGAATTTGCCGGAGTCGGTTTTCTTGGTGAAAAGGTTGCCATCAATGTTGGCAATGTGAATCTGTCCGGGAACTGTTCCCCTTGCCAGTTCAACTGGAGCAAAGATTGGGGGAGACCCTCGGCAATCACTTTTTTGCACGGCAACTATACCGTATCATACACTGCTCCACTCAAGGATAATACCATTCAGGCTGGATACAACGACCAGTATAACGTAAGTGTAATGCTACCGGCAGAACTCGATGTGCGAAACCCCCTGCTTGCCAGCATCAGCCCGGGTGCCAATGTCACGCGATTTGATGACAATACTACCCTCATCAAGTGGATGAAGATCCGGACTTTTGAGATCCGGTTTTATGATCCGTGGCGCGAACAGCTGCTCTATCTCTTTGGCAACTTCTGGATAATCATTGCCATTGCCTTACTGCTGCCCTTCCTGCTCATAATGAAAAAGTCAGAATAATCGTTTTTTGTGCTCATAAATTTTTTAAAAAAAAGAGTACTTTTATCAGAGATCAAATATTTTTAGTGGGCGGGCGGATACCGTTTGTTTTTTTATAAAATGTGCAGAACGAACCACACCGGGTGCACCCTTCATTGCACGGTTCTATGTGAATCGTAATATTTGCCCGGGAGTACTCAGTCTTAAGATCCGACTCCAGGTGATCCGCCAGATCGTGGGACTCCAGCACCGTTAGTGCCCCTGGCATCACCAGATGGAATTCGATAAAGATCTCCGGGCCCGACCGACGGGTCTTGAGGTCATGGAACCCCGCATAAATACTGGCATGCTCGCAGATGATCTCCTCGATACGTTTGTTATCTTCTTTAGGCAGGCTGTGATCGATCAAGTCGGCAAATGAGCGCACCGTGAGATCGTATGCCGCCTTCATGATCACAACTGCGACACCGAGCGCAAAGAGCGAGTCGAAGATGGCAATGCCGGTTAACTTGATTAAGACGAGTCCGACCATCACACCAACTGAAGTATATACATCGGTTCGCAGATGCCAAGCATCGCTTTCGAGCGCAATAGACTCGGATTGTTTTGCCACCTTCATGAGCCGTTGGGAGACATACCAGTTGACAAGCGCCGAGATACCCATAACGGCTATACCATAGATAAGCAGTTCCGGAGTGAAGTGCTCGGAAGGTTCACCCAGCAGTTTTGATACGGCTTCCCAGATGATCAGGATGGCTGCGACAAAGATGAGCAGGGCTTCAATAAGCCCCGAGATATCCTCAAATTTCCCATGCCCGAATAAATGTGCAGCATCTGGGGGCTCTGCAGATTTTCTTACCGAGAAAAATGCGATCACTGCAGCGATCAGGTCCATTGAGGAGTGGATGGCTTCAGAAATAATACTGACCGAACCGATTGCAAACCCGACAACAAATTTCATCAGTACCAGACTGGTATTGGACAGAACGGATAGCCGCGCAGTCTTTTCTTTGAGCCGGTCAAGCGATTGTTTGTCCAAGGGGGTTGCATTCATAGGATTCTGAATAAATATTGCTGACTGTTCACTTCAAAGTATGGAAAAGTGAGACCGGAAAAACATTTTTTCGCTTTGGATAATGAAAGTAAAAGTGCGTCTTAAAAAATCCAACCGACACGAACGACAGAAAGTGCCACGGCATTTCTTATCGGGACACGACGGGAAATTGTGCCAAAGATTTTCGTACTCACTCTGCACTTTTTTTCCACCGATAACTGACAGAAACAACTTCCAGCGGGGTTGACGAACGATACTTCTCCCGGCATTATTTTATCACGGATACAATTGCTTTTTTAAGTACCCACACACAGTTTCTCTACACCAGAATAGCAGGACAATCCATGGCAAAGTGGCATTTTATTTTTATAACTCTCGTGCTGGTATCTGGCATTTTTGCAGCCGGCTGTATTGGAGAGGACACTGCAGTTCCAGTTCCTGCAGCAATAAAACCTCTTGGCAACCTGCAACCCGGTCAGGTGCTACAGGTTTTTGGAGATGTAACCGGACTGGGTATACCACGAGGCACAGTCGATACTATCACGTTTACAGTAGGACTTGTGCCCGATATAAAAACCCTTGATATGGAAAAACTGGTTATCGTATACGCGGATGCAATTCGGACTGAAACCCTCTCACCCATCGCAGGATTCCGGGGCGTTCCTCAGCCTGGAGAATGGGGGATACACTCTGTAATAAAAGAGGTAGGTACTCCCAATAACCGGATAGAATACGAAGAGCAGTTTATCATTCGCGTAAACCCTAAGGCGCCAATCGTTCCCAACCAGGTGATCACCATTATACTAAAACCCCAAAACGGCACTCCGACCAGCATTCGCCGAATAACTCCGACAACGATCATGGCAGAAAATCTTTTACCCCCAATATAATTCCAACAACCGGGTCGGGCACCTTAAGAAAAAACGAATTCACCACGGAAATTGCGGTCTTTGTTTGGGAGAATTTTTAAAAAAATTGAAAATTTTACTGCAACCCAAACGACTTCAACGTCACATCCGGGTTCACTGCACCAACGTGATAGACAGAACCCGTTGAGATCTCGTTGATGATCACTTCTGCGGGTGAGAAGAGCGAGGTATCGATCTTGTAGAAATCATAGCCTGCTTCCTTGAAGATATCGTTGAACGGCTTGCCGTATCCCTTGGAACTGCTGCTCGGGATCTTCGCTAGGTAGTCCTTGATCTCGGGTGCATTCATCGTTAGGTTGATCCGGCCATGGTAAATCGTGGCATCGTTGGTGACACCCATCGCAAGCTTGGCTCCTCGCACCGGCGGGATCGGTGCGGTTCCCATAGCGGCAATGATCTTCTTTGTATCAAACCCGAGCTCGTTGAGTTTGTAGATCGCGGTCTCTACGCAACGTCCTGACACCTGGATCGAGCCAACCATAGAGGACGTGGGTGCAACAACTGCACAGACATTGGCCACATCAATATTGCATTCATCGGCAATCTTTTGCATAACCTCTGCGTTGGGCAGGTGGTCGCTCTCAAGACAGATCACCGCACTGTCATACTCATCTTCGTACTCAATGACTTCGAACGTGTGCTTTGGCTTTAAGGAGAGCGCCCGTGCAGGACCACTGCCCATCGCAAAGTAGTTACCCACCTTGACAGTCCAGCCGGCCTTCTGCGCACCAAGGCAGGAGATTGACGGAAAGTCAGTGGTGACATCTATAAAGGGCATCGGGAACTCCTTGATGTGTCCCATGCGGAAGTTCACTTCGCCAAGACCCCCCATGCAAATCTCGGTAAAAGCCCTGCCGGCTGCATAGCCACCGCGTACGCTTACACCACAGTCAACAATCCGTGCCCCGTTATCGAGTTCATGATAGCAGGCGTTGAATTCTTCGGCCAGATCAGCCAGATTATCAAAAATTTCCAGTCCCAGTTCATTTACACTCAGCATCGACAAAACCCCTCTGTATCATAAAAGATGATTTGGGAATAGATAATATTTTTTAAAATGATCCGGATTATTAAGAAAGGTATTCCAGCACCTTTGCCGGTTCGTAACGGAGAGTGATAATCCGGGTCCTGCCCTTTCCCTCGCGGTAATGGAGGTTGATAAGACGCAGCGCATCCATCTTCTTTACGATCTCATAGAACCGGGTGTAACCAAGATCAGTTGATTCCTTGATGGATTTGTAAACCTCACCCGCGTTCATCTCTGATTCCTTAAGACTCCTGTCTGATAAGAATTTAAGGATCTGTCGCTCATCGTCTTTTAAAGTTTTTACCGTGTAGGAGAGGTGCAGGTATTTTGAGATCTCGTACGCGCCGCAGATATCCTCATGTTCGATACTGCGCCGGGCAGCGCGCTCGGCACTGAGCGTGGCCCGCTTCAAGAGGTCAATGCCCACCCGTAGATCACCACAGGCGAGGGTCTGTTTGACAACAAGGTTGAGCAGGTCATCGCTGAGCACACCAGTGAACAGTCCCTGCATCACTCTCGCTCCCATGATCTCCTGCACTTCGGCATCGCCATAAGGAGGGAAATAAATCTCTGTAGGGAGGAAGACCGAGGCAACACGCGCATCGATTGCCCGCGACAGGTCAACATCCATATCGCTGATGATAACGATCACGCCAATGCGGGTTCCTTCGTAGGATTCGTGGGAGCGGAGCAGGGTGTAGAGAACATTGTTGATCTCGTTTTCATAGAGGAGGTAGTTCGCATCATCGAGCGCAACGATAAGCACGATCTCATCTTTGATGAGAATCCGTGCTATCGCATCGAACACCTGCTTAAACGATGTACCGGAGGACGGGGGAAGATGACCGGCGAGTTTTTTATAGATCTGCGAGATGATGGCAAACTTGGTGTTGTCGATCTGGCAGTTGATGTAGACCGGCACGAGTTTTTTTGTCGTCTCTTCGATCTCGGTAAAGAGTTTCCGGACGCTTGTTGTTTTTCCTGTACCCGGTAAACCCTTGCAGATCGTGTTTAATGGCCGTCCCCCACGAAGGGCGGGTCGAATCTGGAACGCGAGTTCACGCATCTGGGTATCACGGAACTCGAACTGCTCTGGGACGTAATCAATCTCGAGCACCTCAGGGTCGCGAAAGAGTGTTTCATCCCACATCAGCAGGTTCTTTTTCATCTTAATACTCCTTTACGCCATCAGTATTAACTGCATTGGAATATATTGGCTTGTAGTGTCGAAATCCTAAAAATTGAACGGGCAATCATAAGAAAAAATAAGAGAAGTGTTTTCTTTAAAAAAAGCCCAATGAGAAAATAACGACAGGTAATGTCACAAAACCGCATATAAGATATACACTTATAGCAATTCAGTATGGGATACGAATGCATCACCCGTTTTCCTTGCTACCAAACGGATTTGAATATCCTATGATAATTCTCCCCCTCTTTGTATTATTCAGCCTTGCATCTGCGGGTCTTATACTACAGAAAAACCCGGCTAAAAAAACCTATACTAATTTCACTCACCGGTACCCACGAATTACTACAGGGTTGATCACCTGATGAATCATAGACTATTTGATGTACCCCCAATAACCCGCATGTCATCTTCACAGCAGAGTATTTTTGAGAGTTTTCCCCCCTGTACGGGTCCTGTAAGCATACCCAAGAAAGAGGGTGTTGCAATGCCAGTACAACCGGGCCAAAAAACACCTGTCCGTTTGGGAATAAAGCGGGATCACGGATTGATCAAAGACTCACTTTTCACCCTTCAACGTGCGGACGGGTGGCACGTTATCAGCGAAGACTACTCTTACAAGACCGACGCTTACTATACCATACTCCGGATGGAGATGGAAGGAAAGCGGATCGAACCGTCAACGGCTGCATTAATCGATGCATTTGTAGTACCTATATGCCTGGAAAGGGCAAAAATCGCCGGTATCCCGGTGTGTGAATGGGAGATATCACAGGGGTATGTACCGCTCCCGTCCATCATTTACGGGCTTAATTATTTTGCCTCCGCATCGGATTTCTCTGTTGTCTATGACAACGAAGCTGCAAAAGAGGTGACCAAACACCTCACAAACAGAGGTAAGTACCCTTTTTGTTACCAGAAACTGGAGGAAAATGCAGAGATTTTCCAGCGTATAGCAATATTTGGAAAGACTGCCGGCTCTCTAAAAGAGATAGAAAACATAGCAGAGAGAATCTATAAACTCTTCTCGATACCCCTTGTCAAGATGGTACTGGTAAAAAATGGGAAATATTACGCACTTTCATCTCTCTCACCCGTACGATATACACATCTTTCAGACGAAGAACGCTTGCTTCTTGAGGCATACCTATCCCGCCAGGAGTTCCTATGAGCATGCTCGGCATCTTTGTCGACCGGAAAACCCTGTCGAACTCCGAACAATTGAACTCACTGATACGGTGCCGGGATGTAGCCGAGAGACTGGGGCATACGGCGAATTTTATCTTTCCAGTAGATATCAAGAAGATCAAAAAAATGGATGCGCTTTTTATCCGTGCCCGTACTGACCCTATGAATATTACTTATGTGGCCGCTCAGATGGCAAGGCTTCATGGTATTCCGGTCATCGATGACCCGGAATCGATCCGTATCTGTTCTGATAAAATCAACATGTATTCCCACTTAAAAAAAGGGAATGTCTCTCTACCAAAGACAGTCTTTTTGCCAAAGCAGGAACTGAATGTCGAACGGGTTACACAGCTTTTCGACGAATTCGGTACGCCACTTGTTATAAAAGAACCCTCGACTTCCTTTTCGCTCAGGGTCGAGAAAGTGAGTGACATAGCAGATTTTTTTAAGGTTGCCCGCCGTTTCATCAAGATGTCGGACTGGATTGTTGTCCAGCAATATGTTGAGAGTAAATATGACTGGAGGATTGGCGTGTTGGACGGTAAGCTGCTCTATGCCTGCAAATATACGATTCCCTCGGTCACGTTCAAAATACAGGCTTCGGTCAATGGCCATATCGTATATTGCGGAGTTGACAGCGTTCCTCCTGACGAAGTTCCACCCCACGTGATCCAGCTTGGGATCGATGCTGGCAACACCATCGGAGGGGGGCTGTATGGGGTGGATATCAAAAACAATAACGGAGATGCATACGTGATTGAAGTGAACGATAATCCATCGATTGAAAGCGGGGAAGATGAGTGTTATCCCCATGTATTTGAGACGATAATATCCCATCTTTTTGCGGCGTGATTTTTATGGAAAACTGGTTATTACGTGCTGAAACGATCTGTATGAAATGCGGCGGCCACTGCTGCGATGAAGCCCATCCCCCGGTCTCATCCGCGTGTTATGAACGGCTGACAACAGCCGGGGTTTCTCCGGATATGTTTGAATTTGTCGGGTACAAACGGTTAAAAACCCGGAAAAATGGTGAATGCGTCCTCTCAGAGAATGGCAAATGCGGGATTCATGCCTTCAAACCCGAGACCTGCCGTTCAGGACCGTTTACCTTTGATATGAATGGCGACATGATCGCAATTTACCTCAAACATGAACGAATTTGTCCGATTGTGGGTCTTTTAAAGAATGAGCCCGACGCTTACCGCCAGCAGTATGAACTTGCGGTCCAGAATATCACGCATCTCGTGCGGAACTTAAGTGAAGAAGAACTTGCAGTGATCTGCTCAATAGAAGAGCCCGAAACCGATAAAGTCGGAGAAGTACCGCGATAGGATAACTTTTCATTATGACCCTCGGTACTGAACACGAGTTCTCCATTAATGATTGCCAGTTCAATCCCCTGCCGGTCTCTGACGAGATCATAAAGAGGATCTGTGGGCGGTACGAAAGTGAGATCGTGTTTGGTGAAGTGAAACTGGGAAAGGAACTCCAGAAGACCGTTCTTGAGATCCTTCCCCGTTCACCTGCAGATAATCTCTGTGTCCTGGAATCACAAATCATGTCAGGAATCCGGAATTTTTACCGGGTGTTTCCTGACCAGTACCGGCTTCTGGGTCTCGGTATGCACCCACTGCTCAGGCTGGAACAGACTGCGGTCTGGGATCATGACGAGGGAGAGTATTACGATATGTATGACCAGCTCTTTAACATCCAACAGCACGGTTGGTTGAACATACAGGCGCTCCAGATCAATCTCTCGTACAGAAACCAAAAAGAACTCGTGAGCCAGTATAACCAGATCCGGTCACTGATTCCCTACCTGATTGCGGTAACCGCTTCGTCGCCATTTGTAGAGGGAAAGATGACCGGCTCCATGGATAACCGTCTGGTATATTACCGCAAAAACCAGAAGGAAATACCCCAGATCTGCAACGGGATCATACCAGAGAAGATCAGAACGGTTAAAGATTATAACTCCATGCAGGCGGAGGTCTTTGAAAAACTGCGTGAGCGGGATGCCGGCATTCTCTGCGAGGAGTGGGTAAATTCCAGCGGGGTAATCATACGTTTCTCAAGGAAGTGTGTTGAGATCAAAGCTCTCGACGAACAGGAATGTATTCATTCGGACATGGGGGTCTGTGCTTTTGTCCGATCCCTCCTCCGGTGCAGGGCATTGCCGGTTGAGACCGACACGGATGCATTACGGCAACTCACTGATCAGGCAATCCGCTGTGGAACACGCGGACTGAAACCTGAACTCGAGAAGTTATATGATATCGCGTGGAAGCATGCCACGGTGGATGAACGCCAGTTCCTGCCCGTTATAAAAGACCGTATTTGTAAGGGAAGCCTTGCCGAACTCATGCAGGATCGCTTTAAGAAAATGGATGAATTTCACCCTCTTCTTTCAGACCTGGCAGACTGTCTTTACAAGAACCAGCCTTATGTTTCAGGTTAAACGCTCTTGCATGGTAAAAGCAATGCATAAATTTATTTACGGGTGAATAAAGTCGGAAAAGGTGATTTTTTATCGTATTCCGTTGACAGGTTGCGCTATCAATAGCATCGATTTCTTCTTATTCGATGGATTTATGCTTCACATATGAGGTACATATAATCTATCAGAGTCAGAGTTGTCGAATTTACAGTTGAATATTTTCACTTCCTTAATCAAAGTACATGAATGCTGCAGTTATGAATTCGAATAGCTGGTTGAATCCAAATCTTGAGAAAAGATGTTCAAATACGCACTGTTGGGGAATTTTTGCGAGAGAGGATATTAAAAAAGGCGAACGACTGGCAATATTCGGGGGGTCGATAATGCCAATCGATGACATGTATCAGTTTCCTTACGAGATGCAGAAATATACGATGCAGATAGAAGAGCGTTTTATCCTGGCTTCCCGTCAAACTACTCCTGAAGATGATGATTTTTTTAATCATAGCTGTGACCCTAACAGTGGTTTTAAAGGTCAGATTTTTTTAGTTGCTATAAGGGATATCAAGACCGGGGAGGAAATTACCTTTGATTATGGGATGACTGTTTCAGAATCGGTTGGAAGTGATATGGTTTTTTCCATGGATTGTATGTGCGGTTCGCCTCAATGCAGGAAAACAATTACGGAACAAGACTGGATGCTTCCCGAATTACAGGTTCGATATAAAGGCTATTTTTCTCAGTATATTCAGGATAAAATTGACAAACTGAATGAATAAATTAGGCAATTACTCAATACAAGCGACATTAGAATAACTAAATGCAAGACTTGGAGCAGTTAGGATATGGTGAATTTTATTTGAATATTGATAATTCGAATGATGATTGTTTAGAGATCGTATCTTCTGCATTGTTGGAAATAAATTTATAAACCTGTAAAATAAGAAAAGTGTTAATATTCGTCGGCAAATGATGAAAGTTACCCCCACTGAAAGGTGATGAAGCAGGGTACTGATGCCACACCACTTTTTTCAGCTGAATAAATAACTCAGGAAATCCACAGCGCTTTTCGTTCCAAGTCCACCTGACCGGGCTGCCCTCTCTGAGAATTCCAAAGTACTATCCGTTTCTTTCCCGAGCACCGCAAATGGCACCGGATCCCGGGTATGCGTCTTTGCCCGGATCGGAGTCGGATGATCCGGCAGTACGGCCACTGCTCCCTCAAAATTCTCAAGGATCATACCAACCACATCGTCCACCCGCTCGATCGCTTTTACTTTCTCCTCAATACTCCCCATGTGCCCGGCTTCATCGGGTGCTTCGATGTGCAGGTAGAGAAAGTCAAGGTGCCCCATCACTTCGAGCGCGTACCGCGCTTTTGCATCGTAATCTGTATCAAGGTAGCCGGTTGCACCGGGAACCTGGATCACTTCCATTCCTGCGCAGCGTCCAATCCCTTTCAGGAGATCGACTGCGGATATGATGCCGCCTTTTTTCCCGTACGTCTTAAAGAACAGGGGAAATGCCGGTTTGTGCCCTCCGCTCCACGGCCAGATCCGGGTGGCCATGCGTTTGCCTGCCTTTTTCCGGGCTGCATTTACAGTATGGCGATCGAACACATGACGGCTTTTTTCCATGCACTGCTGGAGCAGTTCCGCATCGCCTCCCTTGGGTAAGTAAGGAGAGATCCCCTGCCCAACAATATCATGCGGGGGAGTTGTTGCTGCCCCTTTTCCATTATGGACAACGAGCAGGTTGCGGTAGCTGACCCCTGCTTTGACCCTCACATCAGGAACTTCCTGCTGGAGAGATGAGAAGAGTTCTGCTCCCTCTTCACTGGAAATGTGACCGGCAGAGAAATCTACCATAGTATTGTCTTCCACCGTTACAAGGTTGCAGCGGTACGCCACATCACCCGGCGCAAGGTCAACTCCCATGCTCAGCGCCTCAAGCGGTCCCCTGCCGGTATAGTATTTCTCCGGGGCATACCCGAGAATGGACATATTGGCAATATCGCTACCTGCTTCATAACTATCCGGAATCGTGCGAAGCAGTCCGCAGGCACCCTCGCGTGCCATTCGGTCCATGTTCGGGGTCTTTGCAAATTCAAGCGGGGTTTTTCCGCCCAGCTCGGCAATCGGCTCATCTGCCATGCCATCCCCGCAAATGACAATATACTTCATTAAACTGCCTCGTTATCGCTCAGCAAGCATTGCCTGCACGGCGATCCTTACACTCTCACGGGAACCCAGCTGGGGTTTCCAGCGCAGCGCCTTGATCTTATCAACCGAGAGCTGCATCCTCGGCACATCACCAATCCACCCGCGTTCACCACCTGTGAATCGGAACTTCGTGCCGGAGAGGTGCATCTCTTCTGTCACAATCTCAGCGATACTCTTCACATCGATCCAGTCTTCAGACCCGATATTGAAGGTATTTACTGTGTCGCGGGCATGTCCGACTGCAAAGAGCATTGCCGCAACACACTCATGCACTTCGAGATAGGATTTCGTCTGCTTACCATCGCCAAGAATTTCGAGTTCTTTGGGATTCTGTTCCAGTTTTTTTATGAAATCGGTGAGGACCCCATGGCCACTCCGTGAACCAATGATGTTGGCAAACCGGAATGTCCAGGTCTTCATACCAAATGAGTAGCAGTAGGCCGAGATCAGTGACTCGCAGGCAAGTTTGCTCGCCCCGTACACGGAGATCGGTTCGAGCGGGGTATAATTTTCCGGAGTAGGAATTATGGTAGCATCGCCATACACGGTTGAAGTCGAGGTGAACACCAGTTCGGGAACATGGTGTATTCTCATAGCTTCGAGAACCCGGTACGTGGCCATGATATTGTACTGTATCGTAGGGTCCGGGTTCACCGCGCTCTGGCGGACATCAGGATCTGCCGCAAGGTGAAACAGCCTGTCGGCCCCTTCAATAGAATCCTGCCAGCCATCTGCAAGCAGATCTTTTTGTAACAATCTGACCTTGCAGGAATCAATGTGCCGCGCAATCGTCTCTTTTCGCCCGGCGCAGAGCGAGTCAATCACCAAGACTTCGTTACCCTGTGCAACGAGCGTGTCAACCAGGTGCGAACCGATAAAACCGGCTCCTCCTGTTACCACATCAAACATCAATACCTATTATGTCATCCATGCTATAGGATTACTGCTATGTTTATCGGCATTGATCACGGCACTACTGCAATGCGGTTTGCCGGAGAGCATGGGGAGTTCAGACTTTCACGGGAGACCGCCAGAGATTTTACGATAAGCGCTCTCTCCCAGCTCTGCCCAATCGATGAGATTGAAGGAATTGCCATCTGCTATTCCATGGGTGACGGCATTACGTCCATCACCTCCATTGACAAAGTGAAAAACCGGGGGATCATCAGCCGCGAAGGGGCAGGCAAACACATTGGCGGCGGTACAAAAGTCTTTGATGAAATCGCAAAGTGCGGGATTCCGGCAATCGTCATTCCGGGACTTCACCGTGATTCGCCAACCGATCCGCGCTTCAAGGTATATTCCCACCAGACAAGTCCCGAGAAGATTGGTATTGCCTACGAAGTCTGTCATGATCTGGGACGAGATGTGATCGTTTCCGATGTAAGCTCCAATACCGTAACCCTGCTTGTCTCTTATGGGAAGATCACGGGCGCCTTTGATGCCTGCATATTTGCACCGGGCACGATGCACGGGGCGCTCGATGTGGATGCAATCCGGAAAATCGATGCCGGGGAGTGTACCGCAAACGAAGCATTCCAGCAGGCGGGTGTGAATTTTGCTCTGTCTGAAGAAGAGCGCATCCCGGCAGTTGCAATGTTTTCGGCTATGGAATGTGCCGCACTGCGTCTCTTAAATCCCCGCGCTGCGATTGCCCTTGCAGGAAGCCTTGCACCGGCAATTGCTCCGGAGGTCCGGACACTTCTGGGCACAGATGTGGCCGTGTATGACGAATGGTGCGCTTCGCGTGGCCTTGCCCGGATCGCCCGCGATGTTTTTTCAGGGAGCAAAGAGATCCTCGGACTCGATGTAGATCTGTAGGTTTATATTGATTAATCATGTAAAATTACTGGGGATTTTCCTTGAGAGAACTACGTATCCACGGCAGGGGCGGACAGGGGTCAGTCACTGCTGCTGAACTGATTGCAGTTGCCGCATTTGAAGGCGGCGTCTTTGCCCAGGCATTCCCGGCGTTTGGCGTTGAACGACGCGGGGCGCCTGTGCAGGCATTTGTCAGGTTTGATAACCAGAAAATACGGAAACGAAGTCAGGTGTATGAACCGGATTACATCATTGTACAGGACAGCACCTTAATCAAAGACGTGAACGTGTTCATGGGAGTGAAGCAGGGAGGCATTGTGATCGTCAACACGGAAAAGAAGCCGGATTACAAAGTGCCGGACGGTGTGAAGCTCATCACGATTGATGCCACGTCCATCGCACTCAAGGCGATCGGGCTCCCGATTACAAACACCTCACTCATGGGAGCGTTTGCCGCTGCAACCGGTGAGATCCAGTTCTCCGCACTCGAAAAAGCGCTCAATCATCGTTTCCCAAAGGAACTTGCAGCGAAAAATATTGAGGCAGCGAAAGTGGCATTCAATATCGTAAAGGGGGTCGCATAATGGCACTTGCAGTTGGCTGCCGGGCACGGCCAGGAAAAGCGCGGGACAACAAAACGGGTTCATGGCGTATCTTCAAACCGGTCTACGATCATGAGAAGTGCTCGAAATGCGGGATGTGCCACACCCTTTGTCCCGAAGGATGCATACATGAGGATGCTGAAGGATTTTTCGATCCCGATTACACCTATTGCAAGGGTTGCGGAATCTGCGCAGCCGAGTGCCCCAAGGAAGCAATCGCGATGAAACAGGAGGAAAAATAAATGATGGAGATAACCGAGGGGTCGCATGCAATTGCAGAGGCAGTCCGTCTCTGCCGTCCGCAGGTGATCTCTGCCTACCCGATCACCCCCCAGACCCATATCGTCGAGGCACTGGCTGATTTTGTTGCCAACTGTCAGCTCGATGCTGAATATATCACGGTTGAGAATGAACTCTCGGCCCTCTCAGCCTGCATCGGCGCAAGCGCAGCTGGGTCACGGACTTATTCTGCCACCACCTCGCAGGGTCTTGCCCTCATGTTCGAGGTCTGCTTCAATGCCGCCGGCATGCGCCTGCCCATTGTCATGTCCATTGCCAACCGGGCATTGGGAGCCCCACTCTCGATCTGGAACGATCAGCAGGACTCGATCTCTCTAAGGGATTCCGGCTGGCTCCAGTTCTATGCCGAGGATAACCAGGAAGCAACCGACCTGCACGTGCTCGCCTATAAGGTGGCAGAAGACCATTCCATCCAGCTCCCAGCGTTTGTCTGCTTTGACGGGTTCATACTCTCCCACACGTATGAACCGGTGGATATGCTCACCCAAGAAGATGTGGATAAATACCTCCCGAAGTTCAACCCGCTCGAGCGTCTTGACGCGGCAGACCCGATCAGTTTCGGCATGTATGCCACACCGGAATATTACCTTGAGTTCCGGTACGAGATGGATCAGGCCCAGAAGCGGGCAAAAGCGGTGATCGCAAAGGCCGGTAAAGAGTTCGGCGCAATGTTCGGCAGGGACTACAGTGCCCTTATCGAAGGTTATCGTTTAGAGGATGCAGACACCGCGATCGTTGCCATGGGCTCTGTCTGCGGGACCATAAAGGACTCTATCGATGAGATGCGGACGGAAGGAAAGAAAGTCGGGTTGTTAAAGATCCGTGTCTTCCGGCCATTCCCTGGTGAAGAGATTGCAAAGATGCTTTCCCATGTCAAACGTATTGCCGTGCTCGACAAGAATATCTCGCTCGGTGCAAAAGGAGCAACGGTTATGGAAATAAGAGACGCCCTCTATGGTTCTTCGATTCCGGTAAAAGGCTATGTGCTGGGACTTGGCGGCAGGGACGTGAGGAAACGGGACGTAAAAGAGATTGTCGCACTTTGTGAAAAAGGGCCGGGAGATCAGTTCTACGGTCTGCGCAAGGAGTTGATCTGAAATGGCAGAAAAAACCTGTGAATTGTTCGACTGCGGACACCGGGCCTGCGGCGGTTGTGGTGCAGCACTTGCGGCACGGATTGTAACAAAGGCAGCCGGTAAAGACTCGATCTTTGTCTCGTCTACAGGATGCATGGAAGTGTTCTCCACACCTTACCCGGAGACTGCATGGAAAGTACCATGGATCCACTCACTCTTTGAGAATGCAGCCGCAGTTGCATCAGGTGTCGAGGCATCGCTCAAGAAACAGGGGAGAAAGGAAAAAGTTGTGATCATGGCCGGAGACGGGGCAACGTTTGATATCGGTATGATCTGTATCAGCGGCGCTTTTGAACGCGGCCATGACTTCACCTACGTCTGCTATGACAACGAAGCATACATGAACACCGGTATCCAGCGCTCCGGTGCAACACCGTACGATGCCAGCACGACAACCAGCCCAGCCGGTAAATGTTCGTTTGGCAACAAGCGGCAGAAAAAGGATATGCCCGCAATCCTTGCCGCACACGGTGCGCCCTACGTGGCAACCACTTCGATTGCCTATCCTGCCGATCTCCTCCAGAAGGTGGAAAAAGCGATCAATACCCCGGGTCCCAGCTATGTGCAGGTCCATGCGCCGTGCTGCACGGGTTGGGGATTTGAAGGCGAACAGACGATTGCGATCGCAAAACTCGCAATTGAGACCGGGCTCTGGGTCAACTACGAGATGATCGAGGGTAAGGTTACAAAGGTTAAGAAAGTGGTGCGAAAACCCGTTGAAGAGTATTTGAAAACCCAGAAGCGGTTCCGCCACCTTTTCAAACCCAAGCGGCAGGATGCAGAGATCGCGGCTATCCAGGCGATCGCTGATAAGAATGCTGAAAAGTTTGGCATCGATATCAAACTACCTCCCAAAAAAGAATAATTTTTTTTATCCCTGATGCGGAGTTCTCTTATCAACACAATTAATAGTGTTCTGGGGATCTGGATGGATATATCACCAACATTCGATCCAGTAACAACGCTATCTGCACGCAAAGCAGGAAAATTACTTTAACGGGTGTAGGGTATATTCTCCTCTATGAAAAATTATCTTCTTCTCTCTGTAATGACATGCATATGCATTGTGTCATCAGGATGCATAATGCCGAATTTTTTTACAGCAGGAAGTAATCTTGTGGGAGAGAATATCTATCTCACTTTCAACAATTCGGTATATAACTATAGCCTGCAGTATCCATCGAACTGGAAAATTTCGAATACAAATGCGACAGTCGAACTTACTAATTCCCTTGAAGTTCATCCCGCGAAATTACTTGAACCGCTGGGAGGGGGGTTTGCGCAAGTTGGAGCAGCAATTATTGTTCAATCTGAACCGATTGCACCAAACACAACGCTGGAAGAGTATGTAAAAGTTAATACCCCGGATCCGAATAAAATTTATGGTTCGGGATGGAAAGCGTATCGCCTTACGGGACCAATCAATGTCAGCTTCAAAGGATTCCCCGCAAAAAAAGTTACTTATAATTGGGTTGGGCTCGACGACGGCCGTACAATAAAAAAAGAGTTTGTATATTTCATACAAGGTGACCGCATCTACACCGTTGCTTATATAGCAAGTTCTGCTGAATTTGAGGATGTATATCCTACGGCACAAAAAATCATTGACTCTCTGACATTTAATTCCTGAAACCCACACTCACCTGATGCACGATGATCTCCGCCTTCTGGATGAGTTCGGCCGGAATTTTTTTCTTTCTTTTTTCTCATTCAATTGTCTAAAAATGGTTCCGCGTGATCTCGTATACGTTGCAAAATACTGATGAAAGGTTCAATGTTGTGATTCGGTGGACGGGACTCGTGGAGTTCCCACTCACGCAGTTGTATAACTTCCTAACTCGATCTTGGCGAGGGGCAGACACATATCAGTCAGGTTAGTAATGTTCTTATCAGTTAAGGGTGACATTAGTAAGAAATTGGGCTTGTGGTCTAGTTGGTTATGACGTCGCCCTTACACGGCGGAGGTCACCGGTTCGAATCCGGTCAGGCCCATGTTGTTTTTCGTTTTTTTATAAGCAGGTTTAAAATAAAAATTGATTAAAAAGTATCAGCCTTTTTGTACCTCAATCAACCGGATCGTAAAAACAAGATCTTTTCCCGCAAGTGCGTGGTTCTCGTCCCATGTGATCGTTGACTGGGTGACATTAATGATTTTTACCCGCGCAACAGCCCCATCGGGTTTCCTTGTAATTGTCAGGACGCCCCCCAATTCTGGCTTTACATCAGCAGGCAACGTCGAACGGTTCACGAGATGGACAAGTGCATCATTATACGGTCCATAAGCTTTGTCAACCGGAATCTTTAACGTCTTTGTTTCGCCCTGGGACATGCCGGTGACTCCTTCTTCTAAACCCTTGATAACCCTGCCCTGCCCGATAATAAACGTAAGCGGGGTTGCGTTCACATTCGAATCAAAGACCGTTCCATCAGTAAGACTGCCAGTATATTCTACCGTCACCATATCCCCGCTCTTTGCACCGGAAGGATTGAGCAGGATATACCCGATGACTACAAGGATCAGTATCCCAGCTGCCCCAACCATCGCAAGTTTCGGGTAGAGTCTTTTTTTGGTTGCAACCGCTTCCCTGCCCTTGACCTTCTCAGACTTCTTCATGGTTTTCTCCAGTACAATAATCCGGTCAACCATATACATGTAATCCGGAGAGATAAATCAGGTCAGAAAAAACTAAAACCGGTTCCACCAATGGTATAGGCAATCAAAAAAACGCATTCCATGTGTTGGTTTGAACCGCTATCACAATTGCACGGTATTTATACCAACAGAACGAACGTGTTGGTGTTGACTATGGATGATCAAGTAAAGGTTGCAGATGTTGCAGGAAAAAAAGTCCAGTGGGACGCTGCGCAGATGCGCAAAATAAATGAACATCCCTGTTTTTCCGAAAAAGCATGCCACAACTTCGGCAGGTGTCACATACCCGTTGCACCAAAATGCAATATCCAGTGCAATTACTGCATCCGGGACTTTGACTGCGTAAACGAGAGCCGCCCCGGGGTTACCACACGGGTATTGAATGCCGATGAATCCATGGACATGGTAAAAAAAGTTGTGGAGAAGTACAATTACATCAAGGTAGTCGGCATTGCCGGACCCGGTGAACCGCTGGCAAACGAAGAAACATTTGAAACGCTCCGCCGCCTCCATGAAGAGTACCCCAACGTGATCAAATGCATCAGTACCAATGGTCTCGTGCTTCCCGACAAGATCGACCTGCTCCAGAAATATGATGTAGGCAACATCACCGTAACCCTCAATGCGATCGATCCCGAGATCGGTGCCAAAATTTACCAGTTCATCGATTACAAGGGTAAGCGTTATACAGGACTTGAAGGGGCAAAATTACTGCTCTCCCAGCAGATGAAGGGTATTGAAGAAGCAGTAAAGCGGCACATGATAGTCAAGATCAACACGGTCTATATTCCTGGTATCAACGAGGATCATATCCCGGCGATTGCAAAGAAAGTCGGAGAGATGGGTGTGTACACCTTCAACGTCATCCCGCTCATTGCCCAGTACAAGTTTGCTGACATTGCCCCGCCCACGCAGGAGATGAAAAGAAAGATGCAGGACGAGTGCTCCAAATATGTTAAACAGATGCGCCACTGCCAGCGCTGCCGCGCTGATGCGATTGGTAAACTCGGTCACGATGTCCAGTCGTGCATGTATGAAAATAAATAACACCATTCAAATTCTTTTTTTTGAATTATTCTAAAAATTAAGAGGGCAGGTTTGCAAACGGACGATCAATACGTTTACTGCTGTCAGCCTTATTGATGATGCGATTCATCTCGTCAATCAGCGTTTGCAATGACGGAGGAATTGCAGAATCTTCGGCATTTACGGTCTTTCCATGATAACTGATAGTATACCGGAAATAATCAGCAGCCCCGCGTCGGGCAGAATAATTTCCCTGCAGCAGGTAAAACTGCGAGTCATTAAAGATTCCGGTAATCCGTTCAAGTTCACTCTTGTTTAACGTAATCTCAGTGCTGACAGTTTTTCTCGACAGGACTGAAACCCCATTATCAAAAATAACAAGCCTGTCGTCGACACCAGCAATACCACCAGTGCGCTGATAATCAACAAATACTGCAGGTGGCGTGGGGCTCGACATGGATGGCATCCGGTCTCCAAGACACCCGGATATCGCTACTGCTGCCAGAAGCACGATGATAAAAGCCGCTATCCATTGCCTGATAATGATCCCTCCGCTGCCAGTAAATTACCCCAATGATATCTTAATTTACAGCTGAACAACATCTGCCTTTACAGGTTTTCCTGTGGTTTTGCGCCCGGTAACGTCTTCTAACACGTTGATGAGATTGTCAAGTTTTTCGTTTTTAAAGGCTTCCCTGAAGGCATGCAGCTCTGCGGCATTCATGATCATGATCCCTTTTTTCTTCATAGGGAGCCCGTTATCCCCGATTGGGTTGATGTCGATGGCAAGGGAAGCCGCCCTGTTCTTGTACTGGGGAAGCCGGATGATGGAGACACCTTTTACGGATGTGTTCTTGCGTTCCCAGTCCTGTCCCGATTCAACAAATTCCTTAAGACTTTCAGCTAGTTCCATAAGAACAACTTTTGAGTTATATATTAAAAGGCTATCCGTTCGGATCCGAACCCGGCCAGTACCATTTCTGCCATAGCAGGTAATTTCAGGAAAAATTACCCGGTCATTTGGAAAAATATTGCAGCTTGGTACCATATATGGATTGAACAACAGACGTTACGATAGATCTCCGTGCCAAAAATCTCCCTTTCAGCTGACCTGCCATTCTCTCTTGACCAGACGCTTAGGTGTGGACAGGTATTCCGCTGGGAGCGAACTGCAGATGGGTGGTGGTACGGTGTAGTCGGTGACCGGGTCATTAAGATCCGGCAGGATGAATCGAATCTGGTATTTGAAGGAGCGAACACCGCATCCATCCGTCACTATTTTTCCCTGGACCTTGATCTGAAAAAGATAATAAAAACCTTTGACAAGGACCCGTTCATTCATGCAGCGATCAGCAGATGCACCGGACTTCGTCTGGTCCGGCAGCCACCATGGGAGTGCACGGTCTCATATATCTGCTCAACAAACTCCAATATTCCCACGATCCGGCGCAGGATTGCGTCCATCGCGCAGCAGTTCGGAAAAGCGATCGAATTCGAAGAAAAGACGTATTACACATTTCCCGATCCCTCCCCCATCTCATGTGGAGGGCTTGACGGTCTGACGGTGTGTCGGTTGGGCTACCGCCAGCCCTATGTTTTTCGTTCTTCATGTTCAGTCACTGAAGAGAAACATTGGGAGGAGATGATCCGCAGGCTCCCGTACGAGGATGCCCGCAAAGAACTGATGAAACTGCATGGAGTAGGGCCTAAAGCTGCCGACTGCATCTTACTCTTTGCATTCCAGAAGTACGAAGCGTTCCCTGTCGATGTCTGGATACGGCGGATCATGCAGCAGAATTATATAAAAACCCTGAATCTTGAAGCCGGGCTCACAAACCGGGATTACGATACAATCCGGCAGTTTGCCCGGGAGCATTTCGGGAAATACCGCGGGTATGCACAGGAGTATCTGTATGCGGCGCGAGAGGGATGAACGCGAAAGGATATAAAAAAAAGATAATCTGATTATAAATTATGTCCCGATATCCCAGCTGCACTGGTATTTCTTCTGCTCTTTTGACTGCTCATCGATTGAGAGCCCGAGCGAAGATAGTTTGAGGTTTGCGACCTGCTCATCGATCTCCTGCGGGACTTCGTATACTCCACCCTTGAGTTTTTTGCCGTTTTTGGCAATATACTGGGTGCAGAGCGCCTGAAGAGCGAAACTCAAGTCCATGACCTCGATCGGGTGGCCCATGCCTTTGGGTGTTGCAAGGTTGACAAGCCTGCCCTCGGCAAGCACATGTACCGCTTTTCCTTTGAGCATGAACGTCTCGATACCTTCGCGCTGGATAACCTTGTCCGCGTTCTTGTGGAGCCATTCGATATCGATCTCGACATTGAAATGACCGGCATTGGAGAGGATTGCACCGTCTTTGAGTTTCTTGAAGTGCCGCTGGTTGATCACAGCCACGTTACCGGTTGTGGTGATGAAGATATCTCCGAGTGCTGCTGCCTCGTCCATGGTCATGACCATATACCCGTCCATGTGCGCTTCGAGTGCCCTGCGGGAATCGATCTCGGTGATGATGACCTTGGCCCCAAGCCCGTGCGCCTTCTTTGCAAGACCCCGCCCGCAGTACCCGTAACCTGCTACGACAACATACTTACCGGCAATCAGGGTGTTTGTCGTGATCATGATAGAGGTGAGCGCACTCTCTCCGGTTCCATGCACATTGTCAAAGAACCGCTTCATGGGTGTATCGTTTACCGCGATGACTGGAAACTCGAGTTTGCCTTCTGCTGCCATTGCCCGAAGGCGGTGGATACCAGTGGTTGTCTCTTCGCAACCTCCTATGACGGTTTTTAAAAGATTTCTGCGCTTGGTGTGGATGTAGTGGATCAGGTCCATACCATCGTCAATCGTGATGACCGGTTTTGCATCCAGCACCAGATCGATGGCCGCATAGTATTCCTCCACAGAGCAGGCGCGCTTTGCATAACAGTGAACATTTTTAACTGAATTCAATGCCTCAGCCACATCATCCTGTGTGGAGAGCGGGTTGCATCCCGTGATATGCACAACTGCCCCGCCCGCAGCAAGTGTTGAGACGAGATTTGCAGTCTTGGCCTCGACATGGAGTGCCATGCCAATGGTCATGCCTGCGAACGGTTTTTCCTTGACAAACTGTTTTTTGATGGCAGCAAGCACCGGCATGTACTGCGCTGCCCATTCGATCTTCAGCTTTCCTGAGCTCATGAACATCCTCGTAGGGAAAGGCCGTATTCGGCCCGCCCGGATAATGACTACCCTATGAATAGGCACGGCAAGTTACATAAAAACTCCGTGAGCGGCAAACGGAGTGGAAACGTAGAATAATATCCGCCAACAAAGGTGTATCCAATGGTGCTCACACGGCGGATCATCCCCTGCCTCGATCTCAAGGATGGCAGAGTGGTCAAGGGAACGAATTTTCTCGGGCTGAGGGATGCCGGCGACCCGGTAGAGCTTTCCGAGCGATATAATGAGCAGGGCGCTGATGAAGTGGTATTCTTAGATATCACCGCATCGAAGGAAAAACGTGGCATCATCATCGAACTGATCAAACGGGCAGCAGACCAGCTCTTCCTCCCACTCACGGTTGGAGGCGGTATCCGTTCTTTAGAAGATATCCAGCAGATCCTCAGAGCCGGCGCCGATAAAGTGAGCATGAACACGAGCGCAGTGCACGATCCCACCCTTATCACAAAGGGTGCAGAATCATTTGGCACACAATGCATCGTGGTTGCCATGGATGTACGGCGAAATTTTACCCCAAACGAAAAAGCCATTCCTGTGTATCTCGAAGACGGCACAAAATGCTGGTACGAAGTCGTAATCTACGGGGGCAGCAAACCGACGGGCATCGATGCAGTTGCGTGGGCAACAGAGGCAGAGGAGCGGGGGGCGGGAGAGATCCTTCTCACGAGTATGGAGACCGATGGTACGAAGAACGGATTTGATATCGCGATTACCTCGGCAATTTCCGATGCAGCCGGCATTCCGGTAATCGCTAGCGGCGGTGTCGGCACTCTCGAACATTTCTATGACGGTTTTACCAAAGGAAAAGCCAATGCCTGCCTTGCAGCAAGCGTCTTTCACTACGGGGAATTCACGGTAAAAGATGTAAAAGAGTATCTCAGAGCACGGGATATCCCGGTACGGCTCTGAGATCGAACTCGAATGCAGCAACGGAGTGCTCGAGTTCAAACGCGTTTAACACGGCGGGATGAATTTCGCCAAAGACTCCAATCTTTTTTCCGGCCACAATGATATCGCCCCGGCGACCTTCAATAAATGCCGCATCAGCCGATTCCTTCACGGTATAGTCAATGGAGAGCTCATGGAGCATCGCATCAGCCGATGCATAAGCCTCCGAGAAGTCCGCATCCGGATGCGTGCTGACCCCGGCTGCCTGCTGGTAGGTGAGGCATGAGTCAACGACATCCCCAACAGTGAAGAGGCGTTGGGGAAGTTCGCGGTGCCGGTTCAGGGTTAAAAATTCGAGGAGCAGGGGGAGCAACTCAGTCCTGACTACCGTGTTCTCAATGCTGATCGGGTGCATGACATGGAGGACTCCCTTCTTTTCATCGCGCTGCATCTTTTTGTAGAGCACATCTTCGTTTGTCAGCGTAAACGGCATCACTTCGAGGTACCCGAGACCACAGAAGGATTCGCGGGCCAAGGCTGCGTAGACCTGCACCGGGTGAGGTTTTCCGACGGTAAATGTTTTGGGCGGCTGGCTTTCGAGCCGGTCATACCCGTATGCAATCGCCACATCCTCAAAGAGGTCCCAGTCGTGCATAATGTCAGCACGGTAGCAGGGCACCTGTACCTTCACCTTATCTGCACCTGCCGGTTCGGCACCAAAGCGCATTTTCCGGAGGAGTTCTGCCATTGACGCTCCGGTCAGCTCGATGCCAAGAAGCCTTGAGCACTCTTTCACGCACACCGTCCGTTCTGCGGGGGCAAGAGTAGGCGTCTGTACGCCAGCGATCTCAATGCTCTCGATAGTCGCGCCAGCCTCAGCCATCGCTGTGCAGATGATATTGACGGCAACGCCGACCGCACGCTTGTCGGTGCCGGTCGTGTCAAGAAGGATGTTCTTCGTATCGAGGGTCACCCGCGTCCGCTCACCATTGATGATCGGGGGAAACGAAAGGACATGATCATCCTTGTCCACGATCAGTGGGAAGAGCGGGAAATCTTTTACGAGCTTCGCGTAGTCCCTGCCCTTCGGGTGCTTCTCAAGGATCTCGTCCATGGTCATCGACTCGGTATAGTCGAGCGGGATGAACTTCCGGCTTCTCTGAGAGGCGATGTAGCGGAACGGAGGTTTGACCGTGTCGAGGTCATGGATGCCAATCGCTACTTTGCTCCTGCCCCTGCCAACTGCCCAGTGGAGCGACTCCTGGAGGGACATGATGCTCTGGATCGACTCGTCATCGAACGAGACCCCACGGATGACCGCTGCCCCGAGCACAGGGCGGATATTTGCAAGCGCGGGATCGATAGTAAATTTTATGCCTGATGGTTTAACCGGGTAGGATGAGAGTCCGGTCTCGATCCCGAGATAGCCCCGCATGGCCCGGGCTACGCCTTCCGGTGAGAAGAGGTCAGGGCGGTCCGGGAAGAACTCCACGTCCGCGTGGGCCTCTTCGATCCGCTCAACATCTGATCCTATGAGGGCAACCTTATCAAGAATTGTTTTTCTATCGATGCGGGTCAGCCGTTCGAGATACTTGTAAGGAAGGGTAATGACGGCCATGTTAGATCCCCCCTTTAGTATGTCGCAACGAAGGCGTCTCGCGGAGGAAGGCCACATCGCTCTTATGCAGAAGGCGAAGATCCTTGAGGCCGAGACGGAGCATCGCTATCCGGCTCACGCCAAGACCCCAGGCAAGAACCGGGTAGTTGATCCCGATCGGTGCGGTGACCTCTTCGCGGAAGACTCCAGCACCACCCATCTCGATCCACCCGATCCCGTCAACATACACCTCGGCATCCAGGCTCGGTTCAGTGTAGGGGTAGAACGAGGGTTTGAAGCGTACGCTCTTAAAGCCCATGCGATTGTAGAACTCACGGAGGATCCCGAGCAGATTTCCGAATGACACGTTTTCGTCCATCACAATCCCTTCGAGCTGTTCGAACTCGGCAAGGTGGGTGGTGTCGATCGTTTCGCGCCGGTAGACCCTGCCGATACAGAACGCCTTGACGGGAGGGTTCGGGTTATTGGCAAGGTACTGGATCGAAACACTCGTGGTGTGGGTCCGGAGCACGCACTGCTCGGCCTTTTCTTCCTTCCAGACTCCGCCCCAACCGGTAGAGGAAGTCTCGCCGCCGCACTCGTGCATCGCCTTCACCTTCTCAAACCCTTTCGGGAGCGGGAGGGTCTCTTTAAGATAAAAGGTGTCCTGCATCTCGCGGGCCGGGTGATCCTGCGGCTGGAAAAGCGCGTCGAAGTTCCAGTAGGATTGCTGGACGATGCCCCCGTAGAGTTCGGTAAATCCCATCTCTAACAGGATCTCACGCATCTCGCCAATGATCCGCTGGTACGGGTGGATCTTTCCGGGGTACGCCTTCTTCGGGAGCTTGGTCACGTCATACTTGCGGAGGTTGGCATTCTTCCATTCACCCGAAATGATCTGGTCACGGGTGAGGGTGCCGCTCTCCCCGCGGAGGTCGAGACCTTGTTTGACAAGCGAAAGCCCGGCAGGAGTAATGGCAATTGCGTACCTGACGGTTTCTGATTCCTGTAAAAGACCGCGCTTGATGAGCTCTTTTGTTTTCGGATCTGCATCAGACGGATTCCTGATGGCAGCTTCATCTGCATCAGTAGACGCCCCTGCAGTTTTTTTAACAGAAGTGCCCTCGACTTTCACGAGCCCCTTCTTTCTCAGCTGGCCAAAACCGATCTTAAACGCTTCGTGCTTCTGGAGATCGGCAAGCATAGTTCCCGGCAGGATAAACCGGAGGAGCTGCGTTTCGGGTAGCCCGTTCTTTACATACACCTTCCCCTCATCCGTGTACCCAAACTCCTTTGCTACCACCCGTTCTACAGTGACAAGCCCCTTGTCCTGTGCGAGGTGCGCCCACTGCACCACTGCTTCAGGAGTCGCATCCAGAAGG
This sequence comes from uncultured Methanoregula sp., assembly GCA_964590895.1. Taxonomy (GTDB): domain Archaea; phylum Halobacteriota; class Methanomicrobia; order Methanomicrobiales; family Methanospirillaceae; genus Methanoregula. The sequence goes on along the minus strand of CAZPYV010000010.1, from coordinate 63,352 downwards.
TTTGCAAGGTGTGGGGCATCTGCCTTCTTCTCCTTCTCAAGTATTGCAAGCAACCGCTTCTCATTCTGTGTCAGTTCTGCCATCTCACACCACAATCCTGTCTGAAGCTGCGTCCATCTTCTCCTTAAAGTCGTGAAGGAACTCAACAACCCGCTCGGCAGTCTCCTTCTTGCATTGTCCGCATGTGATCTCGCCAGCCATGCATTTCCTCCGGATCTCTGCCAGCTCCGCGTCGTTGGTAACCATGTGGAAGAGGTTGAGCAGGTAGAGCGAGCACTTGTCGGGTTCGCCGCCAAGCCGCTTCTGCTCTTCTAAAGTCGCCCTGCCACCGGTAATCCCGCTCATCACTTTCTTTCTCACAACCGCTTCGGGTTCGTAGAACGAGATGATGCTCTCAGGGATACTGCTCGACATCTTGCCACCCGTGAGTCCGGGCATGAAAATGTGATAGGTGGATGATGGGGTGTAAAATGCATAACCGCCATGCGCCCGCTCGATCTCCCGCACCTTTGTACTCACATCAACACACTGTGCATCTTTGATATCCACATGGCCTTCGTATTTCTTTGCGTGCGGGAATGCTTTTTTCACCGCATCGAGCGCTGCTTCCGGCGCATTCTTGGACCGGACACTGATGTACCCGTCGCGCTCCTCTACGGTGAACATCCGCATCTTGTGGGCAACGCCGCGGGTGAGCCGGATATGCGGATCCTGATCGACACCGACTGGCACAAGCGTAGGTGCTGGTTCCCGGTCAATCTGGGGATACAGGATATCGGCTACCTGCGTAATCACGCTGTCCGCATGGGCAAGATCGGTGTCGGCACCGAATCCGTAAATTGCGGCGAGTTCCGAGAAGTTCACCTTCGTTGCTGCCTCAAACGCAAGATCCTTGAGCCGGTCGTTTCTGCTCTGGAAATATGTCGTACCTTCAAACCCGAGCGCGTACAGGCAGGCGAGATACTCTTTCCCGTACTCGTTGCACTTCTCCCATGAAAGCCCCCGGACCGCGTGCGCCTCACGGTCGGCAATAGTCACGTACCCGTTACCGCCCTGCTCTACGTGCCAGACCACTTCCTTCATCACCATCAGGTGACCGAGATGCGGGTGGCCGCTCGGCATGAACCCGGTGAGAATATGAAACGGCGTGCGGTTGCGAATCGCACTTGCTATCGGGCGGTAGTCCCGGTGGCCGACAACAATATTCCGCCGCATAAAATACGGGACGGAGGGTAGCTCGGAAAGTATGGGGGCGATCGGCTCAATACCAAAATCGGCAAATGTTTTCTCAATATCGAGCGATGGTGTACTTGACCAGGGATTTATCGGCGATTCTTGCATGAAAGGTGCTCACAGTTTGATTCGTGCAAATTCCACGAACTGAATTCCGTTAGTATGTACAGCGCCAAACAACATCTTCTTTTTGACACTGTGCGCCATCCGGACCGAGCGCGAAATTGCGCTCATGGGGAGCGCAGCATCTTTTTCAACCGCATGTACCAGCAGATCGGAATGCACGTTCTTACCGCAGTAGACCCGAAAGTGGTGGCCGAACTTGTAGCCGGTCCGGGGAGTATAATCGTGCGACCGGAGTTCTGTGTACACCTTGTCCTTCTCGGCTAGTTCCGCGTCATTCTCACTGGCCAGTTCAAAAAATTCCGTGGTGCTGACCACGGCATCTCCTTTCCGGAGCTTCATAATACCGTTTCCCATGAGATAGAGCAGTTCAACCGGAGAGAGCATGAGCCGTTCTTCATCAAGGCGTTTGCCAAAACCTGCTACTTCGAGATCGGACGGGGGATGGATCCTGACCATAGCCGATTTTCCGATAAGAACCGCTTCATGTTTCGAGAGGGGAGTTAAGGGAATGCTGGCATCTGCCAGTACCTGCAGCTTGATCTCGTAATAGGTGAGTTCCTCTTCATCATCGACAACCGCAAGCACGTACTGTTTGCGCATGTTGCGAGAGGCGACCACTTCTTCGATCAGTTTGGTAAACCAGATGGGATCGCGTTCCGAGAGCACACGGACTAAATAGAGGGATTCACCGGTACCGGGTTTCTCACCGCGCCGGAATACCCTGAAATCGTGCGGGCCGGTCTGCACCACATACCCCCGTTCACGGAGATCGCGGTACACTAAAAAACTCCGGAGGAAATTGCGTTCGCGGGCAAACTCTGAAAACAGGGTATCGAACGTATAACCGTCCAGAGTGATCTTCTGGCGGTGGATGAGATAGAGCGCCTCTTGGGGGGCAAGTTTCACGCCGTCTTTTTCCAGGCGGCCGTATCCGCTCTGTTCGTAGAGCACACGCCCATCCTTTCCCACCCGCACCACTGTGCCGTCAAATGTTGCCTTCACTGCCGGATATATTGTATTTAGGTGATAATAAGAGCACTCAAAAAAAACGTCCAGCACTTATGGCAGAATCTTCGGGCAATGATTGTTTGAGCGGATTGCCGGATAAAGAAAAACTATCGAAGTTTACCCTGCCAGTTCCCTTACTTTGGCAATATTCCCACGATCGTCCCTGCGTTCATCTACCGGTGTCTCGCAGACCAGTGGCAGAACCTTAAAAACCGGATGATGGAGTATGTGCCTGAACCCGTCCTCGCCAATGAAGCCCATACCGATATGCTCATGCCGGTCAAGCCCGCTTCCCTTATCGGCTTTCGTATCGTTCAGATGCACGACTTTTAAGTTCCTGATTCCCACCTGTTCATCGAACTGTGCAAGAGTGTCTGCAATCCCCTCATCAGTCCTCAGTTCGTATCCCGCAGCAAACGCATGGCAGGTGTCAAAGCAGATTCCTATCCGCTCTGGTGCAGAAAGCCCGTCCATAATTCCCCGTATGTGCTCGAAGCTGCTACCAACGCTGTTCTTCTCGCCCGCAGTGTTCTCAAGGAGCAGCATCACGGAATTATCTGATCCGTCAATGGCAGTGTTGATCGCTTTTATTACCCGCGCCCGCCCACCGGCAATCCCATCACCGAGGTGGTGACCGAGATGCGTCACAAGATAGGGGAAGCCCAACTTACCACAGCGGTCAAGTTCTGCTGCAAGTGCCGGTACGGATTTTTCATAGATCTCCGGTTTGGGCGAGGCAAGGTTCGGAAGGTAGGGCATGTGATCAACGGGAATGATACCGGTGGCCCTGATCTTTGCCCGGTAGAGAGCACAATCCTCATCCGATAATGTCTTATATGACCAGCCCCGGGGATTTCTTGAGAACTGCTGGAAGACATCGCAGCCTGCATTCTTTGCCCGATCCACCGCGAGATCGAGCGAGCCTGCGATTGAAACATGGACACCGACACGAACCATTTTACACCGTTTTTCTATGCATCTTGGTTCGGGGCGGATCTATGATAAGGTTGTGATCGTACCTGGCCAGAAATACCGGAAAGTTAAGAAAAAGGAAATGTGATCCCGCCGGAGTTGTCGGTTTATCTCAGGATCTGTCGTGCAACTAACCCGATTGCTACGAGTGCTACAAATACTCCAACCGGAGATTTGGTGGGTGCCGGTGCTGCGGGTGATGCACTGGCCGTAGTAATGGGTGCAGGGTTCGCACCCAGGGTGAGAGTACCTGACCGGGAGCCAAACAGATTGCACTGTAAATCTGCCCGGATCTCCCCGCTGCTAGCTTTGAGCTGCGGAAGATTGTACCGGTAGTTGAAGGATGATCGGTCCGGCTGGTTGGTGTAGGATTTGTCAATGAGCACGGTATCACCCTGCTTCACCGTCACCTGTTTCACATAATGCGTTGTGGGATCATCGACCTGATGGGTGATAGTGACAATAAGATCCCCGGTATTCTGGTCATAAGTCATTGTTGCATCGGCCGGGGGGTGAGCCAGAGCGCCGCCACTCAGCACAGCAAGGCTGACCAGTGCAACAACGAGTGCCCGTGAGATTATGGAAAGGTGCCGGAACCTGACAGAAGACGAATGCGATCTATCCTGCATATTAGTTCGCCTCCAGAGTATTGGAAGTGTTGACTGAAATGACTGCCATGAATGATACTCTGCCCGCTCATAGATAATTATTCTTATCGTGCCGGGCGTATTTTTGTAGGAAAAATTTTGGGGCTGCTTTGGGGGTCGCTGGATAGTCACAATCCTTTTTTTGTCTCGGATAGACTGCATTTCTCGCTGGAATATCATTGCAAAAGGACGTGCAGAGGGCAATTAAAAAACGGTCCCGTCAATTGTTCAGAGCATATTCATATCCACAAGGGGGCGTACTTACCAGGTAAGTTAACGCATATGCCCACTACCCCACATCAACTCCGAAAGAACAAACGTTACCTCATGAACATCCAAATGTTTATCGCCCGCCAAACGAATGATAGCGTATTATACGGCGGTGGGTGAATGAGTGCATCACGTTTGACAACATACCGGCTCCTGCCGGCGGCCGCTTTTATCCTTCTTCTCCTTGCGATTATAACTCCGGTGACCGCGTATGACAGCAGCAGTTGCAATGCGGGATACTATATCTTCTCCACGAGTGACGGCCAGTGCTGTCGCGAAAGCTATCCGTATTATTATGATGGAGCCTGTCATGCATGCCGGTATGGGTATCAGACGTTCTCGACAAGCAACGGCCAGTGCTGTCCCGAAGGCTATCCATATTATTATAACGGCAAGTGCAACCAGTGCCGTGAGACCAGCGTGTACGACAGTTATTCCGGAACCTGTTGTCCGGTGAACACTCCCTATTATTATAATGGAGTCTGTAATGCATGCCAGTATGGGTATCAAAAGTTATCGACAAGCGGCGGCCAGTGCTGCCTCGAAGGCTTCCCGTATTACTATAACGGCAAGTGTAACCAGTGCCGTGAGACCAGTGTGTACGACAGTTATTCCGGCACATGTTGTCCGTGGGATACTCCCCAGTATTATAATGGAGCATGTCATGCATGCCGTGAAGGGTTTAAACAATACTCGACAAGCGACGGCCAGTGCTGTCCCGAAGGCTATCCGTATTATTATAACGGCCAATGCCATGCACAGGCAGAGTCCGCGATCCCTGTTACCGACGTAACGATTTCCTCTTTGAACACCCCAGCCGTATTCTCGACCGCCCCAACCCCTGCCCCGGTGGTTGTTATCGTCAATGTCCCCGCCTCGCCTACGAAGGCTCCGGTTGCCCCGTTCTTACCCGTTCTCGGGATCGGTATGCTCTGCGTTATCTGGGGCATTGCCAGAAAGAACAAATGATCTCCTGGCATATTCGCAATCCTTTTTTTCCCGTATCACCGGCTGCCGGGAACGCTTTTTCATGTCGTCGCTTTGCATCCCCGCAGATTAAAAAAAGTATGGCTCTTTGTCATTTGCTGTGGGCAATTCATGATAGATATGCGAGGTAGATCGGATCAAAATCCATAATGCTGAAGTTTTAAAAAAAATTCTTTACATCGTTACTATTTGTTTTTTTTGGAGATTTTTTGCCTATCCTGATGGATTAAAAAAAATTTCATGAAATCTTTCCTAACCACACAAAATATAGGAGAAACAAAAAAGTGTTATTTCTTTCTCGTCACAAGCATGAGCCCTGCAATCCCAATCGCTCCGATCGCAGCGAGTGGCAGCATGCCGGATTTCGTTGTTGGAATTTGTGTTGGAGAGGTGGTGGAAGCAGTCGGAGGCAGTGGCGGCAGAGCCTCATCCGGTCGGGTTGTGGTTGCGGTGCGGATGTTCACCTGTGCTGCGCTGATCGGTGGCACAATTTTAACAACGTACACCGAGATTGCCTGGGGGCCGGTCATACCCGCTTTGCCGGGGCAGGTGCTGGACAATGCCTGTCCTTTGACAAACGTGACTGCCACACTCGAACCATCGTTCCGGCCATTGTAGTTGAGCGATTCACCGGGCTTGAGTATTTTTGCAAAGACTTCCCTTCCCTCGCTCTTCACTCGGACATCTGCTGATATGGCGGTGCAGGTAGTACCCATGCAGGCCGAGCAATCCGGAATTGTGGTTGCATCCAGAACATAATTGCCGATAAGCGGGGTTGGGATCGTTCCCATATCCCCAACAATATCGGTTACAAACTCCTCGTTGGGCCGTGAACCGAACAACTTTGCTAGTGTAATCCAGGTCTCACCCGCACCACCGAGGCTTGTCGCCACAACCGGGTCACCGGTTTTAAAGAGAGAAAACGCCGCCACATCCGGTGCCGTGCCGGTGAGAGTCTCGACACTCATCGGGGTATACGTGCAGACCGGTGCACCGTTCGCGGGATAGTTGCACCCATATTGCTGGGGATATTCAATGGTGAGGGTATTCTTGGGCGGATTGAGGGTAGCAACCGTACCTTTGAGGGTAACCTGCTGGATAACCGCACCCACCGGTACACACATGCAGCACAGGAACAGGACTGCAACAATGACAACAAGATATGTCTGCTTCATGATCATCAATTCTCCACTTTTCGTATATCGACCATCGATGTACAGAAATAAAAACCGGATCATCTGCACCTGAACTATTTTGCGTATGCACAACCAATACACCGGTATGCAGGTCACTTTCCTTGGCACCAATGGCTGGTTTGATACAGCAGCGGGAAATACGGTCTCTGTGCTTGTCCAGTCTGAGGAATATGATATCATCTTTGACGCGGGAAACGGCATAGCAAAAGCGGACCGGTACATCACACAGAAAAAACCTGTGTTCCTCTTCATCAGTCACCTCCATATCGATCATATTGCCGGGCTGCACACGCTCGTCAAGTTCCGGTTAAAAAAAGGCCTGCACATCTGCACCCAACTCGGGAGTTTAACAGATCTCAATGCATTTGTCCGTGAGCCATACACGGTGCCTTTTTCCGGTCTCCCCTACAAGGCAGATATCATAGAACTGGCAGAAGGCAGGCATTCGCTGCCGTTTAGTGTGGAGTGCCGCCCGCTCGTGCACCCGGCCCCCTGTTTCGGGTACCGGTTGGAAATTGACGGAAAGGTGATCACCTACTGCACCGATACCGGCGTCTGCGACAATGCGATTGCACTCGGTAGGAATGCGGATCTCCTCATCACCGAATGCGGGCTCAAACCCGGAGTGAAGAGCCCGGACTGGCCGCACCTCAACCCTGAGGACGCAATTCATATCGCCCGGCAGGCACACGCAAAGCGGCTTGCACTTGTGCATTTCGGGGCGGAGGTGTACAAGACCGTTGATGAACGCAGGGAATTGCAGCAGCGGTACGAAAAAGAATGGCCGGGTCTGATTGTTGCTATCGACGACCTGACAATTTCGGTATAGCAAAAACGGGATTAAAAAAAGATTATTCCAGTTTTTTCATCAGCCACGCCATGTTGATGCCAAGCGTCCTCATGGTCGTGATCCCCTCATCATCATCGTTCACATCGCCTGGTGCAAGTCCGATCCCGATGTTCCAGTACGAAGAGCCCGGCACGATCATCTGGTTGATGAAGAAGAAATGGTTGAGCGTGTCGAATGCGTGAATCGCACCACCACGGCGTACGGCAATCACCCCTGCACCCACTTTTCTCCGGAACATATCCTGGTTAGCTTTTGCAACAAATCCCGTCCGGTCAATCAGGGCCTTCATCTCCGCCGACACATCAGAGAAATACGTAGGGGAAGCAAGAATTATACCGTCTGCATCGAGCATCTTTTCTATGCAATCGTTGATCACGTCCCCTTTCACCGCGCATCGACGGTCCTGGTTCTCAAAACATTTCATGCATGCAGTGCAGCCCCGGATCTTCTTTCCGGCAAGCTGGACAAGTTCTGTCTCTATACCTGCTTTTTTCAGTTCGTCAAACACCGTATCGACAAGGATTGCCGTGTTACCATCTTTCCGCGCACTGCCATTAAAAGCAACAACTTTCATCCATTTCACCTGATTATGATCCCATTTCCCTCCGGGCAAATAAAATTTCCCGGTAGCTGGACAAAAACGATGCTGTCTCAGTGCACCATCTTATGAGCTCACAGGCTAAATAGAGGAGCGATATGAACAATCGTATACAGTTCTCCGATTTCAACCTCTCAAAGGAGATCGGAAAAGCCATTGAAGATATGGGCTTTGAAGAGCCCTCGCCTATCCAGGCACTCGCCATTCCCCTCATACAGGCCGGGCGTGACGTAACCGCCCAAGCACAAACCGGAACCGGCAAGACTGCTGCTTTTGGTATTCCCATCATAGAGAAGATCGATCCCTCAAAACGCGTTGTCCAGGCAATCGTGCTCTGTCCCACCCGTGAACTTTGCATCCAGATCGCAGAAGAGTTCTCACATCTGCTCTCGCATCTCCCCAAGATCTATGTTCTCCCAGTTTATGGCGGTCAGCCTATCGACCGGCAGCTGCGGGCACTTCATTCCGGTGTCCACATCGTTATCGGTACTCCTGGGCGCGTGATGGACCATCTTGATCGCAGGACACTTGGACTCCATGAGGTCCGGACCGTTGTGCTCGATGAAGCCGACCAGATGCTGGACATGGGATTCAGGGACGACATTGAACTCATCTTAAAGAAAGTTCCCCAGGAGCGCCAGACCCTGCTCTTCTCTGCCACCCTCCCCCAGCCGATCATTGACATCTCAAAGCGGTTCATGAACAAACCAGAGTTTGTCAAGGTCCAGTACGCTGAACTGACAGTGCCAAAGATCGAACAGAGCTACATCGAAGTTAAAGATCGCGAAAAGATCGATATCCTCTGCCGGCTGATCGATATTGCTGACCCCCACCTGTCAATCATCTTCTGCAACACCAAGCGCAGGGCAGAAGAACTTGCAGGCAAGATCAAAGCCCGTGGTTACCGTGCCGAGGAACTGCATGGCGACATGAAACAGTCCCAGCGCGACCGCGTGATGGGAGGATTCAGAAAAGGCTCAATTGAGATCCTGATTGCAACCGATGTTGCTGCGCGCGGCATCGATGTTGAAGATGTTGACATGGTGATCAACTTTGACATCCCACAGGATGTGGAGTACTATGTCCACCGTATCGGCAGGACCGGACGCGCAGGAAAGAGCGGCAAGGCAATCACCTTTGTCTCGCCCAAGGATTTCAACAAGCTCCGTGAGATCCAGCACTATGCCAAGGTCCAGATTCCCCGCATGCCCGTTCCCTCGCAGAGCGATGTGGCAGAGACTAGGACTAAAGCAGTGCTTGAAGCCGTGCGCGAGACGATTCAGGCAGGAGGTCTCGAAACCTTTACCCGTCTCATTGAAAAGGAGACAGAAGGAGATCTTAACACCGTTGAAATCGCCGCTGCTCTCTTAAAGATGCAGATGGAAGAGCGCCTTGAAGCTCCTGCAGAGAAACGCGAAGAGGTGGACTTTGCCGATACCGGTGCGGAAGCCGGCATGGTCAGGTTCTTCCTCGCTGTCGGCAGGCAGCACAAGGTTGCTCCAAAAGATATTGTCGGCGCAATTGCCGGTGAAACCGGCATTCCCGGAAAAGCGATCGGCGCAATAAGGATTCTTGACTCCTACTCCTTTGTAGAGATTCCAAAGGAAAACGCTAATGAAGTCTATTCCATTATGAAAGAGCGCACCATTAGAAACCAGCCAACCGGTATTGAACCGGCCGCGGGAAAGAGGGCATATTAAAGCGCCCCCGTTTTTTTTCTGAAATCATAACACTCAAATATTTCTCAAAGACATGAGTGTATATGAACACCAGATGGGTTTTTTCCCTCTTTTTCGTACTTGTCCTCCTGCTATTAGCAGCAGGATGTACACAGCAGCCGGCAGCACCTGTTGCAACACCAGTACCAACCACTGTTGAAACCATTGCAACTGCCACACCGGCTCCCGTAAAAACTACAAGCGCCTCGTTAACACCCGGACCAACCCAGACCCTGCCGGAAGCCTGGAGCATCGATGTTCAGGTAGCAAGCAATGGTGAGGCCGTCGATCCACAGATCACCGTGACGTGCACTGGTGGAAAAGGGCTCAATGTGATCCCGCAACTTGATGTGATCGTCACACGATCCGATGGTGTAGTTGAGACCGGCTCCATCAAAAGGCCACTCTATAAAGGAAGCTCTGTATCATTGCGCAGCACCACAAAGATGGGATACGTTGACCGGGCAGAGGTCTGGGCATACACGCCTCAGGGCGATAAAGTAAAGATCTATGATGCGTATGTGCCGTTCAGGTCATACAACTAATTTTTTTTAAGTGTGCCAGTTCTCACCGGCAAAACATTCATTCACTTCCTGGTTAATCGTAATGCCTTTCGCTACTCCTGGCAACGAAAAGGGTGATTACCGGAATAAAAATGCCCACCGCAATAATTGCCAGCCCAATGGGCTCATCTCCATATGGCGGCGTGTACATTACCCAGACACCGTTTGCTATCACAAACAAACCGACAAAAAAGGATATCACTTTTAAGATAGTCTCCATAATTCTCTCCTTATGATAGGATGTGAAGTGCAAGTAAAAAAGGACTTCTCTGCCCGGAATTGTACTCACTCCGTTTAAAAAAACGGTAAGAATAAACCGGATCATACCGTAATTGAAGAAGCCGGGAAATCCTCGCGTTGCAGTGTAAGCAAGACACGATTAAGTACCCTCAGTTTCCCTGTATTGCAGGAGTTCACGCATGGATTCCATGACCGGTACAAATTCTGTTGACAAAATGCTGTTTCATGACAGGGGAACTTATGAAGTTAGAAACTCTTTAAAAAGAGCAATAAACACAGCCATCATAAGTCTTTAAAAAAATGTGGTGATCCCCGTTTCCTTAACCCCCATTCCTTTTCGCATCGCTGCGCTGACACAGGAGCGCAACAGTCTCTTTGAGTATCCCCTGGAACGTTTCGCTGGTATCATCCGGGAGATCAAATTCCACTGTACTTCCTGCGCAAAATGCTGCACAAGAGAGTTCAACGGGCATGTCTTCCTTCTTGACCGGGACGTGACGACAGTAAAAGCAATTGATCCGGATGCGCTAGAACCGGCCCCGTCACCGGAGTTCTGCGACCAGAACGGAATATTTTATGTCTCAGGGTATGCCCTGCGGACAAAGGAGGATGCGATCGGGTCCTGCTGGTTTTTAGAAGATGGCAAATGTCGCATCTATGATAACCGGTTTGCCATCTGCCGCGTGTATCCTTACATGCTCCACCGCGAGCCTGATGACCATGGTACTGTGGACTGGCGACAGTTCTCCGGCCTTGACCAGCACGGGGAATATGACGCCAGTATTCCTGATGAGGAGAGCCTCAATCTCGCCCGTGAGGCAAAGGAGTATGAGAACGCGTTTCTCACGCAGGAGATCCAGTTCCTCGAATACATGCAGCACTACTTTGCCCGCCACCACCTCCGCCATGTGCAGAAAGTGTATGACGATCGGCTGAGGGGATTTTTAAAAGGGGATGAGATCACCATCAAGGTGTATTATGATGGGGGACTCGAAGAGCACAGGATACTGAACAGCTGAAAAAGTTATCACAAATCATTTTTCATCCAGCACTTCATTGCCTAACTGTTCCCAGAATGTTTTAAGGACAGTCCAGATCTTTTCTTTCATTACCCGTGCCGGCTCACGGGTTTTTTGTAAACTATTGTCACCGTAACCCTCCGATTCGTAGAGAACACGGTTGATCTCGATCTGGATCCAGGGAATGCCCTTGTGCCAGTAGTGGGCATTTGAAATAAAACCGCCACGGAACGGATCGTTTAAAACAACTTCCCGGTCAAATGAGAATTCATCCCTGAACGCATCTGCAAGAGCCCCCATCCAGTCAGAGGGGCTGGTGGCAATGCTTCCTGTACGGGAATTGCCCCAAATGTCACCATTGTTGCCAAGGCAGATCATGGGGCGGGGTTTACCTGAATCCGTCTGGACTGCCGAGCCATACGGCAGCATCGAGTGGCAGTCAAACGCCACCCTCACGTGATGCTGATCCATGAGTTCATCGATGCGCTGGTGGTAGGGGAAATAATGTTTTACCATCAATGCATGAATATCGTTAATTGACGGCACCATGCCGGGGCGATATACTTCTTTCCCATCAATGGTCCTCCGCTTGATGATCCCGTCCGGGTCTTGTGGAGGTAGCGGGAGCGGGGGGCGGTTGAGATCGATGACCATCCGGGAGATGGGAGTGTCGATGAATGCCTTTACCCGGTCTTCAAATCCAAAGATTTCCCGTGTTAGCGGATCGCAGTAGTAGTCCAGTTCCTTTTCACTGAGCAGGAGGCGGGGACGAACCATCTCAGGTACTTCTGTACCCCCATGCGGGATGGAAACAAGGAAAGGATAGTGTGCGTTCAAAATCTGCCACCAGATGAACATGTGGTGTTTTTTCTGTTATGATTGTTCCTCAATCGGGGGGAAAGGTCCGTTCAGCACAGCAGGAAGAGCGGTAAATATCCGTATTTTAATAACCCGTTCAAAGTCTACCTGACTCCTCCGTCTGTTTTGCCGGGCAGAAATTACAAATTGAAGAGTAAACTTCCTTTTCCTTGTCCCGGATCAGGCAGTAATAATCCCTCCCTCGCTGTTCAACTTTAAATCCACCGGGAAACGGCATGCCCACCGGGTGGCCCGGTTCATCGAGCACAAACATGGAAAACGCTGCGATCAGGTAATAGAAGAGCCGGTTCTTCGGGTTGTGGAAGTACGGGTTGCGCTCACTTGCATCATTCCAGGCAAAACATCCTTCCGGCAGCATATCGCAAAATTTCTGAAAGGTTTCCGGATCGGTAATGGGAGAATTCATCGCTATAAACGCTCCGCGCCGGTGCAGTGCGAGGAGTTCATGATGCTTTCCAAAGAGTTGCTTATTGAAGTACGGGCGGATCGCCTCCCGGTAAGGGGATGGCAGTTTTTCTATCTCATTGTAGAGGCGCCCCCCGATGATCTGGAGATCGAAGAGGGAGTACTGCTGCACTTCATGGACAAGAATGGTGCCGAGTTCCCCGCGTGTCCGGGCAATGCGGATACGCCGGGCTGCGTGCCGTATCATTGCAGCATCGTCTGCGTACTCCCCAGAATGGCCGGGTGCTTCCGTTGCGGATTCCATGCAGTTGTTGCACCTTTGTACTACTCTGTCTCAAAAAGAAACGGGAAAAAGGTATGCGTCAGGAAAACGGATAAACTGCATCTCTTTTTTTAAGAGTGTGAAAAATAAAAACTTCTGGCACTCGTCACAGCACCTTATTTCGTGGTGAGAACGTCCGCTTGATCTTTCCAATAATATTCTGGAGCCGTAATGCTCCCCCCATCACGCCCTTCATCACAAACCGACGGGCACCCATGCCCTTTCCCTCCATAGTTTCCGAGACTTCTTTGAGGCGCTGCTGGATGGGGATGTGCTGGGGGCAGATCCGTTCGCATTTCCCGCAATGCTTACACAGTCCGGCATACGAAGGGACATCCCCGATAATCCCACCAAGACGGATGATATAGAGCATCCGGTTCTCCCGGTTGTGGGGAAAGAATGCGGTGTTGTTGTAAAACGCGAAACACTCCGGAATATTGACTCCCGCAGGGCAGGGCATGCAGTAGCGGCAGCCGGTACAGTCCACTTTCATTAAGCGCCGGTAAATCTGGCGGGCCTGCTCAAGCACGGCCAGGTCCGCTTCCGTGAGGGAATCTGGCAATGCGACATCTGCTACCCGCAGGTTCTCATCGATATGCGCCTCCTCGTTCATGCCCGAGAGGACGACAGTGACTCCGGGATGGTTCCACACCCAGCGCAGCCCCCATTCCGCCGCACTCCGCTTAACCGGCGCTGCATCAAAGCACTTCTGCACATCGTCCGGCACATGGCCGGCAAGGTTCCCGCCCCGTAACGGTTCCATCACCATAACTGCGATCTTCTTTGAGGCAGCGTATTCCAGCCCGACGATCCCTGCCTGGTTATGCTCGTCGAGATAATTGAACTGGATCTGGCAGAAATCCCAGTTGTAAGCATCAATGATCTCCTTAAACGTGTCCGTATTGCTGTGGAACGAGAAACCAGCATTAATTATCCTGCCATCTTTTTTTGCTGCATCGAGGAATTCAAGCACCCCAAGACGCAAGAGTTTGTCCCAGGACTCTTTGCCGAGACTGTGGAGCAGGTAGTAATCGATATGATCGGTGCCGAGCTTTTCCAGTTGCTCTGCAACAATCCGCTCCATGTCCGCACGGGAAAAGACAGACCATGGCGGAAGTTTGGTTGCGAGCCGCACTTTTTCCCGGTAGCCGTCATCAAGCGCCCGCCCGAGGATCAGTTCGCTTTTCCCAAAATGGTAGATTGGCGCGGTATCGACATAGTTAACCCCGTGATCGATCGCATACCGGAGCTGGCGTATTGCCCGGTCTTCATCTATGCCACCGCCATCTTTCTTTGGCAGCCGCATGTAGCCAAAACCTAATACAGAGAGTTTATCGCCGGTTTTTGGGACGGTGCGGTAGAGCATAAGGGTTCCTTTCCGGGAGATTGGTGCGGTAGAGCATAAGGGTTCCTTTCCGGGAGATTGGTGCGGCGAGCGGATAAGCATAATGGAGGGGGGGGTTTGATCCTGCCACTACTGCAAGATTATTAATCATCCACTCCTTTGATTGTTAATGGTGTTTTATGGCAATTGACTGGTATAAGGAATTTGTAAATCTCGGGTATACCCCCGCAAAGGATGAACTTGTCTGCCTCTTTTATTTCGAACCCGCAGCAGGCATCAGCCACGAAGAAGCGGCCGGGCGGATCGCTTCAGAGAGTTCTACGGGAACATGGACTACGCTCTTTACCATGCCCCCGCGGATGAAAAAATTGCAGGCAACCGTTTTTGAGATCAACGGGAACTATACAAAGATCGCGTACCCGCTCGCACTCTGGGAGGAGGGAAATGCCGTGCAGTTGCTCAGCGGGATTGCAGGAAACATCTTTGGCATGAAGGCGCTCAAAAATCTCCGGCTCATTGATGTCTCGCTCCCTGCTGCCTACATCAAACATTTCAAGGGACCGCACTTTGGCAACGATGGCATCCGTAAGATGATGAAGGTATACGACCGCCCAATGACCGGCGCGGTCCCAAAACCCAAGATCGGTTTCTCGGCACAGGAACATGCCGATATCGCGTACGAGACCTGGATGGGCGGATTTGACTTTGTCAAGGACGACGAGAACCTGACCTCGACTTCGTTCAACCGCTTTGAAGATCGCGTGAAGTTCATGACAAAACTGCGGGACAAAGCCGAGAAGGAGACCGGCGAGCAGAAATCTGCATACCTCAACATCACCGCTGATGTCGAGACCATGAAGAAGCGGGCGCAGTTGCTGGCGGACAATGGCTGGAACTTTGCGATGATCGATGTGGTTGTTGCCGGTACAGCAAGTGTCATGACCATGCGGGACTACTGCTCCGATCTCGGGCTTGCTATCCATGCCCACCGGGCCATGCACGCAGCGTTTGACCGGAACAAAAAACATGGGATGACCATGCTGTTCCTTGCAAAGATGATGCGGCTTATAGGGATCAGCCAGATCCATACCGGAACCGCAGTAGGAAAACTCGTTGGCACAAAAAAAGAAGCCATGCTGCTTGCCGATGTGCTGCGGGAGAGAAAGACCAAGGGTGTTGAGCATATGGCACTCGACCAGGACTGGGGCTCAATAAAAAGTGCATTTCCGGTCTCATCGGGAGGCCTGCACCCCGGCCTTGTTCCTGAAGTGCTGGACATCTATGGTTGCGAACTGGTGCTGCTCGTGAGCGGCGGCATCCACGGCCACCCGAAAGGGACGCGGGCGGGTGCAAAGGCGACGATGCAGGCGATTGATGCATGGCAGGAAGGCATTACGCTTGACGAGAAGGCAAAGAAATCAAAGGAACTTGCCGGGGCGCTTGAGAAGTGGGGATATTACAAGCCGAAGTGAGTACCGGAAGTAAGATACCTTTTTTTTGACACTTATTATTCAATTCTGACAAAGAAACAGGAGATTAAAACACAACGGACAGATTTCAGATTTTTTTCACCATCAGGGAAATGCCCCCTTCAAGCCCAGCAAAAAAGCGGACACCGTTCAGGCTGAACGATTCATAGGGAGAAAAACCCATTTCCGAAAAACCGCACTGCTCAAATACCCTTTTCGAAGCCGGGCTGGTACAATCGGCAATGACCTGCCGGAATCCACGTTGCCGGGCATGGGCAAGCACCCTCTGGATCATGGCCCGGGCAATCCCCATCTCCCGGTACTGCCGGCTGACACCGATCTGGAAGATATGCAGAACCGACCCGGCCATAATCTCTTCCCTGTTGAGATGCCGGTCCTCCAGTTCATGGATCATGGCAACTGCCTCTTTGAAATGCGCAATGAATTCCACCATCACTGCACCTTCGTTCTCCGGGTCGTCAGTAAAATCGAAACAGAAAATGAACCCGGCAACATCATTTGTCGTTTCATGCCGCGAGAGAAAACTGAGATCTTTTCTGACAAGAGAGTTGATATAAAACCGTGCGTAAGGGAGGAACAGGGCCGGGTCCAGTGCATGGCGGTGTGAGGTCGGTTCATCGGCAAGAAAGACTTCCGTATAGAGCCGGGCTGCGGATTCCACATCGGATTCTATGAGGGGGACGCAGGCCGGCTGACCCACAGGAGACGAGCGAGGATCAGGTACGTGAATGTCGTTACCGGAACGTCCTGTCTTTCCTGCCATTGTACAGGATCTCTTCTCTTTCTTTGCCTTAATTGCTATCCAGCACCAGTACGATCAGTGCCTTGTTGTTGTGAGATGGTACGGCATTGTGAGCCGGTGAATTTTTGTCCAGATACTACAAACACGATACAGGCAAGTCTCTTTCATGATGACAGAAAACGAAAAACCCTACCCAGTATCTGATACAGCGGCACTTGTCATGCTCTGGGCGAGCAGGTATTACGAGCCAAAGCCACTGACAGGTCCGTATCTGAAGAAACTCGATCTGTCCGCAGGCAAATCACTGCTGGAATGCTATAACTACATATGTCCGTGGTACTCGGAAGTGATCGTCAACCGAAAGCATTTCATTAAAAATACGGTTGAAGAACTGGTCAAAGCTGATAAAAAACCAACAACCATCGTCAATCTTGGTGCCGGGTTCTCCCCGCTCGCTCTCGAACTCTCACCACTGCTGTGCGATCGTGTCCGCTTCCTTGAGATCGACAGGAATAATATGAGCCACAAGCACCAGCGGTATTCCGAAATTGTCCCGGATCGCAGCAGGTTCATCTCCTGCATAGAATCTGACATTACGGATACAACCCAGCTTACTGATGCTATCAGGAAAGCGTCGGGGGATCCGGCAGGCAAGAGACTTATCGTGGTCATGGAAGGGCTCAGCTACTACATCGAAAGGTCTGCGATGGTGCGGGTGTTTGCATCCCTGTCAGACATGTTCCCGGACCTGATTATTGTTTTTGAGCATCTCAAACCGTGCAGGCTGGTAAACGAGGAGCGGCGATTTATCCCGTACAGGATTTTTTCCCATGTCCGCAATTATACCGCTCTCGACCGGATGACAACCTATTCACAGGACGAGATCGTTGCAATGCTGGGTTCAGACTTTTTCTGCAGCTATTACGATATGGACACAATGGAGAAGAGGAGGACCGGCTCCTGCAGGTACTTCTTAACTCCCGATGCCGGTTGGCTTTCGTGTGCGGTTGCGATACGATAGGTGGGTAGGGGATAACTGGGTCTGGATTTTTTAACGATGCTAAATCTGTCCAGCTATTCCCATGATTGATATTTTTTGGATGCCTTAGCGGTGAACGCTGGTTAAAAACATAATTAAAAAATTAAAAGGAAAGTTCATTGTCTTCTGCATGGAGTTCCTTTCTCTGCACCCAGAATGCTTTTTCAGGTTTGATTACCAGAACATCAACGGGTCCCCCGACGGTCTTAAAGCGTGTCTGAAAACGCATGGTATCCCGGGTGGTTTTCACCGCGTATATGGCAAAATCAATGGCATCCTGCAATGTGAAAAAAGTCCAGTTGATAATTGAAGGTGGCAGGGGAACGGTTTTTCCATCGGTTCCAATCAGACCCACCGGTTGGATCAACCGGGTCATGACATCAACTTCACCCTCCCAGGCAGCTCCCTGTTGTTCGGGTACATTAATTTTTTTGACTTCGTTCTGGGCCAGAATAATCCGCCAGATATAGGGAATGAGTTTTCCCCCTTTTTTACTGTACCCTGCAATATGAAATCCCGTGTCCGGAACCTGTGACAGGGATTTAAAATAATCAAGAAGCATCTTTGGAACGTCATTCACGTCAACCATATTTGCTGATAATTTTTCATTGATGAACGACTCAATGTATCCGCTGATGGGAACTCCCAAAATATCCGCAGCCCCAAACGTAGAGATCCCGATATTGCCCGGAGCAAGGAATGTTTTGTAATTTGCATCCGATTGAGGAACGGTAATCTGAACCTGCTGGTTCCCTCTTTGCTCGGTATGAGTCAACGTGAGGCGGCTGTCACTGGCCATGACAATACCTTCCTGAACGTATAAAGAAATGATAAAGGACATTTTTGATTCTCCTGATTAGACTTCTCTTTTGTTTATCGGTTTAATTATTATGGTTGGGGCGGGTGGGGGTGGCGGGCCGGCGATGTGAGCGGGGGTTCCGGGAATCTCCGGAAAATAATATTTGGGGATTAGGGGTACCCCACAATCTCCCAAAAAATTTGCAATCGGATCTTGATTGAAAAATTCCGGGCAGACCCTGACTGAAAACAATTTGCCGGACCTTGCCCGAAATTTTTCAGCCACACTTTGATTGAAAACTTTTGAGCACAACCTGCGTGAAAATTTTTTAAGTGAACCATGAAATAAAAAAGTTTACCCTCGCCCCTCCCTTACTCACACCTCCAAAACCCCATTTTTTTAAGCACTTAACAACGTCTCCAATCCGGGCACGTCACGGCCTCCGA
Source organism: uncultured Methanoregula sp. (assembly GCA_964590895.1). Classification (GTDB taxonomy): domain Archaea; phylum Halobacteriota; class Methanomicrobia; order Methanomicrobiales; family Methanospirillaceae; genus Methanoregula. The sequence goes on along the minus strand of CAZPYV010000010.1, from coordinate 44,458 downwards.
TCCCTTAAAATTCCCAAACAAAGACCAAAACGGGCTCCGTTTCAGCTCATATCACCCCCTGTTCGATCGAAAACTCCTGGATATTTTGCATGAACAGGGGGTCCGGAAGATATTGTAAAATTAACGTCGATGTCCGACGTGAAGATATTTCGATTTGACCTCCAAAACAGGCCTTCCTTTCATTTTCCCCTACTTTAGCCCATCAGACAAGAGATCTGCCTTCCAATAGCGTCTATTAGCGTTTATTTTAGAGCCCGAAATATGCCGAATTCCTCCATTCGAGGCTCATTCTGAAGGTTTTAGAAATGCGTGTGCCGGAATAGGGGGGATTTATGCCGGAATTGATACCCGGACCCCTTTACAGATTGAGGGTCTCCGACGGAGAAGTGGGTTTGGGATCTCTACACTCATCCCCATCCCCTCTCACCCCTCGTTATTCGTTCAATTTCACGTTAGTATCCGACGAGAGATCTTTTCAATTTGACCTTGCCACCATTTGGTCCCTTCCATCAGCACTTCACCCACCCCAATTTAAGTGGCAGGAGTCCCCCATTACCCATCCCTCCAGCGGGTCAGGGCGATTCCGTCACACCCGCTCACGGTTGCACAATCATGCGAAAACTCCAAAAAATCTGGTGCAGCACCCACAATCAAACCGTTTACAAAAACCATTATCCATCCAGCGAACGTGTAGGAGAGTGATGACACATGTGGAAAGACAGCCCGTCAAGTCCCGTATCCTTCGCTCGATAGGATATAATGACACCACAAAAATTCTGGAGATCGAATTTCAATCCGGACTTTTGTTCCAATATTTGGGGGTCCCTCCAAAAGTTTACACAGATCTCATGCATTCAGGTGAGATTGGAAAATACTTTTCTGAAAAAGTCCGGCCCAAATTCCAGGCAAAACCGGTTGTCCCATAAATCACATTTTCTAAATAATTTCCGCCGCTATGGCCCGGACTCTCCCCTTCTCCCACGGTGGCAACCTTGATAGGGAACTGCCGGCAAATCCATTACTATGAAGGTCTCTTCTCTTGCAATAATGCTGCTTCTCATTGCGGCTGCCGTAGCGTTTTCGGGATGCTCCGGACCGTCCGGAAATACCCCAAACTCCGTAACGATAACACCGGGTACACCAGCCACAACTCAAGTCATGGTTGTGGCGGTTCAGACGATCGATGCCCGGTATGCCAACCTCACCCATTTAGTTGACAGGGCAGAAGCGTATGCGAAAAAAAATGGGAGAGATGCGGCGCTTGTGGAGTTCAACAACGCCAACGGTACGTTCATTGAAGGCGATCTCTACGTGTTTGCGTACGGGATGGACGGGACCACGCTCGCATGGCCATACCGGCCGGACCAGCTCGGGACGAACCGGGCCGGGGCCGCTGACGTAAATGGCGTCAACCATATAAGGCGGATGATTGAAGTTGCCGGGGATGGCGGAGGATGGGTCTATTATGTCACCCAAAATCCTAAAAACAACAACCGGGATGAGCTCAAGATCTCGTATGTCCGTCCAGTCAACAGCACATGGTTTGTGAGTTCCGGGATTTACTTATCCGAAGTTCCTGCACTTTTTACTACAACCGAGAGGGACCAGCTTGTGGAGCGGGTGAACCAGGCCCGCCAGTATGCTCAGGCAAACGGGGCGGTAAAAGCGGTCAGGGATTTCAATGACCGGAACGGTACGTTTGCCAACGGGAGCAGGTACATCTTTGCCTATGCGTACAACGGAACCACGCTCGCAATGCCTTTCCAGCCGGAAACAATCGGCACAAACCGGATGAATTTCACTGACACGCACGGGGTAAAGATCACAGCATGGGAGATTGCGGCTGCAAAGAGCGGCGGGGGATTTGTTTACGTGGATTATTATAACCCGGATACGGGAAAACCCGGCATGAAACTCTGCTATGTTACCCCCGTTGACAATACATGGCTCGTGGGATCTGGTATCTATACCGACCGGCAGTGAGAGACAGAATCCCCCACCCCTGGCCTCTCAACTCATCCCCCAAAACTCCCTTTTAATAGCACTTCACAACCCCTCCCATCCGGACACAGCCTCTGTTCCCTCAAGTGTCCGACTAAAAAGGGATTCATTATTAAGTGCTATACCGTATAGGCAACAATATCGGGGGGGTAAACACTATGGGTACCTATAACAATATCAGGGCTAAAAAGCCGGAAGGAATCGAGAATAAACACGCATTTTTAATTGGTGGGGGGATTGGATCCCTTGCTGCCGCATTTTACCTGATCCATGATGGCCATATGGACGGGAAAAATATCACAGTCTTTGAAAACCTGGAGATCCTTGGCGGGAGCATGGATGGATCCGGAGATGCACAAAAAGGTTTTCTTGTACGGGGCGGGCGGGAGATGGAGGAGCATTACGAGTGCAGCTGGGATCTGTTCTGCCATATTCCTACCCTTGAGAATCCATCCCGTACTGTACTCGAGGATTTGCGGGAAGTCAATATAATTGACCCGAACGTTGCTGCCTGCCGCTTGATGCACAAGTGCGGGGAAAAGATAAAACGCGACACCCTCGGGCTTAAAGGTCACCATATCCGACAACTGGAAAAACTCGTTATGGCCACGGAAGAAGAACTAGGGGCGATGACAATCGAAGAATTCTTCGACGACACTTTCTTTGCAACGGATATGTGGTATTACTGGCGGTCAATGTTTGCTTTTGAGAACTGGCAGAGCGTTGTGGAAATGAAACGCTATATGCACCGGTTCATCCATCACCTGCCGGGCCTCTCCCGGTTACGCGGAATTTTATTTTCCCGTTACAACCAGTATGAATCCATGATCCTGCCCCTGCAGCGATGGCTGGAAGAACAGGGGGTGACGTTCCTAAAGAACACCCGGGTTACTGACCTTACCTTTGACATCACACCGGATAAGAAGACCGTCACCGCAATTCATCTGATTAAGAATGGCCAAGCGGAGATTGTAAAGACGACAAAAGACGATCTGGTGTTCTTCACCTGCGGTTCGATGACGGAGAATTCAACCTTGGGGGGCATGGATACACCGGCAAGGGTGAACCGTGGACCCGGGGCGTGCTGGGAACTCTGGAAAAAAGTCGCCGCCAAAGATCCATCCTTTGGCCGGCCCGATGTTTTCTGTGGCGATATTGATAAAACCAAGTGGGAATCCTTCACCATTACCTGTACAGATTCCAGGATGGCTGATCTGCTCCGGAAACTCACCGGAAGGGATCCTTATTCGGGAAAGCTAGTAACCGGGGGAATCATGACTGCTGTAGACTCCTCATGGTTGCTGAGCGTCACCTGTCACCGGCAACCCCATTTTACCAATCAGCCGAAGAACACCATTGTCCTGTGGGCTTATGGCCTGCTGCCGGATAACGTGGGAGATTGCGTCAGGAAAAAGATGGAAGACTGCACCGGAGAGGAACTGCTGCGAGAGCTTCTCTGGCATATGGGAGCCGGAGACCAGACAGAAGAGATCATTGCTACCTCTAAAGTTATCTCCTGCATGATGCCGTACATCACCAGCCAGTTCATGCCCCGTATCAAAGGAGACCGGCCGGATGTAGTACCCAAAGGTTGTGTTAATCTTGCATTCCTTGGACAGTTTGTGGAGATACCCGGAGACTGTGTCTTTACGGTCGAATACTCGGTACGTTCTGCAATGATGGGTGTCTACACCCTGCTCAATCTTGATAAACAACCCCCTGAAGTCTATCCCAGCCAGTACGATCTGCGGGTCATTGCCAAAGCTATCAAATCCATGCACGGCGACCAGCATCTTCCCGGAGAGGGGCTTATCCGCCACCTGCTTAAGGGTACCAGTATGGAGGGATTGATTTAACCGGGTTCGTCTGAAAATATTAAAAAAGTCCGGATCACTCACGGTCCTTCCGTACCGATCCGGCCATAACCTCGTTCGTTCAGTTGCCGAACAGGGGGCCCAGCTCGACTTTCTGCCAGTCCTTGTCCATAGTCTTCATCCAGAGCGTCTTTGTCTTTGGCATGAAAACAACCTGGTGGTTGCTGGAGTACGTGTTGCCAAAGAGGAGCGAATGACAGAACTTTGCCCCGCCATTCTCCAGGCACACGTCACGGATCTGCATCATCTTCTGGGCATCGATCGATCCCTTTGCTTCGCCGGCCTGCCGGAGGAGGTTGTTATAGCGGGAGAGCGAGTGTTCGGGAGGTGCAGAAAGGTTCCAGGCCGGGTCGACGAAATGGTTTGCCGCGGCTATAACCCCTTCACCGCCCCTCTGCCTCGTTTTGTTGGTCATCTTTTCGTACACCGATGCCCCGTCCGGTCCTGCGACATCCACGATCCATGCTACATCAGTGTTGGCTCCGCGGATGCCGGCGTCAAGTCCTTTTAAGTCCGAGTAGTCGAGCATGAACCGGAAATATTCTGTGATGAATTCCGGGCGCGTTTCCGGGGCGGCATCGTTAAGGCCTGAGTTGTCGTCAGCGATGAACAACCCTTTGCTGTTCATGAAGGTCTCAGGCCGCATTCCCGCGGGGCTCCAGGTTGCAATGCTGTTGCTGCCGTCAGTGGGCCGGTATACGGCAAGGACGTACCATTTGGTGTACGGCGTTACGCTATCGTCCAGATCCCAATTTCGGGAGACAATAACGGATCCGTCCGTTGTGTAGTTGCCCCATGTGGCAAGGTACGAGCAGGATGCCGGTACGGGAGGCGTCGCCATGAGCTGGAAGATTGCCCCATAGTAGAGGACAGCGATATCATCGGGTGTCAGACCAGAGGTCTCCGACATGCCCAAAAAAATCTCCTTTACACGCTGCGGATATAATGCCGGTATGTCCCGTCCGCTTTCCCGCACCTGTTGCTGCGTATATCCCCGCTTGGCAAGGGTGTCGAGAAGGAACGCGTACTCCTCGTTTAACTCGGTCTTCATCAGGCCACCGTATTGCCGGCCCATCTGCCGGTAGGAACCGGAGAGGACAATGACCGGGTAATCGCCTGCAGCGAACCGCTGCCCGCCTTCGAACGTGGCAACGGGCTTAACGCCCGTGACAGCCGGTTGGGGGAAGGACACCACCTGGGGCAGGGTGATTGCAGCTGCGGTACCGGTAATCATGCAGAGCAAAATAAGCACAGCGATGAGTTTCATACACGGTTGTATTTTTTTATGAGGGATTAATTCTTTGATTTGTGTTTCTTATTTCCCATTAACAGGAACCTGATAACATAATTACCTTCATCCGAAAGGGACATATCAGGTAATTCAGGCACTTTGAATAGTTTTGCAGTTACAATCCCGTAAAACGTGTCATAACAACAGGTAAAAAATAAAAGATTAAGTGCAGCCAGAATCTATTCTGGTCATTAAAAAAAAGGGGGAATTTTTACTTTGATTTTTTTCACCAGGTTCATTGAATTCCCAAAGGAGAGGGGACCGTGGCTATAGCACTATCAGAACGGGGACGCCTTATATCAGAATTATTAATGTTTTTGATTATCGTTTTCGGCGCCACATTTCTTCTTGAATTTGCGGGTATTGGCATGTACGGCTCGAAAATCTTGTCGAGCAGGATACCCACAGTTGCAATGTTTATCCCGGCAATAACTGCGATAATCTGTTTGGTTTATTTTAAATCCACAGCCTTGACCAGAGAAACAAAACTAATTCTTGCCTGTTTTTTGATCACTGCCGGAATTCTAATTTTTGAAATGGTTTTCTATCCAATTCTCGGGACCGTGGGTCCCTACCAGATACTCTCTGTTGTTACCAGTTTTGCAACATTGGTACTCGTAGTAATTCTGAACCTCAAAGATACCTGGCGGACAAACATGGAATCCGCAAAATTATCCTTTGGAAAAAACCGCCTGTTATTCGTTATTCTGCCCGTTTTCTTCTCTTTAACCTATATTATCGCACTTTTTTTCAATTACAGCCTGGGGCTCCGCCTGCCTCTTTTAGAGTTCAACCTGACACTGTTCTTCACGACATTGGGGTTACCTCTGTTAACATTAGTCATATCATGGCCGATATATTTCGGTGAAGAGTACGGCTGGCGGTTTTACCTCCAGGACCGTATGTTTGCACTCTTCGGCAGGTATACCGGTGTAGTCCTGGTTGGCCTGATATGGGGTTTATGGCACGCTCCCCTGATGCTAATGGGCCTGAATTTTCCCAGTGAATCCTTCCTGCCGGCAAATATCGTGTACCTTGTTTATACCATAATTTTGAGTGTCATATTCGGCTATGCCGTACTAAAAACCGGGAGCATATGGATTGCAGTCCTGTTACATGGTCTGATCGACATTATCATAAGTCCTGGCCGGTTATACATTTCCGGTACAGATACGATTGTTTCATTCCTGCCCCTCCTTGTCCTTTTAGGAGTATTTGCATTGATACTCTTACGATCCAACGTATGGACTAACAAAAAAACCGGTGGTGAAAACGACCGGATTACTCCATAATTTTCCCTTTTTCCTTTACACGCTATTCCAGAACCGTCCCGCCATATCGATCCGGGTGGTGCCAGCCCGTAATTTTCCCCGCCGGACCCGAAACGTGCAGGACCGAATCACATCCCTGCAACCGCTCCAGAAAAGGAAAAGACATTGGTTATATATTTCCTCGTACCAAGGGGAAGATGCATGGCGATCATATCCATAAATCGGTTTTTTGCGTTTATTTTAGCGCTGACCGTTCTCTGCTCACCGGTCCTGGCATGCACCAGTTTCATCATTACACCGGGTGCCTCTGCTGACGGGTCAATGTATGTAGGGCACACGAATGACGGCTTTGGTGCCAGTGTTGTCGGGCACACGGTAGCAAACGAAAGTTCCCAGATGATCTATGTACCCGCAGCAGATCATCCTGAAGGTGCGATGCGAGCGGTAAACTATGATCCCAATTCCGGATCCGATGAACCCACCAGTGTCAAGCAGGCGCAGTCAAAACCCTTAGCCTACATTCCTGAAGTAAAACACACGTACGGGTATTACACCGGCAGTTACGGGATCATCAACGAGCACCAGCTGATGGCCGGGGAAGTGACAACGGGAGCAAAAGTACAGCCCGTGTCCGACCCGAAAAACCGGATCTTCTATAGTTCAGAGCTCTCGAATATCGCGCTCGAACGAACCCGTACAGCAAAAGAGGCGGTAACCCTGATCGGCCAGCTCATTGACCAGTACGGCTATTACGGCACCGGCGAGACTCTCCTCTTTGGCGATCCTAATGAAGCATGGGTCATTGAGATGTGCGGGGGTACTCCTGACGGCAAAGGCGGACTCTGGGTAGCACAGAAAGTCCCAAACGGCGAGATATTTGTCACAGCCAACACGTTCCGTATCCGGGATGTGGTGCCGGGCAATCCTGACCAGATGTATTCTGCCAGCCTCTTTCCCGCTGCTAAGGCAAACGGGTGGTGGAACGAATCGGTGGGAAACCTTGACTGGTTAAAGACCGTGAGCGAGGGGGAGTATTCACACCCGTATTATTCCCTTGGCCGGGTCTGGAGCCTGTACAGCAGGATTGCACCATCCCGTAATCTCTCCCCGTACGTCACCGACACGTACTCAAGAGAGTACCCGTTCTCGCTCGCTCCTGACAAGAAATTATCCACGGCCGATGCCTTTTCCCTTTTCAGGAATCACTATGAAGGCACGGTCTGGGATCTCACCACCGGGCCGGCAGCCGGCCCCTTTGGGAATCCATACCGCTGGCGCGGACCATTCGATGATCACGGCCACATTATCTTTGGCGAGGTGAAACCGGGTGCATGGCCCCGTGCTGTATCAGAGATGTTCTGCGGGTACAGCTACATCAACCAGGGCCGGAGCTGGCTCCCGGACCCCATCGGTGGAATCGCCTGGTTCGGGTTTGCCCAGCCTGCCGAGACGGTTTATATCCCATTTTATGCAGGGGGGACATATGTTCCCGCCGAATGGTCGAATACTGACCGGTCCACATTCAGCCGGGATCAGGCCTGGTGGGCGTTCAACTACGTGACCAACTGGGCAACGCTCAATTATCGTGCTATGTCTGGTGATATCAAGGCCCGGCAGCAGGCGATTGAGCAGCGACAGTTTGCCGATCAGCCGGTTCTTGAGGAGAATGCACGACAACTCTACAATACGAAGGGGGAGGATGCAACCCGGGCGTACCTTACAGCATATAGTACGGCAAATGCCCTGGCGAACATGAATGAGTGGTGGAAACTTTCCGATCAGCTGGTAGTAAAATACAGCAACATGATGGTGAGCGATTTTGCCAATGGAACAACTGCCCTGCCCGGCTATCCTGATACGTGGCTGCAGGATAACAAATACCAGTACGGCCCGCGGATTTACGAAGTAAAAAATATGCAGAAAATTGATGACCTTGCCTACGTGAACATGACCGTTGACACAACACCGGGCAATGAACTCAATATTGTCCGGCGGCAGACCCAGCGGACAAACATAACCGAGCGTATTATCGAATTCCTTAAAGGACGGTATCCCGAATCTACCCGAAACCTCACTCACCGGATCATGAAGAGCGGTTAATCAATTTTTTTCCATGACTATTTTTTTGTTCCACTAGAACTGCATGAACTCCAGAAATAACCGTGCTCTCAATAAAAAAGAGAGTCTTGAATAATTGTTTGTCACGGGCTCCCGGCAACTAAACTGCCTGCAAACGATTTGAGAAAATGAACAAGACGAACCGGGTAAGCGACGTTTCTGCGGTACAGTGTTTTTAGTTTTTCTCGCACGCCCATAAATTTTTTTCCGGATTTTCTGTGAACCACCAAAATCGTTTTGGACCATTAAAAAATCCCGGCGCAGAAAAATTCATCATCTCACATCCCCATCGAAGAGTATGCAAGACATAGTGACCAGCAAAAAGATGGAAAACGGCATTGTTGTTTTCTGGAGCGAAAAAGATGTCATGAAGTCCGAATCGTTTAACTTCTCTGAACTCATCGACATGAAAATCAACGCGCTCGATCTGCTCGAACGCCCGAAGTCTTACAAGGTTGACGCCGCTGCGCACCGGTTGACGGTAAAAAAGTAAACCCGGACGGAAACAAAAAGCACCAAAGCACAAAAAAGTGAGCGGGTGTCAAAACATATTTCCGGAATCCATCCCACATGCGTTCTTACCACCCGCTATTTTTTTCTCCTCACATACCAACACTCGTGCATGACAGTTGAATCTGATGCAGTAAAGTCTGTGGCCGGGCTCATGGCGATAGCGGCACGGACTGCACCAAAGGCAGTAGGACTGGACTCGATCCATATCGAGATACTTACGGGAAAAGAGCAGGAGAAACTCGCAAACCAGATGATCAAGACGGGAAAAGAGATCAAGATGGACTTTTTCTGGATCAATGGCGAGCAGGTAAAGGTAAGTGATGCCACGCTCCTGATTGGCGTTGAAGGCCAGAAAGTGATGGGGATAAACTGCGGAGGATGCGGCCATGCAACCTGTGCAGAAATGGCAAAAGCGGCAAAGGCAGGAAAGAACAAAAAGGCTCTCTACCCGGGCCCGAACTGTGTCATGAAGCTCACGGATCTCGGCATCGCAGTCGGTTCAGCGGTAAAAACCGCCAGCATCCATAACGTGGACAACCGGGTCATGTTCTCTGCCGGCGTCATTGCCATGCAGATGGGTTTGATCAAAGGATGCAGCGTTGCGTATGGCATCCCGCTCAAAGCATCCGGCAAGAACATCTTCTGGGACATGAAGTTTGCCGGGCACTAAATCTCATCTCTGTTTTTACCATCAGATGTACAAATTGCCCGCGGGATATTCAGCCGATTATCGCTCACCGTTGTTGGCAGATTTCTTCAGCGCCTTTATGATAGCCCACCGCCCACGCCCGAGTGCATCTCCGAGCGCAGTAATGATCTCTTTTTTTGTCCCACCACTGGCCCTGCGCATCTCAAACTCCCGGACCAGATAGTGAATGTCTTCATCTGTCCAGGCTTTTCGCTGATTCTTCCGGGGCTGTAGAGCGGGTTCTCGTAACTGGGGAAGATGTGAGCCGGGCTCCATTCCCTCAATTATAGGCATCCGTGCATCAAAAATCGCTGGTGAAATCTCAAATCCAGTTGCCCGGCGGTTGAGACCGATGGCTGCCATTGCAGTCGAAAAACCGCCAAGGAAAAGATCACAGACGAGATCGCCTTCATTGCTGCTGTACTGGATCATCTTTTCGAGCAGTTCAGAGGGGAGTTCGTTCTTGTTCTTTACCATACCGGGCTTGTACTCACGGTTGATCTGCCAGACATCCTCGCGATCCGTATTGTTAAGCGAGCGCCCATCCCCGTTCTTCTCATTCAGGCCGTACCGGGATTCGAGATTGAACGTCCGTGTGCCACCTTGTTTTTCATAGAAGAGGATATGGTAATGGCTCGAAACAAATTTCTTCCGGGTAAAGACACCGAAAGAATACTTCCAGATGATGTGGTTAATTTCTTTTAGGCCAGTCATCTTCAGGGCCGCAAGGATGTGATAGAGATTGGTGTAACCTGATATGATGTAGATCGAACCACCGGGTCTTAAGATGCGCTCTGCTTCACGGATCCACAACAGGGAAAAATTACCATACTCTTCCTCCGGGATCTCCACATAGCCATCGACAACGAACTTCTCATTGCGGTTATAGTGCTTATGGAGTGTGTCACCATTGATACCATACGGGGGATCGGTGATGATAAGATCAACCGAACCGTCAGGGATATACCGGGCAGCTCCGCTGATACAGTCCCCGTTGTAAAACGTGCCGGCAGGGAGCGTAACACACCGGATATCAGACCCGCTCTTTTTCAACACTGCACTTCCATGAACTGTTATGTGGCGAGGCTACATAATAAATGGCAAAAAGACTGATGTTCTTAAATAGGCAAACATGCTCCAGAAGGACAAAGACGAGATGGTAATATGGGAAGTCCGTACCTGAACAGCGATGAATCAATAATTCTCTCAACGCACAACATTTTAATCGATGCTGCGGTTTCAGAAATGATACTGACCAACCGGCGCCTCCTTATTGTAGATAGCGGAAATGTCCGGTTCCAGCACAAGGAGATGTCGTTTGCTGCGATTGAGACCGTAACAACCATGGAAAGCGGGTCTGGTGACCCGGCGATATCACTTGCGGTTTTTGCCAGGAGCGGCGGGACAAACCCTATGCAACTGGTCTTTTCCCAGCAGCTCCGTTCACAGAGAAATGGTGAGAGGGATGAATGGGCGCAGAAGATCAAAGAGCAAGTCGACCTCCTGCCTGAAGGTACTGCCCCGGAATATGTGGATTTTGCAGCAGATGAGGCGGAAGATTTAAAAAAACTGATAGAATCCGGAGGCGCACCCGCTGAAACAGTGGATAAAAATCCCCCTGCATCATCAGGTCCGAGAAGTAAAACCTCCATATCTTCCCGTAATCCCCCTGCAGCGCCCGGTAAAAAGTTGCTCATTGTAACCACTGCGATCGTTGTTATTATCCTGCTGATAGCCGGTGCAGCCGTTATTTACCCGGCTTTCATGTCACCAAAGACCAGCGTAACTCCGCCTCCGGTAACGCCAGCACAAACAACAAAGGCTACCATGGTGCCGGTGACAACAGCGGTAATTACCGCAGAACCAACACAAGTACCCGCAGTAACACCGGTTCAGACGCCCGGTTCTCTGCCGACCGCGGTCACCACTCCCAAGCCCCAGACCGATATTCCGGATAATGGCGTATGGGTCCGTATCGGTTATGACGGCGAATATATCGGAACCATCGGGGCGGGAGGAAGACTGCGCGACGTGAAAGGGACGGGAGGGAATTTCTACCAGATATGGTCTTCCAGTAACGATATTGTGGAGATATCCATCCAGAAACTTGACACAAACGGGCTGCCTATGACTGTTGAACTATTCAATAATGGGAAGAAGATCGGAGATAAAACGATCATGACTCCCAAGGGGACATTAGCGATGACCGTTGATCTTAAAACGGTCCAGACGCCCACAGTCACTCCAGTTGTCACAAGGTGAAGATTGTGTGAATAGGGATAAGGCATCGGGACAGGAGATGGCAGATCGAAATATCGCCAGCGGTGAACAGGACTGCACCCTATTGGTGCTTATGAGATGAACGCTGAAAAGATCGAGGTAAGAGGAGCATGAAAATTACTGATGTAGCAAAGATTGTATCCGGCCCAAACCCCCACCATGTGGATGCCCGGAAAATTTACGATACAGACAATGCTATCGCTGTTGTGATCACCCTGCAGCCCGGTGAATCATTAAAAAAGCACATGACGCCAGTTGATGTCTTCTTCTATGTACTGGAAGGCACCGGTATCGTGGAGATCGGTACCGAGCGGGCAGAAGTGACAAAAGATCAGCTGGTTGAGAGCCCGGCACGGATCCCACACCGCTGGATCAACGAGAGCAAAGCGGTCTTCCGGGTGCTGGTTGTCAAAGTGCCCAAACTAACGGAAGAGACAAAGTTGTTGTGAGCGGGGATTTTTCCCTCTACTGGAATTTTTTCCCACCGCAATTCAGTAAGTGGGGATCTTAAAAAGGGCACGCACCCGGATAGTATTCCGGCATTATGAACGTGGACCGCGGGTCACATTTCCGCCGGCAGTTCGGATCATCACTTCAATTTTTGTGAGCAGCTCTTCATCGTTGAGAGCAAAAGCGAGGTGTTCATACCGGTTGACAAGCGCTATGGGCTTTATGATGACCAACGGTTTTTTACCTTTGGTTTCACCGCAATAATCGACAGGCACTACCGTTATGGAATCATTTTCCCATATCGCGAGGTTCCCATTCCCTGCTTCATCCCAGAGTTTCCTGACAATATCCTGAGTTATCATAAGAGGTTGTTCCTGTATTTCGTTATCATTTTTATAAAACCACCGAGCCTTTGATGGGGACCACACCCCAGAGATTCCCTTTCACCCTGCCTTCTATAGTGGCAGTGATTTTTGGCGGCGCATTTTTTGGAGCCTGGACAATAAAGGAAAAGACCGCCTGCATCTCTTTTCCCGTAACTTCAATGTTCTGACCGGGCATAGGAGGATATATTTCCCAGAACATTTCGCGTTCGTTTTTGAGCATCCCCCGGTAATCCAGCAAAACACAGGAAGGTATATCGAGGGAGTGACCGCTCTTTTCGCTATAGGTGCCGGTAATTTTTTCATCCGGACCAACCGGGACCTCAAACCGGTTTTCACCAGGAACATGTTGCGTTTTTTTACCCTGCGATGACGATGCTGAAAAATCCAGACCCGGGGAGAGGGAGATCGCATCTCCACCTTTTTCAATAATTGAGGTAATAATGCCCTTCTCTTTTGGGGAATAATTCAGGATTTTTATGCCTCGTAAAAAAGCAAGTTCTATGGTTCCGTTGATAAAACGGGTGGTTCTCGGATCACCGGGGCGCATACTTATGGAAAGTACAATCGTGTAAAAATCATTAGCACCAGGGTTTGTTTTGCGGTATGGATCTTTTTTAAGAATTTTTTCAATCTCTTCAGGAGGTGTCTGGTTTGATATTTTTGTTACATAGACTGATACATTTGGCCCGGCTAATCCCTCCTCCTGAGGGGATTTTTCAGGTTTGGAACCAGGAACAGACCGTTTCTCATCAGTCTTTTCCCCGGAATTTGGCAGGTATGCATCCTTCATCATTATTGCAGATGACATTTCGATATCAGACAATAATGCCAGCACAACAGATTCAACTGAAATGTCACTGTCCCCCATAACCAATCCTCAGTATCTCTTAAAATAGCGGATTTATAAAGAATTGTATTTTTAAAAATATCCAAAACCTCAAACTCGCCAGGCCTATGAAATAAAATTCCGGCATAATTTATATGGGTTTTATTAGGTATACCGGCAGAAGTAACGAATATGAAAAACCGGGCTGTTATCGTATGTATCGTAGTAATGATGTGCCTGCTCCTTGTTGCAGGATGTGCAAATTCCGCAGGAGCCGGTGGGACGGCACAACCAACAAAAACACCCTCACCGGTTTCACTCAATCTCTCGATAAAAAAACCGGATCTCAGCTTACTTACCCAAAAGATCCAGTCAGAGAATGAGTACAACAAAGCTCATAATTACACATGGACTGCCGGAGTAACTTCAATCTCTACCATGAGTGATGCCCAGAAAAAAAATATTCATGGCAAGAAAAAGCCCACAAAGAAGATGGCTGGCGGAGACGCTGAGGCGGTCACAGTTCCGGCAACACTCCCCGAATCTTTTGACTGGAGAGATAATAACGGGGACTGGACAACACCCATAAAAGACCAGAATTCTGTTGGGGAATGCGGCAGCTGCTGGGCACATGCCGAGATCGCCGTGCTAGAGTCCTACATGGAGAGAAAAAACCATGATGCCGGCTCGAATCCTGATCTCTCAGAGCAGTACCTCATCTCCTGTAACGGGCAGGGGAACGGATGTGACGGAGGGGACTTCTCATCATCCATGCCATTCATCGTCAGCAAGCCGGGACTAACCGGAGGAGTGGGGCCGGTCAGCTACAAAGAGTACCCCTATGAAGGAGCAGACAGCCAGTGTAAAGACTTAACCGGTGCCACCCGGTACGCTGCTGAACACTGGTCATGGGTTGAGCCCAATCCTCCGGACGGCACCGATCCTGAAAGTTACGTTCCCACGGTTGAGAAACTTAAAGCCGCTATCCATGAAAAAGGACCACTCGTTGTTGCTATGGCCTGCCCGGACAACTATGACGATTATGTCGGCGGGATCTTTGAGTATGATACGGGTGATGCGAGCACAGACCACGCCGTAGTCTTGACCGGTTGGGGAACCGAGAACGGGAAGCAATATTTCATAGGAAAGAACAGCTGGGGAACGAACTGGGGCGAGAAGGGTTGGTTCAAAATCAATGTTAACTCCGGTAGAATTGGTGAAGGTGCGGCATATATCAGTGAAAAATAATCAGGATACTGCACTATTTTTTATATTTTTTTTATCATGCCGGGATAACTCCGGAATTATGGAGCATCTCATACAGTACGGGTAAAAAATAATCCGGCAAATGGGCACTTACCTGATTCTGGGAATAGGATCCTTACAAAATGAGAACTAATCCTTGAAAAAAAGGTAAAAAATTACTTAATTTTTGCAATCCAGTCTGAAGATTCCTTGATCTTTGCCTCAAAGACCGTCATATCCGGTGAAGACTTCTGGAGTTCGTCGATTGCGGAGTTCAAGGAACTGATGGAATTTTCCAGGTAATGGAGATTTGTAAGCATTTTCTGGGCGTCTGCTTGTTCCTGGGCGTTCGTTGCATAACCAGAGAGGTCATGTGAGAGGGCCTGGGCGTTCTGTACATGGAGTTTTGCATCTTGCAAATCGGTTGATGCGCTGGCCAGTGTAGCGGTAATATCCTCAGGTTTTGCTGCGGCAAGTTTTGCATTGAAATTCTTTATGTACAGTTCGGCTTGGGCAGATTCTGCAGTGATTTTTTCAGCGGTTGCCTTATACTGAGCTTCATTACCTTGTGCCTGGAGAGGTGTTGCTGCAGAAGGAGCCGTGCTTTGCGTACATCCACTCACGAGAACCGTGAGCGCGAGAAAAATGGCCAGAATTGCAAGTTTTCGCATACGTATTAAAATTCACACCAAACTTAATAACCGTTTCATTTTTTATCGGTAATTCATTATTTGAATAACCGATACGAGTGCTGCTTATAGAGTATACTGTTTCAATCTCGAGTACCATCTGTCTGATAATTGCAGAGTGCCACAATTACTATTTATAGAAAACAACGCCAAAGATCTCTAAATATGATACTTTGCAAAAGTATGCCGGTTATCGTGGCAATAAGTCTTATGCTCCTCCTTGTTATCCCGGTAGGAGCAGTCAGCATCCGGCATATTGATGTAACCGTTGCAGAGAACGGAGATGCATTGATTGCAGCGGATTATTCCCTGAACTGGGCAGAACAGGCAATCGTTTACCCTGCAGCAGTCCCCCTGCTTTTGGGAGCATTAGGAAAAAACATCCAGGTCCATTCCTTTTCTCCCGATAAGACACAGCTCACGGTCCAACATCTCGTGACGGTGGCTTAAACCCCGGGCGCTACCAGGTATAAAACACCGGCCTTCTCACTTGCCGATGCAAGAAAACACCTTGACAAGTACTGGTTTAGCAACATGATCACGCTGGACGGTACATCAGGGTATATTACCTTCCGGTTTCCCGACGGGAATGCTGTCGAATACCGGGATCTCACTTCCGTTCCTTCCTTTGAACATGTGATTCCCAGCCCGTAACGGGACGCCCCCCATTTTATATTTTTTTTAAGAAATTATCCTGATGGATTCAAGTAAGGGGATGTGTGCAGTGTGCCGGTTCCTTTTTTTAGTATGGAGTCCCACGGGGTTTGAAAGACAGTTGAGAGTGGGGCTTTGATACGATCTCTGGAATAATGGAAATGCCAGATCGGTGCGGATAGATCACACCCCCACTCACTTTTTCTATAGAGGACCCCTGAACACTCAAAAGGGAGATGGGGACTTTTGTAATGGGGAAAAATGGTGAACCGGAGTGCGATAAAAAGAGAAGAATAACTGCCGTGTTCCTGGCAGATACTAAGCCTGAACCTGATGGGGAGAATCCTGCCGTGTGGCATTTATAACCGAACGGATCGCTCCCGTCACCAGATCCGGTTCATCGATCTGAATGTAATGACTGCTGCCTGTAGCGATGAAATATTTTCCCTGCAGCGATTCCGCTGCCATCTCCTTCTGGAGTGTCCTAAACACCGTATTTGCATAACGGTTCTTTTTAGGATCAGCGGAAAATCCCATATCCTGCCCTGAAGAGATCACAATCAGGGGGATGTTTCCCAAGGATGTAATATTTTCGCGTGAGACTTCCTCCCAGATGGAAAAACCGCTTTCTCCTTCAACTGCGCAAGCTTCCCAGAACGAAGGTTCTGTAGCCCAGAGTGCCTGGAACGCATGGTACTCATAAGCGGGTAACTTAGGATTGCAATAATTCTGTACAAGGGACAGGTTTTTTGCAAAAGTCCCATTTGCCGCTTCCTTTCCCATACCACGCAACAGAGAAGTCTTCATTCCAATCGCTGTTTTCTGCTCACGGGCAAAATCATCTCCTGTACGGATCATCTGCCACTCAGAGCCCGGGTCGACAAGTACCATCCCGGCAACTTCGTCCGGGTAACGGTGAGTATAATACCGGACGTACACGCCCCCAAGGGAGTGGCCGACCAGAACATACGGTGGCGAAACATTTGCCCGGGAAAGGAGTGTGTGCAGCCTGACGGTAACATTACTGGCAGTGAGCGGGGCCGGGACCGGATCACTCCATGCATATCCCTGCCGATCGTAGGTGCAGACACGGGTGAAAGCTGAAACATTCTGCTGTACAAGGGCCCATGAGAGCGAGCAGTCACCGGACCCCGCTTCCATCACCACCGTGGGACTTCCGGTTCCCTCGCACCGGATGTGCATACGGTTCCCGTCAACTTCAACAAGTTCACCTGGCGCCGGGTACTGTGCCCTGAGCTGCTGCATCAGTTCTTCTGTTGTTGGGATTAGTAGGGGTGTGATGGGGTTTACCGTTGAGCGGTTCTCTGATATGCACCCTGCAACAAGGAGAAAAAGAAACAGACACGACACAATAATCAGGGCCAGATGATTACGGGGCATTTCTTTTACATCCTCCGGAATGTTGGCAGATGCGGTCCCGGCGTATGCTCATATACTCACTTCATCTTTACGGATAATAACCATGACGGGGTTGGCCGTATTACCAGAATGGTGCAGGAGATTTGAGAGGAGGAGAAAAGATACGAACGGGATTTTACGACATACCTTGGGGTGTTTTTATCCCCCCAACCATCTTTCATGAATATCCCAAGAACCCCCGGTTTGATTACCCTTCCTCAACAAACCCTGATAGGACGTGATCTTTTTGGAGCAGATCAAACGAGCTTTCGATGCCACCGCATCCCGGTATGATGCCCAGCGGAAATGGATCATCCCGGAGATCGACGATTATTACAGCGCAGCAGTCTGGGCTGCGGAGTGTAAAAACCCGGCTCCGGCCATCCTTGACATAGGCGCAGGTACCGGTCTTCTCTCTGCGCTCATGATCCAGAAATTTCCGGATGCTCAGCTCACGCTCGTTGATCTTTCGGAATCGATGCTCAGCATTGCAAAGGAGCGGTTTTCCGATCGCTCCAATGTGCGGTACATTGCCGGCGATTACAGCAGCGTTGACTTTGCCGGATGCTATGACCTGATCTGCTCAGCGCTTTCCATCCACCATCTTGAGCACGAGGAAAAGCACAGGCTCTACAAAAAGATTTTTAACGCTCTGAATCCCGGAGGCATGTTTGTGAACGCTGACCAGGTGCTGGGCGAAACTGCGGATATCAACCGGCGCTACATGGCCTACTGGGACGAATTTTTAGTGCCCTGCCCGCTATCTTCTGAAGATAAGAAGCAGATGCTGTACCGTAGGGACACTTTTGACAAGAACGAGAAACTCTCGGTGCAGTTGACGTGGTTGGCGGATTGTGGGTTTAGCGAGATTGATCTGGTGTACAAGAACCGGCTGTTTGTCGTGTTTACCGGGAGAAATGAAGGGGAGGTATGACAAATATGCTGTGGTATCCCGAATTAATTTTACACACATAGCCATTTCTACGAATCGGCCAACCAAAAAAAAACTTTGCAGATTACCCTTTATACCGATAGTACTTCATCTGGGGTAATCCGTTCATATTCAGTGAATCAAAAAAAGAATCGTACACCCATTCGGATGTTTCTCCGGTAGATGACTGCATTGAATAGCGACCGGGTTCTTTTTTTATCCAGTTGCCGGTTTCAGTCTTTTGCCCACTGCCTAAAAAAAATTTCGTTGAAAAAAACGTCTGATTTTCAAAGAAAATAATGTGCAGCTCTGATGCCGGGGGTTCACCTCCAATCCACTGGCCTACAATGGGATCGGGGGTGTTACTGATAATATGCATGCCCGGCAGCTGGACGCACCCTGCTATGAGTATTGAGCAGATGACGATGATGCACACAAGGCTTCCTGATTGCATTATTGAGATAGAATAGTTCTGACACGTTTAAGCTTTCTCTTAGCACCAGTGATCAGATAGCGGGGTCACGCTGATAATGGGAATCTAAACATGGAAAAACGGCACGTTCAGAAAGGTCGCATCGCATGCATAATTTCTGAAATAGAGGACCATTGATCGGAGGTCCCTACCCGGTCACCATTCACTGCCAGATCCTCCCTTTTCAGTGGATCTCCACCCGCTCGCCCGTCTCCATATACTGAACATTCTCTGCGATCTTGCAGGCATGATCAGCGCACCGTTCGAGATACCGTGCCACCATGATGTAGTGGGTGCAACGCGAGATGTTCTTTGGGTCTTCCATCATGTAAGTGATCCCTTCGCGGAAGATCGAATGCCGAAACGCATCGACCGTATCATCCCTTGACGAAAGATCTTCAATAAGGCGAAGATTATCAGATTCGTACGCAGCGATCGCATCATCGACCATGTCAATGACGAGATCGGCCATGTGCGGAATACTCATCAGGTTGGCGATGTGTGGCTTGTCCGAGATCTCTTTGACGATATTTGCTATCACCTTGCCGTACCTCCCAAGACGCAGCGACGCAGTGATCACTTTGAGCGAACAGGTATCATCCAATAAACCGGCAATAAACCGGGTCTGCAAAGGTTTTCTTAAGAACTAGCTCATGGAACCGCTTTGCAGTCACCCATGCAAGGTGTGCGGCGAAATCATCCGGGTGCATGGGTTTCTTTTCAACGCCATCTCCCGATGCCTGCTTCCCATTGTAAGAGTTTTGATTTTCTCGTTCCTGAATAAACTGCATGATGCACCTCATTATTTATCACTGATACGTTCGAGATCGCAGGACCGTACGGACTGGTAGGTAAACCCGTGGGCATCCACAAGAATTTCTGAAGTCTGCGTTGCCCGTAAATCTTTATCGGACGTGTTGACCAGAGCAGTCGGGGTTGCAAGGGTTAATCCCATAGTCCGGATATGCACGGAATTGTCGTGTTCAAACCGGTATTCACTGGTTAAGGATCCAATCTTTTTTGCAAGGACACGTGCGAGGTTCCGGCATTCTTCAATGGGATTGTTTTCAGACTCCCGTTGTTGTACGGCTGTCTTTGTTACAATCATTGACGTGCCTCCTCTCTGCTGCGTAGTTTCCATTCTCCTTTCTCCATTACCGGGTTTTGCTCCCGGACACGGGGCCCGGATACGGTAAAACCCAGTTACCTATTCAATTCTGTAAGTATATACTTAAAATATTTTCTCTATATACTTTACATAATAACTATATTTGAGTTATCAACAGGAATTCTAAAAATAGGAAAAACGATCAAGTCACCACGGGACTGCGGCGCTATTTTTTGTATGTAGGAACGAACGAATTATCTATCCATGCGATTATGTTGTCTCTGACCGTGCGAAAAACTTCAAGGCACTCCAAAGGTGTGCCAGTGCAGGCTGATGGGTCTGGGAACCCGGCGTGAATTGTTATTTTAGCGCCCGGGAAAAACGGACACGCCTTGTGTGCACTGTCACAGACGGTTACAACAACATCTGCTCCCCGACCAAAGAATTCATCGATGAGTTTGGAATGGTGCCCGGAAATATCAATTCCTATCTCTTCCATCACGGTCACTGCCATTGGATGCACTCCCCGCACATAGGTTCCGGCACTTTCCACATCGAAGAGATCGCCATACCTCGCCCTCAGGTATCCCTCCGCCATCTGGGAACGGGCGGAGTTATGGGTACAGATGAAGAGTACCCGGGGTTTTTGTTTCGTGTTTTTAACCATGTTATCCATCTCGTCCATAGGATTGTTCTCACGTTTTTCGTTATGTCATTTCCCATCAAATAAAAAATCTATATCTCTATGTTGTACATATAGAATTAAACAATAAAATATATAGTTATGAACGATCCATTCCACAATGGTAAGAAAGAGGTGATAGGAATGGACATGTATCAGCTGAATAGCGGGATAGTGAGTATGCAAAAAAGCGATTACCCGGTTGGGCAGCAATGCACAGAAACGTATTCACCGATTGGCAATTTTTTCCTGAAAATCACGGTGATCCTGAACGACATATGCAAATCTGCATACCACACATGCCGAAGCTGGACCCTTGCCCGTTCAGTGTTCCGGAGTATCAGAGAGCAAAAACAGTATTGTGAGGATTGATACCTATGATGCGTTCCCGTCAGTCAGTTTGTATGAAATGCAACCACACATTCACCATCCATGAAGAAACCAGCGAGAAAGCCCATATTCTTCATTGCATCAGGTGTGGCAGGGATAAACAGATCCTGCCGGAAGATCTCAAAGACGTTTATCACCGCTCCTTAGCCACCCTCCTAACATCCCCAATACTCGGTATAAAGAGTCTGGCAGAACCCGTCAGGCCACTTTTTTCCGATGAAAAGATCGATACCCGAAAATATACCTGTATGGTGGAACACGTTGCCGGCTCCTGCATCTGCGGTGCTGTCTTTCGGTTTTCAGGAAAACCCCGTTGCCCGATATGCCGGTCGGCCGTGATCCAGATGGAGCAGGCAACAAAACCATTCGTTCTGCAGGCAGCTCATGCTGGAGAAGCGTAAAGTTGAGATAATCACATGAATGTTTTCCAACACCCGGTATGGATAGCAAATGAAGATCACAACGATCCCGCGGAATTTCCGGATCCGGTTCTTGCCGCGATCTTTGCCGTTGCAGGTGTCTCCCTCGGGCAATTTTACAACGGTCATTCACTCCGCGGACTTATCTGGGTAGCGGGAGGGATCGCCGTCTTGTTGCTGATCCTGGAAAATATCCTCATCGCCCCTCTAGGGATCTTCTTCCTTGCAGCTTGTGCAATCGATGCATATTTCACCGCTCATGAGATCAAGAACCGCAAGATCCGGTTTATGGGAATAAGCTGCCTTTTCTGGGTTGAGGTGATGCTGTTCATAGCACTGGGAATGGCACTGGGCATCACGACCATCATGCATATCCTCACAGTAAGTGGGACAATACTGTAACAAAAAAAGTGACGCCGGGTACGAGCCCCCGGTACAAGTGAGGGGATTTGCCGGTGATTCAGGCAACAATAATGTTAGCGGGTTTATGAGGTTCACATAAAATACAGAGAACGAGGTATACCATAACCCGGTACCGTGAAAATTTCAAAAAAGATAACTATAGTAATCTATAGATTTTTTAAACGTAATATATAAATATGTTTTGCGAATATAATATCATTAAAGTAGTTTGTTAGTATGAGAACGTGTTATGGATGGGTTGAGATCGATGGCGTCCGGTATGATCATGATGTTATCATGCATCCGGATAGAACTGTCGAAAAAAGATCCAAGAAAAAATCACGGAAACGCCGGGGTTTCTTCAATCACACACCTCTTACCGATAGTGATCTCATTTTTCTGATGAAAGAAAAACCTGATGTAGTATACATAGGCACCGGACAATTCGATGATCTTCCCATAACACAAGAAGCCCTTGAAATCCTGGCAAAGTTCAGGACAATCATCCGTCCAACACATGAGATCATGAGATTTCTTACCGAAGAATACCGTCCCTTTGCTGCGGTACTCCATGTGAAGTGCTGACAAGGGAATGGGAAACCGGCGTAGAATAACGACAGAGTTTCAAAGAAAAACATAGGGCATAATATCTCATGCTCAATTGCCCGATGCAATGTTCTTCCTGCACGAAATCCCGATATCTTGATTACCCAAAAAATTGTTACTGATAGTAATGATACGGAGTTGAACTGATGGATCTCTTTGTACTCAGACATGGGAAAGCAGAAGAATCTTCAGAAGAGCAGGATGACAACACGCAGACGCTCACTAAAGGGGGAAGAAAAGAAATAAAGGAGATCGGGCGGTGGATGCGAAAAGAGAAATTCAGGTTTGATGTCATTGCGACAAGCCCGCTGATGGCCGCAAACGAAACTGCTGGGATTATTGCCCGGATACTGGACCGGAAAGACTGGCTGGTTGTCTGGGACGAACTTGCACCGGATGGAGACATGGACACTGTCTGTTACCACGCCGCCCAATTCGGTAATGATGCATCCATCCTGATCGTTGGCCATGAACCGGCGTTGTCTGCTATGATCAGCAGGATCATCTCCCGTGGTGGAACGACATCAATCATCTTCTCGAAAGGGAGTCTTGCAAAGATCAAGAATTTTTCATTCGACCGGGAGCCATCAGGAGATCTTCAATGGTTCCTCTCCCCAAAACACATGTTGACAAAGCGATAAGATCCCTATAAAACCAAACAATGGCTCGTTGTTTTCCATTGAAGTGATTACGCATGTTTTATTTACAGGATAGGCAAGTTGCATTATTCGTTGCCAGTACTATTACCAATCGTTATTAGCGGGGGGATGGGATACGTTTGTGTCGGGAAAGGTTTTGCGTGAATCAGTCGTACCCTGACAGGGCTATTGATACATCTCAAAATAACGGACGATGAAGATTTGGACCATCCTTATCGTGATGAATTGGCTGGAACAGCGATGAATTTCAATCTGTTTTTACAATAAAATATACTATAGGGATTAATATATTTTAAATATCTCTCTATATTTTAGAGATATAAAGATATATAAAATAATGAGTAACAATTACCCCTTTGATTGTGTATGGGAGTTGAATCATTTCTTGCGGATAAATTGATAGGATTGGGTTGCTTCATAGGAGGAGTATTTTTTTTCATGACCGGGGTTGCGTCCTCAACGATTGATTTCATATTACCTGCGGTGTTTTTTATTCTTGCAGTGATTTGCCTGTTTGCAAGTATTTGGTTTGTAAGAAAAGAATAGGGCAATTACTGAATAAATACATTTATTGGCCATATGTGGCGCCCACGTCCGATTTAGATCCTGTTTACATCTTCCGGTTTTCTTTATTTTTTCGTCATAAAATAGAGACGTGCTGATACATTCTTCCTATATAGCCGTTGCCGGCTTATACCGATATGGATAAAAAGTTCTGCACTTAGGAAAAGTGATTTTCACCGTTACAAATCACATTATCTCTTTCCTTTGATTACCTGTTCTCTGTTTTTTGTACTCATCATCAGATCTTAACTGTTGCGTCAGGTGCATAGTCCCACCGGGAAAGCATCTCCCGATGACCGGAAAAATCCAGGATCGCTGGAATTCCACCCTCATAGGGGATCCGACCAGCCCGGGCCAGTTTTCGCATTATTTTCCGGGATGCACGTTCCAGATGGTGTTCAGTTTTATCCGAGGGGCATGGCGTGGCTGCAATATTAAACGCTGCATTCACATCTGCGTGGATTATCCTGCCGCATTGAGGGCATTCAAACCTCTTACGTATGCGCCTCCCAAAGCCCCCACACCGGCTACACCGTTTCGAGGTGTTGGCAGGATTCACGTACAGGACAGGTATACCGCGGTTAAGCGCACGCTTCTCCACGAAATGCAGCAACATCAGAAACGATCCGTTCTCAAAAGAAAATTCAAACGACTCCTCCACTTCCCGGTGTTGCTCGTACCGGTGTGAGAAAAGTTTTTCAAATTTTATTCCCGCACCGGCAGATTCTGCAAAACTGACGATCTGCCGGGCAATTTTATTGAGGGTTGCCTTGAACTCCTTCTTCTCACGGGTCTTTACTTTTTTGAGTTTCCAGAGTTTGTTCTGAAGGTAGAGTTTTGTGCAGTTCCTTGTCGATGTAGTCTTTGCATACTGTCTTTTCTTTCCGAGTTTCATGACCTTCCCACTTAAAATATCGGCAGCGACCACGGCATGGCCAGTCGTGTTTAAGTCAACGCCAATCCAGCGGGAGTACAGGGATACTTCGTCTTGAATGTTGCTCACCTTGGAAACGGTTATGTTCAACGGCTGTACTTGATGATTCACCGGTTTTCACCATACGGATTTCCCTCATAACTTTCCGGGCTGCGGCATATGCAGCCAAGGGCTCGCGGAGAATACGCTGCGTGATAAACTGTGGGTAAAAACGGAGGAGCTCAAAAAACGGGATGGTAGATCCCCCGGGCCGGCACCATCCCTTTCGTACCGCTTCAAGGATGCTTTCCACGCTCGCATCCGCATTAATCCTGGTCCAGGTATATCCCAGCATGGGGAGTGCGTGCGCATCGCTGCCGCCTACTTCCGGTATATGACTGGAATTGTTAACCCTCTGGTTGGAATCCGGTTCGCACCCGTTTAGAGATTCTACGGCATCGAACCCAAGCGCAGTATAATCTGCATAACCCAGCCGGGCTTGGGGGTGAGGGGCGATTGAGAGTCCCCCTTCATTTTTAATAAATGAAAGGATTGAATCAATCCGGCACATCGTGATCTGTCGTTCAACACCAAGTGCTATCCAATGTTTCTGAACTGCAATGTTTCCACCTTCGATTCCGGGTATCACGAGAATGCCAAATTCCTTCGTGAGATGTTGTGCTTCTCTTTTTGGGAAAAGGCGGTTGTGATCGGTTATAACGATTGCATCCAGCCCAATTTTCTTTGCTCCTTTCACCATCAGCCGGGGGCTGTGGACTGCATCGATGGACCGGTTCGTGTGGACATGAAAATCGACCTTCATTCGTTCTCCAGCCCGAAGGCATCTGGGGATCCTGAAGGAAGATCGTCTTCTTCCTGGGGTTCGGGTACATGCAGGTTCGAGAGGGGTTTTCTTAAACGGAGCGGGTTGACAAGAAGCGTCGTGAAGCTGGACGTTCGTACCAGGTGCAGAAGCAATTGCGATCTTTTACATCTGGTTTTTTTGATGGAATGAGAATGACTACTACCCGTTAGATTTTCCGGGAGTATTCCACCAGACTTATCGAAAAGCGACACAATAGAGTTTGCGTAATATCTATATATAATTTTTTAAAACTATAGTTAGGATATTAAGCGAGGATTCTATCGTTGCATTACAGGAGTCAATCGTACAGGGAGTTACTATTTTTTTTGAATGTGCCAGAAAAAATGAATATAGTATAGTCTGTTGAAACTTCAGTGACAGGAGATTGCAATAACCTGTGAATTTTGCAGATATTCATTTTTCTTGCGATTTCCTTTTTTTGGATGGCAAATATACTCATCGTCATTTTGGCGTTATTACAACCATCCTGCAATAGAGATAATGTAGGTTAGATCTATTCGGTAGTCTATAATATCTTAAAAAAACTACAGGATTTCCCTAAAAATTGTCCTCTTTAATGTGATGGAGGTTAAGACCCCCATACCTCTAGTTGCGATGAATGTCGCTGCAAACAGGGTAACCCCGCAGCGATTTAGTGACTAAAAAACCAATAATTAATTGCTGGAGGAAGTGCAGCATACCCGTGGGTTTGTAAAACTAGGGGAAGAGATCAAAGTACGTTTAAAATGGGATTACATATTAATATATATTTTATATACAAAAACTATATCTGTTTTATTAACTCTATAAATGTATATGAAAAAGATTGAAGCATTTGTAAGGCCTGAACAGCTAAATAATGTCAGAAAAACTCTGGTTGAAATTGGTCACAGGACTATGATTAATTACGATATCTGGTACCGTGGAACCGAAAATGAGATTCACCGCCATAATAGTGACGGAAATACCCCGCTTTATGATTTCATGCCAAAAGTAAAGATTGAACTGATAGTAAAAGATGATGAAGTCCAAACCATAATAGACACGATCTGCGATTGTGCTTGCACTGGGCACGTCGGGGATGGTAAGATTTTTGTTTTGCCCATGGAAACGGCAATACGGATTCAGACAAAGGAAATGGGGGACACCGTTTTCTAATCTCAAAGATGCTGGGGCATTGGTATTTTTAATTTTTTGTGAAAATGTATCCCCACAAATTGTGGCTTATACCCAGTCCGGCGATTTTTGTGTATTCCTGATGCAGAAAATAGTCCCTATATCCGCTCAAATTTTTTTATATGAGATACTAATATAAAAACCTGAACCGAGTTTATACCTGTTATCTATCTTCATTAAAGAAATTCAAAGTAAATGTCATATTACTTTATATTTTTGTGCCAACATCTGAAAACATTATTGTAAGTGCAATTTTCTTCAGGAAATACACAATCAATTTTGAGTTTTGAAAATTTTTTATTGAAGGAGATCGTGCGAAAAAGAAAAAGATTACAATCCTGCTCGCTCGACGATGACGTCAGCGACAGCCTTTGCACTCTTGAAGGGGAAATCAGTAGCCTTGAGTAATTTTCCAGCTTCTCCGGCAGTCATTTTTAGGTCGCCCACTTGACAGGTTGTAGCTGCACCGTTCGGAAATGCCGCAATAAGATCTGCAGGGGTTTTTAAGGGGAACTTCGCTCCTGCGAGAGCTCCAGAAATCTGTGCATGAATTTGTTCCTTAACTGACTTTGTCATGGTAGTTTCACCGGATATACATCGTTTGAGTATGGATATATACTTGAGCGTCATTAAAATATACAAAAGAAGTTAGTATAGAAAAATGACCCGCAAGGTAATGAACACACACCTCAACACCATAATGAAAGGAAATTAATCTATGGGAGCAACACAGGGTTCTCTGACAGAAATACGGGAGTTAAAAACCGAAATTTCAGGTCTTCGGAATGAACTGAAACGGTTCATCGAGCATGCAAACTTGCAACACGTTGATGGGATCCTTTCGGACCTGAAGAAAAATTACGCAGACTTATTCACGAATCACCAAGTCGATACTGCAAAAATTGATCTCTCCTCCCACATGATCAATGACTGCAAAATGCGTAGTAAATGCTTTGAACTGTTCATGGATTTTTTGCAGAATACAGCCCGTCATATCAAAGACGGGCAGGTATCTGATGAAATTATCCAATCCTACCGGGAGCAGATGAAAGTGCTACGGAAGAAGGGACCATATGACAAGTGCGATACGTGTTTTTCCGAAGTTCACCAGCTTTTTGAAAAGCAAATTGACCTGATGCAATCACTTGGTATTTACAAAAAATCAAAAGAAAACAAAGAAGTTGTTGCAGAAATTTCTGATGATAATGTGGTAAAGGATTTGTTAGAGCCTGTTGCGAATAATCAGCGTTTTCAAATTCTCAAAGCTCTTACCGTCCAAACGCGGACATTTTCAGATATTTCACAGTTGACCGGGCTGCGTGGCGGAAATCTCCTGTTCCATATCAAAAAACTGACGGATTCCGGCATGATCCTCCAGCGTCATGAACGGGGGGATTACATCATCACCGACAAGGGATTCAAAACAATGACTGCTATTTCTAAGTTGCATCAGCTGCTAAACCTGGACATAACACATTAATTTTGTCATAAAAATTTTTAAAAACTTCCGGCGCTAGAGCAGACAAATGAAAATTAAATTTTGGAGAGCAAAACTTTCATTGCTTTGGTGCGAAGTCGTTGATTTCAAGAGGGATTTTTTAAAGAATATCAAAGAGAATTCTTTTCCCAAACACTTTTTCAAAGGCTTTCTTCTCGCTCTCTATACCCCAGATCTCGAGCTGGCAGTCACCCCGGGCAACAATTTCAAGATGTATCGAATCATCCTCTGGTGCCGTGAAGCGGACATGCTTGATAAGGGCAGCATGGCTCCGGTCAAGACTCTCCCCCAGCCTTATGAAAGTTGCCAGAACCCGAAGGGCTTCGCGTTCATGTGAATCAAGTTCAACAATCTCGGGATCCTTTTTCTTCGGGCTTTTTTTGCGGTGGAACCTTGCAAGATTGGCCATAAAGGTGACTTCTTTTAAGTCAAACCCCAGAAGTTCGGAATTTTTGATTATATAATAGGAATGCGCATGGTGGTTGTTATACGAAATAAACGAGCCGATATCGTGGAGGAATGTGGCATATTCCAGGAGCTCGCGTTCTCCCTCTCCAAAGGGATGAAGGTTCTGCTCTTTTGCACTGTCGAACATGGCAAGAACAAGCGCAGTCACCGTCCGTGCATGGACCTCGTTGATGCCGCAGGATCTGCCCAGTTGCAGAACGCTGCGCTGGCGTGGCGAGAGTTCGCCCAGGAGGGGAAATTCATCCATACGGGAGAGGTAATCAACCAACAATCCTTCCTGCAACCCCCTGCCGGTAATCGTTACAGTGTCAATGGAAAGTTCATGCATGAACGTGTCAAGGATGGCAGCTCCCGGCACAATGATATCCGCCCGCTCGGGGTTCATGCCGGGGATTCTCTTGCGCTGTTCGAGGGGGAGGGAGCAGATTATGTCAATTGTCTTCTTTAAGTCCCTGTAGCTGAGCGTAAGCGCAGAACCGTTATTCGGGTGCAGGGCTTTCTGGGCAATCTCGGCAAGGTTCATGGCGGTGCCGGAACTGGCTACCGCACAGTCCAAAGAGAGTTTACGGATCTTCTTTACCGACTGGATGATGCTGTTTTTTACATGCTGCTGGATCTTTTTGTAGCGCTCTGGTGAAATGGGACCGGTATCAGACAGGGGCACATACAGGTTTGAGAGGCGGATTGCCCCGAGTTTGAAACTCTCAAGCACCTGGTAATCACGATCATTACCGACCGCAATTTCGGTACTCCCGCCACCGATATCAATGAAAAATGCAGATTTTCCATCAAGGTGCATTCCACTGGACACACCGAGATAGATCAGCCGGGCTTCTTCCTGGCCGGAGATCACCCGGATATCGAGCTGGGCTTCCTGCCGAAGCCGGTGAAGGATCTCATGCTGGTTTCCCGCTTCGCGAATGGCAGATGTGGCTACTGCTACAAACTCTTCGCAATTGAACGTGCGGGCAAGATCGGTGAGCGTTTTACAGACGACGACCGCGCGTTCTGCGGCCTCAGGAAGGATCTCCTCATCTTCAAATTCCCCTTCCCCCAGCCGTACCTGCTGTTTCTGGCGGGTCAGAATAGTATACGAATGATTCGGGTTAAGACGGACAACGAGTAGTCGGATAGAATTGGTTCCGATATCGATGAATGCCACAACACGACCGTTTTTGTCGGGTCGTTTCATCTTCACCGGATCACCACGTTCGTGCCAAAAGCCCGCATAAACAGATCAGATTTCTCACGGGCACGTTCTTTCTCCGGAAATATCAGACATGGCAATGACATCGCAGGCTGCTCACACGGGTAAAATCTCATCAGTCCCATTCAGGGGCTTATTTTTGGGTACCATGATACCAGCTCCCGCAATGTTCCAAAAACCATTCCTGTGCATTGAGAGGTCCAGACCCTTCAGGAAGAATCCTTCGTTGATAGGTTCCGTCACTCTGGAGCACTCTGAGTTTGCAGTTATCATTAAGCTGGACGGGTATAATTTTTGCAATAATCGCATTCCGGATTGCCGGATCCTGGACGGGGAAGAGCACTTCAACGCGCTTATCCAGGTTCCGTGGCATGAGATCGGCACTTCCCAGATATACTTCCTCGTTTCCGCCATTGTTGAAATAGTAAATCCGGGCATGCTCTAAAAACCTGCCAACAATCGCCGTTACTTCGATATTCTCACTGACACCGGGAATTCCCGGACACAGGCAGCAGATTCCCCGTACCTGGAGATCGATCTTCACTCCCGCTTGGGATGCCCGGTAAAGTGCCGCGATGCAGAATGGATCGACAAGGGCATTCATCTTGAAGATGAGATGTCCCCCGCCATTTTCCTTATGACTGGCAATCTCTCGTTCGATCATTGCAAGCATGCCTTTTCTTAAGGAAACCGGGGCGACAAGGAGTTTTAAGTAACTCTCAATCCGGGCATAACCGGTCAGGAAGTTGAAGAGATTTGCCACATCTTCACCAATCTGCTTGTCGCAGGTAAGAAATCCGAAATCCGTATAAATACGGCTGGTCGTTGCATTGTAATTGCCGGTGCCAAGGTGCATGTACCGGCGGATGCCGTCTTTCTCACGGCGTACCACCATACAGAGCTTTGCATGCACTTTGAGACCAACTACCCCGTAGACTACATGAACCCCTTCATGCTCAAGAGCCCGTGCCCAGCCGATATTGTTCTCTTCGTCAAACCTTGCCTTGAGCTCAATAAGCGCAGCAACTGCCTTGCCATTATCCCGGGCCTCCATAAGGGCTTTTACTATAGGGGAGTTGGGACCCACCCGGTAGAGGGTGATCTTAATCGCCAGCACATCCGGGTCTTTAGCAGCCTGCCGGATGAAATTGACCACCGGGGTAAAACTGTCATAGGGATGGTACAACAGGATGTCATGATGACGGATGGCAGAGAAAATATCCCTGCCCTCGGCAAGTTCAGCGGGTAATGAAGGGGTAAAGGGGGTATCTTTGAGATCCGGGCGGTCCAAAGAGAGGAGCTGCATAAGATCTGCCATTCCCACTGGATGACTGACACGGTGGATCATGGCCGAGGTGACAACCAGTTTCTTCTCGAACATGTGGCAGATACTGTCATGCATGGAGCACTCTACCTCAATACGGATAGGATTTCCATGTGCCCGCTGTTCCATGATCTCTTCGACTGTTGTGAGGAGGTCTGACGCATCATCCACTTCGATCTCCGGGTCTGCATCCCTGGTGATCCGGAAGGGAAATGATGCCACTACCTCAAGTCCGCAAAAGAGCATGTCAAGATGGGCAGCAATGATGTCCTCAAGATAAACGAAATGTGCATTCTGATCATTGCGGCAATTTCCATCAGGATCGGGAATACGAACCAGCCGGGAGAAAAGGTTGGTCGGCACTTTTAATCTTGCAAAGATCTCTTTTTTATCGGGATCCCGCACGACAATTGCAAGATTTAAAGAAAGATTTGAGATAAAGGGAAACGGGTGTGAGCTGTCAAAAGCAAGAGGCGTAAGAACCGGAAAGATCTGATCGACAAAAAGCCGGTGCATCACTGCAGTCTGGCGTTCATCCAGATCCTTGTAGTTGTGTATATGGATACCATTTTGTGCCAGTTTGGGCAGGATATCGTCATACCAGCAGCTGTATTGGATGGTCAGTTCCGGTAACAAGGCCGCTTGTATGCCATCCAGCTGCTGACCGGGAGTCATACCATCGGGAGGAAACTTACGCACACCTTTTGCAAACTGGCGCTGGAGTCCCGATACCCGGACCATAAAAAATTCATCGAGGTTATTGGCAAAAATGGAGAGAAATTTTACCCGTTCCAGCAGGGGGTGCGAATGGTCCAGTGCTTCATCCAGCACATGCCGGTTGAACCGGATCCAGGCAAGTTCACGGTTGATATACCATGCGGGATCATCAAGAAGGATTGTTGAGGGTGTATTCATACAACTACTCCGGGAAGATCCCGGTCAGCCACGAATCAATATCGTCCCTGAGCGTGCGGAAATCCGCAAGGATCTCATCTTTGTTTTTCTGGATTTCTGATGGGCTTACAAAATTCCGGTGGATCATAATTACACCTTCAGGGATTGACCCGGCTACCGCTGGTTTCACATGGTCGCACATGGTAATAACGTAATCAAACCGGGTTCCGGTAAAGTTTGCCAGTTTCTTTGACTTCTGGAAAGAGATGTCGATTCCCACTTCTTTCATCACTGCAACAGCGTACGGGTTCAACCCTGCCGGGGCTATACCGGCTGAAAATGCAAGGTAGCGATCCTGATAGCGGGCATTGAGAAGACCTTCAGCGATTTGAGACCTGACAGAATTGAATGAGCAGACAAAAAGCACGGTCTTCTTTTCCATATCCTCTCCATCCATCCCACAGTTTAGTGGATCTCCACCCGCTCGCCCGTTTCCATATACTGGACATTCTCTGCAATCTTGCAGGCATGATCAGCACACCGTTCGAGATACCGGGCCACCATGATGTAGTGCGTGCAGCGCGAGATGTTCTTTGGGTCTTCCATCATGTAGGTGATCCCTTCGCGGAAGATCGAGTGCCGGAGTGCATCTATTGTATCATCTCTTGACGAGAGATCTTCAATGAGGTGAAGATCATCAGACTCATATGCAGCGATCGCATCATCAGTCATGTCAATGACAAGATCAGCCATGTGCGGAATGCTCATCAGGTTGGCGATATGAGGTTTTGTGGAAAGGTCGACAACGGTATTTGCAATTGATTTGCCGTAACGCCCGATACGCAGCGAAGCCGTGATCACTTTTAGAGTACAGGCAATGATCCGCATATCCTTTGCCATCGGCTGGTTGAGGGCAATCAGCTGGTAGCAGTGCTCTTCGATCCGCACTTCCATATCGTGAATCTCTTCTTTTTTTGCAA
Source organism: uncultured Methanoregula sp. (assembly GCA_964590895.1). Taxonomy (GTDB): domain Archaea; phylum Halobacteriota; class Methanomicrobia; order Methanomicrobiales; family Methanospirillaceae; genus Methanoregula. Next base: position 11,195 of record CAZPYV010000010.1, on the reverse strand, counting down.
CTACAGATGCTGCCAGTTCCTTATCCTGCCTTATGAGGGCATCGACTGCTGTTCGCAGCATAAACCGCCCGAGGTGTGCCATCTTCAGCGTATCGGCTTTAAGTTTTTTGAGTTCTGTGTGGAATTTTTCTGCCATGATGCCTACCCGAACCGACCGGTGATATAATTCTCGGTGAGTTCTTCTTTAGGGTGCTCGAAAATCTGTCGGGTCTTTCCGCATTCGATCAGTTTGCCAAGATACATAAAACCTGTATAATCGCTCACCCGGGCTGCCTGCTGCATGTTGTGAGTTACAATGATGACGGTGTAATCTTCCTTGAGCCGCTCGATGAGGTTCTCGATCTTTGCGGTTGCAATCGGGTCAAGCGCTGAGCAGGGTTCATCCATTAAGATTACTTCGGGTTCCACCGCAAGCGTCCGGGCAATGCAGAGACGCTGCTGCTGGCCACCGGACAACCCGAGGGCCGAATCATTCAGGCGCTCTTTTACCTCGTCCCAGATCGCTGCATGACGGAGACTCTGCTCAACAATGTTATCAAGTTCTGCTTTATCCCTGACGCCATGGACGCGAGGGCCGTACGCAACGTTTTCATAGATGGTTTTTGGAAACGGATTGGGTTTCTGAAAGACCATGCCGACTTTTTTTCTGAGCGTTACCACATCTGTGGATGGTGCGTGGATGTTCTCATTATCGAGCGTGATCTCTCCGGTGATCTTCACATGGTCAATGAGATCGTTCAACCGGTTGAAGCAGCGCAGCAGGGTTGATTTCCCGCAGCCCGAGGGACCGATAAGCGCAGTCACCCTGTTCTTCGGGACCCGTATCGATACCGACTGGAGTGCATGCTTCTCATGATACCAGAGGTTTACATTATTCGTTGTGATAATTGCAGATTCAGACATTTTTTATCCCCGTGCCTTGTTCTGGAAATGTGTTCTTACATAGATCGCAATCGAGTAGAACCCAATCACGAGCAGGAGCAATACAAGTGCAGTTCCGTATTTGTTGGTCGACGCTCCCGGCACATTTGTTGCCAGTATGAAGAGGTGGTAAGGCAGTGCCATGACCGGTTGAAGTTCTGATGTCGGCAGGAAGCGGGACGAAAAGACCACCGCGGTGAACATGATGGGGGCTGTCTCTCCTGCAGCCCTCCCAATAGAAAGAATTGCGCCGGTCAAAACTCCCGGTACTGCCGGAGGCAGGACAACCCTGCTGATTGTCTGCCATTGGGTTGCACCTAAGGCAAGACTGCCTTCCCGCAAAGACTGCGGGATATTTTTTAACGATTCTTCGGTTGTGCGGATGACTGTTGGCAGCACCATCAGGGCAAGCGTGATCTGCCCGGCCAGCAGTGACACACCGACATTGAGGTACAGCACGATAAAGGCAAACCCGAAGAGACCAAACACGATCGATGGCGTGCCGTTGAGCAGGTCAACACCGGTCCGGATGATCTTGGTAATACGTCCTTCCCGCGTATATTCAACGAGATAGATGGCTGCCCCCACACCGAGAGGCAGGGCAATTGCAATCGCGCCTAATACGAGATAGAGCGTGCCGACAATGGCCGGGAAGATTCCCCCGGCCCGGCCGAGATCCTTTGGGGGTTGGGTGAGGAATTCCCACGAGAGTGCCGGAAGCCCGTGTACGATAATATCCTGCAGGATGATAACCAGAAAGGCAATAACAATGAGAGTCGCAAGACCGACCAGACCAAAGGCGATTGTCTGGATATGTTTCTGTGAGAGCCGGTCCCTGCCAAAATACCATGCCAAGATAATGAGCAGGGCAAGAGCTGCAAGCCACCACGGTGCGGCTGCGAGCAGGAAGATCAATAACAATGCAATACCGATGAACTCAGCTAACCGTGAAAGGGATTCTTTTGTTGCAGAAGTGATGAGTGGTTTTCGTACCGGACCCTTTGCTCGTCCTTCTTTGAGATAGCGCAGGATGGATACGGCAGAAAGGTTGATGATGAGCGTGATGACCAGCAGGACAACAGCAATACCAAACAGGGCGCTGTAGTGCTCACTGCCGATCGATACCTCGCCCATCTCGATCCCGAGTGTTGCGGTGAGGGTTCGTAGCGGGGAGAGGATATTCCAGATAGGGTCCGGAATGATTGCTGCGTTACCGGCAACCATCAGGACTGCCATCGTCTCTCCGACAACCCGGCCAATGCCAAGTATGACCGCAGCTGCAATGCCCGACAAGGCTGCAGGTACCAGCACTCGGCTGATCGTCTGCCAGCGGGTTGCCCCTATGGCAAGCGACCCTTCCTTGAACTCGTGAGGTACCGAACTGATTGCATCTTCAGAGACACTGATGATCGTAGGAAGGGCCATGATACCAAGCAGCACTGAAGCCGCAAGCCAGGTCTCCCCGGAAGAGATATCGAAGCTCACCCGGATAAAATTAGTAAGAACAATGAGCCCAAAGAACCCGTAAACAACGGATGGGATGCCGGCCAGCAGTTCAACTGCCGGCTTGAGGATCTTTTTTGAACGCGGGGATGCCAGCTCAGATATGTAAATTGCACAGCCTATGGACAGCGGGACGGCTATGACCATTGCCCCGAGGGTAACTAACAGGGTTCCGACAATGAGCGGGAAGATACCATACAAGGGAACGACCGCTGTCGGCGCCCAGTCAGGACCAAGGAGGAAACTGAGTATTCCGACCTCTGAAAAGATCGGGTAACCGTCCCGTAACAAGAAGAGCAGGATGAAGGTGACTACGATTACGGCAAAGAAGGCTGCAAAGAAGAAGACGGTTTTAATCGATTGTTCTTTGAGAAAGGATAACCTGGCAGAGCCCGTGGAGGCAGTAAAAGCACTGTCGGTTTTTTTTTCAAATTTCATGGTTCTGCGCCTCCAAAGTAATTAAAAAATTTTTTGTTGTTCCCGGTTCCTGCATTACCATTCAGTTGATGGTCACGTAGCCTTCATCGGCTACAATCTTCTGGCCATCAGCGCTGAGGATGTAGTTGATGAAGTCGCCGGCAAGACCGCTGGGCTTACCGTTGGTGATGATATAGAGATCACGGGAGACGGGGTAGGTCTTGGACTTTACATTCTCAAGCGTTGGGGCAACAATTTTCTGGGCATTGTACCAGACGGGGACTGCCTTGACATCATTGCTGACAAAACCAATGGAGACATAGCCGATCGCTCCGGGAGTCTGGGCTACGGTCTGGGTAACTGCACCATTGGAGTTCTTCTCGAGCATCTTGTTGGTCGGGGTTGCCTTTAACAGAACAGTCTCATCAAAGTAAACGCGGGTTCCTGATGCACTGTCCCTCCCAATGATGACGATCTGGTTGTTGGTGTTGGGAACGCTTGCACCGGTAATCTCGGTCCACTTGGTAATCTTGCCAAGGTAGATGTTCTTGAGCTGATCAAGAGTGATATACTGGATCGTGTTTGCCGGATTGACAATGACTGCAATACCGTCCTGTGCAACTGAAGTGACGACGAATGACGGGTTCTTTGCCAACTCATCTTTGGTCAGTTCACGGGATGTCATACCAATATCTACAGTCTTTGCACCGATCATCTGGATACCTACACCGGATCCGCCACCGGATACCTGGATGTCTGCTTCAGGGTGAGCGGCCATGTACTGGTCAGCTGCCTTCTGGACAATCGGCAGGACCGTAGTCGAACCGCTGATCTTAATGGTCTGTTTCTGTTTCGGTGTGGTGGGTGCAGCGGTCTGCACGGGTGCTGCGGTTGTTGCTGCCGGGACTGCAGCCTGCGCAGTCACAACCGCTGCCGGAGTTGAGACCGGAGTAACAGCCGGGGTGTTCTTGTTTGCGGTATCAGTACAGCCTGCAACAGCCATCGCTGCGATGAGCAGGACAGCAAGGCCAATAGTTATGAGTAACGATGAACTCCAGTTTGCTTTCATGATGTTCCATCCACCATTGACTCGTGGCTAATATACTGTTTTTCGACATAGACTATACAGGATTATATATCATAAAGATAACAATAGAGTAGCATAGTGAAATCGGTTTACTATAGTAATACGAGGTGAGTCATGGAAATACGGCGGGTGCAGGTAACCGGGGGTGCATCGTTTGTGGTGACGCTCCCAAAAGACTGGGCGGGGGAGCAGGGAATAAAGAAAAATGATCCGGTAGGGCTTATCGTCCAATCTGACGGGACGCTGCTTGTCACGACAAAGATCACCGAAGAACCACTCCAGCGGATCAAGGAGATCGACTGCAGCACCGTTGCTGATCCTGCATTTCTCTTTCGCTTGCTAATTGGGACGTACATCACCGGGTTCACGGTGATCAGGCTCTCCACAAAACAGCGATTTTCCCCGTTCGTCCGCACGGTTGTCCGGGACTTTTCCCAGATGACGATTGGCCAGGAAGTGGTTGAAGAGACCGAATCCGTAATTATAATAAAAGATCTCCTCAATCCATCAGAGATGCCGTTTGAAAATACCATCAAACGGATGTTTGTAATAGTCAAGACCATGCATGAAGATGCAATAACGGCATTGGAAACACGCAACAAGACGCTCGCAGATAATGTGATCGACCGCGACATGGATGTAGACCGCCTCAACTGGCTGATCGCCCGTCAGACCAACATGATTATGCAGAACGCATCCCTGTCCCGGAAGATGGGGATCCCAACAAGTATGGCAATGCATTATTACATGCTCAGCCGGATCATCGAAAGGATTGGAGATCATGCAGTAAGAATTGCTGAGAACACTCCGCAGATTATCGATGTGGAACTCGACAAAAAGATTCTTGCAGCTGTAAAAAAGGCAAGTTCTCTGTCGCTTGAAAACTATGACAGGAGTATAATTTCATTTTTTAATGCCGATATAAAAGATGCAAACCGGAATATCGAATCGATCAATGCACTCGAAACGATCTGTGAGGATATCAATAACATGGTGCTAAAGCAGGAAACACTTGTGGCAATCCACATCGGGTATATAGCAGAGAGTATAAGGAGGACTGGCGAGTATGCAGGGGATGTCTCTGAGACGGTGATTAATCTGCTGATGGAAAAGGAAGGAGCGCCTTACAAATCTAAGACTGGAAAATAATATTGTGCTAATGATCTTTCCGGAAATAGATAATATAGCATTTTTTTACCTTTTTTCTCTATATATTACTAATCAATCTATAGATTATGTCGAAAATGTATATCTGACTTTACCGGCATCTTAATAAAATATACCAGAACCGGGACCTTGTATGAAAATCATATGATCCAAACTCGACAAGAAACCATGTTCACTGACAACGCTTGATCATGAAGAGCTCCTGTCCTGCCCGTTAACCTGATAAAAAATCCAATAACCCGCACCATGATCATGCAACCCGTCAGATGAACTACCCCAGTTGCGGGGAAAAAACCAGGAAAAATAACATGATACCCACAGTCCTGCACAAAGATCTCATCAATGTTAGAGGAGAGGCGGTCAGCACATCCGGTATTGGGAATTGCGCCACAATTTCTGATATAACGAGCGTGCCTACGGCTATTGTTCCAAACCTACCGGACTTACAGCCCATGACTATCTCGCTCCTTTTTGTTGATGATGAGCCCTCACTGCTGGAGATTGGGCAGATATTTCTTGAGCGCACTCCCGGTATTACGGTGACTACAGCGGATTGCGCAGATTCAGCACTACGGGAACTGGAACGGACACCATTCGATGCTATCGTCTCAGATTACCAGATGCCGGGGATGGACGGGATTGCTTTCCTGCAAGAAGTCCGCAGACGCTCACTGACCCTGCCGTTTATCCTCTTCACGGGAAAGGGGCGCGAAGAGATCGTAATCAAAGCACTGAACTCCGGCGCAGATTATTACCTGCAGAAAGGCGGGGAACCCGGATCCCAGTACGCAGAACTCGCCCACAAGGTGAAGCGATCGGTTGAGCAGCGACGGGCTGAATCAGATCTGAAACGAAAGCACGCGATCCTTCGGGCCATCCTCTGCGCTTCACCGCAAGGCATCGCCTATGTGAGGAGCCAGACTTTTCAGTGGGTGAATGACTCGCTTGCCGCCATGCTGGGCTTCCAACGCCATGAACTCAAAGGTCTGCGCCTCGAAAATCTCTATGAGAACCCCCAGACCTATGTCGAGATTAACAGCCGAATACAGCAGGATCTCAAGGATTTTAAGAAGTCAACCATCATCACGCGGTTTAAGCATAACAGTGGTTTTGCAATCGATGCCGAGATCCATATCGCGCCGCTCGATGCAGACAACCTGCATCTGGGCCACATGATTGTGATGTCAGATATCTCCCGTAAGGTAGCAGCGGTGCGGGACTTAAAGAACCCAAACGCAATTCCCCATCTTGAACTGACCCCGGTGATTGAAGTGAACCAGCATGGGAAAATTACATATTACAACGATGCCGCCATCAATGCAATAGTCCAGTACGGGAACGGTGGTTCGCTTGAGGAATTTTTCCCCCATGATCTTACAGAAATCCTTACCCGTATGGATGAGATTGATACAGGCACAATATTACGGGACGTGAATGTGGGTAATGCCACCTTCCGTGTTCATATCACACTCAGCGCGAAATTCCGGATTGCACGCCTCTCGGCAGTCAATACAAGGGAGGTTTGATGCTCTATTGTGAAGACTTGACCGCTTCTTCCCGGTCGGAAGAACACGAACAATTTTTATCTGAAAAACCAGTAAAGGAACTTAAAAATCCCATGTCAGGAATGAATGAAATCAAAGAACTGTATCCTTCGCTTATTCTGGTTTTTCTCTCAATGCTCGTCATCATGTTCATGTACGAGCTGGCAAAGCAGATGCTCAATCCCTCAATCACCATATGGGAATCACATGCTGTCACTATTGTTTTTACCAGTGTCATTTCGTTAATCATCATCTATTTTCCGCTCCGGTCCTCCTACCTTGAGCATCAGAAGACCATAATTGCACTCCGTCACCAGAAGGAAGCTGAAGAGAAACTACGGCAGTCTGAGATGCAGTACCGTTCATTTGTCGAATCGGTCGAAGACTCGATTTACACCGTCGATCCTGACTGCCGATATCTCCTGATCAATGCCCGGCATCTTTCCCGCCGTGGTCTTTCGCCATGGATGTATGAAGGGAAACGCTTTTCAGATTTCCACTCGCAGGAGGAGAGCGCAATCTTTACAGGACTTGTGGCCCGGATTCTTGCGTCAAAAAGCCCGGTGCAGGACGAGTACGAGCATAAAAGCCGGCACTACTTACGGAAACTCAGCCCGGTCATTGATCCGGAGGTGAATGAGGTGATCGCAGTTACGGTTATCTCATCAGATATCACAGAACAAAAAGAACTCGAAAAAGAACAGGAGTATCATGAGCAGGAACTCAGGAAATTTTCTGCATCACTCGCTGCGGCAAACAAGAAACTCTCTCTTCTTTCCAGCATAACACGGCACGACATCAATAACCAGCTCACGGTGATTTTGGGATATCTGGATATGCTGGAAAGTAAGGAGCATGATCCTGCGCTAGATGCATATTTCAAGACGGTTTCAACCTCTGCACAGCGGATCTCTGCCATGATCCAGTTCACCGGGGAATACGAGAAGATCGGGGTCAATGCCCCCATCTGGCAGAACTGCCGCACACTTGTAGACAATGCAGCAAAGCAAGCCCCTCTCGGAAAGATCGTGGTGAAAAACGATCTCCCTGCCAGCACAGAAATATTCGCTGACCCGCTGGTTGTCAAGGTCTTTTACAACCTCATGGACAATGCGGTGCGATATGGCGGGGAGATCTCAACCATCCGCTTTTCGTTTAAGGAACGCAATGGCGATCAGATCCTCGTGTGTGAAGACGATGGCGATGGGATTGTTGCTGAAGAGAAGGAGCGGATCTTTGAGCGTGGGTTTGGCAAGAACACCGGTATGGGTTTAGCCCTTTCAAGAGAGATCCTCTCCATCACCGGTATAGACATCAGCGAAACCGGTGAGCCGGGGAAAGGGGCACAGTTCGAGATGCTGGTGCCGAAAGGAGCGTACCGTTTTTCCGATGTGCAACAGTAAAAGGAGTTATGACTTACACTGATGCTCTTATCCTGCTCACCGGAATTATTGTAGCCTGGTGGAAAGGGTGGTTTATGGGTTTTGCCCGTGGGCAATCTGAACAGATGGCGAAGAAGTGAGGGGGGCGTATCTCTACGGATCGTCAGATCCCATAGATGTAGAACTCCTATATCGGGTAAGATATACCCTGATTCCAGAGGTCTCCGAGAAAGGATAAGTGGGGAGACGTGATCATTTCACCCAGAGTAATAATCCCTACAACTTGCTGAGCGGTCACATCGATCATAACTTGGGCCAATACAAGATCCAACGATCGTAATGAACAAGACACCGAATAATTTCTTCACCTCACGTCAAAACTAATTTGATCTCAGTATTGGGTGGACTCGTCTTTAAGGGGGATCAAAATTTGATTGGCGTTTTTTTGAGTGGATCAACAAGGAATGGTAAAAACAATTTTACCAAAAAACCGGCTCCGTTTGTTATTCTTTATGAACCCCATCTTACACTATAGTTATATTGATATTATGGCGAAAGATATGATATGCAATTTCAGATAAATACTATACAAGAGTTTTCTCAATGAAAATACGGACCCGTTCACGACTTATCCTTGTTGCCACTCTGGTAATTTTTCTTATCGTTCTTAGTTTAATCACCCAGTCAGTGATACTTCAGTCATTTGGGATCATAGAGAGGCAGGAGACCACATCCCATGTCCAGCGTTTTGTTTCCCAGATCAACAATGAGGTAGAAGATGTGGCAGCAAGCTGCCGCGACTGGGCACTCCGCGATGAAACCGCAACAGTTTTTATTGAAACCGGCAGTGTGCAGGATCCCTCGCAATTCTTCCAGCCAGTCTCCATGAAAAACCTCGGCATCGATTATATAATGATCTATAATACCAGCGGGTACCGTATTTTTTCTGAGACCATTACAAATGACGGGAATACGGTTCCGTCGGTTCCTCCAGAAATCGATACCATCGTTCGTGATAGTATTATTATTGAAGGAGTGTCGGGAAGTATTTCCGGGAGGAGGGGGATCTCCTCCATCAACAACGATCCGGTCATCCTTGCCGGCTACCCCATAGTATACGGGAACCAATCGGACCTTGGAAAAGGCACACTTGTCATGGCCCGGCTCCTTGATACAACAAGAATAAACAACATCAACCAAAGGCTGCAGCTTGACGGAGTACTCATTCCTTACACACCAAAACCGGGCAACGAGATCCTGTCAGGGCAGGAAACTGGAGCCGCAAAAGGTGGAGCAATCATTGTCCACCCTTCCGGTGACGACCAGCTGGACGGTTATGCCATCATTACCGGGATCGAAAATAAGCCAACCTTCCTGTTACTTACCATTACGACCACCCGCCCCGTGTACCAGCAGGTCAAAAACTCCATTGCGATCGTTGCAGGTATCATCATTCTCCTCAGTATCATTTTCCTTCTGGCAGTTCAGCTTCTCCTCCAGCGCTTTGTGCTTGAACCGCTAAGTAATCTCGATTCTGGGATGAAATCCATAGGCGACTCCGGGGATCTTTCCCGGCGCATGCCGGAAACCGGAGACGATGAAGTAGTTTCACTCACCCGCTCCCTTAACCGGATGCTCGATCAGATCCAGCGCCAGCGGAATGAGATGCATGACTTGATCGAAGAGATCGAACAGCAACGGGACGATCTGACAGATGCACGGCAGGAACTTGACAAACGCAACCGGGATCTCGAAGAGTTGAACCGGAAGGCAAACCTCTATCTCGATATCTATCTTGATGCCATCACCTATGAAATCCTCAATGCAATTATGGGACTACGGGGATACGCGGAACTGGTCCGGACTTCCGCAGGAAAAAAAGAACAACAGTTGGCTGATAAAATAATTGGGCTTGCCAAGAGGAGCGACGATGTGATCCGGAACATCGAAACCATCAGCCGCATCTACAAGAATCCTGCTGAGGTCAAGAGTGTAGATCTTGCATCAATCATAAAAAAGGAAAGGGAATCCCGCACGGGCGTAAATATTATTATGGAACACTGCAACAGGAAAGTACTTGCTAATGAAATGTTAGGCGTGGTCTTTGACAACCTCTTCTCCAACAGTATAAAATTCGGTGGAAAGAATACCGAGATAATAGTCAGCGCCCGGGATATAACTCAGGGCCTGCTGGAAATTTCAGTCAGTGATAACGGGCCGGGAATCCCCGATGCCCAAAAACCACTGGTCTTTGACCGGTTCGCACAGGACAAAAAGACGCGAGGCAGTTACGGGCTTGGCCTCCATATTGTCAAAATGCTGGTGGAAAGTTATGGGGGTACGGTCTGGGCAGATGACAGGATTGCGGGTGAATGTAAATCGGGCGCGGCTATCCGGTTTACCTTGCGTATGACTTGATCGAGGGGTTTATAACCAGAATAGATGGACTAAAAAAATACAATTCCTTTTCTTTGCAACGCCAGGAACCGGTAACTGAATGTCAAGCGGGTGACATGGAGAATGGCGACTTACGCGGGGAACTCATCAACTGGCGGGTCAAACATCAAGTGTCAGCAGATTAACAATTCGTACAACACGATGATCCAGTGGGTTTTTTACCAGACGCTGCTTCCACGGATCATAGCGTTTGGTTGGTTTCCTTTTCCATGCCCCATAGGTTTTGGAGCTTCATTTCATCTGGAGACCTGCTCGTTTATCAGTTAGATTTCTATTCGGGGCCGATATATCAACGCTGAACGATCAACTTATAGAATGGATACAGCACTGTTTCCTATCCGCGCGAAAGGATCGGGATAATGGAAAAAATCTGTACATCACAATCGTTTATAAACCCGTCCTATGCCAATCGGCGCTTTATATGCCGCCCGCTCCACTGGAAGAAAAGGGGTATATGAATATTATTAATTGACCGGAATTTCCTAAAACACATGGTAACTCGCCAAAAACAAAAAATCGTTAAGAAGTGAGCGAATTTTTCTCCACGGCAAGTGCTCATTTTTTCATATTTTCACGGGGTCGATACGTGACCCAATAAGAGAACCGGTGAAACTCATCCGGCTCACGAAAAGTCCCGTAAGGTAATGAAATTCAACTTCCCAAAATAAAATAGGACTTACGCACATCCTTCTGAAAAAAAATTAGAGCGCATATTTC
>CAZPYV010000009.1:0-107268 GCA_964590895.1 uncultured Methanoregula sp. | reverse complement strand
TCGTAAGTCATGAGGATGATGTTGTCGTCACTGACCCCGTTCCGGCGGAGCAGGGAATAGACGCTCAGGGCATCAGCCTGGTGACGGTAATTAGTCCATCCACGGGAGGGACCCACGATCACTGCTTTAAAATTTGTTCTCTTATTAGGAGAGCTATAGGTTCCGGCAAAGGGTGTCGAAGAAGACATAAGTCCGGCCGAGGCATGAGATGCTCCGATAGATTCGCGGCTGGTTTTATCCGGGACGGTGCTGTTCTCTGAATCGAGAACGCGGATAGTCCGGAACGTGCCGTTGCTCACCTGCCAGTCGGCGTAATACGAGGCGATCGGGTCTACGCCCAGCACTTCGTCATACTCAAGGCCACCGCTTGCACCGGTAATCCAGGGCATGGTACCATTACGGATCTCCCCCAGTGCCGTGTGGATTTCCTCTGCATCCCAGCCGGTGACTGTTCCCTCGCCATAGACCACCTGACGGACGGAGTCCGGAAGCGACTCGAAGGGGGCTCTCTCTTGCCGGGCTTCGGTAAACGCAGCAATCAGAAGGGCATCATAGGCCGGCGCTGCGAAATCTGTCGGGCGGTGCCCGAATTTCCTTTCGTACGCTTCAGTAAACCCGGTTGTCGGATCGGCTGTAGGGCTGGTGCCCTCGATCCCCTCGGCAGCAGCTCCAAGCGAACTAATCAGGGCCGGTTGAGCCGCGGCATCGGTGAGGAACAGTTTTGTCCTGCTTCCGGACCCGTCAATCGCCCTCTTGATCCTGGCAGCGTCTTTGGGCCAGGCAACTGCTACAATATAATCCGGTTTTGTCCTGAGAGCATCTGCAACGTCGGAGTCAAGCGTGGACGACCCTGCATCGAACTGGCGGATGAAGGGGAGATCGATGCCGTATTCGGTTGCAAAGAACCCGGTCCAGTCATAGAAGGTCTGTCCGTAGGTGCTGTTCTCCGCGAGCAGGGCTATTTTTGTCGCACCCCTCCCTTTCAGGATCGTGAGGATGATCTTTACCTGGGCTACATCCCCCTGCACAGTCCGCCAGATATACCCGTTCTTTCCGTATGCCCTCAGGATATCCCCTGAAGTCGCGGCCGGGCTGATGAGGACTTTCTTTTTTGCAATGAATGCAGGAGCGAGCGTGTACACAAAAGCACTGCTGTCGGGGCCGATCACGATACGAACGGACTCATCGCTTAAGAGTTCCTGTGCAAGCCGGGTGGTATTACCGGCCCCTGTGTCCTTGTATACGAGTTCAACCGGCCTCCCCGCGATCCCACCCTGCCGGTTGATAGTATCCTTTGCCCATTCGAGCGGTTCTTTGAATTCTACATCTCCGGTAATAGGAAGGAGGACGCCAATACGGACCGTGGTATTTACGTGGATAATCGTGTACCCAATCCAAGCTCCGGCAGAAAGAATAACCAGGATGAGAGCGATGAACCTGAGCGTTTTCTTGTTAATAGACATCACACCTGTACTGAAGATGGACCGGGTAATCCCACGCAAGAACCGGTTTAATTTTTATGTAAAAGATATGGTAAAACCCGCAAGATAAGTATACTTATTCAAAATCCACTCGTCAGCGAGCCACATACATTGATTCTGTTTGCAGATCTAATCCAGCAACAGTTTCACCCCGACTGCACCATTACATCATTAATGAAGACCGTCAACAGGGTATCATGGATGAAATTTCATACTGGTGCTGTCAACATAATGATATAACAAAGATCCATGAGCGTATCGCAGCAGGCCACCGGTTTTTGAGCTGATGAACGTGTACCGAAACCCTCAACATCGGTAAAATGGAATGTATGGTAGGAATCCTTCCCAAGCGATCTTGCCGCTCACTACCGCCCCCATCACGGGTCATCACTGTGGCAGATCTAAACGATTCGATCCCGGTCAACCGGGGGCGAGAATGTCCCGACAGGAGCATACATGGAAATAAGTCTATTCATGCAGGGAATGATCATCGGTCTTACGCTTGCTGTACCGGTTGGTCCGATTGCCCTCCTGTGTATCCAGCGGGCAGTCACCGATGGCAGGCTCCACGGGATCGTATCGGGTATCGGGGTGGCAACCGCAGATTCGTTTTATGCCGCAGTCACCTTTTTAGGGCTTACTGCCATATCCGGGCTTATCATCGCGAACCAGTTCTCCCTTCGGCTCGCAGCGGGTTTGGTTCTCATCTTTATTGGGGTACGAATCTTTTTTTCAATACCCGCACCGATCAGTGTAAAAACCGAACACGAGACGTACCTCAAGGATTACCTGTCGATGGTGGCAATCACGATTGCAAACCCGTTAACACTCATCTTCTTTATTGCCATACTGCCCGGTTTTGGTGTGGTGTTTTTTGAAAACTCCGTTCTCACGGCGTCGGAGTTTGTTGTGGGCGTCTTTTTGGGATCTACTCTCTGGTGGATCATTATCTGTGGTGCGATTGGTTCCGTCCGTTCCCTTATCAGTGCTGACCACCTGAGGCTGATTAACCGGATATCCGGATTGCTGATCGTATGCTTCGGTGCGGGGTTGCTGCTCCTGCTGGCACTACCTTATTTTAAAGGATAGGGATGAAACCGCTCTTATTTTGAGGTCTTCTGGCTTTCCGGGTTTACCGCTCCCAGTAAAAAAGGTCAGAGCGATTTGATGTTCACTTCGTATTGTTTGATTACCAGTGTGGTAGTTTCGGGCAGTTGATATTTCAGCATCGCCCCATCTCCCGGTGTTCCACTTAACAGTGTCATTCCCAACGTTTTTTGGAAGTAGTTGTCCCAGGCAATCGAGTAATCCTGTAGTGGATTGGGTGTATATTCAAGGTATACCGGAGCGGCAAGAGGGGGCGTATCTGTCTTCTGGAACCAGGTCTCCCCTAATGCCATCTGTACAGTGGCGACACCCGTCTTTGCAATCATTCCGGTGCTGGTGAGGTTTACAAAATTAATGACCATGGTCTTTGTGTCGCTGTCATAGAACCACCGGGGCTCAGCGAGCATCACCGATCCCGGTTCCGAGTGCTGCCGCTTAACCACTGCTCCGTTCTGGAGGGTGATGTCTGTACCGGCACTGTCCGAGGAATATTGCAAATCCCCGGATTGGAATGAGTTCTCGTACACGATATTATTTATATCATAGATTTTTATCGTTGATGAAGCGGGAGTGTAACTCGAATTGTATACAGATAGTGCCCCACCCCCGATCTTTAAGGATGTCTCTTTGTACGGCACGGTCTTGTATGCGAGACTTTTTACATCGTTTTGCAATACGATCATATTCTTTTCCATGATCTGTTCATCAGCGCTTGTCTGCTGTTTGAGGAGCATCGGGTAACCGTACAGCGTAACAAGTCCGATGCCCGCGATCACGATGGTGAAGATGAGTAAGAACCCGATTGATTCAGATACCCCGGCAGTGCACGATACCCGGTTATTTTTGCCCGTCATTAAAACCCTCCAGAATCATAACTTATCCTGTTCATACCCGTACCCGTAGTATTCCCCCCGGCCCTTCGCGTCGAACCGATACCGGCAATTGCCACATTGGTGACAATCGAACCTCTCGATACCGTTACGGTCTGGGCTGTTGTATCATCAGAGGCAGTATTTCCGATCTCAACAAAATACTCCCGTCCCGCGATGTCATCCGGGATATCGAACCGCGAGGTGATATTTCCGGTGTCGGGTGCAATGGCATAGGTGTCAACGATCCGGGTAGAGATGCCATTACTGATATCAGTGAATGCAGAATACGTGAGGGTGTTTGCCGGCCCCTCCATGAAATTTGCATTCACTAAGAGGAGCATGACAATAAAGAGGGCCATGAGGACGCCGGATATCATGATGTACTCTATCAATGTTGCCACGCCGGCTTCTTTGAATGGGGTTCCTCTATTTTGATCTCCATATCTCATTGTATATGGTCACCCCGTTGTTGTAATGAATATCGATTGTGGTGTAGGGATTTCCCACGGTGGGTGGTGTGGATGAGATGTTCACTACGGAATTCTGACGGCTCAATGACAGGGTTAGAATGTCTTTTTGCACATTTGTTTTATTAAAAAATATCCCCCCGTCATCCAGAAAGGCGGATTGTATGACCACATCTCTTACTCCACGGATATCGTTTTTTGGGAATTCCAATACCGCTTCTGCGGTTGTTTGTCCTATTACTGTTGACTGGTTGAGAACGATCGCAATAAAGAACAGACTGAAACTCACGATAAATCCCATAAGCACAATCCACTGGGCATCATCTTTTAATCCCGCCATAAGAGCACCTCCACAAGTACGGCATGTTTACCCGAACAGGACTGGGATGAACAGTCAGGAAATTGTTTTTCAACAATTACCCAGTCAGAAACCCGAACTGCATGTTCCCCGCTGACGAGTGGGCGTAGGGAATCACTCAGAACTGTACTGCTGACAGAACCGCCCGAATCCACGTATGTCACATTTGCCACAAACTGAACATGATCCCGATCATATCCGGCCCTGTTGTTTACTATGGTAAGGAACATTGACCGGAATGTATCGGCATCATCGGTTTCTACGATTGTCTGGAGCGGGCTCTTGCCGGGCGTACTGTTGGGGGCTGTATTCATCAGGTCGAGGGCATCACTCCCCAGCACTTCGAGTTGCATATCGCTGATATGGGTATCTCCCAAGGTATACACCGAGGTACTGTTGATCACAATGTATGCTGTCATGAGCATGATCAGGCCAGCGGCTATGCCCTCGATAGTATACAGTTGCCCATCTGTGTTTACCACACAGACACCTCCATGACTGCGTCAGTCAATGCGGGTTGTGTGACATTTGAAGGATGGTAATTGTAATCAAATGGACGGGTACGTGTATTATTGAGGAACTGTTGGGGTGGCTCCAGTTCAAAGGTCAGGTTGATGTAGATCGCACCGTACTTATCCGTACTGGAGAAAAACCCCGGCTCAAAAATCATCGAGAGATTTCTGTCAGTACCAAGGTCAACGGGTGGTTTTACTGCAGTCGTATTCCAGTTGACATACACATAATTCTCAAATGCCGCAACGGGAGAAAAGGCATAGAGGTTTACATCCCCGGTGTGTGTCTGGTAGAATTTTACTTCTTTTAAGTTGACGGTGTAAGGTTCGGATGGGGGATGTGCAACCGTATTTCGCGTCTCATCCAGATCAGTAATATTGATAATGATTCGATCCCCGTTCGGGTTGATCCGGTACGCAGCATCGCCGTTTGGATTGACAATTTCCCCTACATTACCTGTTAGGAGGTGCGATGAGTTGATCACAATCCGGAACTCGTTTAACGTCACGTTCTCGGCATTTTTGTAACCATACTTTGCAATCGTCGTATTACCGATCGTAGTGTTGCTGGAACCCTTGATCTTTACATACCTGCGGATATACCCGTACGGGTAATTGTCCGGAACAATATCCCCTACAGATCTTAGCATATCCTCGTTACCAGCCATAAGGGAGATGTTGAACCGATAGGGAATGTCGCCGAAGATCACCCGTTTCTGATAATCTTCCGGATAGGAAAATGCCGTGAGGCAGAAAAACCGGTTCACTTTGTTTTCATCGAGAATATGGGGGGTATCTTTAGAGACCGCAAGACCAAATCGTGCAACATCGCGCTTGTCATTTTGAATCTCCCAGGGCTGGTCACCGGTTACCAGTGGCCCGACCGCCCCAGGGTCCTCTGCAAGAATCACTCCGGTCCGGTAGGCAACGGCATCGTAATCGATCGTATGTGACTGAAGGCCGATAAACAGGCCCGGTATCAGGGTTGCCACCCAGATAAAGGTAATCATGAAGATAGTGAAACCTACTAAAAAGTCAATCGACATTAACCCGGAATCTTCAGTCATTTGATGATATCAACGCCCCAGTCTTTGCATCGAATATGAGGTACCTTGTTTTTCCCGGGCCGGTTATTGTGAGATAATAGCTACCATTTGCAAGGGCAATCTCTCTTGACCCGGTAGTTATCACCTGTGGTGTTTTGAAAATTAAATCACGGTTCTTTTCAAAGAGTTTGCGTGGCGTAATTATCTGACTGATGACGATCTCTTTTTCCGGGTACCAGCCCAGCCAGTTATTTACTGTTTCACCAGAGCGATCGTAGGTTACCAGTGACACCAGGTTTGGTTGCCGGACAACAAAGATCCAACTGCTTGCATTTCCTGTTGCATCCAGATTGTATCCGCGGATCAGCTGGATGTGCGTTGTTTTTGTCGTATTTTCAGATGGACGTTCTTCCCGGTTTATGCCAACGTACTGGGCGTCTGATGCGATGTTCTCAAAATTGATCCGAACAAACTCATCGGACTGGTTCAGAACAACAAACCCGGTATCAATTTTTGAATGTGTGGCTTTTGGAGACTGATTAAAAAATGAGAGTGGATTTCCCACAATCATGACAATGATGGCTGCAACCAACAGTATGAAAAAAAAAACATATACCCGATTTTTCATGGATTTGCCTCATGGTTTATAGTAATGATGCTGAATATAAAGATTGGTTTATCAGGGTATGTTTTTTTTAAACACGACTTGAATAAAGAATGGGATTGGGCGAATAAAAACACAGGGGATTTTTTAAGAAAATCACGGATGCCCAATCACCGGACAATTAACCGGACTGATTCTGAAGTTCACAGCATGTATTGTACGGGAATCTGCAGGGTGAAAAGTAACGGCGACAAAAAGTCCTGTTATGGAATCATAAGCCATTTTAAAACCGGATGATTATTCTTGGACTAAAAAATCCTCATGAAATGGGTATAATCCGCATTTTTTGAATAAATTATTGTTATTTTTCCAATAAAAGCAATTTTAAAGCGATTTTAAAAAAAGAAAATTATATATAGTATTATGTGTCATATTTCCTTTCAATGTGATTGGTATGATACTGGAACAAAGGATTCTGGTAATTTTTGGTCTTGTTCTGCTGGTAAGTTCAGCAGCGGCAATTGATCTCTCCCAGTCAACAATCAGCAGCAGTAATCCGGGCTGGCTCATAGCAAATGATGGGAATGACCAATCCACAATCACTGTTTATGCACTGGCGACTGGTTCGCCCGCAACTCCTGTCACTGGTGCAAATGTCATCTTCTCTCTTGATCCGGCTTCGCAGGATTTGGGAACGCTCTCCCCTGTAGCCCCAGCAACTGTGATAACCGGTGCTGATGGAAAAGCAACAGCAGTATTTACTACCAGTAAAACAAGCGGCACTGCTACAATAAATGCAAACATCTCTTTTAATGATGGTACTACAACCCCGGTTCGGGTTTCCACCATCCAGCGGATCGATCACGATACTCCTCAAGGTGCAACTTTTGAAAACCCCTCCGAATTACCGGTTGGTTCAATAACCAGTGTAAGTGTCACCCTTGTCGATCGCTGGGGCAATCGCATAGATAACAAAAATACGGCAGAAACGATCCGTCTTACCATGGCCGATGATGGTGGCGCAGGATTACAGGATGGTGAGAATTACGTTACCCAGAAAACCTATTCAACGGATGCAGAAGGCAACGTATCTGCCGGTCTCAGGATATCGAGTTCGGTCAGAAGTAATTACATACAGATGGATCCAATCGGAAATATCGTAGTTCCCCCGGGCACATATATTCAGGGTGTAGCAGAGAGTGAACCCTATTATATTGCGCAGACTCCTGCCAGTCCCGGTTCAACCCTTCCGGCAGACGGGCTGCCAGAAAGCGCTGTGGAAATTTATTACACGGTGACCGATAAGTACAACAACCCGATTACCGGGGCATCTGTATACTGCGAGTCAACAGATGGAATGAGCGTGACTGCACCTACCAATACCTGGGGTCGATTAAGAATTTCCTTCGGCCCGAAAGATACGACCGGTGTTTACACGCTCAAGGCGACCCCTCTTGGGAATACGAGTGCTGTGTGTACCGGGATAAATGCCGGCACTGTCGGGTATTGCACTCAGGATGTTGAATATTATAATACCGACCCCGTAGACCTGACATTTACCGGAAATCCGCAGTCCATGACGAGTCTTGATGTGGCTTCCTCGACCCGGGCCGTTCTCCAGGCACGGGTGATCGATATCAAGGGCAACCCGGTGAGCGGGGAACTTGTCACCTTTTCGCTAGGAGCCCCCACCTATCCCGGGGGGCCATATGTTGTGACTGCTGCACCCAGCCTTTCTACATTATTACCCGTGCCTGTAGATGGTGTCAGCGGATATGCAACCGTTGAATTCAGCCCGGGAGCATTCGCCGTCTATGGTGCTGCGGGATATAATGCTACAGCCACCGGGCAGGTTGTTGCTACCGCATCGTGGACGAACCAGTCCGGTGTCCCGATCACTAAGGATGTTACGCTGGTCTGGAAAAACTATCCGTACATCAGCCCATCATCTATTGCGGACTGTGGAAACTCCCAGGTGGGGGACAAAATTAGTATCACCATACAACTCAAGGGGGACGGCACTGCGCTTTGGCCAAAACCCATTGATGTAGTACTCTTAAATGACCGTTCCGGGAGCATGCTTGAAGGGGATCCGGATAGAATGGTCAGCGCAAAAGCTGCCTGTTCGCTCTTTTTCTCAAAACTGGCTTCTGGTGATAATATAGGCGAAATCTCATTTGGAGATACCCGGTGGGCACAGTTAGCTCCGACAGGAAGTGTTGGTACCTGGGACTGGACCAATGTTTATAGTTCTGCGTATCTGGCGAAAACGGATGATTCGAAATGGGACAGCCTTGATTGTGTAGGTTGTAAGTTACCTACATGGTATCCATTTGTGCGTATTGGAGGTGTTTATTCCAATACATCCCCCCATCACCAGTATATTGTATCAAATTACAATGATGGAGTTCCGCGGGATTATGGGGCGGGTGCGAAATACCGGGAAGATCTCTCCTTTGGTACTCATACCCAAGCGGATGTGGATGCGGCGATGAAGACAATTGTACCTGCGGGCAGCACTCCAACGCGCGAAGGGATCTATCGGGCGGTCAACATGCTGCCCGCCCCAACAACCGGAAGAGTCCGGGCGATAATCCTGCTTACGGATGGCGAATACAATACAGGCAATGATCCCGAAGCACTCACCAGTGATACACCAAGATTTTCTGCTGCCGGTCTCGCAGAAACTGACAGTGTAATCACCTATGCAAAAAACAAGAATATTAAAATTTACCCGGTAGGTCTCGGCGTGTCGAGTGCTTATCAGACAATCTTAGAACGATATGCAACTACAACCGGAGGCAAGTATTCAAATGCAAATGATCCCGGGGAGCTCGAACAGATTTACACAAATATTGCCGGTGACCTGCAGGAAACGGCAGGTGGCGAGACTCAGGTAAACCTGGATTTTGGGACCATAAAGATCAATGATGGTTACATCACGGATTATATGGATTATGAGTATTACTCAACGTACATCAACAAATTCAACATCACCAAATATGGTGTCATTCACCAGCTTTTCAGTGAAAACCGTGACGATACAGATGCATGGAATGCCCGTACCATGGCTTTTGATGTCGGCACGATCAAGCTCAACGAAACCTGGCGCGCAACGTTCCAGCTGAACCTGACCCGGGCAGGAAATATCGATCTGTTTGGCCCTAACAGTTCAGCCATAGCGTTTACGGATGCGTCTACAGGTACAACCCAGACGGGATTTATTCCTGCAATGCAATGCAGGGTCCGGGCCAGTATCGTAAATACCGGTTTTGGCAGCAAAACGCTCCTTGTAGATCATCTCTCATTTGTTGATGGTGTAAGCCCAGATCCAAATGTCTGGACCATAAAATGGGACACCACCTATGATGGCGACAAAACCGTTCAGGAAGCGATCCTGTACCGGGTGACGGGAGATACGCAATGGAAGACCGTTCCCGGTGGATTGATCTTCATATCCACAAAGGTATTTGAAGAAACGAATCAGTATACCCTGTCCACATCGGACACAGCGTTATGGCCCCCGGGAAAATGCTTTGACATACAGGTCGTGGCAGGAGCAGAGGATGCGAATGCAGCGATGACGAACCCGATCACAAAATGCAAAGCATTACCCGGCGGTACAATATTTATCAAACTCGAATAATTTTTTCATGCCATTTCACGGCACAATCTTTGTTATGGGGATCTCTAAAATATCCTCAGCCCCGCAGGCCTTGAGTCGCGGGATCAGCTGGTTGACCATGTTCTTTGGAACAACCGTCTGGATACTATAGAAGTCAATCCCGTGCAGCTGGCTCACGGTCGGCTTCTTCATCGCCGGCAGGGCGGCTACAATCCGCTCCATGGATGCGGAAGGGACGTTCATGGTTAAGAGCACCTTGTTTCGTGCTTCAATCACTCCAAAGAGCAGCGTGCGGATCTCTTCGATCTCCCGGCGCTTCACCGGGTCTGCCCAGCTCGCCTTATTTGCACAGATCACGGTGTGCGACTCCATGATCTGCCCGATGATCTTCAGGCCGTTCTTGCGCAGCGTGGTGCCGGTCTCGGTCAGGTCAACAACAACATCCATGAGATCGGGCACTTTCGCTTCGGATGCCCCGTACGAATGGAAGAGCTGGACGGGGATCTTCAGATCTTCAAAAAACTTTCGGGTGAGTTCGGGGTATTCGGTAGTCACCCGGCTGTTTGGCCGGATCTGGGAGACATTCTCGATCGGCTCATCGCGGTGGACGGCGATCACGATCTTCACGTTTCCTTCTCCTGTCTTGCTGTACGAGAGGTTTGCTACTTCAATGACATCGGAGTTCGTCTCGTTCACCCAGTCGAGACCGGAGATACCGATATCAAAATACCCCTTTTCCACATAGGTCGGGATCTCCTGTGGCCGCAGGATTTTGATCTTACCGATCCGCTCATCGGCAATGCGGGGGTTGTAGTCGCGATCCGTGCGCCTGACTTCAAGGTCTGCCTCCTTAAAGAGCTGGAGTGTCTGTGCCTCGAGGCTGCCTTTCGGGAGTGCGATGGTAATCATACGGTACACTGTTTGCGGTAAAAACAATAAAAATGAGGGGTGCAGTGTGTGGCAAAAATTCACTCAAACGTGTGTACCACAAGCCCGCTTAAGAGCTTGGGCTCAAACCACGTGGACTTGGGGGGCATTATTCCGCCGGCATCTGCAATGGAAAGAACCGTCTCAACCAGGACCGGCTGCATGGCAAACGCGAGCCTGTATTGCCCATTGTCAACCAGTCTCTCAAGATCTGCAACCGGCCGAGCCCCCCCAAGATACTGGAGTCGGGCATCGCCACGGGGATCGGTAATCCCAAGCATACCTTCTAATACCCACTGCTGGAGCACTGCTACATCGAGGGTCTCTAACAGTGCTGCATTCTTCTCCAGCAGGCGGGTGCACTCGTACCACTGGCCTCCGAGATACATATGCATGATATGGTAGCGTTCCGGCTTCTTGCATTTCGGCCTTATATTATACCCGCGCCCGTCAACCCTGCCGTACGGTACAACATCAAAGTATTTTTTTAAGTCTTCTAAGAAGGTGTCGTGCGTATAGGTCCCAAGATCCGCAAGCAGCCGGCTGTACCCGTGGATCTTCACTTTATCATGGGCAAACATGACCCCCAGGAACCGGAACGCTTCAGGAGTGGAGGGAATATTTGCCTCAATCCTCCGGTCTGCAACATTCACTGCCGCCTTTGCCCGGTGATGGCCATCAGCAATATAGAGCGAGGGAAGGTTTGCAAAGTGCTGCTCGATGCGGGCGAGGATTTGTGGGTCGGTGATCCGGAAGATCTGGTGAATACCCCCCTCATCGGTGCGCACTTCTGCATCGGGAATTGCGCCCCTGGAAACCTGTGCATTGATGAGCGTGTAGATATCCCCGCTGTTCCGGTACAGGAGCACGACCGGCCCATTGTGCGCTTTTACCGCTTCGATGTGCCGGGTCCGGTCTTCTTCCTTATCGTACCTGGTCTGCTCGTGCCTGCGGATTCGGTTCTGCCGGTAATCCTCCACATCAAGACAACAACAGAGACCAAGGAACGTTTCACCGCCCTGCTTCACCCGGTAGGCATACATGCCGGGCTCTGCATCCTTTTGTATCTTACCTGTTGTCTCAAGTGCGGCAAAGTTCTCATGCGCCCGCTCGTATACTTTGTCATCGTGAGGATCGATACCGGGCATTTCAGCATCCGGTCTGCTCACGCGCAGGAAACTATCGGGTTTTTTCTCAATGATCCTGCGGGCTTCTTCTGCCGTCACGACATCATACGGGACAGCAGCGATCGCCTGCGCACATTCGCGTGTGGGGCGCACCCCGGAAAAACGATAGATCCTTACCATACCAACACCAGCACTCTGACAGGGAGACACAGTTGCTCTCAAAGTTGGGTGTGATCCCTTATATTTCCGCACACACCTTTTCGTCCGCTTAAGGGCAAATACTATGACTTGCGGGAACCCAGCAGTACTGCATAAACCCCATCGCAAAGGGACCCCGATATGATCCGACCCCATGATCTTGTGACTTTCCCATTGCCGCAGATAAGGCGGGCTATGCCTTTTGATCTTGCGGCGATAGTTGCAATAGAGAAAGACTCTTTTATCGATCCGTGGGAAATTTCCGTCTTCTTAGAGGCACTCACCTATTATCCGACAACCTATTTTGTCGCTATCTGCGATGGGCAGGTGGCAGGCTTTGTGGTGGGAGCGATTGAAGATAACGGCGAGAATATCTACGGCCATATCTGCAATATCGGGGTGAGTCCGATATACCGGCACCGGGGGATCGGGAAACTGCTTGTGCGCAGGGTTGAGCACCAGTTTGCCATTGAACTTGCGACTGCAGTCCAGCTCGAAGTGCGGATATCCAACACGGCAGCGCAACAGTTCTACAAACGGCTCGGCTACCGGCATGTGTTTGGGATCGACCAGTACTATGCCAATGGTGAGGACGCATTTGTGATGATGAAGTGGTTCCGATTTTAGCGCGATCCCCTGATTCTCCCCCCCCTCATCCGAGCCCGTTTCGCCAGTTTTTTAATCTTCTGAACATAAGAAGAACGTATGCAATGTGCTATGACCCCTATACGCTACCTCTGTGCAGTCACTATCCTTACCCTTCTGCTCTGCACGGGTATTACGGGTGCAGCCCTGTCGGATCACCCGGTAGTCAGCGGTATTTCAGGGCCGAATAACCTGGAGGGGGGCTATGGTGCTACAGGATCCTATGTCTTCATGGCGACTGTTTCCGGAGGATCCCCGCCATACACCTACAAGTGGATGAACCCTCCGGGTATCAAGACCCTGTACGAAGGCAAGCAGTATTCTACAGTGACTATTCCTGCAGAGCAGCTGTATACCAGCGGTACACCCCGGTATGGTGTATGGCTGACCGTGACTGATTCTGCGGGAAAAGACGCTCTCTGGCAGCGTGATGGGGGTCTTGGCTCCAGCAACCAGTTCTTCTATGGGATGGATTTTGTGGATTATCCTGAACCCAAATGGAGCCTTATAACTGAACCCAAAACATTCCAAAAAGCGGTTGCTGCACCTGTAGCAAAGGTGACCACACCAGAGGGCTGCAAGGATTCGGGCGTCCGGTTTACCGGTATTTCCGGTCAGGTGGAGGTCTTTAGTGAATGCACCGGGGGTAATATCAAAGATCCAAACGCGTGGGGATTTGCAAAACGCGAGCGTATGTTGTATGTCGACGACCACATTAAAACCGGGGAAGATTCGTCCGCCATCCTCGGGTTTGCCGATATGAGTACGTTTGTGGTGAAGCAGGAGTCCGAGATTGTGCTGGCTTCACCCCCTGACAGAGATAGCAAGGTAAAACTGGTTGCCGGTAACATCTGGACTAACTTTAAGAATATGCTCAAGGGTGGCACAATGGAGATCGAGATGAACCAGGCTATTGCCGGTGCCAAGGGCACCACCTTCATCTGCTCATCGGATGGTAAGCAGTCCACCGTTCAGATGATCGAAGGAACCGTTGAAGTGACCGGGAAGGCAGATGGAAAGAAGGTCATGATCACTGGTGGCCAGCAGGTAACAGCAACCAGTACAGGTCTTGGAACACCAGCGCCTTTCGATGCAACGGCTGCACAGGCAGAATGGAGTGCCGTCCAGGCAAAGGCAGCATCAGGCATACCGGCACCAACTCCCGCAACGACAAAGAAGTCCGGCCTCGAATCCCTGCTTGTCATTGCGGCACTCAGCACGGCAACAGCGGGAATTGCGTTACGGCGTAAGTAAAGAACATCTCCTGAATAATTGTGGTGCCCCTTCCAGACGGCATCTGGCTCTCTTTTTTTGTAAAACTGTCGCCCTTTTTTAGAGCATTAAAAAAAGAAAAAAATTATCCCCGTCCGAGCTTCTGGTGGGCGCGGGCAAGGTGCTGTGAAGCAAGCGCGCCTAACAGGGATAGTTCCCCGGCAAGAACTCCTGATGCAATGATCTCTGCAAGTTTTCTGGCGTTGGTGCCCGCAGGTTCCCCGCCACCGGCAACCCCGAGAATCCTGAGACATTCCTGTTGCGTCTCGACTCCGGTTCCCCCGCCCACGGTCCCGACCGGTAGGGAGGGGAGTGTGACTGCAACATAAATTCCGGTATCTGTGAGATCTACGGTCGTGATGCAGGTGCTGCCATCGATGGCATGGGCAGCGTCTTGCCCGCAGGCGATAAACATCGCTGCAACAACATTGGCTGCATGGGCATTGAAACCCATTGCGCCGGCCCGGGCCGAGCCTACGAGGTTCTTGCGGTAATTTACTTCATGAATGGTCTTTGTATCGGTCTTGAACACCTGTGCGATCAGCTCATGGGAGAGCGCAACACCGGCGACAGTACTCCTGCCCCGCCCCATGATCGCGTTGATGGCTGCGGGTTTTTTGTCGGTACACATGTTGCCCGAGAGCGCGATAAGCCGGGCGCCGGTAGCCTGTGCCACCAGCTCTGCCACTTTTGCGCTTGCGATAGTGACCAT
Organism: uncultured Methanoregula sp.; assembly: GCA_964590895.1. Taxonomy (GTDB): domain Archaea; phylum Halobacteriota; class Methanomicrobia; order Methanomicrobiales; family Methanospirillaceae; genus Methanoregula. Next base: position 92,315 of record CAZPYV010000009.1, on the reverse strand, counting down.
GTTCATGCCCATCGCATCCTTGGTGTCAAACTCGAGCCGGACAAAGACACTCGTACCGGCAACAAAGGTGACGACATCGATCAGTTTCCCGTGCGAAGTGGTACTCTCTGCGGCAAGGCGGAGTTCATCCCGATGAGCGGCAACCCAGTCGCATACCTCTGCTGCATGCACGACACTGTCCGCAGCAAAGACCGGTGCCCGGGTCATGCCATCGTGGAGTATACGTACATCAGCACCGCCGGCTTTTGTTATCGCGCTGCACCCGCGGTTTACTGATGCGACAAGCGCACCTTCCGTAGTTGCCAGCGGGAGCCAGTAACTACCCTGTGCGTACCCGCCTTTTACCAGGACAGGTCCGGCAACACCAAGTGGCATCTGGATCGTGCCGATCATATTCTCGCAGTTCCGTTTGACTACGCGCTCGATGTCGATGGAGAAGATCCCGATATTCTCCATCTTTGTTCCTGTCTCCTGCTCGATAAATTCCCTGCGCACCCGGATTGCGTCGATGGGCTCAAGCTCTTTTTCCAACTCGTAGAGTTTGAGTTCTCCGCTCTTTAGTTTACTATGAATAAGATTGTCCCTTTCATTGTTGCGACCGGATCCTGCACTGTTTCCGGTTCCTGTTGGGTGCCTGCCATCATCAGCCATGAATAATGGTAGCACGTATAAATTAATGATACACGTGGTTGCAATCACGGTCGGACAATGGGGTATCAGGGTGCCTGCACGCGAGGGAGAAACTACGCGACGGGCGCTGATCGACGAGGGGGCGCTCGATCTCTCACTGAAGGTTCGGCGTGATGGTGAATGGCTCCTTCTCCCACTCCTTGACTGGCGCGAGGGTGCAGAGCAGTGCACATTCGAACAGAACCCAGAGCGCGTGGTTCTGCCACGGCACGAACTGGTGGGCGGGATTGCAATCATACAGGAGCGCGATCCTGAGGGGGCGCAGAAGATCCTTGCATCACGCCCATCGCTCCACACAATCGTATATGCTAAAGGCGAGGTATCGGGCGAGTACCGCACCCGCGAGTTCGAAGTGCTTGCCGGTGCTCCAACAACCCGCACTGAAGTGATCGAGTACGGGCACCGCTTCCATGTTGATCTCAGAGCTGCCTACTTCTCCGCCCGGCTCTCCTCTGAACGGCAACGCATTCTTCAGCAGACCGGTAGGAACGAGACGGTACTCGATATGTTTGCCGGTGTCGGGCCGTTTGCAATTACGCTCGCAGCGCGGGCCGCACTCGTGGTTGCCTGTGATCTCAACCCACAGGCGGTTGAACTGATGCTTGAAAATATCTCACAGAACCGGACAAAGAACGTGCTCCCGGTGCTTGCGGATGCCAGGAGACTTGCCGGGATCTTCTTTTGGCGGTTCGACCGGATTGTCATGAACCTGCCGCTCTCCGGTACGGAATTTTTACCAGAAGCGTTCCGGCTCTGCAAGGCTGGCGGGATGATCCACTTCTATTCGCTTGTCGCAGCTGAAGGGGAGCATCTTGAGTTCATTCATGGACTCGGTGGGGAGGTTATTTCCGAACGGATCGTTCGGTCGTACTCACCGGGGCAGTGGCACGCGGTGTATGATGTGAAAGTGAAAGAGGCATAACAGCCATCCAGAATTTTTTTATTTTCATGGGAAATTTTCTGCTGTGCGACCCGAATCATTACCCTATGAAGATTGATTACCAATGAAACACGATATTTCAAGGTATGGTACGCCCGGTCAGGATACTTATTCTTGGTGCCGGAGCAGTGGGACTTCCACTGGCAGTAAAACTATCCCGGGTTGCTGAAGTTGTTGCAGTAACACGGGAGCCGTATGCGAGTACAATCTCCAGCCAGGGACTTTTGATCAGTGGGGCATGGGGAACCGAAACCGGCAGGTTTGCGTGTGTCAGCGAAGTGATGGATGATAAGAATTTTGATTATATCCTTATCACCTCAAAATCACAGGATACCGCGGGTATTTGCGAGCAATACCAGGGTGTAATGGGTAACGGGGAAGTCGTCAGTTTCCAGAATGGTATCGGTAATGAGGAAACGATTTTACAATATTCTGATCACGTTATCGGTGGTGTTGTGATGACCGGATTTGTCCGGGCGGGAGATCGGGAAGTTCGTGTCACCGCTAATGCAGGACCAATGCAGATCGGCAGGTTTCCTGATGGACTTGATGCAGGGGTTCAGGGTCTTTCTGATCTCATGACCTGCGCAGGAATTCCGGTTGAAACAGCGGAACATATTAAGGGGAAACTCTGGTCAAAAAATTTAATCAACTGCTCATTAAATCCGCTCAGTGCTATTACCGGTGTCACGTATGGGAAACTTAAGGAACCGGATAGCTGGCATATTATCGATCAGATTGCCCGGGAGATCTTTGCAGTTGTTAAAAGCGAAGGGATCTCCCTCCAGTGGGGAGATCCGGATGCATATCTCGGGTACCTTTATGGGGCCCTGATCCCGGTGATGGCCGGGCACAGTTCTTCCATGTTGCAGGATATTTTACACGGGCATAAGACCGAGATCGATTATCTCAATGGTGCCGTTGTCACCGCAGGAAAAAGACTCGGGATTTCAACACCCTATAATGCCTGCATATCCGATATCATCCGGTTTAAGGAATCCAATAGCCGGGTTTGAGAATCGCGATGATCCGACATATGGATACTCAAGAAGATCCTTTTTCTGAAATCGTTTTAAAATACGGCTCCCTTAGCAGATCCTCTTTTTTGATCGCGGAATATTTCTTTATGAAACCCTAACTTAATGGAGTATGGAAGCAGGCATCCTTGAAAGCATCATCACGCTCTTTCAGATGATATGCGTCATCATTGTTTTTGCCTACCTTTTTACCCGGAGCCGCTATTTCCTCGAGGTGTTCGAGCACCGGGCAACGCTCAGTACAAAAATCATCCTTATACTGGTGTTTGGAATCCTTTCGGTTTACGGGTCGATAAGTGGAATAAGCCTGTACGGGGCTGTCTTAAATGTCCACGATCTCGGTCCGATTATTGCGGGGATGACCTGCGGTCCCTATGTTGGTCTCGGTGCTGGTCTTATCGGGGGAGCATTCCGGTTCACCCAAGGTGGACAGTATATGTATGCTGCCAGCCTTGCAACGATTCTTGCCGGAATCCTGAGCGGTCTGGTTTATATTGCCAATAAAAAAGAGTTCATCTCCACAAATTACGCGGTTCTCTATACTATCCTCATTGAAATTCTCTTATCCATAATGCAGATCGTTCTGGTAACTCCTGCGTCGCAGGTAGTAAAAATTGTCACGTTTGTTGCACTGCCGATGATCACCATCAATGCAGTAGCCGTTTTTATCTTCTCAAAAATTATCCATAACCTTCTTGATGAGCGAAGAACCAAGCTGGAAAAGGAAAAACTGGAGTCCGAGATGGCACGAAAGAATGCTGAACTCCAGATTGCTGCAGAGATCCAGAGAAATTTCCTTCCTGAGACGATTCCTGTGACCCAGGGGTTTGAAATTGCGGCTAAAAGTATACCGGCAAAAGAGGTGGGCGGGGATTTTTTTGATGTTGTGCCGCTTGAAGTAATTCCCATGGACAATACAAGGACCGGCCTGATGATTGCCGATGTATCCGGTAAAGGTGTTCCCGCGGCACTGTTCATGGCCCTGTCCCGGATTGTTGTCAGGGTCACTGCCATGTGGTTTAAAAAACCGTCAGAAGTGATATCCTTTGCAAATCCCATCATTGCGAACAATTCAAAAACAGGAATGTTTGTCACTTTGTTTTATGGGGTTATTGACAATGAAACCCGGACACTTACGTATGTGAATGCCGGGCATAATCCCCCTCTGGTGTTACGCAAGAATACCGGTGAAATTGAAGAACTCAATCTTACCGGTGTTGCCGTTGGAGCTATGGATGACTCTGAATATACACAAGAAGAGGTGCAGCTCTTCCCGGGGGATGTAATCGTGTTATACACCGATGGCATCACTGAGGCAATAAACGACCGGGAGGAGATGTATGATGTCCCACGGCTCTTTGAGACGTTCCGGAAAAACGGTGATTCCTCTTCAAAGGAAATTGTGGATGAAATTATCCGCTCTGTCTTTGCTTTTACCGGTTCGCAGCCCCAGTTTGATGATATTACCCTGATGGTTGTAAAGGTGAGCTGACGAGCCGGCAATAGGGAATTTTACGTCCCTTCCTTATCGAAACCCAAAATTACCCCGGGATTCCATAAGACCTGAGGAACCCATGACTTCCAATACCGAGTGGAAAAAAGTCGCAGCCTCCCTGATCGCTGTGGTCATTTTCTCGCTCGCTTGCCTCATTTCGTATTTCACCATCGATGGCATGAGCGGTGGGTACGCTCTTGCATTCATCTCGTTCTTCCTTGCTGTCAGCAGCGTAGCCGTCACTCTCCTCTTTGTCCACCGGGCCCGGGTGATGGACGGGATCCTCTCCGATCCCCACCTTCTCGCACACTGGATCTACCCAGAAGAGATGGCTAAAAAAAGTGTCGAGCGGGAATACCGAAATTACCAGGAACGGAACCGGGCCATGTTCATTATTATTAGCGGGATGTTTGTTCTCGTATCTCTCTTTTTCATGATCTTTATGGGTGAGGGGGGTTTGCAGACCGGAATTTTCCTGCTTGCATTCACGGTGTTCCTGTTCATCATCTCCCGGGTTGCCCCCGAACTCGAACGGCACCGGGCAATGGGTGCACCAAACGAAGCGCTCATTGCCCGTACCGGGTTCATCTATGAGGGAGCGGTCTACCCGTTCCGTTCGTTTCTGATCACCTGGGATGGTGTCTTGTTACGGAACGCAGATAAAAATAATCCTGCGGTATTGGTGTTCTCGTTCACCCAGTTAAACGGCCGCTTTATTGTCCAGCCGTTTGATGTTGTTGTTCCCGTGCCCCCCGGTGAGGAGGAAATCGCCGGTCGGATTGTGCAGGACTTGGGTGGCGATGCTTCTTAAAAGCGATGAACAATCAGAATCTAAAAAAGATAATCGTTCGACCCGGACAAATCCAATCCCGTAGTGGATGATCCCATTCTACCGCAGATTTTCCTCTCGTAAACTAAAAATCGTCCATTACAATCGACGATTTCATCAGGAATCATCGATTATATCTGACACTTAAAAAAAAAGAAAACTCACTCCGGCATAAACTTTGTGCCGTAGTGAATGATACCGCTCTCGCCATCGGTGGCGATCCTGCGGAAGGTGCTTTTAACCCGCATGCCGATCTTTGCATCGCTGGGGTCGCAGACAACCTGTGAAGTCATCTGGGGGCCTTCATCGAGTTTGATGATGGCAAGCACATACGGCCCGTGGGAGGCAAACTGGTCGGGTGCCGTCTGGATGATGGTGAATGTGACTACGGTCCCCTTCCCGATAAACTTGTGGTCAACGATCCTCCCTTCCCTGCGGCAGTCCGGGCAGAAGGTCCGCGGGGGGAAGAAGTGGCGGCCACAGGTTTGGCACATTGTCCCGATCAGGTTGTAGCGCTGGGGAATCTTTCTCCAGAATCGTGCAACGGTCATTTTTAGATCCTCCCGAGGATGTGGACCGCCACCGTGGCACCGGTGCCGCCAACGTTGTGCGTCATGCCGGTCTTTGCCCCATCAATCTGGCGTTTGCCCGCTTCGCCGCGGAGCTGCTGGACGATCTCGTACACCTGCTTGATGCCGGTAGCCCCGACCGGGTGGCCGCAGGCTTTGAGGCCGCCGCTCGTGTTGACCGGGATCTTACCACCAAGGGCCGTTTCGCCATCGGCGGTAAACTTACCCGCTGTACCTTTCTTGCAGAACCCGAGGTCCTCAATCGCACAGATCTCTGCGATCGAGAAGCAGTCGTGCACTTCTACCATGTTGATCTCCTTGTGTGTCAGTTTTGCCATCTTAAAGGCCCGCTGGCCTGCTGCAACAGTTGCGTCCAGAGTCGAGATGTCCCGGCGGTCGTGGAGGGCGATGGAGTCGCTTGCCTGTGCGGTGGCAAGGACCCTGATCGGGGTATCGGTAAATTCACGGGCACGTTCGAGTGGTGCGAGGATGACTGCCGCTGCACCATCTGTGATGGGCGAGCAGTCAAAGAGCCGGAGGGGTTCTGCGACCATGGTGGATTTCAGCACGGTGTCGAGCGTGATCTCCTGCTGGTACTGGGCAATCGGGTTACGGGCACCGTTGTAATGGTTCTTTACGGCTACCTGTGCCAGCTGCTCGCGGGTCATTGCGTATTTGTGCATGTAGTCTTTTGCGATCATTGCATAGAGACCGGGGAACGTTGCGCCGACAAACCCTTCCCACTCGCGGTCCGCTGCGCCGGTGAGGGCGTCGGTGGTTGCACCCGGTTCCACATCAGTCATTTTCTCTACACCTGCTGCAACCACAATATCTTCCATGCCGCTGGCAACCGCAATTACCGCCTGCCGGAAGGCAAGCCCGCCGGAGGCACATGCGGCTTCAACCCGGGTTGACGGTATGTGGCGTGTTGCCATACCTGCATAGTCTGCGATCAGGGCACCGATGTGCTCCTGCTCAATAAAGCGGCCGGCACTCATGTTGCCGACATACATTGCATCGATCTTTTCACCGGAGAGCTTTGCGTCCTCAAGAGCAAGAGCACCTGCTTCTACAAAGAGATCGCGAAACGAACTATGCCATTTTTCGCCGAAGGTGGTACATCCCACCCCGATCACTGCCACGTCTCTCATGATTGCATCACCAGTTTTCCCTTGTGCTGGGCGTATCGTGCATAATCGAGGTAAATGGGATTCTTAAGCTGCTGCTCCACGCCCGGTGCAGCATCCCGCTTGAACGCGTCCGACAGGATTGCATCGGTCACTTCAATATCGAATGCATCGCTGCCTGCACCGGACCCAAACGAGCAGACAAAGATCGTGTCGCCCGGCTTTGCGATGTCGAGCGTTGCTGCAAGACCAATGGGTGAAGCGCCTGAATAGGTGTTACCAAGGTATGGCACTACCAAGCCGGGCTTGATCTGCCCGGCAGAAAAGCCGAGGTCTTTTGCGGCTTTCTGCGGGAACTTTGCGTTGGGCTGGTGGAAGACTGCATAGGTAAAGTCTTTCGGAGTCTTCTTAGTTTGCTCTAACAGGAGGTTGCTTGCACCCTTGACATGCTTGAAGTACCCGGGATCTCCGGTGAACCTTCCGCCGTGCCTAGGGTAATCCTGTCCTTCGCGTCGCCAGAAATCCGGAGTATCGGTGGTAAATGAGCAGGTGTGGTGGATTGTTGCGATCGGGTCATCGTTTCCGATAACATAGGCCGCTCCGCCCGCAGCTGCGGTGTACTCGAGTGCATCGCCCGGTGCCCCCTGCGAGACATCGGTACCGATAGCAAGCCCATAGGGGATCATCTTGCTCTTTACCATGCCCATGCAGGTCTGGATCGCGGCTGTTCCCGCTTTGCACGCGAATTCGAAATCAGCGGCGGTCATGTTCGGGGTAGCACCTATGGCTTCCCCAACCGTACATGCAGTAGGTTTCACCGCATACGGGTGCGACTCGCTGCCAACATACACCGCCTCGATCTCCTTTGGGTCAACATGCCGGCGCTGGAGTGCGTTTCGTGCGGCTTCGACAGCAATCGTTGCTGCGTCTTCATCAAGGTCAGGAACAGACTTTTCAAAAACGCCCAGTCCCCCGGTGATGTCTGCGGCATTTGCGCCCCAGACCCGGGCAATCTCTTCAACCTTGATACGATATCTCGGTATATACACACCGTAAGTAATGATGCCTACCATTCTTTGTCCCTCAAAGTACTCACGATTTTATCCACATCCATGCTCGTACACATCACCGTGATGCGATCGCGTTCCGCCATCTTTTCTACAAATGGATGTACGTCTGCAGCTTCAATACCCTGCAATACCACGCATCGCGGTTTGAACGGTGTTACCCGGATGGCAACCATCGGTGATTTTCCGGTCGAGACATTGGTAAAGACCAGGGTTCGTTCCGTGCTCCAGCCATAGATGCGATTGAACTCGTCAGATGAGAGTTGCATGATCGCATTGAGGCTGTTGACCACGGTATAGCCAAAGATAGCCTGATCTATGGATCCCCAGAGCAATGTACACTCGATCGCTTCTGAAAAATCTTTCAGCGATACGGGCGTTCCGTACTCGTGGAGGTCATAGATCACGTCATCGTCAACTGCCGAAAAGAGCATGGTTGAATATTTTTCAATGTGTTTACCGCCGGTCTCCTCATCTGTGGTGAGGAGTGTATCGACAATCTTGCCGACAACGGCGGTTCCAGGGCTTTTTCTCCTTCCGCTCTCGTAATCACTGATTACTGACGGTGAAACGCCCAGACGTTCAGATAAGACGCCTGGGGCAATCTCGAAGTTCATGCGCCATTTTTTCAGCGCATGCCCCGGTGAGTCCGACAGCGTAATTTCGCCAGCCATCTTTTCAGCGAGCTGGTTCCGCTTTCCGGATTTCATGCTCAATTAGATCCACTCATAGTGTTAAATACCTAACGAACGGGGATTCGACAGTAAACGAACCACGACGGAGGGTTTGCCGAATGGCAACTCATAAATAATAAGCATCTCAATTTTGATAAGCATGATACCAGCAGAAGATCTCCAGTGTCTCAAGACAATTGCATTGCGGGGCGGCTGCAAGGGCCCGATCTTTGTCTCATCCCAGTCCATCGGTGAGATGCTTGCGATCAGCCCGCAGACCGCATCCCGGCGATTGAAAGGGCTCGAAACGCAAGGGTTCATTACCCGGACGATGGCCGCCGACGGCCAGCATGTGACGTTGACCGGGGCAGGAGAAGAGGAACTCAGGAAGGAGTACCAGGAGTACAGCCGGATCTTTTCTGAGCATAACAAAGGATTTGTATTAAACGGCACCGTAGTCAGCGGCATTGGCGAGGGAAAATATTACATGAGCCTTGAAGCCTACAAGCAGCAGTTTAATACCCATCTCGGGTTTGAACCCTACCCGGGCACGCTCAACATACGCCTCTCCTCTTCAAGTTTACCGGTCAGAAAGAAGATCGATGCGCTCAACTGGATCCGGATCAAGGGATTCTCTACAGATGGCAGAACCTTTGGAGATGCCAAGTGCCTCCCGTGCCGTATCGGGAATATTTCCTGCGGGATTGTCATGCCGGGAAGAACCCATTACCCTGTCGATATCATTGAAGTGATTGCACCAATCGCCCTTCGCCGGAAACTGGGCGTGGAAGATACTGATACGGTAACTGTTGAGGTGGATCAGTGATCGATGAGGCGCTCGCAGCCCTCCGTGACGGCAAATTCATCCTCCTCTATGATTTCGATGACCGGGAAGGGGAAACGGATTTTGCGATCCGCTCCGATGCGGTCACCCCAAAGCACATCGTGCAGATGCGAAAGGATGGTGGCGGGCTGATCTGCACCGCCGTCCACCCGATTGCCGCCCAGCGGCTCGGCCTCCCGTTTGCCAGCGATGCCCTCAGGGCAATTGCCGTTGCAGAACGGGAAGGAGACATTCCGTACGACCGAAAGAACCACTCCTCCTTCTCGCTCTGGGTGAATCACCGCAATACCTTCACAGGCATCACCGATCGTGACCGTACCCTGACCGTAAACGCGATCGCTGAACAGGTGAAGCGGGCACTCAATGGCGGCAGCGTAAGCTTCCATGAGACTTTCCGCACCCCTGGTCACATGGCACTCCTGCGGGCAGCGGAGGGGCTCCTCGATGTGAGGAAGGGCCAGACCGAACTCTCGATTGCGATGGCAGAGATGGCGGGGATCACCCCCTCTGTTACGATCTGCGAGATGCTTGACGATGAGTCCGGCTATGCCCTCTCAAAAGCGGATGCAAAACTCTACGCCCGGAAGCATGGGCTGGTGTTTGTGGAAGGGCCGGAAGTGATGGAGCGGTGGGAGAAGGAACGATCCTCCCGCTGATCCTCTCTGTTTTTCGTTTGTTTGTGGCAGATTTGGAAATCCCTTATTATCAGAATGTTATAATAACAGAAGGATGACTACACGATTGTCGATCCAAATAACCATTAATTAGAATCCGAATCACTATAGATTATATCATTCTGGATTTCTGGAGCGCCAAAGTGAAACAGATTTTGTGGTGGCTGATAGCAGGATCAAAAGGGGGTATTAATCGTGCCCGGATTATTCTCGCCCTTCATAAACGGCCTTACAACGCCAACCAGTTAACCCAATTATTCGGACTTGATTACAAAACGATCCGCCATCACCTGGATGTATTAAAAAAGCACCTCGTCATCCGATCAACAGGTGAGGGATATGGAACCATGTATTATCTTTCTGAGACGATGAACACGAGATTTGATGACTTCATGGAGATCTGGATGCAGATTGATGTTCCCGCTGATATCAGGGAGGAATGACAAAAATGGATAAAAAAGACATTGTCGTAATAATTCTCATTTCGGTAATTATCCTCGTAATTGCCAGCTTAACAGTTCCCGTTATACTTAAAATGCCGCAATCCGGAACTGGAAAAAACCCGGCACAACCCCAGAATGTGCAGCCCGGTCAACAACTCCAACAACCCGCTGGGCAGGCAGAGAATAAACAGCTTAAAACTGCGATATCCTTTATAAATATCGGACTTATTATCCCCCTCTTCGTTATCTATGCCGGGATCTACCGGAAAATGCGGAGCTCATTTACTCTGGGTCTTATGGCAGTTATTTTTGCCCTTGGTATGTATGCAGTCACTTCAAACCCCCTGATCATCGGCCTCCTTGGTGGCCGTACAGGAGATATCGGACTGTTCCAGATAATCCCTGATATCTGTGCCACAATTGCCCTGATCATCCTTATCCGGATCAGCCTTGAATAATTTTTATTCGGGTATGATTTGGGTATGATTTGGGTATAATCTGGAACGAATTCTGGCATTTCCTTATCTCTTTTTCTGATTCACGTGCATTATGACCCCCATGGGGATCATAAGAACGGAGAATATCTCTATGAAACTCATACAATCATCAAGAACCACGGGCTATGCAATGGCCGCGTTCTGTATCATATGCCTTATGATAGGAGCGGTCAGTGCAGCAGGCACGTCCGGCCCCGTCCAAGGGGGAAACGGCATCCAGGCATATACGATGTCGCAGACCATCTCGGACCAAGCGCAGATGATGACCATTGCATTTGACGCTCTCGCGTTCATGACCGGCGATGCCTGCAGCGACACCTTCCTGCCCCCCGGTAAAGTGGCGGACTATGCGGGTTTCCAGTACCTGCGGGATAATGATAAAACACAAATGGGACATAACACGGATTTTGTCACACGGACAGCAGATAATGTGCTCATTATCCTCAATGATGAACAGCTGGCGCAGTTTGTCGCTCTTTCAAAAGAAGAGAGTACGCTCTCTGACCAGTATGGGTTAATGCGGTTCCCCCTGATAACTGCGTTCCGCGATGTGTTTGCAGGAACCATGCCATCAGGAAGCAGCGGACTCGATAAGGCTGCCGTGATGGCATATTCAGAAAAATTGTATGGCGTTGATGCGAGCATAAGCATCGGGCGGGCAAAGACCTATGCCAGTGTGATCAATTCACTGAACCAGACCCAGCAGGCATATCTTGACAAGATGGCTTCCGGTGGCATGCTCTCCTATCCAGTCGTGGACGCATCAGCGGTACTGAAAAACAGCGGACAGGCCAACTCCGTTGCCATGCGAACCTATGCCAGCGAGATGTTTGCCTGGTATGCGGGCTCGGTGGATGCAGATGTGTACTTCTGCCCTGAACGGCAGGCAACCTACTTTGGATCGTTCTACATGAAAGACCGTCCAGCAATGGGCAATGCAGCATATTCCATCAGTACTACGCTGACCGGAGACTCCGGTGAAACTTTCTTAAGCTACCTGACCGATGCCCAGCGTGAGAAGATCACGAGTCTTGTGGATCTCCAGCGGGCTGACTTAAACGAGATTGTAACAACACGAAAGGCAATTGCAGCCGAATTACGGCGCCCGTTAACCGGGGGAACCATCGATGAGAATCTCGTGCGAACCCTCTCTGCACGATACGGGGCACTTGATGGCGAGATCTCGTACTACTATGCAACACACTTTGCAGATGTGGGAAAAACCCTCACAAGCGATCAGAAGACAAAGATGATTGCACTGCGGAACCTTGCCAGCTACACCTGTGAAGGGGCATACCTGTACTCCCAACCGATCAGTATGCCATTAAACATCCCCTCGGATTTCCTCTTTGGTCAGGGCACGTACGACGCCACGATCATGACCTCATGGTTACAAGACCAGCAGCAGACAATCGCATCCAAGAATCTGGGTGGAGGAAAAACCGGTCAGGGCCCTGCGGTGGGAACCGGGAAGAACACAAACGGGGGCAAAGCATCCGAAGGAAATACTACCAGGCAAGGGCAGGGCTCAGGACAGGGACAGAACACACCGGGACAGGGGCCCGGAAAGGCAGGAAATACTAACCAGACGGGACAGGAACGACGCATCCCCATTGACGCAATTATCGCCCAGTTGGGACAAAAAGGGTATGACGTAAGCGGAGCTGCATCAGCAGTCCAGAGTGATGACCGTGAGGCGCAAAAGGCATGGCTGGACACCTTTAAAAAGAATAACCCGGGTGTAGCAGAAGCCATCGAGTCTTCCGGGACGACTAACAACCCGGGCCAGAAAACGGGAACAGGAACTTCAAACACCAATGGACAGCCTCGCGGACAAGGACAAACTGTACAGAAAAGCACGCTCAATGGATGGGATGAATGGTTTTCAAATATTGGAAAAACATTTTTTGGTTTCCTATCCGGGGAGCTTGTGATTACGAGTGAAAAATCACAATGACCAGAATTCGATTGGGAGAACTAAGTAAGGAGGATCGTCAGGATGGTGAATAAAACCCTCCTCTCCCTCTGCTGTTTTCTCATAATGGGAATGGTAATTTTTTCGGGTTGTACTTCTGAAAAAAAAACCGCAACTCCAGTAACAGTGCCGGTCATACAGCCAGTGATCGGCGAATCGGTCTCACCGGTCTGCAGTTCACCAATATCAGGAAAACTGAGTGAGAGCACGGACTTCAGCTCGCATTTTACCGCAACCGAACTCCTCACACAACCCACCAGCTCATCAGTGACCGTAAGCCTTGTCCCAAAAGAAGCTATGGAGATCTTCTTTGAGTACGGAACATCCCCCGGCTCATATTCCTGTCAGACACCTGCAGTACCGGTAAAGGCCGCCTCCCCGGTTAATCTCTCTCTCCAAGGGCCCAGGTCCGACACACAAATTTATTACCGCACCTGTTACAGAGCGTCCGGCAGTGCCGCGTACCAATGCGGTCCGGAACATACGTTCCACACCCAGCGGTCCCTGGGCAGCACTTTCACGTTTGGCATACAGGCAGATTCGCACCCGGAGCGCGACAAACAGATGTTCAACTCTGCCCTGTACAGCCAGACCATGAGCAATGTGGCAAAAGACCAGCCGGATTTCTACATAACGCTGGGGGATGATTTCAGCATCGACCCCCTGATCGAAAAGAACCAGCTCAGCCAGGCTACAGTGGACGCAGTGTATCTCAACCAGAGAAAGTACCTGGGAGTTATCGGGAGCGATTCACCGATCTTTTTAGTGAATGGCAATCATGAGGAGGGAGCCCGGTACCTGCTGGACGGGACCCAAAATAATGCTGCGGTGTACGCAGGCACTTCCCGCATGAAATTCTTCCCGCAACCTGTCCCTGACGGGGTCTACAGTGGAGATGCAGAGATGGTGAAATTTGTCGGCCCTCCCGGTGACTACTATGCCTGGACATGGGGAGACTCACTCTTTGTGGTCATTGATCCGTACTGGCATTCTCCGGTTGCTGTGGATAGTGTCCCTGAAAAGAATGTTGCCAAAAAACGTGATCTTGGGGAGATCACCCTTGGCGATGTCCAGTACCAATGGTTCAAAAAAACGCTTGAAGAGAGTAACGCTTCCAACAAATTCGTCTTTGCTCACCACGTTCAGGGCACAGGACGCGGGGGTATCGAAAATGCCAATATGTACGAATGGGGTGGGAAGAACCAAAAAGGGACCTGGGTGTTTGATACACTACGCCCCGGCTGGGAATTACCTGTCCACCAGCTGATGGTAAAGAACGGCGTCACGATCTTTTTCCAGGGGCATGATCATCTCTTCGCCCGCCAGGAACTCGATGGTGTCACTTACCAGGAAGTGCCCCTCCCGGCCGATCCCACTTATAGCATGTTCAATGCAGATGCCTACAAGTCCGGCACAAAACTGCCCAACACCGGCTACCTCCGGGTGACCGTTTCTCCCAAGAATGTGACTGTTGATTACGTGAAGTCGTACCTGCCGGGAAAGGAGACTGCATCGGAGAAGAACCGCATGGTTGCGTACTCGTACACGCTGCCCGTCAATAATTTATGAGGATGAGAGTATGATCCAAAAAAAATCCATCTTGATCCCCTTCTCACTACTGGTCATCGTACTTGTTATCACGGCCGGGTGTACCAGCCAGCCGGAAACCAGCGCTGCGAAGGGATTGGGTGACACAAAACCCACAGGTGTCGCAAAGACTCAGGTGACTCGCAATACCGTGGCATCTGTTACTGCTGCCCCCAATACCGGTAATGCACCGGTGGGTATAGCAACCGCACTGCTCGGCAGTCCCACTGATCATTCGGTCAATGTCAATGTAGTCACTGCAAAAAATCTCGAGCTATTCATAGAATACAAGAACAGTACCGGTATCTCTTACCTCCGTACACCTGCCGTAACTGCAGAAGCCGGGGTACCAAAGAATATCATAATCTCCGGTCTTGCACCGGCTACCGGCTACATGTACCATCTGTGCTATCGTACGGCCGGTGATACTGCTATCCAGTACAGCCCGGAGTATTCGTTCCATACCCAGAGAAGAACGGGGTCCTCGTTTGTATTCGATGTTCAGGCCGACTCACATCTTGACGAACGTACCAGTGGAGATCTCTACCGGGTCACCCTCAATAACGAGCTGAGCGATAAACCGGATTTCCTCATCGATCTCGGTGACACATTTATGACGGATAAATTGCCGGTAAAGAATAAAGAGACATACCTGAACCAGTATCTCCAGCAACGCTCCTATATCGGCACGATCGGGCACTCAGTACCATCCTTCCTCATACTCGGGAATCATGACGGGGAGGCCGGGTATGCACTGGACGGCACCGGGGGAAATATCGCTGTGCTCTCATCGCAGTTCAGGAAACTGTATTTCCCGAGTCCCGAACCGGATGGGTTCTATACCGGCAATACCGGTAATGAAGCATTCACCGGGCCACGACAGAATTACTATGCATGGGAGTGGGGAGATGCGCTTTTTGTGGTCCTTGATCCCTACTGGTACACGATGACAAAACCCGGGGGCAAAACCGACGGGTGGGGCTGGACGCTTGGTGACACCCAGTACCAGTGGCTGAAACAGACGCTAGCGAATAGCAAGGCTCCGTACAAATTCGTCTTCGCCCACCACCTTGTCGGCGGGGATTCGCAAGGAAGGGGCGGCACTGAATTTGCATCCCTGTACGAATGGGGGGGAAAGAACACTGACGGAACCTGGGGATTTGAACAACACCGGCCCGGTTGGGGAACGCCAATTCATCAGATGCTTGTTGAGAATAATGTCTCTGCCTTCTTCCACGGTCACGACCACTTCTTTGCCAAGCAGGAACTTGATGGCATCATCTATCAGGAAGTGCCCCAGCCTGCGACCATGAGTTCTCCCAAAGGGAGTCCCGGCGCTGAATACGGGTATGTCAATGGAGTGATGCTGGGAAGTCCCGGGCATCTTCGGATAACCGTATCACCGGAATCAGCCCGTGTTGATTATGTCCAGTCATGCCTTTCCGGTGATAAGAGATGCAGTGTGGAAAACGGGGCGGTTGCGTATTCCTATACGCTGAAACCGGGAACCTGACGGATGCGATACTAAAAAAGGAGCAATGACAGCATGGAAAAAAAAGACATTGTCATGATAATTCTCATCTCGGTGATTGTACTTGTACTCGCCAGCTTAACCCTCCCTGTTATTTTCAAGATGCCACTAGCCGGAGCAGGGAAAAACCCGGCGCAACCACAGGATATGCAACCGGGACAACAACCCCCACAACCACGGCAACCCACGGAATCGGAAGAGAGCAAACAGCTCAAAACGGCGATCTCGTTTATCAATATCGGCCTGATGATACCCCTGTTCGTTATTTATACCGGGATCTACCGGAGGATGAGGAGTTCCTTTACGCTCGGTCTCCTTGCAGTCATCTTTGCCCTTGGTATGTATGCCGTGACTTCAAATCCCCTCCTCGTAAGTCTTCTTGGGGGTCATGCAGAATATATCGGAGGTTCCCAGATTGTTCCTGACATCTGTACTACGGTTGCACTGATAGTCCTCATCCGGATCAGCCTTGAGTGATGACTGCATCCAAAGAGAGTGTGGTGGAATCCGGAACATATTCTTGTTCATGGATTGTTCCATTCAAAAAAATGCCACATTGTCGGAGAGGGAACCTCACCGCAGGGCCGGATCAGGCTTTTCCCTTGATCATTCCTGTAACCTGCTCGCGGATCCGGATAAATGCAGGATCTGCCGGATCCCTGGGATAGGGGAGATCAACCTGCAGGATCGCGGCAACAACGCCGGGACGCCCGGAGAGAATGATAATCCGGTCCGCGAGATAGACCGCCTCCTCCGGGTTATGCGTGACCATGAGAATGGTGGTCTTTAAGTCCAGTCGTATCCTCAAGACCTCATCTTCCAGTTCCCGCCTTGTGAATGTGTCAAGCGCAGAGAACGGCTCATCCATGAGGAGGACGGAGGGTTTGATGGCCAGCGCCCGGGCAACCGAGGCCCGCTGCTTCATCCCGCCGGATAGCTGGTGAGGGTAGGAGAGTGCAAACGCGTTTAAGTGGGTGAGTTCAAGAAGCGATTCCGCCCGCTTTTTGATCTCCTCTTCCGGGAGATTTTGCACAGAAAGCCGCAGGCCGTACACAATGTTCTCATAGACCGTGAGCCACGGGAAGAGGGCATGGTCCTGGAAGACCATGGCCGCTGACGGCTTTTTGTCTTTGTTACCGGATATCTGGTCGATCTTACCTTCGTCCGCATAATCAAGCCCCCCGATAATCCGGAGCAGCGTGGACTTGCCGCAACCGGAAGGTCCCATTATGCAGACGATCTCCCGTGCGGCGACATCAAAAGAAACCCCGGCAAGAGCGGGACAGGACTTTTCACCGTCCCGGAACGTCTTTTTGATCCCGTCAAGGGAGAGAACCGGCTCCATCATTCCCTCCCCTGCCAGCCAAAGAGCCGTTCCTGTCCTGCCCGGAAGAGGGTATCTGCTCCGAGACCGATGATGCCGATGATAATCATGCCAGCGCCAATCACCTGGAGCTGGCCGAGGTTATAGGCATACATGATCAGGTAACCAAGGCCGGCAGTTGTCCCGGGCAGCATCTCGGCGGCAACCACGCACATCCATGCCACACCAAACGAGACCCGGAGGCCGGTCCAGATCACGGGAAGTGCACCGGGAAGGATGACGGTGCGGAGCTTCTCAAACGTGGTGGCATGGAAAGTCTCTGCTACTTCGATCCACCTCAGGCGGACTCCCTGCACCCCGTCAACCGTGTTGATCAGGATCGGGAAGAACGCACCCATGCCAATGATGAAGAGGATGGAATTAAAACCGATACCGAACCATGCGATGGCAAACGGCATCCAGGCAATCGGGGGGACCGGGCGGAGGATCTGGATGGTGGGGTTGAGATATTTCTGAACTTCTTTTGACCAGCCGATGAGGAGGCCGAGCGGGATGGCAATGGCTGCTGCACAGAGGAATCCGGTGAGGACCTCCTTGAGACTTTGGATCGTGTTCTGGATCAGGGACTCGCCGCCAAGAACCGGTGCCGCCGGCTGGAGCAGTACGGACAAAATTTCACCGAGCCGCGGGAGGATGTAGTTGTTCTGTATTAGGAGGGCGATGCCTTCCCAGACTAGTAAGAGGATGACAATGAGTGCCAGTCCTTTGCCGTATTCACGGATACTCTGCTTTAAAATCAGTACCATAGAATTTCACCGAGATATTTTCATATGCAAACGCTTCGCGTACCATGTCTTCCTGGATCGAGCTCTGGACCGTGGCAATAACCACGGGACTGCCTTTAGCAGAGCGGCCTTTCACCCACGTGACAAAGCCGGTCCAGTTATTACAGGGAGCGCTGTTGCCGACAACCAGCCCGGAACCTCCGGTATTGATAGACTGGATGATGGATGCCGGGTTACCCAGACCAATCTGCTGTTCTGCCGGAACCGATCCCACAAAGGCACCATCCAGTGCCTTCTGGCCTATCGTGGTCATGATGCCCCCTCCTGACTGACCGGGGATGAGGTTGACATGGGCAAATGTTTTCCCCTGCACAAACAGCGTGCAGGAGACCGGGCGGGAGGCTTCCGGATCATCGGGGACAAGGCAGAAGCCGTACCGGTCACAGAAATACGCAGAATCCTTGACCATGACGTAGAGGGGTGCATAATTATCGGTTGAGGGGATGTAGCCGAGCCTGAGGGTTGGCACGTTTAAGTCAGCCACGGGAACCGATGAATTCGTCAGGTACCGTTCCCCCTCAGGTGCAACGGCAGGGTCCATCATCGACAGGGGATTATACGTACTGTTCGGTGTCTTTACGATAATGCTCTGTACAATACCGGATTCGGGGGGTGGTGCACTTGCCGTAAAGGCAATGTTGGCAAAGGCGTGCTTCTCAACATCGAGCGGTTGAAGCGACCCCACGGGTGTCAGAATCGGGTTCTTTCCATAGACCCAGGCAGCGGTGATATTCTCTGCCAGTGCCGGGTTCTCCCGGGTACGGTTTATTGCCGCTGTTGTGAGTGCGGAGAAGAGGGCAGAGGAATTTGGGTTGTTTTTGATGAAATCGTTTCGCAGTACCAGCACATTGATCGCCTGGTCATTCCATTTTCCCGGGGGAGGGAGATCGGATGGGACCGCAATACGTTTTCCAATGCCGGAGAGCTCGGCATTCGAGACCACCGGTTCCCAGATCAGGAACGCATCGATCTGTTTGGTATTGAGCAGCTGGCCCATTGAGCCGGTGGATGCGTATAAAAGATAAACGGATGGGCTCTCCTCGACAGGTTTGACAATCCTGTGCACAGTGCTGTAATTGAGCAGAAAGATCAGAGATACCAGGATACATCCCATGATGATGAGCCACTGGTATGGTCTGAGTTGCTGCATGGATGGATCGCTATCGGATGTGTAGGAGCTCCGGATATATATGCTGACGGTTTTTAATCGCACCGTGGGGAGATGTAGACAGGTTTTTTGCCCCTGCAGCAGTTCATTATTTTTATCACTCTTTCCGTTCCATCATAATGAGATGAAAGTCCCGCTCACCGAACTTACCGACCGCATGAACCGCTTCCGGGCCCGGATGGATAAAACCCGTCCTGGCTGGGAACTGGCAGCCATTGTCGGCAAGATCCCCCTTTACTATTTCACGGGCACGATGCAGGACGGGCTCCTGCTCATCCCGCACGATGGTGATGCCGTCTTCTGGGTCCGGCAGAGTTTCGAGCGGGCAAAGATTGAGTCGCTCTTTTCCTCGATACGGGAGATGAAGAGCTACCGGGATGTAGCGGCGGGTATGGGCCGTCTTCCTTCGACAGTCTATGTCGAAACAGACCAGATGACCATTGCCCAGCTCCAGCGGCTCCAGAAATACCTGCCATTTACGGAGGTGCGGTCTGTCGATGAACAGGTTTCTGCGGTCAGGGCAGTGAAGAGCCGGTATGAACTCTCCTTAATGGAACATGCCGGGAAGATTCACCGCCACGTGCTCGAAGACTGCATTCCTGAGATGCTAAAAGAAGGAATCGACGAAGTCGGGCTCACCTGCGATCTCTATACGCTCATGGTAAAGGAAGGTCACCAGGGCATCATCCGCTTTGGGATGTTCAACGAGATGCTGCTTGGGCAGATCGGGTTTGGCACGAGTTCCATATCCCCAACCTGCGTCAATACGCCCGGTGGCATCTTCGGCATGCACCCCTCCGTTCCGCTGATGGGCTGCCGGGAAAAGAAACTGAAGAAAGGCGAGCTGGTTGTCATCGATATCGGGTGCGGGTATAAGGGATACCAGACCGACAAGACCATGAGCTACATGTTCGGAAAGCCTATACCTGCTGAGGCAATACGGGAGCATGAGCGATGTGTTGAGATCCAGGATCAGCTTGCCGGGCTCTTAAAACCGGGTGCCATCCCGTCAGAGATCTACACAACTATACTGGCGGACCTTGAGCCGGAATTCTTAAACAACTTTATGGGATTTGGGAAGCAAAAGGTAAAATTCCTTGGCCACGGTATCGGGCTCTGGATCGATGAGATGCCGGTCATTGCAGAGGGATTTGATGAGCCATTACAGGAAGGAATGGTCTTTGCCCTCGAACCCAAGAAAGGCATCCCGAAAGTCGGGCTTGTGGGGATTGAGAATACGTTTATCGTGACCCCGCAGGGAGGCCGGTCGATCACTGGCAGGAGTAAGGGACTTGTTGAGGTATACTGAGACTGACTGGTGTATCAAACGCGGTCAGTGGTCCTGAGAGCCAGGAGATATTTTGGGAGCTTTTTTTTGGTCTACAATGTAGTGAGATCTTCAACTTCTAAAAAAAGCGGAAATTTGATCAAAGTCCGCAATCTGTTGGCTATGCGAAAGTCCTAAATCCCTGCCGGCTCCACAGGTTCATAAGGAGTATTTATGGAAATTACCGCCAGAAGAGCAGGTGAACAGCTGGTCCTTTCCTTATCCGGAAGAATGGATGGGACCGGTGCACTGCAGGTAGCATCTGCCATCCAGCAGAATCTCAATGATCATGACACGACCATAATTTTTGATCTTAATGGTGTGGACTACTTAAGTTCTGCCGGGCTCCGTGTCTTTCAGGACGGTATCCGGAAAATGAAGGAACGAAAAGGGCATATAGCCGTCTGCGGACTTCAGGAATTCGTCCGGAAACTCTTAACCTCAGGGGGTTTTATCAAAGTCCTGTTAGTATATCCAACCGTTGAGGATGCACTCGCAGGTACCGGAAAGAAAACCGTGCCTTCCGCAGGCATGATTCATATTGCCGGGAGCGGATGGTCGCTCTCTGCCGAGCACCTCGCGGACAAACCCTGCACTCTCGCAGTTACCGGAGATCAGCGTGCCATCCATGAGGGAAGGGTCAACCTGCAGGATGTGCAGGCAACCCGCGGGTGTTTTACAGGATTCTGTATCGGCATCGGGGCTATGGGGAAGAACCGGGATATTGCAGCTCCGCTGGTGGGCGAGATGATCAGCATTGGCGGGACGGTCTACTGGATTCCGACCGATGGCCACCTGACTTCGGATTTCTTCACAGCAAAAGACTCAGAATCCGGCGGCATGAAGGCTTTCTCTCTTTTTAATGTCGCATTCACAGGTCCGTTTACTGATATGATCCGCATTGCGTCAGAACAACCCGAAGGCATGACCCTTGCCGAAGTGTACGAGGGTATCTTCCAGTACGCCAAACAGACATATCCTGATTTCAAGGGTGTCTGTGCCATTGCGATGAAAGCGACGATAGGAGGCCTTTGCAGCTCCGATATGAAGACCTCGCTGCTCGCTGCATGCGCTGAACTGAGTGCCAAGGGTCAGGTTGCCATACCGGGCGGAAAGACCGTGAGCAGTTTACCGTTTGATAGAAGCGTGCCGGAAAAAATTTCTGTGGTTGACGTAAAGCCCCACTATTCCGGTGATATTCTCATCAGTGTCGGGTATGGCATTGATCTTACGGTGGCACAAAAGGCATTTTCCCCAGAGATCCTTAAGGCGCTCTTTTACACGGATGCACGGACGAAAGACAATAGTGTTTTCCTGTACAACAAAGGGGCAGTCTTCAAAAATCTCTCCTGGGACAATGCCGCAGATTTTGAGATCCAGATCGGTACGGCACCGGATACCGGAGAGTTTGTCGCCATGCACAATCTCTTAAATATCACAAAGGTGAAGTCAGCACTCATCGGCATTTCGCCGGTATCTGCCATCAGGAAAGAGAAGTAAATCAACGGAGTCCGGTAAATAAAAAAACAACAATGATCCCCCTTCTCTTTTATTCCGGATCGAGCTCCCTGCAGGGTGCACACGCGAGCGTCAGAACAAATCCCGTATCCCCCAGATTACTATGAAGAGCGGGTTTAAGAAAAAACGCCGGCCGCTCTCGCTCATTTACTACCTGATCGGCTTTATTGCGCTCATCATCGGCATTGTTGTTACCGGAGCACTCGCAATCTCGTATATTCAGGCAAAAGAAGAAATCCAGCAGGACTATGCGATCCTAAAGAACAATACCGGGAACAATGCGGTGGAATCCGTATGGCTGGTCAATAAAGGACTCGAACTCTTAGACGAGCCCTTCAACCCGCCGATGATGCGTTCACTTGATGTGTTTAAGGATGCGTACATACAAAGTGGAAACGATCCTTCACGGATGAACCTTTCACAGATCAGCTCAGATATTGCACCGGAATTCTCCGGTACGGCAAACCTCTATATATTCAATGAGGATGGGATCATTGAATATTCCACACTTCCCGAGATGGTGGGTATTGATTTCCGGCAGTATCCGGATTTTTACCAGTCACTGACCCGGGTCAGGCTGGGCTCGAACTTTTCTGCGGATCCTGTTGTCAGGTCGGTCCAGGATGCTAGTGATACCGATGTGAAAGGCACGCTGAGGAAGTTTGCCTACCTGCCGAGCCCTGACCACCATTACGTGCTCGAAATCGGGGTGGAGTCGCAGGAGTTTGCTGATGTACGGTCCCAGTTCTCGTACCAGAAAATGGCACAGCGCCTGAAGGCAATAAACCCTGACCTGTCTGGCATCCGGGTGTATGACTACTATGGCAATGTTGTGGCACGGGAAGGTGAGGCAGAGCCGGGCGGTGAGCAGTACGCGGGACTTGCCATCCAGAACCGGACCGGCTTTTCTGTCCCTGATGCAGCGGATGGCACGCAGACCCGGTATATCTTTGTCGATCTTCGCGACCCGGAAGCGGTATCGGACCATAGCGTGGTTGTTGAGCTGCGATTCAGCAGTTATCGCCTGAACGCCGCTCTTAAAAACCTTGTATCCGAGTACCTGCTCATCGGGCTCTTTGCAATCATTCTGGGCATCGTCCTTGCCTATGCAGCGTTCCGGAAACTAACCGGAGATATAAGCGCAATTGTCATGGACGTTGAGAAAATTGCCAGCGGGGATCTTACCCACACGATACGGAGCGTGAATACGTCGGAGTTTGCCCATCTGGAGTCCAGCATCAACATAATGATTACAAAAATTCTTGCTTACACCGAAGAGCTGGAACGTAAGAAAGCCGAACTACAGGTAGCTGCGGATATCCAGAACGCGTTCCTCCCGAAAAATATCCCCCGTCCGACCGGATTCGATCTCGCTGCCGCCAGCATGCCTGCACGGGAAGTAGGCGGGGATTTCTATGATGTATTTTCTGAGGGGGACGCACGATATGCACTCGTAATTGCCGATGTTGCAGGCAAAGGGGTGCCGGCTTCACTCTTCATGGCGCTCTCCCGCACAGCAGTGCGGATCATCTCCCGCTGGGAGAAGACGGCAAAACGGGTGCTTGACGGTTCGAACACGATCTTCATTGAAGACTCGGGATCTACCAGTTTTGTCACGGTATTTTATGCAATTCTTGATGAAAAGCAGCGGGTGCTCACCTATGTCAACGCGGGTCACAACGCCCCAATGCTCCTGCGGGCTGATGGCACGATGGAGGAACTCGGGCCCACGGGTCCGGTCATCGGACTTGTGGACGAGCCGGATTATGAGGAGCGGTCGGTTACCCTTGCCAAAGGGGATGTGCTGGTCATGTATACTGATGGCGTGACAGAAGCTATCAATGAGAAAGAAGAGATGTTCTCCGAGGTGCGGTTATGGGCAGTAATCCAGGAGTGTCACGCATTGCCCGCAGGAGAGATGGTCGATATGATCCACCGGGCTGTGGAATCATTCTGTGGGAATGCGCCGCAGTTCGATGATATTACGATTATGGTGCTCAAAGTCGAGTGAGTTCGTCTTCTCTCATAGGGAATGTTACAACGCTGGCTTTTCATCTCTTTTTGTGACTGTGCCGCTCTTCATCACAAAATCCACTCTTTCAGTGACCGCGATATCTTTGAAAGGATTGCCCGGCATTGCGATAATATCCGCATTGCGTCCCGGTGCAAGGATGCCGATGTCATCCCGCTGCAGGAGTTCTGCTGCCACGCTCGTTGCGGCCCGTAGTGCCCGTACCGGTGAAATCCCGTTCTCTACCATCTCAAAAAATTCACCGGCCCCGTTCGTGCGGTACGAGAAGATACCAAGGTCAGTTCCAAAAGCGATCTTCACCTTACCCGATGCAATATTCCTTGCTCCATCAAGGAGAGCATCCCGGTATTTCCGCACTTTTATCCGCATATGAACCGGGGCATTGAGTGCCTGCCAGAAGGCATCATCTGCTACCAACCGGGCCGGCCTTGTCGCCATGAGCTGAGTCGGAACGATATAGACGCCATTCTTTTCCATGTGGCGTAACGTCTCTTTTGAGACCATGCTCCCGTGTTCAACAGATCTCACCCCCGCAAGAACCGACCTCCTGATGGCCTCGTCTCCGAAAACATGGACTGATACCGGGCGGTTAAAATCCCGTGCCGCTGCAACGAGAGCATCCATCTCCTCCTGCGTATAGGTGACCTGCAGGGGATCGTCACCTGCTGTAGAGAAACCTCCCGATGCTGCGTATTTCACCCACTCCGCCCCGTGTTTGATCTCGTTTCTTACCACTTTGCGAATCTCATCCGGGCCATCGGCAAGGCAGTTCTCCCACGGGTGACTGTCGGGGGCAAGGGAGAGCATCGCGTTCATGTGGCCGCCACGGGAAGAGATCATGTGACCTGAGCAGATCAGTCGCGAGCCGGGTATGATCCCCCGTTCACCCGCCAGTTTGAGATCGCGAACCGAAAACCCGTGGAGGTCCATATCCCCGCAGTCCCGCACGGTGGTAAAACCATTCATGAGGAGTGTCTTTAATGCTTCTGCACCAAGGAGCGCTTTGTAAGAGGGGGAGTAACTCCAGAAGCTTCCGATCAGCTCCGGCCTGAGGGTGAGGTGAACATGGCAGTCAATAAAACCGGGTGTGACCGTATGCCTTGGAAGATCGATAATCTCCGTCCCTTCCGGCTCGCTTACAGATTTTCCGATCTCGGCAATCGTCTCTCCAAGAACCAGAATCTCCCGCGGTCCGAGAGGTTTTTCTGAGATTCCGTCCCAGAAATTCCCTGCACGGATGACAACCGGTTTCATTAAGGTACCTGCCGCTCATTTGTATCCTTTGGATATGCTTCGCACAGATCACGGAGTGCAGGCGCCAGGATCCGGGTCTTTCCTATAAGTGCCGCGATCATGATCGTATCATAAATCTCATCCCGGCTTGCCCCCTCTTTTGCTGCGGCACGGATGTGCACCTGCACACAGAATTCTGCACCTGCACTCAAGGCTGCTGCCAGTGCCACAAGCTCAGCAGTCTTTGGGGGCAGGTGCTTTGGCCGGCAGACCATTTCATCTGCAAGCGAAGACAGGGCGAAGTACTCCGGTCTTTCTCTAAGAACAGGCAGGATGAATGGCATACAGCCCAGCATATCTTTGGTATCGTCAAGGATATCATCACTTATTGCGTTGGCATAGGAAAGGAATTCATCGAGTGCTTTTTTATTCTCTTGTTTCATCTGCTCACTCCAGAATAATGATCAATCAATCCATTGTTGGTGTAGCATGGCATAAACTAACCGGAGCTGAGTTGTCAGATATAAACGCCAATACCTCTATCTCATTTCCCTGTCAATTGGGACCGTGGCTGCATGACGATGACTCCTTTGGAACAAACAAAGGAACACAGACCACATCCGTTGTACTGGCCCCTCACCCGCAATAACCAAAACCGGGGCGCCCCACCCGCCCCGGCAAATGCTGCAGGGACCCGGCCATGCAAGAGATTATCCGGCCGGGACTATTGAGCTCCAGTGTATTGATTCCCGATAGAAGGATATACCAGACCGCATCAGGCCAGCTGCATCTTTGCGTGCCGGCTGAACCAGCCCCCCCTGTGCACCAGTTCCTCGTAGGTCCCGGTCTCGATGACCCGGCCCTTGTCAAGGACGTAAATCCTGTCAGCATGCCTGACCGTCGACAGCCGGTGAGCGATGACGATCCGGGTAAGGTCCATCATCTGTAAACTCTGCATCACAGCGCTCTGGGTAGCATTGTCAAGAGCGCTTGTCGCCTCATCCATCAGGAGGATACGTGGTCCGGAGGCAATGGACCGGGCAATCAGGATCCGCTGCTTCTGACCACCGGAGATGTTTCCTGATCCCTCACTGATGATAGTGTGCATCTCCATGGGCATTTCCCGTATGTCCGCATCGATCCCGGCCAGTTCGGCGGCTTTCCATACCTCATCCAGAGATACCCTGCGGGCGCCGGTGATGTTTTTCAGAATGCTTCCTGCCATAAGCTGCCCGTTCTGCAGGACCACTCCTATCTGCCTCCGGATCTTACGGACATTGAGTCTGGCGAGGTCCTTTTGATCATAAAGGACCGTTCCCGAGTCTGGCGTTTCAAAACCGAGGAGGATTCGCAGCATTGTGGACTTACCGCTGCCGGAGGGGCCAACGATTGCCACAAATTCACCCGGGTTGATATTCATCGACACATCTTCAAGTATTGGCAGACCGCCTTTTACGTACTGGAAACTGACGTGACGTACCTCCACAGTTCCTGACAGTTTTCCCGGGCTCTCAAATCCCGTCAGCGGTTCAGGCTCTGCAGTAAGGAGGGGTTTTATCCAGTCCCAGAGCGGCTTGATGTTCCATATCATGATGAACGATTCCCCAAGGCTCACGATAGCCGCAGAGAAGGCGCCAGCTGCTGCGAAAAAGGCCAGGAACCCGCCGAGGTTCCCATCTGGAGACTCCGCGGAAAGAAGACTCCCCGCAAGCCAGAAGATGAGTATGGTCAAGAGCCCCGGCCAGAGGATCGTTAAAACCTGGCTGTAGGCACCATACATGTTGATCTTGAGGTCCAATGCAGCCTTCTCCCGCAGCTCCCTCTCCCACTTTAAAAATGCCCGGTTCTGCGCTCCCGCTGCCGTGATCTTTGCCATCCCTGAGAGCAGCTG
Organism: uncultured Methanoregula sp.; assembly: GCA_964590895.1. GTDB lineage: Archaea > Halobacteriota > Methanomicrobia > Methanomicrobiales > Methanospirillaceae > Methanoregula. The sequence goes on along the minus strand of CAZPYV010000009.1, from coordinate 64,998 downwards.
AACGGTGAGCCCGGAGAGCCTGCCCTCCTGGGCAATCAGTTTTTCCCGCACGTTGATACTGAGGTAGCCGATCACCAGAGTAATGAAGAAAACTCCTGCGATAAGGAGCACTGCCAGAAACGCGATGTGCGGGTATATGGCAAACATCAGTATGACATTGAAGAGGGAGAATATCGCTGAGAATATGACTGAGATAGTTATGCCGGACAACAACGACCGGATAGAATTAACAACCCCGGCCCGCGACATAAGGTTGCCGGTATTGTAGTTCCTGAAAAAGGAAGGAGGCAGCCGGAGCAGCCGGTTCCATACCGCTGCTTCAAAGACGCTGCCCATCCGCCCTTCCAACCGCATGATGGCAATGGTACGGCCTATCGAAAAGATACAGGAGGAGATCACGCTCATGAACAGCACCAGCACTATTGCATACAGCACGGAATAGTTCTGGTACGGGATGGCATTATTGAAGATCAATCCAGTTGCAACCGGGACTGCGGTTGCCAGGATGCCGATAAACAGTGCACAGATGACTAACCAAGCGATATCCCGCTTCCAGACCGAATGCCAGAGGAAGACTGCGATATCAGTAAGGGTGAGCAGCTTGTCGGGAAACGCCGGGTAGACAACATACCCGGTCTTCTCGAGTTCGATATTTGAGATCCGGTGATGGTCTGCACGGATACCTGTGTCATTGTAAAGCGTGTACTGCCCGGGCTTTTCCGGGAGTGCTGCAAGAGGTGTCCCATCCCGTTCAAAAACAAGAATCGGGCCGCAGTCTTCCTTCCACCAGGATTCTGCCAGCCGGACTCTCCTGACTCTTGCCCCACAGTCTTCTGCCATGCTGGTAAGTTCGATGGTGATATCCGGTTCCTGGTAAGGATCTTTCAGGGGCACAGAAGAGGGAACCGGTCTATCCTCCATGCCAATGTACTTAAGGATCCTGAAAAACGCAGCCTCAAGTGCCCTGACATCCTCCATGGCGTCCCCCGTCTTTTTCACGATATGCGAGAGAATCTCCTCTTCCTGGTTTGTCCAGGTGCGTATCCGTTTTTCCTCGTCAATAAGGACATCATCCCAGAGCGCAGTTACCCTGCGGGTCATCCAGTCGCGGCAGGTTGCATGAAACAGGGAGTGCCGGATCGTTCCCGTGATTTTTGTTGGGTTCTGCGTGATGATCTCAGTATCGGCTGGTGCGACAAGTACCGTATGAGGTGTTACCGGGAACCAGCCCTGGTCCGGCCTAAACATCATATCGGACGAGGCATCCCTGAGCGTCCCTTGTATGACCCTGCATAATCCAAATGTGTCTTTTCCGGTATCAAACCGGATGCAGTGGCCGGCAGCGATCGTTTGAGTGCCGTACCCGACAGACAGGCAGTCATCGTATGACAGGTTCCTTTTCAGGAACAGATGCTTATCCTTCTGCGCCTGCAGAATCAGTGCAGCCCAAAGTCCGGGTAACTCATCAGCATTTGCGCCTGTATCATCGAGGGGGCTCTCCTCTATCTCCGTGTCTGTCTGGAACACGACGACAAGGCAGACCGATGATGGAACGAACCCGAAAAGTGTCTGGCCAGAGGTGAAGGGTTGGCCCGGCAGGCGCCGCTGCGGGGTACCTGCGGCATATTGTGCGATGTACGCGATCAGGCTCCCCGAGACAATACGGTACAGGGTGTCCGGATCAGACAGGATGAGATGTTCACCGGAACGGTACCGGCTGATACGGGGGGTATCAGGATTCATGATGCAATACCCTCCGGATTCGAGCTCTCAGCGGATATGAGATGGTAATAAAGCCCGTGGTTGCGCATGAGGCTCTCATGGGTACCTTGTTCAACGATCGATCCTCTGTCAAGGACAACGATCTGGTCACAGTCGCGGACCGTGCTAAGCCGGTGGGCGATGACAAGGCAGGTACAACCCCGCTGACGGATATTCTTCTCGATCCGTTTCTCAGTATCCGGATCCAGTGCGCTTGTTGCCTCATCGAGGATGAGGAGGGTTGGATTCACGGCAAGGGCCCGGGCTATCTCCAACCGTTGCCGCTCCCCTCCACTCAGGTTCCTGCCCCCTTCGGTGATTGTATGATTGTATCCGCCCTCAAGTGATTCGATCAGAGTATCGATCCCGGCATCCTGTGCAGCCTGGATAATCTCCTCTTCAGGGAGGGTTTTATCCCATAAGGAGATGTTTTCCCTGATCGTGCCTTCGAAGGTGAAGAAATCCTGGCTGACGAAAGCAACCGACAGGAAGCGGCGCTGCCCTGGGATGTCTGCGATCTTCTCCCCGTCTATGCGTATCTCTCCTGACCATGGCTGGTATAACCCCGCAGTGAGCCGGGCAATCGTAGTTTTTCCGCACCCGGAGGAACCGACAAGAGCCGTGCGGCTGCCCATGGGAAGATTCAGGGATAGCCCGTCAATAAGTGGAGGTTCGAGAGGATTGTAGCCAAAGGTGACTGTATCGAGATGCAGATGCCCTTTCAACTTCCTTGCCATACCGTCAGACCGCCCCGTGGTAGCCGTGACAGCGGTCGTACTCTTTTTTAGGACATTCTTCTCAACATCAGCAAGCCGCTGGAGACTCCCTTCAAGCTGCAGTAACAGCTCCCCGATACCGAGAAGTCTCTGGAATGGCATGAGGAAGTTTATGAGCAATGCCTGGAATGCAAAGAACATGCCAATCGTCATAGCGCCGGACATGATCAGCAGGCTCCCGACGGCAAGTGTTGCGGTTGTCCCAATCCCGGTGATTAGGGTGGGGAAGATACTCATGAGCAATGATGTCATCCGCTCCGTGCGCAGGCTGTTGGTATACTGTGCATGACTCCCGGCCCATCTCTCAAAAAATTCGGATTCCTGTGCGCCGGATTTCAGGGATTCGATCATCTGGATACCGGCGCAGGACACCCCGCTCAGTTTCCCCTGTTCAAGGATGACTTTTCTGCTTACGTCTACTTGTTTTTGTGCCATCCAGATGAGGAACAGGAAGTTTAAGAGGGCTATGGCGCAGGCAATCAGGGTGAGGGGGAGACTTAAGGAAAAGAGCAGGATGAGATAGACAAGCGCGATGATGATATCAAGGATGACTGTCGCGCCCTCTTCGCTGATAATGTATGCTACATCGTCATTCAGCCCGACCCGTGAGGAGATCTCTCCTGCATACCTCTGGTCAAAGAAACGGAGTGGCAGAAACAACACTTTGTAAAAAAAGGACCGGGTGAGCCGGAATGAGAGATCGGTTCCCCACCGGGCCATGCAGAGATGACGGACCCAGCTGATCAGCACTTGCAGGATGACAAAAAAGGTCATGAATACCATGAGCGGGTAGAGCAGGGATTCGTGATTTGCAAGGACTACCTGATCGATGAACACCTGGCTTGCCAGCGGCAGCGCAATGCCGGGAATGAGCATGGCTATCCCGGCAAGGAACAGGAATGAGAGCGGGATGATCTCAGGCCGGATCTTCGGGATGAGCATGCTCCCGATCGTTGTTCGTGAGCCTGAAGGTCGGAAGTCCTTGCCGGGGTGCAGAGAGAGAACTATGCCGGTGAATGCCTCATTGAGATCATCCTTTGATATCGTAAGCCGCCCTTCTTCCGGATCATTGATAAATACCTTGTCACCGACGATTCCCTCAAGAACGACGAAATGGTTGGAATTCCAGTGGAGGATCACTGGCAGGGGAAGTTCCTGCAGTGTATCCGTCTCCTGGGAGAAGCCCTCTGCATCCAACCCGTACATGCGTGCCGCTTTGATCATGCTGATCGCTTTGCTGCCGTCACGCGATACACCACAGTCTTCCCGGATCTTTTCAAGAGGCAGAAAGAGACCGTAATAACCAAGGACGATTGCAAGGGCAGTTGCCCCGCATTCTGCCGCCTCCATCTGGAGTATCACCGGAGTTTTTACTCTGCGGGGTGCGTGCATCATGCTATGCCATCAGTGCGAGGGGAAGAGTTGTTCATAGACTTTCTGCCGGCTGATAAGAATAGTACCCTCGCAGGGAGTCCCATACCTGATGATGAATGGACGAGGTGCCTGGGGCGATTGCAGGTACAAATCCGTGTTGCCCGGTGCCGGGTCAAGCGTAACACGGACCAGGAGGGGGGGGCCATTCGTGTGGCTGATATAATAATTTGCGAGCTCCGAATTGTTGTTCAGGGTTTTTGTCATCTCTTCCCGTGTCAGCGGCCATTGCGTGATATGAGCAACGGTCCCTTCCACGTACGCATATTCATCCTGTCCAATGCTCAGCGGTGAAATATGTGCATTCATTCCAGGTTGCACGTTCTGCCCTTCAATGAACGGGATGAACAGTAAAACCTCTCCGCCTGCCAAAAAGTGTGGGGTACCGGGAGACTGGTTGCCGACAAAAATCCCTTCCCCTTCAGCGGTGATATTGAGGGTAATGTTCAGGAACCCGAAGAACAGCGATACCAGGATGACGAGCAGTCCCACAAGCACGATCCACGTGGGGAATCGGGGTTGCACGATCAGCTGGTCGGTATTATCTGGAGCTGATATTTTTTTTTTCGGTTCTTTACAGGAAAGGTCGTCTTGCATGGGAGGGGGGGCTCTTTTCAGGTTGTTCGTGGAAGGATTCCTGCAAGTCTGCGAACGGAGAATGGAAGGATCGGGAGAACTGCCGGGCACCCGGCAACTTTCGGAGGGAATCCGTCTGCGGTAAGCTTTCCGCTGGATCTCCTCTCATTTACGGCACTACTTACCTTTACCGCCATCAACGATGCTTTGATGCTGAACTATTTAAGCTTGTATTTTTTTCACCTGAATCTATACCCTGCTCCGGTTCGTGAGCGGTAAACATTCCCGCCGTGTATTAAGGAGGAGATCTGTCTGACTCTTATCGTGCTGTAAGGGCGGTTCCTGCTTCGCGGCGCTGTCCTGCAACACACGTTCTGGTGTGAACCGTCGAACCACTACCGCAGTAACCGTTACCCAATCCTCCCGAATCGCAGTGTCTTTTTTCTGCGCCGCCCATCCTGCAGATAGCCGCGTTGCCAGGAAACAAACACCCTTTTCTATGCCATCGACCTGACCGGGATCGCTGTCACCGAGGTTGTCAGCGCTCGGTTTTTTTTAGGACTTCTTCTTCGTTTACTTGTCCTTCTCTGCCATGGGGGAGTATGTGCAAAAAGAGATTATTTTGGTTTTCTCTGCCAGATCAGGGTTTATTCCGGGGCTTTGTCTTGCAGATAACTGGCGATGGTTCTGTCATGGTATCATCCAAAAGATGCCCGTAAATTATGATGTCAGCGGAACCGGCAGATACGGGGATCACTCAATGTCTTTTTGCTTCAAATCCTTCGTCGCATTTAATATTGGCAGCCCCACCGTAATTCTCACAGTTCCGTGCGGCTGCCCCTCCTGGCCCACAGGTGGTAATCGCTGCCAGTCCAGCAAGAATACAAAATCCAATGTTTTGTTCATTGGATCCCCCTCCGCCACCCGTCACGTTCTGCAGATCGCCGTCGCCGAGCTTGTCCGCGGACGGCTTCTTGTAGGACTTCTTCTTTGCCGTTGTCTTGTCCTTGTCTTCCATGGAGCACAGTATGTTCAAGGAGAATATTATAATTTTCTCTCTCTGTTCATGATGGGTTCAACGTCTTTTTGGAACCGGTCTGCCGGAAACCGGCATTGGGCCGGGGCACCGATCAATACCAGATGGTTTGTAAAAAGGAGTTTTTGGATCTGCAATGAAACGAATGGCTATTTCACCGCAGGTGATCGCAGCCTTGTCACCGGAAAGATACCGCTGCTCTCCGCGGAGAGGCATTCCTGCTGGGGAGAGACGAGGCGACCGTTCTTGGAATAGTTCTCTGCAACGCACCCGGTCCGGCAGGACCGGGCATGAATGCACTTCCCGCAGATCCCGGGATACCCTTTCACATTGTCGAGATCCCGCCGCAGGTCTTTTAAGACCGGGTGGTTCAGCCAGATATCGCGGATACTGTCCACCCCGAGCCTCCCGTACACCAGTTCCGGGATCGTTTGCCCGATCCCGCATAATGCGATCTCACCGGTCCCGAGGATCCCGAGGATGCCTGCCACCCCGCAGTCCCCGCATTGTCCAAAGGTCCTGCGGAGTTCCCCAAGAGAAGTGAGAGCAGGGGGCAGGGTGCGGATCACGTCAATCTTCGACTGCGGGCGGAGCTCGTTGTTGATATACTCGGAGAGGGTGAGGATCTCAGAAAAGTCAAGAGTTTCACCCCGCTCGTGCATGACGATCCCCCGGCCGTTCCGCATGACCGGGTTGAATTTCACCGATGCAGCGCCATGTTCGGCGGCAAGCCTGACAACCTCTGCCATCTGGTGGCGGTTCTTCCGGTGCACCGCCATGATCACCTGGCAGTTGGTAAAGCCTGCGTTCACGAGGGCATCGAGCCCGGCAAGGGTCCGCTGGTATGCCCCCTTCACCCCCCGGAACGTATCGTGCCCGGCAGGATCCGGCGCATCGAGACTGACAGAGATGAAGGTCAGTTTTCCCTCCTCTTTGAGGAAACGGGCGAGTTCTGGGGTGATCAGGGTGCCGTTGGTCTCCATGCTCAGGGATATCCCTTCGGAGACAAGGTAGGAGACCACGTCGCAAAACTGCGGGTGGAGCATCGGCTCTCCCCCAGTAAGCTTGGCCCCGCAGAGGCCCAGCTCCTTTGCCTCGGGCACCCCTTTCTTGAGCGCTTCGAGTTCGACATAGATCCCCGACTGCAGTACCTCACCTTCGTACACCGGGTCAATCCAGCAATGGCGGCACCGGAGGTTGCAGCAGGAAGTGAGGTACAGGTAAAACGACGAGAGTGGCGGGACACCTTCCGGAAGGTCCAACTTTACCGGTTCCGAAGGTTTGGGCACGTCACATGAGGTCGTCATATGCCACCTCCCCTTTCAGGTACCGGTAACAGCTGAGCGGGTCTATCCCCAGAAGCCTGCCCTTCTGTGCCATGACGAGCGCGGGGCACCCGCCGGCGCAGAAACCGGTATACGGGCAGGCCGTGCAGGTAGAAACTGAGGTAATAGGAACCTCGTACCGGTACCGCACGGCATTGATGGCGGGGGAATGGATCCATGTCTCCCGGATCGGGTGCATTCCGGCAACGCCCATCACTAGGGTCGGTAGCATGTTGCAGGGGACCATCGTGCCATCGTGGAGGATCGCCATCTTCGAAAAAACGCCCCCGCAGGAGCAGAGGGTTCCACGCCCCGCCTTCCGGGTCTCTCCTGTGTCCCGCAGCCGGTCAATCTCATCAACCATCTCTGCCATGGCGAGCGGACCGGCCGCTGCACCGATCCTTTTACCATACCGCTCACTCAGCTCAGCAAGCGTCTTCATCGCCGCTCTCCGCTGCTCATGGGAGAGGATGATGTTATCCCCCTGGCACCGGGCTGTCCCCATCGCCCCTGCCTCGTTGGTCGAGAAGCCCAATAGTCCGATCTCGTCGATGAGGAGCCGGGCGATCGCGTCAAGGTCGTCAATATTGTACCGGTTCAGGGTGACCCTGACCGTTGCCGGGAACCCGGCGTCCACGAGCAGGCGCAGGCCACGGACCGCCCGGTCAAAGCTCTTTGGCGGTCGTGAACTGTCATGGATCACTGCCCGGGATCCATCGATGGAGACCTGGATGGAGTCGAGCCGGAGCCGGCGTTTTCCGTGCTCGAATTCTTTGAGCACCGTCTCCGTGATCAGGGTGCCGTTGGTGAGAATGCTGTACCGCATCCGGTTCTCGATCACAGAGTCAATGATTGCAAAGAGATCATCCCGCAGGAAGACTTCGCCTCCGGAGAGGCAGACCCGCTGGACGGCGAGGTCTCCCAGCTCCGCGAGGATTCGCTGCCATGCCGGCAGGGGCATGTCCCGCTTCTCCTGCATGCAGTTGGCATAGAAACAGTACCGGCAGGAGAGGTTGCACCGGCCGGTGATCCCAAGATCCAGTTCGAGCGGGGCCTTATGAAGATTGGGAGGCGGGACAGTGAAGTCCCGGACCTGGTGACCTTCAGCTGCCATTGTCCGGTTTCCTGATGAGGTAGTCGTTTCCAAGCCGCTTCAGGAATGCCTCTGTATCGGCAAGCAGGCTCTCCCGGTCCGGGGTCTCATCGTACTTGTCTGCAAGGTGCTCGCAGATCTCATCCTCCGAATGGGCTCTGGAGAGGAACTGCCAGATGGCAATGCCGGTGTCGTTGAGGACGCAGGTGGTGTCCGTGTCCGGATTGAAGAGGATCGCGTCCTCCTCCCCTTCAATCCTGCACGATATGACAGGATTGGCCTTGTAGGTCGTTGGTGATTGATCTGTCATGGTATCATCCATCTGGGATCAGTATGAGTAGTATGTGTTACATCACAATGGATTCAATTTTTTTTCAATCGAGGGGTCGTATCAGGATTGCCTTAGTGCCGATACGCTGAACTTTAAAAACCTGATAACAAATAAGGTATTTTCAGATTGCGCTTGCCACGATAGTATATGCAACCGGCATATGCGGGAGAATACAACCTGTTTTTTCCCGGTTACGCCATATCAGTTGTCACTGTCAGTTCCACCAACGTGGCAACCTGATGCAACAGCACCGCCGGCAGGCAGACAGCCCAATGCTGCACCTCCGGCTTGGCACTTGTGTAATGCCGCCAATCCGGAAGGCCTGCAGGTGTTTAACACAATTGCCCCGGGAACCCTGCACTGAATTCCCTGGCCGGGGGCATCCGCGCCCCCCCCTGTGACCCCAGTGAGGGCGTTATCCGGGATCCGGTCAGCGGTCGGCTTTTCGTAGGTCTTCTTCCTTGCCGTTGTCTTGTCCTTGTCGCCCATGGAGAACAGTATGTCTCAAGAGATAATTAAATTTTTTTTCTGTCTTCCCGGGTTTTTCCAGGTCATTCCCACTGCCTGACACGTCAGGCACGAACCGGAGGGGGAACTATCCGGCACTGCCGATCGGGAAGCTTGACAAAGGCCTTGCCATGGCGCGAAAAGAAGGCTGGACCATTGTTGATATGAAGTCCAACTGGAGGAGGTTCTTCCTGTTTGGTGGACTGCGGGACGCGGGCAAAAACCCTCCCATAGATCACTAATAATGCGTGGGTCACGTACGTCACGGCGTCACATTCATGCTAAGGAAGTAAAGTGCATTCTCGCAGTACTCGACCGGGCGTAAATCCCCGCCGGCATGCGGGAGCCCCTTAAACCGGATAAACCAGGACCCGTTGATCTGCGATGACATCCGGGCCGAGAGGATATCCGGAGTTACCGTATCATTCGTCCCGACAACGAACATAACGTCCTTTCGGATGCCGAAGAGCCGGTCCCAGGTACCGTTCCAGGCAAGCATGGCGACGGCCTCGTTCCGGTATCCCGGCGGAGCGAAGGGATCGGTGGCAACCGTCTCGACGTATGCCAGTAGCGACCGGTGACTGCAACTGTGCCGGTCCGGCCGGGACCGTCATGCAGCCTGTGGTAAGGAAGAGTACGGCGAGGATGGCAGCGGCCGGTATACAGCATGTTCTCCTGCTCATACAGTGGGGCTCCTACGACCGGCCTGCGTTTTTTTTAGTCCAGATCTCAACAATCCATTATCCTGTCTACTATCTTATATGCTGCGATTGGTCGCAGAGGTGGGTAAGACGAACAACTCCTTCTGGCAGGAGGAGACTGCGGTCTGCCGGATGACCAGTGCCTCTCATGTGATGAGATACGCACTGCTGAACGCTTAAGGGTGATGAAGATGTTGGAGGGGATGGGGTTGTGGACCCGGATCCTATGGGGGATGTGCCGGTGTCCTTTTTATGAAAGGGCGGCAGCCTTCCCACTGAATTCGGGAACGGCGGCGAAAGAATATATGATGTTACATCCATCAATGAATAATGAAGGTACGCGGAGATCGGGTATTTTTTGGGATACTTGCCCTCGTTATTTTTTTTATTGTCCCTGTCCTGGCTTCTCCTGCTGAAACTCCTGCCGGTGATGTATTTTTCCCGTCGATTGTGGACTCTCGGGAAATTTCCAGAGTCCCAACGGCAGATACTGCGATCACGGATCTCCTCAGCTGGCGTCTGCGCAATAACGCCTCAATACCTGCACCACAGGTTGCCGGTCATGTCTCCGCTGGAAGTGTCTACAACCATTTCTTTGAGATCGCATTTTCTGAGATGAATTACGAGCTTCTGCGACAGGAGGTAAAGAACCGGCCGGTCATTATCTCTTCATTCGGGAGTTTTTCATCCGATGATAAAACCGTGGTTGAGGATTTTATCAGGAATTTTAACCATGTATCTAGCAGCCTGAAAATCTCCCCGTATGTGAAGACGAATGAGCTGGGCGCTGATTTCTGGATTAATATGTTCCCGGAAAAAACCCTTTATCAGTTATCTAATGACATTCACGGGCAACGACAGGTGGATTACACTGAGTATGAGGGAAGTGTTCTGTCCGATACCATCCTTTACCAGGCCCATACCCGTTATCAGGCACTCGATCCCGGCTTACAGGTATTTGTAAATGATGACCTTACCGGGAACAAACGTCGTCACTACATCCTCCGGGCAATGACGTACTGCCTTGGATTTACCGGTGAAGCAACGGATCCTACCAGCTTCTTTTACCCGGGTAACACCGAGCAGGTGAATCTCTCTGAAACCGACTGGAGAGCGATCCGCCTGATGTACGGCCCTGTCATGGCCCGGAATCTCACGATTGGCGAGGCGATGGGCCGGTTGTATTGATGAGCCGGTTGAGTTTCTTAGAGGATCTTCGTATTGTACCGGTCGCTAATTGAAGTGTCTCTATCAGGGCTCTCCCCTGCCAACGCCCAGCCCCCCTGGTATTCCTGCCTCGGGCGAAGCGGTGGGCTGCCACCTACCCGTCCGGTGCGCTGATGAACTGCGCTGTATTTTCCCTCGTGCCCGCCCACGCGGCAACGACTCTGGCGCGGGTGATCAGTCATTTTTTGTCATGTGGCTCTTTATACCCGAGTTCCCTCGCACGGGCATGGGCGACCCGGCAGAAATAGTCCACGCAGGCATCCATCCTCCCGCTCTCAAGATACGCGTGCGCCGGGCACCAGAGGCAGAGGTTGATGAGCGGGCACTTCCGGCAGGTTAAAAGAAATTCCGGGTTATTTGAGCGGAGATCACGGACGCTGGGAACGGTCGTTTCCCAGGCTTCCTTCAACGTCCCCGAACGGAGATCATACAGGGTCTCCGGTGCCCAGAGCGAGGAGCAGAGCCGGAACTTCCCGTCGTAACTGACACTGAAGCTGCCGTTCCCTGCCCCGCAGTGGAAGAGGTGATCGCAGGTGATTTGGCAGTACTCCTCGTTGATGAGTTTATCGCAGCCCTTCTGGAGCGCTCCGAACCTCTCACTGTCCGCCCGTTCAACGGCAACGATCTCATCCGGAGTCAGCCGTTCTGCAATAATTCCGGCATTGCGGGTTGCATCGCGATCGAACCTGAGGTGGAGGAGCGGGTCGAACCGGTAATAGTCCTTGGTGTGGGCACGGCAGAACTCAGAGATGGCTGCCATCTCGTGGTAATTGGACCGGAGGGCCATTGCCTTGAACCTTACCTTCACCCCGCTCCCTTCAAGGAGCCGGAGCCCCCGTATGAACGCGTCAAAGGAGCCGGGCCTGCGGGTGACCTTCTCGTACGTCTCCTTTGTGGCTCCGTACACGCTCACCTCGATGTCGCGGGGGGGATATTTTTTAAACAGATCGACATGCTCCTGCCGGACCATGGTAGCATTCGTAAAGACCGAGATGAGCAGCCCTTTGCGCTTGAGGAGGAGGTAGATCTCCGCAAAGTCATTTCGGAGGAGCGGTTCCCCGCCCGTGATCAGCACCCAGACGGCGCCAAGTGCGATTGCCTCGTCCGCGATCCTTCCGATTTCAAAAAGCGTCAGTTCCTGCTCTTTTGCTTTATCGTCACCTGCCGGGAGGCAGATGTAGCAGTGGGTGCAGTCGTTGTTGCACCGGGCGGTGACCTCGAGGTCGAAGGAGAAGACTTTCCGGCCATTCATCATCTTGTCCCAGAGGGAGAAATCCTGGATCTTCTGTTGGGAGATAAACTGTTCAGTCATGTCAGGTACGGTCCTTATTTTTTGGTTTTTTTTAAAACACCCGGCGCATAGCTATCCGCCTCGTACCAGAGGCAGCGTAATCTTCTTCCAATCGCTCTTCCAGTCCGGGTATAGTGGCAGGTACGAACTGCAGATCACGGAATAGAGCGATGGCGGGCCGGTTCTTCTCGCTGACAAGGAGCGATAGTGCCGTTGCACCTTCTTCCTGTGCTATCAGTATCACCCTCATTACGAGTTCCCTGCCGATCCCCATGCCGCGGTAGGGCGCCCGCACGGTGAGGTTGGACAACCAGAAGCCGGTGTAAGGATGATGTGAATCCAGGTGGTGGACGAGCTGTATAAACCCAAGGATCGTATTGCCATGTTTTGCCACAACATTCGTTACTTCCGGGTTACAACGGTATGGTTCCAGTTGTATCTCAAAATCCCATTGGGTATGGACCGCGTCCATGTCCTTATCATCGGCTTTGAGGATGGTCAGGTCCGGCCGCAGGTTCCGGGCAAACCGGCGGTATATAACAAACTCCTGAGCTTTAAGTCCTGCTCCGCCAACCTTTCGCGGGAGCCTCATTATCCATATGAATCCCTGCAGGAGTCCGTACCTGCTCAGCAAGGCGATCGCTCCCCGTCCGTACCCAAGCCCGGCCACAGCATTCCTGCCAGCCCGTTCAACGAGGATGACCGTGCCGAAGATGTTTTCCCGTGGCACAAGACCATCGGGCATACCCGTATTGTCCCCTTTTATCAAAAAGGTGTTATCACTACAGTCTATAACCCGGTGGACGACCAGTTTTCCGATGTCGGGATGAATAAATGCCACTACGTCACCGGCACTGGGGCAGCGATCGGTCAGCGGGGCTATGGTGATGATATCGTTGTTCCGTATGAACGGGTACATGGAAAAGCCAAGGGCCTGGAACCGGAACAGTTTTCCCTTCTCTAAAACCGCTTTTAAGAGTTCAAGACGGATTTCGCTTGTGTAGATGCCCCGCTCCCGCCCTGCCATTGCGGGTATCTCAGACTGCAACGACTATTCTCCGCCGGACAAGTTCGGCAGCGATGCCCTGCACGTCCCGCCCGATATCACCGGGCGGTGCATCGTACTCTTCGGTAAGGGCTTTTGCTATATCCCCAAGGGTGGTCTTGCCGTCCAACCGGTCCCATATGGCCCGGCCGGTCTCATTGAGGGTATAGAGTTCGTCCTCCATGTCTCCGATCCCGGATGTGATCGGGACAATGATCAGCTCGCCTTCGATCTCGCGGGAGACTATGTCTTCTGAGGGTTTGCAGATGGATTCCAGCGTGATTTCATCCATATGTAACAGTCACCTGTGAGATTATTAACTGGATCGAAACCGGTCTTTTTGGGACTTTCCATAATCAGGCTCTGGCTGTACGTGTGTCGGTGGTGCCGGTGGCAGTGGGGCGGGGAGTCTGGCCGGGTGACAGTAATGACTACCAAGAATTATCTTTATGAATCAAAACATCGTGATTTGTGCACAGAAGTTAGTGCATTTGTTATACATAACTTTATTACAGCTATTATTGTAAGATGTCTGATTACTCCGGGTCCAGTCGTCCTGACCTGCACCCTTGCAGTCGCGTAATACTCCTGCTGACTCATCACTGCCCCTTGTCATGACGACGATTTCCGGCGTGTTCCATGCTTTTCTTTCTTGCTGTGTCTGCTGGCTTGACATAAGGTGTCCTTTGATATGCTTTGTTATCAACCTTTTTGCTGTTTCAGGTCAGATATGTTATTGGCGTTTCTGGAGGGTGTTAGGGTGAGTTGACGGGTGACAAGCGGGCCTAACAATAATTGTTTTTATGAATCAATCGGTTGGGGCCCGCGAGCACGCTCTGCCACACTCAGGTGAACCCCACCCATAATGACAAAGGGTGTGATGCTTGTATGCAGCTCCTGCCCTCCCCCAATGCATCGTCTTACAATCTGCTAAAACGTCCTGCTCTTCGGCAGACCCATGGGTCAGAACCATGAGCGTCGGCGTGCACCATGCTTTTTTCTCTTGCGTTTTCTGCTGGCCTGACATAGTTGTAACATAGAGGATTTTGCTATTTATTCATTGTCGCTGCTTTGTGCGTGTGTTTTGCTGAACGAGTGGGTTACCCCCCGGGCAGATCGTCCTGTTGACGTGGAAAGTATGGTATCAGAAGGTACTGGGTTCGGGCTCTCAACAGTTTTACTATTTCAGATTTGGATGCCCGTTGGTTCGACTTTGCCGGTTAATGATCGGTGTAGTTGAAGTAAAATACAACGGTTTGGTTGAAAAAGGAAAGGATTGTGGGATCCGCCGATCGGATCATCTATCCCATTTGGTGTAACACGCTGCCAAACAGGAACCTATTTTTTCGCCGCATATGCTGTTTTCATGACGCGGTCCGGCTGCTATCTGATTTATCTTGCACACTCGCAATACGCTTGCTCCCATATCAGTGCCAGTTGTCAGCACGACGATTTCCGGCGTGTGCCATGCATTTTTTTCTTGCTGTGTTTGGTGGCTTGGCATAATGTGTCCTTTGCTATAAATGGTTATCAATTATTGTGCGCCTGCTCTCAATTCGAAGGGAAAAGCGGGATCTGCATCTGAAAAGAGAGGTGGGGTAGATGGGATTTTCCGCCATTTTTCTTTGTGAATCATTCCATCGACTTATCTTTGCAACTGCTGATGCACCCCATAATTAGGGATCTTGTGCGGATACACATCATGTGGTTGACTGCGGGGTTCTCTTGAGTTTGTGTTGACATCCTGCACGAGTGCAATACACTTGCTGAACCATCACCGTTCCTAATCAGCACGACGATTTCCGGCGTGCGCCATGTTTTTTTCTTTTGCGTTTTCTGCTGGCGTGGCATAAGTTGTCCTTTGCTATACGTGGTTATCAACATTTGTGCCCGTGTTCTGCTGTGGGGGTCGTGTCCGGGTTCGGCACCACCCCACCTCCAGACCATCGGACTGTCGACCGCTCCTCTGCATCGCTTTTATGAACCTCTCCATGCTCCACCGGACAAAGGAGACCTGCGTTTATGATACCGCTGGAATTCAGCATGCCCAGTGCCGGTCATCGATGTACACAGGCAACATCACCGCAGTCAGGTGTGCTGACAAAACTACAGAATAGATCCCTGTTCCTGAAGATAAGCGGTGTCTTATCGCGTGATGCCACCTGTCCGGCCGGCTTGTGAGATCGTTTCAGGCACCGCCGGGAGACCAGCCGTCTCATGGATGCTCCCGGATCACTCTCGCAGACCGGCTGCGAACCGCTCCACTCTCGTTTTCCCGTCCGTTACTTCCCATGAATGTTCCCCTTCATGGAGAAGCCCGAGATACCGGGCCTCTGCATGGGCGACTTCGCATAGGTACTCCACCGGTGTATCGAGCGTCCCAATCTCCATCCACGACTTAGCCGGGCACTGCTCGCAGAGCCCTTTTAAGAAGCAGACCGCACAACGCCGGAGATACTCCGGGTTCTCTGCCTTTTTCTCGCGGAACTTCGGGAAGAACTCCGTGAGGACTTCTTTGAGGGTACCCTTGTGGAGGTCATAGACGGTATCCTTGTGACGGAGGGGCAGGCACATCTGGGCAAACCCGTAGGCATCGATGCAGGTGCCGTGCCCGGCACCGCAGGAGAAGATCGCATCCCCCGAAGCCCCCATGAACTTTGAGCAGAACTCCTGCATTTCTTTGATATGCCCGGGAGCGTCCCTCGTGATCAAGGCGACCGTCTCCTCCGGGGAGAGCCTGAGCGCTGCAATCCGCCGGTTCTTCGCAGGGTCATCGCGCCGGGCCCGGAGGTCGAAGTTCATCGAGTAGCCGGGCCGCTTGTCCATGGAGGGGATCGTTGCCGCCCAGGTCTCGAACTCCGCCATCTCATGTCGGTTCTGCGGTAGGAGCGCCTGCTTCACCACAAACGGGATCCTGTACGCAAGGAGCAGGTCAACGCCCCTTCTGAATTCATGATAAGCACCCTTCACCCCGGCAACAGCATCGTACGATTCAGGGAGCATCCCGTACACCGTCACCTCCACCACCCGGCCCGGCGGGTAACGGGCGAGGAGCTGCACAAGTTCCGGTGTGATCAGCCGGGCGTTGGTGAAGAGGATCACCTGCATCCCCATCTTCCGGGTTGCAAGGTAGAGTTCCGGAAGATCCGGGCGGAGCAGAGGTTCCCCACCTGTGAACCGGACCACCATGCAGCCCAGATCCGCTGCCTGCTTCAGCACACCAAGAACGAACGCCGTCTCCATCTCCCGGGCTTTGGCCTTGCGGTCATCCTCCGGGAGGTTGATCAAGCAGTGGATGCACCGGTTGTTGCACCGTTCGGTCAGTTCGATGTCCAGCTGGCCGAGCAGCGTGCGTTTGCCTTTCAGGGGATTGAAGGCTGCATGCGACACCTTCCGGGCGTACTCCGTCATATCCACCTCAGCTCGTCGGTAATAGCCCCGCTCTTGTCAAACTGCATCACGTAGCAAGGCACTTCCTGCGCCATCTGTTCGACATAGGTCAGGGTCTTTTCCTCCCAGCCGTCAGTAACAAACGGGCGGATCAGGCACTCCTGAAGCCGGCAGACTATCTCGTCCCGGTCCTCGATCCGTATGATCCGATTCACATCCGATTTCTCGATGAAGATGATGGCATGGAGGGGTGCCGACTTGGAAGAGATATCAGGTACATCGTCGTGGCTCCAGGTCCCGTAAACGTTCCAGCCTTCAGGCTGGCGCCGGACGATGTTCCGGTCATCGCAGAGACTCTCGATATCCATCTCACCTCTGGCTCCGGTCCCGATCAGGATATCGGTCATGGGGGTTTTGTCTGCCTCCGGGTGGCCGATAAAGAGCACACCCTTGCCGTTGATGATTGCCCCCTCCGAGTGGAGGACGAACCCGTTCCGGTCCGCGAGGAGCCGGGCGATCAGGATCTGGTCAGAGAGAAACATCGTGAGAGAGTCAAGGTTCCCCTTCCGGAAGCTCTCCTCCCGGGTCTTGTCATTGTAGATCCTGCCGGAAGTATGGTCATCCGAAAAGACCGCTATATGGTGGAGGGGTGAGATCGTCCCGTCCGCAGGAATGACGGTGTAGATCCATGACTGCCCCTTCCGGTAAATTGCCCACGGGCTTTTCCGGTACATCTCTGTTCCCCGTTTCTCCTCCGGAAGATCCGGTAGGTCAAAATGGTGGCGGATGCTCACCGTATCTTCCCCCGGGCCGTCTACACGGAAACGGTTGAACTCCTTATCGAACGTAGTTTCGGAGAAGGGAAGGTCGGAGTCCACCTGGATCGTGATCCCGCCGATCCGGACATAGCGGCGGTGATCCCGCAGCATCCTCTCCCTGCAGGCCCGGTTCTCCCGCGCTACATCGCAGAGATGCTCGACCTTTGCGGAATACCGGCCATGCTCAAGATACCCGTACACCGCACACCACCGGCAGTCTTTCCGGTAATCGCACGAGCCGCAGTTCTTCCGGTACTCTTCCCCTCCCCGGACTTTGTCGGCAAGGGACGGGATGAACCGCTCCCACGCGTCATGGAACGTTCCCTTCCGGAGGTCGTAACGCATCGCGGGATCTTTGATAAAGGAACAGAAGGACATCATCCCGTAAGGGTCAACATGGAAATCCCGCCGGTTGGCAATACAGGCTGCAAAGAGCCGGTCGTCACCGGCAGGACATTTCGGGTGGCCGCCGTCGTCATCCCCCTCAGGAGAGGAGAAATCCGGCCGGTCAAGTTCTACAACATCGTGTGGGGAGAGGCGCTGGGAATCGATCTCCGCATTCCGCAAGGGGTCCAGTCCTGCCGAGAGGTAGAGCCACGGTGCGCCGATCCGGTAATGGGGACTTAAGGATTTGGCAAGTTCAACCATGGCCGGGAACTCGTGCCAGTTATCCTTCATGGGGACTAGCTGGACGGTGAACCCGGCACCGGCATCCTTCAGGAGCTTAAACCCCCGCATCGTTGCGGCATAGGAGCCCTTATTCTGCGTCACATGGTCGTGCACTTTTGCAGTCGCGCCGTAGAGTGCGACCATCTTTGACCCTTTCCGTTTCATCAGTTCTGCAATCTCTGGCGTGATCAGTGTCCCGTTCGTATTCAGGCTGTATCTCTTCGCACGAGAGGTGATGTAATCGAAAATCTCCGGAAAGTCCGGCCGGAGCATCGGCTCACCACCGGAGATCGCCCACTCCTGGCACCCCATTGCCCGGGCATCGTCAACAAGGGCGAGGATCTCCTGAGTGGAGAGTTCCCCGCGGCCATCCGTGGTCCTGAGCCAGCAATGAAGGCACCGGTTATTGCACCGGTAGGTGAGATCGAGAGACCCCTTGAGGGGGAGACGGGGCAGGTCTGTAATTTTTTTTGTTGAGGAAAACGTGGCAGTCATTGTTGAACGTATCCCTCAGATCTGCAGAGATTGCCGGGTGCAGATCTCACGTGCCCCTGTCGTGCAAAACGGATTTTGTCCGCCAGGCATGTTCTCTCTTTCTCATTGCACATGTTGAATAATTCTATCGGACTGTTAAAAAAGATGTGTAAAACCCGATCATCCTATTGTTGATGAGGAAAAATCCGGGGGATCCGTTACGGGCGTCCACGAACTCATCACTTGCTGTTATGGGATTGCAATCCGATACCAATGCTCGGTCAAAGGACCGGACACTGTCATCCCCTTTTCCGGAAAACGATACTCCCCCGGGTGCCATGACCTGGCATAAGGTGTCCTTTGATACCCGGGTCAGGTTCCGCCATCGCAATACACCTGCGTTGGCCCCAAAATTTCCGGGTACCTGCTCCGGCATGACTTCCGTGCAAGATAGCAGAGGTGACAGGCATCTGCCACACCTGCCGGGGGAGTATACCCAAGCACCTGGGCAAGCTGAGCCGGTCCACCGTCAAGCAGCGGCCCGCAGATCGGGTGAGAAGACGGGGAATATGTCCGGATTAGTTCGTCTAAGGGATGTTTCCAGATGTTTCCTAAAGAAATCCCCTGGCAGATCTGGAGATTGCCAAATGCATCCACATGCATCCTTGAGGGGTTTTGTAGATCTTCGTAAGGACATCTCGTGAATTGTTGCCAGTCCGATGTGACGGCATTCGGGCTCAGTTTTTCTGCCGCCCGTCCGCGGAACATGATGCCTCCTTCAGTCACAACACCCGTCTTTTCTTCCCGGGGATTACCTTTTATTTCCGGGCCCGATGCCCCGGGGTCGAGTGCGAGGATCGCAGTCGGCATGCCAAGGGCCGTTGCCGCCTCGGAAGCACGACGGGCCGGATTCTCCTTTTGGTTCTCGTAATGGAAGACATCGTCGCTGATGCTCATATCTTCAATCCCGAGTTCTCTTAAGGGCGCAAGGAAGAACCGGGCGTTCTCTTCGGATGTGGCAAAGTAGCCGTTCGTCACGATGCCGACTTTATATCCCCGGTTCCTGGCTTGCCGGACCGCATCGAGAAGCACAGGATAGAAGAGGAATGGTTCTCCACCTTCAAAGTACACCGTGTCCACGGTTCCCAGTTTATCCGTTTGATCGAGTACTGTAGCAATCTGACCGGGTGTGAACGTGCCCTCAGAAGACGGGCTGCTGCAGACGAAACAGTGCTCGCATTCTAATGTGCACATATATGTCAAAATGAAATGGACCTGCGTTATCATAACAAAATCTCCGGGTTCTTTGTAATAAAAATACTACTGTTTACTATAACATTATCCCCTCCCATACCTTCGCCTCCGGACAAATTTACGCAAACCGGCAGCTCAAACACTCCCGCTGCGAAGGCCGGGTCACCTTCCCGGTAAAGAAGACCCTGGGACCGGCTGGCATGCAATTTTTATAACCTCCCGGCAAACCGGGTTTCATCGGAGAGTTCATGATGCATAAGTCCTTTGCAATGATCGTCTCGGCGTTACTCCTGCTCGCAGTTCTTCTCGCTCTTGCCGGCTGCGTAACCACAATGCCACCCCCTCCCATTTCCACAACAGCAACACCAACGGCCACGGCCGAAAACATCACAACAGCCGTTTTAAAAAAGGTACCGGTTGGAGATATCACCATCGCGTACAAAGAAGTGGGATCCGGCGAGCCGCTTATCCTGATCATGGGTTATGCGGGCACCATGGATCTCTGGGACACCCGCATGGTGAACCAGCTTGCACAACAGTACCGGGTCATCGTATTCGACAACCGGGGTATGGGCCATTCAACTTCCTCTGAGAGGGAATACACCATCCGGCTCTTTGCTGATGACACCGCGGGTCTTATGGATTCCCTCGGGATCAAAAAAGCGCATATCATGGGCTGGTCCATGGGAACATTTGTTGCCCAGGAATTAACCCTCGGTTACCCGGAAAAGGTGGACAAACTCATTCTTTATGCCGGAACCCCCGGGGGTAAGGAAGCGCTGCCTCCTGCACCCCGGGATATCGCAGCCCTTACGAATATGACCGGCACTGACAGGGAACGGGGCGAACGGCTGTTTGGGGAACTATTTCCCCCAACTTGGCTGAAGGAAAATTCGGATCCTTCAAAATATTTCCCGAGAGTCACTGAATTGAGTGCTCCAGCTAACATTATGCGACAGGATGCAGCAATACGGGTCTGGAACGGGACTTCATCACGTCTGCCTTTTCTGAAACAGCCGCTCCTACTGATAGCCGGCGAAAAGGATGTCATTGCCCCGCCCGGGAACTCGTTACTCATTGCTGAGCAGGTCCCCCAGTCATGGGTTGTCAGGATCCGTAATGGCGGACACGGGCTGATGTACCAGTTTCCGGACGAATTTACCAGTATTGTTCTCACCTTCCTTGCAAACGGGACCTGATCTTTTTAGTCATTCCTTTTTTTAGGAGAGCCCGCAACCCGGCCCTGACCTCCTCCATGTCCCCTATATGGAGGTACCCAACCATCCTCTATCCGCTTGTCACAACCCCCTCCATCCGGCCACGCCACGGTTTCCGTTCCCTTAAAATTCCCAAAATAAGCCCAAAATGAGCCCCGTTTACACTCAGATCATACCCTGTTCGATCGAAAACTCCAGGAGTATTTGCATGAACAGGGGGGTCCGGAAATTTGTTTGATATTCACGTCGATTTCTGACGAGAGATTTCTTTACTTTTACCTCCAAAACAGGCCTTTCTTTCATTTTCCACCTACTTTAGCCCATCAGACAAGAGATCTGCCAGCAAAACGCGTCTATTAGCGTACATTTTGGAGCCAGAAATATGCCGAATTCCGCCTAACGGGGCTCATTTTGAAGTTTTTAGAAATGCGTGTGCCGGAATTGAGTGGATTTGTGCCGGAATTGGTACCCGGACCCCTTCACAGAAAAGGAGGTCTACGACGGAGAAGTGGGTTTTTAAGTCTTTACAGTCCCCGCCATCACAAAGTACTCCCGGTTAATCCCCCCATTTCACGTTAATGTCCGAAGTGGGAGTTATCTGTTCCCCTGTCTTTTGTGTTCTATCGGGTGGATTAATTTCGGATTGACGCTCTGGATCACTTTTGAGTTGGCGAAAACATGTTTCCGTCCCGCGCCGGAATTTTTCAACCGGAACCGGAAGAACCGGCCGTGGGCTCCTTTGCAACAATGACGAGCACGAGCGTTGCGGTAAGGAGTATGACGGTCAGTACAAAAACTGCGGTAAATCCCGGGAACAATACGGTTGGGGAAGGCGAACCAGCCCCGGGAAATTCCCGGCTTGCAGATTGAGTGATAGCAAAGAGACCGAACACCGTACCATACAGGGTAACCCCAACGGCCTGGCCCAGTACCCGCATGGTCGTGATGATGCCGGACATGGCCCCCTCATCGCCGGGCCGTGCACATTTCATCACAAGGCTGATATTCGGGGGGTAAAAAGCCCCGGTGCCGGCACCGAATAAAAAGAGGCCGAGGATAGCCGCCAGCACGAAGGTGTTCAACCCGAGGATGAGGAAGACAAGGGAACCCCCGATGGCAAGACACGTTGCAGTAATAATGGTTTTTGTGGCCCCGGAACGGTCCACCGACCGGCCTGCAAGGATGCTGGCGATCATAAGTCCAGCAGAGGCAGCGACTACCATGTACCCCGCCTGCTCGGGTGAGAATTTCCAGATCAGCTCAAAAAAGTACGGGAATACGACAAGCAGGCCGCCATAGGTTGCCATGATCAGGGACGATGCAAGAACCGATGCGGTAAACGGGAGGCTGCCAAACAACCGGAGGGGCACCATGGGCTCACTTGTCCGGGACTCGTGCCATATGAAGAGCACGGCAAAGACGAGAGCCCCGGCAAGGATGAACGGGAGATAGGGCAGTTCCCGGCCGCCTTTTCCCCATGTGCTGAGGATGTAGAGCAGCCCAGCCAGAGCGGGGACGAGAAGCAGGGCCGCCTTGTAATCAAACCCCCCCGTCTTCACCGGGCAATGGCCGGGGATGTAACGGTGCACGAGAATAATGGCTGCAATGCCGATCGGGACGTTGACAAAAAAGATCGTGTGCCAGCTGAACAGTTCGACCAGGAACCCCCCAAGGATTGGGCCGGTGATAAGGGCCACCGAGACCGATGCGCCGATGAGCCCGAAGGCCCGGCCCCGCATGTTTTCCGGAAGAACGGTGGAGATCAGGGCAGGGCCCAGGGCAAGGACAATCCCTCCGCCAAGCCCCTGGAGGGCCTGCAATACCAGGAGCGTCCAGATGTTATGGACAAGCCCGGAGAGAAATGAAGAGAGGGTAAAGATCAAAAACCCGGCAAGGAACACCCTGCGGTGGCCAAGGGTATCCCCAAGACTTCCCATGGTCATAAGGAATGAAGAGGAGAAGAGCAGGTATACGACCAGGATCCATGCGGTCAGGTCAGGGGATACCTGAAGGTCGTTTGTTATTGAAGGCAGGGAGACTGACACGATACTGGTATTAAGGGTGCTCATGAAAGCCCCGAGTGTCAGGCAGATCATGACAAGAAAGACCGGAGGATGATTGTGCTGTGTGTCAGTTCCGTTCATTATTCCCCCGTGCCGGGTGGTCAGATTTTAATAATCTGGCAGGATACGGATTCTGCGAATTACCGTTGTGGTATACCGGCTTCCTTGTCATTCAAGCGTATTGACCCGGCGGATCACATCAAAGTATCGGTACCCTCCGGATTAGCATAGGGTAAGGGCTTACCGGCGTACCCATTCACCATGCTCCCATACATTAATGACCCATAAAAAACCCTTGGAAATATATGACTCTCCGTTCCATAATCATTGCTTTTCCCGTCGTCATGGTCCTGATACTGTCCCTCGTCATCCCGATACCGGCAGCAGGTTCTGCGGGCCTTGTACCCGCGGATATACTTTCCATGGAAACCCCGGGCCATTTCACCCTCTCTTCGGACGGGGGAAACCTCGTGTATATCAGATCGGTCGGGACGGACTTAAGCCCGCCAAAAGACAACGGCACTCTTATGTACATCGATGTCCGGGCCGCAACGGAGACTGCCCTATCGGGTCCTGGTGAATCGGTCATGTCCTATGCCCTTTCACCGGATGGGAACACGGTTGTGTATGCAGCGCAAATACGGGCTGGCGGGCCAGTCTCCATGTATCTTATCCATGTCCATGACAAAAAGGCGACCCGCCTCCAAAATGTGACGGACGAACTCGCCGCAAGTTTTGCCTGGCTTGGAACCGACCGCCTCGTCTTTACCGGGACACCGGCCGGTGCTGTTGCAGGCAGCGGTGACGTTGTTGTCGCGGACGAGATGCCGGCACCTGTGATCTTAAAAACATATTCGCTGAAGGACGGGACGATTACCCCGCTCTCGTCAAACCCCGATGTCATCACCATTTGGGCACCCTCTACGGACGGGAAGTACGTTCTGTACAAGGCAGCGCCAAACCCCGCGTCCTGGCAGACCGGTGCCACCTTCCGGTACATCCACCTCGACACAAAGAGCGGGGAAGAGAGGCAACTCTTCACGTCTCTTGAGGGGTACCAGGACACCAACCAGTTCGCGTGGTCACCGGACAGCAATGTCGTGTATATCGAACGGTTCGAAAACGGCGGGCTGCGGTATCCCGTGGAAGACGCCGCCTATCTCCAGGCGTACACCCCGGCAACCTCTACGCTTGAAGAAGTTCCGCTCGGCTGGGATCGTGGCCTGTTTGTCGACCTCTTCAATAGCGATATTGAGGTCAACCCCTTCAATGGCGGTGCCTATCTCCTTCTTGCTGATGGCACCAACCCGAAACTCGCCCGTCTCGTACGGAACAGCACCGGCTGGCAGGTGACATTCCTTTCCGGAAAGGACCAGGGGAACATCTTTGCGCTCGAGACCGACCGGACCGGGTCATTGATTGTGTACGACCGTAATTCCGCCTCTGAACCGTCCCAGTTCATCCGGGCGGGTGTACAAGGAACGGCAATCACGGACCCGATGCAGCTGACTGATTTAAACCACAACCTCCGGGCAAAAGACCTGGGCTCTTCTGAAGTGACCTCATGGAAAGGGGCCCGTAACGATACGGTCTACGGGGTCATCCGGTACCCGCCGGGTTATCAAAAGGAAAAGCAGTACCCGCTGGTTCTTGTCATCCATGGCGGGCCGAACTACGGGGACTTCGACAGCTGGCGCGATACCTGGGAATTCCCCTACCACCTGATCACGGACCGGGGTGCGGTCACGCTCTCGGTTAACTACCACGGGAGCACGAACTTTGGCCTTCCTTTTGCCCGGTCGATAGAGGGCGGAAATTACTATGACCTGCCGGTTGAGGACTTAAAGACCGGAATCGATCACCTTGCCGACAGGGGTATCATCAACCGGTCGCAGGTAGGTGTTACCGGCTGGTCGAACGGTGGAATCCTCACGCTTGCTCTGGTGACCCGTGACCCCTCATTAAAAGCGGCAGTTGCCGGGGCGGGGACTGCGGATGAAAACTCCCAGATAGCCAACACAAACGGCATTGTCATGGACAAGATGTATTACGCAAAAAGTCCGTACCAGGATCCAAAGGCATTCCAGCAGCTGCTCCCGCTCTACAATGCTGATAAGAGAAAAACACCGCTCCTCATGATGATCGGGACAAATGACATCCAGGTAGATCCCTCGAGTGCCTGGGTTACCTACCGGGCCTATAAAGAAGGGAGCACAGCGCCTGTCCGGTTCGTCCTCTTTAAGGGCCAGCCGCACCACATGAAGACTCCGGAAACGCAGGCACGAAAAATTTTAGAAGAGCTCAGCTGGCTTGACCAGTACCTCTTCTCTGCTGCCTGATAGGTTTCAACGGGCGGGTCATTGTCGCTGCCGGCCCGGCATCAGCATCTTTTTCCTGCACTCGCCAACTCAAAATCTATTCAGAGTGTCAATCCGCGGGACACGGCCACCCCTCGATCTTCAGCTGGGACCCGTTGGGACCTGACCGGAAATTTTAATCAAA
Source organism: uncultured Methanoregula sp. (assembly GCA_964590895.1). Taxonomy (GTDB): domain Archaea; phylum Halobacteriota; class Methanomicrobia; order Methanomicrobiales; family Methanospirillaceae; genus Methanoregula. Next base: position 39,511 of record CAZPYV010000009.1, on the reverse strand, counting down.
TCCTGCCCGGAATTGTTTCATCGCGATCAGGGCGCGATTGAAATTGTATTCTGTCATTTACCCGGGCTTCTTCCCCCAGACTAGAAAACCGGTGTAACCCGATGAGAAGGTCCCCTCTTCAACACGGGAACAGAGCTCGTCCATTATGGTAACCATCTCCTCCTGTGTTATAACCTCAGCCTGTTCTGTCCGGTTGAGTAAAACAGGAATATCAAAAACCTGTTCAGCAATAGAAAAGTCGATCAGCACCAATGTCCGGGGCACTGCATGAATGTCAACAATACCGAATTCCGAAAATATCCTGTGAAGTTCTCGCCCGATCCGGCCTGAGGCAAAACTGTCGCGCCAGAACCGGGCAAGCCGGGCTGCGAGATCCTTATCATCTAGACTGATAAAAAAAGTGTCCCAGTCGTTATCGAAAGCTATCAGTGTACCGCCCGGTTTTATGATGCGGGTGAGTTCAAAAATCCCCTGCTCCGGTTCATGAATATGCTGGAGCACCCTGTCGATCCGGCAGCCGTCAAATACCCCGTCCCGGCAAGGGATGTTTCTGACATCCCCCGTCATCAAAAAAGACCGGCCCCTGACTCCTTTTGTCCGTTCTGCTGCACGTGTAAGAAGGGATTTGCTTGTGTCCAGCCCCATAATCTGACAATTTACCGGAAGGCAGGAGGCAAGAGCAACGAGATCAGTTCCCGCCCCGCACCCGGCATCCAGTACTATGTTCGGATCAGTATCTGCAATAATCCGGAAACTTTCTTGCTTGATTTCGTGAAAGAATGGCATACCGGCAATCAGGTCAAGGCACCGGTTGCATGCAGTGGTATCCCCCGAGTGGTCCACATTACGGAAACCGGTTGCAAGTGACTGTCGGTGTTGTACTGAAGCATCCAGAGCTGGTGAACGGCGCTTGCTCATAAAAAAAAGGATTAAATCTTGATCTGTGCCAGTGCATCGTACGCAATCTTTCTGAATGTCACCGGATCGATCGTGGGATACTGCTCCTTTGCCTTTACCACATCCGGCCCATTGCCCACGGCAAACGCATCGATCCGGTCAATTGTGCGTTCTGCCGTGTCGAGCACCCAGAGGTCCCGGGTGTCCTTGTCCACGATATTGATCGATTCCACACGGACCGACACCATAGGTGCACTCGCCTCATCCTTCCGGTACACGCTCGGTTTGCCAATGACTGCTACAAAGGCCGGTGTCTCGATCTTTGCCAGCTGCTGCATGGCCTCGGGCTGGTAACTGCCGGCCATGATAAAGAAGGTCCCGGTCGGGTCTACGACCCTTCCGCGATAGAACATATTCTGGTCACCCTGCCGCTGCTTCTCGGTCAGCGTGCCAACAATAAAGATCCGGTTGCAGCGCTCTCCGGTCGGGAGCAGCACAAACGTCGGGCTCTTCTCGTCTTCGCCATCCTTGAACTGGTACCGGCATTCCCGCAGTTCGCTGGCAAAAACCCGTCGTGCCGGTTCGCGTTCGAATGATGCATCCTTCCTGCCCATCTCACGTGCGGGCGTGCTCATGGTGCACCCCCGGCCCGGTTGAGAAGTGCCGTGTGTTTTCCACTCTCAAATGCAACACGCTCGCATTTATTGACGAGAACACGGTTATCGATCTCACGCCCGTGGCAGGTGAGATAGCGACCGAGTATCTTGTCCCTCATCTGGAGGAAAACCTCGTCCATGCCCAGCGGGTTGTTTTCGGCGATCTCTTTTGCTGCATCGAGTGATATGCCCGTGAGTGACTCCACCACATCGCGCTGTAGCAGGATACTGTGCGTCTTTTCTCCGTTGTCTAACCACCCCTTGATCCGTAGATCATAGGTGAACTTTGGCTGGATTTCATGAACCGGGCAGTAGTTCTGGCGTGAGAGGGCACGGTTGCACCCTTCTACCGGGCAGCGCTTGATGATACCAGAGCCGGGTGCGACATGAACGATAGCGCCGCTGACTGCTGCTTCGCCCCCGCTCACCACAATATCGCCTTCCTCTTGCATGATCATCGCAGTATTGAGGTTTAATGAGAGTCGGCCGTTATACTCGTCCACCTGGGCGTAGAAGATATTGTACACCGAACCCGGTATCAGGCTCTCTTTGCCCGGCTCTTTCCAGATCACGAACTTGATCGTGCCGGTCTCATCCCCTAACAGACCGGACTGGAGCATCCGTTCGTGGGTTACGTCCCATTCCTGGACCACTTTTGCCCGGAGGCTGCCAATGCCGGGGTGCAGTTCGCCGATCGGTACAGTGTTTGGCATGAGGGCACGGTCTTCTTCAATCTCCTTGATCGTGGTGCCGGAATGGATCTTCAGGCTCGCGATGCCTTTGAATTCGTCCACAACCGCAGATTCGATCCGGTACCAGGACCCGACTGCCATTGCCGGGGCATTCGCCTTTGCCCATGCGACAAAGCGAATAGCGCCGGACTCATCGGCTATGATGCCGCCTTGGGCAATTGAGGGTGATGCGGGAGCTGCGAGTGCCACGATCTTACCTTCGATCGTTACCCACTCGCCGGGTGCCGCATCAGCGATCTTCTTATCTTCTGTGCCACTACTGCCCGTACCGCCACTGCCTGCGCTACCGGTTCCCATTGAAGGGATGTTAAACTCTTTTGCGAGTTCATTGGTTACGCTGCGCTCGGCTTCTGCTGGCTGTACACTGAACTCCTCGATCAGTCTGCGAAGTTTTCCTTCGATCTTTTTGGGATCAATGGTCTGTCCGCTCTTTTGGAACTTACGGGAGATTCTGTCTGCTGCTTCGGAAAAATCCATTTCGTACATCTCCACATAACTATCGCATCTGATCATGTCTATATATTGCGAAGTGTGAGGGGCGAAAGTGATCCTGCACTTAATAGCAATCGCCGTAATGGTCAGGTTTATGTGACCACAGGCAGACTACATAAGGTATGGCAGAAGTTAATGCAGACAGCACTATCTATGAACTCTTACAGGCAAAACCCGAGTCAACCGAGGCCCTCTTTAAGTTCGGTATGGGCTGCGTAGGATGCGCTATCGCCCGCGGTGAAACAATCAGGCAAGCCGCAGAGGCACACGGCATCCCCCTGCCCGAGCTCCTCAAGGCTCTTGGCATTGCTGAAAAGTAAAGAACAATCTATTCATTCTTTTTTGTGTTTTGCCTTGATCTCAGCTAGCAGAGCCAAAGGAAATTTCTTCAGGTAACTGGCGATCTCCGGCTCGTGGAGAAGCGTACATCCCGCACAGTTCCACACCTTGTTCCCATTGGAGCCCGCGGACCACTGTCCGAGCCCCTCATCACCGCACGGGTAGAACGGGCAGTAGCAAAAGTCGCAGTTCTGCCCTTTAAAATGGCAGGGATAATAGGGACAGTTGTGGGGTGTCCACTCCACCCAGTGCTCCCCCTTGAAGCGGCTGAAAATAAAAAATGACGGCTGGTGATCCTGTATCTCGCTGTCGTGACGTTGTATCGCCTGCGGGATACCGTGGAGTATGGCTCCACGGACGCGATGCCCGACTTCGGTCATGCGCCCGGCATACCGGTGTTTTACCTCCCCTTCGCAGGCTGCGATCACCGCATCGGTTGGTGTACCGCTCAGCGGGAGACCCTGTGTGGCAAGAGCTTCTGCTTTTGCCTCTGTTGCCACCAGGATCGTTTCTAACAGGGCTGCATCTTCCATGCCCTCACTGCAGGTTACAATGATGTTGATCGTCCCGGCCGATTCCGGGGGTTCGCGCCGAATCCCCGCAGTGATGAATACCGTTACAAAATCATACTGGAGCACACAGCACTGCTGGACAGGCACGGCAGTGAGCAGCCCAAAAAAAGCCGGCGCCAGACCGGCCCCTGCTGCGATCTTTTCCAGTTCCTTTCCCGGTTCAGTATGATCCCACCCAGAGGGAACGGTATGGTTAAAAATTGTGGAGACCCGGCTTATCCCGCCGTTGATGCCGGTACTTGCAGCGCGGAACGCTCCGCGGATGAAAAGAGTATTGGTATCAGTGAAATATCTCATGCAACCGAATAGCGTGTCCGGTCCTTGAGTTCCTGCTGCTTGCCGGAGTTCCAGCCTGAGACATCCTGCAGGTAACCGGTTACCCTGCTTATCTGGGTGACATCGTGGGAGCCGCATTCAGGGCAGACGGGTTTTCCGCAGAGCGGGCAGTATTCAATACCAGAGAGAATCTCGTGGGAGCAGTGACAGTGATCGAGCGGGCACATGATCTGGAGGTGCGTCTCGCTGCAATTCGGGCACGGGCTCTCCTCAACAATGAGGTGGCAGGTGTGGCACTTGTATTTGCGTTCCTTTTGCGGAATCTCTTCTACACTCTTGTATTTCTGTGCCAGTTTTCGTTGTTCTGCCGTCCAATCCATACTATAACATCGCACAGGTCATTAATAAATATTTAGACCCTGCCAGTTCCACGAACTGCCATTTCACCCACTATTAAGCGCGCATATGCAGATCTGGCCGCAAAACACGTTCTATTTATATATAGTTATAGAATGGGGGCCATAAACAGGGCCGGCAGACGCAACAGAGCCCGAAATGGCCGTTTTCCCGTTTGGCACAAATACGCCTCCGCTTCCCGTAAGCCCCCCAAAAAAGGCCCGGAACTGCCGGACCCTCAACCCATCATCTTGCGGATCGGATATGCGCAAAATTTTTTGCTGCGGTTGCCGGGTCCTCCGCTTCATAGATCGCGCGGCCAACAATAATTCCGTCAACAAGTTTTGCAACGGTATTGGCATCCCCACCCTGCGCCCCGACACCGGGGGAGAGGATCTTCCGGGTACCAACAATACCCCTTAGGATCTTCACCCGCTCTGGCCGGGTTGCCGGGGCGATGATACCATCGGCCCCGCACTCCATTGCAAGCGCGGCAATCTTCTCTGCCGTCCCGCCATGGAAAAAGCCGGTTGCGCCGGGATGGCTCATCTCGGCAACCACATAGCATGCACCCCCGCATTCGTAAGCCGTCTCAACACAGGCAAGCACCGAGTCTTTACCGGTGAAACCGTGGCAGATGATGGAGGAAAACCCTGCATCAAAGACCTGCTCAGCGATGAGCCGGTTGGTGTTGGGGATATCGGCAACTTTGAAATCCGCGATCAACGGCAGGTCGTGCTCTGCCATCTCATCAGCAATGGAAAGTCCGCATGAGAGGATCAGGGGATAGCCGAGTTTAATTGCATCGATGTGAGGGGCACAAGCCTCTGCGATGGACAAAGCAGTTTTTTTCTCCATTACATCGAGAGCGAGGATCAGGTCAGTCATAAAGACCTCCGCTCCAGCACTGCGGCAACCATAACAGGAAGAGTGATCGTGGCATCGCCGTACACGGTTACCGCTTGTGCCTCTTCGGTGATCTTACCCCATGAGCGGGCCTCGTCCAGTGTTGCGCCCGAGAGCCCGCCAAGATCCGGGCGGTCACCGGTCAGCTGCACGGCATAGGAGAACCCGTTGGGGGTCATGAGCATGCTCTGGAGGATAAAGTTCTTTGGAACCCCGCCACCAACCAGCATGGCGCCGGCTTTCTTTGCCGTGAAACACCGGTCCATGAGGGCCGGCATATCGGCAAAGGCATCGACTGTCACCTTATTGGTCTGGGAAAAAAGCCAGTACTGGAGACCGATCATCGAGTCCTGCACCGCGGGGCAATAGACGGGAATAGTATTGTGATACGCTGTATGCAGGATACCTGACTTTAGGCTCTTCCCGATATGTTTGAGGAGAGCGGATATGGAAATAGTGCTGCCGGGTTCGAGTTCTCCAAACACCTTTTGCATGAATTCTTCGAAATGCTCGAACGCTTCGTTGGGGAGATAGACATCATAGATCCGGTTGATCTCATCGTGCCGGAGTTCAACATCATTGCAGAACGCAGTACCGTGGAAATGTTTACAGCCGATCGCTTCTATGATATCGTGCGTGAGGTTTGCACCGGTCGATACGAGAACATCGATGTGCCCACCTTTGATGAGATCGGAAACAATCCCCCCCATGCCGGCGGGGACCATCGCGCCGGCAAGCCCGAAGAACTTTGTTGTCTCTTTATCGCGCAGCATCTGGTCATAAATATCCACGGCACGGGCGAGCGATCCGCCATTGTACGCCCCGGCCTTTCCCATTGCTACGACCAGTTCATTGACGGTCATCTTTTGCTGTAAGTGGATCTGTGTGACCGCTTCATCGCACTGCTTTGCCATTTTGTCCTTCCCCAATTATTGGAAAAGGTATTGGTGTGCTTGTATGATAACTCTGTTTTATGGAAAGGGGAAGTGCCCGGAGTATCTGAATTTAAATAAGAAGGATAATAAAACCCCTTTCCTTTCTCCTCACCATTTTTGGATGCTGTTTCGATGGAAGGCATCCCCGCAGAAAAATGAACACTGCAAGATAGTTTTTAAAAAAGATTGCCTGATCCTGTTAATAACCAGCAAAAAAACCCTAAAATTGTGAGGAAAAGATTAATCCTCCTCAGTTATTGCAATTTCGATCTTCTGTTTCATAATATCTAAGTAATTCTTCCAGGAAATATCGAGGTTCTTGTAATGGGAGATGAAAGGATTGAGTATACAGAGCCGCAGGACATAGACGGATTTGACCCGGTTCCATTCTTTTTCCGTGATCCCAAGCCGTTTTATAAAGGCCTTGGGTGCGTCACCATAATCATCATCGCTCAGGGCAGTCTTTGAAGTGATCCAGTCGTTCATGTATACCGGACCCCCAATGTAGGACGATTCATTATAGAGGCGCTCATTGAGTTTATTCATTGTATCGAGGTTCGTATTTCCCTTCTCGTTAAATGCCATGCAGACGGTGTTGAAGTCCGGGTTTGCCACAAGGGGTTCGACAATGAATTCCCTGCCACAGACCTTTATGCTTTTTGTAGCCTTGAGAGCCTGATTGAAGATCTGTGCACCCTCAATGCTTCGCCCGATGATCTGACCATAGCCGGTAATATTGAGTGGGATCACCCTGTGGCTCGCCCAGACTGCTGCTGCGGTTGCACCGGCTTTTGAGCCCTCCATAATATAACTCCCGAGGAGGGTTGGTGAATTCTCTCCCGATTCAAAGACATATGCGGCAAAATAGGAGACCAGATCGAGGATACGCCGGTCCTTGATTGCAATGCCTCCGGCTGCATAGGGAATGTATCCCATTTTGTGCGGGTCGATAGTGATCGAATCCGCTGTGGGAACTGATTTATAGGCATCATAGATCTCTTTTGATGGCCAGTCGTGGTCATAGACAAAAATGCCATCGGCAAACAGGCGTTTTTTGAGTTCGTCAAATTCCATGAAGCGGCTGTTCTCATCTAAGAAGAGCGACCGCGAATACCCCCCAAACGCAGCATCAATGTGGAAGTAAAAGCAGATCCCCTTCTTCTCGTAGTCCGCTCGGAGTTTTGCAAGCTTTGCCATCTCGTCAATGGCCCCTTCTTCTGTTGTGCCCAGAACGGCGACAACGGCAATAATGGGAATCTTCTTTCTCACATGTTCATCAATGTGTTTTTTCAGGATCGTGATGTCCATATGGAAGTTCTCGTTCACCTGGACTTCGATAAAGTTTTTATTTCCGATCCCCAGCACATCAGCCGCTTTGACCCATGAATAATGCTTGGACTGGGGGACAAGGACCACCCCGAGTTTTCCTTCCCCTACACCGGTTCCCCGCACGGTTTCGTTCCGGACTTCATCAAAACAGCCCGCCTTCTTTACCTTTTCTATGAGATCAAGTACCTTTCCTGTGGGCATATTGAAGAGCTGCCACTCCCCCATGCCTTTGACCAGATCCGGCTTGACTTTCTTGACGGCAAGGGGAAACGATTTGAGATTACGGGCCATCCAGAGCCCTTCGTAGTTGGCAATGGTACCGTCCGTGGTAATGTGTCCCCATGAGGTTGCCGGGTCAAACCCGAGCATGGTGGCCATATCTTTTCCCGCCTCGATCTCCATGGGTGTGGTGGCTGTTGAAGCCTCATACGCACAGTTGTTAGGATTGTAAAGAATGGTGGCCATATATGCAAGGTTTGCAACCATGAGCGTATCGGAATTCATATGACCGAGATAGCGGGCTGAGAACCAGGGCATGGAGGTCTTTTTTAGTTTGGCAGAAAGATCCATCAGGACATCTGTGGTCCGGTCAAGCGTTGCCTGGTAGTGCTCGCTGCGCATCTCATTGGGTAAGGTGAGGTTGGGATCTTCCGGGTGGAAGTCTCTGCGCCAGTGCATGTGCTCGTCCATCAGGAAGTTGAGCGTGTTCTTGAAATAATCACGGTTTTCTGAGCGGGGCCCCAAAAATAACGCTTTGACTTCAACATCTTCTGGTGCTACCGCTTTTGTTTCCTTAACCTTTTTTTTACTTGTTTGTGCCATTTTCATTCATCTCCAGTAAAAACCCATTGTTGTTTTCATGTTTATGCTCCATCCTTAAGCTTCCATTCCGGTTTCCTGAATGCAAAGATGATCAATGGTATTGCCACAACCCCGAGGGTTCCGATGATCATAAACGCGACAAAACTGCTGCCTTCCGAGATCTGGCTGGGTGGGAGCAGGGACAGGATGAAAAGGAATGCCATAGCGAGGATCCCAAACCCTCCTACCATCCAGATGCCGGCCTTGCCACCGGGAATTTTAAAGGCTCTTTTTACATCGGGACGGGTATACCTGAGGCGTATCGCTGCGGCATACATCAGGAAATACATGACAATATAGACTGCTGTGGTAAGAGCAAAGAGCATCCAGAATGAACCGTTCACCCCGCCGGGCAGGAGTACATAGACCGCTCCCCAGAAGGTGATGAGCAGTCCCTGCAGGATCAACATGTTCACCGGGATATCGTTCTTGTTTTTCTTCTGTAATATGGGCGGTAGGGTACCCTCGCGGGCAGTTGCAAAAAGACCCCTGACCGGGCCGAGGATCCAGGTTGATACCTGACCGATTGCACCGATTGCGATGAGCAGTGCAAACACCATGACAAGCCATGAGAGTGGACCGCTGAAGATCACCCCGAAAGACTGCATAATCCCCGCAAGGAGATTGAGATTGCCCAGCGGGACGAGCATAGCGACAATGAGTGCCCCGATAATACTCACCACTGCCATGATGACTCCCACGATAAGGATACCTAAGGGATAGTTTTTTTGCACGTTTTTGATCTCCTGGGCATGCGTTGCAGTCATCTCGATCCCGATGAATACGAAGACAAAGGTAACAAGCATGACGAGGTTCGATGCCGAGGATAAATTGGGTATGAAATCGTTGAATGTCGGGTGGAGGGTGATCTGGACCGGGTTTCCTGCAAGGATATACCACAGCCCGCCGATGATGAGCACTGCTGCCGGAATGAACGTCCCAAGCACGACAGAGACTGAACTGATCCGGGCGTATTCTTTTAACCCCCGGAGGTTCAGGATCGTTAAGCCCCACCAGACGATGACGATAATGATAAACATGTAGAACTTGTTGTTTGCAAGCTCCGGGTTAATGAGGAAGGCAAGGGTCGCTGCAATGAACGTGAGGACACTGATAAACCCAATCGTCATCTGGAACCACTGGAGCCAGACTGCAGTAAACCCCCATTTCTCCCCGAAGGCTTCCTTTACCCATACGTAGATCCCGCCTTCCTGTGGCCATCCCGTGGCAAGCTCAGCGGATATGAGCGATGCAGGGATGAGGTAAAGGACAATTGCAAGAAGGCAAAAGACAATTGACTGCCATCCGACGACACCCTGTGTGGGGAACGTACGGATACTCATGAGAGCAGCAGCAGTGATAAGAACAAAAGCCAGAAGGCTTAATTTAAATCCATTCGAAATTTTTTCAGCCATACAAAACCACTAATGTAATCCTACTTTTACTGCTTTGTATATAAAACGGCTATTAAAAAATGAGCAGTCATGAACTACAACAATGCATTATTGAATCAGCTGACATGATGCAGACCGTCAGGTGAGGATTCTGGAATATTAATCGCTAATCGGTCATGGTGCGCTTTACATTCACCGTATTAAAAAAAAAGGTAATATCCATCTGGGGGGTCTCCGGGAGTTTAGCCACCTCGTTATTCATCGGATGTTGTCTGGGTTTTCCATGTAGGTTTCTTCATTGCATAGATGAGGAGGGGAATTGCCACAACCACAAGTGTCCCGATGATCATGCAGGCCATAAACCAGCCACCTTCCCGGATCTGGCTTGGCGGAACCAATGCCAGGATAAACAACAAGACCATTGCGAGGAACCCGAACCCTGCAACTATCCAGATGCCGCTCTTTCCACCCGGTATCGTGAATGCCCGGGAGACATCCGGCTGTGTGTACCTGAGGTGGATTGCTGCGGCGTACATGAGCAAATACATCACGATATATACCGTAGTTGTCAGTGCCAGCAGTATCCAGAACGCACTGTTAACCCCGCCGGGCAATGCGACAAAGACCGCTCCCCAGAAGGTAACGAACACTGCCTGAAGAGCGAGCATGTTTACGGGAATTCCGTTTTTATTTGTTTTTTGTAAGAAGGGGGGAAGGGTTCCTTCACGAGCAGCTATTGAAAGGCCGCGAACCGGTCCGAGAATCCATGTCGAGACCTGTCCGACCGATCCAAAAGCAACCAGCAGCGCAAAGACCGGAACAAGCCATATGATTAGAGGGTCACTGAATAAAACCAAAAATGACTGCATAATTCCTGCAATAAGGTTGAGGCTGCCGACCGGAACAAGCATTGCCACGATGAGCGCCCCGGCCGTATGGATGATTGTCATCAGGATCCCGACCACGAGAATCCCTAAAGGATAATTCCTCTTCACGTTATCCATTTCACTGGCGTGCGCAGCGGTCATCTCGATGCCGACAAAGGTAAAGATGAACGTTACTAACATGACAAGGTTTGCCATGTTCGATAGATCCGGAATGAGATCCGCTGACGTTGGGTGCAGGGTGAGCTGGACCGGATTGCCTGCCATGATATACCACAAACCCCCGACAATCAGCACTATTGCCGGAATCAGCGTTCCAATGATAACGGCTACCGAACTTATACGGGTGTAGGCCTGCAATCCGTAAAGATTGACAAACGTCATCCCCCACCAAACGATAACGATGATAAAAAAGATGAATATCTTGTTATCGGCAAGCCCGGGGCTGATCACATAGGCAAATGTTGCGGCAATGAACGAGAGGACGGTGATAAAACCAATTGTCATCTGGAACCACTGCAGCCAGACTGCGGTAAACCCCCATCTCTCGCCAAAAGCCTGCTTTACCCAGACATAGACGCCCCCTTCATCGGGCCATCCGGTTGCCAGTTCTGCCGATACGAGAGAAGCCGGGACGAGAAACAGGATGATGGTCAGAAGAGAGAAGAAGATCACCTGCCATCCGACCTCTCCCATGGTGGGAAATGTGCGCATGCTGATGAGTGCTGCAGACGTGATGAGAATAAATGCCAGAAGGCTGATCTTAAAACCTGTGGCAGTTTTACTGGTCATACACAACTCTCGTATTATTCAGCGATCCCGGTTGTATAAAATGTGTTGCTGGTTACTACAGTAGGAAACTTATCAAGTGTCAAACACCCGTTTGATCTTTGACATGGGGCAGGAGCCTGACTATCAGGACTGCAATCGCACTGCCAATAATCACCTCAGAGAACCGGAGACCGGCGTTCATTAACGGTGAGAGTTCCGGATTGATATGGGAAAAGAACAGGATCACTGCCACTGTTAGGGCAGCTGGTGTGGAATAATCTGGTCGGTCCAGGCTCTGGCACAAAAACACCGCAATGCCCATCAGGATTACCATCCCTATTGGATTGAATGGCAGGAAATTCAGATAAATAAGCGACAATATCGCCCCGCCAAGCCCGCCAAGTATCTGGAACCTGGCCTTCTCTAAGGTACTTACCAAGTTCTCCTGCATAACCGATACGCCGACGATCACGGCCCAGAGTGCTCCTATCGGTGCAAACGTGGAAGTAATGTGTAAAGTGCCGGTAAGATAATAGGCCCCAAAATATGCCAGCAGGGAAACGAGTACATAGTGGAGAGCAGTACGGGCAGAATGAGTGATCTTATTATTAAACACCGTTTTCACTTCCCGATCTCCAATCCTGTTTTAAAAAATTGTCTGCGGGAATATACATTGTTTACCTCACGGCTAATGGAAGTGGACTGGTTGTTCATTTTTTTAACTTTGAGATGAATGTCCTATCATCAGTGCGATTACCGGCTCGAGTCTCAGGGAAAGGAGTATTTTATAACCGGGGCTTATCCCTTTTTTTAACTACACCTTCGTTTTTAGATCTCGTGCCTGACGTAAAATGATGCTCTGTTCCGGATTTATAGCAGAATCAGTAAGATATTTACCTTTCCAAGGATAGGTTATCCACTATGAAAGAAGTACGGTTTACTATTAAGAAGCGGGCATTCCCCAGTCAGGGACGAGTGCGCCTCAATCTCGCGCACCTTCCCGAACTGGGAATACGTGAAGGGGATCACGTAGATCTCATCAACGAAACCACAAAAAAATCCGTGACTGCTACGGTAATTGCCGATACTATGGTACGGGAAGGGCATCTAAGGGTGAGTGAAGAGGACTTAAAGTCGATCGGCCTCAACGATGACGATGAAGTCCTTGTTAGAAAAACCCCGCCGCTGCAGGAAAAGATCAAAAAGGTGGCAGCAGATGCCAGCAAATCACTCTCAAAGAGTGCCGGCAAACTGGATGAGACGGTGAAAAAGACCACCGTGGATGTAAAGGCAGGTGCAGCAAAAACAGCCGACACCGTAAAAAAAGAGACAAAGAAAGCATCCGATACTGTTGGAAAAGCTGCGACAAAAACCGTCAAAGAAGTGAAAAAAACGGTAAAGAAGGCAATCGGTCCCAAAGATGAACTGTAGTACCAGGAAAAGCAAAAAACCGCAGATGGGGTGAAAAAAACAAATGGCCACAGAAGCAGTAATCACCGACACAGTTATCACGGGGATCCTTATTGTTCTCGCAATGCTGATCATCTACCTCATTATCCGGGAGATCCGCATCATGAAGACTGCCAACCGTACGACTGAGCTTGAACTGGAAAAGGACAAACTCAAACTCTTAAAGGCACACGAAGAGTCAAAGGTCTTCTCGTTTACCCGGCTCTCGACTGAGCAGACCGCCGAGATAAAAAATGTTGAAGATGATAATACGAGCCTTGAAACAAATATCTACGCAAAGGAAAAACTTATTGAAACACGGTTAAACCGGCTCGAAAACCTGGTAAAAAGCAGAAAACTGGATAATCTTTTAGGAAATATTTCTGAACAGGAGAAGAAGGTGAAATAAAACCATGTACCCGGTTATCAACCCGAATCCGAACCAGAACGCGACAGGAAGTTCATTCTGGGATCAGTTCTCCCATATCCCCGGGACGATTGAATCCCGTATCCCTACGCTCGACAAATCGCTTGATGTATATTTTGACAAGAACTTTTCTGCCATCATCGATGAATGGGATCTTGTAACCGACAGCGATCTCTCCAAACTGGAAACCCGGCTTGCAACCGTGAGCAATGAGATCAGCGGCCTTTATGCAGGAAAGATGAAGATCGAAGGTCGTGCGAAAAAGTTAGATGACCTGATCTCTTCTCTGGAGAAATCACTATGATCGGCATGAACAATTACCTGAATGCGTATGTTGACCGGCGAATGAAATATATCGTTGACGAATGGGATCTCTCCACCCGAACAGATCTTATGGATTTTACGGACCGACTGGGGGCAATCGAACAGGAGATTCCCCAGCTGAAATCTTTTGAGCAGATCGCTTCAGACAAGCTCACCGAACTTGAAACCCGTGCCAACAAACTCAAAGGGAGGGTCTGAAATGGATCTCTTGGAATTTATCGTCATTGTTGTCATCCTGTGTGCTCTTATTTTCCTGATCTATTACTTTATCCGGGGTGCAAAAGGAGACATCTCGCTTGCCCGTCCGGTGGAGAGCCGGGTGGATGAGTACCTTGACCGCAGGTTCCAGAGCATGGTTGAGGAATGGCAGCTGGTCTCTCATCCAAAACTCCAGCAGTTCAAGGAAAAGCACTACAAGGAGATCGAAAATGATGAAGTGCGCCTCGCTGAATTAAAGAAATATGAATCCGGGATGCAGACCACACTTTCAAACCTGGAGGCACGCCTTGACACTGTGGAAAAAGAATTTGCCCAGAAAGGAACCGCCAAAAAGTAAGGATACCCCCGATCTCCTCACCGATCTTAAAAAAGAGATCACGGTGATGCGAAAGCAGGGGGAACCCCCTTTAAAGGATCCGCATAGCTTTGCCCAGTACATGTGCGATCTCTGCTCTACGCCTCATTCGGTATCTGAACTCCGCCAGTGCGTTCTCTGCGGACGCTGGGCGTGCGATTCCTGCTGGAAGGATGAGTTCTATACCTGCAAGTCCTGCGCAGGGATCATAAAAATTCACCAGATGAAAGGTAAAGATTAGACCTATCATACATTTTTTATGCGGCCGATCTGGAGTCACCGACCAGATCCCTTTGACCCAATTAAAAGAGCGGTATCGATGAGATTTTTCCTGTGCACATGAGATGCATCGCTGTATCCGGCAGGCCGTTCTTATCGGTATGAACAAGAACCTGATAATTGCGTTGCCGGTATTTATCCGGAACGTGTGATAGCCACTTTTTTTAAGCGGACTCGTTTAATAGCAGCAGTGAGCTTCATAAAAACTACTGTCAAAATTTATGAAAAATATTACCCAAAATTTCACTATGTTTAATGCTCTTACAACTAAAAGTAGTGAATTACATATCGACACGGTGACACAATTGTCTGATGGCACAATTAACACAAAAACCCATACGGATCATCCCTTCAGGCAGATCATTAAGGATGAACTATCAGCAGTTCAGAAAAATCGTGCTGAACTGATGACTACAACTAGCCATAAGGGAATACATTTTTTTGTCCTTCTGGTATGTGTTCTTACCAATGTAATCTTTTTTTCAGTCCGCCCCGATTATTTCGGGCTGTTTATTGCGGCCAGCTTCTACCTCAACATGTTCTATTTTATCTCACTTCTTATACCGACAAACTTCCAGAACGCCAATCTTCCAGCTGCAGACCTTTCACGGATCCATACCTGGCTAAAAGAGATAGGAGTAACCTCAGGCACCACCCGGTTTACCCGGTTATTCATCAACGCACTCTTCTTAAACAGCCGGACCCTGTCGCTGGGAATCGGGCTGATATTCTCTATTGATATTGTTTTTGCTCTCTTCCATTTTACCCGAGGACTTCCGCTCAGAACCACGATCATTGTCATCACCCAGTGTGCCATCATTGTCATCTTTTACCTGCTGGTCTGGAAGATGGAACCCTTCTCCACGTCCTATGTCAATAAAGTTGAAAACGCAAAACGCACTCTTCGCAGGCAGAAACTGCCGCCCCAGCTGGTTACCGGTATGTTCATCTTTGGTTTTTTGTTAGCAATATTCCTGTTTCTGACTACCATGATTTATCTGCCGGGCGTTACCTTAAACGCCTTTTTAAACCAGTCTGAACTAACCGAACTCGGGCACCTGTTCAGCCTTCTTGCCATTCTTGCCATCAGCCAGTATTTTATTGTCAGGTATATCCACGGTTTTACCAGCAGGTCAATGGCAGATCGGATCTTTGACTTCAAGGAACAATCCTTGCAAGAGCTCCTTGACCGGGAGAACATGGCCCGGCAAAAAAATTCAGATGCTGATGAGAACCCCCTTGAGACGAGTGCACTCCTGCTCGAATCAAAGATCTTTATGATAAAACGGAATTCTCTTGCAGGAACATTTCCGGTCTTTGTTGTGGACCTTGATTTCTCGGTGATGATGGACAGCACGACATTAACTGCAATCAAGGGGTATATTGTGGAGAGAAAAGGATGAATGGATCTGGGTTTTTGCCGGGTTTTAATAAAAACTCTGGCACGATATTGATAATGAAACGATCGTCGTGAAAGCCCCTTAGATTTCTGTCAGAATTCATTTGGGATCTCTGAAATGAAAACCACAGGATTTTTCAAAAAAATAATAATAACCGGGCTCATCCTGCTGCTGGTCCCCTTAACCACCGCTCTTTCTCCCGGCACCTCCACCTACTCCTTTGTCCACATATCAGACACCCAGAATCTGGCTACTCATTATCCGGACACTTACGATCTCACCTTCTCATACCTTGAATCAATAAAAACCCAGTACAATATCTCAGCCATCATCCTTACCGGAGACCTTGTAAATACCTGGGATAAAAAATCCGAGTGGGAAGCGTATTCCCATGCACGGAATATGACAAACATCCCCCTGTACGTAACGGCTGGCAACCATGACACAAACTATGGAAAGAATTACAAATATTATACCCAGTATACGGGCGAAGAGAAGGGCAATTACGTGACTGCGTTAAATGATTTCGATTTTGTGGGTATTAACTATGTAGACAAATCCCTTGCGCCGCAGGAATTTCCCGCACTGCGTCAGGCAATAGTTAACAGGTCTCATAATTTCACCATTGTCGCTACGCACTACTACATGGGAAAATCCGGCACGCTCTCAACCCTTGGAAAAGATATCGAACGGCAGTTAATTGTGCAGCCAACAATCATCCTTGCCGGACATATACACGGGGAACTCATCCGGGTTAAAAATATCAGCGGATTTCCGGTGATCGAGGATTTGACCGATTACCAGAACGGTGAACCGGGGGGTGTAAAAAATCAGAATTATTCGGCAGGGACATTTTATACCGTGACTGTGGTGGACGGTCAGGTAGTAAAGATCATTTCAGAAACAATCCATATCTATCCGGAACAATCGTTTGAGAAAAAGAAGGTTCTCTATGACATTACCGGACAATTTTCTCGTGTGCCAGTCCCCGTATCGCAGGTAAACCAATCACCTGTACTTCCCGCGTGCGTTATACCCTGTGATTCGGGGGAGCCGGCGGTTCAGGGATTCCGGTTGCCAGATGCGAGTGAACTTTTTACTTCTTTTCAATGTGCGATCTTACCCTGCTCATGTTCTGGTACAATAACATCGCCATCCCCTTCATGAGCACCTGCCAGGAGGATCGAACCGCAGGAATAAAAATTGTAGCTTTTTTAGTTTCTTGTATCAGTCTCCCGGAACGAAAGCAGCCGGCCGTAATCCTGTTCGAATCCAATGTAAAAAAAATCCCATACTATTTAATAATCAAAAATGAAATGAACCGCATGGAAAACTGTAGTATTTGTGGAGTCTCAAAGGCCCAGATCGCGGGAATGATAGGAGCTGTTCTTCTCATCATTGGATGTTATGTTCCGTTATTTTCCGTTACCGTTCCAATTCTCGGAACCCGGTCGGTCACGTTTATGACAGCCGGATTTAATATTTACGGTGGAGCGTTAATCCTCACTGCGCTTGTCATCATCGGTCTCTTCTTTGCAAAGATGGTTAAGGAGGCCCAAGGTGCCGGGATCGCGGTCTTCCTCACGATCCTTGTCTTTTTCGTGGATGCGGTCGGGGGGTATAATGGGATCAAGGATATGGGAGCAATTGCATCGTTTGCAGCAGGCTTTTTTTCCTTTGGTTATGCCTGGATCGTTCTTCTGGTTGGCGCAATCCTTGTGGTTGCAGCGCCGTATGTGGACCGCTTGTTCCCGGCCAAGTGATTTGTTAATTATTGGAAATCAGAAAAAAATCAAAATAAAGTCAAACCTTTTTTTGGGTAGTAAAAACCAGAAAAATCAGATACCGGATCACCTGATATGACCCGGTCTCTATCATGACCCCAAAAATGGCATTCCGAAGGTATTCCAGACCCCGATTAACCGGAACCGGAATTTTTCAACCGGCCTGTTAAGCGGGTTTTTTTGGGGTATTTTTCAAAAGTTCCTGTTTTAGGCTTTATACGGGATTCCGGAGATTTTGCACGGGATAAAACCGGCCTATTTGGAGCTGTTTGGATTGAGGTTCGGGAAAGGGGGTGGGGTAACCTATGGGTAGGGGATTTTGGGAACCGGGGGGCTGTTTTAGATCCCGTCTTTCGATCTGTCAATTCCAGGAATTTACCATATCAGATACCTGATGACCTGAGTGGACTTGGCCCCTATCATGACTCAAAAAATGGCAATCCGGGGTCACTCCAAGTTCCGATTATCTGGGTGAGATATTTTTCAACCGGCCAGTTAAGCGGGTTTTTTGGGGATATTTTTAAAACGTTCCTGTTCTGGGCTTTATACGGGATTCCGGGGATTTTGCACTCGATAAAACCGGCCTGTTTGGAGCTGTTTGGATTGAGGTTCGGGAAAGGGGGGTGGGGTAACCTATGGGTAGGGGTTTTTGGGAACCGGAGGGCCGTTTTGGATCACGTATAAACAGTATCAATTCCAAGAGTTTACCCTATCAGAAATCCGATCACTTGAGATGACCCGGTCCCTATCTTGACCTTAATAATAGCAATCCGGGTATTTAGGGAATAATAAAATCCCCATAAATCTACCGTTCTGATTATCTCTTGTGGATACGTCTGGATGATCTGAGATCCCTCAAAGGCAGAACCCCTCTACGATTATGAGGTGTCCCCTGCAACAACCTCTGCCAAATCATCAAGTCTGTATTTCCCCATGTGCCGGGGGCAAGATCATTCCTGAGAATTCGCACGTTCGCTGCCTACGTCATCCAACAGTTAACCGGTTCGTTCCCGCCGGGTTATTGGTATGCCCAACTCACCCTCATGGAATGACAAAATGAGAAAAAAAAGAAAGAGCTGATCCCGAAAAACGGGATATGTTCGCTGGAATCAGTACGTGACCACGGCTTCGCCTTTCTTCATGAACAGACCGGCAACGATGCTGATGATACCGATGAAGAGGCAGTAGATGCCCACCAGCAGGATTAAGACAAGCGATCCCTCTTTTGGTAGCGGGGCAAAGCCTATCAGGATACCGAATAAAACGGAGAAGAACCCGCTGATGCCCAGCAGAACCCGGAATGGCAGATCCTTTAAGGAGTATGCAATAGCCAGTTCCGCAATGCCGGTGATGATCGCCCATGCGGCGATCAGGAGGGTTAAGGCAACGAACATCGCAAACGGCGACATGAACATGAGGAGTGCAATGACCACACCGATGATCGAGAGGATGAGTACCCCCCAGTGTACCTTGCCGTCCTCGCTGAGGGAGATTGCACCAGTGACAAGCGAGATGATCAATAAGAAGATCCCGATGATATAGGCAAAGACTGCTTGCATCCCTACGGGAAGCGTAAAGCAGAGTACACCGATGATCACAGCAAAAATACCGCGGGCTAGAAGTCCGCCTTTTGTGAGAATTTCAGGTTCCATATATAATCATCATCGATTAACGATGGCAAGGGATTTAATCATTTCTTTGCACAGTGTTTGTGAAAAGAAAATGGGGATTTTTTTACCGTGGCAACAAAAAAAATGCGATTACCCCGCCCTCACGCTGATCGCCATATCGGCAATCTTCCGGTACACCATCGCAGTCTCCGATTGAGTCCAGCGATCGAACACCAGCACCTGGAACGGTTGCCAGATCGTCACCCAGCAGAAGATCACCAGCACGTTCTCTAATACTTCTGATATGGGATTTCCCTTGAACTGGGAACAGATGGCAATGCCGATAAATGAGGGAATACAGACGGCAATTGTCAGCCGGAACTCGCGGAGCCCGACCTTCTGCGTAAGTTTCATATCCCGTTGCACCTCGACTGCCCGGAGCCGGAAATGGGAACGGATCGCAGAGATGATCGTGGTCTGCCGGTCTGGTGTCAGATCGGATGCCGGGATTACGATCTCAAGATGGTTGCACATCTCTTTATGATCT
This sequence comes from uncultured Methanoregula sp., assembly GCA_964590895.1. Classification (GTDB taxonomy): domain Archaea; phylum Halobacteriota; class Methanomicrobia; order Methanomicrobiales; family Methanospirillaceae; genus Methanoregula. Next base: position 19,657 of record CAZPYV010000009.1, on the reverse strand, counting down.
CCTTTCGGTACAGAAAGGACTTGATGAAAGATCTCGGTCTCAGCACGATCGGTCAACTCCCGGTTGTTCTCTGGCGTTGGATCATCAGAGTCATAGAAATGAGCGATCGTCTTGAACGTTACCAATGCACTATTTTTTTTCTGCTCATTGTTTTGCATGTCTTAAAAATCCCCCTTTTTGTCAATCCCTTTTGAGCCAGCCCAGATTGAAGTATACCCATGCGGTCAGCACCATCACGAGTCCCACGATCGTGACCATCTGTAACAGGGTTGCCGGCCACGGGTTGCCGATCAGGTTCATTCCTAAAAGCCCCCCAACGATTGCCGGGACCATGGTGAGTGCAGTGAGGACTGCAAGGATCTTCATCACCCGGTTCATTGAAAACGATGTGGTGTTTAAGTAGAAATCAACCATCCACGCAAATGAATCAGAGACATGCTGGGCGTTATCGGAGAGCAGGGAGCACCGGTCGATTAAGGAACGGAGCCTTCCTTCTTCGGGTGAGTCTTTCCCGGAAATTTCCTGAATATTATCGCAGCACTCTTCTAACGCGGTCTTGGTGTGGAGGAGTCCTGACGTGATACGGCTCAGCGCTTTCTGGTCCGTGTACATCATCGATAAGAAGTTTGAGGGAAGCCTGTTCATCGGTTGGGCTTCAAGGTAAACCAGCTGTTCCTCTGCTGCCAGGATCAGGTCTTCAATCGTGCCCATCTCATCCCGCACAATGAGATAGAGGATACCCGGGCCGGTCAAGGCGATATCTTCTGTTCCCGCAGTTATGGCTACGTTGTCAATAAGCGGCAGCGTGGTGCGGGCAAAGGTCATTACGCTGTCACGGTCATAAGCCACCAGTACACCGTCCCATGAGAACTGCCATGTGCTGCCGGTACCCGGTTCCCGCATGAGCCGTGGGAGTTTTACATAGATCGTGGTAATTTTCCCACTAAAATCCGCCCGTGTGTAGGCATGTTCCCGGAGTTTCGCATCAAGTAGGTAGATGGGGATACCGGAGATCCGGGAAAGGGTGGAAAAGTCAGCCAGGCTTAAGCCAGAGAAATCAAGCCACTGATTGTTCCTCTCAAGACTGGTTGCTGTACTGCTGATCGTTACGGGCTGCCAGACCGGATCTGACGGTTTGGATCCGGCAGCCGGTGCAGGTACGGCAAGGGAAAGAGAACGGACCCGCATCCCTGTCTCCTGTCCATCATCATCCTGGTCGGATGTTTTTTGTGCGAAATGCTGGCTGACTGTTTTTCCCCCACGAAAGAGGATCTGTGCGGCCTGCATCACGCGGAGCACCCGGAAGTAGCTGGCGATCCCGTACCCTGCACCGATGACCAGTGCAATTGCCGGTACACCGATGATGATCAGATCAAGAATATTCCAGGGTGAGGTGAAATGCTTCCACCGATCTTCTGCAACAATGAGACGGCAGACATACTCAAGTATGAAGAACAGCCAGATGGCGACATCAAGAATGGAGAGAAAGGATATGATGGCAGCAGGGAGGCTGGCAAAATCCGAAAGGAGAAGGATCGGGATGAGCAGGAGGGCAAGTGTTCCCATCACCCACTCGCAGAAGACATCGTTTACTATCTGCCGCAGCTGGCCGGCCTGATCCTTTCGGCCAATCTCTTCCCAGTCCTGCCACGGGGTGATGCGTATGCTGGTGTTAACCGGTCCACGGGGCTTATGCAGCTCAGAGAGCCTTGCGGTGTGTTCTTCGTTTTCCGTTGTCGTGGGCATGGCGGTCTATCCGATACGGGCAGTATGTGCTTTGTATGAACGATCGTCATCGCCCTTTTGATTTATAAATACCGTTTATCATGTACCCGTGTCCTTCCGTTCAGTGGTAACCAGTAACGATCTTGTGGAATACGGGGAAAGTTAAATGGGTCGACATTTGTCGGTGATGTAAAATAATTGTGAGCGTCTTGCTTTTTTTATGTGCCCGTCCCCGATCCGCGACCCGCTCCCTCTGATTCCTGTCCAAAACCCCCTTTTTCCAACCTTTGGAAAATCTTCATCAATCTCTTCAAATGGTCTAAAAAATGTACTTTACCAACACAATTATAATCCAAAAAGTGTAAACAATTACCTGTTTATGGACCGAAAAATTTCTGATAGATTGAAACAATGGAAAAATACTCCCCATCACAAGCCCCTTCTCCTGTATGGAGCCCGCCAGGTGGGAAAGACCTATTCGATCCTGGAATTTGGAAAGAAATATTACAAAAATGTTGTCTACATAAATTTTGAAGCAAATGCAGAGGCTGCAAAAATCTTTAAACGGGATCTGAATCCTTCCCGGATCATAAAAGAACTCGCAGCATTATCCGGTCAGACAATCCTGACAAACGATACATTGCTTTTTTTCGATGAGATTCAGGTATGTGAACAGGCCTTGACTTCTCTGAAATATTTCTGCGAAGATCCCACCGATTATCACATTATCGCTGCCGGCAGTCTGCTTGGGGTTGCTCTTAACCGGGAACATTATTCGTTTCCTGTCGGAAAGGTGGAGATGATCACTATGTACCCGCTCGATTTTGAAGAGTTCTTATGGGCTGTTGGGAAACGGGAACTTTCTGAATTGATCAGGGATTCATACGTTTCAGATACTCAGATGGCACTTCACGATACCGCACTTGATCTCTACCGGTTGTACCTTGTGGTGGGGGGTATGCCCGGCGCTGTTCTGCAGTACAAGGGCCGGCAGGATTTTGATCTTCTCCATTCGGTTCAGAAAAATATCAGTGATGCCTATATCGCCGATATGGCAAAATACGCAGCCCCGGCAGAAACGACACGGATTATGGCGGTTTTTCGCAGCATCCCTGCCCAACTGGCAAAACCCAATCATAAATTTCAATACCGGTTAATAAAATCCGGCGCACGTGCAAATTTTTATGAATCATCCCTCAACTGGCTCAAAGAATCTGGTGTCGTTATCATCTGCACCAGAGCAAAAGAAGGCCGACTTCCCCTTTCTGTGTATGGGGATTCATCCTTTTTTAAGATCTACATGACCGATACGGGTCTGCTTTGCGCTCATTTCGGCATACCTTCATACTTAATTCTGCAAAAAAGTTCACAACTGGATATCATCAAAGGCGCTCTCACAGAAAATTATGTCTGTTTTGCCCTTCTTGCAAATGGATACACACCCTATTACTGGGAATCACAAGGAAAGGCAGAAGTGGATTTTATCATACAAAATAAAAGCGGTATGATCGTTCCCATCGAAGTAAAATCTTCAGAAAATGTGCGATCAAAAAGCCTTTCACAGTTTATGGAGCTCTACCATCCGGAGTATGCGATACGCGTATCTACAAAAAATTTCGGATTTGATAATAATATTAAGTCGGTTCCCCTGTATGCAGTGCACTGCATTAACGAATGAGGGGTAAATCCCCCGGATCTGTGACTGGGCCTCCTCTCTACTGTTTTTCAGCCATGATACGGGAAAACTAAAAGATACATAGAAATCTTTACCAGAATTGCTATGGAAGAAGTATTATGAAATGGATCCTGTGCGGAGTTTTCCTGTTTCTTATTGTAGTATGTGCCGGGTGTACCACGGTAAATACCGCAACACCTGCTGCTGCAGCCAGTCCCAACCTGATCGGGAACTGGAGCGGTTCAATGAAAGGTTATCTGGAGGGGCAGGGGTATATGGAAGTTCCCCATTCCGGTCAGACACTGATGATCAACGATCAAAAAGATCGTTTGTTCTCCGGTCAGATGATCTTTATCTTAAAAGATAACTCAACGAGAACTGAGGGGTTTGCCGGGGTCATTGGTCCTGACGGAAAGAGTTTAAAAATCGTGGAGTATGGCAGCGGACATTGCGATGGATCTATTGTTTCAAACAATGAGATCGAACTGATTTACATTGATGATGCCGAACCTTCGCGTATCGCGATCGATTCTTTAAAACGAGTGCAGTAGGAAAAAACCCCTGCTTCATAAAAAAAATTTTTTGCCTGGTTCCGTAGGCAAAAGCCGGATTATGCCTTTTTGGTCAGCATCTCCCGGATAATGAAATACATCCCAACAAATGATGCAAGTACAGCAATGATATTGAGGACCGAGAGGATATCGGTTGAGATACCAAGGTAGCCAAACCAATCGAATATGGCGAAGATGAGAAACGTTACAGCAAACATGTACCCATAGGACTTTTTCAGGAAATACCCGGCATATATTCCCATGCCGCAGATGATCACTTCAAGGGCAATTGATACCGGCGTCAATATGAACGCAAGAGACATAAGGATTGTTGGTTCCGTGTTCCTAATAATCTGATCGCGAAGATGGGAGATGGCAGGGATCATTTATGATATGCTGTACCCTTTAGCCCCGCCACGCAGCGTGATATGGTCTCTCTGGTTCTCGAGAAGAAGGGTTTTTGTCGTCGGCTGGATCCCGATAACCCTTATAATAGCGCTACTCTCCCCATTAATCCTGGAAACTCCGTTTACCGAGAACTGGGTCCAAGCGGATACTGAAGGTACTTCAATTGTGAGCGTTGACGTGAGATCGTTGTACCCGTTCACCCAGATCTTCGAGACGGTATCGGATCCCATGTCCACACTATTGACATACAGTCGCACATTATCGAAATCAAAAGTCTGAATCTGGGAGGGGGTTATATCGATATGCCCTTCCGGATCCGATCCAATGACCAGCCGTATCTCGTCTCCGGGATTAAGGTCAATGGTTCTCCTGCCAAAGACAATGTACGAGTACCTGCCGGACACCCGGGCCCCGAGGGCACCCCCCTGCATGACGCGTGAAGTCTTCTTTGTCTCAAGCTCGATATACGACACGGATTCCGGTTCCGTTACCGATACATAACTGCTCCGGGTTGTAGAGTTGGTACCAGCAGCATTTCCCGCGCTCAGGGTCACGGAATAAATCCCCTGATTCGTGTACTTATGGACGGGGTTTGGCTCTGTAGACTTGCTCGTGGTACCCGTCCCATCCCCGAAATCCCATGCCCATTGATCGGGATTGCCCATCGATTTGTCAGAAAATGTAACCTCGAGCGGGACAGCGCCGGTGACCGGAGTCCCGGTAAAATCCACGACCGGCGGGGCAGTTGGCGGAGGCGGTGCCGTTGTCGGTAATGTGGTTGGGACCGTGGTCGGCAGGGTGATAGGACCGGTAGTCGGTTGTGGTGTTGGCGATGTGGTGGGAAGAGTAGTCAGGGTTGTTGTAGGTGTTGGCCCCGGTCCTGATGACGGGACTGCGCCCCATTTTGAGATGAGGAACTGCGAATTCTCATCTATGAGCCGGATCCCGACACTCTCCGGGGTTATCGATTCCGTGGCCAGTGATGATATGACTGACGGATCATCCGTGATACGGTACCCGTTGGCATCCTTAAAGATATAGATCGTTGTCCCGGGCCGGAAATCTGCAGTACCCGGAATGGGAGTTGCGCGGAAATTTCCATTAGGTGTATCAATATAAATGCCCAACACGTTGTAATGGAGCTTTGGGAGTGGATCTAGATACATGACATTCCCGCCCTTGTTTGAGATGCTGATAGTGCCTTTGCCCTCAATGGTCTCTGTTCTGAAGGCGGGTAGCACAAATGAGACCGGTTTCATGGACGAGAAGAACCCGCTTGCGAAGGCAAAAATCACGGCCGAGAGGATGACGACAAGAAAAATAATGAAAATGATCGCAATCGTCTCGCTGACAGCATCGTCCATAGCCATATGTGTGTGTCAAAGATTCTAATAAGTTGGCGGTTGATGAGGGGTTTTTACCGATATTAAAAAACGATTACCAACCGCTAATTTATCCGGACCATAGCGGAGGTATCAATAAAGAAAAACTTCCCGGCCCTATCTCATCTGCCGGCACTTCCTGAGCAGGAACATCACTGCACCAACCGTTACAAGAATGAGCGGGAGTGGGGCGAGCGGTGTTTTTTGCGTGGATGCCGGAACTGTGCCTGCCGGTATTACTGCGGCAGTTGAGGATTGGACTGTAGAAGAAGGAATTTTTGTTGTACCTATGGTAATGGGTTCGGGCTGGGAATGATCGCAGATGCCATCTTTATTCACATCTACATAACGGGAACAGGCACCGGGGTAGGTGTCATTGACAAGACCACGCGGACAATCGTCCCATGCTGATACGAGTGGGACAAACGCCCCAAACAGGAAAAGAACCAGCACCAGAGTTCGCAGGTGTGCAGACATTGTATTAGCATTGTTGCTGATGGAATAAAAAGAAGACAAACCGGGCAAACGGTTCATGAGGTGCCCTGTCATTTTTTGCATGAGTGTCCATAAGAAATGGATTACATATATCTAATGCAGGTTTTTTCCGTGGGTTTTTTTCATTTGCATCACAATCGGTTTTATTGCACCACTCCTCCTATTGACACAGAGTGGAACACATATGAAACGCCTCACCATAAACGCACTTGTTGATATCGCCGCATTGATCCTGTTCATCCCGTCACTGATCACCGGACTCGTACTCTATTTGGTCCTGCCTTCCGGCGGAGGAAGAGGAAACAGCTGGTCAACATATCTGGGAATCACCCGTCACGACTGGCTCGCAGTGCACAATTATACCAGTCTCGTATTTGCAGCCCTGATCATCATCCACCTTATCCTTCACTGGCACTATTTCCGGAATATCAAAAAATGCCTGAATCCTGATAAGAAATCCCCGTGTGATATGCCTAATCAGTGAGCATCACACCGATTGCACAGTCTCCAGAGCTCCTGCAAAATTTAGCAGATGCAGGTGACAGGTGCTAAAGAAACCCATGAGGAAGCATTCTTATGGAGTAAAAAACCAATTTCCTCTTAACGGGTTCTGATATGCATGAGTGAAAGTTCATCTCCCCAGAAAATGTCTTCAAAAGACCTGATGATCGTCCTTGTTATCGCGCTCGGCTCGTTCATGGCCGGCCTCGATGCCACGATTGTGAATATTGCACTTCCTGATATTGCAAAATCCTTAGATATCTCCACTGTCATGGCATCATGGGTGCTCAACGCGTATCTCATCGTCCTTGTCAGCCTCCTGCTTGCAGCATCGCGCCTAGGGGATATGAAAGGGTACCGGAATCTTTTCCTTGGCGGTTTTGCTCTCTTTACGGTCGGGTCTGCCTTTTGTGGTTTATCCCCGACAATCGGCATGCTGATCGCTTCGAGAATGATCCAGGCCGTAGGTGGAGCGGTCATATCGGCGCTCGGGGCCGTCATGGTCACATCGTACCTGTCTGCTTCCCTGCGGGGTCAGGCGCTTGGCATTGTTGCCATGTTCACCATGTTAGGCGCAGCCCTCGGCCCGGTTGTTGGGGGTTTTCTCACCAGTGCATTCAGCTGGCAGTACATTTTCCTTGTGAACCTGCCGGTGGGAATCATTGCGATCATTCTCGGCATGCACATCCTCCCGAATATGGCCCCTGTGACCCCGAAAGCAAAGATTGACATCCCCGGTGTCCTGCTGGTCTTTATTGCGCTGGGCTCGCTCATCATTGGTCTTACCACCGTGCAGGGCAGCGACCCCCAGCTCGGGATGATCGCTCTTGTAATATCGGCCATCTTCTGGGTTCTTTTTATTGTGCAGGAACGCCGTGGAAAAGAGCCGCTGATCAATACCAGCCTCTTTGCCAACCGGGCGTACTCGCTCCAGAACGTGAACGTGATGCTGATCCAGATGGCAATGGCCGGTGTCATGGTCATCATGCCCTTTTACCTTGAGATGGTAAAAAAGATCCCGGCTGGTAATGCCGGCACGATCCTGCTCACGTTGCCGGTCGGCATGATCCTGACCGCCCCTCTTGCAGGAAAGATATCAGATGTGATCGGGACAAAAAAACCGATCATCACCGGCTTTGCCCTCTGTGCGGTTGCCCTGTTCCTCCTCTCTACCATCTCTGCTGAAACGAGCGTGGGACGTATCGGGATCTACCTCTTCTTACTCGGTGCGGGAACCGGTATTGCCTTCTCTCCGCTGAACAGCGCAGTGATGGGTGAGTGCCCGGTAAAAGACCGTGGGTCCACAAGTGGTCTTGTCAAGATGATGACCAATCTCGGGTCATCGCTCGGGGTTGCTGTTGTGATGCTGGTTGCCACGATCGCTGCGGGACCAAAACTTGCAAAGGTCTCGGCGCATGGATTGTCTTCAGTGGAACTTGCAGGTGCATTTGATGCAGCATTCCTGTTCTGCATGGTTTTGGAGATCATCGGCATTGTGCTGATGCTCATGGTTACGGCAAAGGAGCCCTCGGGTGAGAGCAGCGGGGAAGCGGGGATTGGGATCTGATCCCCCCTTTTTATTCTTCAACACGGTTATTTTCCCGCCCCCACAGTAATACAACCATGCCGAGCACGGATTCTGTCCCTGTAACAGATGCAAACCGCCTCCTTATCGATAATGCCATGACCGCTCTCCTGCACGATCTCTCATCCTTCCGTACAGGACTTTCCCGCAGCATTGCCCGGAACAATCACGGTTTAACAAGCGACACGATTGCGGCAGCAACAAACCGGATCATTGGTCGTCTCATCTTTCTGTGTATTGCAGAAGATCGCAGGCTCATACAAGCCGGAACTCTCCAGCAGATCCATGATGCAGTAGATCCCCTCACTACTGTTTCAGAATTATTTTTAGAGAGCGAAGATCCATGGAAAGAGACTCCTGTAACCGGCCGTCATCAGATGACCGCAACGAACCCGGTGCTGCCTGAAGTGCGTGTGATAGAAAAGATTCTCCTGCGTCTGTGCGAACCCGACCGGCAGTATCATTTCAACACCCTCACAAACGCAATGATCGCAGGGGTGTTTGATCAGCACTTCACCAGTGCGGTCCGCCGCTCTGCTGCTCATCAGGCAGTCATCGTTCAGACCCGCGACACGCTCCAGTCGCAGGGAACACCCACTCCCTCAGATGAGATGATTGCATTCATGGTCCGCCAGTCGCTTGCAGGAGCGTATGCAAACCGGAATCCGGACGAGATGCTTCCCGTCCGTGTGCTCGATATGACGTGCGGTTCAGGGAGGGTCTTACTCTGTGCATACCAAAACCTCCTCAACCATTCCGGCAAAGGCAGGCACACGCTTGCCAGGCGGCAGGAGCATCTCGTTTCCTCAATCCACGGGGTAGATCTCGATCCGCATGCCGTTGCCGTGGCAAAGATGCTCCTCTTCTTTGAACTCTGCAACGGTGAGCGGGCTGAAACTCTGCCGGAAGGATTCATGAGTTTCGCAGGATCGGTGTTCCGGGCACTGGACCGGAATATCCTGTGCGGAAATTCCCTTATCGCTGCGGATGTTGAATCCGAGGATTCGATCGCATTCTCCCCTGCACATGAGCGGCACCGTATCAATCCTCTCGACTGGAAAAGTTCATTTCCAGAGATCCTGCAGGCAGGAGGATTTGACGCGGTGCTCGGCAACCTGCCGGATGGCCCCCTTCAGCCGCACGAGTGGGTGCACCGGTATTTCCAGCGCCATTATTTGGTATATCATCAGCAGGCTGATCGCTCTGCTTATTTTATCGAGCGTGGACTCTCGCTTCTCTGTCCGGGCGGGACGCTTGGCGTTGTTGCAGGCAATCGCTGGCTCAGAGCCAAATCCGGGCTTCCGGTACGAAAGTACCTTCTCCAGTACCAGATCGAAGAGATTGCAGATTCCGGTACGGAAGCGGAGGATAAACTGCACCCCTCGCTCTGCGTAATCCGGATCACCCACCGTCCGCCTTCTCACCCGTTCTTTGCCGCCCCGCTGGTTCTTAACAGCGCCCAACCGCTTGAAGTGCAGTATCGTATGAGCCGCTTCCCGCTCGATCAAACGGTATTACGTTCAGGGGGCTGGACGCTCCGCGATACACGGGTACAGGATCTCTTAAGTAAAGTCCGCAGTGCCGGAAAACCGCTTGAGGAAGTGGTGATGGGCCGGGTTCACCACGGGATTATTACCGGGCTGGATGAGGCGTTTGTGATCAATGCCCGCAAGAGAAAAGAGCTGATTGAAGTATCAAGAAAAAGCAAATCGCTGATCCGCCCGTTCCTTTCTGCAGGAGAGATTGTCCGGTACGGTTCACCTCCTTTGTCACGTTTCATAATTTTCATACCGCAGGGCTGGACAACCTCCCATGCAGGAGATCTGGCAGGCTGGCAATGGTTAAAGAAGAAATATCCAGCCATTGCCCGTCACCTGAAACCGTTTGCAGAGCGGGCAAAGGAGCGTAAGCACCAGGGAGATTTCTGGTGGGAGTGCCTCTGCGAGCCGGGCGTCTTTGACCGGGGGCAGTTTCGGATATTTTTCCAGGTCTCTAGAGAATTTCCGGTGTTTGCGTTTGATGCTGAAGGTGCAATTCCGGACCGCCATACCCGGTTCATCCATCATTCCAGCCTCTACCTGCTTGCGGTGCTCAACAGCCGGCTGAGTGCGTTCTTTTTCCGGGTTACTTCCGATGAATTACCGGAAAAAAAGAAAACGCCGGTCTGGGAGCGGATTGCAGCACTTCCGATTTATACTACGGACTTTGACAAGCCGGATGACAAAGCTCGGCATGATCGCATGGTTTCGCTCGTTACCGGGATGCTGGAACTGCACAAACACCTGAGTCACGCAAAGACCGATCAGGAGAGGCGGCTCGTCACGCAGGAGATTGAATCTACGGATCGGCAGATCGATTCGCTGGTGTACGGGCTCTATGGGTTGACGGTAGATGAGATTGCGGTGGTGGAGGAGAGCATGGGGAAATGATATAAAAAATACATGAGATGCTCTTTTTCCCGATATAAAATTTCCAATACTATTTTTTACCATTTTTTATTTTTACCAAAAATTTTATTTTACCAAAAACCTATACTATCTTATACGCGGGGAGAGGTGTTGATGTGAAACAGAAAAGTTCGCGCTCAGGAAAAACAAAAAAAATTACTGGAGTAAACGAACCAATGGCAGAATACCTGCGGGACACCGGCCCGGTCATCACCGTAGATACAACCGGCCGAATGGTACTTCCTAAAAAGATCCGGGACCATTATAACGCAAACCGGTTCGAGGTCCGGGAAACCAAAGGGCACATCGAGCTCATTCCCGTCAAACCGCTCAGCTCGCTGCTCGGCATTTTTCCCGATCTGGATATGGAAGCGATCTATCGCGACCACGATCGTGAGGTTGAAGAGGAGGATAAGGAGTGACCGGCATCCTCATCGATACCTATGCCTGGATCGAGATCTTCCGGAACAGTCTCCGGGGACGGCAGGCACTGGAATGCATTGAGCAAAATTCCCCGCTTGCAATCTCCGTGTTGACATTGTACGAGCTCCAGTACCGCTTCAACGATCTCTACGGAGAAGAAAAAACCCGTTCTTTCATCACTACAATCCTCACTCATGCTGAAGTGATTCCGGTCGATATGCAGATAGCGATCACGGCTGGCACGATCAGGATCGTACAAAAGAAAGAGGGTAATGGTATGGGAGCCGTTGACTGTATGATCCTTGCGACAGCCCGGATCCATAACCTGAAAATTCTGACCGGAGATAAGTACTTCAAAGGTCTTGAAGAAACAATAATTCTCTGAAATTTTAAAAAAAAAAGTGATGATCATGAAACCCATAACAGAAGAACAGGTAACGGCACTTTTTGCCCACCTGGAATCAGGTGACTCTGACGAATTCTTCCAGCACGTTGCTGACGATGTTGACTGGACGGTGATGGGAACACACCCGCTGGCCGGCACCTACCACACTAAGCAGGAGTTCATCGCCCACACGTTCAGGAGACTCAACACGGTGCTCAAAGATGGCGTGCTGCTGCGGGTGACGCATATCCTTGTCTCTGGAAATTTTGCAGCAGTCGAACTTGAAGCCCTTTCAACGGCTCTCAATGGTGTTCCGTTCCGCAACCGGTACTGCTGGATCTGCCGTTTCGATCACGGACAGATTGTTGAAGTGCGGGCGTATCTTGATTCTGCGCTCGTACAGAAACTTCTCACTGACAATGAGCCGGCATCGAATCGGAAATAGTAACGGGCTGCACAACTGCGGTTATCCGAAATGGGTTACGGTAAGTATCGGAAAACGCAGTGCTAGATATTCCTGCCAACATTAACCACACGCCACGCTCCCTTCGGCACAATCATCTCGAATCGTGCACCTTTTCCCGGTTCACCGGCCTCACGGAGGCTGATGCCGGTGATATCGAGGATCTCTCTTGATAAGGCTAATCCAAGCCCGGTATTTTTTCCGAAACCCCAGTCAAAGATTCTCTCCTTCTCCTCTGCAGGAATACCGTCCCCATCGTCTTCGCACACGATAAGATGATCATTACCGGCTTCCTCAACTGAGAACCGTATGGTTGTGATCTTCCCTCCGTATCGCACCGCATTATCCATCAGGTTATAAAAGACCTTGACAATCAGCGGATCGGCAAATACTTCAGTGTTGTCAGTTAGTGAGTTTTTCACGATGACGTGTCCGAGCGGGACCTCCTTTGCAACCGTGTCCACGAGAGTCCGGCAATCCTGCCACGTTGGAGATTTAATACCCACCTGCTCGTATTCTTTGGTGAACCGGATCATTGCAGAGATCCGTTCTGCAGCAGATGCAACCTTCTGGGAATACACATTGAGCGTTGGATCGGGTTGTTTCTTTTCAAGAATGCGGAGATATCCAACGAGCACAGCGAGCTGGTTATTGATATCGTGGCGGGTGATGGAAGAGAGGATGTTTAGTTTCTTGTTTGCCATCGTAAGGGCATCTTCCGCCTGTTTGCGGTCTGTGATGTCTCTGACGGTGGATAAAATATGAGGCCTCCCCCCAATCAGGATAAGGCCGGATGAAAACAAGCATGGTCGGATCTCTCCGGTTTTCATCCTGCACCTGATTTCCATGTCATGAACGGTCCTTTGGGTCCGGAGCGTGGAGGCCAATCGCTCACGTTCACCACCATCCTCAAAAATCCCCAGAGCCTCTGATGTTACCCCAATCACTTCGTCTCTGGAATACCCGGTAGCGGTCACAAAGGCATCATTGACATCAACGAACGTTCCATCTATAGCAGATACGAGGGTGAGTGCAACCGGGCTCCCGTAGAAGACAGAGGCAAATTTATTTTCTGACTCGCGAAGGGTTTCCTCATCCTGCTTGCGCCTGGTGATATCACGGAGGGCAATCAAATCCCGGTCAGTCCCCCGCCACGGTATACGTATACCCACCGCCTCGACCCATTTCATCTCGCCCTGTGCAGTTCGCATCCGGTATTCCCCAACGCGGGGGCCGCCATTCACTCTGATCATATCCAGGTCCGCAATGGCTCTTTCCTGCGACTCCTTATCGAGGAACGGGGCGATACTCACCATGTCCCCCTCCGTGGGATGAGGAATTCCTGCAAGACGGAATGCTGCATTGTTGGCGTACTGCACGCTCGCATCAAAACCAAGTATAATGACCGGGTCCTGCAGGTTTTCAGCCAGCAAATGGAATCGCTCTTCACTTGCTAAAAGTGCAATTTCTGCGTCCTTCTTGTCGGTTACATCCCGGCCGACCGACTGGTATTCGGTAACTTTTCCAAAAGGATCGAAGATTGCCCGATCGCTCCACCGCTGCCACCGAATGCTGCCATCCTTCATGATAATCCGGTGTTCAATAATATTGACCGGGTTGTCGGGGGTCAGTGATGCAAAGAAGTTTCTCACCCGCTCTTTATCTTCGGCAGGGATATCCGGCTGGAAGCGGTGCCCGAGGATCTCGTCACGTTTCACGCCGAAATACCGGCAGTAGGCTTCATTGACAAAGACATGGGTGCCGTCCGGCAGGAACCGGGAGATGAACTCAGTCTGATCTTCGACCACATTCCGGTACCGCACCTCGCTCTCGGTAAGGGTTTCATCTGCCCGGATCCTTTCAATGGCAGCCCCGATCTGGGTGGCGATCGTTTCCAGCGCTATGCGGGAATTTTCCGGAATCTCATCATCCGTATGCGAGCTGATATTTAGGCACGCAATGACCCTGCTATTGTAGAGGATCGGTATTATGGCAGCCGCTTTGAGTCCCTCCTTTTCCCAGACTGTAGGATGACCCGTACCTGTTTTATAAAATGGCATGTAGGTTGGCTTTCCCTCCATCACCCTCCGGGTATTAGCCGAACTGCCAGAATAATGAGAAGCGTCTTGTACGAACTCAGTCCCGAGATTTCGCGATAAAATGAGGTCTATAGAACCGTCTCTCCCATCGACAAGATAGATACCCCCGGCATCCATTCCGGATATCTCAATTGCCGCATTGAGGCAGGTCTCGAGTGTATCATGCAGTCCTCTGACAGACTGGAGTGCAAGGCCGAGATCCAATTGGGTTTTAAGGATGTGATCCTGCCGCTTTCGTTCGGTGATGTCCCGGAACGTTCCTTCAATACCGATTATTTTCCCCGCAGTGTCATAGTAATGGTGACTGCTTGTCGAGATTAGCACCGGTGCACCATCTTTTTTCTTCAGCCGTACTTCGTAATCGGTCACTTTTCCCTGCCTTAAGATCTCTTCAACAAACGGTTTCCGATCGGCGGGGTCGAAGTAGAAATCTTCTGCAATGTTCCTTCCGAGGCATTCAGAAATGTCATCATACCCAAGGAGTGTTGCCAGCGAATGGCTTGCCTTAATCAGCCTGCCCTCTGTATCGGTGCGATAATAGATGTCCTGGATTTGGCTGAGCAGGTTTGTGTATTCCCGGTTTGCAGTAATAAGATCGTCTTCCCCTCTCTTCCGTTCAGTAATATCCAGCAGCGACGCAACGCTCTTTGTGGTGCCGGGGATAACATCTATCGTCAGGTAGATATCCCGCAAGACTCCGGATCGTGGAACGAACTGGAATTCATAATGCGTCAGGGCATGTTTCTGATCCTTTCTTCTCATACGGTGCTGGACAAGCATCCGGTCAAGGTCTTCCTTTTTAACAAACTCCGTCCACTTCTTCTTGTTCTCGATCTCATCTTTCGGGTACCCGCTCAGCCGCTCGAATTCGGAATTTGCAAGTATGATTGTACTGTCATCCTCGATGAGAACGGTCGCGGTCCCGGTATTTTCAAAAACGGTGCGGTACTTCTGCTCACTCTCACGGATTGTAGCATCCGCCCGTTTTCGCTCGGTGTTATCAACGATAATGCCCCGAATGCCGGTAATCCTATCGTTGACAAAAACCAGTGACGAGTAGATCGAGATGGGAAATGTGCTGCCATCTTTCCGCAGGGCCAGGTATTCTCCCGCAGGTCCAGTATTTTTCTTCCCTTCAAAGAGGTTGCGGAGATCCGCAGCGGCTCGCTCCCGGTCACCGGAGACAAGCATCTGCAAGACGTTAAGTCCCTGCCGGAACTCATCTTCTGAATATCCGAACTGTTCGAACGCGATGTGATTTGCGTACTTCAGGTTGCCGTTTGTATCAGTCTCATAGACTATCTGGGGTAGTAGATCTGATAATTCCCGGAACCGCTTCTCGCTCTCGGCAAGTGCTTCTTCTGCCCGTTTTCGCTCGGTAATCTCACGAATCGACTCTATGGCGCCGACTATAGTACCCGCCATGTCATACAGCGGGGAGGCGATGAACCAGAGTGCGGCTCCATGTCCATTGTTGAAGTGGGGGATCGTGATCTCGGATACAAGGGTAGTCCCATCCCGTTTTATGGACGGGTATTTTCCCGCAGTGACGGGATCATCTCTGATGATAAGATCTATAAGGATCGGACGGCGTTCAAGGTAAAACGGGAGTGCGTATTCATAGTTCCCTTTTCCGAGTATCTGGTCTGATGCGATCCCTGTCATCTTCTCCATTGCCCGGTTCCAAGCGATGACAATACCATTGGTATCAACAGCAAAAGTCGCATCCGGCAGGAAGTTGATGATATCTGCTTCCCTGCGCTCATGGTCCCGGATGCTTGCCACTGCCCGTCTCTGCTGGATTGACTGGTGGATTTTATGCGAAAGTTCCGCAAACTGCGATCGCGGCTCACCACCTTTCTGGAGATAGAAATCAGCGCCCTCGTTGAGCGCCTCTATGACGATCTCTTCTCTGCCCCTGCCGGTGAAGATGATGAACGGCGTTGTATTCCCCGTGGATTTGAGTTTCTTTAAGAACGCGATCCCATCCATCACCGGCATCTGGTAATCGGAGATGATGGCGTCGAAATTTTCTTTTTTGAGGAGTGCCAGTGCAGCTGGTGCCGAATCGATGATTGTAACAGAGAAATCCCCATTTCTCTCAAGGAACAGCTTCCCGATGTCCAGGAGTCCGGGTTCGTCATCTACATAGAGGATGCGGATCGCTGTTGCCATCATGCACTATTCCCTGTTGAACGCCACATCCCTTTTGGCACTGCAATCTCGAACCGCACACCTTTCCCCGGGTCCCCGGTTTCACTGATGGTGCTGCCGGTGATTGAGAGAATCTCCTTAGACAGGAACAGGCCAAGACCGGTATGTTTGCCAAACCCTTTCAAGAAAAGTTTTTTCTTATCCTCTCTTGCAATACCAACCCCGTCATCGCAATAGATGATGATAAGATCGTCTGTTGTTTCCCGTAGAGAATAATCCATATGTGTCACGTGAACCCCATGACGCAGAGAATTTTCCATCAGGGTGTAAAAGACCTTCTCGATGAGGGGATCGGCAAAAATCTCTACTCCGGTGACATGGAAATTAATTCTGGAACCCGATGGTTTCAGCTGCTTTGCTGCAGAGTCAATAATGTCAGAGAGGCTCTGCCATTTCGGCGCCATGGTCCCGATATCCTGGTAATCGCGTGCAAACTCAATCTGCCACTGGATCGTTTCTGCGGCTTCTTCTTCCTTCTGAATATACCCTAAAAACACAGGATCTGTTACATCTTCTTTTGATAGTTCAAGATATGTCCGCAATCCCATGAGCTGGTTGAGGATGTCATGCCGGGTGATGCTGTTGAGCATCGTGAGTTTGGTATTAGCCTGCCGGAGTGCCTCATCGGCCCGCTTGCGTTCAGTGATATCCCAGAGGGTGGTTATGCGGTTCATCTCACCGCCAACGATGATCTGGTGCGAGTGCATATCTGCCCAGAACGTTGAACCATCCTTGCGCAGCCCCCGCGCTTCGTACGAATCTTCAGAACCGGTTGCCATCTTCTCTTTTATGATCTCAACAAACTCCGGAGCTGCCAGAGTAAGTACATTTTTACCGATCATCTCATCGTGCGAATACCCGAAGAGCTCGCAGGCACGCTCGTTGAGATCTTTAATGATGCCTGCCCTGTGGATGATAATCCCTTCAACTGTTGCCTCTACCAGCTGCCGGAACCGGATCTCGCTCTCTCGGAGTATCCCTTCTGCTTGTTTTCGTTCAGTGATATCACGGGTAACGCTCATAATGTGCACAATACCCTGCAGGATAATGACTTTGGCAGATACCAGACCGGGAAGTTTGCTCTTGTCTTTTCTTTGAAATTCTGCTTCAAAATTATCGCAAAAATCTTTTTTTTGCAATTCGTCAACAATCTTCTGGCGGCTTGAAGGATCTGCCCAGATATTGATATCAAAAATGGTTTTTCCAATTGCCTCATCGCGAGTGAACCCGGTAATTGCGGTAAACCCATCATTGATGTTTACAATGATCCCATCGGCAAGGCGGGTAATGAGAGCGGCATCGGGACTTGTGTTAAAGATCAGTTCAAATTCTTCTTTTGCCTCGCTCATCTCCTCATTCAATCGCTGGTTGACCATAATGATCAAACCAAATGTGATGAAAAGTCCTTCAATGAGTGAGGCCAGGAAAGTTGCCGTTTGTATCAGCGAGGGGGTGAACAAGGAGTCGACCGGTGCAATCGTGAAGGTAGCCACAGCGCGGAATATAAAAAAAACCCCATATGCCAGAAAAACTGCGGCAATGAGATTTGCAGAAGTAGAAATCGATCGTATTTTATTTTCAAGCAGACTCAATGCCGTAAAAAATGAGATAATTGCAAGAGTGACGGAGAAGACCACAGTTCGTACTGTGATGTTACTATTCCCGTACGTGTGATAAAAAAAAGCGATAAGGAAAACGGCCAGGATAGCAATGATAATCCATCGATTCTCTTTCTGTTCAAGGAACCGCGTGATGCCGATATAGATAGAAACTGCTCCCAAAATGAGCAGGGTGTTTGCAAGGATTATAAAGAGGATGGGATTTGTATCCTGCATGATCAATAATACATACCCGACAGCCGCCATTGAACTGCCTACAACCCACCATCCAACACCACGGTAGGTTTTATTGATCAGGTACTGGAAAAAGAATGCAATTGCCTGTATGTCTGCCACAATAGCCAGAACAATGGCAAGCGTGCGAATGTCGATCTCCATTTTTATTTACCTGTGATCCATCTTTTTTGACCGGACAGGGAAATAACTATTGCAATATGCGGATGCCACGTAACCCTGCAATTACTGTTCGGTCATTTGCCCTGCATGAGATAATATCGAAAAAAAATCGATTAAAATTTTAAAAATTCATCTCAATGGATGTGTGGTCAGACAAGTGAGGCCGCATGGTCACTATTTTTAAAATCCAGCCAGCACATGACACGAATCGTCAGGGATATGCCTGCGTGAGTGGTCGAACGTCTCTGCTGTTCCAACTTAAAAAGACCCTCCGGTCGCCAGTGATTGCATCAATGATATGGTTAATACAAAACCAGCGTCCTCATGGTTTACCGTCAGTTTACTTCGATGTCCAGACAATCAGCACGCAAACATCTCCTTAGGCACGGTAATTTCGAATCTTGCGCCAATGCCATGCTCACCGGTTTCTTTGATTGTAATGCCGGTAATCTCAAGGATCTCCCGCGAAAGTGTCAGACCAAGCCCGGTGTTTTTTCCGAACCCCCGTTCAAAGATCTTCTCTTTCTCCTCTGCATTGACACCCTCGCCATCATCCTCACAGACAATCACATAGTCATCACCTCGTTCCTGCAAAGAAAACCGGATGGTTGTAATCTTCCCGCCGTACCGCACCGCATTGTCTATCAGGTTGTAACAAACCTTGATAATCAACGGGTCCCCGAACACTTTTGTTCCTCTAGGGAGATCGTTTTTCACATTGACCTTTCCGAGCGTGGCTTGCTTTGCCGCAGTGTCCACAAGTGCCCGGCAATCCTGCCAGACAGAAGCATTGACCCCAATCTGCTCGTATTCTTTGGTGAACTGGATCATAACATTGATTCGCTTTGCTGCAGTTGTTAACGTCTGGAAATATACATCGAGTGAGGGTTCGGGTGCCTTCTCTTTTAGCATATCAAGGTACCCAAGGAGCACTTGTATCTGGTTGCGGATGTCGTGCCGTGTAATGGAAGAGAGGAGATTGAGCTTTTTATTTGCCTGTTTCAGTGCCTCTTCTGCCTTTTTGCGCTCGGTGAGATCTGTTGCGATGCTCATCAGTACCTTCCTTCCGCCCCATTCCACGATTTTTCCATTTACGTGAAGAGGGATGATGGAGCCGTCTTTCCGGAAATGCTGCACATCAAACTCAGCCGCTCCCTTCTCGTTAATCTGCTGCATCCGTTCTGCGATCAACTGCTCGCTCTCCGGCACATCGATCTCATGGAGGCTCTTTTTAAGGCACTGTAGAAAACCTTTACTCTACGAAGTAAAACTCGACCAAAAAATCTAAG
>CAZPYV010000008.1:0-152523 GCA_964590895.1 uncultured Methanoregula sp. | reverse complement strand
GCTGCTATTACAACCTATCTTGCTAATCCGAAATATGCGCTCTAATTTTTTTTCAAAGGGTTGTGCGTAAGTCCTAACATTATTATCCCCGATTATTCCTGTAGTCTGCAAGAATTCTCCCATTCAGAAAAAATGGATGTAGAAGAGAAAGACCACGTCGGAGATTTCGGAAAAATAGTGTGATTGGTTGCAGGGGAAAGTATTTCAGATTATATCGGGAGCAATACTTTAACACTGGATATAGATGAATCCATGAGTATTTATTTGTACATTAACTCTAAAACTTTCAAATCAAGCTCACTTAATTGTGTGGTGTTATCAGAATATGAGTAGAAGATACTGTCAGAAAAATCATTTGATTCTCCAGTAAAACCTAATTTATACAATAAACTACGTAAAATCCAGTGTGTTCGTGTCTCATCATTCAAATCAGAGTTAATATAGATCATCTCTTTTGTTATGTACTGAATTGTTATGGTTTGTTGAATATAATTGATGATACCCGTCTTTGGATTTTTGGAAAGTGTCGCGCCTTTAAAGGATTCACTTTCAAGAATATTTTTAAGTGAGGATTGAGGCAAAAAAACCAATACCACATCTGCCATTTCCCCGGGTTTAATCGTAGAATGGAATTTATTAGTCATTGAGTAGTTATTAAACTGGGTGATGAACTGCTCTACTATTACGGTATCATTAGCATTGTTATCTCCGGTAATGGCAATACTCATAATTTGTAAGGCAGGTTTTTGTATTTTTGTTTTGCCAGATGCAATTGCATTGATATGTTGGTTGATCTCTGCAGAAGTAAACCCATTTTTGTTTGTCCGTGGCTGCAGAGAAATATTCATTTTATCGGCAACCACATTCGCTGGATCAATTTTTGTCAACGGAGATGAATTTTTCTGAAGATTTACCGGATTGGTCATATTAGTGGTGATTCCTGCACTGGTATTACCCATGGTTTTTTCCGGGTTCCAGATTCCTGAAGCGGGTCCGATTGTGATTGCGAACAGGATAAGAATGATAAAACCCACAATCAAGATAGTATATTGGGATATTACTGGTTTCATGTAGACATTATCCGGAGAAACGATCTTCTTTTCCGGTAAAACCACGAGACTTTTTACCGTATCACTGATGCCAATATCAAATCGGCTGGAATTATTTTCATTAATTTTACCGGAATATTGTGTGAATATCTGTCCGTAAGGAACAATCACTTCGGAATTGCGAAGAGTGACAGATTGTGAAATGGCAGGAGAAATATCCGCACTTTTAAGAAGTCTGGGTTCAAAAACCGGTTCGTGATATTCTGGGTCGATACCCCTGCAGGAGATCGATTTCAGTGCCGCGAAAAGGACAGAATCGCTGCTATCCGAATCTGAATCAATATCCGGTAAATCCGGTTTATTGTTTAAAAACGATTCGAATTCAGCAAGTTCTATTTCATCGAAATATCGTTCGAGTGTTGATTGGATCTCCATGTATCCAATGTCGTCATAAAAATGAGAGACAACTGCAGATCCAATGAGGAAAAGGCAATCTAGATCAATTTTGTTGTCTGGGGATGTTCGGTTAAACTTTCGTACGATCCGTGTCAATTCGTAAAGAGCCGATTCCCATTCGGCATTTGAATCCAGCCGTGTCCAGATAATTTTAGCAATATTTGGGGCAATCGACTCAATCTTATTTCTGTCATATTCATTGACTGCAGAAATATATGCATTTTTTTCCTCCTCGATAATCTTTGAGAATGTGGCCAATACCAGTAAATAATTTGATGAGATTCCGGTTTTCTGAAGGAGTCGGTATATTTTCTCAAAATCTTCAATAAGAAGCTGGATATCACTAAAAATCTGAAACTGAGAGAGATTTATTGAAGAATTGTTTTTTGTAAGAGGGTTATGATCAGACTGTAACTCATCACATTTTGTTGAAAAGAATAAAAAAACTTCCCCGAGATCATGCTCTCCTACATGGAGCATTCCCTTTTCAAATAACTCAAGAAACAGGTGTATCGATCGTTTTCTGGTAGTATCGTTAATTGTATAGTAGCGAAGGCAATAATTATGATATATCTGATAATCGGATTCATTGAACTGAACCCAGATTTTTTCCATGCTTAATGTTATGTTCTGAATATATATTTGCTATTTGTAACACACTACAAAAATGAATTTTTCCCAATGCCCTAACAAGGATATCACGATATTGTATTCAGAGCAGTTCGAGATAATACCTTAAAAATGGGCTTGGTGAAATGGTTCCTGTATCGATTACCACAAAACCGGCTTTATTTTAATTGAGTTTTTTAAGTATAATTTCCCGGTTGTTCCATGCTTCAGGATAATCTGGCTTTATGGCAACCGCTATGTTATATGAGCCGATCGCTTCTGCATACCGGCCGAGTTCATCTAGCGCAACCCCGCGGTTGTTCCATGCTTCAGCATAATCTGACTTTATGGTAATCGCTTTGTCATATGAGTCGACCGCTTCTGTATACCGGCCGAGATCATTGAGCACAACCCCGCGGTTGTTCCATGCTTCAGCATAATCTGGCTTTATGGCAACTGCCTTATCATATGAATCGACTGCTTCTGCATAC
Source organism: uncultured Methanoregula sp. (assembly GCA_964590895.1). Classification (GTDB taxonomy): domain Archaea; phylum Halobacteriota; class Methanomicrobia; order Methanomicrobiales; family Methanospirillaceae; genus Methanoregula. Next base: position 149,918 of record CAZPYV010000008.1, on the reverse strand, counting down.
CGACCGAGATGACGTAGCGTGGTTCCGCAGTTGTACCACGCCTCAGCGAAATCTGGTTTTATGGCAATCACCTTGTTATACGATGCAACTGCTTCTGCATACCGGCCGAGATTATTGAGTACAACCCCTCGGTTGTACCACGCCTTGACATGATTTGGGTTAATGACAACCACTTTGTCATACGACGCAATAGCTTCTAGATATTGACCCCTTTTGGCAAAATCAACCCCTTTGTTATAATGCTGCAATGCATCCGTATCATATGCTGTTACAGTGGGGTTGGGTTGACTTTGCTTTTCGAGTACATGTTTCGGGCTGTTCATCGCATAGTCGTACTTGAGGTCGATGACAACCGCCTTATCCTGCGAGACGAACATTTCTTCATGCGATCTGAGATCTTTGAGTGCAATTTCCCGATTGTGCCACGCTTCAGCATAATCTGGCTTTATGGCAACTGCCTTATCAAAAGATGCAATAGATTCTGAATATTGACCGAGTTGACGTAATGTGGCTCCGCGGTTGTTCCACGCTTCAGCATAATCTGATTTTATGGCAACCGCTTTGTCATATGAGTCGACCGCTTTTTCATGTTGTCTGAGATAATTTAGCGCAACTCCGCAGAAGTACCACACAATGGCTGAATTGGGATTGATAACAATCGCCTTGTCAAACGAGTCGGCCGCTTCTTCATATCGTCTAAGTTCAAGTAGCGCAACACCTCGGTTACTCAACGCCCTGAAATCATACGGGTCAATGGCAATTGCTCTATCATACGAGTTGACCGCTTCTTCATATCGTCTGAGCGCATCAAATGCACATCCGCGGTTGATCCACGCCCCATTGAAATCCGGGTTGATGGCAATTGCCTTATCATACGAGGTTGTAGCTTCAGTATGCTGACCGAGATTACTTAACGCATTTCCGCGGTTGTACCACGCATCAGCATAATCTGGCTTTAATGAAATCGCCTTATCATACGAATCGACTGCTTCTGAATACCGCCCGATATTATTGAGGAACCACCCGTGTTTGCACCACCGCACTGGCTCAGTGAGAGTGTTTATATTGCTATCCTGACTGGTATCGTTCGTAGTTTTTTGTTGAGAGGGGACTGTAAGAACAGGCGTCCCGCAAAACTCACAAACTACTGGCGTTCCAGTAAAAGAATTTCCGCATTTTAAGCATGTCTTAATTTCGGGTGAAAACGATTCGGAAGGTACTTTAATCAGTTTAAGTGGATTGTCACTTGCGACGAGAATAAAGTCGTAGAGATTATTAAGTGACGAAATGGGGTCATCCACTGGCTCAGTGAGTGTGTTTATATTGATATCCTGATTGGGAACGTTCGAAATTTTTTGTTGAGAGGGGACCGTAATAACAGGCATCCCGCAAAACTCACAAACTACTGGCGTTCCAGTACAAGAATTCCCGCACTTAGAGCAGGTCTTAATTTCGGGTGAAAACGATTCGGAAGGTACTTTAATCAGTTGAAGGGGATTGTCACTTGCGACGAGAATAAACTCGTAGAGATTATTGATTGACCAAACGGGGTCATCCACTGGCTCAGTGAGTGTGTTAATATTGCTATCCTGACTGGTATCGTTCGTAGTTTTTTGTTGAGATGGGATCGTAATAGCAGGCGTCCCGCAAAACTCACAAACTACTGGCGTTCCAGTAAAAGAATTCCCGCACTTAGAGCATGTCTTAATTTCGGGTGAAAACGATTCGAAAGGTACGTTAATCAGTTGAAGGGGATTGTCACTTGCTACGAGAATAAAGTCGAAGAGATTATTGAGTGACCAAACGGGGTCAGCCACTGGCTCAGTGAGTGTGTTAATATTGCTATCCTGACTGGTAGCGCTCGTAGTTTTTTGTTGAGATGGGATCGTAATAGCAGGCGTCCCGCAAAACTCACAAACAACAGGCGTTCCAGTAAAAGAATTTCCGCATTTTAAGCATGTCTTAATTTCGGGTGAAAAAGATTCGGAAGGTACTTTAATCAGTTGAAGGGGATTGTCACTTGCGACGAGAATAAACTCGTAGAGATTATTGAGTGACCAAACGGGGTCATCCACTGGCTCAGTGAGTGTGTTAATATTGTTATCCTGATTGGGAACGTTCGAAATTTTTTGTTGAGAGGGGACCGTAATAACAGGCGTCCCGCAAAACTCACAAACTACTGGCGTTCCAATAAAAGAATCCCCGCACATTGGGCATCTCTTTCTGTCGGGTGTAGGATGTTCGGGAGGCACGTTAATCAATTGATGAAGAATATTACTTGCGATGAGAATAAATAAACCTCTTTCTCACATGATTGGAAAAAATAAAATAACACACATGAAAATTACGCAATCCTCACTTAAAGACTAAGTTAACTTCATTTGGGGAATAGTAAACCCCTGTTGCAAAAATGTATCAATGCATTTTTCAAATTGGAAAATGATACAATAAGAGGACAACTATAAGAAAAATTTGGAGTAGTGGTCTAATCATTGAGTACCCCCGTAGTGTAGCGGTCAATCATGCCAGCCTTTGGAGCTGGCGACACCAGTTCGAATCTGGTCGGGGGTATCCAGAAAAAACAATAGCATCCTTTTTTTACATATCGCACAACAGATTGAATGATGAACCCGATCCCAATCAGGCTTCGAATCTACGTATCCATCCTTTTTATTGTCATCTTCGTCGGTATCATCGGTATGATGGCCATTGAACATCTCTCTCCCGTTGATTCCTTCTACTTTATGATAGTCACGCTGGCAACCGTGGGGTATGGCGACATTCACCCGTTAACTCCTGTGGGTAAACTGTTTGTAATAGCACTAATCCTGATTGGTGTAAGTTGCTTTGTGGGTGTTGCAGCAGATACCGTAGAATTCTTAGTCGAACAGCGTGAGCGCGAAAAGAGGCTGGCAAAGTTAAACATGATTATCGGGGTTTTTTATTCGGAGGTGGGCACCCGGCTACTCAAAAAATTCAGTGTCTGCGATCCCGGGATCACACAGATTAGAGATGCACTTCATGTCTCTAACAACTGGTCTGATGAGGATTTCAAAAAAGCGCATGCCCTGCTCAAGGATCATTCATTCCGGCTTGACAGCCGCACACTTCCCTTAGAAGATCTGCATAGTTTTCTCTCACACCACAAGGCATTCATGCTTGCCCTGCTTGAGAATCCGCAACTCTACGAACATGACCAGTTCACGGATCTCATGCACGCAGTGTTCCATCTGGCAGAAGAGCTGATATCCCGTGAACGTCTTGTGAACCTCCCGCACACAGATTATGATCATCTGTCGGGAGATATCACCCGCGTTTATGGTCAGCTGGTGGTGGAATGGCTGACATATATGCAGCACCTCAAAAAACATTACCCGTATCTCTTCTCATTGGCTATGCGCACGAATCCTTTTGATGTGAATGCAAATGCGATTGTGCAGTGACGGGTAGCCATTGGTTCAGAATTTTTTCGATGAATGGACCCGCTTTCCAACCCCCAGCACCGATGGTTGTTACTTCCAAAAGTTGTTGGTTTGGTCATATTATTCCTTATACACAAGTTAAGGAATCGCTCCACAAACGATAGAAAAAATGAAGGCTTATTCTAGCACCGCAAGCAGGTTTTCACGGCATGCCATATCAGTGATCACCGATACAGACGGGCTGGGGGAAAGGTTCGGTTTGTGCCGGGCCTCTGCCTTTGCAATCCTGCGCATCTGTTTCTTTGATAGCAGGAATGCCCGCATCTCTTCTGGTTCCGACAGGCTCTCCAGACTTGCGCACCGTAGGGGTGTGGTGGCAATGTTGAATGCAGCATTGACATCGGCATGCTGGACAAACCCGCAATGGGGGCACTCGAACCGTTTCCTGAACCTCCTGCCAAACTCACCACACCGGCAGCATCGTGTGGAGGTATACGCCGGGTTCACGTAAATGACGGGTATTCCACGCTTACGTGCCCGTCTCTCCACCATTCGCTGGAGTGTAAAAAATGAACCGTTATCAAAGGTAAATTCATTGGCGAACGTGTTTTGTTCGTGGGGTGAGTAACGGGCAGAAAAGAGTTTTTCAAACTTGATGCCGGTGCCCAGCGATTCGGCAAATGTTACGATCTGCCGCGTGATAGAGGCAAGGGCGGATTTGAACGAACTTCGTTCACGTGTTTTTGATTTTTTTAATTTCCAGAGTTTGCCTTCTTTCCAGAGTTTTGTGCAATTGCTGACAGAGTGTGTGTGAATGTGATGGATACTTTTCCCCAGTTTCAGGATTTTTCCGCTTGCAGGGTCCGCGGCAACAGCCACATGGCCTGTGGTGTTTAAGTCAACACCGATCCAGCGGATTTCATTGAGTGTGGCGAAATTAACTTCAATCACCTCTCTTTTAGGAATTCCGGCTGCGGTACGTTTCTGAAAAACTATCCTTCAACAGTCTTGTTACAATCCTCCTTTTGCTTACTGATAGGTAATCGCCGGATGCCGAATATATCTTGTGGTCGGAAAAGACCCGGATTTTTAAAAAGAATGATAAATCGTGATGGTTATGGTTCTGCAATCTATGCCATAACCGCATATGCAATAAGGGAGAGCAGGAATGCGAGCAGAAGCATGGCAAGCGATAACGGAGCAACAAATACCAGCATCGCGTTGACCGTGCTCGCAAGTTGTGATATCCGGTTTGAGCCAAAGACCACCACATGCTCACAATGAGCGGTGCTTGCTGCAACCTCTGCGGGTGAGAGATCTTTGAGTGCGTCCCTCACGCTCTGCATAACTGAAGGCAGGAATTCAGCAGCAGGTACGTGCATGCCGACCGGGTTTTTCCCGGTGATCGTGTTAACCACGTGTGAGTCTGTGGTCATCACTTCTGCATAATCGACAAGAGTAAGGATCTGCTCAAGCAGCACCTCACGCACACCTTCTGCCATATTATTTCCATCAATGAGTACGTAGGCAGTCCGCTGGCCATCCACTTCAACGACCATTACCTGTATCCCCAGGTCACCAAATCCCTGTTCGCGGAGGTAGGGCAGGGTCAAGTGGTTTACTCCAATCCTCAACGGGTGCAGGGGAGAAATTCTGCAGGCTTCCATCGCATCCATAGCCGCACGTTGGTATTCGGTGGCAGTCAGGGTTGCAAGAAGTACCGGTGATGAGAGATCGGTCATACAATTGTGGGCATCGACAACGGCGACATGGGGAAACCAGCGGTGTCCTTCTGCCATGATTGTGGATCCAATGGAGAAATCCAGGTCTTCCGTTCTCTGGGGTGAGCGGGTGGTGACGAGGAGCACCGAGTCGTTGAACCGCTGGTAGAGCACCTGGACAGAGCCAATGGTCAGGCGCCCTGATCGCCCGGCTGCCCCGGCATAGGAGAGATCAGTTTTTGATTTCCTGACTGCATCGATTACCTTGTAGATCTCAGATTCTGAAACAAGATTGAAGTCGTGCGTTGCGCACCCGTGGGCAACAAGTGTCTCTTCGGGAAAATTGTCGTGCAGCACTTTGGGCAGGTTACCCCCGCCGATTTCACCCATGGGACCGGGATGCAGGTTCGGTACGGTAAACATGACCGGCTTTTGGCTCTCGCGCCGGAAGAAGAAGTTGACCTGCGGGACAAAGATCTCTTCTCCTATTTCCCTGAAGAACTCCTCCATGCCTTTTGAGCCGTCAGTCATATGAGCGATGAATGCATTGATGAAGGCCAGACCCCGTATGCCGAATGCACGATGGAGTGGGCGCTCGATTAACCAGATCAGGATCACAAAGCCAAGCCCGAAGACCAGGTGAAGGACCAGTGCAAAGATGGCAAACGATGGCGAGAACAGGACCATCCCTACCAGAATCCCAACCCCGCTCTGGGTAAGTGCGGGGATGATCATCCTTAATACCCGGTAATCGGCTATCGCTACGAGAACGAACAAACGGAGGCCAAAGATAAATCCCAGCGAGATTGCGTAAAACAGGGGGATGAGGGTGACCGAGGATAACAGGGCCGCGAGGGTGATGATCACGCCAAATACCGTGCATGCGAGTGCGAGGAGCCCGGACCGGTTCCAGGTCATGGTCTTGCCGCTGTATTCGATGATGGGCTTTGTGAGGAGCAGGGCCGCAATTGCAGGTATGCTGAATGCGATGGTTCCTGAGAAGAGGAATTTTTCCGGCAGGAAGAACAGGTTACTGCTCAGCACGGTCGGAATAGTGTAAGCGATATTCCCGGAGGGTAGTGTGAGCCAGGCACGGGCACAGGCACCATCGATGATCAGGCCAAGAAGAACGATGAGAATGAATGACCGGAATGCCGATGGCGCCGTGAAGATATATTTAGTGAGCTGCCCGAGTTTCACATCACTATTCTGGGTCATCAGGCAAATCCTCCTAAAACGAGCTCGTGCCGGTCAGGAGTTGACTGGATCTCCTCTGTTTTGTAGGTGATGGGACGGGAGAAGAACGGTGCGTTGAGGGTGAGACTCTCGTATTCCCCTCCTTCTCCCGCAAGATTGATGCGTCGTGCTGCAGCGACACGTTTGAGCCGGCTGATGAGATCCGTATTGAAATGTGCACCAAGGAACTTTTCGTCAAGCCCTTCTGCGGCAGTGACGATGATCATGGCATCCATGCGTTCTGCCACTTCCTGCAACAGGAGTTCCGTGTCCATGTGCCAGAGCGGGGTGAAGAGTTCAAGTCCGAGTTTGTCGGTGATAGTCTTGACCCGCTGGGCCTGGTATTCCGAGGCGACTGCTCCGGCAATCACCCCTTCAATATCCAGTGTTGCAAGCCCGGTTTGTAGATCCGCTAATTCTTCTTCCTTGCGCCCGTGAGTTTCAATCTCCACGTACTCCATGCCGGCAACCCGGGCAATGACCGGTACTGCGTCAAGATTCGCGGAATGGAACATGTATGAATCGCGATTCTCGGGGCGGGCTGTTACCATATACCGCACATCCTTTCCGCTGTCGATTGCCTTCTGGCATGACAGGATTGAGTCCTTTCCTCCGGAAGTGAGTGCGGCCCAGCTCATGATTATATTCCTTTCATTCCCGGCTTATCAAGGGAGCCGAAATGTTTCTGGTACCTCACCTTCATTGCATTCCAGTCCGGCAGGTGAGTCTGGCAACCCACATGTTCGACCACAAACGAGGCAGTGACCGTGCCGATCTTACAGCTGGTTACGGGATCATAACCTCGTACGTATGCCGAAAGGAATCCTGCACGATATGCATCGCCGGCCCCGGTGGGATCAGTAAGTTTTACCGGAACTACCGGCACAAAGTGTTCAGCACCTTTTGTATAGAGTGTACTACCATCACCGCTCATGGTAAAGATTGCCGTATCCACCTGGTTAACAAGCACTTCACGGGTAATACCCAGCGTATCGCACATCTGCCGGACTTCATGCTGGTTGGCAAAGAGGACATCGATATGTGCGATGATCGTTTCGAGCTGTTCCTTTGAATAATAAAAGACGTCCTGACCGGGATCAAACGAGGCAAACTCGCTTCGCTCTGCAATATGACAGTTAAATGTAGGATCCGCAGTTGCCATATGCACAAAGGGAAGTGATGGTGCATCGGAATCGGCAAATGCCTTTGAAGCGCCCCACTCGAAAAATGTCATCTGGTCACCGGAATCATCGGTGAACATGAACGCTGTCGGCGTATGGGTGCCCGGTACGACAAAAAACTGCTGCCCGACACCCAGATTTTTCATCCAGCGTTCATAGTCGCTTCCGGCAAAATCATCGCCAATGCAGGAGACTAGTGTTACCTGTTCGCCCAGCGTTGCGATACCTGCTGCAATGTTTGCTGCACCGCCGCCAAAATAGATCTGCCGGTCAGAGATATGGGTCGAGCAGTTCTTCTCCGGGAGATGAGCTACCCGGGATATGTGATCGATAGCCGTGTGCCCGACGATATGGATCATTGTTCCTGCACGTCCAATAATTTTAAGGGGATATCCCGCAGGGCTTTTCCAATGGTCTGTTTGGCAATTCGTCCGGCATGTTCCGGCGTCTCAGCGCGGAAAACTTTCATTTCCAGCACCAACCCGACAAGCGCGGTATCTGCCACTACGATTGCGCTTGAAAGTGTCTCTTCGCAGTAGGGACAGGTTAAAAAACCCGCCTCAACTTCAACGTACTTTGCCTGGGGGTTTAAGCGCTTCCCCGCTTCGCTGATGGCAATCCCGATCGCATCATCCAGTGTTTTTACATCGCGAACGAGCCAAGCGGATTCTATTGTTACAACATAATCTGGCATTTTTTCTCACCATTACCATGTATTCAGGTGCACGTGCTCTCCCTCTGCCATGCGCCCGGTAAGCTGTGCCGGTGGATGGCCTTTACCCACCGCAAGCAGTGAAACCGGACGGATGTGCGGGGGGAGGGAGAGTACTTTTCGCACTTCCTCATCATCGAATGCGCCGGTCCAGCAGGACTGGAGATGACGTGCATGCGCTGCAAGCATCATGTATGTGCAGGCAATCGTTGCATCCTCAAGCCCGTACAGGATCCCGCGATCACCATAGCGCGACATTGAACGGACATAGTTTGCGCACACGACAAAGATCGCAGGTGCCTTTTCGATGTGTGCCTGATCGAGGGCAGCTTCTGCAAGTGCAGTTTTTGTGTCTTCATCCGTAACAACAACAACATCCCATGATTCAAGGTTGCCGGCGCTCGGTGCTGTACCTGCACAGGTCACGAGGTAATCGATCTCGTCCTGTGTCAGGGACTCGCTGTCGTATTCGCGCACTGATGAACGACTGGTTAAAAATCCTAAAAATTCAGAGGAGTCCATGTTCTGAAAGTACCTGCCATGCTTCCTGTGCGGGCGTTGTGGATGCGCTGATCGCAGCTGCGATTTTCTGTGATGCCTGCTCGGGCTGGTTGCTCTCCGTAAGCGAGATCGCTTGATTCAGAGAATTGATCGCTTTTGAAAATTCGCTTTGCCCGGTGCTTTTGAAAGCAAACTGGAGTTCAGTCCGTACTGACTCCATCACCATGAGGAGCATCCTGCGTCCACCCGCCCGTTCCTGTTCTGGAAAGCCGGAAATCGCGAGACAAAGCTGAGATACAACGATCAGTTCGGATTTTGCCTTTTCCCCAAACTGGAAACTTTTAACTGCAGTCTTTAGATCCATACTCACCATAGTTGTTGTGGATAAAAGATAGTTATCCTTGACGAAATAATTCCTTAAAAAAACTGATTAAAAAAATCAGAATGGGTGGATGTTTGTCCACCCGACACGGGCTATAGATTATCCTTCTTATATTACCGTGCAGACTTTGCCTTTGCACCGAGCGCAGAGACTTTGGGTCTGCTCATGCGTCTGCGGATCATCGGGTTTGCCGTGGATTCGTTCAAACCGGATCCGCCGGACCTGTCGCCCCTGCTTCCGCCGCGCCTGCCGCCACCGCCGCCACGTTTTCCGCCGCGCCCCTGCATTGCTTCTGCTGCTGCATCAATCTGCTTGACGTTTGCGCCTGCCTTGAATCGCTGGTTCGGGCCGGGAGTTTTTGCCAGTCCTTCCTTTTTCGGGACGAGCCTGATCTTACCTTTTACTCCCTTAACCTGTGCCCATGCTGTTGTTCCTGTCTTGCCCATAATTAAACTCCTTATCTAATTCTGTCCCACCACTCATAAAGGTTCGCGCCTGAATCCTGTGTATTTGCGAATCAAAAGGGATGATTATATGTTTTTATCAGCAACTGCCGCATCGATCTCTTTTCTTAATATCTCGCTGACCAGCTTGCCATCTACCGAGCCCCGGACTTCTTCCATTACGAGGCCCATGAGGGGGCCAAGCGCGGCTTTTCCTTTCTCCTTTACAAAGTCCGAGCGGGTGGCGATGATCTTCTTAACGACGGTCTCGAGTTCTGCGCGCGAGATGGCAGGAGCGAGTTCTGCGAGAGCTGCGTCTGCGGTACTACCTGCAGCAATGCTGCGGAGGAGTGCCGGAACGGCTTCCTTTGCGGCCCGTCCGTTTTCCACGGCATGCCAGATCGCGAGATAACTTTCATCCGATACTGCGCGTATGTCAACACCATCCCGCCGAAGCTCGGTTGCTGTGGACAGTAGGGTGAATGCCGCAAGTTTGGGTTTGATCTTTTCGGTTATGGCCCTCTCAAACAGCGGCAGTTTATCTGAGGCTGCCAGCTGGAGCGCATAATTCAGATCGATTGCATAGTCCTTTGCGTACCGTTTGGCTTTATGCGTCAGCAGTTCCGGCAGGATTATTGCATTCCATCGCTCATCACCGATAACCACTGGCAGGACATCCGTCTCTGGATACATCCTTGCCGCGCCGGGTAGCGGGCGCATATACGCGGTACTGCCTTCCTCTAACATTTTTCGCGTCTCTTCCGGTACCGGAGTATCGGAGAGTGCCATACCTGCCCGGATGATCACCTGGTTGAGTGCACACATTGCCTGTTTTTCATGTGCACCTGAAACTATTATGACGCAGTCCTGTTCATCTGCATGCATGTGGCTGCGAAGCATAGTGACTTCTTCTTCAGTCACGCCATATGCGGGGAGTTCATCGGTGTGGAAAATACCGCCCACCCCGCATTTCTTCGCATAATCAGACATCTCACTGCCGAGTCTGCGGCCCGGCTGGATCTCGCGCCCGACAAATCCTGCAAATCCTTTGAGGGTGATAGCAGAGATCCGCTTTGCCTTTTTAAGAACGGTTGATTTCGTCTCTTTGAACAGGCCGGTCACATCCTGCGTTGCTGCATGGGCAACCGATCCATTCCGCTTCCGCAATTCATCGCGGATGGCAAGGAGTGCCTGTTGTCGCTGCACTTCTCGCTTTACGACTTCTGCTATGAGATCAAGTTCCTGCACTCCTTTAATCTCGACCCGTGCACCGCTTGCAATCGAGATATTCACGTCCTGCCGGATCGTGCCGATCCCGCGCTTGACTTTTCCTGTGGAACGCAGCACCATGCCGATATATTCGGCCACCTTCTGCACCTCTTCTGGGGTGTGCATGCAGGGTGATGTGGTGATCTCGATTAAGGGAATACCGAGCCGGTCGAGCGAGAAGCAATCGTCTTTTACCCTCTGGGCTGCCTCCTCTTCAAGACATATTGTTTCTATCTCGCCGCCATTGGGGAGTGCTCCTTTGACCGCCACAAGTGCGGTACGCTGAAACCCGCTCGTGTTCGAACCATCAATGACGAGCTTGCGCATGACGTGAATCTGCGGGATGGCAGTCATGCCAAACATCTTCCCTATAGTCAGGCAGACCGAGAGTGCTTCATCGTTTAATGGCGCCGGGGGTTCCTCATCGTTCTCTACAAGGCACGTTGTATCGTACGTATAATACTGGAACTTACGGTCGCGTTTCATCTCCTCTTTTGCGGCCCGGTCGATCTCGCCCATCTCGCTCTCGGTGGCCCGCAGGTAACGGAAAAATTCCCCGCTGTGCTCGTCCACTTCGCGGAGTTTTGTCGGGCAGTGGCAGAACAGTTTTTCCCTGGTATCCAGTTGCTGGTGTATCTCGATTCCTGCAACCAGTCCCAGCGCCTTATAATCCATGAGCGGACCTCCGGTTCAGTTCGCCTTTGAGATCGGTCTGCATCATCACCGCAGCTTTTGTTTTGTCTTTGACATTTCCCAGCACCCACATCAGTTTCACGAGTGCCACTTCAGGGAGCATGTCGCCCCCTTCAATGACGCCTGCATTGAGGAGATCGCGTCCGGTATCATACACCCGGTCACAGACCCGACCGTGCATGCACTGCGATGTCATAACAACCAGCGTGCCTGCCTCTATTAGTTTTGTGATGGCGGGGATGAGCAGCGTGCTTACGTGTCCAAGGCCGGTACCCGAGAGCACGAGGCCCTTGTATCCTTCATATGCCCGGATCAGGTCCGGGGACATGCCCGGATAGAACTGCAAGAGGGCACAGTGGGGTTCGAGATTATCGTGAAGTGCGAGAGTATGCTTTCCGCGCCTTACTGCATCTGTTGTCAGAGTTACTGCACGGGACGGGTAGGCAACAGAACCGATGGCTGGCAGGCCCACACTCTGGAATGCATCGCGCCGTGAGGTGTGCAGCTTGCGCACCCTTGTACCCCGGTGGATTGCGCAGGTGTCATCGTTTGTGGCTGCGTGCATCACAACGGCAATTTCCCCGAGGTCGCTCGTAGCCGCTGCGGCTGCACACACCGCATTCATCGTGTTATCGCTTGAAGGGCGATCTGCTGAACGTTGTGAGCCGACAAAAACGATTGGGACTGGTGTATCGATCATGAAACTGATAGCAGCTGCACTGTAAGCCATGGTGTCAGTGCCGTGCGTGACGATGATACCGGCAGCACCATTTTTAATCTCTGTGTAAACTGCACGGGCAAGTTCCTGCCAGATCGCCGGAGTCATGTTCTCTGACAGGATTGCAGCCAGCGGGAGTGTGCGGTAATTGGCAATCTGTGCGAGTTCCGGGATAGCGGTCAGGATATCGCTCGCATCGAACTGGCTGCTGACAGAGCCGGTCCGGTAATCGATCCTGCTCGCAATGGTTCCACCGGTTGAGATAATCGAAAGATCCGGTAGCCCTTCAGTTTTATTCACCACGCGTGATCGTGAGGGTGCAGGGACAGACTGTTCAATGCAGGTGCAGGATGCTGGCGGCACACCGATATTGTAACCTGAACTGAGTTTTACTACTGCCATGCCATCACGGCTGGTGATGTAAATTCCTTTATGGGTCTTGCCACCGTATTCGCACGACACCAGATCGCCGGATTTCAGCGCGACTGTTATGCTACCAGCCTCCGTGCATCCGTGATGAGTTCATCCTTTGCCTTTGAGAGTTTTAAAAGCCGTTCATCAATCAAAGCAGAATCCTTATCGAGCTGCTTCTTCCGTTCATCGAGTGCGATCTTTGTGGCAAACGGTGCCGGCCCCCCGGGTGCCTTTCGCAATGAGACCGAATGGGTGGCATCGAGTGCCTCATCGATCTTCTCCTGGGTGAGTCCCTTTGCGGTAAGAGAAATACCGGCATTGAGTTCCAGTGCCGCTTCATCCAGTGTCGCAAGCGACAAGCTGCCTTTCTGCACAGCCCGGCCGACAATATTGTGAGCAGTGCGGAACGGGAGGCAATAGTTCCTCACAAGCGTATCTGCAAGTTCGGTTGCCGTGGAAAATCCTTTGCCTGCCTCTTCCTTCATCCGCTCGGTATCAAAAGTCGCACTCGCGAGCATGTCGATGAGCAGCCGCAGGCAGGCTTTGGTGTCGTGCATTCCCCGCCAGATATTGGGGGTGAGTTCCTGCAGGTCACGGTTGTAACTCATGGGAAGTCCCTTGACAGTCATCATGGCTGCCGAATATGCACCAAAGACCGAGCCGCTCTTTGCCCGCATGATCTCTGCGGTGTCCGGGTTCTTCTTCTGGGGCATGATAGATGATGTTGAACAAAAGGCATCATCGAGCGAGACGAACTTCACAAATGAAGTACTCCAGATGATCAGTTCCTCACAGAGCCGGCTCGTATTGGCCATCAGTATTGATAGATCGGCAAGCACTTCGAGCGCAAAGTCCCGTCCTGCTACTGCATCCATCGTGTTGGTCACTAGACCGTCAAAGCCGAGCAGGCGTGCGGTGAGTTCACGGTTGATAGGATAGCCCGTGGATGCAAAGGCTGCTGCACCGAGCGGGGATAAGTTCACCCGTATATATGCATCTTTGAGCCGGTCAAAGTCGCGCGAGTATATCTGCTCGTAGGCAAGGAGGTGATGGGCGAGGGTGGTGGGCTGGGCGTGCTGGAGGTGAGTGAAACCGGGCATCACTGTTTCGGTATGCTTCTCTGAAAGTGCAACAAGTACTTCTCGCACTTTTACGAGTGCGGCCATCTGCTTGAGAAGATCGTCGCGCAGTTTGATGCGGATACAAGTGGCAACCTCATCGTTGCGTGAACGTCCCATATGCATGCGTCCGCCCACATCGACCCCTACGGTCTCGATCAGCAGCGTCTCAATTCCTGCATGCACATCTTCAAACCGGTCGTCAAACACCTCTTCAGGAATTCCCTCATCGAACAGTTCCAGCAGTGCCGGGATGAGTTGTTTTGTTATATCGCGGTCTATGATCTTTTGTTTATCCAGCATCAGCACATGAGCGATATCCACGAGCACGTCTGCATCCGCAATGTAGCGGTCGGCACGCATCGAGGAGAGAAAGTGCATCATCTCTCCGGTCCTTTCTCCCGAAAGGCGCCCAAGTCTTACAACATCGGTTCGCATCTCTTCACCACATTCAATACTTTTCTTTTTAGCGGCGGACTGATTAAATCCACGCCTTTTTTGCCGCAAGTCCGATCGCTGCCTGTACCGATTCGCGGGGAATGATCGTCGCGACTGGCACACGGACGATTTGTTCGATGACACTGGATACAATAGGAGCGCAGACAATTGCGCTCGCACCTTCGCGCTCAGCTCTTACTGCCGCAACAATTGCATCTTCCATTGTATGCACCGGATACTCGCGTACCCGGATACGATGCCCTTCAACATCCGTCATCCGCTCCTCTACGCTCTCCAGAACTGAGCGGGCAGCGATAAGTCCTATAAATGCCTCATCGCTCACATGATATTGCTGGCGCAGGGCACGGATGATCGCCCGGAGTGTGGAGAGGTTGGGGGATCGTTTTCCGTGTATGATCTTGTAGAGTGAACTTTGTGCGATCCCACTCTTCTCTGAGAGTTCCCGTACGCTGATACGCAGATCGAGTTTTAAGAGTTCATTGAGTGTGGTTACGAACTCTTCATCTGAGACCAGTGCTGCGCGCATGAGCCGGTCAATTGGATCCACTTGTACCATATAGAAGATACAATCAGGTTAATTATAGATTAATTTTTCCTGTCTTGTCCAAATTTTTAGAAAATATATTTTCATATATGGACAGTTATAGTAATAATGTGGTACAAAAGTAAAAAATTTAGCGTAAAATTAATACAAAAAGAAAGAAATTGTGTCCTAATAGAGCACTTTTTATCATTGACAGAGTAACACATCTGTATGAAACATATGAGGATTACGGTAATTGCGCTCATTGCTATTGCCCTTTTACTGATCACTGCCGGCTGCACGCAGCCTGCGGGAACAACCGGAACTACTACCGCAGCTCCTGTCAAGGAACTCCGGATTGGCTACCAGCCCAGTACCCACCAGATGGCTCACACCACCGCGATGGATAAGGGCTGGTGGCAGCAGGATCTCGCCCCCCTGGGTGTCCAGAACGTCTCTGACAAGGTCTTTCCCACTGGCGCCCCTGAGATGCAGGCGATGCTTGCCGGGGATATCGATGTCGCTTATGTCGGAGCCGCTCCCGTCCTGAGTGCTATCAGCACCGGACTCGATGCCAAGATCATTGGCGGTGTCAATACCCAGGGTTCGGACCTTGTTCTCCGGTCAGGTCTCAACTACACCGGCCCGCAAAGTCTCAAAGGTTTAACTATTGCAACCTTCCAGGCTGGCACCATCCAGGATACCGTCCTGCGCAACTGGCTTGCTAAGAACAATATCTCTGTTGGAACCGGTATAACTGATGTCAAGATCACCGGCATGGGGCCCGGGGATGCAGTTACGGCAATTACTGCCGGCAAAGTCGATGCAGTCTTCCTCCCCCACCCGTCACCTGCAGTAGTTGAGGCACAGGGGAAGGGCAAGATAATAGTCCACTCAGGTGAGATGTATCCCCAACACACCTGCTGTGTACTCGTTGTGAGCGGAAAACTGATCCGTGAACACCCGGAAATTGTCTCCCAGATTCTCAAGACCAACGAGAAGGCGGTTGTATTCAACCTCAAGAACTCTGATGAAGCAGCCGCAATCTATGCAACCAAGACCGGAGCAAAAATTGAGGATGTCAAAGCATCCTTAAAGGAATGGGATGGCGACTGGGCAACTGATCCAAATCCAATCGTTACGTCGGTTCTTGACTATGCGAAGATCCAGTACGATCTCGGGTATATCAAGACCCCGTTGACAAAGGATCAGCTCTTCGACCTGACCTTCTATAAGAAGAACTAATCTCATTCCCAACCCTTTTTTTCCTTGAAGTTCTATTATACAAAAACAACCGCAGGCCTCCTCATAACGCCCGCGGAAGGCAAAAAGGAGAAGACACCGTGGGCACACAGATACAGAAAAATAAAAAAGACTGGTGGCTCGGTGCTCTTGCCATTGTGCTTGTGCTCATTATCTGGGAATTTGTGGCTGCAGTAATTATCCGCTACCCGTTCATCCTTCCTGCCCCAACAGATGTCCTGATGGCATTCATCAATTTCCTTGATGACGGCACTCTTCTCCTGGATCTCCGGGAAAGTCTCATCCACTTTGCTATCGGCCTTGGCGCTGCACTCCTCATAGGCATCCCTCTGGGGATCATGATGGGCTGGAACCGCAGGCTCGATGCCTTTTTGGATCCGCTCATAGAACTCCTCCGCCCGATTCCCCCGCTTGCATGGATCCCGTTTGCGATCATCTGGTTCGGACTCACGGCATGGTCGGCAGGGTTTGTCATCTTTATGGGAGCGGTATTTCCCATCATCCTTAATACGTATCACGGGTTTCGCAGTGTTCCGCGTATCTTTGTTGAGGCAGCAAAGATGCTTGGGTGCACGAAGAGCCGGGATCTCATAAGGTACATTGCGTTTCCTGCTGCGTTACCCTCTGTTGTGGCAGGAATCCGTATCGCATCAGGTGTCGGCTGGATGTGCCTTGTCGCAGCTGAGCTCTTCGGTGTTTCGAATTATGGTCTTGGTTCAAGGCTTTGGTTCTCCTACAACCTCCACCAGATGGATGGGGTAGTTGTATACATGATAATCCTTGGGCTCATCGGTCTTGCGTTTGACATGGTTTTCCGGTATTTCATCAACCGGTACTTCTTAAAATGGCAGACCGGGGTGGTTGCGTAACATGGGTAAACTAGAGATCCGCGATTTAAACCAGTCTTTTCCCCGCGATGACGGTTCCAGCCTTATTGTCTTAGATCACCTCAATTTCGAGGTAAATGACAAGGAGTTCGTTTGTATCCTCGGATCATCCGGCTGCGGCAAGACTACCCTGCTCCGGTTAATCGCCGGGCTCGATGAGGCACAGACCGGCTCAATATTCCTGGATGGCGAGGAGATGAAAGGCCAGACCTCCAAAGTAGGGATGGTCTTTCAGGAATATTCCCTCTTCCCGTGGCGGACGGTCATCGACAACATCGCGTTTGGTCTCGAGATGAAGGGAATGCCCAAAGATGAGCGCTATCGTATTGCCGGGCAATATCTTGATCTTGTCAACCTCTCGCAGTTTAAGGACAGTTACCCGTCGGAACTTTCGGGAGGAATGCGGCAGCGGGTAGCAGTTGCCCGCGCTCTTACTCTTGATCCGGTTCTTCTCTTAATGGATGAGCCGTTTGGGGCGCTTGATGCCCAGACGCGGAACATGCTCCAGAAGGAACTTCTCGAAATCTGGGAAGAGACAAAGAAGATGATCGTTTTTATCACCCACAGTGTGGATGAAGCGGTTTACATGTCCGACCGGATCATTGTCCTTACTCCACGGCCGGGCCGGATCTGCAGGATCTTTGATGTCCCGTTAGCCCGTCCCCGTGACCGGACCAGCGTGGAGTTTGCACAGGTCCGGCGCGAAGTCCTTGACCTTATAAACCAGAACTGTGCAATCCAGTAAGGTTTAATACGCTCCATCTCCATTTTATAAAAGCAGTTTGAGAAGCGTAACTGGCATGTTCATCTGATCGTTTATGGATGTTCATGTCCGCTTTTTGCATTTCAATACAGGAGTAGGACGCGATGGTTAGAAAACCGGCAAAGATGTACAGGAACATTTCCAAGAAGGCCTATACACGGCGCGAATATATGGGCGGTGTTCCGGGTAGCAAGATTGTTCAGTTCGAGATGGGAAACCTCTCGCAGGAATTCCCGACCGAAGTTGATCTCATAGTCGAAGAGGCATGCCAGATCCGGCACAGCGCACTTGAGGCGGCCCGTATCACAACCAACCGGCGCTTAATGAAGGATGTCGGCAGATCGAACTTCCACTTCAAGGTACGGGTCTTTCCCCACCATGTGCTTCGCGAGAACAAGCAGGCAACCGGTGCCGGTGCGGACCGTGTGTCTGAAGGCATGCGTTTGTCCTTTGGAAAAGCTGTAGGGACTGCTGCCCGGGTAAGTCCCGGCCAGAAGCTCCTGACAGTCTACTCTACTATCAATTATCTCGAAAAGATCAAAGATGCACTCCGTCACGCTGGATACAAGCTCCCGACTCCCACTCATCTCAAGGTCAGTGAGATCAAGGTCAGCGGCAGGATCATAGCTGCCCCCAAGCTTGTGGGTGAGAAGGTTGTTGCAGCACCGGTAGTTGTTGAAGAGGCAGCAGCTGAACCTGCAAAGGGTGGCAAGGATGCCGCAAAGGGCGCAGCACCGGCCAAGGGTGGCAAGGATGCAGCACCAGCTAAAGGCGGCAAGGATGCCAAAGCCGCTGAGCCCGCAAAGGGTGGCAAGGATGCCAAGGCAGCTCCTGCAAAGGGCGGCAAGAAGTAAATCTTTTTTTTTGGCTTTTGGTCGTGTGCCGGTCCGGCTAATCGTGTAAAAATACACCGCGAAAAAAAATTATTTTACTTTTTTTACCGTTTTATCCAGTTCGTTTTTTACATGGCTGACGATCTCATCAAAGGATTTCTGGATCTGCGTTTGCGTATCCTTTATGATTTTTTCAATGTACTGCTTTCCCTCTTCGGTTGTTACGAGATCACGGGTGACTTTCATCACATTATCAACAGACACTATGACGGACTTTGTCGCTTCAGAAAATCTCTTGTCAATGACGTTTACCTCCGTTTGGGTGGCCGCTGGTTCGCTATCCGTTACCCAACGTCCTTGTTCAAAGTGCCCTTTTTGTCCGGTCATATGCTTCATTTATCTCCTCTTCATTGACATAGTTTCCCTCATACTGACGTACCGGCCGGGTTTCACTCCCCTTCCCAACTTCCCTCAGCCCAGACTTTAAGGATATCAAAATCACGCTTCATGGTCGCCCTGCTCAGTGCCTGTGCCCGGCTCAGCATCCGTTCCTGGATAAAATCATATTCGCAGAGAATTTTTGAATTCCGGAGCAAGGTTGCCCGGATCGGATGGTGCCGGTAGATGACGCTTTCCTGTTCCTTAACATACCATTTTATTCTCTGGAATGTGAGCCAGTCAAGTTTCATGGCAAGCGTTGAGTGGAACTTAAAATCCTCAGCTGAATCCAGATCATAGTTCCGTAATGAGCAATAGGGAGAGATTGCCCGGGCCAGCTGATACCGGAATTTTTTCAAGGTCTCGTCAGGAGTAATTGTGACAAAGACAACTCTCGTATCGTCAAAAAACCCATAACCTCCCACTTCATATTTCGGGATCCCTTTCTGGTTTGTACAGATTCTTGTGAAATCTTCGATCAGTTTTTCTTCGTTCTCGGTTGAAAAAGGTCCGGCCAAAGTGATGTGCGGGGTAACGAGATTGTTCCCGAGATTAAATCTCTCCGCTAAATGATTGCTTAAATTATAAATCTGGTGCTTCACAGAGCCCATCATGCGGATATCTATCAGGTAGTGAGTCATTTCGTATGCCTTGGTACTGGGGGCAACCTCCTGGTACGATTTCTGGCAATCTTTCAACGAGTAAATGCAATTCTGGTTTTGCATTTTTAAGAGGAAATATGTTGAGTTGGAAGTTTTTCGTGAGTATGGCATCGAGAGTTTGCCGCCACTATGCTCATTCGCAGCCGCACGTTGTTATCCCGGCATTTTTTGCTTTTATTCTGTACCAGGTACGTCCGGTTACTCGAAAAGATGCTCATGTGCACTTTTCAAGGACAAATAACCCGATCCAGCTGCCGATTAAACCCGGGTGAAAACAGTCTTGTTAGAATAGAGAATAAACGAAAAATATGAGAAATGAAAATCGGATTATTTCCGCTTTCCGCTGGATTTCTTGGCATCGTTCTTTGATGCTACGGGAGCTGTCTTTGATGCGGGGGTAACTACCTTCTTTGCTTTATTTGACGTGGTTATCACTTCCTTTTTAAGTAGATTTTGTTGATTGTGGTTTTTTCCACGTATTCATGTTCTTCTGGTACCGTAATATACGCTTTGTCCCTGTGCAGGAATTTAAACGATTTTAAAGGGGTATTTTTGTGGACAGGGTTCAAGATCCGGCCCGGCTATTTTGCCGCACCTCCCCGCACCTCTCCCAAATCCGGGTCCGTAAAACCCTCCATTACAAATCCCGCAGCCGCGCCCGGATCCACAAATCTTACGCCCCTCAATCCAGCCCCAATCCAACCCCCGAT
Organism: uncultured Methanoregula sp.; assembly: GCA_964590895.1. Taxonomy (GTDB): domain Archaea; phylum Halobacteriota; class Methanomicrobia; order Methanomicrobiales; family Methanospirillaceae; genus Methanoregula. The sequence continues at coordinate 129,570 of CAZPYV010000008.1, read as the reverse complement.
TTTCGCATACCTGCCAAAATAACTGCGAAAATTCCCGAACCCACCCATTACTATTTAACCTGAATAGGGGAACCTCTGGATCAATACAATGACCAGCGAACTCATCGGACAACTAAAAACATGGCTTATGGGAAAATTCACGGCAGCAGCCCGTGTCTTCTCACCCGCAGCCGAAATAGTTCCCGATGAAAAGTCGGTCCTTGTAGCAGCTGATGGAAATGTACTGGACATGGGGAAGCGGTACAGGTTAACGAGCGGCCACGCCCCACTCTTCTCGCTCTACACATTCTTTAACCATCGGTGAATAACGTCGGGTCCGGTGTTTTGGAGTTTTATTAAGGCTGTAGTCCTGTAGGTTACCTGCCGATTGGCACAAGACAACCCTCAGAAGGAAAATAGCCCTGGCTCTCCCCGGACCGGCGTTGTTAAAAATTTTCAAAAAGAGCACCAGCGCCCGAAAGAATCGTGAACAGAACTCCTGCGATGCAGGGTAATCATCAGGAAAAGGGGGAATGAATCATGACAGGAATTTTCGCAAACAATGAAGAGAACAAGAAGCCAAGCCCTGACGGGTCCGGTGAACAGGGAACAAGAAAGACTACTACAGACTCTGTGGGAATCCGTAAGAAAACACGCACGACAATCGCCCCGCGTCTGGTTGAGCGGGTGACTGCCCTGAGAGGGCAGAGTATTGCCCGGCCGTTGGAACCAAAGAGCACACACAGGCGCCGGACCAAGCTGGACATCTATGATAAGGATCCCGAGATCCCGTACGTGAAGTTCGAGTCAGCGGCCCTTGACCTAGTCTGTTCCTTAATGGAGAGACAGGACCGGATGAACGTGGAGATCTTCTCGAAGATCAATGATCTCGCATACCTTGTTAAAGATCTTCAACAGAACCGGATCAATGACGGTGACGGGAAATGACCCGGGGCCGGCCACCGAATCTCGCACTGGACGAGGCGAAGATAATCGCCAGCCGGCGCGGGGAAGTCCGTGTCATTCCCGGTACGCGGAGCGACGCGTTCGAGCTGATCCTCTTTGAGGAGCACCGGACAATTTTTGTCAAGGTGAAGCGGTCACTGACACAATTTTCCTGGGTGTTTGATATCCTGCGGAAGTACCAGCGCGAGATTGTACACCTCCACCGGATGCCCCTGACTGCGGTCACAGCCCGGGAATTCTGGGTCCGGCATCCAAAAGGGAATTGGCAGTTCTTCCTGGTTCGCCACGATTCCGTTATCGAGATCCAGGCTGATGGCAACTATATTCCTCTGGCAATACTTCCCGTGAATGTCCGGGATCCCGCAGGAGGGAAGTCTTCATCTGGCGGAGATAAGGATTCTACATCGGAGAACGAGGAATAATTTTTTTTACTCTCTTTTTTTTTGAGCTGCATTCCCTCCTTCAATCCGGCCTCTGTATGTGCTTCATTTGGCCTCCGGAAGGGCCTTCCGGATGCATGACTTGTACAAAAGAGTGAATTCCGGTACAAATTTTTAAGACAATCGCTTTTTGAGGTGTTTATGGCAAACGGAACGTTTTGCTGGGGATAGGCAAACGCTAATAGATGCTATTGGGAGGCAAAAGTCGGGGTGGCTGGGGGATAGCAGGGTCGCGGGGGTAAAAAGGGGTGTTTTGAGGCCCGGTCTTGATCCTCTCCAATTGTCTCTTACAAATATTTTTGCATGGTTCCGGTTCAACCTGGCCATGAGAACTGCATTCTTACCCCCTAATCCGGGTCGTTTCCATTCTCTGTTTGGCCTCCGGAAAGGCCTTCCGAATGCACGACTTGTACAAAAGAGTGAATTCCGGTACAAATTTTTAAAATAATCGTTTTTTGAGGTGTTTATGGCAAACGGAACGTTTTGCCGGGGATAGGCAAACGCTAATAGATGCTATTGGGAGGCAAAAGTCGGGGTGGCTGGGGGGTAGCAGGGTCGCGGGGAAAAGAATGGCTGTTTTGGGGGGGTGCCAGATCCTCCGTCGACAAGTGCGGAGGGGCGGACCTGGCCTCTCTTTGATTGACGGACCCGGAACCGGATAGCGATGGCCCCATCATCAATTGCCTGAACAAAAGGCAATAAGAAGCGCATGGAGAATGAAACAAAAAGAGCAAAAATATCTCAATCCCGCCCTATTATGTATAACGGTAAATCATGTGCACACTCTATGTCTATATCCTTGATACCTTAGCCGACTGGGAGCCGGGCCATGTTCTGGCCGAGCTCCGCTCCGGTCGGTACCTGAAAGATCCGGCACTCCGGTACTCCGTTGTACTATGCGGCAGTACGTTAAACCCCATCACCACCATGGGCGGGTTGCATTTGACGCCAGAAGTCCTTATAACGGATATTCACCCCGTCCCCGGTGATGTGCTCGTCCTGCCGGGAGCAGATACCTGGCTTGATCCGGCGCAGGCGCCCGCCCTCCAAGTGGCAGGCCGGTTTCTTGATGAAGGAATACTTGTGGCTGCTATCTGCGGTGCGACGCTGGGCCTCGCAAACGCCGGCCTGCTGGACAAACGCCCGCATACCAGCAACGATCCTGCTGCCCTGAAAATGTTCTGCCCGAACTACCGGGGCGAGAATCATTATGTAAATGAACCGGCAGTGACTGATGGCAATCTCATCACCGCAAGCGGACTTGCACCGGTAGAGTTCGCGTACCATGTGTTCCGGAGTCTTGATGTCATGACACCGGCAACGCTCGATGCCTGGCACGGGCTTTTCACCACCCGGCAGCCCGAATATTTCTATGCCTTGATGGGTTCCCTGACGCAACGGTAGGGATTTATGAGCGTGCGTGTGGGGCGGGGCCGGGACCGGAGCGGTACCGGACCCGTCGTCAATTATCGGAACCGAGGGCACTGATGATTGCCGGAACATAAACACGAACACCCCCCCACTGCATACATCACCCCCCTCCTCAGTAAACTTGAATGAAAACGCCCCCTCCACCCGTTCCCCCGGGTAATTTCGTCATGTTTATCATCTTCGTCGTTACACTGTCAGGTGTATGAGAACTGCATTCACGATCCTCGTGCTCATCCTTGTCGTGCTTGCCTGCGGGTGCACGGCCACGGCGCCGGCAGCAGCCCCAGCAGCAGCCCCAGCAGCCCCAGTAGTATCGCCAACCGTGTCAACAAGTACTGCCATCCCCGATCTCACCGGGAGATGGGCCGGGACAAGCATTGGACATGCCCAGAACTTCGGGTTTTATGAAGATTCTACAACAGTATTTAACATCACAGTACAGAAAGGACGCGCTTTTACCGGTTTAAAGGAGTACACTATGTTGGATGGCAAGGTCTTCTACGAGAAATTCTCTGGTGTAATTACTCCCGGTGGGGAGTTATACATGGGGGACAATTTGAGGGGCAAAACGTTCGGTACATTAACCGGGCCGAATACCTTGGAACTTATTAATATTCAAGACGGGGATGATACAAAAGCATTTTACATGCAGCTCACCCGGCAGAAATAATGTGATCCCCCTTTTTCTTTTTTTTGTGGTATTTATCTTTTGGCCGGGTAGCCGGTACCTTTGGAGTTTTTCGGACAGCTGCATGGATGCCTTCGTGCTGCACGGTGTGCGGACCCGTCCTTTCTTTTGATTGACGGACCCGGAACCGGATCGGTATTGGTCCCGTCGCCCGTCTCTGGTACCGACAGCGAAACGGATACCTGGAAAAACGAGATGAAGAGATTACCTTGATGGGGTTTAACTGCACCATATCTTCAATACAAAAATTAGCGAGAGATCTATGGCAGACGGACAAGACTATTTTATCATCCTGCTCGTCCTGTCGGTACTGCTGAATTTTATATTCCCTGTTCTGACATTCCTTTCCCCTCCCTCAACGTATTCCGGGTTTCTCATCATCGGCTTTGGTCTTGTGCTGATTCTCTGGTGCCGTTCATTATTCCTGAAAAATGCAACAACAATGCAACCGTCAGAAGAACCCACGTCTCTCATGACCTCAGGTCCGTTTCGCATGAGCCGCAACCCGGTATACTTAGGAATGGCCTCCATCCTCCTTGGTGTCGCAGTAGTGCTGGGAACACTGGTCGCCCTTGCATCGCCCGTCATTTTTGTTACGCTGATCGATTTTTTCATTATTCCGGGCGAAGAGCGGATGCTGGAAAAAATATTTGGGGAATCGTACCGGGCGTATAAAAAAAGCGTTCGAAGGTGGATATAACGCCGTATGTTTTCCTGGTGCGGCATAAGCCTTGGTGTGCGGGACCCTTCCTCTCTTCTGATTGTCGGACCCGGGGTTGGTTTAGTACCGGCCCCGTCGTCAGGTGCCGGAACTGAGGGCAATAAGGAGCGCCACTACAGATGTATTACCGCGCCATCAGCGCGAACACACCCCATCCAAGATATTCACGCGTGTACGCGGCGTAGCGTTTTGGTTCCACAGTCAGTTTGGCCCTGACCTCTTTTACGAATTCGTCATCGGGATTCGCTTCGAGCCATCGGCGCATGGTGAGCCACTTGGCCGCTTCGTACCTGTCCCAGCCTTGCTGGTCAGCCAGAACCATTTCCACAACATCGTAGTCGAGGTCGCTAAAAGACGCGAGAAGTTCCGGGAGCATGAGAAAGTCGGAGACAGAACTGGCATCGCATCCCCTGGCAACGTCTTCTGTCGGGGGTAACTGCGTCCAGTAGGGCTCACCGATGAGGATAATTCCATCGGAGCGGAGACTCTTTGCCAGAAGCTCGATGGTGCCGGTGACTCCCCCACCGATCCATGTGGCACCGAGACAAGCAGCCACACCGACCTTTTCGTCGGCAACGTAGCCGGCAGCGTCGCCGTGGATGAACTCAACTCGATCGGCAACTCCGAGTTCTTTAGCGCGGAGTTTCGCCTGTTCGGTGAACAACTGGCTCATGTCGATGCCGACACCGATGATTCCGTAATCGCGTGCCCAAGTGCACAGCATCTCGCCCGAACCGCTGCCGAGGTCGAGCACACGAGTCCCCGATTTCAGGCGCAACGCTGCGCCGAGAGTGGCGAGATTTTCTGGTGTGAACGGGTTATGGATGCGGTGAGCACTTTCGGTGATGGTGAAGATACGTGGGATGTCCAATGCACAACCTCCTTTTACTAAGTTGTGTAATAACTGGAATATACCCTTAGTGACTGTTGTGAATAAGTGTTTTACATATCACACAACAGCCTCAACGTTCCCTGAATGTTGCTTTGGTGTAAACCGGCGCGAGCGAGTTGGGCCTGGGAAATTTTCTGCTACAACCGGATGATCTTGTCTAGCGACCGCGTAGGATGGGTAGGCCGGATTCTTTTTGATCAATTGACCCGGCTGTGAGCAAGGGATTATACAGTTAACCATTCGGAGGTTTCATAAGTTCAAAAAGGAAAAAGCAAATATCTAATTCATTGGGAATAAATCGAGGAAATAATAATGAAAATTCATTCACAAGATCCTAATATTAATTCAATTTTTACTCAAATCGAACAAGGGATTATCGATTTAAAACCTGATTTTCAACGAGAAATCGTGTGGAATACAACAAAAAAGCAGAAATTAATTGATTCATTGGTAAGACATTGGCATATACCACCTATTCATGTAATTACAATAACGGGGAAAGATAAGTTTGAGGTATTAGACGGAAAGCAACGGCTTTTTTCAATTATTAGCTTTATAAAAGATGAGTTTCCATTCAACGGGAATTTTCTTCCCGGAACTGCAGACTTTCAAGATATTGACAAAAAAAAGTTTTCGCAATTCCCTCAAAATAGGCGTGATGATTTTTTATTCAAAATTCCAATTAGGATTTTATTTATCGAAGATATTCAATTGAATGAAGCAACAGAATTATTTTTAAGATTAAATTATGGGACCACGGTTTCTGCTTCAGAAAAACGTAATTGTATTTATGGGAATGTAAAAAATTTCTTAAGGGACACTCTAATTAACCATCAACAATTATTTTCAGAAGATACTCTAGGGTTTCCAAATTATCGGATGGTTTATCAAGACCTCCTCGATAAAATATTTTTCTTAGAAGTTAAAGGAAAACTGGATCATAGACCAAATGCCGTAGCCTTGGAAAAATTATATTTTAATGATGATGTGAATCCAAAGACGGAAAAACAGTTCCTATATTATCTTAATGAAACTGAGCAAATCCTTAACAATTTTTACAAGGAATCTAATTTTAAACTAACAAAATCCGTATTTATTAGTTATTTTTGGCTAATCCGAGAAGTTATTGAATGGAATCATTCAGACCGAACGATAATAAGAAATTTTTTTGTTCGTTTTGAAACTTGGAGATTTGAACAACAAAAAAATATTGAATCTGGTGGAAAAGTTCATTCAAAATATGTCGAATTTGAAACATTTTTAAGTCAAGGATGGTTGGATCCCTCGTCCCTAAAAGGAAGACATAACATTTTAACAAATTTTTATAGAGATTTTATCAATTCTAGGGACTTTAGTGATTGAAATGAAATATAAAAAGCATGAAGATAACGTTAGACATTCTTTAGAAAGATGGGATAGCCATCAATATTTTATCAAACAGGTGAAATTATCAAATATTTTTAATTGGAAAGATGCAGAAATAACTTTTAATTCACCGGTTTCAGTAATTACAGGAAGAAATGGAACCGGAAAATCGACATTAATTAATTCGATAAAATATGCAAAAAATCTTCAACAAAATATTACTGATATTGGTATTCTCTCCACATTGGAACGGTATAAAATATTCTTAATTAATCAAAGTGGTCAAGAAATAATTGTCGAAGATAAAAAAATAATAAAGAACCAATTCAAAATTCCTAAAATTACTGACTTAACTTTTAATTCGACTATTTATTCATTTTATCGTGACAGCTCTACCGAGTCAATCAATTCTTATCGAGCAACACTCGAATCTTTTGATTCCATTCCTATGGAAAAAGAGTTTCTTGACGTTTTAAGAGAATTACTAGAAAAACCAATAACGTCTGCACTTATCAAAATTGACGACGAAGAAGATAGATTTTATCATAGCCTTACATTAGAAGATGGAACCGTGTATGATTCTTATTCAATGGGTTCTGGAGAATTTTATATCAATCAATTTTTATGGGGAATAAAAAATCTTCAAGACCGTGGGATCGTTTTAATTGAAGAATTAGAGAATTATATCCATCCCGAAGCTCAAAAAAAGATAATTGAATTAATTCATATTTATTCGATTACAAAAACGGTTCAATTTATAATAACAACACATTCTCCAATTGTAATCGATCATGTGAATAATCATTCACTTTGTCTTCTTAGGCCTTGCCAAAAAAATCTTGTGTCAATAAATAAATGTCCAAAATGGCTAGCAAAAGACGTTTTGGGAAAAAAAATAGAAAATAAAATAATCGTATTTTTAGAAGACAAAAAAAGTATTGCACTTTTTAAAACAATTTTATCGCATCATGATCGACGAATTTTACGTCAATTAATTATTATTGATGCCGGAGGTGAATCTGGCGTCAAAAAATTCGTAGAGTCTCACAATCAATTTGAGATTCCTAAAGTTATTGGAATTGTAGACGGTGATAGTAAGGAGAAAGAGTTTGAATTTTTCATTAAATTGCCAGAAAACTCCCCCCCCGAAAAGATTGTATTTGATTGTATTTGTAAAAATATTCACGAATTAGCTGAAAAAATCGGAAAACCTGAAAAAGAGGTGAATCAAGCATTTGAATCTGCGAAAACTGTTGCCGATCATCATGAATGGGTTTCTAATGTATGTTATGATCTTGGCGAAGATCAAGATGGTTTGTGGATTGTATTCACAAAAATATGGTGCCAAAAAAATGCAGAACTTGCCAGAGCATTTTATGTAAAATTCTATAAACAATTTGAAGAATTGGCAAAAAAATAATTCACATGAAGATCTTGTTGTATTCGTTTGCAATCTCTCCTTCTCACTATCCCTCTCACTCGATCCGAATGACTTTCGATCAAGAATCCTCTATAATACTATCCAAATCAACATCTCCCCTCCCACAGTTTATATCACCCCCGCTCCCCAGTATAATTAAATGCAGATCAATAACCCCGTCTGTTCAGCCCTCGCCGACGCCACCTTCCAGGCGTACCGAAAAGCCGTCATCCGGCTCCCCCCGGATGTGCTCCGGGTGATCGAACGAGCCGCTGCCGCTGAGACGAACCCTGTAGCTCGCGGGGAGTTTGAAAATATTGTAAAAAATATCACCATGGCCGAAAAACTCGGCGTGCCGATGTGCCAGGATACCGGTGTTCCGGTGATTTACCTCACCATCCCCCTGGATGTTCCGCTGACAAAGGAACTCTACGATGCGGTTGCTGAAGGTGTCCGTAAAGCGACCCGTGAAGTACCCCTCCGGCCAAACGTAGTGGATCCCATCACCCGCCATAATACCAATGACAATACCGGTCTCGGGATGCCGGCCATCCACGTCAAACCCGGAGAAAAGTTCACCGTCACCGTACTCCCCAAAGGTGCGGGTGCGGAGAACATGTCCCGGATCGGGATGCTCCTGCCCTCGCAGGTGAACCAGATCGAGAAATTCGTAGTCGAGACGGTGTATCTTGCTGGTTCCCGGCCCTGCCCGCCGATTGTAATCGGTGTCGGTATCGGTGGGACTTTTGATGGCGCAGCCGCTATGGCAAAAGAAGCCCTCCTCCAGCCACTTGACCAGATGACAGATTATGAACGCGGAATTTTAGCGGCCGTGAACCGGCTCGGCATCGGCCCCATGGGACTGGGCGGCGACACCACTGCACTCGCGGTCAAAGTAAAGACGGCCGGGTGTCACACGGCATCGCTGCCGGTTGCGGTAAATATCCAGTGCTGGGCGAACCGGCATGCAACCGTTGAGGTGAAGCGATGAAAAAGCCCGTTCAGCTGCGCACCCCGCTTGGGGAAGAAGTGCTGACGCTCCACGCGGGGGATCATGTCGAACTATCGGGTCTTGTCTATACGGCCCGAGACGAGGCGCACCTCCGCATGCAGAGAGAAGGTATCCCGTTCGATCCAAAGGGTGCGGTGATCTACCATTGCGGCCCGGTGATACAGGACAAGCGGGTGGTAGCAGCCGGGCCCACAACCTCGGCACGGATGAACGAGTTATCGGGTTTCTTAATCGACAAAGGAGTGCGTGCGCTCATCGGGAAAGGCGGCATGGGAACGCGCGTGCGGGAGCAGCTGAAGAACAAGGGCGTTTACCTCGCGTTTACCGGTGGGTGTGCGGCCCTTGCAGCGGATCGTATGAAATTACAAGGCGTTTTTTTCGAGGATCTCGGTATGGCAGAAGCGGTCTGGGTGTTTAAACTCGACCGGCTCCCCCTTGTAGTCGGTATCGACTCGCATGGCAACGATATCTTTGGGGATGTGAGTAAACGTGCAGAAGTGGAATTTTGCAGGTACAAACTGTCATGACACCCAGCCGGATGAATGATATAAAGAATAGGTTTTTTTCAATACAATGGTTACATACTACCTTAGGATATTTTCCATGAAACTCGCCATTGACGAGACCCGGTGTAAGGGTTGCAACCTGTGCGTAAAGGTATGCCCCTATAAAATTTTCAAAGAGGGAAAAAAACCGAACCGCCGGGGGATTGTCGTACCCGCACTCGACCGGCCGGAACGCTGTACCAACTGCCGGCTCCAGCAGCTCTACGGGCGTACCCTTTGCGGGGTTTGCCAGCTCACCTGCCCTGACCAGGCCATCGACTGGATCGAAGAACAACCCTATGAACTGAAGAAGGTGGCGATTGAATATTGACGCGAACTGAGTTCTGGCAGGGAAATACTGCCTGTGCGGAAGGGGCACTTGCAGCGGGCTGTAATTTTTTCGGGGGATACCCGATCACCCCGTCTACTGAAGTTGCCGAACATATGGCAGCAAAGATGCCCAAAAAAGGCGGAGTCTTCATCCAGATGGAAGATGAGATCGCCAGCATGGCCTCGATCATCGGCGCAGCCTGGACTGGTGCCCGGTCAATGACTGCCACAAGCGGTCCGGGCTTTTCTTTGATGATGGAAAATATCGGCTTTGCGGTGATGACCGAGACTCCCTGTGTTGTGGTGAACGTCCAGCGCGGCGGTCCTTCCACCGGCCAGCCGACCATGGGAGCACAGGGGGACATGATGCAGGCACGGTTCGGTTCGCATGGCGATATTGCCATCATTGCGCTCTGTCCCGCAAGCGTGCAGGAGATGTACGAGCTCACGGCAAAGGCATTTAATCTCGCTGACCAGTACCGGGTGCCGGTATTTCTCATGGCTGATGAGATCGTCGGGCATATGCGGGAAAAGATCATTATTCCCGATTCCATACCAAAGACGCTACGTAAGGAGCTCATGAAAGGAGCCCTCCCGTTCAAGGCCGATGCAGACCTTATTCCCGGCTTCCCGCAGTTTGGCAAAGGACATAGCGTTCACGTCACCGGTCTCACCCATGATGAGCGGGGATATCCTGCTGCAACAAATCCCCCGCTACATGAGGCACTGGTCAGGAGACTGGTGGACAAGATTGAAAATGCCCGTCATGCAATTGCCGACTTCGATATCATCAATCCTGACGCCGAACAGGTCTTTATCGCGTACGGAGCACCGGTCCGCACGGTGCAGCAGGTGATGCACGACCGTCCCGACAAGAATATCGGATTCCTCCGGATCCGCACGGTCTGGCCGTTCCCGGAATATGCACTGGCAGAATTTAAAAACGCAAAGCGTTTCCTCATGCCGGAGCTGAACCTCGGGCAGATGGCACGGGAAGTCGAACGGCATGTCAGGGTGCCGGTCGTCAGCATCCAGAAACTGGGCGGAGATCTTCACACGCCGGCAGAACTGGTCGCTGCACTGGAGGCGCACCAATGAGTTACGAGGATTGGTACCGGCAGGACCGGCTTCCGCATATCTACTGCGCCGGGTGCGGTAATGGGACAATCATCAACTGCACGCTTGCCGCGATTGAACAGATGGGGTGGAAGAAGGACGATACCGTCTTTGTGTCAGGTATCGGGTGCTCTTCCCGTGCACCCGGTTATATCGCCACCGACTCGCTTCACACCACACACGGCCGGGCCATTGCCTTTGCAACGGGTGTCAAGATGGCCAACAAGGATTTAAACGTCGTCGTTTTTACCGGTGACGGGGACCTTGCAGCAATCGGCGGGAACCATTTTATCCACGCCTGCCGGCGCAACATTGACTTGACGGTCGTCTGCATGAACAACCAGATCTATGGGATGACCGGCGGACAGGGAAGCCCGACGACACCCCGGGGGTGCCTCTCCACCACGACACCAGCCGGTTGTGCTGAGACGCCATTTGATCTCTGCGAACTGGCGATTGCCGCCGGTGCAAATTATGTATCGCGCTGGACTTCTTATCATGTCAAGGAACTTGAAAAAGCGGTAAAGGTCGGTCTTGAAACCCCCGGCTTCTCCTTTATCGAGGCGCTCGTGCAATGCCCGACTGCGTTTGGGCGGCGCAACAAATTCCGGCAGGTAGCAGATCATGTGGAGTACCTGCGGTCCCATTCCCTGCTCAAGGTGAAACGCGACCGTCTTATTGAAGCCGGTGAACCGGTGCCGGATGATATGTTTGTTGTCGGGGAACTGGTTCGGAGAAAGCGGCCGGCACTGGGGGTGAAACCATGAGACACGAAGTGCGGTTCTCCGGGTTTGGCGGACAGGGAATTATCCTGTCGGCTGTAATTCTTGGTCGGGCTGCGGTGATGTATGATAATAAGTTCGCCGTGCAGACCCAGGTCTACGGGCCGGAAGCCCGGGGCGGTGCATCGATGAGCCAGGTAATCATCGATGACGAGCAGATCCTTTTCCCGAAGGTGGCAAATCCCGGCATCTTTGTGATCATGTCGCAGGAAGGTTTTGAGAAGTACGGGGCACATGCGCCGAAGGATGCGGTGATGCTTGTCGATTCAACGCTTGTCCATTCACGCCCGTCCTGTAAATATTTAGAGATCCCGGGAACCCGGGAAGCAAAACAGACGCTGGGAAAAGATATCGTGGCAAACATCGTGATGCTGGGGGCGCTGGTGGCATCAACGCAAGTGGTGAGTGAAGCATCACTCGAAAAGGCGATCCTCGATTCCGTTCCAAAAGGCACCGAGACGCTCAACATCAAAGCGATGAAACTGGGCATTGAACTGGGCAAAGGGAGCAAACAGCATGAAGTTACGTGAGCATGAGGCAAAAAAAGTCATCAGGGAATACGGGATCCCTGTCCCGGCAGGATTCCTGATCCGTACAGCAGCAGAATTACCGGCACATCTCGATGCACTTGGCGATAAGATCGTCTTGAAAGCACAGGTGGATGTTGGTGGCCGTGGTAAGGCCGGCGGTATCCTGATGGCAGATAAGAAAACTGCTGTTGCAACTGCAGAAGCACTGTTCAAAAAAGAGATAAAAGGGCTGTCGGTCAAAGAGATCCTCGCTGAACAGCAGCTCGATATCCAGCATGAATACTATCTCTCGATAACCGTTGACCGCTCCAGCAAACAACCGCTTATTCTTTTCACCGAAGCCGGAGGCGTGGACATCGAGATCACCGCAAAGGAAAATCCTAATGCAATAAAAAAAGTGATCGCAACGCCCCTCATGCGGGATCTCCCCCCTTTCATGCTCCGCGAACTTGCGGGAAAAGCCCCAAAAGAGATCATGCCGATCATCAACAAGCTCTACCGGGTCTTTCTGGAAAAGGATGCGCTGCTCGCTGAGATCAATCCGCTGGTCACTACCCCGCAGGGAGTCTTTGCCGCCGATGCGAAGATTATTGTTGACGACAATGCACTCGGACGGCAGGGCTTCACTGTCAACCGCGATCTCACCGACCGCGAGCGCGAGGCGGAAAAGCATGGGTTCTCATACGTGGAACTCAACGGGGCAATCGGTGTGATCGGCAACGGTGCCGGTCTCACGATGTCCACCCTGGACCTGATCGAGTTCTATGGCGGGAAGGCGGCAAACTTCCTTGATGTTGGCGGCGGTGCCGAGAGCGAGCGGGTGATGCACGCGGTGCGCCTTGTTGCAAGCGTTCCTACGGTCAAAGTCATTGTCGTGAACCTGCTGGGCGGGATCACCAAATGCGATGAGGTGGCAAAGGGTATTATTGCAGCCGGGATCTCCCAGAAAGTGATCGTCCGGCTTGCCGGTACCAACGAGGCGGAGGGCCGGCGACTCCTGACCGAAAAAGGCTACGAGATGCTCCCGACCATGGATCTTGTTGTCAAGAAAGCTGTTGAGGTGACCGCATGATCTACGGCGATAAGAAGACAGGGATTCTGGTACAGGGAGCGACCGGCAAACAGGGCGAGTTCCATATCGGGCTGATGAACGCTTATGCCCGCGAAGTCGGGGGCAGGGGCGTTGTCGCTGGTGTCACCCCCGGTAAGGGTGGCCAGCAGGTGCATGGCGTACCGGTGTACAATACGGTCAAGGATGCGATGTCCGAGCACGATATCGGGGCAAGCGTGATCTTTGTACCGGCCGGTGCAGCAGCAGACGCGATCATGGAAGAGGCAAATGCCGGCATCGAGACGATCGTTTGTATCACCGAGCATATTCCCGTGCACGACACGATGAAGGCAGTCGCGTACGCAACCATGCAGGGTTCATCGGTCATCGGCCCCAACTGCCCCGGTCTGCTCTCGCCCGGTGAAGTGAAGATGGGGATCATGCCTTCGGGATTGTTCTCACGCGGAAATGTGGGTGTTATCTCCCGGAGCGGGACACTCACCTACGAAGTCGTTGACGAACTCACCCGGGCCGGCATCGGCCAGAGTACCGTTGTCGGTATTGGTGGCGACCCGGTGATCGGCCAGACCTTTGTGGATGTGCTCAAAGAGTTTGAGAACGATCCGCAGACAAAGGCGGTCGTGCTGATCGGTGAAGTGGGTGGCAACCTCGAAGAGGAAGGGGCGAAATGCACCGACCTCCCGATTGTTGCCTATATCGCCGGCATCTCTGCACCGCCCGACAAGCGCATGGGACACGCGGGTGCGATTGTGGAGGGTGGCGAAGGCGATGCCCGCTCGAAGATTGCCCGCCTGAAAAAGAACGGTGTTCCGGTTGCATCCCGCCCCTCGGAGATTCCGGATATGGTCCGGAAGCTCTTCTGCGGGTGCTGATTTTTTAATTTTTTCATTGAGATCATCAGAGTATGAACATGGGTAATGCAAGGGGAACGTCCGGTATCATCGTGGGTGGTCTGTGACATCATCACAGGGCGATCCAGCGTCCCATACGACAACCGGAGCAAGCAGCAGTACATCTGCTGAAGAAACCGGGCCGGACCCCGAGGGGCACCGGGTTGATCTCTATCTTGATCTCGGCAGGACACTCTACGATTCAGGGGCATCTGTCCAGCGTATCAGCGATTCCGTGCGATACGTTGCCCACGCTCTTGGGGATGACGATGTCCATGCGTTTGTAGGCTATGAAGCGATCGAAGTCGGTCGTGGCGACGGTAACCGTACGCAGATCCGGATGCATGCGTTTCGCGACCCCGTCCGGGTCAATGCGACCGTTTTACAAGGTGTGAGCCGGATGCTCGCTATGGGGTTAAGCGGTGATACCCTTGAGACTGTCAGCAATAAACTTCAGGAGATAAAGGACCAGCCCCCGCTCTTTCCGGCATGGGTAACCGTATTAGCGGTAGGTGCGGCCTGTGCTGCATTTGCATGGCTGAACAACGCCGATTTTGTATCCCTCTGGGTTGTCCTGATCGCAGCCTCGATAGGTTTTGCGGCAAAGTTCTCTATTTCTCCACGGGCCGGCAACCTCTATCTCACCGTGTTGCTCTCGGCTCTTGTTGCATCGGTATCTGCACTGATTCTGCTCCCATTTTCCCGTACAGCAACTGCTGAGATTGCGCTTATTTCATCCCTCCTGTTCCTTGTTCCCGGTACCATTCTCATTAACGGCGGGCTCGATATCGTACGGGATCATACGGGTTGCGGGATTGCCCGGCTCACATCGGTCATGGCACAGCTGCTGGTCATTACCGGGATACTGTTGATTCCTCTCTCCCTGCTTGCACCGGAATCCGGTAGCCCGGTTATCCTCTCCCTTGGCTGGACCGGTATCCTGATCAGCGCAGCAGCAGCCGGTATAGCAGCGCTCGGTTTTTCTATTATGATAAATATGCCGCTTGCTGCACTTCCGTGGTGTTTTATCTGCGGGGGTGCCGCACGGATTATCCGGGAGATTGCAATTCTTGCCGGTATCGATCCTATCATGAGTATTTTTCTTGCAATGGCAGCAGCAACCCTGCTTGCGTTTGGGATCGGCCGGATTACCCATGTCACTGAAGTGGTGATCGCAGTAGCTGCCGGTCTTCCGATGATCCCCGGACTTGCAGCCATCATGGGGCTCAACGGTCTCTTCCAGCTCGCTCATCCAATGGCAGTATTCCAGTCCGCTCTCATCCAGACTACCCTGCAGAGTTCACTCTATGCTGTCGGCGTGTCCCTTGCCCTGGTTGCCGGAATAATATTCCCCCTCATAATCATTACCCGGGGAAAGCCGAGGATTTAGGATAGTCCTGACGTCTCCCAAGGCCCGGAGGGACCGGTGTTTTTCCACCAATCTTCAATCTCGATAATTCATATACTTTTTTTTAAAGAGAAACAATTCATTTCCCGGAAACAGGTCTCTTATTTTCTTCAAATCAGGTTTGTTCCTGTGACACGTGGTACGGGAGCATAAGTTTCGGTGCTCACATTTCGTCCTGACTAAATACTGGCATTTCCTGCTGTCCAAGGCGGGCAGTCAGACGTATCGCCGTACGCGGCTGCAATACTCTGAATATTTGCAGCTGAATACCTTTTGCATATTTTTCTCTTCCGCAATGACGATTGAATGGTGGACGGCTACCACAAATGCCCCCAGCAGGATGACAACCGGGTTTAATGTATAGAGGGAAGATGCCACGATGGTTGCATACACGCCCACGTACATCGGGTTCCTGCTCAGCCGGAATAATCCCTCCGTTGTGAGGCGGGTCTCCTCTTTAGGGGTTCCGAGTCGAAAGGAATCCCCCATTTTAATTCGCCCGAGATACAGGAGAGCGAATCCGGCAAACCAGAAAGCGAGCGCAATGAGCTGCAGGAGCCGGGGTACCTGAACGGGCGAGAACCCGATCCCCCAGCTCGCAAGGGCCATGGCCCCCCAGAGGACAATAATCGAGTACTTGCTTGCGAAAAACAGGGTCCTGTTGATCGGAGCTTCCCCCTCCTGTTCGATCTTTCTTTTCAGGAATAATGCCCCTCCACCGAAAATAATGATCAAAAAGCCAACGGGAAGGATAGTTACAAGGGCAGCCTCTATCAAGGTAGTCAACTCCGGAATAATCCTGTTATGCAGTCCTCATGGGATCTTATAAAATCCCCGTACCAGGAATCCGATTCCGGCGAGTATTAAAAATCCTGCAATGGCATACGGCCAGATTGCGGCTGGCATCAGGACAATGCCGATACCGATGAACACCAGGAAGGTTCCGATAAGGAGCGTCGTTACGTTTGCGCCTCCCGGTTGCGTGCACTTATCGTCTTTGAATTTCGTTACGAACGGGAGCAGTTCCGAACCGATAAGTCCGAGTCCGAGCCCGATAAGAAAGCCGCACACTATTTGATCGATAAGCAGCCCAGCGCCAAGGCCGATCAGGATACCCGCAGGAACGATGAATCCATTGTTTTGGTGTAGTTTTCCGGGTTCAGTAAGTCCGCTCTTGAGTTCAATCTGCTTTTCATCAGTGATTTCAACACAATTTTCCGTTTTCATGGTTTTCACTTTATGAATTGTAATAAGAAAAGGAAGGCAGGGATGTTAGGAATTGAGCCATACATGTATGGCCATATATTATATCATGTCCCGGATCCCAGATCGGGTCATGAAGAAGATGACGGTCAGGCTTTCTGCAGATATCTTCGACTACTGCAAATCCTATGGTCAGGTCATCGAACGGTTCGAGGTGATCTCGCTCTTCAATCTGGTTGACGACATGCACAGCGAAGTGTGCAAGTTTACCATCAGGGAAGGTGTTCCTGTTGATCAGATCAAGTGCAATTATGTCTCGAATCTCGTTGTGCTCCAGAACAAAGGCCGTGAATATACCTGTCTTGTCAAGGGCACATTTTCCGATGACATTACCACGTTTCTCCGCACATACGGATCAAAGTTTGAGCACCCGATTGTCTTTGAGAACGACTGCCTGACATTCAGCATGGTTGGAAACCCGGAGGACCTCAATACGTTCGTTACCGATGCCGCAAAGAAAGGGTGGGGACTAGAGATCCTCTCGGTCTGCGATTACATTCCCCATGTCAACGGGATTTTTGACGTTCTCACTCCAAAACAAAAAGAGATCCTGCTGGAATCGTACCGGTGTGGATTTTTCGATCATCCCCGAAAGATTAACGCAGGAGAACTGGCAGAGAAGATGGGTATGCACAAAACCACACTGCTGGAACACATCCATAAAGCAGAGAAACGGCTGATCGGGCATATCCTTGGACAGGTTGCCTGATTTTGTCCGGCTAACTATTCTTCATATCCTAAAAATTTTTTCGGTGGCTACCCGCACTCCAATACTATGCCCTGCCCGTACAGGCAAAGTCGACAAATCCATTCATAGGATCTGTCCTGAGCAACCGGACCCGGACTTTCTCACCAACCCTGAGGCCCTGCTGGCCCTGCATCACCCTCCCCTCAGCCGGAGGTGTGATAAGCCGGACATACGTCCCCTTATCCGAGGCGCCGGTGACCAGTGCCTCAAAGGAATTGCCGATACTATTCTGGAGCAACACGGCAGCAGCGGCTTTGCGCATGAATCGTTCAACCTTCTTTGATCCTTTCTCCTTATCGGTCAGCCATGCAGACTGGTCAACGAGTTCTTCTATTGAGTAGGGGCTCTCTGTTTTGTCCAGAACCGTTTTTACGAGCCGCTGTATGATGAGATCGACATACCGCCGGTTCGGGGCGGTGCCGTGTGTGTAATCTGTGACTGCAAGAGCAAAGTGACCGATAGGAGGCTCACCGGGATCGAGCGGAACGTACTCGCCGGCTCCCATGAGTTTTACGACTGCGAGAGACAGATCAGGGAAACGGATCGGATCATCATCTTTCTGACGGCTAAGAAAGTCCGTCAGTGCCTTTACATCCGGTTTGTCTGGCAGGGTCTCTCCATACAGTGCAGCTGTCAGAACAATCCCGTCCCAGTGTTTCGGGATGCGGACGATGCGCTGGATCATCGGTATCCCGGCGTTCCCGAGAAAAGCCACCGTAGTGCCATTGGCAGCCACCATGAACTCCTCGATTAAGTTCCGTGCCAGATTCTTCTTCTGGACAACCAGTGCCTTTACTGTTCCATCCTTAACAACCGGCTCGGCTTCAATAGTCTCGAGTTCGAGCGCACCCTGTTCAGCGCGGAATTTTTTTAACCGGAGAGCAGCCTCGTGCTGCAATCGCACCTGTGCTTCAAGCCCGTCAACATCCCGCACTATATCAGGAATGGGGCCAGCACCTTCCAGCCAGTCCCCAACTTCTTCGTAGATGAGTTTGGCCTTGTTGGAAACGATCGCCCGGTAAAGATTGCCATGGCGGACACTGCCGTCGGAAAGCACGGTATATTCAATAATCACCGCTTTGCAATCCTGCCCAGGCAGGAGCGATGAGATGCCTTTTGAGAGCCGGTCAGGGAGCATCGGGTAGGTGACAATTCCCGTATAGACTGAAGTACCGTTGTATGCAGCGTACTGGTCGGCCTGTGAGTGCTTGGGAACATAATGATCTACATCAGCTATGGCAATCTTTACGTGGATCTCGTCATCCGGTCCCCGTTCGCAATACTCCATCTGGTCGAGATCTTCAGAATCGTGGTTATCGATCGATGACCATAACAGGGCCCGGAGATCCAGTTCGTTCTTTTTGTTGTCTTCTGACGTCTCCGGGAGTATCGCATTCACTTCCCGGATAACGGCTTTTGGGAACTCCGGTTTGAAGCCGTATTTCTGCATGGCAAAAAAAGAGATGGCCTTAAGGTCAATAAAGTGGCGTTTTTTCATAGGCAACTGTTTGGGATTTGGTGGCGGGGATGATAAAATAATGCGTGCGCCGGTTGATACGGATCATCGATGGACCGGTTTCTTTTTTTTTGACTTACAGAAAATCCCGGATTAAAATATGAGTGGTATTTTCCCCGTCTCTTTTTTATATCCCCTGCACAGATCACTCACTATGTCACCAAGACAATCCACTCCCAAAGACAAGCGGGTTGCAGCCCCTCTGGAAAAAGCAGGCCCGGGCCAGGATCGCGACCGCCAGCTGGAAGATGCAAGGCATCACCCAATAGCCCGACCACTCCCTCACCCTGAACACAAACCGATAAAAAAGCCCGTGCTCCCAAAAAAGCATACACCTCATTCCCGTCCCCATGGCGATGAGCTGCCCGCTCATACGAACCAGCCAAGCCCCATCAAGCCGGCAAAGAAGATCACCCGGACAGGGGCAAAGAAGTAATCTTTTTTCATCAATCTCTCTTCTTATCAGAGAAATCCCTAAATGATTCTTTCCTCCCGCAATTCAAATGGCATGTCCCCCTTCCACGCGAAAAAACCAGACTTCCCGTTAAGGTATAACCCGGTTCTAATGCAGCGATAAAGATGCGAAATCTCATACGATCGTTTATCCCGTCAGCGTGACAACCGATACGAACAGCGAGCCAAACCTATGTCTGCCACCCAGTTTTTCCCCATATCTCAAGAACTCCTTGCACTAGCCTGTGAAACGATCAACAGGCGCGTTGGCCATCTGCCGATCATAAGGGATGGGTGCTCAGTCACCAAGGAACTTATTGGTGTGACCATGGAATGCCTTAACGCCGAGTTCTCAAAAACGCTAACTGTCACCACAAAACAAACTCATGAAAACAAGGCCACAGAAGGACTCAACCGGTGTCTGGAGCAGCGCCTGAACCTTAACCCGGGTGATCCCTGCGCTGCCGTGATAACCGGTGTACTCTGTAGTGCAGGAATTGCTGAAAACGCTGAAGTTCTTGACAGCGTATCCCACGCGCGGAGCCGGGGAGTCCGGTTGCTGCCCCCATGGACATGGCATATCGCATCGACACCGACACCTTCGCTTTTCGCTGCTGGGGCGGGAATAGAGAATGGCACTCCTCCCTCACAGTGGATGAATCTCTGCCCGGTCTGCCGGACCGGTATCTTAAACCGGGTTGTCGGAAAGCAGTTGTATGGCATTGCCCACACCGATTATTATGTTGAATGCACCCATTGCGGGGCAAAATTTATCCCGGAAAAAGATCTGTTCTGCTTAGTCTCCATAGCTACGATCCGCGATCCCATCTGGAAACAGAATTTAAACAAATCCTTTTCGCCCGAATCGTGGGCCGAGATCGCGCGCGCAAGTGGCACGGCCCCGGTAAAGCGCATAAGCCCGTCCCATTCTCACCGCACCTCCCCCACAACACCGTTCAGTGCCCCGCATATTTCGTCTCCCCGCCAATCCTTTGTATCAGTAGTGTTAAACACCGGCACACTTCAGCCCATGAAAGACGGTTCTTTAGGAGTTCCTGTGCTTGATAAAATCCTGTATTTCAAACCGGTCCGGCTGATCTTTTCCGGGGGATTGAAAGAGGATGTCTTTGAAAAGGAACAGAAACTCCTAAAAGATGCCCTAAACACTTCCGTCTACTCCCACCTCAAAGCAAAAACAGAGGAGAAGTATGCAAACTACCTCCCGCTTCGCCTCGGGCTCTTTTTATGGGAGAGGAAGGAGAAGCACGATCCTTTCTACCGTGAATTTCTCAATCCGTGGGGTGATGAAAAGTATGGTACGTTTATGGTAGAAGACAGCGCCCTGTCCGGCAGGAAGGGGGTTTACCTTGTAGTTGCCGAAGGAAAAGCCTGTCACGCCGGCTCCAGCCCGGAATCATTCAAAAAGACCTTAACCGTTGAATTCAGCCGGATCACCGCAGGAGATTGTTATCTCGACCGTGACGGGACCCGATGCAGGATCAATGCGCTGCTCTGCATGCAGAAAAAAACAGCATCCGTGTACCTCCATGCGGTTGACAACGAGGAAGAACGGGCACGGATTGTTGATACACTGATGAACAGTCCACCTGCCCAACCACATAAAAAAGAAACGTGAATCCCGCGATGCCGATCATAGTATTTTTCATATGTAATGTAAACATTATAGTTATCTACTCTGAATACCGGTCAAGGAGATCCTAGATGAAGTGCCCTCACTGTGGGATGAATATACGCGACAATATTGTGGAATGCGGCTATTGCGGTGGCAAGATACCACAAAGCAAGACACAAAACCCAAGGAAAGATTCCGTAGCGGCAGGCAGGACAATACAAAAAGAGAGTCCTGCAAAAAAAGGGACAAAGCCCACAAAACCGCAGGATGAAGATGGGGAAACGGAAGACGATGGAGAGGGAGGACTCTCACCATACCTGCAGCCGGGCGAGCAGGTGCAGATTGGATCCCTCAATGTCTCGGTAAAAAAATTCTTTTTCCATGCATATCTCACCGAGAGGCGGATTTTTTTAATTGATACCGAGGAAAAGAAAGTCAAGGTTACCGCAAAAGATGTTGCAAGGGATACTATAGCGGGATGCACCAGCGAAGATTCCGAGAATTCAGATCCCGTGCTTGTCCTGTCCATACGATCTCCTGATGATGAGATAAAGACGATGAAGATTGTCTTTGCCCAGAATGGTATGGACCGAACAACTGAGGTTGACGAATGGATCTCGCTCCTTCAGGTTGAAAAACCTCAGAAGAAGCCTGCAAAGAAGAAGGCAGAAGAACCCATCCAGCAGGATGAAGAACCGGCATCTGCTGCTCCTGTAGAAAAACCCGCCCAAAGGCAGGGTCTGCACCCCACAAAAAAGCCGGCCAAGGATCATGAGAAGCAACCTCCGGTAAAACGAGTTCTCTCAAGCTATAAGATGCCTGAGGAA
Source organism: uncultured Methanoregula sp. (assembly GCA_964590895.1). Taxonomy (GTDB): domain Archaea; phylum Halobacteriota; class Methanomicrobia; order Methanomicrobiales; family Methanospirillaceae; genus Methanoregula. The sequence continues at coordinate 107,543 of CAZPYV010000008.1, read as the reverse complement.
GAAAAAGAGCCAGAGCCTGTAGAAGAAGAACCCCCACGGCGTTCACCCATCCGGAAGCAGGAACCGGTGAAAAATCCGATCACATTCAAGGGGTATGACAGGGAGATTCCCCCCACCGATAACGAGACCATTAAACATACAAAAAAACCAGAAGTCCAGTCGGCAATGAAAGTTGCCATGAAGAGTGCAATGCAGCCGCTCAAACAAACCCCCACAACCCCGGTAAGAAGAGTGACTGCTGAACCCATGCGCCGCCAGCCGGTTGCAGAACCCGAACACCCCCCGTTTGTTGAAATTCTTCCGGATGAGGAGCCGGAGATTCATGAAAAACCACAACGGGATGATGAAGTGGCAAACCCCCAGTTCTGTCATAACTGCGGCAAAAAAATTCTTAAAACCGCAAACTTCTGCCCGGGGTGCGGAACCAAACTTTCGGCTCACAAGGCAGGAAAAGCAGACGGAGAAGGACACGCCTCTGCAACACATGCGCACACCCCGCAAGTCCAGCAGAGAAAAGTGCCAAAAATCACGGTATCTACTGCTGATGACGATGATGAGGATGAACGCGATGTTGCACCTGCCCCGGTAAAACCCCCGGTAAAAAAGGCCCCCCCGGGCAGTGAAATGACGATCCTCCACAAGTTCCTGAGACGATAAATACGTTCGATGAACAATCCATCGGACTCTTTTTTTTGTTCTGATAAAAATATCTCATACGCATATTTTTTACGGGGCAATTCTGCAGAAAAGTTCTGGCTTTTTTCGCACAAATTTCCCTTGCTCTTCATGCATACCGGTGATTATTCCCGCTGGTGGATTTCTTCTTCAAACAAAAAAAGACAAATCGAGTTCTTTTCCGGTGAGAAAGTATCATATAAAAATATATTTTTAATTACTCCCAATCATTTTTTGGCATCAGAAGAAAACGGTTATATCACCACCAGTCCCTTTTATTATTACGAAGTTTTACGAGGATATCAATGAAGAGAAATATTCAGATTGAAGCATTGGACCAGATCCCCCTTGAAAAGCAGCGGATTGAACTTGTTGAACGTAAATGCCTTGGCCACCCCGACAGCCTTGCTGACGGTATTGCCGAGTCGATCAGCCAGGCACTGTGTAAGGCATATCTCGAAGAGTTCGGGGTAGTGCTTCACCACAACACCGACCAGGGTGAAGTAGTTGCCGGAGAATCCCGCCCGAAGTTTGGCGGTGGCCGGATGATCCGCCCGATTTATGTCCTGCTTGACGGGCGCGCAACCAAGCAGTTCAATGGCATCACGATTCCAGCAGATTCAGTGGCAGTTGAAGCTGCACACACGTATCTCCACAAGATTCTACCCGAGCTCAATCTCAATCGCGACCTGATGGTTGACTGCCGTCTCGGAACCGGCTCTACCGATCTCCGGGATGTCTTTAAGCCCTCACAGGGCAAATCCCCGCGCTCAAATGATACATCGTTCGGTGTCGGGCATGCCCCCTTCTCCGAAGTTGAGACCATCATAAAAAATGCAGCAGAATATATCGATGTAAAACTCCGGAAAAAATATCCCGCGATTGGACAGGATATCAAGATCATGGGCCTGCGTGATGGCAACACGATCACCCTGACGATTGCCTGTGCTATTGTCGACAAATACTGCGCAAACATAAAGGAGTACAAGGAATACATGGGCATTATCAGTGAAGAGATTGTCAAGATTGCAAAGAAGACAACCAAACGCAATGTTGTCGTCCATGTCAACACCGCTGACGATATTAAAAAGGAGAGTGTCTTTTTAACCGTGACCGGTACTTCTGCTGAGATGGGCGATGACGGTTCTGTTGGTCGCGGCAACCGCTGCAATGGCTTAATCACCCCCAACCGCCCGATGAGCATGGAAGCAACCAGCGGCAAGAACCCAATCAACCACATAGGTAAGATCTACAATCTTCTTTCAACCCAGATTGCAACGGTGTGTGTGAAAAAGGTAGATGGAATCGATGAGATGTATGTCCGGCTCCTTTCACAGATCGGTCACCCCATCGATCAGCCGCTTGTTGCAAGCGTGCAGGTGCTGCCACAATCCGGGTATAAATTAAAAGACATCAACAGTGAGATTCATTCGATTGTGGATGAGAAACTTGCAACTGTCACCCATGTCACCGAGGCAGTTATCCGTGGTGAACTCAGGACGTTCTGATTGCATAACAGGAAAGACCGTGAACGCTGTAAAAGCCAAAAAAACAATAAAAGCCGGGAAAAAAACCGGTACCTCCACTCCTTTTTCTGATATTGTTCGTCTTGCGATCCCCAATAAAGGCAGGATTGCTGAGCCTATCATGGAACTGGTGGAAAAGAGCGGGCTTCACTTAGCAGAGACCGGGGAAAGGCGGTTAATCACCCGTACTCTCGATCCCCATGTGGAGATCCTCTTCGCCCGCCCGATCGATATTCCGGAATATGTTGCAACAGGTGCAGCTGATCTCGGCATCACCGGTCATGACATGGTCATCGAACGGGAGTCCGATGTAGAAGAGCTTCTCGATCTCCAGTCCGGCAAGGGAAAACTGGTGCTGGCTGTCCACGATGATTCATCCATCACCTCGGTCAAGCAGCTTGCAGGAAAGAAGGTTGCCACTGAATTTCCGGTCATCACCCGCACGTACTTCGAACAGCAGAAAATTAAAGTAAATGTGGTGCTTGTCGGTGGTGCCTGTGAAGCTACCCCGCACCTGGGGATTGCAGATGCAATTATCGATCTGACGAGCTCGGGCACTACGCTTCGGACCAACCGGCTCCGGGTAATTGATGAAGTGCTCCAGACATCAACGTTCCTGATCGCAAACAAAGAATCGCTCCGGACCAAGAAAGAGAAGATCGATGAGATCCATCTCGCACTGGAGAGCGTGATCCGGGCACGGGGCCAGTGCTACCTGATGATGAACGTTAAACGTTCCTCGCTCGAAGCAGTGAAACGCGTGCTGCCCGGTCTTTCGGGTCCTACCGTCATGGATGTGGCATCTACTGAAGATCTGGTGGCTGTGCATGCAGTGGTAAACGAGGAGCGAGTCTATTCCCTCATCAACGCCTTGCGAAGGGCCGGTGCAAAAGATATCCTTGTGATGGCGATCCAACGGATGATCCGCTGATCTTTTATGAAGATTTTTCCCGCTGTTGATATTCTCGGGGGCAAGTGTGTCCAGCTGGTGCAGGGAAAACGGGAGAGTGCGACTGCGTATGGCGATCCGCTCTCCTGTGCAACCCGCTGGCTTGACCTGGGTGCAGAAGCCCTCCATGTGGTAAATCTTGACGGGGCATTTGGGAGCTCGGCGAAAAATGCCGACCTTATTGTGGATCTTATCAAGAAAACCGGTGTCGAGATCGAGCTGGGGGGCGGGATCCGTTCCGTTGAGGATGCTGCACACTGGCTGAATACCGGTGTATCAAGGGTCATCATCTCAACACTTGCCACCCAGAAACCGGAGTGTATCCGAGTACTTGCTGACGAGTACGGCAGCGAGCGGGTGATGGCAGGTGTGGATGCAAAAGGCAACCAGATTGCTGTGCATGGCTGGCAGGAGACTGCCGGGGACTATCTTGACTGGACCACCCGGTTTGAGGAACTGGGGGCAGGTTTTTTACTCTACACAAACGTGGATGTGGAAGGACTCCAGCAGGGAGTCCGGTTCGAGCCGGTAAAACGGCTGATAGATCACACCCGCCTGCCGGTCGTAGTTGCTGGTGGCGTATCCGCACGAGCAGATGTTGCAGGACTAAAAGAGATCGGGGCGTTTGGAGCGGTGCTCGGCTCTGCCCTGTATAGCGGGAAGATTGGACTTAAAGAAGCACTGGAGGAAAGCTGATGAGAGTTGTGGAAGTGAAGCGGGAAACAAAAGAGACAAAGATTGCAATCCGGTTAAATCCCGATGGCACCGGTAAAATCACGGTTGAGAGTGGCGTTCCGTTCTTTGATCATATGCTCAATGCGATGGCAAGGCATGGGGGATTCGATCTCACGTGTACTGCCAAAGGGGACCTTGGCGTGGATTGTCACCACACGATCGAGGATATAGGGATTGTGCTCGGCGATGCTATAAAGAAAGTGATGGGTGATGGGAGTGGGATAAAACGATTCTCTCACGCGATCATCCCGATGGACGAATCAATCTCTACGGTCGTACTCGACTGCGGGGGTCGGGGATACCTTGTCTTTACCGGCACTTTTGGCAGCCGGACAATTGGTAACATTCCCGTTGATATCTTTGAGCATTTCTTCTATAGTGTGTGTAACCGGGCCGGTATTACGGCGCATATCGCATTTACCGGGAAAAACGATCATCACCAGTGCGAAGCGATGTTTAAAGCGTTTGGGATTGCGTTAGGTGAGGCGCTGTCTATGAGCGGGGATAAGAAGACTGTACGGAGCACGAAGGGGAAGTTCTGATCTGCCAGCAAAGAATGGATGGATCTATCGGGTCAATTACCAAGATGGGGGCTGATGCCCCCATGCCCCCAAATACGATGAACGCCGCCGCCCCCGACGGGGCGCCCCAGCGGCGGTTTTTATGAATGAAATTCTCTCTCCGTGCCCCACCGTATCTCGGAGAGGCCCTGAGGCGGGGAGCATCACATAACAAAATTTTTAGTAACATTCTTTACTTTTATGAAATCGCAAAGAACCTTGACAAATTGACAAGGAAACACCTTTGTAAAATGCAAAATAATTCCCTATAAAAACTGCCCAAAAAGAACGTTACTAATAAAATTTAGAAAAGAATACCTACGAATCCGCGAGAAAAAAGAGAATTAATCTAGGACTTTGCTGCCAGATCAACGTCTTCTTTCTTGATCGTCTTTCTGCCTGCGTGCTCGGCAAGCTTGTTGGATTCCTTGGTGAGCTGGGCGATGTACTTCTCTGCTCTCATAACGAGTGCTTCTGCTGCATCGCTTCCCACGCGTTCGGCTCCGTTCTTCTTGGCAATCCTTACAACTGCTGCGATTGGTAAATCGGTCATGTTCCTTACCTCAAAATTAAATCCCATTGATATATATAAAAACTTTCCGGGCAAATGGCCCAAATAATGCTCGAATCTGATTTTAAGCGGCATCCCATTTAGAAATGAGAAATCGGACTTCAGAATTTCGCAGAATATTTTTTATTTCTTTTAAAATGGTTATTTTGACAAACAAAAGGTAAAGCAGCGATTTAAATTATTCGGACAAAGATGCTGCGAGCAATAGCGCATTGGAATAATCTGGTGAGGCGCGCGAACTATCCACGAATATTCTGCTGATATTTACTACGGGCGCGCCATGTCCCTTTCCGCCTCCAAGAAATACGAGTGTCCTGAAGACCAGATTGCCGGAAATGCCATCGGGTGCGATAATAAGCCCGCAGGTTTCAACTGCATCCTCAATCAGGATCTCGCAGTGTGTGGCATCACCCAGCCGGGCAAGCAGTTCGGCATCGGCCATACTTGTATCCACCTGCGGGTGTCTTCCAACATCCCCAAGCCGGCCCCCGGAGAGGATGCCGACTTTTTCCGGCAGGCCGAATTTTTTTGCAATGATCCTGCCTTTTTTGATCAGTTCGAGTCTCTCTCCAACCGTCCACCCTTCGTCCACGCCAACCGGCGTGAGCAGGAATTTTTTCCCAGAAACCGTCTCAAGCAGCGCGATGCGTTCCAGGTGGTCGACACCTGCTGCTTTCTTCAAAGCTTTTAACGTGGCATTCGCTGGCAGGGTTCCCCGCACCGCCGCATCGATCCTGCCTGCCATCAGATCGTCAACGAGTGTCTGTTCGGGATTCGCATGCTCAGAAATACTTACGCCGCGTCCTGCAGCATCCCTGTCAACTGTTCCCGGACCGCAATAACAGATGATTTCAAATTTCCCGCTCACGCGGTTTGCACTCTCTATGACCTTCTCTGGATCTTCAGCGATCCCGATCCCGATGCGCCTTACCGGCCCTGGCATGCCACATCCTCTTCGGACAGGTGCATAATACCGCTCTTGATAAAATCAAAGACCTGCGTGTCCTTGCCCTCGTAACGGATCCGCAGTTCGCGTGATGCATTCACAGAGCCAATCTCGTGTGCCGTCATTCCCACGCTGGTAAAGAGCCGGATAAGTTCTTTTACATTCCTCTTGTTTGCCGTCAGGATAAAGCCCATGCCCGGATACATGCGGACCCACTGTTCAAACGTTAAGTTATTTTCCGAGAGGTTCGGCTTTGGAATCAGGCCGAGATCGATCTCGGCACCTTTGCCGCTCACTTCGAGCAGCATCCCAAGTGTTCCGATGACACCGGGATTGCTGATGTCCTTACCGGCCGTCACCAGATGCTTACGACCGATCTGCTCCATCAAGGAGATCTGGGCCCGGACTTCTGCAGCGGTTTTCATGGTGACCGAGTCCCAGTTGAGCGCACAGGACGGGTGGACCCGGCCTGTGATATCTATTGCGGCAACCACGCTGTCACCTACCTGTGCAGTGTGGCTGTAAATGACCGAATCCATCCGTGCGGATCCGAGAATCGAGACATCGATGACGCTGTACGGGGCGTCAGGATGCAGGTGCCCACCGACAATCGGGACACCGAACTGGGCAGAGGCATCGTGCATTCCCTTAACCACCTGTTCCTGCACGGTGGTCTTGGCTATAGAGAAAATATCGACCATCGCGATCGGGTGACCGCCCATAGCAGCGATATCGTGAATATTGACAAGCACCGAACAGTATCCCGCCCAGTAGGGATCGGCTTCCATGAGACGGCTCCAGATACCGTCTGCAGCAAGCAGGAGTGCTTCGCCATTGTGCTCGATTACCGCAGCATCCTCCCCGAATGAGGCGACCACGTGCGGGGCATCGATCTTCAATGCCCGGACCATCTCTCCGATGGCGTGCTTGCGCCGGACACCCTCATATTCCTGGACTACTTTTGCAATTGATTCTGTTGAGCAGTTGTGGGTCACGGCATCACCTGAAAATCATTTAAAAATTATTGCTTACATCCTCATTTCGTTTCATCAGAGATAATTTATTTGATATGACTCCGACAAAAAGAAAACATCGCTGACAGCTGAGTGATTTTATTTGATATACAGTCAACGTGTCTGTATGGACTGGGCAGAAAAATACCGCCCCGTACGGTTGCAGGATATTGTCGGCAATGGGACAGCAATACGTCAGATTGCCGAGTGGGCAAAGAGCTGGACGAGGAAGTCAAAACCACTCCTGATCTACGGCAAGCCCGGTATCGGTAAGACGTCATGTGCGTACGCGCTTGCAAATGACATGAAGTGGGAGTCCATAGAGCTCAATGCAAGTGACACGCGGACTGCCGGTGTCATCGAGCGCATTGCCGGCGCAGGAAGCCAGACTGCAAGCCTGACGGGTGCGTCGCGGAAGTTGATCGTGCTTGACGAGGCTGACAACCTGCAGGGCACATCAGACCGTGGCGGTGCCAAAGCAATCATCGAATGTATCAGGAGAGCCCAACAGCCGATCATCCTGATCGCAAATGATCTCTACGGGCTCTCTCCCGAACTCCGGGCACGCTGCGAACCGGTCCAGTTCAAGGCGGTTCCTGCGCGGTCGATTGCCCCACGGCTCAAATATCTCTGCTCTGCTGAGAAGATCAGCTGCAGTGAATCAGCAATTCATGCGATTACCGAGAGTGCAGAGGGAGATATCCGGTCAGCGGTCAACATGCTCTACGCTTCAGCTGTCGGGCGAGAAAAGATTGACGACACACAGGTGCATACTTCCCAGAAGGATGAACGTGTATCCATCTTCTCGCTGATTTCTGCCTTGTTTAAAATTACTTCTGATGAGGAACTACTGCGTCTCTCCTATGATGTGGATGATACTCCTGAAACCATAGCGCAGTGGGTGGAAGGAAACATTGGCCAGATCGCTGACCCGACCGCTGTCGCGCAGGCATACCAGCACCTGTCACGGGCAGATGAATATCTTGGCAACACCTATCGCCGGCAGTATCATACGCTCTGGCGCTATGCGACAGCTATCATGCTGCTCGGTGTTGCCGATGCGGCCGGTGGAAAAGGTATCCACGCAAGGATCATGCCCCCTGAACGGTGGCAGAAGATGTCAACAGCAAAAAAGCAAAAGGCGATCCGGATTGCCCTGCTCAACAAAATTGCTGGCAGTATACATATCCCGCAGAGCACCCTGAGAGAAGAGTACCTGAGTACCATCTCACTGCTGGTAGAAAACGACCCGTCAGGCTATACCCGCGAGATGATGCTGGATGCAGACCAGCTCAATTTCTTTTTAAATGATCGTGCGAAGGCATTAGAAATTGTAAAAGCGCTCGAAAAAGAAGAGAAGGAAAAAGAAAAGGAGCAGCAGAAGGTAAAGGAACCGCAGAAAAAAACAAAAAAGGAACCATTGCTAAAATCCGAACCCCTGCCTGCGGTAAAACCTGCCAAAGCGCCGGAACCGGCAACAGTTATACCCCCAGAACCTGTGGAAAAGAAAACCCCGCCAAAGACTCAATCGACCCTTTTTGATGGCTTCTGACGAGTGTAATACCTGTGGAGGAGGACGCCGCAGTCGATGATCTCCCCGCCATTTTCCCAGGATTCAAAACCGAGGTGGTACACGATCAGGTCCGCATTGATCCGCTGTGCCAGTTCGATTAAGGGCGGGATCATCTCTGGTGCGGGACGAATTGCGTAAATGACCTCTGCACCCATGTACAGGGAATTATCCGGTGAAAAAATATCATCCTGTGAAAAAGGCAGGCCGACAGAACCCCCCAACGCTTTTACATCTGTACACCGGATCAGCGCACCGGCACTGTGGACAATTTTTGCCGCCTCCTCATTCCTGCCAATCCCGACTTCGATGGCGCGGGTATAGTTAGATGCGATATGTTTGCCTATGCTCGTTTCAATATGTTTATAGTCACCCATTCCAACAGAATATAGCGATGCATGTCCATATTTTTTGGGATGCCCAGTCTCCGGCCGGGCTCCAGATGCCCGTATCCCGGAAAATTTCTGCCATACTTGGTGTGCCCACAACCGTTTCTGAGAATCATGTGCGCATGATGGGATACGTGACAGAGCGGCGGCAGATCGACGCGACTGCGCTCCTTGACAGCATCCAGACCTACAAGCACCGGCACGGGATTGAAGAACCCGTACTGCTGGTGGTTCACCAGGACCTGTTCAAACAGGGCAGCAGTTTTGTCTTTGGGCTTGCCCGGGAATCGGTTGGCGCAGCGGTGGTATCATCGGCTCGCTTGGGAAACGAATATTACGGGCTCTCCGGCAGTGACGATGATCTGATGGACCGTATAGTCAAGGAAGGAGCGCATGAGATTGGCCACCTGCTGGGTCTCGGTCACTGTGAAAACCGGGAGTGTGTGATGTTCAGACCCAATACTCTTGATGAGCTGGACCGCAAGAAAAAACAGCTCTGTCCCACCTGTTACGAACAGATGGCTGCACACCCGACAAAATAATGTCATATCTGAAGAGATCCGTACCCTCCTGTTCCGTGATATGCCGGTGATGCGGCGCGGTATTTTGTTTTCCTGTCTGCCCCAAATGAAGGTGCAAATCTTCACCGGATATTGATATCTCCAAATCCGTGCTCACAGCAAAACGGATATTTATGGTAGCGGAGAATAGTGGATTATCTATCCTGATACATGGATGGAAAACTTAAATGACGCGTTGCTCAGTAATTACCGATCCCATATCGTTCTGGCACAATGTACCGGGCCACCCTGAATGCCACGCAAGACTTGAGGCGGTATTATCAGCAATTCCTGCGGATCTTCCTTTCTGTTCTGCAACACCTGCATCCCGCGAGGATGTGGAACGAATCCATGATCCGCATTATCTCCGCTGGCTCGAGCAGCAGTGTGCGGTGACTACTTCGGTCAGCTACCTGGACCGGGAAACGTATGTCAATCCGCGTTCGTTTGATGTTGCCCTGCATGCAGCCGGTGCCGCAGTTGCTGTATCTGAACGGGCAATGGATGGAGAACACTGCCTCTCGCTCATGCGCCCGCCGGGCCACCATGCCGAGCGTGACCGTGCAATGGGATTCTGCCTGCTCAACAATGCCGCAATTGCTGCCATGCATGCACTGGAGAGTGTTGACCGGGTTGCGATCATTGACTGGGATGTCCACCACGGAAACGGTACGCAACACTCTTTTTACAACAGTGACCGGGTGCTCTACTGCTCTGTCCACCAGAATGGACTTTTCCCGTATTCCGGTAGTGTGGAGGAGATGGGGACCGGGGCCGGATTGGGATATACCATCAATGCACCGCTCGCTGCCGGATCAACGATGGGAGATTACTATCAGATCTTTTATGAGATCTTCTCTCCCGCCCTGCGGCGGTACCGCCCGGATCTGGTCATTGTTTCTGCTGGACAGGATATTCTTTCTGATGATCCGCTGGGCTGGATGCAGATCCAGCCAAAGGATTTTGAAGTCTTAACCCGGCTTATTCAGGATGCAGCTGATGGCTCGCTTGCGTTTGTACTCGAGGGTGGGTATGGTCCATCCCATGGAGAAGCAATACGATACATTATCTCGGCCCTGAAACGCGAGCATGAATTTTCTGTACCTGATAACCCTTCATCATCACCGGAAACGCAGGCACAGGTATCGCAGCTTAAAAAAATTCATGGATTATCCTGATTCATCAGGATACCGGAACGATATCGATCTCCATCTCGCTGATCTTCTGGTACACTTTTTTCATCTTGATGATTGGCCAGAGCTCGTAGAGCATGACGGTAATTGGCTCCCACATGGCAGCCCACCCGATGATCAGGAGAGCGTCAGCAAAGATCTGTGCAAGCAGTTCATTGCTGAGGTGCGAAACCATCTGCCTTGCGATAAGGGCAATGGTCAGAAACGAAAGCCCGATTAACATGGTACTCCTGCCATGCCGGAAATGCGAACGGAATTTGCGGTCTGCACCCATCACGCGGAATTCAAAATGATACTGGATTGCGGGTTTGATCTTCTGGGCCTGCTCGCTCTCTGCGAGATCCTTTGGCAGGTAGATGATCATCTTGAACTTCGTTTTTTCAGGAAAGTCCTTGACCGTATCGATAATGTAGTGCTCTGCAGCAGTATCGAGTTCCTTTTCGTGGAAAGGGGCAGGATCAAATGAGTTGAAGAGCTGCATGATGGACGAGAGTTTGATCTCGATTAAGATCATGCCATCCACTTTTTTGTAGAGCGATTCGATGTCGGCCATGGGTAACTGCCTGTGATTTGGTGGTGTTTTGGAACCAATAAACCTGTCTTTTGGGATTGTTTTTGTGGGGGTGTGACTGGAAACGGACCCTCAATACAAGGGTTTCTGACCCGTTCCATGGATTATAGTTTCTCGGGTGAGCGCCAGTTTGTAAATGTCCCTTGCCCGTTTATGAACATCCCTGTGATTAAAAAAGTTGATCATTGAATTTTTAGTTCAGCTGATGACATAGGGATAAAGATATCTTCTCAATAATCCCAGTTTCCTGTATTCACATGGCATAAATCATCTAAAATCTGACCCGACAAATTCAGCTATGGTGATGAGAATAGATCTTCACCATTCCTAATAATTTCCGATTGATATGATCTCTGGGCCTGTTAATAGGAATTGAATAAAAATGCGTAATGATAAAACATCAACAAAAAATAAAAAGCACCATTACGTTTTTTTTAAAAGAGCAATCGGTTTTCACATAATATTTGCAATTTTTGTCCTCATTCTGAATTTAACATTAATTTTCCCTGTATGTGGGACTGATGTACCTACAACGGTACCTACGACAATGTTAACAACGGTCCCAACATCTATGCCAACGACTGTCCCAACGGAAATTCCGACAACAATACCAACGACCGTACCAACAACAGTAACGACAACCGTGCCAACAACGGTTCCGACAACAATACCCACGACAGTCCCAACAACCTTACCGACAACGATCCCGACAACAGTACCTACAACAATATTGACTACAGTCCCAACGACTGTGCCAACACCAACCGGTTTTATCTATTTTACTTCAGTCCCTTCAAAAGCCGGTATTTATGTAGATGGAACATACCAGGGAATAACCCCAAAAATTTTGTCCGGTCTCACAACGGGATCTCACGCGGTCAGACTTACAATAACAGGATATAATGATTATTCTGCCAATGTAGATGTATTAAAAGAACAAACCGCAACCGTGAGTAAAGATTTCACTCAGCCTCCTGCCGGTTCTCTCTCCATCACATCTACCCCCTCTGGTGCCAGTGTTTATGTTGATGACGCATATCAGGGAGTGACCCCGTTAATCCTGTCAAAACAAACGCTTGGTACTCACACAGTCAAACTTAAAAAAACAGATTATAAGGATTATTCTTACATTGTTATTGTATACGAAGAAAAAACCACAACCGTGAGCGGCGATTTAACCCCCATCGTCCACACACCCCCGACGGGGACTCTCTTCCTCTCATCCTCTCCTTTGAGTGCCAGCATTTATGTAGATGGATCATACAAGGGGGAAACCCCGACAACCATAACAGAGACAACTGGATCTTACACGATCAGGTTTGAAAAAACGGGGTACACTGATTATTCTACCATTGCAGATGTATCCGCAGGGCAAACAACAACGGTGAGCGGATATTTAAATCCAATCACTCTTGTCCAGACATACCCCCCATCTGTAGTCACAACTGAGGTCCCGGCTACTGTTGCCCAGTCCCTCCCGACTAACAACACGTCCTTTAATATGCCATGGACGGTCCTCCCCATTCTCGCAGTCTTGTTCCTTGCCGTATTAGCATTTTTTTTGATCAGGAAAAAGCCATCCGGAAATAAAACTCCGGCAATTAAGACTGAAGAACTCAGCAGAGATGGACTTACTCCTAGTACACCATTATCAGGAGAAAGTGATCTGATCTCCCATGAAGATCTGACTGACAGGATCGCCTCGGTTGAACAAAAAGCATCGGAGCTCTCACACTTCTCCCACCCGGTTCAGGCGCTCATTGGAAAAGCACAGGAACAGTATCAATCAGAAGCGTATGATATCGCCCGTACAACGCTCAATACAGCAGAAGAAGCAATCACCACCTTGAAATTGTGTGAAACCCAGCTCACACAATGGAAGACGGAAGGTTATACAACCACTTCGATCGAATCGATGAAGACAGACAACCTCAATACCATCAATACAGCCTTTCGTGAATTTGAACAGGATCTTATAACGCTCAAACAGCAGGAGCACCAGATTCTGGAACTCAAACAATTGTACAACACAGAAAATGCAGATCCCGCTATTGCTCAGCGCTTCGCAGGAATTGAATCTCAACTGCACGATCCACGCAATATCCACACTATCAAACAGGAGATTGATGCACTACAAAAGACCGATGAAAAACAAAAAATCATTGAACCCGTTCTCAACAATGATGAAGATAAGTTACGGTCAGCAGCTACATTTCCCACAATCGAAAATGGAATAGCGGAACCTGAAATACACAGTTCAACCGAAAAACAGGAACTTACCCTAACCCTGGATCATACCCGGCTTATTGCAGATGACTGGGACCGGATGACAATTCAGGTAACGAATCATGGAAACGGACCTGCAAAAGATGTCCGGTTGACCTTCTCACATGAATTCAATACGAAAAGAATTAAACCGGTCACGATTAATGCGGGAGAAACGATCTCGCTTGAGATTGGAATCCGACCAAAATTTAAAGGAAATATTCCTCTTGAAATTACGGCAATGTATCGCGATAGCATGGATAAGAAATGCCGCGAAATGCACGAATTCTGGATCGATATAATAGAAAAGAGTGCATCCCCTCAATCAGGCATTCCCATTTCACCTGCAGGACAATTCACACAAAAACACCGAACCCCAAAACAACTCCCGCCAGAACTCTCTGATCGTTATACCGAATCGGAATTTATCGGAAAAGGCGGATTTGCCCGGATCTTCAAAGCAAAGCGAAAGGACGGGAAATATATTGCCGTCAAGATCCCCATTTCAATGGATGAAACAACCGGCAGATCGTTCATCACTGAGATGCATAACTGGACCAGACTTAGCCATCCCAACATTGTAGGACTCTATGATTTCAACATCATCCCTATACCCTATTTTGAAGAGGAGCTCTGCGACAGTGCACTTTCGGAACAGAAAAAACCCATTGAGAGTGAAGAGGCAGCATTGATCCTGTTCAATATCTGCGAAGGGCTCAAATTCGCTCATTCACAGAAGATCATCCACCGCGATTTAAAACCCCAGAACATTCTCATAAAAAACGGCGTGCCAAAGATCTCGGACTGGGGGCTTTCGCGGATCATCTCAGAGAGAACAACTACCACTGCCACTTCGTTTACTGCATATTATGCAGCTCCGGAACAAATTGGAAACAAAAAGAAGGATGAACGCACTGATATCTGGCAGCTGGGAGTAATTTTCTATGAACTCGTGACCGGGGTATTACCATTTTCAGGCGATTCCATTATCGAAGTCATGGCAGCTATCGCAACAAAAAATCCAGTAAAACCGTCTGTTATTTCGCCATCCTCTCAAGATGTTGAATCAATCATTATGAAGTGCCTTGAAAAGAAACCCGGTAAACGATACCAATCTGTTCTCAATCTTCAAAAAGACCTTGCGCTTTACATGAGAGTTTCCTATACAGAATTGTTAAAGACGAGTGTAAGCGTTCAGGATTACACTCGTTCGGCATTCTATTGCGGCGATCTCGTTATGGTGAATCTTTTAACAGGAGATATGAAATCGGCATACAAGTATATTCTCGATCTCATTCATTACTCCAAAGGCGATGTGAAGGCAGAAGCACAGGAACTCTCCGAACAGATTAAAATGAGGATGGATCTGGGTCTTGATGAAATTCCGACCGAACTCATCCAGAAAGCAGAGATCATCGTGCACCAGATTAGTGCGGGGTTCAGGAATAAGTCCCCTCCCTGATACAAAAAGAAACACTAATTATGATGTGAGTACGCCGATCAGGAAATATCCCTCTGTTTTAAAACTGGGGGACTCTACAAATACATCCGGCCTAAAAAAAATTACTCCTTCTCTTTTACATACATGACACCGTCTGGCTCTTTGTAATCTGTCTTGATTACTATGGTATTGGATATACGGTTAAAGACCCGCAGTTTTGTATTGGGCATCGCGAACCAGGCGATAAGGCAGTCAAGTGGCAGGAGGAATGCTTTTCCAATACTCTCGATAGCTGCAGTGGCATAGTTGATTTTTGTTCCGTCACGGTTGACTACTCGTAAGTTCATCACCATCTTACCGATGGACTGTCCCCTGAAACCTTCCATCACCGTCCAGTACAGGAAGAAGAAGATGGTCTCAAAACAAATTGCAAAGATCTCCCAGCGGTTATAATCCCACAACAGGGGGAGTCTCCAGAATGGTTCGAAGATACCGCGAACGATATTTAAAAAGAGTATTATCAGGATTACATCCACAAGCCAGGCCCAGAACCTGGCGCTCCACTTGGCAAGATGAAGGGTTTTTTCAGGAACCGGGATGATGCATATAGGTTCCGGTGCCATATTTTCATCAGACATTACAGAGCTATTTGCTACATGAATGAATGAAGTTTACTCTTTTTTTGGCTGGCTCAAAGTTTTCCACCCAAAAATTAAGAGAAGAAACTATTTCTCTCCCCGAAAAAGAATCAGATTAAGGAACTTTTTCGGAGTGAACAGAGTACAATGACCGATGCAGTCATTACTGAGTATGCAGGCACCCGCAGAAACGATAAGATAGCCCGTTTCTACCAGTACGGCAACGGCGGTGTGCGGGTACTTGACGGAAGAAAGAACCTAAAAAGACTCTACCGCTTTGATCCGGGATCAGATATGATGACCGAACGCGATCCCACCAATCCGGATCGGATCATAAGGCGTTTTGTCTTTGACCGGATGGGGATGCTTGAGGAGAGTTTCTCTCACGGTAGCCGTCCACGAACATTTCGTTACGAGCAGGGCGGCTCGCAGATTGCCGTTCGCGAAGGAGGCGAATACGGGCAGGTGGGAAAGACCTTCACATTCGAAGACAAAGGGGTTGCTGAAACCGGATGGGGGCGTAATGGCGAGATCGAGCGGGTCTTTTTTTTCGAGTCCGGCAACGACACGATCACAGAACGGGCGGGAGGGTGGTTTGGAGATGTTGAGCGGACCATTCATTTCAAAGGTATCAATGCCTCGCTCTTCCGCGAGCCTGAGGCGTTCCTGCAGTTCCTGATGTTCACCGAATGGAGCGCCAGTGATCGGGATGAAGTCATACAAGAAGAGGTAACAAAGATCCGTGGCGGGGGTACAGCAGGATCCAGCCGGAGCCCTTACGCTTTTACCGGTGAGCGGCATACTTCTGCAGATACTGTGGTGGCAGGCGGGCGGGGACAGGCCCCGCGTAATCTGGCAATGCGGCAGGATGCAACATCGAGCCGGACTTCCCGGGGTAATCTGGCGGATGCAGGTATTGAATTCATATCTGACAGTGATACCCCCGGCCAGGATAACCCGCGTGGGCGTGTCCCCCCATCCCGGCAGAGCAGCCAGATTTCCTTTGAGGAACGCCTTCATCCCGATCAAGCGGATGTTCAGCGTTTTTCTGCGGGAAAAAGTGTTGATATCTCTGTTCAGGAACGTTTTGAAAAGGCACGCAGTGGACGTGAGCCACTCTCAAAGGGAAGGAGTGTCGAGATCCCCATTCAGGAGCGTTTCGAAAGTGCACGCAGTGAACGCGAGCCGCTCTCAAAGGGAAGAAGTGCTGAGATCTCGCTAGACGAACGTTTCGGGAGTGCACATAGTGAAAAGGAGAAACTTTCAATGGGAAAAAGTGTTGAGATCCCCCTTGACGAACGTTTCGAGAGTGCACGTAAGGAACGGGAGAAACTCTCAAAGGGGAAGAGTGCCGAGATCCCGTACAGTGAAAGCAGGGGCGGCAGGGATCGCTGAACTTTTTTTATCTATGAAGCTGGCATTGACGTAGAGTGGCAGAAGTCCTGCGTTTCCTTGGATGTCAGTGCTGGTGCGAGCGGGCATGTCAAAATTTTTGCACTAAAAAAAGGGAAAATTTTTCTTGAACGTAACGGATCGCAACGGAGCTTTCCTGCGTTTCCTATGTTTTCCAGATAGTGTTCGTTGTTCCGGATTGTAACCCCGCTGGGATCCACACCGGGTGTTTTTACCCGTGTATTTGTGAACTCTTTTACACCTGTGCTTTTCTCGTCTGTTGAAAATCCTTTTCGCATCTTGATACTTATTACGGGAATGGGTACACCTGAGTTCCAGTAGTGTAAAAGTTGGGAGTATTCAGACCGAACGAAGTTTCTCCCCAAACCACGGTATGAGATCCTTTTTCCGGGACATCATGTTCACCAGAGAAACCGGCTGACTTTTCAACTCGAGTTTGGACAGGAGATTACTGTCAGCAGAGGCAAAGAGCTCGCTTCCGTTCTCCATGACACTCGTAAACAATCCCATGTAGATGTCTACCCCCTGCTGCACGCGCAATCGTGCAAGCTCCTGCTGGATCTCATTGGTATGTGCCTGCGGGTATACAAACGAAGGCACCATCACCTGAGAAATAATCACCTTTTTTCCAAAGAGTTCGTAGCGTTTTGTGTCCCGCACAAGGAGATCTTCCATGGTTGCTCCCTCAAGATTCATCCCATGTTCCAGCAGTTTTGTCCCAAACGATACCGGGTCAAGACCTGCAATCGCTGCGAGATATGCCACCATCTTATGATCTTCTGGAGTGGTCGTGGACATTTTTAAGATAAGGGTATCTGAGAGGATACCGGCAAGAAGGATACCGGCAATTGCCGGTGTTGGCGTGATGCCACTGTCAGCATATTTTTTGGTGATGATTGTTGAGGTGGAACCCACCGGGTCATTGAGGAATTTGACCGGCTTTAATGTTGAGATGGCCCCGAGCCGGTGGTGGTCAATGATCTCGATTATCTCTGCGGTATCGATTCCCTCCACCGCTTGCGCAAATTCGTTGTGGTCCAGGAGAATGACCGGTTTGTGTACATCGTCAAGGAGCGTTGTTCTGGTAACAATTCCCCGTAACGTTCCGTCTTTTTCCACAACGCACGCGGAACGGAATTTCGATGAGTACACGATCTGTTTTGCGTGTGCGAGCGTATCATCGAGCGAAAGGCGGGGGATATCGGTCTCCATCACCATACCTGCCGGGAGGGAGAGGTTGATCATGGTTCCAACGCCAAACGCATCGAGATCGGTTGCCAGCACCGAGACGCCTTTTTCCTGTGCATCCTTTCTCACCTGTTCACTCACCGGGGCTTTGTCTACGATGATGAGTGCTGCAATGCCAGACGCAATCAGCGCATGCTGCACAGGCTCGTTGTCTCCTGCCACCGCAATGTCCTTGTTCGTCAGTTTCTTTGAGATGACCGATGGTGCATCTATCGCAATCGACACCCGGCCTTTCAGTGTTTCTGTGGCTCTCACCACCACGCGAGCGCTGAGTATCCGGGCAAGGGTGTCGAGAGGAAGGGGTGTGATTGCAAGTTCTCCTATTTTTCTCCGCTGGACATAGGCCTGTGCAAGCCCGTGCTCCCCCACAATTCCAAGTAACTTCCCATCTCCATCGGTGACAGGGACATTGCGGATATCATGGGTATCCATGAGAGCAGCGACATCAACGGTGGGCACATCGTTTGTTACGCTGATCCGGTGGATCGCAAGGTCAGAGACGCGGGGTTCTATGCTGTCGATAAGCACCGGGGGTCTGATGCCAAGCGTCTCAAGCGCAAAACACGTCTCAGCATTCAGTTCTCCGCACCTCGCAGCACTATACCTCCCCGGTTCAGCGTGGTTTAAAAACGCTGCATATCCCGTCACGCTCGCGATTGAATCCGTATCCGGCTGCCGGTGACCGATGATTATAACTTTTTTCATTGCACTCCCCACAATTATTCGATCCTTTTCACTAGTATTGCGGGGTGGTGAATAATTAATCTCGCTCAATTACTGAGAAAAAGACCAACTGCACTATTCTGTAGATTTATTAATGCATGTGGATATTACATCACCGTGGGTTCGAAGACCGATTATGCATAAGTGAATTTTTCATCAGTTCTTTTTTGTTCAGCATCACTTTCATGCCCCAACCCTCATGCTGATAAGCTCTTGTGCAGATTCGTACAGCACACGAATGAAGAATATTATCATCAAAGGTGCCCGCCAGCACAATTTAAAAAATGTCAGCCTGGAAATCCCCCGCGACGAGCTCGTTGTCATTACGGGAGTTTCCGGTTCCGGAAAATCAACCCTTGCATTCGATACCCTCTATGCGGAGGGACAACGGCGTTATGTCGAATCGCTCTCCACCTACGCCCGCCAGTTTCTCGGCATGATGCACAAGCCGGATGTGGACAGCATCGAAGGTCTTTCACCTGCAATCTCAATCGAACAGAAGACCACAAGCAAAAATCCACGGAGCACTGTCGGGACCACAACCGAGATCTACGATTATCTCCGGCTCCTGTTTGCCCGCATCGGGACTCCTTATTGTCCCGAACATAATATCCCGATAGCCTCCCAGACACCTGACCGGATTGCGGACCAGATCGCAGCAGAAAACACGGGGATGGTTACTATCCTCTCCCCTATTGTCAGGCAGAAGAAGGGCACGTACCAGCAGCTTTTAAAGGATCTCAACAAGGAGGGTTATGCCCGTGTGAGAGTGAACGGCGCAATCATCCGCACCGATGAAGAGATCAGCCTCGACCGGTACAAGAAGCAGGATATCGAGATCGTGATCGACCGGCTCGCGTCAACCGATCGCTCCCGCCTTACAGAAGCAGTTGAGAATGCACTCAAAAAATCTGAAGGACTTGTGCTGGTTGCTGGAGAAGATGAAAAAGAGTCCACCTACTCTTCCCTCATGGCATGCCCGGTCTGCGGGCTTGCCTTTGAAGAACTCCAGCCCCGCATGTTCTCGTTCAACAGCCCGTTTGGAGCATGCGAGGAATGTCATGGCCTTGGCGTGAAGATGGAGTTCGACCCGGATCTCATCATCCCGGACAAAACCCGCTGTATCGCAGACGGTGCTGTTGCCCCGTACCGCAACCCGATGGACGGGTTCCGCGGCCAGTATCTCGCCACTGTGGCAAAACATTTCGGGTTCGATGCGTTAACCCCCATCAAGGATCTCACCGAAAAGCAGTACAATGCCCTGATGTTCGGCTCACAGGAGCGGATGCATTTCTCCATGAGCATGAAGAACGGGGATGCCCAGTGGTCGCATAACGGGGAGTGGGAAGGGCTTCTTCCCCAGACCGCCCGGCTCTACTCCCAGACCCAGTCTGAATGGCGGAAACGCGAGCTGGAAGGTTACATGCGGGTCTTTGACTGTCCTGCCTGCAAGGGACAGCGGCTCAAGGAGAAGGTACTCGCGGTACGGATAAACGGGAAATCGATCATTGATGTGACCGATTTTTCTATCAGTGGCAGCATCGCATTCTTCAATGATCTGAAACTTACCGGTAAACAGACCGAGATCGCCCGCCAGATCATCAAGGAGATCCGGTCCCGGCTTGATTTTTTAGAAAAGGTCGGGTTGGGGTATCTCACGCTCTCGCGCAATGCCGGCACCATGTCCGGTGGGGAAGCCCAGCGTATCCGGCTTGCCACCCAGATCGGCTCGAACCTGATGGGCGTGCTCTATGTGCTCGACGAGCCATCCATAGGGTTGCACCAGCGGGATAACCGGAAACTGATTGAGACGCTGCGGGCTCTCCGGGATCTTGGCAATACCGTTATTGTAGTGGAGCATGACGAGGATATGATCCGCTCGGCCGATCACCTGATCGACATGGGTCCGGGGGCTGGTCTTCACGGCGGGGAAATTGTTGCGGAAGGAACGCCGCAACAGATCGAGAAGAACAAGAAGTCCCTGACTGGTCAGTACCTTGCCGGCATAAAAAAGATCGATATTCCGGCACATCGCCGCAAGTCCGATAAATTCCTCACGGTCAAAGGCTGCCGTGAGAACAATTTAAAGAAGATTGATGCCAAGTTCCCGATCGGTCTGCTCACCGTTATCACTGGTGTTTCGGGCAGCGGGAAGTCCACGCTTGTATATGAAACGCTTTACAAAGGTATGATGCAGATCCTCAACCAGTCACGCGATCAGCCGGGCCTCCACGACAGAATCGTGTTTGATGCCGAGATCGACAAGGTGATTGTGATCGACCAGTCCCCTATAGGAAAAACCCCCCGTTCCAACCCGGCCACCTACACAAAAGTCTTTGACGAGATCCGGATGGTCTTTGCCGAGACAAAAGAAGCCAAGATGCGGGGATACAAACCCGGCAGGTTCTCGTTTAATATCCGGGGCGGGCGGTGCGAAGCGTGCGAAGGTGACGGGCTGATCCGGATCGAGATGAACTTCCTTCCGGATGTATATATCGAGTGCGAGGAGTGTAAGGGCAAGCGGTACAACAGAGAGACGCTCGAAGTGAAGTACAAGGGCAAATCGATCGCTGACGTGCTGGATATGAGCGTGGAAGAGGCGCTTGCCCTGTTTACCAATATCCCTTCGATCAGGACTAAGCTTGAAACTCTATCCAGAGTCGGGCTTGATTACATCAAGCTCGGGCAGAGTTCTACGACACTCTCCGGTGGTGAGGCCCAGCGCATCAAGCTCACCCGTGAGCTCGCGAAGAGAGCGACAGGAAAGACGCTCTACCTGCTCGATGAACCAACCACCGGGCTCCATTTCGATGACACGAAGAAACTGATCAAGGTGCTTGACGATCTGGTGGAAAAAGGCAACACCGTCGTTGTGATCGAGCACAACCTTGATGTAATCAAGTCTGCCGATCATGTCATCGATATTGGTCCGGAGGGGGGCGATGGCGGTGGGAAGATCGTTGCAACTGGTACCCCTGAGCAGGTCGCAAACGTGAAGGGTAGTTATACCGGGGAATTTTTGAAACACATGATCCTGTCCGTATGATCGATCTGGTCCGTCTCCCTCATGCCCCCGGCTGCTATCTCTTCTCCGATGACGCAGGCACCATCATCTATGTGGGGAAGGCAAAGGATCTCAAAAAAAGGGTGACAAGTTACTTTAAAAAGACCGATCACGATACCAAGACGCAGAAGCTTGTCGAACGGATTGCATCGCTTGATTTTTTAGTGACCACAACCGAGACCGAAGCGCTTCTTTTGGAAAATAACTTAATAAAAAAACACCAGCCGAAATACAATCTCGATTTGAAGGATGCCAAAAGGTTTGCCTATATAGAGATCAGCAGCGATAAGTACCCGCGAATCGGTATTGCCCGGCAGAAGACAAAGGGAGCTGCATATTACGGGCCATTTGTTTCGGCTGCGGAACGCGACTCTGTGCTTCGCGTGATAAAACGCACATTCTCTCTCCGTTCGTGCAGGAAACTTCCGAAACGTGCGTGCCTGCGCTATCACATGCAGTCCTGCAGTGCGCCCTGCATCGGTGCAATAAGCCCTGAAGATTATCGCATACAAGTTGAAATGGCTGTAGTGCTGCTCAAAGGAAAGGGCAATGAACTCGTAAAACAACTCCGTGGGGAGATGGAGGTCTGCTCGGCTGCACAGGATTACGAAAGAGCGCTCTCGCTCCGTAACCAGATCGGTGCAATTGAGCGCTTGTCGGAACGGCAGTCTGTCGAGCGGCCTAAAGAGAGCGATCAGGACGTGATCGCGTACACGGTTGCTGATGGAATTGTCTCACTGATGGTCTTTGCAGTGAGGAAAGGCTCACTCACACAAAAACAGGAATACTCCTTTGACGTGATTGAGGATTTCTTTGAAGAATTCCTTGTCCAGTATTATGCGGATCACTCCCCACCGGCGGAACTCATCCTTTCCTGCGAGATAGATCCCGCTCTCACCGATTACCTGACAGAGCGCAGGGGACATGGTGTGCTGATAACGGTCCCAAAGATTGGCGAGAAGAAGAAGCTGCTCGATCTGGTGTACACCAACATCGAGCTCAGTTTCCGGCGCGGAGCGTTAAAGACCGGTGATCTCCAGACTGCACTTGATCTGCCCGACACCCCGCATATGATCGAATGTTTCGATATCTCGCATCTCTCCGGCACCTCGATGGTCGGTTCTATGGTGCAGTTCCGTAACGGAACCCCGGACAAGAAAAATTACCGGAGGTTCAAGATCAGAACCGTGGAAGGGATCGATGACTTTGCCTCTATAGCTGAAGTTGTGAAGCGGCGATACCAGCGCCTTTCTAACGAAGATGCTGAGATGCCCGATCTCATCGTGATTGATGGTGGCAAGGGACAACTCTCTGCGGCTCTCGATGTGCTCAATACACTCGGACTGGAGATACCGGTGATTGCGCTTGCCAAACGGGAGGAGGAAGTGTACCAGCCCGGAGAGATGCTTCCACGGCGCCTCGATCCAAAAGGAACGGCTCTTCGCTACCTGCAGGAGATCCGTAATGAGGCGCACAGGTTTGCAGTGGCGTATCACCGTCTGCTGCGGAGTAAAAAAATAACCGGGGAAAAACAGCGCCCGGTGAATTCAGGTTCTTCAGATCGCAGGTGATCTCAGCTGGTAATGCTGACGTATTTCCCGTATGGCAAATACTTCTGCCTCTTAAAATACCGTCGAAAATAAAAGACAAATTCTCTATAAATAGTAAGAAGGTAAACACCATCAGTACTTACGTAATCGCGTTCCATAAAAACGGGAATCCGTTCAAATAAAAATATTAGCGGAGGGCCAGTACCTTGATGCAGATCTTTAAGACCCGGAAGGACTCAGAACCCCCTGTCACCGAGAAGACAGAGGTCATTGAGGCCGGCTGCTGGATACAATTGTTCAATCCCACAGAAGAGGAACTCTTTGCAGTTACCCAGAAATGTACTATCCCTCCGGATTTTTTAAAGGCTGCTCTCGATGATGAAGAACGCCCCCGCATTGACTACGATGAGGGCGTTGCGCTTATTGTCATGGATATCCCTGTCACCAATGCAAACGCGGAGATCAATAACCTGACAACCCACCCGCTGGGTGTGATCATGACCAATGATCATATCATCACAGTCTGCAGCCGGCAGACCCAGATCCTTGATGACTTTCTTGCAGGAAAGGTGCGTCACTTCAACACGATTAAAAAAACCCGTTTCCTGTTCCAGATCTTTTACCGGAATGCATCCAATTACCTCCACCATCTCCGGCAGATCGAGAAATCAATATCTCGTATCGAAGTCGATCTCCACCGCTCCATGAAGAACGAGGAACTCTTCCAGATGATGGAACTCGAAAAGAGCCTGATCTACTTCTCAACGTCATTAAAGAGCAATGAAGCAGTTCTTGAACGGATTCTCCGGACAAAACCGTTAAAGATGTATGAGGAGGATGCCGAATTATTAGAAGACGTCATCATCGAGAACAAGCAGGCAATGGAGATGTCCCAGATCTATTCCCACATCTTAAACAGCATGACAGAGACCTTTGCCACTATCGTCTCAAATAATCTCAACATCGTGATGAAATTCCTTGCCTCAATCACGGTCATGATAGCCGTGCCGACCATGATTGCCAGCTTTTATGGTATGAATGTGGTGGATCTCCCGCTCTCGAAAGCCCCATTGGCCTTTGAGACGATCTTTGGTATTTCTGTTATCATCTCGTTCTGTCTCGGCATCCTGATGTGGAAGAAGAAGATGTTCTGATCTCTTATCGTTCATCTTTTTTATCCGGTTTTATACCCCTGTGGAATGACTATTCTATCGTAAACCCTTTATGTTCACAATCGTAAATATTCCGGTTTAAGCATGAAATGCATGGAAGGCAATGCTGACAGGATCAAGGGATAGCAAATCCGCACAGGTTGATTACTTCTTAAAAAAGCCGTGGTGTCTGGCTTTAAAAAAATAAAAAAAAAGATTTGATTAACTGTAGAAAAATGCTACACGAATTCCCTCTCAAAAGATCAGTGCAGGGAAAACTGAACATGATACATTACCCACAACCCCCCGTTCCGGGTGGAACACCGTAATGCCACTTCTGGATATTGAAACTGTAACCGGTCTTTCGGGCAAAGCCGCAGCAGAAAAACTTAAGTCTGAAGGGTATAATGAACTCCCCTCGACAAAAAACCGCGGCATCTTACGGATCGCTTTTGAAGTGATTCACGAGCCGATGTTTATCCTGCTTGTTGCAAGTGGTCTGATCTATTTTGTTCTTGGCGACGTGTCCGAGGGCATGATCCTGATGAGTTTTGTCGTTGTCATCATCGGGATAACCATATACCAGGAACAGAAGACCGAACGGGCATTAGAAGCTTTAAAAAATCTCTCAAGCCCGAGAGCTCTGGTAATCCGTGATGGCAAACATGCAAGAATTCCCGGTCGGGAAGTAGTTAATGGAGATATGATCATCCTCTCCGAAGGTGATCGGGTTCCCGCTGACGGTGTCTTAATCTCTTCGAACAACGTGACCGTTGATGAATCCCTCCTGACCGGAGAATCAGTCCCGGTCCGGAAAATCCCCTGGACTAAAGCAGAGGGTGTGAACCGGCCCGGGGGAGATGATCAGCCCTTTGTCTATTCCGGAACACTGGTTGTGCAGGGACAGGGTCTTGCAGAGGTCCGGTCGACAGGTATTCGTACCGAAATGGGAAAGATAGGCACCGTCCTGCAGACTGTGGAACGGGGCGATACCCGGCTCAAAAAAGAGATCTCAAAGATTGTCCGGACGATCGCGTTCATCGGTCTCATCCTCTGCACTATCATTGTGGTTGTGTATGGCTTCACCCGTTTTAACTGGATTGAAGGTTTTTTGGCCGGTATCACCCTTGCGATGGCAATTCTCCCCGAAGAGTTCCCCGTTGTCCTGACCATATTCCTTGCTCTTGGCGCATGGCGAATCTCCCAGAAAAATGTCCTCACCCGTCAGATACCCGCAGTTGAAACCGTTGGGTCAGCAACCGTGTTGTGCGTTGACAAAACCGGTACGCTCACCCAGAACCGGATGACAGTGCAGTCGTTTTTTGCCGGCGGTCAGGTGTGCAGTCACGATACCTCCGGAAATAATAGTGTTGAAGAGATCTGCCACGAAGTTGCCGAGTTTGCGATTCTTGCCTGTAAAAAAGATCCTTTCGACCCCATGGAAAAGGCCTTGATCCAGCTCAGGGAAGGAGATTTTGGAAATACCGAACACATCCATAAAAACTGGGAACTGATACAGGAGTATCCTCTAAAACCTGATCTCCTTGCGATGTCCAATGTCTGGAGATCTCCTGATGGCAATGACTACATCATCGCTGCAAAAGGAGCTCCCGAAGCAATTTCAGATCTCTGCCATTTTGATGCCCGGCAGGAAGAAGAACTCAATGTGCAGATCAATGCACTGGCAGCAGATGGGCTCCGGGTGCTGGGTGTGGCAAAATCCACGTTCACCCGACACAAACTGCCCGGATTACAGCACGACTTCACGTTCACATTTCTTGGGCTTGTGGGATTCAGTGACCCTGTCCGCCCGCAGGTAAAAGATGCGATCAGCGAATGTTATTCTGCCGGTATCCGGGTCATTATGATCACCGGGGATTATCCCATTACTGCCCGGAATATTGCCCGGCAGATCAATCTTGCCAATCCTGACCAGTGCATCACCGGCGCTGAACTTGAACAGATGAGCGAAGAAGAACTCAGGCAGCGTATTGGTCAGATCACCATCTTTGCAAGAGTTGTACCGGAACAAAAACTCCGGATTGTTGATGCATTGAAGGCAAACGGCGAAGTCGTTGCTATGACTGGCGACGGAGTGAACGATGCCCCTGCCCTGAAATCTGCAGATATCGGGATTGCCATGGGCGGGAGGGGAACAGACGTTGCCCGTGAATCATCCTCACTCGTCCTCCTTGACGATGATTTCATCTCGATTGTTTCTGTTGTGAGACTGGGCAGAAGAATTTTTGATAACTTAAAAAAAGCCATGGCGTTTATCTTTTCCGTTCACGTCCCTATCGCAGGAATGTCATTAATTCCCATACTCTTCAACATGCCCCTTGTCCTGCTGCCTGTGCATATTGCATTCCTCCAGCTGATCATCGACCCCGCGTGTTCAACGGTGTTTGAAGCCGAAAAAGAAGAACGAAACGTGATGAACCGCCCGCCCCGGCAAAAAAGTGAAGGGCTCTTTACCCGTAGAACTCTCGCACTCAGTCTTCTCCAGGGATTTGTTGTACTGGCTGTTGTCCTCATCATATATGTCAACGCACTTTCAGGTGGACTGGGTGAAGCAGAAGCCCGTACTCTGACATTTACGACAATTGTAATTGCAAACCTCTGCCTGATCCTGACAAACCGATCCTGGTCTGAAACCATCGTTACTACGATTCGCACTCCCAACACGGCTCTCGTGTGGGTGTTTGCCGGAACGATATTCTGCATGCTCCTTGTGCTCTGCATCCCGGTACTCCGGGAGCTCTTCCTGTTCGGTCCCATCTCCATTATGGAACTAATGGTTTGCGTAGTCGCCGGTATTGTGAGCGTTGTCTGGTTTGAGGCTTACAAATACTGGAGCGCCCGGAAGGTTTGTCTGGCATGATGAGCCGTTCCTGTCGATTGGATGCGGGTGAAAAGATCATTGCCCGCCTGTCATGCGAACCACTAACTTGTGAAAAAAAAATACAATGCAAATCATGTATTATCTGGATTAAAGAGGTAAGGGAAATATGGAAGGGTTCACGATAAAAAAATATGGACTTATTTTACGGGCATTCGGGATCACGGTCACGCTGCTTGTTTTCAGGCTGGTTTTTGACTACCTGAATTTTGACATCCTTGCAGTGACAAATCTTATCACCGCGTTTATCGGCGGGGCGATCTTTACCATTGCGATCATTTATGCCGGTACCCTGACCGATTACAAAGAAAGCGAGAAGATCCCCGGAGAGATCGCCACTTCTATCCGGTCGTTCTACAGTGATCTGGCCCTCATCCGGGTTCCGGACAAGACGCTTGTGGCTGGAATGGAGAAAAAGACCGCAGCCCTGCTTCGATGCATAAACGAAAATTTTCGGAATAACAAATGGAGTCTGGAGGAGATGGATAGCGCAATTGATGCGATCAATACTGATATTTCACGGTGTGTTGATCTCAATGTTCCGCCGAATTTTATCATAAAAATAAAAACAGAAATGACAAATATCGATCGGATCTCGCACCGCATCAAGACGATTGCCGAGACCTCTTTTATTCCTGCTGCCTATGCAATTGCAGAACTCGCAGCTGCTGGTGTTATCATCTTATTGTTCTTTGTCAAACTCGATCCCTATTACGAAGGGCTGGTGCTCTTTACTGTTCTCTGCATGCTGCTGACTGCCCTCCTGTTGCTGATCAAGGATATGGACAATCCGTTTGAAGTCGGGAAGAATACCTATGCAGACATTGACCTGTTCCTGCTCTGGGATCTTGAGAAAAAACTCAATGAGAAGACGGGATATGAAGAGAAATGAACGTATAGTCATTTGCTGTTAACGACCCGTAAAAAATACGCTGTTATTTTAAAATAGGGGAATTGTTTTTTAGATCCCCTTATAGCCAAAGAGGGGATATCTCCATACATGGATATCGAACTGCGGGATCGTTTCACTGCTTTATGGCAGAACTATTTTCCCGGCACAGAACTTCCGATAACATTCGGGTTTCAAAAAGACGCCGGGACCGTGCAGAACGTTCCTGTTCCTGATGGCTGGCGATGTATTATCTGCCAGATTGGCCGGGTCAGGAACGGGACTTCTCTTGCGCTGGATGCACAGTCCATCACCTGTCGCGGGGGTCTTTTATATTCCGGGTACTCCATGGAACGGCCACCGGATTTCCGCTACTTCCTCTCGCATGGCAAGCCGGGTGGTGTTGAGGGAGAGCGGTACAAGCAGACTCCCGAACTGGTTGATGAATGGCAGAAGGACATTGAATCAATCCCCTCGAAAGGAAAGAAGATCGTCTTCATCCGCTGGGATCAACTGACTGCCAGTGACATTCCCGAAGTGGTGATCTTCTTTGCCCGTCCCGAGGTACTGAGTGGGCTCTTTACGCTTGCCAATTATGACCAGACTGATCCCAACGGCGTGATCTGCCCGATGGGAGCTGGGTGCAGTTCCATCATTCATTACCCGTGGCTGGAACAGCAAAAGGAAAATCCCAAGGCGGTGCTGGGCATGTTCGATCCTTCCGCCCGGCCCTGCATGCCACCCGATATGCTCACAATAGCATTTCCTATGAAGAAATTTACCCGTCTTGTTGGGTTCATGGAGGAGAGTTTCCTGATCACTAAAACATGGGATACGGTAAAAAAGAAGATCGAACGGAGTGCCTCACTCCACCAGAAGATCTAAATACATTATTCCCAGCACTTTTTGCTTGCGCAATACCCCCGCCCGCATTTCTCATAATATTGCTGGTGATATTCTTCTGCTTTCCAGAACTCCTGAGCAGGGACAATCTCAGTTGCGATAATTTTTCCCAGGTATTTTTTGGACGTTGCGAGTCGGGCTTTCGATGCCTCTGCCAGTTCCTTTTGTTCCGGGGAATGGTAAAAGATTGCAGACCGGTAACTGGTGCCGATATCCGGCCCCTGACGGTTGACCTGTGTAGGATCGTGAATTTTCCAGAAGGTATCCAGCAGTTTTTCGTAGCTCATCACTGCGGGATCAAAAATGATTCCCACCGCTTCAGCATGCCCGGTACGGCCTGAGCAGACTTTTTTGTAGTCCGGTTCCGGAACCGTTCCTCCCGTATACCCAACCACTGTTTCAACAACTCCCTTGACCTGCCGGAAGGCCGCTTCGATTCCCCAGAAGCAGCCGGCAGCAAAGGTTGCTTTCTCCAGTTCAGTCCCTTCATCCATGCATTGGGATGCTACCTGAAGGATGATGGACGTTGCGGTGCGGGCAATCCGGTTTTACCTTTTTTGTATTACCTGCCATGTTTCCTGCAGCAGATTATGGTTTGATCGCGTCAGTTGTTTGTCAGGTACCCGGCTTTGTGTTTAACGTTCCTGTTTTCTTTGCCGGTGTTTTTCTTTCTCCCAGTGCAGAACGGATAAAGGTAAAATCTCCATCCTCTGCTTTTATTTCATAGAGCATAGTCCCGTAGCAGGGTTTTGTAACTGGTAACAGGATTGTCAATGATTCCGGTACGAGCCCGATGAGCATTGGAGATTTCAGTTGAATGGCGATTCCCCTGAATTCAAAACCGGGGGGCATCAGGTAATACTCGCTGCAGTGTTTTCGTATGTAATTATTGACTTTGCGCCCGGTGACATCTTTTAGTATGGTGTCTGAACACATGTGTCTGATACAGCGGGCATGCTGTTCCATACCAGAAGTGATGTGACATCAATTAAAAAAGATTTTGAACGTTCATTTTCCCGGATACGCCAAAAAAGAGTAATTGTCTATCAAAAATGCGGCTTATTCTTTCTTTTCTTCGTTATTGCATTCCACTGAACTGGCGCGTACTGTCCTAAAGATGCCTACAACGATCGATACAACGGCAAAGAGTGAGAGTGCGATGATCGCATAGATGATGTAATTGAAGTTCTCCTGGACTATGGGGATGCCTCCGAAGAAATACCCGGCAAGGGTAAAGCCGAGGATCCAGAGGGCTGCACCGATAACATTGTAGGTGAGAAACCAGCGGTAGTTCATCTTTCCCACACCGGCAAGGAACGGGGCGAAGGTCCGTATGAAGGGGATGAACCGGGCGATCACAATCGTAATGCCCCCGTAGCGGGTAAAATATTCCTGCGTCTTTTCCAGGTGATCCCTGCGGACAAGGGAGTAGTTCTTCTCCAGCACTTTCATGCCTGCGGTTTTTCCGATCCAGTAATTGACGCTATCTCCGATCACCGCAGCGACAAAGAGCGAGATGAGGAGGATTTCAAGGTTGAGGTATCCGCTTCCTGCCATTGCTCCGGCAACAAAGAGGAGTGAGTCGCCGGGAAGGTAGGGCATTACTACGAGCCCCGTCTCACAAAAGATGATCGCAAAGAGGATCAGGTACGTCCATATCCCGTATGTTTCGATGATGCCCGGAAGGTAATTGTCGAAGTGGATAACAAGGTCGATGATAGAGAAGAATGGATCCATTTCCTGTTATATTGGCGGTGTGGCATCATAAACCGAGCGGAGTGTTATTCACCCTGCACAGGCACAGGTGCCTGTACAAAAAAAAGTATAGTTATGCCGGCAGCGTTCTTTTTCTTCCCTGAACAACCGGGTGCAGTAGCCGAAGAAGCAATCCGATAACCAGTACCGATGCTGTTGCTACCACAATCAGTAACCATTGATTCAGAGAGAGGGGAACGGTGCCAAATATCGCCCCTCCGTACTGGATGATCAGGATCTGGGCAAGGACAATGATGCCCATTACCGCAAAAAATGTCGGGTTGCCTTTGAAGAATGCTGGCATTTTCCCGTCAAGTGCACGACAGTTGATGCCATTCCAGACTGCGGCGATAATGAACGCTGCAAAAAAGACCGTATTGATCTCAGCTGCGGTACTACCGCCCAGGAACCCGGTGGCAATCTGGAGCATACCCCCGACGATGAAGAACGCTCCGGTGACGATGATCGATAACCACATGAACGGTGTGATGATCTTTGCATCATGCGGGATCGGACGGTGTTTCATGAGAGCTGCATGCGGGGCTTCCGAGCAGAGGGCAAAGGCGGCAAGCGTGTCCATGATGATGTTAATCCAGAGGATCTGGATAATAGTAAACGGTTCCGGATAGCCCATCACCGACGCGATGAATACGAGGATACAGGCAGAGAAGTTGATCGTGAGCTGGAAGAGTAAGAACCGCTGGATGTTCTCGTATAGCGAGCGACCCCATAAGACTGCATTGGTGATCGATCCGAACGAATCATCGAGCAGGATAATATCGCTTGCTTCCCGTGCGACTTCGGTTCCGGCTATTCCCATCGCAAGCCCTACATCCGCATGTTTGAGTGCGGGAGCATCATTGGTCCCATCGCCGGTTACCGCAACAACCGCCCCGGTCTTCTGGAGGGCTGTTACGAGCAGGAGTTTATCCATGGGTTCTGCCCGGGCCATAACATCGAGTCCTTCTGCAGCAGCGACCTGCTGTTCTTCGGTAAGTGACCGGAACTCTGTGCCGGTGACGACTGTGCCCTGTTGCAGGATTCCTGCGTCTCTTGCAATGGCCCGTGCGGTTTCGGGGTTGTCCCCGGTTACCATGCGGACTTTTATTCCCGCACTCTGGCAGCTGGCAACGGAGGCAGCGATATCATCCCTGAGGGGATCGCGTATCCCGACATAACCGTCCCAGATGAGTTCAGTCTCCATCTCATCGCTATTGATGATCTCCTTATGCGCAAATGCAAGGGTCCGCATGGCCTGCGATGCCAGTTCGCTCACACCGGAAAGATCGGGCGTTGCTGAACAGAGTCCGCTGATGATCTCCGGTGCACCTTTGACGAGCAGGTACGGAGTTCCTTTAAGGTGGATAACGGTAGACATCCGTTTGCGGTTGCCGTCAAAGAGATACTGTTTTGCTACGGTTGTCTCGTCCCGTAGCTGCTGGTAGTTGAGTGCGTGTTCGCGCAGCCAGCGGTTCAGGGCACCTTCGGTTGAATTCCCGATAACAATTACCCTGCCTTCGCGTTCTTCGAGATGGGCTGTGCCATTCACTGCCGCGTTTAAGGTGATCCATTCCGCAGCTGTGCCCGGAAGATCTCCGGGGCTGACGGGATTTCCTGCCGATGATGCAACCACTTCCATCTGGTTTTTGGTAAGCGTCCCCGTCTTGTCGGTGCAGACCGTTGTTGCCGAACCGATCGTTTCGCAGGCAATAAGGCGTCGTACGAGACAGTTGGCCTTTGTCATCTTGCGCATGGCAAGCGAGAGGGAGAGTGCCACACTCATCGGAAGGCCTTCGGGGACTGCGGCAACAACGATGACTACTGCTAACATGATGTAGTGCAGGAGGTGGTTGGCCGTGTCAATGTTGAGCCCGGTGACTTCTCCGAACATGACGCCACGGACCAACAGGGTGCCGAATATGAGTATGGCCATGGCGTACCCGAACTTGCTGATGATACCGGCTAATGCTTCGAGTTTGTGTTCGAGGGGTGTCTGGGTGGCGTGATCGATGCCCAGCGATGCAGCAATAAGTCCCATCTGGGCCGAGTCGCCGACAGCTGCTGCGATCATGCGCCCTTTTCCTGCGGTCACAAAGGCGCCTTTTAAGACCTGTGCCTGCACCTCTTTCTGGACCGGTTCGCTCTCGCCGGTAAATGCTGATTCATCGCTGTAGAGGGCATCAGAGACCGAAAGGTACCCGTCTGCCGGGACTGCATCGCCGGCTTCGAGTATGCAGAGATCGCCAACCACAATGTCGCGGGCGGGAACTGATGTGGGGTGTCCATCCCGTATTGCCTTGACCCCCATATCATCGCGGTGGGCGTTGAGGATATCGAATTCCTTGCTGCTCCGGTATTCATTAAAAAAGGCAATGCCGGTTGCGAGCAGTATTGCTAATATGATCCCGATGGTATCTAAAAAACCGCTTCCCTGCACAAGCGAGACTACCAGTGAGATGGTAACTGCCAGGAGAAGGATCTTGATGATCGGATCATCAAAATTTTGTAAATATTGTTTCCAGAGGGATTCCCGGACCGGCGGTGTCATTGCGTTGGCACCGTATTTCTTACGGAATTCTTCTACCTGTGAGGATTGCAATCCCGAATCCCCGGCCAGCTTGATTATTTCGTCGAATGTCAGCATCGTTATATGTCCTTTCTGTGGTGGAAATGAAAAGTAAATGCAGTATATAGTGGTCTCTTCCGGACTATAATCCTGTATTATGGAAGTACTGTTCCGGCACTCTCGCCACAAAATGTTGCAAAACAGCACTACCTCCAGATGGTTCTCTTGCCAGGGGATGTGTAACTTAAAAAAAAAAGGATTAGATTGTGGTATCGAGGATTGGTTTTTGAGATCCGTCCAAGAAGTAGCCGGTGATATACACCCGGTCTTTTCCGCTAAATGATCCGGAAATTGACAGTGTGCCTCCGTACCGGACAGGTGTGGTTGCCATCCGTGAACCCATTGACTGGGTGGTTACCCTCCCGGTGCTGTCTGTAACAGAGATCTCCAGTTCCACAAGCTTATCCGTCCGGGGACTTCCCGGGTACGTGATGAGGATATGCGATGAATCGGGCTGCGTAATGGTTACAACTGCGGTTTCAGCAGCGGGTGCACTTGTTGGACTGACAGGCATCTGTGTGCAACCGCAGGACAAGAACAGCAGGGTAAGCATTGCACAAATGCAGAGCATGGATAATCTGTTTTCATAATATTGTACGATCAATGTCATAGGGAATAATACAGCATCCTTTTTATTAACATTACTCTCACTAACTTTTGTGGGACAGTTGTCATAATGTTAGGACAGGATACTAAAACAGAAAATGTGAAAAAATGGAAACGAAAGGAAATGAGTCTGAGGATCAGCCTGCAATGAAATCTCTCGTTGTTGTGTTTTCCTATCATCATAAAAATACGGAGAAGATTGCGAGTGTCTTTGCAAAAGTCCTTGATGCACAGATAAAAACGCCACAACAGATTAACCCTGAAGATCTCCAGGAATACAGCCTGATAGGCTTTGGTTCAGGAATATATTCTGCAAAACACCATAAATCTCTCCTTGACCTTGCCGATAAACTACCACGGGTCAACAACAAAAACGCATTCATTTTCTCGA
The DNA here is from genome assembly GCA_964590895.1 of uncultured Methanoregula sp. Taxonomy (GTDB): domain Archaea; phylum Halobacteriota; class Methanomicrobia; order Methanomicrobiales; family Methanospirillaceae; genus Methanoregula. The sequence continues at coordinate 72,723 of CAZPYV010000008.1, read as the reverse complement.
CCTGCGGGGTCCCTGCCATTGTCTATGATGGAGAACGATTCAAGGAATTTGTATTAAAAAATCACTCATCACTCCGGGAAAAACTCGAGTCCAAAGGTTACACGATTATTGATGAATTTGGTTGCAGGGGCTTTAACACGAACAGTTTTCTTAAGTTTTTTGGGGGCCTCAATAAGGGCAGACCGAATGCAGAAGAATTAAGGAATGCAGAAGAGTTTGCCCGGAACGTGAAGGAGAAAGCCCGGATTTCCCGGGCTGATTTTTAACCGCTCTTGGCCCTGCACAAAAGGTCATGCTCATATAGGTGTGCAGTGAAAATCTCCTGAACGTATGGCAGAGACGGGGATGAGAACTGAAGTGCGCGAGCTGCAATACGAAGAGTTCCGGCTTGCGGAAAAATTGTGGGAAGAGTACCGCGGCCAGAAGAACGATATGCCGGAAGAGCGGGTCTTTGCGGTCTTTGAGAATGGCAGCCTCGCCGCTACCGCCCGGTGCACCCGGCACATGGATGGGCTCGAGATGGACTGCGTCTTTGCCAGTGAGAGATTCCGCGGCAAGGGCTATGCACGGCTCGCTGTTCAGGCACTCATCGATGCGTGCGGCTCTGAACAGATCTTCATCCATTCGACTATTGTACTCATCTCGTTTTACAAGACATTCGGATTTGTCCCGATACCGGAAGATAAACTCCCGCGAACCATCCGGGAACGGTTCCTCTTCTGCTTTGGCGAGATGGCAGGCTGCAATGTCTGTCCCATGACCCGGCAGGGGAGCAGGTGACCGGCATTTTCACTTTCCTGCCGCATCCCGATCCCTTATAATATCGCAATCTAAAATCCTAAACACCGTGACTGAGTTCGAGCTCGTCTCAACATTCGCACCGGCCGGCTCCCAGCCGGAAGCCATACAAGAGTTAACCGAAGGTCTGGAAAAGGGCGAGCGGCTCCAGACACTGCTGGGCGTGACCGGCTCCGGCAAGACCTACACGATGGCAAACGTGATCGCGAGTGCCGGCCGGCCCACACTGGTGCTTGCCCACAACAAGACACTCGCTGCCCAGCTTTATGCTGAGTTCTGCGATTTCTTCCCGAAAAACCGGGTTGAGTACTTCGTCTCCTATTACGACTACTACCAGCCCGAGTCGTACATCCCTTCAAAGGACCAGTATATCGAGAAGGACTCAGCCATCAACCCCAAGATCGAGATGATGCGGCTCTCTGCTACCGCCTCCCTCTCGTTCCGGCGCGACGTGATCGTGGTTGCATCCGTTTCCTGTATCTTCGGGCTTGGCAATCCCGAGAACTTCCGGAACATGGGGTTTGAGCTCTCGGTTGGCCAGAAGATCTCCCGCACCGAGATCATGAGCAAACTGCTCGATATCCTGTTCGAGAGAAATGATCTCGAACTGATGCCCGGCCGCTTCCGGGTCAAAGGAGACACGATTGATATCATCCCCGGGTATTTTAACGATATTATCAGGATCGAGATGTTCGGCGATGAGATCGAGCGCATCAGCGAAGTGGACAAGAACACCGGCGCCCGCAAAGAACAATTGAAGTATTTCTATGTTTATCCCGCACGCCACTTCGTCACTCCCGAAGGCGCCCGGAAGAAGGCGGCCGAGACCATCAGAAAAGAACTCGACGAGGTCCTTCCTACGTTAGGCATGATCGAAGCACACCGGCTCGAACAGCGGACCAACTATGATCTCGAGATGATTGAAGAGACGGGATCGACAAAAGGTATAGAGAATTATTCCCGGCATTTTGACGGGCGCTCAGCGGGGGAGAAACCCTACTGCCTGCTCGATTACTTCCCTGACGACTTTTTACTCATCATTGATGAGAGCCACCAGACCATCCCGCAACTTCATGGCATGTATAACGGGGACCGGTCGCGCAAGAAATCCCTCATCGATTATGGGTTCCGGCTGCCAAGTGCATACGATAACCGGCCCTTGCAGTTCCACGAGTTCGAACAGTACATGACGAGCACAATCTTTGTCTCCGCTACGCCGGGCGACTACGAGTTGAAGCACTCATCCCGGCTCGTAGAGCAGATCATCCGCCCGACCGGTCTTGTTGATCCTGAGGTAGAAGTCCGCCCGATCTCCGGGCAGACCGATGATGTGATCCGTGAAGTGGAATCAACAATCGCACGCGGTGACCGGGCACTGATCACCACGCTCACCAAAAAACTCGCAGAAGAACTCTCGGAGTTCCTCGCGGACCGGGGTATCAAGACCCGCTACCTCCATTCGGATATCAAGACCCTGGAACGCACTGAGATCATCCGCCAGCTCCGGCTGGGCAAGTTCGATGTGCTGGTTGGAATCAACCTGCTCAGAGAAGGTCTTGACATCCCCGAAGTCGGGTTCATCGGTATTCTTGATGCGGATAAGGAAGGGTTCCTTCGCGATGCAAGAAGCCTGATTCAGATCATCGGGCGGGCCGCTCGTAATGTCAACAGCAAAGTTGTCTTGTATGGCGATACCATGACCAACTCCATGAAACGGGCGATTGCCGAGACCAAACGGCGGCGCGAGATGCAGGTCAGCTTCAATAATGTGCATGGTATTGTGCCACAGACAATCATCAAGCCGGTCAAGGAAAAGGAAGTTGAGCTGACCGATACAAAACATGTGCCGAAGAACGAGATCCCGAATGTGATCATTGATATCGAAAAACAGATGAGGGATGCAGCCGACAGTCTTGACTTCGAGCGGGCGATTGCATTGCGCGACCAGATAAAAAAACTCAATGAGCGGTTGAAAGAAGCCGGAAAGAACCCGCACAATTAATCGCTTAACAAAACCCGGGAAAAATCGAGATACTTATGGGGGGTGATACTTCTTTTTTTCTTCTTTGTGATGCTCCATATCGGCAGTGCCAACCATGTAATAGCGCTTGATAAAATCACGCACTTTTTCGGATTCGATCCAGCCCTTGTCCAGCTGCATGACAATACGGTCAATCTCTCGTGCCTGTAAAATGATCTTATCGGAGATCTCCCCGGGTGCGAGGCTCGAAAGGCCCATGATAACGGCCAGCGGGTTCCTGATATGGTCCCCGAGAATGGCGAATTGTTCGATGTTCTGCTCGATCTGTTCAAGCGCTTTTTGCTTTTCCATTTCCATCTGCTTGCGATCGGAGATATCGATGAACGACGCCATGATGCAGATCGGTTTTCCGGTCTCATCTTTTACCATATTCATCGAGATGAGGACAAAGAAGGGTGACTTGTTATATTTTCTCAGTATAATCTCGCCAAACCAACTGCCTTTTTTTGGCAGCCTCTCACGGATCTCGTCAAAAACCTGCTCTGAATCGAAGAGTTTGCAAGAGTTCTTTTTCAACAAATCCTGCTCTCCATCGCACACCATCATTTTCAGGAGTGACTGGTTTACGTAGGTGATATTGAAATCAAGATCAAGAATCGCAATGGCGTTGATGGATGAGCTGATGGCATGATCCTTGATGAGCAATGCCTCTTTAACTTTTTTACTGTCCGTGATATCAACAATGGTACAGACAAACTCTTTGTCTGCAAGTTTTCCGGCAGAGATAAGCACCCACCGCTCGCCATCAATGCGCGACTTGAACCGGGTCTCAAGGCTCTCAACATTTTCATGAACATTGAGATGGTTGAAAAACGTGTCTTTTGTTGTGGGATCCATCCATAGGTCAGTAAATGAGATCGTGGTGAGTTCTTCCCTCGTATACCCAAGCATCTCTGCAAACCGCTTGTTCACTTCGATGATCGAAAGATCTGAGCTGTTAATAAGACCTATCCCCGCTTCAGAGTGGTTGAAGATCCCGCGATACTTCACCTCGTTCTTCCGCATGTGGGTTGCAAGACTCGATACAACAACCGACACGCCAATGAGAACATAGCATTTGATGGTCGAAGCGATCAGTTCTCCCATTGCGCCACGAGTGAAATAGTATACCATTCCTATGTACGCAAGGGAGATGATCAAAGCAAAGAGCGGACCCCGGTTCGGGTACCAGTACGCGGCGATGACTACCGGAATATAGAGCAGGAACGGGGCGACATCATTGGAACCATAATAAAGGCCCAGGATATTTATCAGGAGGGCAAGAATCGTTGTATTGACAATAATAAAAAGCCAGAGATTACCAAAACTCTCCTCACCTTCAATAAAAATATTTTTAACCGTCATTTGTTTTCCTGTCCCTGGTGCTCATCTCGTACCTGTCTGTGGCTGGCTGTTTTTTTTATTTGAGAGATATGAATCCGATTTGGATCAACCGTTATTAATAAATTTTGTATTTACCCTGTTTTTGCCTTTGTTACTCAGTGTGGATCCGTTTTTTGGATCCCTTGCGTCTCCCTCTTGAATGTATGAGTATAAAGCAATAGTGTGGCACTGCATTAAAAAGGGAGAATTTACCTGATCGTGACACCAAGGATCCGGAATGGGTTGTGGGGTATGAATATAAAAACCGGTTTCATTGGTTACGGCAGCATGGGAAGCATGATCGTACAAGGTCTGTTGGATAAAAAATGCCTTCAGCCTCAAAATGTAAGCATCAGCACCCGAAATCCCGCAGTACTCACCACACTTCTCGATAAATACCCGTCTGTACAGGTTGCCGAAAGCAACCGTGCCCTTGCCCGGAAATGTAACCGTGTACTCCTTTGCACCTCTCCTCTGGATACGGTCCACGTCCTTTCAGAGATTGCCGGAGATCTGCATGTGGATACCCATCTTGTATCCATCGCCGCATGCCTTCCGATAGAGCAGATTACCCGTTTTTTCCCGGGGATGGTCACCCGGATTGTCCCAAGCATTACCGGAGAAATGAGTTCAGGAGTCACCCTGTTCTGTCACAATACCGCAGTCACAAATAAAGCTGCACAGGAGATTGAAAATCTCTTTTGCGCATTTGGGAAGGTTGTGGTTATCGATGAGGAGAATTTTGAGGTTGCAACAGACCTCACCAGCTGCGGTCCGGCCCTGATAGCAGTCCTGTTCGAGGAATTTGCCCGGGCTGCAACCCGGCACAGCACTCTCTCCCCGGAACAAGCCCGTGCACTGGTTATCCCCACACTCTCCGGCACCGCCCGGCTGCTCGATGAACAAGGGTATACTATGGAGACGATCTTAAACCGTGTAGCAAAACCGGGGGGTCTCACGGAAGAGGGTGTAAAACAGCTCCAGTCAGATATGCCTTTTGTCTATGATACGCTCATACAGCGAACGCTCACAAAACACGAGTTGAGAAAAACGAACGTGATTAAAGAAGCCGACCGGCTGTTGGATAAGAAACCCTGACACGGTAGCTGCGCATCGCGGTATTGAGTCAGCCAATTCCCCATTGGGAAAGGGTTGTCCGCGAGGGATCGACATCATCCCAGCTCCAGCCGAGCGCCTCAATTATCCGTGAAATGGGCTGTTCAATGGTCTTGTCCAGCATCAGTTCCAGGTCAACAACAAACTCGGGTGGCACCTGGTCCCCGTATTCGAAGCAGAGCACATCCGTCTTTGGGTATTTAGAAGTCACGGTCCGGATATAGATCCGCTTGGGTTTGCTCCCCTTGCCAAACTCGGTATGGAGATGCAAGTTGGCATATTTTGCCCCCCGCACCTGCACATCATCGGTTCCGTAATCATCAAGGGATTTGCCGATACCGCCGGGAATACCGATCTCGTCAAGAGTATATTTTCCCGCCCGGTACTTTGTGATCACAGCAGAGAGGAACGCCTTGATCCCTGCATACTCCTCTCCTTTAAGGATCATCTCCATCACCCGTTGCTGTACGACTTTGGTGATCTGCGGTGTATCGCTTCTTTTGATCTCAAAACCCACAATGTCCACTTCATCAACGTCTTTTCCCTCTTTCCAGACAAGGTGTCCCGCATACCGCTTCTTTTTACCGGCCTGGAAGAAACGTTCATAGATCTTCTCAAACTTAATTGAGAAATAGTGGACATCAGCATTCAGTTCCTTGTGGGCAAATTCCTGGTAACTCTCATTGAGGCGTTTTTCGATTTCCCGTGCCGTTGCAATCGTCGCATTCCGGTCAAGACCCGGTGGCAGGTGTACCATGCACGAATCGGTGTCACCATAGATGACGGTGTAGCCCTGCTGTTCGATCACGCGCCGGGTGTGCTCGATGATGGCCCGGCCTACTGATGTGACTGCTGAACCGATCTCGCGATCGAAAAGCCGGAAGCGGTTATAGCCAGAGACCCCGTAGTACGTGTTCATGATCACCTTGAGCACGTTCTGCTGCATGTCGTAGAGAATGTAATTCGGGGATCCGAATTCATACTTGTTGCGCAGCGCTTTTTTATCGTCACGTTCTTTCAACAGTTCGGATATGATGCTCCTTGTCAGCCCGTCCGGCTGCTTTTTGAACCGGATCCCGTTGGGGGCTACCAGTTCGCCGGCGGGATCTTTTGTCTCCATGGATGCGTTGATCGTCATCATCGCCATAGGATAGAGCGATTTTAAATCGAGCACGACTACGTTCTCTCTCACCCCCCTGCTCGGCTCAAAAACAGTCGCCCCCTCGAACTCCTCTGCATTGGCAAACCCTTTGGAGGGGAGCACATATTTTCCGGATGCCTTTCTTAAAATGTAGACATCAATCACGCTCGATGAGTTCAGCGTCCTGTCGAGCGGGCAGCCAACATAGCGGGCGATCTCGCGGTAGAACTCGATGATATTGTTCTTCTTATTGATAGCAACGCAGAGTTCCACATCCTTGAAGTTGTACTCTACAAGAATGGCAGGCTGATCTCTCCAGAGATCCGATATCGTGCCGGTATAACGTACCTTGTGCTCGCCGACTTCATCAAGAGCCACCGCATCGAGCCGGTACGATTCCTTCTGGGTGAGGTGCATCTTTTTGTATCCCATCAGGAGATCGAAGAGCGCCCGCCCTCTCAGGGCGTTTCTCTCAGTCTGGCCCGGCAGGCGGGCGAGATGGGTGGCCGAGAGCCCGAGTTTCTCCATCCTGCCGGCAATATACGGCATATCGAACTCTACAAAGTTCCAGCCGGAGAGCACATCCGGATCCCGTGAAACGATATACGCAGAGAACGCCCGGAGCATCGATACTTCATCGGTGTAGGTAGAGATCGTGTGAGTGTCTTTACAGAAACACCCGTTGGCAAGCCCTCCTTCCGCCACTTTAGCCGTAATTTCTTTGGACTCACCATCTTTACGGAAAAGGAACGTGGTATAGTCGTTGTCAAACGAATCGTAGCAGGTGATGCAGACAATTGCATCCCGCTGGGAATCAGGAAATCCCCGCTCGTCTTCGCATTCGATATCGATAATACAGGAACGGGCTGGTGCATCCACCGTTGCAGGAGAAAGATCGTGGTAATCGGCAGTTGTTTCGGGGGCTGATACCCCTCCGGTCAATCCACAGTCGATCATGAACCGGGTAGCAAACGGGATATCTGCTTCAAAGTGACGATATCGTTCGCGCACCTCCCGCACATCGCCCGGTTGCTGGACATACATCCTTCGCAGAGGTTCATTCCGGATTGATAGGTATTCTGTCCCATTCTCTACCGTGGCCTGTGACGGAGGTGCAGTTCCTGTTGCCTGATCTGCGGGTATGTAAAAATACGGTCTGAACCCGGTCACATCGAGCCGGACTGCTTTTCCCTGTGCATTGCGCCCGAATATGTGGATGATGGGGCCATCCGGTGCCCGGCTGTACTCTACCTGGTTGATCGCAAGGCGGATCCCGGAAAAATGATCGAGGGTACACGGGGAATTTATGCCGGTATCGGTACGCAGGGGCTCTGATGCCATATCAGGAGATCGCCTTCCGGCAGAGTTCTGTAACAAATGTTCCTGCCTTATTCATCTTTTCCTGCTCCCAGCTGTCGAGTGGCCATTCCTCGATTGACAATATCCCGTCTTTTCCAATCCTGACAGGCACACCCAGCGAACAGCCGGAAATCCCATATTCTCCTTCAAGCACCGATGAGCAGATCACCAGTTCGCGGGCATCTGACAGCACCATCCGGGCGAGATTAACGATATGCAGGGCCGGGCCAAAGACTGTCCCGCCCTTACCTTTGATCACGTCCATACTTGCACCCCGTAGTTCAGTGAGGATCTCCTCTCGCACGGGAATGGGGATCTCGCGTGAGAGCGTAGAGAATAGGGGTACCTGGTGCTCGCCATGCTCTCCTAACACAAAGGAAAACCCGGTAATTCCACGGTTACTGAGGGAGAGCGCGAACCGTGCGCTGTCGAGCTGGCCACCAAATCCTATGCACCGTTCCCTCGGTATTTCCGTTCTGGCGCAGAGCAGGTAATTGTTGGCATCCATAGGGTTTGTGACAGTGATCACAATACCCTCGAATCCTTTGAGAAGGTCAGCGCATTCGTTGACTGCGGCAGCATTGACCTTGAGCAGGTCAGCGCGTGTTTTTACTGAGGGATTTCTGGGAAGACCCGCAGAAAAGATGCAGATATCTGCATCATGAATTGCTTTTTTATCGGTGCTGATATCTGTTGCAAGCCCCGTATGCCGTAGATCAAGTACCTGCGCTTTTAACAGTTCTGGAGCGCTGTCATAGAGAACCAATTCGTCGGCAATCCCTAATGAGGATGCGAGGTACGCGACCTCGCCACCAATCCTGCCAACTCCCACTACAGCAAGGCGCGCCATCTGGTAACAATATGGGTATGCTAATATTAAATTAACAACCATTTCCTGATCAATGGTTACGATCAAACCCGGACCGGTAAATGTGGGGGGGGTCAGCTTCAATAATCACCTCTTACTCGCTGCCGGAGTACTGGGAACGACCGGCACATCGCTTGCGCGGATGCTCTCTTTGGGTGCTGGCGGCGTTGTGACCAAATCAATCGGCCCTGTTCCCAAGGAGGGTCATGCGGGACCCTGCCTCGTGGTACTGGGAGACGGGCTCTTAAATGCAATGGGTCTTCCCAATCCGTCGCAGGATTTTATCGAAGAACTAGGGCCCCTTGCAAAACAACCGGTGATTGCAAGCATATTTGGGGGATCTCCCGAGGAATTTGCAACGGTTGCCAGCTGGTTCTCCGGAAAAGTATCCGGGTTTGAACTGAATCTCTCCTGCCCGCATGCCGAAGGATATGGTGCTGCTCTAGGAAGCGACCCGGCCCTTGTGGAATCCTGTACCCGCGCAGTGAGCCGGACCGGTGTTCCGACATGGGTGAAACTTACCCCGAATGTGACCGACATTACAGCGATTGGAAGAGCAGCAGAACGGGGAGGGGCACGTGCGATCGTTGCGATCAACACCTTAAAAGCAATGCGCATCTCGACTGGCTTAAAGCGCCCGGTTCTGGGGAACCGGTTCGGCGGACTTTCCGGCAGTGCAATCTTTCCTGTTGCAGTCCGGTGCGTGTACGAACTCTATGCGTCTTGTAAAATTCCCATCATCGGTTGTGGAGGGATTACGACTGCTGACAACGTGATCGAGATGATGATGGCAGGAGCTCAGGCTGTTGAGATCGGCAGTGCGGTTCATGATGATGTAAACATCTTTGAAACGATCGCAAAGGAATTGTATTCAAAGAACGGGATTGACGTTGAAGAGATTGTGGGGTGCGCCCATGAGTGACCGGAAAGAACAGGTTCCTGTGCCGGTCACGATCGCCCGTGTGAAAAAGGAGACACCCGCTATCCGGACTTTCGTATTCGAGGAATCTTTTCCTCATGTTCCCGGACAGTTCGTGATGGTCTGGGTGCCGGGCGTGGATGAGATCCCGATGGCCTTGTCGTCAGAGAACAGTATCACGGTCCAGAAAGTTGGCGATGCCACGAGTGCGCTTTTCGATATTAGCCCTGGTGCAAAACTGGGGATACGTGGCCCGTTTGGAAACGGGTTCACCAAAGGAGAGAAGATGCTGGCAATTGCCGGGGGTGTTGGTGCTGCCCCGCTCCTGCCTCTTGCCCGGGCTGATTGTGTCATGACCATGCTTCTTGGCGCAAGGAATGAGACTGAACTGCTCTTTGTCGATCAGCTGGATGAGTGCACGGATGTGCTGATTGCAACCGATGACGGCTCGCTCGGCTTGAAAGGCTTTGTGACTGCACTCATGGACGATCTCAACCTTGGGGCGTACGACCGGATAGCTGTATGTGGCCCGGAAGTGATGATGCGATCTGTGCTGTCGAAAGTTGATGAGAAAGGGATTGCACATAAAACCGAGTTCTCCCTCCACAGGTACATGAAGTGCGGTGTCGGCGTCTGTGGTTCGTGCTGCGTGGATCCATCCGGGCTCAGGGTATGCCGGGACGGACCGGTCTTTTCCGGGGATAAACTCATAAAAAGTGAGTTTGGGAATTATATGCGGGATGCAAGCGGCAGGAAAAAGAAGATCTGAGCACTGTTGAAGTTCATACACGAGAAATTGCCATCTTTTTTCTTTTGAAAAACAGCACCGATCTTATTTCCGGATTCTGTTAATCCGTTCCAGATCTTCAATCTTGTTGATGTTAGTAAATGTTGTAAGTTCATGGTCAATGGCGCGGATTTCTTCGATTGGCACATAGAGTGTGTTCAACCCCCTGACCATGGTACGCAGGGAGAGGGAAGCATGATCATCCAGATACGTGATCAGTGCCGTTCTCCGGTACACTGCATGCAGGGGTTCGAGCATCTCCGGGTTCCAGCGGGGAATGGCGGCATCGTAATTATCGATCCGGTTGAACAAATGGGCGATGACCTGTGGATCAACACACGGCATATCGCATGCGGATACAAAAATTAGATCCCCGTGTGCTGCAAGGGTTCCGGCATGGAGTCCTCCGATAGGTCCTGTTCCCGGACGGATGTCTGTTATGCACCGGACCCCCTTGATCGCGCTGAAACGCTTGCATTGCTCTGGATCCCGGGCTACAAGAATAATCTCGTCAACCACCAGCGCAAGGGATTCAATCAGCCGATCGATGAAGGTCTTTCCCTCGTAGGTGAAAAAATACTTCTCCTGACCGTTGGCGCGTCTTGCCTCTCCCCCGACAAGGATAACTGCTGACCTCAAAGACCGGCTCTCCATATGTGATAATTGCTCGTTATCAATTACATTGGATTTTTTCCCAATTGTAATTTGTGCAGGCCTTTCTTCTCCATTGCCAGAAGGGCTTCCTTGATCTCAACTGACGGGGTGAATCCTCCTATGCCATGCGCAGCTACAATACGATGACAGGGGATGACCAGCGGTGTCGGGTTGCAGGCCATTGCCTGACCCACCACTCTTGGCGAAGTGCCAACCTTTTCTGCAATCTCACCATACGTTGCAGTTGTTCCATAAGACACATCCCGCACAGCCCGGTAAATCCGGCTGTACATGGACTCTTCATTGAGCGCAAAGCTGTCAAGTGCTGAACAGTCGACCGGTTGTCCCGCACAGTATTTCCTGATTATCGGGGGGACTTCTCCGGCAAGTCCGGTTGTAGAAAAACGTACTCGTTGCACTGTGGTATCATTCCACCTGACATGGACATACCAGAGCCCGAACCGGCACGAACCGCTTACGACTTCCATTTCCCGATCAGCTCACGGAATCGCGTGACATCACATTCGATCATCTCTTCTTTGATCCAGCCGGGAAGTGCGTTTCGTACTCTTCTTTCCAAAAACCGTTTTTCGCCCAGCACCAGCACACCGCGATCTTCGGGTGTGCGCAGCACCCTTCCCAATGCCTGCAGGGAGCGGTTGACGGCAGGCAGGGTATAGCAGATGAACTCTCCTTCTTCACCAAACTTGTGCCGGAAATATTCTATTGTCATCTTCCTGACCCGGTTGAACGGGGCAAGCGGGAGACCGATCACCATCGCACCTTTTAACATCTCTCCTCGGTAGTCAAGACCCTCGCTCCATTTTCCTCCACATACTGCAAACATTACTCCGGATTCGCCGCGGGTGGGCAATGAGAGGAATTCATTTAAGGCTGCACTTGCATTTGCGGCATCGCGGGGTTCGATGTAAGTCTTTCTTCCCCGCATGTGTGGCACCGTGAGGCTGGCAAACGATTCCAGGATCTGGTAACTGGGAAAATAGCAGGCCCTGTTTCCCTTGAGCGCACTGAAGGCTTTGATGTAATCACAGACCCGGTTGGTATTGTCCTTGTTCTGCCGCATGGAAAATGCAGTGGTGATGTCATTTGCGCATGCGATCAGACGGTTCTCTTTTGGAAATGCATTGGGAAGCGAGAGCGTAGTCACCTTTGCGTCACCGAAATAGTAGTGGCGGAAACTCTCAACAGGAGATAGTGTACCCGAAATCAGGACACAGCAGGAATGGGATCCGCAGACTTCCGAGAGCGATGCGGCAGGATCGATGTTGCGCACTTCTAACGTGATCCCGGTTTCCGTTCTCCGGTATACGGTAAGGTAGGCAGGGTCTGTTGAGGAATGCGAGAGCCGGACTAAAAATTCTGTCAGCCGTTCGATTGCGGTTTCCCGGAATACCCCTTCTTTTATGTTCTTCTCCCTCATCGTTTCTGAGAGGCCCATTAGGTCATCTACAATCTCATCCATCTCTTTATACAGGGATTCCCGGACAATCATCCGGTCAAAGATTGCCGGATCAAACCAGTCTTCAACTTCTACAGAATTGGCAAGACCCCGTATGAATTCGGTGAGCCGGGGCAGCACATGCTGGACTGCCTCTGCTCCTTTGTGCCGTTTTCGCATACCGGAGAGTTCGCGGGATGCCTGTTCGAGGTCGTACTCCTCCAAAGTCACACTCTCGATGCCGGTGATCACATCGCCGCAGTTATGCGCTTCGTCTATAAGCAGCAGGACATCCTGGGGTTCGACCCCGAGATTGGCATAGAGCTGCTCACGGATGTCGCGGTTAAAGAGATGATGGTAGTTGAGGATCACCACATCGGTGTTCCGGGCAGCCTGCATCATCAGCTCGTACGGGCAGCAGGCACCGGAGAATTCCGTGAGTTCCCGGGGGGGCACAGAGTGTGCGATCACCCGGTCGGCTTTTGCCCGGAGTTCGGTTGAGGCGACCATCTTGACTCCCATAGTCTCAGCGGGCACAAACATTTTGCTCGCGATAAAATATGGGCAGAGTAGCGGGTGTTCCTTGTCCTGCTTACGGATCTGCTGGATGATGAACGGGTCTTTTGCCGGGACGAGTGCTCCTTTATCTGCACGATCCCGCATGAGCGAGGTGGAAAATGCCTTGACCCCTTCGCATTTGCGGTAAATATCACCCTCGCCGCCAAGAGGACACATGCTCTTCTTGCCGACCAGGTACACGGTCTTTATCTGCGGCTGTTTCTTTTTTACCAGTTCGAGTTCGCGGATGAACGTGGTGAGCTGGCTGACCGTGCGAACCGCAATCACGATCTTTTTTTTCTTTCGCTCGGCTAATAGCGAGGCAACAACGCTTGACTTCCCGCTACCGGTGGGGGCATCGATCATGACAATTCCCCCATCGCGGGCAACCTGCGCTGCAACTTCGAGCATATGGCGCTGGCCCGGCCGGTATTCGCTGTAAGGGAAATAGGTATCGATGCTGTCCATTGGTACACGTATTGGCGCTGGTGGGTTTTATGGGTGTGGGGGTGCGGGGCGAAGGTGACAGGTTTTTAGGTCCGCATGACATAGAGCCGGACATCCACTCGTTCCGATACCGTTATGACTTCCTGTGCCCTAATACGCATGAAATGGGATGGATATGGTGGAAAAAACAATAGAGAAAATCCTTCAGGAACCCGTTACAGCGGTTATGACCCGATGCCCTCTCCCGGTTCATCCCGAGACCCCAATCTTTCGTGTACTTGAACAGTTCTCCCACAGTAATCATCCCGTAATTGTGGTTGATTCTGATGGAACCCTCGCAGGTGTGATAACTTCCATGGACATCATCTCTGCACTCACCCCGGGCGGAGGGCTTGGAGGCAGGCACATGATATCGGAGCTGGACCGGTTCTTAAAAAGTACCGCACAGAATGCGCGTGACCTCATGTCAGATGAACCACTCACGGTTCCAGAAGATGCAAAAATTTGTGATGCTCTACAGGCAATGGAACATGGTCATTCGTCATCAGTAATTCTCCTGAACGAGAAGAACATCGCAGTCGGGTGCATTGAACTGGCCGATATCATTGCGTACCTTAATCGCTCCCTGCCTCACTGACGGGGGCTGTAGGCACGTCTTTTTTTATTGAGTTCAGTATGATCTTTAAAAAGAACGGTGTTACAAGCACGGTCACGATCACGATAAGGACCGTTGCAGTGTAGATCTGCTGCGATATGATGCCGGCAATGATGGCCGACTGGGCTAGTGCAAGTGTTAAATCTCCCCGGGGGATCATACCAAGTCCGACAAGGAATGCAAGGCGTCTGTCTTTTAAGAACAGGTAAGAGCCGATGAATCCACCTATAATCTTTGCACCTATCGCGATAATGATCACAATCAGGATAAATGGGGAGAAGAGTTCTGCTATTGGAATTTTCATGATAAGACCGACGGATGCAAAGAAGACGGTGATGAAGATCCCAAATGCCATGTTATGGAAGCTTTCATGAATATCATGGTCCTCATGGACACTTTTGTTTAGGGTGATTCCTGCAAAGAATGCGCCGACAACCACTGTGAGCCCCAGAAGCTGGGAGAAGAAGGCCGATGTGCAGGCGATAAGGAACGCAACCGCATACGTCAGGGCATGGTTGTGCAGGAGCTGCACACGGATGTAGATGAACTGGAATACTTTTTTCCCAATCGTCGTAATGACAAGAATGAAGAAGACTGCCACAAGGAGTGGACGGAGGATCGATGCCTGGGTCAGGATCCCTTCAGCTTTGATGGATGAGAGGATTCCAAAGAGAATGATACCACTGACTGCACAGACAACCGCTCCCCCAACAATGGTCATACCAAAGTCCGTGTTCAGCTGACGTTCCTCAATGAGGGTACGGACGGAAATGCCGATTGACGTGAGCATAAAGACAACAGCCAGAAAGAGCGCTTCATCAGCTGATAAGGAGAGAACGGTGCCGAGTACATATCCTATGATGAAGGGTATTGCAGCTGCACATAATCCCGTAACAATCATACGGTTGCGGGCTGAGCGGAATATTTTCTGATTGATCTCTACCCCCGTGATGAAAAGGAGAAGTATCACCCCGATTGTAGAAAAAAACTGGATAACGGGTGTCACTTCAACGATGTTAAGTACGGTCGGCCCAAGAATGATGCCTGCGATGATCTCACCTATCAGCGACGGATAACCAGTATATTCAACCAGTTCCCCCAGGATTTTTGCCGCTATAAGAAGTACGATGATGCCCGCAAGAACATCCATGTCAGAGTATTGAGGAACAGGTCAATAATAAATAGTCGGTATTTGCTGCAGAACCAGGGTATCTACACCCCTCATCCCTTATATTCCTGTACAACCCATTTCTACCCATGGCAGTCCACCCCATCGAGGAGCGCTACGGCACAAAAGAGATGCGTGCCGTCTGGAGTGAGAAGAACCGGTTCTCCTGTGTAGTCGCCGCCGAAGTCGCGCTGGCAAAGGCTGAGGCTCACCATGGCATGATCCCGGCAACAGCGGCAGTCGAGATCAGCGAGAAAGCTCACAATGCCTCGCTCGAACGTGCAAAGGCAATCGAGCTTGAGATCAGCCATGACATGATGGCAATCGTAAAAGCGATCTCGGAAGTGACCGGAGATTCCGGGCGATGGGTGCACTACGGTGCAACGAGCAACGACATCCTCGATACCGCAACCGGGCTCCAGCTGAAACAGACGCTTGACCTGATCGACCAGAAACTTCGCCAGCTGTTGAGGATCCTCCTCAAACGATCTGATGAGACAAAGTCTCTGGTCTGCATCGGCAGAACGCATGGCCAGCACGGTGTTCCTACTACCTATGGTCTCCGGTTTGCTATCTGGGCAAGCGAGATCGGACGGCATATAGGGCGTCTCGAACAGATGCGTCCAAGGGTTGTCGTCGGACAGATGACCGGTGCGGTCGGTACACAGGCTGCCCTTGGGCCAAAAGGGGTTGAAGTGCAGGCAACCATGATGGAGTACCTTGGCATGAGTTCGGTGGATGTCTCAAACCAGGTGATCTCCCGCGACCGGTACGCGGAATATTTCATGTTCTGCGCTGGTGTTGCAACCACGCTTGACAAGATCGGCATCGAGGTCCGCTCGCTCCAGCGCACCGAGATCGGAGAAGTTGAGGAAGCGTTTGGTAAAAACCAGGTAGGCTCCTCTACCATGCCGCACAAAAGAAACCCTATCAAATCAGAGCAGGTCTGCGGTCTTGCCCGCATTATCCGGTCCGCAGTGGAACCCGCTCTCCAGAACAACACCCTCTGGGACGAGCGCGATCTCACCAACTCTTCCTGCGAGCGGATATTATTCCCGGAAGCATCGATCCTCACCGATCACTGCCTGAGGCTGATGGCAAATGTGCTCGACGGTCTTGTAATTAACCGCGCCGCAATCCGTCGGAACCTTGGCTTCCTCCACGGGATTAACATGGCTGAATCGGTCATGATCGAGCTGACAAAAAAAGGCATGAACCGCCAGGATTCCCACGAGCGGGTTCGGATGGCGAGTATGCAGGCGCTGGCCGAGAACCGGCCGCTTGCTGATGTGCTGGGAGCTGACCCTGAAATTGTGCGGTACTGTTCGAAGAGCGATATCGCTGCACTCCTCAACCCGGACACTTATATAGGCACGTCCGTCATGCAAGTGGAGCGCGTGATAGAAAAACTCTCCCCGCTCTGCACATAAATCCAAAGTGCAAAGTGCACAGTTTTCCACTCCTTATTTTTCATGTGAGGGAAAGCATCCCCTTATAATTTGTTAAAGGTGGATGGAAATATCGATTGGCACCGGGAGGATCACATACGGTACTGGTAGTTTTGTTTCATACATGCATAGAACCTTTATCTTCTCATACAATCAACAACGGAAATATCCATGGATCGGTATGTTCATCTCTCCCGAATCAATATTTCACATACTGACCTTGTACGACTGATTGTCATAGTATCCTTAACCATCTGCTGTATTGCTATCACCGTTGTCTCTCTTAAGGAAAACATTGTAACTATCTCTGCCCAGCTTTTCTTCTTTCCCCTGCTCTATGCAACGTATTTCTACCCGAGATGGGGTTTATTCCTGGCCGGTTTTTGTTCTGTAGCCTACGAGATACTGGCATATATTCACCTGTTCCCTGATACCGGTCTTTTGATCTATGCCACCGGACAGGCAGTTCTTTTCATCTGTATTACTGCAGTTGTTGCCCATTTCACCGAAAAAGTGAACCGGAGCGAAGCACGCTACCGGAGCATCTTTGAGACTTCACTTCTTGGAATTGTCCTGTTTGACCAGAACAGCTTTGCAATCCGTATGACCAATAATTACCTGTCGCAGATGCTGGGTTACACGCCAGAAGAATTTTTAGACATGACTTTTCCACGGTTATTTCTCTTAAAAGAAGATCAGCGCAAATTCTTTGAATACTTAGGTTCGAGCGAGGATGTGAATAATTTTGAAACCCAGTTCGTTGGTAAGGACAAAGAACCGCTCTGGGTAAATCTCTCATGGCGACGGGTGAGTGACAATCTGGTGAGCTGCTCGGTGATCGATATCAACAAGCGCAGGAGCGCTGAGCAGGCTGCAGAAGAAAATTATACCCGTTACCAGCAGGTAACCGAGGGATCTCCAACCTGTATCCTCATAACCCATGATCAGAAGATTGTCTACACCAATCCCGCGTTTCAAACCTTTTCCGGTTACGATGCTGATGAACTTGCAGGTAAAAATCTGATCCTGCTCATTCACGAAGATGACAAGGCAGACTTTCTCAATATCCCGGCACATTTCGGGAATCCGGATGGGAAGACTGACAAGATGGAGTACCGGTTTCTCTCCAAAAACGGTGAGATCCGGCTGGCAGCTGCATTCTTCTCCCCCATTCAGCAGAAAGGCGAGACATCCCTGTTGATCAATCTCGTTGATATCACAGAAAAAGCACAACTCAAAGAACGCATAGAGCAGGATAGTGAACGAAGTCGCGGGATGATCCGCACAGTTGCTGATGAGTTGCGTACCCCCCTTCAGCCGATAATGGGATATTTAAATCTCCTTACAGGAGATCCGCAAGCGTATGGTGTCACCGATGAGACCAGAGTTATCCTTGACCGCTGTGCGAAAAGTGTTGATCACGAACGCCAGATCATCAACCAGATGCTTGAGCTTTCGGTACTCGATGCAGGCAAGATCCCGCTGAACTACTCAGTCTTTTCTCCGGAGAAAATGGTTCATTCGATCATCGATGCAGGAGGATATGCAACAAAAGCCAACCTGACTGTTGACATCCCCATAAATATCACGTTCGAAGCGGATGCCGGTAAGATATCGACAGTGATTGAGTCGATGCTCTCCAATGCGGTCAACTATTCTAAACCTCCAAGAAAGATACGAATCTCGTACCAGTCAGGTACTTCAGACAAGATGCACAGGATTGCGATTCAGGACAATGGTATTGGCATCACGAACACCCAGCTCGATGAGATCTTTGAACCGTTCCCGTTACCGGTTTCCGGCAGTACCGGCAATGCCGGCAGGAAATATGATCGCATCGGGCTCTCGTTATCCATTGCAAAAAAATACATCCAGATGCACGGCGGTTACATCAGCGTTGACAGTATCGTGAACCTGGGGAGCACCTTTACCATCCACCTCCCCAAAACCCGGTCATTGGCAGTGAAGACCAGTGACGTGTAAATTTTTGTTATGGGGAATGAACAGCGTATCCTGATCTGTTAAAAATGTGTTACGACAAGTGATACGTCTGAAAAAAAATTAGATATACCGGGCCTTTAACGATAATTTGCGCGGTGTATAGAGCGGACGGAACGGCATACCTTTTGTATCATTGTGCACTGCTGAGATGAGTTCATCGACAGAAAGTTGCTCTTTAAACGGCTTGTTGGGTTGCGATTTCTTCCTTATAGTTACGGTCAGTTTCTTCGATGCGATCTCCTCATCACCGACAACGATCACATAGGGCACCCAGTCCATGCCCGCTTCGCGGACTTTCTTGCCCATTGTCTCGTTTCGGTCATCAATGTCGCACCGGACCTGTGCGGCGTTGATCGTTTTTACCAGTTCTTCAGCAAACGCGATGTGCTTTTCCGTCACCGGCACGACCCGGACCTGCGTTGGCGAGAGCCACGTGGGGAGGGAGGGAACCTGCTGGGTGGAGATGTTTTCAAGGATTGCACAGATCACGCGCTCAACACTGCCCGTGGGGGAACAGTGAAGGATGGGCGGGTGGACAACAGTGCCGTCTTCCTTGTGGTACTTGATGGCAAACCGGGTCGAGGACTCGACATCGATCTGGACGGTCGGGTTCTCGATAGGGCGCTTCTGGCCGTCGATTGCGGCGAGGTCGATCTTTGCCACCCAGTAGTGGACACGGTCGGAGAGGATCTCGATGAGCATAGGGCAGTTGGATTCCTTTACGATCTTCTTGACCCAGGCCTCGTGCTCTGCGTAGAAGTCCTTTGTGCACCTGAACGCGGCAACGAGCTCTGTCTCGAAGTCCCTGCCGGTCTGCCATCCCATGGCAAGCTGCTCTTCAAAGCACTTGAGCGCCTGCGGCATGTCAAGGCAGAGCGAGTGCATGTCGGGCATCGTGAAGCACCGAAGGCGCTTTAAGCCGATGACTTCTCCCTTCTGCTCGTGGCGGAAGGAGTAGGTGGAGAGCTCGTACATCTTCATCGGGAGGTGGTTGGGCGAGATGTGCATGTCACGCATGATCGAGAACATGCCAAAACAGGCCGCGAACCTGAGCATCATATCCCGGTTGTTGGACTTGAAGCGGTACTGGCGCTCGCCAAACTTTGCTGCGTGCTCCCAGATGGCCTTGTCGCCAAGATCGTACATGACCGGGGTCTCGACCGGTGAGCCTCCGTAGTCCAGCACGAGGCGGAGCACGTAATCGGCAAGCAGGTCGCGGACGATCTTGCCTTTGGGCAGCCAGCGGAGGCAGCCGACATCGCTCGCGGGCTCGTAGTCCACGAGTTCTTTTCCGCGCATCAGGTCCACATGGGCCGGGTCGCCGCCGACCGGAACTGCAACCCCGAGTTCCTTTTTGACCATGCAGCCAAAGGGCGTGTCGTTGAGGTACTCCTTGTAGTCGTGCTGCTTCCCGTCCGGGGTGAGGACGAACCAGTCGTGGGTGACCTCTGCCTTCTCTTTCTTGACCGTTATCTCCCCAGGAACAATCGTCTTTGAAAGCTCGGAGAGCGGGTGGCCCTTGCAGGAAAGTTTGAAGGATTTGTACCAGCCGAAGGGTGCACGCTTGACGGCAAAGCCTTCGGTTTCAAGACCTGCTTTGAGTGCCTTTAAGACGGTAACGGCAGTTTCCGGTGAGGAGAGATCACTTGAGAGGTGGGCATACGGGTAGACAACAATCTTTGTTACGTTGACCTGGCCCGCCGTCTTTTTTACTTCAGCAATCGCCTGAAGGACAACGCCTTCAAGGTCTTCTTCATCGATCGATTCTACTGCGCAGAAAACGGTGAGTGCTTCTTCTTCCCTGTCGGAAAGAACCGTGCACTCCTCCGCTAACTTCGTTTTCTTTTTAGCTTCGTATTCTATGTAATCTGAATGAATGAGAAGAAGTCGCATTATTTCATCTCCGTTCTGGTATGATAATCCGTATAAAATGGGTTTTTATGATATATAGTGCTTAACCCGGAAAAATCATAATTGGTGTGGTTTTAATGTATCCCTTTTGCATCAGCAGATCAGGAATTTTTCTTATTTGCATGGTATCGTGACAGTGTTGCCTGCCGCTGGTCGAGATATTTTGCATCGCCTTTCTTAAAGTAGGGTTTCTCTGCCCGCTCGGTTGTGTAAAAGACGAGCTGGCCGATCGGCATGCCTGCGTAGATTTTTACCGGGCGGGCATTCACGTTTGCCATCTCAAGCGTGATCGTGCCCCTGAACCCGGCATCGATCCAACCACCGGTCTGGTGGAGAGTGATACCGAGTCGGGCAATGCTTGATTTTCCTTCTATGGTTGCAACGATGTTGTCCGGTAATTCTATGCACTCATGTGTTTCTGCGAGAATGAATTGGCCGGGATTGAGGATAAACGAGTCAGCGTGCACCTCTTCCACATCGGAAGTGACACTGTTCTGGTTATAGGGGTCAATCACAGCTGTGCCCGGTTTGTACCAGACAAAATGGTTCCCAAGCCGGATATCAACAGAGTTGGGCTGCACGAGTGCGGGATCATACGGATCAATTTTGATAAAGCCCCGTTCTATGCGATCAAGGAGCTGCCAGTCCACAAGAATCATTGTGCTGATATGATGGGAGTTGATCGGTCATAAGGAGATCATCCCGGCTCTTTTGTGCTGTTGCATATCAGGTTCAGTGATTAGGGAGCGTCCCTGATGAGCCCGAGTTCTGCAAAGAACTCTTCTTGAGTTTGCGTATTCATTTGTGCTACAATTTTCTGGAATTCTTCGTCATTCCTGAACGCATCGAAATCATGATCGTTATCTACATGCTTCCGATCCTTGAATCCCCGTTGAATTGCCTGGCGAAGGAAATTGATGGATGTATTTTTCTGATTCTGCAATGCGTAATAGCAAGCGAGCTCATAGTATGGGAGGGGGCAGTATTCATCGAGAGATATTGCATGTTTAAACAATTCCATTGCCTCGTTTTCACGTCCTTTCGCCCTTGCGATAATACATCCAAGATCATGGTAGGCAAGAGAATACTTTGGATCCAGCGCAATCGCTTTTTCCATCATCGTTTGTGCTTTATCCAACTGGTTTAACTCCAAGTGGGCATTGCCAACAAGATTCCAGTACATTGCATTTTCGGGTTCCAGTTCAACGGCCCGCAGAAAACATTGCAAGCATTCCTCATACTTTTCCTGTCGTAAAAGAGATCGCCCGAGATTTTCGTACGTCGGTGCCATCAGGTGCAAGTTTTTCCGGAAACATTGTTCGGCTTCTTTAAGTCTCCCGCTATTCAGATACGCCCATCCAAGGTGTAACGTTGCGTTAAGTCCGAGGTTGGTTCTGCCATATTTCATTTCAGGATCATGCTGGAGAGCTGCTTTGCATGCTCCTTCAGACTGCTCAAACCGGTTCAAATCCAGATATGCCCGGCCAAGATTATAGGATACCAAAGAATTGAATGGGTCTATCTGGTTAGCTTTCCTGAGATACAAAAGGGCATTATCAGCATCCCCCATCATCATATAGAGGTCGCCGATTTCAGAATAGTGTGCAAACTTATTGGGGTCCAACTCCAGCGCTTCAAAATGCAGTGACCGGGCTTCTAAAAATTTTCTCTTGCGTTTGAGGACATATGCTAAATCGGTGAGCAGTTGGGGATCATTATTCTGGAGATTAACTGCCTGACGCAATTGCTCTTCTGCTTTATCGAGTTCTTGGGCAGACAGGTAGATATCAGTCAGGGCACGCCGGGAGAGAACATGGTCCGGGTGAGACGCAATGATACCTTGCAAGATCTCTTCTGCTCTCTCCTTTTCTCCGAGGGACATGTAGGTAATGGCCAGAGAAAATGCTGCCTGTGTATTATCGGGATCACGTTCGATGACTTTCAAAAGCCAGCTGATCTCCCCTTTGAGGTCGCCACGGAATGAATAAAGTCTTGCAATCAACAGGAGAGTATTGGGATCCATATCTCCACATTCCAGGGCCTTAAGGAAATACTCTTCACTCTGGTCGAAATCTTCCAATTCCAGGGATGCAAACCCCATTGCCCGGTATGCAAAAAATCCTTCCGGGTCGAGGGTGACCAAGTATTCCCCGATACTGATGGCTTTTTTCCATTCTTTATTTTTTATCAGCAGTTCCAGCAGATCAATAAAATCTCCGTTTTTCTTCTCGTTCGTTTGTGTCATGAGTAATCTCGTTACATAATTTTTTTGAGTGTTCGTGTAATCGTTGTTATTGAATTGGGGGCAAGATTTTTACCCGCTCGGCAATTCCTTCGCTGCGTTGGCATAGCGTACACTATTCGAGGGGATATTGCATTTCCAAGGTTCGGGAGAAATATTGGAACTGACAATCAGTCCCCGTGATGGCACAATGCCCCAGAAGATGAATGCACCCGATAATACGATGCGGCCCATGCCAACCATAAAGAGCGGTTCGTTTATTGTTTCGCCATTTCCATCATAGAAACTTGCATGGATTCCATACCCTTTGCACCAGATGCCGAACACTTGTCGAAGGGTAAGCGCCATACTGGACTGGGTATATGCACTCCCAATCATAGCTGTTGAAATTTTTTTCTTCAGAATAGGGTCTTCCCGATTCCCGGAAAACACATTCCAGTGATCGAGAATTAAGGACAGTTCCCGGGTTTTTTTGGCCAAGTCCGATCGGCTCCCAAGATATATCACTCGGTATTTTGATGGTTCATTTTCATTTTTTTCGGATTTGGCAATTGAACTCATCATACTTCTAATGGGGTGCAGAACCATATAAGTATTACTGAAAAGAATTTTTTACCATATATTTTATTACCTTTGGTAATACAAATTCTTTCTTTTATCAGCGCATTCTCACCATACCTACCGTTGTTCATATCAGCTGCAATCGTCTGAATTCTGTCATTAATCCCACGGGTTTATCAAAACCGACCAACAATCAGTCATAGCACAAATGAAAAAATCATATTCGAATACAACGGTGTGACTCTCTGACTCCTCTATCCTCAATCAATTACGGCGAACTACTCTATCACCACTGCATGCCCCTCTCGCAAGTCACCTACGGTACCATCCGTGCAGATCCTGTGTACTCATCGGACACGTATCTCCTTCCGGCGTACGAATGGCTGGCGGAACAGATCGGATTCTTCCCGCATTTTGTCTCGGTCGGAATGGACGAATATGCACTTCATCGTACTGGCTATCAGGACCAGTGGAGAATATGGGACGGCGGTGATTTTGTCGATGGAGAATACCGGAAAAACTACCGTAAGAAAGGTGAGTTTCCCAACACAGTCCTTTTCTCGTTCGATCATCTCAATGGCGTATTCATAGACTATAATTACTGGCATATCGCCCTCAACACCTGCCCAAATGGGAGAATTGTGACAAAAAGCGAGATGAACTGGATCCTCAAACCCTCATGGATTCGCCAACGATGGCTCCGGGCCATGATGGACCGGACTCATCCGGTTGACCTGGTTGTGCCGGAGCTGCCTCTTAAAGATGCGGCGAAAGTATGGGTGAGGAATCGTGCCACGCAAAAACTGATGGAGACAAAGGGGTTCCGTAATGTTGAGGTTGCATGGATCCGTGTCGAACGGGAAGATACTGGGGATGATGAGAGTTCTTGACGGAAATTATCAAGAGGATTGATCCAATTATCCCGGTGAAAAGAAGAAGATATCCGGATGACAGTGCCTCAGTTTTTTCTGCGGATACTGCTCCCTCAATTAATTTTGCTGTGACTGATCGCTGGTTGTTAGCCTTTTTAGTTCAGCTTCCACGAGCAGCACTGCGTGGTCTGACATTGCCCCTGGTTTCCGTGCGAAGACGTAAGGAGAGAATTCCGTGAGATATTCAGACTGCGGTGAGGAAAAATGCTTGCTGTTGAACAATGCGTGATCAAGTTTCCATCCAAATTCATCTTTATTATTCCACCACCAGCTGGGGGTTTGGGGAAGATTGTATGTCCAACCATTTTCTTTCAGCGTATCAAAACGTATGCGCCCATTTGATCCCCGACTCTTTATTGGATCTGTATTGAAATCCCCGGTAATGATGAAGGGATGGTCCCGGTTTTCCTGTGCTGTTGTTGTAACCCAGTCCCACCATGCCTTTTTTTGTATTGCAGTTAACGGCAGGGGCATCCTCAGACCAATGATATTGATGCCGGAGACCACTAACTGAACATGCAGCATATTGCAGGGAACCGCTTCAATAATGTCAGTGGGTGCCTGAATATCCCCGGCTTTTAAAGGAGTACGGGATGCAATAAGGATGCGATTCTGTTTCTCTTTGAATTCCGACAACATCACATAGGGAAATCCATGGGATTTGAGATCCCGGAGGAAGGTGTCATGCGATGCGCCCTGGACATATTCCGTAAGCACAATAATGTCCGGAGATAAGGACGCAAGGGATTCTGCCATTTGTGGGGGAATTTTTTTCGCACGGATGCGATGGTTAACGTTCCAGGTAAGCAGCTTCATCACAGGTACTCACTTCTTATGCAGATAACACCGTCACTTATGGATCTGCGGGCCACACAAAGTCAGGCATCTCGAACCGGTTGATTGGTTCCATGGGCAGTTCGGTACGGCCATCCGTACGGAAATCGGTCCCATATCTCGGATGTGCAAAACCGTGATCACGCCACAAAACGTAAAAATCTGCTTTATACATTGGGGGCCACTGTGCTCCGGCAGTTACAGCCTTGTTATACTCGCGGCATTCTTTGGGTGAATGCCACTCACCATGCAACACTTGGTGACACCGGAAACATACGGGTTCGAGGAATTTGACCGGGTCGCTATAATCGTGGTTATGGTAATGGATGATGCCCTGTTTTTGTTTACAACGGTTGCATCCTACCTCGTTCGGGGATTTGATAATTCCACCCCGTATAGCTTCCTGTGTTTTCTCGTAGGAAATGGCTCGCTCTTCGGAGGACCACTTCCTGCCATTTTTATCTATGAAAGAACCGACCATAGATTACCTCATCTGAATATACCCGGAAATGTTGTAGAGATCATATGAGAATTGCTCGATGAGCGCCCTCTTGACAATCATGTTTTTCCATTCTTCCGGAACTGTTTTTGGTGGGCTTTTGTTGCGGCGGATTTGGCGAGGTTGATTGCGTGGGTGTGGAGGGAGGACATTAGCACGTTTATGTTGGGTAGATGGACGGATAAGGGGGTGGTTTATTTATTTGTGGAATTGAGGAGCAGGATGATGGGCGGACTTGATTATCCTATACATAAAACCGGGTTTTTAAATGAAGATATTGTTGCCAAAAATTTACAACAATGGGATGAGATTAAACAGTTGAAACACTTCTGATCTTTTTCTCATCGATATATTTTAATAATTTTTCATTATCTAAAAGTGAATCAAATTTACCAACAACTTTTCCAATCTTTAGATCATCTTGAACGTCCTTCATTAGATCTTTGAAATCCTTGTTTTCTTCAATTAACCGGTTGATTGTGTTCCAATCGAGTTCGTTATTGACGCGGGCAGGAAGGATTATTTCACTTTCATCGATGCTCTCAAGATTTAACCGGATAACCCCAATTCCGAATGCACTGTTAAGGCGTCTGAGTTCGTCAATAAGATCAGTATCCTCGTCCAGATCTCCAACAATGAGATATCCTTCATGTGCCCAGCTCGAGTTCGATACCGCTTGGAAATAACATTGACGAAGGGTATTAAGTCCAAGGGTTTTCTTTAGCTCAAACGAATAAAATTTTACTGCGCTTATTGACAGGTGCTTCTGGATTTCCAGCGTTACTGGATCATAATCATCGAATGGATAATAAATACCGACGAGATCCGGGTGAAGCCATTCATTTAATCCTTTTTTTGCACTGAGAGAATTTTCGTGGAATATTGTCCGAACCCGTGACTTAAAATGATCATTACCATTGATGAATCGCACAACAAGAGGATGAAGATCGCGTTCATGGAAAGTTAACGGGATCTCTTTTCTTTCTTGCACTCGTCCGGATTCTGTTGGAAGCCCCATCTGCTTCAGGCTGAATCTCAAAGGTCTTCCATCATGCATAGTAAAAATTGTAGTAGGATTGTCACGAATATCGATGTAGAGACTTGACCCCACTGTTGCCCAAGGTGTTTTTCCACGTAGTGATGATTGTTTGTCAAGCCCCAATTTTTTGGCCTCGCTCCAGATTTCAAAGCGGGATAGTGGATGCCCAACCGATTCCAGGACATGTTCCACCAATTTAAGAGTTGTGAGAGTTTCATTCATAATCGTGAACGGAAACTGTTTTGATTAGGAACATAAATGGATTTGGTTTCATAAATCCAATTCAACATCTATAACCCATTTTACTTGTCATATCTGCTTATGGTCTTGCCTTAAAAAGATTGCCAATAGCAAATGGTGAGGATGCTCTCGTCACCTTTGCGTATATTGCAGGAGGAAAATTCACTCCAGAAGAATGTACAATGAAGCGTGAAGAGATGCTAAGATATTGTAAACAGGACACACTTGCGATGGTAAAGATTCACGAAGTGTTTGATAAGATGCTTTTGACGAGATGACACTATGATAAAAAATATGCAACAGCACCGCGTCGTCTATCGCGGACTCACCGAACAAACCGCACAACACCTCCTCAAAGAGAATGTCTTCACCAACAAGGGATTCACCGACACGACCGTCAATCCATGGAATGCCTGCCAGCCTCTTGATGAGGAACGGCGCGATACGTATCACAACCTCATGGCAATCAGTCTCCCGGAAGGAACAAAGGGATTGTATGTCGCGGAACAGGAGATGATGATCCTGCAACGGGATCTCATCCTGAAATGCATCGGGGTCGCTATGTTTGATTCCGTGAAGATTGCACCGGACGGAACCTCAAGGAATATCCGGATGTTTGCCATGGAGATGAAACCATGAAGGACCTCAGGGAACGATTCATTGAGAATGACCCGGCTACGTTGCAGTGGAGCAGCGAGCCGGTAACACCTGATGAGAAGGAACGGGCTGAAGATCTTTTTATGTGGATTCGTCAGAATTAAAAACATCGGGCAGGAACTGAACGATTTTTTAAAATATTTTTTTGCGTTGGCGAGTTTTTTTAATTCCAAAAAACTTTGGCGACTCATAGAAAATCCTGAAAAAATATTCATGCGTGCGAGAAAAATCTGAAAAATATTTTTCAACAAGATCCGTACACGCATTCCGCCGCAAACCGGAATTATTTCCAACCACCCATAAATCGGAAAAATTCTCATAATACCCCGAATTCTCCGACGTGATCGTAATAGACGGCCACCAAGGGCATTTGTAGGTCGTTTCTCTCAAAAAACAACCTGAAATATGTGTCAAAAAAAGTGGCCCACAGAACCCCGTTAAATTGCAGGATCAAATCGCGAGTAAACGGGTTGCTTTGGAGAAATAACCCCTTAAATCAGTTATTTTTTTAGCGGTGGACACCCTCTTCCGAAAAGCCGAAAACGGGATAAGAAAAATGCCAATCGGAGCCCGCATTGGGCTCAGAATAGTGTATCTTTTAGTGCAGGGAAACGACAAGGGTCCTGGCGTTGTCTGACGTACTTAAGACCCCCTGTTCATGCAAATAATCCAGGAGTTTTCGATCGAACAGGGGGTCATTTTCACATAATCGGAGCCCATAATGGGGAGATACAGAAATCAAAGCCCGCAAAACGCCCGGATTAGGGGTTTTTTCGATCGCAGTTAACTCGGTTTTTTTGAGTGAAGAATGGCCAATATCCGGGTGGGACATCTGATGCATTCGCCAAAATTTTTCAAAGGTTGTCGTGCGGATTATCTGGAGAAGAAAAATATGGGTTCACCTTTTTTATAAAAACGTAATGACCCATCTCTTCAGTGTCATTTTCCCAATCCTGATATAATGTCTCTGCCAAATAGTACAAGTATGGCTGGCACAATAAAAATCGAGATCATCGGCATGAAAGATTCTGAATGCTGCCCGTTTCCCTGCGATGAGAACCGGACTTGTGGACTGTCCGAATGCTACCCAACAGGAAAACTCACTGCAGCATTCGATGCACTGGCAGCAGCGCTCAGGAAAGAGTACGGTGACCGGGTAGATATAAAACTCACACTGCTGGATGACGGTGTACCTGATTATGTCAAGAAGATAGTCGAGACAGATTTCCCTCCGCTTCCCATTGTCCTGGTGAATGGAAAACTCACCCGTATCGGGCGCATTGCGCTTGACCGTATCAAAAAAGAGATTGAACGGGAACTTTAGATTTATACAATTTTTGAGAGTGCCCCGGTCTCTAAATCATAATACATACCGTGAATATCAATCCGCTTTTCCTTTAATGCATTTTTTACTATCGGGTATGTTTTGAGATGTTCTATCTGGAGCCGGACATTCTCCTGCTCAATCATGCGGGAGCGTTCTTTGTGTTCTTTTGGGGTTGACGGTTTTTTTATTTTCGCATCGATTCTCAGTTTTGCCTCGATTGCATTGTTGAGCCAGTTGGGGACATGGGAATCGTCGAGATCCTTGTCGAGAGCCTTTATCGCCCCGCAGTCAGAATGGCCACAGATGACAATGTGCTGCACTTTTAGGTGCTTGATCCCATATTCGAGAACCGTTGCAAGGCTCCAGTCATTTGCCGGCGCCATATTGCCGATATTCCGGTGCATGAACAGGGTACCTGCCTGTGTATTGGTGATATGCCCTGTCTGTATTCGTGAATCAGAACATCCGATCCAAAGAACCGGCGGCTGCTGACCCTTTGTCAATTCGGAATAGCGTTCGTGGTTCTGTTTAAAAATGGTATTTTGGAATTTTACATTCCCTGAAAGTAACTCATCGATCATAATTTTTCCCTCTCCCAGTTGCATATGTCATAATTTTTTTCAGACCTATGCGTACACAACTACTTGTAATGAAAATCCAAGAATCTTTCGATATCTTTTTTGATACAGGCACCGGGTTTTTCCGGAGATTTGATGAAGCAGGCCCGCAAGGAATAGAGTTTAAAGAGCATTTTTCTGCCAGATTGTAATAGGGACAATATATACCCCTTGGGAATAACCGGGTAGGTATGAGACCGGTACGCAAGTGGGGGCCAGAACCCTATCCGGTTGCCGTCATTCATGGTGGGCCGGGAGCTCCCGGTGAGATGGCGCACGTGGCAAGGGAACTTTCTTCAGTGAAAAGTGTGCTCGAACCTTTTCAGACCGAGACCTCCCTTGAAGGGCAGATCCAGGAGCTCCGGGCAGTCCTGTCAGAGCATGGCCAGGTACCAGTAACCCTCATTGGTTTTTCTTGGGGGGCATTTCTCTCGTGGATGGTTGCTGCACGGTATCCTGCGCTTGTTAAGAAGTTGATCCTTGTTGGCAGCCCCCCGTTCGAAGAGCACTATGCAGCTTCAATTACAAAGACCCGGCTTGACCGGCTAAAATCCCCACAACGCGATGAAGCGCAGTCACTGCTTTTACAGATTGATGATCCAAAAACTCCGGACAAGAATGCGCTCCTTGGAAGATTGGGGTGCATCCTTGCGCATGCGGATGCTTTCGATCCGGTCACTCTGGAAAACGAGGCGTTCCACTGCCAGTATGCGATCTTCAAAAGTGTCTGGGACGAGGCAGTTGAACGGCGGCGGAATATGTCCCTCATCCGTCTGGCGCATTCAATCAGGTGCCCGGTGGTGGCAATTCATGGGGACTGTGATCCTCACCCGGCCGATGGAGTGAATGTCCCGCTCACCCGGGAACTTTCTGATTTTACGTTTATACTCTTAAATAAGTGCGGTCACCGGCCGTGGATTGAACGTATTGCTTCTGAAGCATTTTTCAACATTCTTGTCAAAGAGATTTGAGGGGTTTTAACAAGACGCGGACTCCTGTCTTACTTATGAAAAACCCTTATGGATTATGCCCGTTCAGGCTCAACAAAATGAGAGTCGGCTCGATGACATTTATGCTAAACCCCATGATTTCAATAAAAAACATGGATAGAGGCACATGAAAAACGCAGGGCCATTTTCATATTTTAAAAATCAGAAACCCTTACAACCATAAAAAGTCAAACTTAAACCTACGATAAGGATACAAAAGGTTGCAAAAAATATGGTGAAATTATCAACACGGGGCTGGTTTGCACTTACAATCCTCTTTAGCCTGACGGTTATTGTCATCATCTTTGCAACAACTTTCAACCAGGAAACAATTGGCTATATTCTCTCGTTCAATCTCATATTCCTGGGACTTGCTATCATGTTCCGTCTCCTTGCGCTGGGGCTCTGGGGCGTAAGGATTCAGCTGATGTCGGGCTCGCTTGGCTACCGGGTAAAACTCCCTTACTGCGTGAACATGGTACTTGCCGGCCTGCTTGCCGGCACCATCACACCCGGTGGGGCAGGAGGAGAACCGGTCCGGGTGCATGAACTCTACCGGGCCGGGGTTAAAATTGGGGATGCCACTGCGGTAGTTATCATGGAACGGGTTCTTGACGGTATAATCCTCACCGTCATGGGATTACTGCTCATGATCCTGATGACAACATATATTGCAACGATTTTTAACCCGGCCCTGCTCGTCCTTGTGATCATCGCATGGGTATTTCTTATCAGTTTCCTCCTCATTCCTGTTTTTGCGATTAAGTATCCGGAACGGACAAAAATTCTCCTGATGAGACTGGTCAACTGGGTAGTCCCACGGCTCGGCAGATTCTCCGCCTCGCACCAGTCGATCGCTGAGCGGGCCGATCATGAGATTGACAATTTATTTGAGAGTATGTCCCGGTTTACCGGAACCGCGTGGAGAGGACTGTTCTTTGGAGGAATCGTAACTGCAGTGTTCTGGATCAGTGAGTTCCTTGTTGCTTCAGTAATTATGATGGGGCTCGGTCTTCCCCCCTATATTCTCGAATCTTTTTTCTTCCAAATTCTCATTGCAATCATCATGATGATCCCGCTCACTCCCGGTGCCGCAGGAGTAACAGAGCTTTCCACTTCATCACTGTATGCACTGATCATACCCTCAGGAATGATCGGAATCTTTGTCATCCTCTGGCGTTTTGTAACATTTTACTTAAACATCATTCTCGGCGCAGTAGCAGGGCTTGCGATATTTAAACGTGAACTTAAGTATAAGGAACAAGAAGAAGAGGACGGAAAAACGGTATGAGGGGCGGGGTAGATCTGCCGGATCCAATCATTTATCTTTTGGCTGGTCTGTAGATTTGATCTTTCCCTGTGAATCCGGGGTTTTGTACTCCTTCCTTGTGTAGGTAAACTTTTGGGATATGCCGCCGGAAAGGACAATCCAGTACCATTCAAAGATTGTCTGCCAGAACCCGTACTGGTCATATCTCCGGAAATCAAACCCTACTTTCATCTTGGGGTTAAAAATGACTTTTCCCTCTTTGCGCACCCGGGTTGCTACTTCCAGATCGTCTCCTGCATCCATCACCTTGTACATTCCGGCCTGCTTTAAGGCCTTATACCGGAAGATGGTGTTGCAGCCCAGTGTATAATAATAGATGTGGGTTGCTGCCCCAAACCCCATCAGGATATCAAACAGCAGGACATAGCGCCGGTTTTTTCTCGTATCTTCTATTGCAGTTACCGGGCCAAAGGCAAGAACCACTTTGGGATCTTTAAACGAGGAAATTATCTGCTCAATCCAGTCCGGAGCCGCAATACTGTCGGCATCCGTTGTTGCAACGATATCATACTTTGCCCGGGCAAACCCATCGTTTCGTGCTCCAGGAACCCGTTCAGATTCCTGAATGAAAACGAGATCTGCATACTCTGCGGCAATTTCCCGTGTCCGGTCTCTGGAGTTTCCGTCAACTACAATCAGCTCATAGGAACTGCGGGGAACGGTCTGGTTGGACAGTGCCAAGAGGCATCTTCGTATCGTGGCCTCTTCATTATACGCTGGAATAATTACGGATATCATAATGGGGGGTGTGGAATTTTTAATCAGGCTGATATTTCTCTGTAGTATTGGGTAGGGAACTCAATATATTTAGCTCGTCACACATGCCCTGACTTTTACCCATTATCCGGTTGACCCGATTAAAAGACGAAGTAGTTGTACCCGTCAGCCCTTCCCCCCTATCCGCTCCTCAAGCATTCGGCCATGCGAACCGTTCCAGTAGAGTTTCTTACACTGCTCGCACCAGAAAAATGATAACCCCCGCCAGTCCTTTGGAGCATAATCGGCACCAGAGATCTCGCATTCGCAGGCTTCCCGGAGTACAGTGTTGCAAAGCGAGCACCGGCTCATGGTAACCCTTCGCTCGATAAGACCGAGTTCAACGAGTTGCTGTAGCTGATCCATCACATCTTCGGACCGGGCAAGCACTACCTGATCCTTTCCGCGCCGTGCAAGCTCAGCGTCCCGGGTGAGCAGGATGCGGTGCTCCTTGAGGCTGAGTTCGAGCAGGAGGGTATCTTCCTTGGTATTTCCCTCAGCAAGACCGTTTGCACTGGTGGTATCGTAGCCCATGAACCGCAGGTAACGGGTGAGTGTACCGAGCATACGGTCAGTAATAAAGCGGGGCTCGGTGCCCGGACCGTGCCTGACTAAATGTGAGGGTTTAAGAGACATGATGCACGATCTCAATCTTCTCGCCGCAGTGTGTGCACTGCTGGCCTTCGAGTGCCATGAGGCGGCTGGAAAAACCCTGCCGCTCGATCAGTAGCGCATTGCAGTTCGGGCAGTACGTGTTCTCAAAGGGATGATGGTACACGTTGCCTAGGTACGGAAACCGGAGCCCAAGCTCTTTTGCCTTCCTGTAGATCTTTTCAAGCGTTGCGACCGGGGTTGCCACACGGTTGAGCATCTTGTAATCCGGGTGGAACGCAGAGAAGTGCATCGGGGTTTCCGGGCCAAGATGTTCGATCACCCAGCGAATCAAACCTGCCTGCTCTTCCATACTGTCATTGAGACCCGGGATCACAAGAGTAACGGTCTCGACATGCATGCCAAGCTCCCGTGCGAGTTGTGCTGAGTCGAGCACCGGCTGGAGCTTCGCACCACAGATCTTTTTGTAGAAATCATCCGTGAATGCCTTGAGGTCCACCCGGAATGCACCGAGCACCGGTGCAAGTTCGCGGAGTGCTTCTTCTGTGATGTACCCGTTTGTTACATAGATCGTGCCCAGTCCCTTTGCCCGGGCAATCGCTCCCATATCGAGTGCGTACTCGTGCCAGATTGTTGGTTCGTTGTAGGTCCACGAGATACTTTTACTCCCGCTTGCCATTGCCCGTTTCACTCCCTCTAATGGTTCCAGAGAACGGAGCTTTGCCTCATCCAGTCCCGCCCGTGAGATATGCCAGTTCTGGCAGTGCTCGCAATGGAAGTTACAGCCAATCGATCCCAGCGAGTACGAAAGGGTGCCGGGCAGGTAATGGAAAAGAGGTTTTTTCTCGATCGGGTCCACCGCTTCAGCGCTGATCTTTGCGTAGGTCATTGCAGCAAGCGAACCCTGCTCGTTCACCCGCACACCACAGATACCGTGCTTGCCGTCATTGATGGTGCAGCGGTGGCTGCATAACGAGCACTTCACCGCATTGTTCTCTATTTTTTCGTACTGGCGTGCCTCGTGCATACCCTGTTCCCCGAAGTGTTATTTGGGATGGTCTTTATTTTCCTTTTCAATCTCGCGGAAAGCATCCGCCCCATCGATCTCGAGCACAAAAGAACCGCGATATCCGCAGTCTTTGCAGAGATAGATCTGTCCGACACAGCCGCCGGCAACGGGAAATATTTCCTGGCTTTTACAGTTCGGGCAGTAAAACATAGTGAACAACTCTATATGAGCATCAGGTACAAAAACTAGTGCAATGAGAAATATTGTTATCTCGCTGGGCGGCTCGATCCTGATCCCAAAACTTGATCAGAACCGGATCAGCAGCTATGTCCCGGTACTCAAGGCGATAGCAGAGCACCACCGGCTCTTCGTTGTCGTAGGTGGGGGCGGGGCAGCCCGGGATTATATTGAAGCTGCACGAAAACTCGGAGTGGACGAGGCGACTTCTGATGAGATCGGCATCCTTGTCACCCGGCTCAATGCCACACTCCTTATCGCTGCTCTTGGGGATGCCGCCTACCCAAAAGTTGCAGAGAGTCATTCCGAGGCAAAGAAGTTTGCAGAATCAAAAAAGATCGTGATAATGGGAGGAATCACTCCGGGCCAGACCACTGATGCCGTTGCTGCTGTGCTCGCAGAACGCGTGAGGGCGTCAGTTTTTATTAACGTAACTTCGGTAAATGGCATTTACGATAAAGACCCGAAAAAACATCCCGGTGCAAAGCGGTTTGAGACCATCACTCCCCAGCAGCTGTTGAATATTGTAAGCCAGATTGGTCTTGGCGCCGGATCCAACAATGTGCTGGACATCATCGCTGCCCGGATCGTTGAGCGCAGCCATATCCCTCTGGTAGTGCTGGATGGAACTGAGCCGGAAAACCTGAAAAATGCCATCCTCAAAGGCACATTCACCGGCACCATTGTTTCAGAGAACAATAAAAATCCCCTGCCGCTATGATCCTTAAAGACCAGTACCTATTTTTATCATCCCGGCACATCTATGATGGCGCGGGGTAGTAGGGTAGCCTGGTCCATCCTAGAGCGTTTGGGACGCTTTGACGGCGGTTCGAATCCGCCCTACCCCATTGGCTATGAAAAAACAGGACGCAGCGTTTATCTATTCTCTTCTTGTGGAGCGCTATCCTGATGCCCGCAATTCTCCTGCCATCATTGCAAAAGGCTCTGCCTTTGAAGTGCTTATCCTGACAATCCTGTCGGCACAGACTACTGACCGTGCTGTGCTGAAAGTTCGAGGCCCGCTTTTTAAAAAATACCCGACACCCTCAGCTTTAGCAAAGGCAAACACAGATGATGTGGAAATTATCATCCACAGTCTTGGCTATTTTCACGCAAAAGCCCGAAATATTATTGCTGCTTCCCAGACTCTTCTCTCAACATTTGGAGGGAATGTTCCCGAATCAATGGACGAGTTGCTCACCATCCCCGGGGTTGGCCGGAAAACCGCCAACATCGTTCTCTACCACGCGCTTGGCAGGAACGAAGGGATTGCTGTTGACACCCATGTCCGCAGGCTGTCACAGCGGATCGGTTTTTCCAGCACTGATAATGTCACGGTGATTGAACGGGACTTAATGAAAATCTTCCCGCAGGAGCAGTGGGGTGATCTCACCGATGTTCTGATCGCTCACGGGCGGGCATGCTGCGATGCAAAGAAGCCCCGGTGTGAAGAATGCCCGATCAGCTCGCGGTGCCGGTTTTTTTTAAAGCCCGGAAAAAAGAGTGAATAATTTTTTTGTCTGTTCATTCCATGCGATCCTCAACGGTCAGGCTGAACAGACACGAATTAATCATGATAGATTCAGGATACCACAGTAAATAACCCGTTACCGATAATATGATATCCTGACAACATCGGATATTATATATTGAGTGTTGGATATGGGAGACGACCCGATAAAAAAACACAAAATGCCTTATTTCAGGATTTCAGTCTATCTTTTAATAATTGTTATCCTGACGGCTATGTTGATCGTTATTGCCGAAGTAACGAATCTGGCAGGAGCATTGTTCCGGTATCTTCAGACTATAGATACTATGCATCTCGACACAGCCCTTATTGTTCTGGCATTCCTCACTTTTGCCTTTGCACTCCTGATCGTTTACCTGTGGCGTGAGTTAAAACACGTAATGAATAATTTCAATCATGTTGAATTGTCGTTATACCGGTCAAATACACAACTTACGTTTCTCAACACCATCATACGCGAGGATATTCTCAATCAACTGACGCAACTATTCAGTGATCTGGAATCGATAGGGCATAAGACCGAAATCGAAAAAATGAGAATAACAATAAACCGTATTCGCCGGCAGATCAAATTCACCAAAGAGTATCAGGATATCGGAGCCAATGTACCGGAGTGGCAGAATGTCTCTGATACCATCATGAGAGCAAAGGTTGGTGTGAATTTAGGTAAGGTTAACTTTGAAGTAGATATCCAGGATGTGGAAATTTTTGCGGATCGTCTTTTAGAAAAGGCATTTTATTATCTGATAGATAATTCCCTGAAATATGGCGGTGAAAAATTATCTAAAATACGGTTTTATGGCAAAATGTCAGAACATAATTTTGTCATTATCTGCCAGGATGACGGTGTCGGGATGCCGGCTGATAAAAAAAGTTTCCTCATTCCAAAGGTATCCGGAAGCCCGGTTGGTTATGGACTGTTCCTCATCAAAGAAATTCTTGCTACAACAGGAATCAGCATCCGGGAGACCGGGATGTCTGGAATGGGGGCACGGTTGGAAATTCAGGTCCCTCAGGGAATGTACCGTAAGAGATAACGCAGGAGATAAAACCTGATTCTTTTTTGGCTCACCCATCTGCATTTTGAGCAGAGCGTGCTTTTGATCCCTATTGATTATCGATGAGAATGTGCAGTCAATAAAAAGTATTTTTTCAAGTGCCGGGGTTATGATCCGACAATGAGCCGGATCACCACAAACGCAACAAAACCGATGAGGGCGCTGATCGGAATTGTCAGGATCCATGCCAGAGCAATGCTCCGTGCAACACCCCATTTTACCGTACTTGCACCCATGGTGGTACCAACCCCCATGATCGATGTGCAGATGATGTGCGTTGTACTCACCGGAATACCCAAAACAGATGCGCCGAGAATCGTTGCTGCCCCCGAAGTCTCTGCGGCAAATCCGTGGACCGGGCGAAGCTTGGTGATCTTGTAACCCATTGTTTTTACAATCCGCCACCCTCCAAAGAGTGTCCCGAGTGCGATGGCGGCATGGGCAATAAGGATCACCCATAAAGGAACCGGCAGGTTATTTGGGTCAACAGAAGTTCCGAAATATCCGATTGAGAAAAGCAGGGGAACTATGATACCCATTGTTTTCTGGGCATCGTTTGTCCCGTGACTGAAACTATAAGCAGCCGCTGAGCAGAGCTGGAGATGTTTGAAATGGGTTTCTGCTGTTGATTTGTGGGCATTCTTGGAAATGTTGAGCACGAGTGCCATGAACAAAAAACCAATTGCAAAACCAATAAGGGGGGAGATGACCATAAACGCTGCTACCAGTGAAACGGTGGACCACTTGATTGCGACAAGTCCGGCTGCTGATATACCGGCTCCTGCCATTCCCCCTATAAGTGCATGTGATGATGACGTAGGCAGGCCAAAAAACCAGGTGATAATATTCCAAACAATCGCGCCGGCGAGGGCAGCGAGAATTATATAAGGAATAGCAGTGGTCGAAACAATCTCCAGTTGAATGATTTTTGCGATGGTACTCGCGACTGCAACCCCAAAACCGAACGCTGCAATAAAGTTAAAAAATGCGGCCATAATTACTGCATTTCTCGGGGAGAGTACTTTTGTAGAGACAACCGTTGAGATTGAGTTTGCCGAATCGTGAAACCCGTTGGTGAAATCAAAGATAAGCGCGATGCCGATGATGGCAATAATCAGGATGAATGGTGCCTCTATCATGCAGACTCCTTACGTGTCTTTTGTGTCCCTTATGAGTGCCGGATAGCGATATCGGACAGCACGTTTGCGACATCTTCGCAGTTGTCAGTCGCGGTTTCAAGATGTTCGTAGATGTCCTTGAGTTTGATGATCGTAATAGCGTCTGTGGTCTTGAAGAGTTCAGTCACTGCATTTGCAAGCACATCATCAGCAACATTTTCGAGCCGGTTCACCTCGATGCAGCGCTCTTCAATATACCGGGGATCTTTGATTGAACGGATGGCTTTTACCGCACTTTCGATCTCTACACTGGACATATGAATCAGTTTTGCCAGTTCGATCATATGGGTGTCAGTGGATGCGATATTGTAATAGAACATCTTCTCGGTTGCGCCATCAATATAGTCCAGTACTTCATCAAGGGATGATGCAAGTTTTGAGATTTCTTCCGGATCGATAGGCGTAATGAACGTACTGTTAAGCTGCTGGTAGATATCGTGGGTGATCTGGTCTCCCTTATGTTCAAGGAGTTCGATCGCGTGACGCTTCTCTTTAACATTGGTAAAATCCTCGGTCAGCGCGACCAGCTGCCATGCAGCTTCCTTTACAACCGCTGCCTGTTTTTCGAACAGGTCGAAAAATATCTTATCCTTTGGTATCAACAACTCACGAAGACCCATAACAAACCTACTGGTAATCGGTTGCGGTTATTAAAAAATATAGCGAAATATTGTGGGCTCTATACCCGCGTCAGTACGAAGCTGATGAGCAGGTAACCGGTAAATGACACCACAAGAGCGAGCGGTATGGTAATTATCCATGCCGTCATCATCTCACGTACAACCTTCCACTGCACCGCGTTTTTGCCCCTCGTTGCCCCCACCCCGATAATTGCCCCGTTGATCGCGTGGGTGGAAGAGACGGGTATACCCTGCTGGGTGACCATCACAAGAATCGCGCTGCTTGCCGTTGCTGCACAAAATCCCTGGTATGGCCGGATCTTGGTGATGTCTTTTGCCATTTTATCAACCACCTGCCACCCGCCAAAACAGGTGCCAAGGCCAATGGCAACTGCGGATGCAAGAAGGACCCACAGGGGCACTTCAAACGCGAGCAAAAATCCGGACGAGAGCAACAGGGCCGTAATTACACCCGCTGCGTGGAGACCATCGTTTGCCCCGTGGGCGGTAGCCTGCACAAGGCATGCGAGCACATGCAGAGGCTGGAAGATGTGTTTTGCCCGGTTCTGGCGCGAGTGTTTGATGAGCTGGGTGACAAGAATGTTAAAGAGAAATGCACCTGACATCCCGAGAAGCGGTGATATGAAGATGAACAGCACGATCGCA
The DNA here is from genome assembly GCA_964590895.1 of uncultured Methanoregula sp. GTDB lineage: Archaea > Halobacteriota > Methanomicrobia > Methanomicrobiales > Methanospirillaceae > Methanoregula. The sequence continues at coordinate 33,097 of CAZPYV010000008.1, read as the reverse complement.
AAGAGGCCGTGGAGCTGTATCACACCGGCTATCATCAGGATCGGGATGATGATTCCCGCACCGCAAACCCCCCCGAGCATTATTCCATACCCGATATCTCCTTCAAACGCTGCACAGATAATGGCCAGTATGATTGCCCCAAGAATCGCACCAAGAATCGCATAGAAAAAAACCTGAAACACGATCTCTGCACTGGGAAGGATAACCGCAGAAAGGCCAATTGCCCCAATCCCCGCACCCAGTAACCCCCCCACCAAGGCGTGACTGCTGGAGAGCGGGATTCCCATGCGGGTAGCCACAAAGACCAAAATGATCGATGCTCCCATAGCAACGACAATCGATAATGGAGTGAGAGCTCCTGAGGTAACGATTGCTGTTCCTATCGTAGTTGCAACCGCTATGGAAAAAACAAATGGCCCAAGCATGTTGCAGATCGCAGTCGAGAACACTGCCTTTATGGGCGAGAGCGCTTTTGTAGCAACAACCGTTGCAATCGAATGTGAGGCATCATTGAGACCGTTTACAAAGTTTAACGCAAGCGCGAGGATGATGCCAAACAGAATTATTGGTTCAATGCCAATCATGCGTGGCTCATCGCGATGTCATTGAGTGCGTGCCCGACATCATTGCACTTCTCCATCACCCGGCCGAGCCCCTCGTAGATATCCTTAAGCTTAATGATCAGCAGCAGATCCTTTGTCTTAAAGAGATCAAGCACGGCCTTTGCCTGCAATTCTATCGAGAGATTATATATTCTGTTGATCTCGGCTGAATGGCTCTTCACTTCTTCAGGCTTTTTCAAGCTTTCAAGGGCAGCTAATGCTTCTACGATCTCTGTGGCAGAGAGCATGATCAGGTAGGAAAATTCCTTTAATGTCTCATTGCTCTCGGCAAGCTCGTAGTTGCAGATCTGCTGAGTGACCCGGTCAATACGGTCCATCACATCGTCCATGACCGGTGCAAGCCGGGAGATCTCTTCGGGTTCGAGCGGTGTGATTAAGGATTCGTTCAGCTGTTCGTACACATGACGGGTGATCTCGTCACATTTATGTTCATACTGTCGCACCTTGTGAGACTTTTCTGTGCCGTTTGGAAGTTCATGGGTGATCTCGTTTAACGTGACAGAAGCTTCAGAAATCATGGTGGACATGTCTTTAAAAAGTTTGAAAAATATCTTGTCTTCGGGAAGAATCAGATCACGGATACGCATAAGAGGTCTGAATAGTCCCTCTGGTATTCAAGTATAAAAAGCAAGGGGGCACGCATCTCATTAAATCCTCAAGGGAAATCAGCGTCCTTGTATGGGTGCAACACAAATCTGTTCAGGAATCAAAAAAATCCCGATCATCATGACACTTGTGAGGTGTAATTAACCATTTTAAAAAGAAACCGGAGCCGTATTTCGGCTCTGATAAAAACGAGTGGACTGGGCGGGAATTGAACCCGCGGCCTCTCCCATGCCAAGGGAGCGATCTACCACTGATCTACCAGCCCGCTCCTCTTTAGTAGGATGCCATAGGTTAAAAGAATTGGGCTTTGGAATGACAGGAGATAAAACTGGGGTTTCCCGGAAAAACAATTATTTCTCAGATGCTGCCGGGGATTTGAGCCAGTTGAGCACCCGGAAACGGGCTTTTTCCCTATCCGATCTCTTTGTTATCGCACCGTTTTTTATGAACTCTTCAATCAGCGGAATTGCACCCTGCGGCATTTTGCTTGCTACTGGCAACACCGTGCGCTTTCCGCCCGATAATTCATACACCTGTTTTACCCCGCTTCGCTTGCCCCGTTTTGCCTTTACCTCACCATCAATTTCCACGATATCCATCGCAAAGTCAATCACGGGTGCATTTGCAATGGACCCGCCGACCCCAAAGGCATCCACAATATCGCGATACGCAACAATTTCTTCTCTTGTTACTCCACCGGATAAGAAGATCTTTACGCCGGAATACCCGTGGGCATCCAGTTCCCAGCGGACTTCTTCGATAATAGAGCGCATATTCCCCCGCCGTGAACGCGGTGTGTCGAGCCTGACTGCGGTAGCGCCGCATCTGGCTGCCCGCAGGGATTCAGATTTTTCATCACAGTACGTATCGGAGAGCATGATCCGCGGTACTTCTTTTGGGGCGTGTTTGTCAAATGAGCGCCATGCCTCTTCTGGATTATTGTAGCACATCACAAATGCGTGCGGCATGGTTCCGACAACCGGTATTCCTTCCGGTGCACTGGTGTTAGAGACCCCGTCCACTCCGCCGATCCATGCTGCACGTTCGATCATCCGGGCGATTGAGGGGTGCTGCCTGCGGGAGCCAAAGGAATAGAGCGGCCGGTTATGGGCAGCGAGCTTGGCATGGGCAGCAGCAGTTGCAATACCGGAAGCATGGCAGAGAAAACCAAGGATGGCGGTCTCGTAGCGGCAGAAGTCGCGATATTTTCCGGATATCCTTATCACCGGCTCATTTTTGTAAAAGACGGTGCCTTCGGGAAGTGCATCAACAGTTACCGGCACTCCTTCAAGCAGCGTAATCACATCGGAAAGCCCGCAGAACGTTGCCCATGTATCGGGCAGTGCAGTTGCCGTCACCTCCATGATAACGTGTGGATTGATCCCTTCTGCTTTAAGCGTCTCTTCCGTGCGCTCAAAGTATATGTCCGTGCATTCCCCGCGCCGGATCGTTTCATCACTGACCGTATCGAACATGCCCATACCAGATGTTGGTACGTGTGAGGAATTTACGCTTGCGGAATGCTTCTTAAAAAATTTCGCTAAATATTAGTGCCTCCCGCGACAATCATTCTTAAAGCAAAGGTAGAGCATGCAGTCTGTATCAAACACATTCCCGGCTAAACAGTCCCCACGAGTTAGAGGCAGGTGCTGATGCTCGGCATCATTGGGGGCACCAGTCTCCTGTTCTCCGAACTACCAGTGCTCGAAAAGCGGCAGGTGCACACGCCGTTTGGCAATGCGGAACTCCTCTGCGGGGATATCGTGATGCTGATGCGCCACCAGCAGGGGCTTCCTCCGCACAGGATTAATTACCGGGCGAACATGGCCGCGCTTGCAATTGAGGGTGTTGACCGGATTGTCGCCTTTGGATCTACCGGGTCGCTGAACCGTGAGATAACCCCTGGCTCGCTCGTGATTCCCACCGATTACGTGAGCATGACCGATATCCCCTCCATCCACGATCACGCGATTGAACATGTGCTTCCCGTATTGTCTGAGGATCTTTCAAATAAACTCGCATCCCACATACCCGAAGCCCGGCACGGCGGGGTGTATGTACAGACAAAAGGCCCACGGTTTGAGACCGTTGCCGAGATACGGGCATTTTCAAGGGTAGCCGATCTGGTTGGCATGACCATTGCCTCTGAAGCTACCCTTGCTGGTGAACTGGGCATGGATTTTGCTGCACTCTGCACGGTAGACAACTATGCAAATGGACTGGCGGACGGGATATTGACCTTTGAGGACATTCTTGAGATTTCGCGTTCATACCGGCACCGCACCGCAGAACTGGTAACCACAATCATCAAAAAAATGGCATGAGGCCAAAATGGAGAATATTATGGGAGATATAGACAATATTTTCAATAAACAACAATCGATCCTGATTGCAAATGTGATGGTGGACGGAAAGGCTGCAGATATTTTTGTTAATGACGGTGGTGTTATCGCTGCGGTTGGGGAAGGTGTCCGTATGCAGCACAAGGGTGAAGCCGATCTGGTGATCGATGGTGATAGTGCGATCGCACTCCCCGGTCTTGCCAATACCCACACCCATGCGGCGATGTCATTACTCCGCGGGTATGCAGACGATATGATTCTCCAGGACTGGCTCAGCCAGAAGATCTGGCCACTTGAAGCCCACCTGACCGGAAATGATGTGTACTGGGGAACGAAGCTTGCCTGTCTTGAGATGATAAAAACCGGCACTACTGTATTCAACGACATGTACTTCATGATGGATGAAGCAGCGCGGGCAGTTGACGAGTCTGGTATCCGTGCGGTCCTCTCTTATGGGTTCATCGATCTCTTCAATGCAGAAAAACGTGAGGCCGAGTGCAAGGCCACGGAGAAACTTGCCTCGCAGATCCGTTCGATGAATAACCCGCGGATCAAGACTGCAGTAGGTCCTCATTCGATCTACACGGTCTCTCCTGACGGCTTGAAGTGGTGCGCAGAGTTTGCAAAAGAGCAGAAGATCGCAATCCACATACACCTGTCTGAGACGGAAAAGGAAGTTACTGACTGTGTTTCCCAACACGGTAAACGTCCGGCTTCACTGCTTGATGACTGCGGGATCCTCACCCCAAAAACCATCGCCGCTCACTGCTGCTGGCTCGATGATGCAGAGTGTGCGCTTCTCGGAAAACACGGAGTATCAACTTCCCACAACCCGGCGAGCAACATGAAACTTGCCACCAACCGGGCAATGCCCATCCCCCAGCTGATGGGAGCAGGGGCAAATGTCTGCCTCGGGACCGATGGCTGTGCCAGCAACAACAACCTCGATATGTTTGAAGAGATGAAGACCGCAGCCCTCCTCCAGAAATTTTTCTGGAACGATCCAACCATTCTTCCGGCACCTGCGGCACTTGCAATGGCAACAACAAACGGTGCAAAGGTTCTTGGCTTTGGTACCGGGACGCTCGCAGTAGGTGCCCCGGCAGATATCGTGCTCGTCTCTGCCCGCACTGCGTGCAACACTCCGTTGCACAACGCCACATCCAATCTCGTGTACTCGTGCAGCGGGGCTGCAGTTGAGACTACCATCTGCAATGGCAGGGTGCTGATGCTGAACCGGGAGATCCTTAACGAAGATACGATCCTTGCCGGTGCTGCAAAGGCGGCCCATGATCTCGTCAGCCGCTCACAATCCGTATAATATGGATAAGCCTCATAGGAAAAATACCAGCTCGCACCGTGCGGTTGCAGCCATCAGCATCATTTTTCTCCTGCTCTTATGTATCGCCATTAGTGGCTGCATAAGCATTCCCGGCATGGGCCCGAATGGTTCTTCCCACCTGGCTGAAAATGATGGCAAACTCTCTGTATATTTCCTCGATGTCGGCCAGGGCGACTCATCACTGATTATTTTTGGCAATAAAACGATCCTGATCGATGCCGGCGAGATGGATATGGGCGATGGTGTGGTTAACGTTCTCAAAGCGCTGGGCGTTACCAGAATTGATCTGCTTGTAGCCACCCACCCCCACTCAGACCATATCGGTGGCATGCAAAAAGTGCTGGATAATTTTGCGGTAGGTCAGGTGCTCGATTCAGGCATGCCGCACACATCGGTGATCTACGAGCGGTTCTTAGAAAAGATCGATAAGAAAAATATCCCTTACAAGATTGCGGTGCAGGGAGATACGATCGATCTTGACCCTGCCATGAGGATCGTGGTGCTCTCACCGCCAGAAAGACGGTTTGGCGATGACCTGAACGCCAACTCCATTGTGCTGCGCATCTCCTACGGAACGATCAACTTCCTGTTCACGGGAGATGTCGGCAGTGAAGCCGAGACTGCACTCTCAAAGTCCGGGTACGCTCTCGATGCACAGATCCTCAAAGTCGGTCATCACGGCAGTATGTATTCGAGTTCTCCGGCATTCATTGCACGAGTGCACCCGGAAACCGCAATCATCTCCCTTGAGCGGGATAACCCGTACGGCCATCCGCACAAACAGGCAGTCGATATCCTGACTGAAGCCGGAGCCACGATCTACCGGACAGACCGTGACGGCACAATTCTTGTGAGGAGCAACGGGATTTCCTACATGGTAAAGACCGGAAAAGACATTGGGGGATTAGTCCCAACACTGATGCAAAAGCCGCAGGTTATTGGTACTAGTGCGGTAATTGTGCCTACGATACCCCCTCACCCTGCGTCAGCGATCAACATCACCATTCCCCAGCCATCGATTGCCATCCCCCAGATTGGCAATGCAGCGGCTGTGGTGATCAGCGCCACACGCTTCAATGCGCCGGGCGACGACCGGCAGTATGTGAATGGCGAATGGGTTCAGCTGACCAACCGGGGGAATGATACGGTACTCCTCGCAGGCTGGACCTTATCCGACAACAGCCGGATCCCCTTGTATACATTCCCGGCAATGCTTCTTGTGCCCGGTGAAACGATCACGATCTTTTCTGGCACAGGAACGCTGAACAACACAGCCCTTTTCATGGGAAAAACTGAGCCGGTGTGGGGCAACAGCGGAGACATTGTAATCTTAAAAGACGGAAGCGGGAAGATCATCGACCAGAGGTCGGAGTGAGATGAGATGAAAGCGACCATTGATCGTATTGAAGAGGGTGTTGCGGTGCTGATCAGTACTGACAAAGAGCCAGTACGAATGACCGTGCCGGTATCGTTGCTTCCGCCCGGTGCAAAGGAAGGGGATATTGTGAGTATCGCAATTGATCGTGAAGACGGGGCAACGGCAGCTTCAAAGGACAGGGTCTCCGCTCTGATTGAAAAATTAAAAAAGAAATGACCGTGGGTTTCAACGCGCCGTATCCATTAATTTTCTTTTTTGCAGCATGAATCTGGGGTTTGGGTGGGATGGCTGGTGAAGAACGTTTTCACTATTCTGTAGGATTTTTCAGAAATATTTATTTCGCGTACCCGGTTTTCAATAAAATCTCTTTGTGAATTTCGGTATGTTTTTTCGCTCGCACGATCAATGTGGTTGGTATGACTCATCACCAGAAGTTCGAGCACCCCGACCATGCCGGACATACCTGTAAACTCTGCTCATCGTCCCATGATCCCCATCACAAGGCATCCGTGGGGGGCGTCTGTCACGGTTGCGTTTATAAGATTCTCATTGTCATATTCATTGTGATGATCGCGATTTCGTATGTCGCATGGTTTGGCGTATTGTAACCATTTTTACATTATTTTTTATCTTCCCCCTCTTCGTGCTCATGCAACCGTGGCAGAATGAGGGTCTTATATTCTTCAAATTCCTCTTCGTTAATCAGCCCGCGTTCCTTTAAGTTCCCTACACGCTCAAGCAACGAAATGCCTGCTTCAGTCCCGTAATGATTATTGCGCGTCTGCTCTTTCTGCCGCTCCTCCATAAACCCGGCAGCGAGAATTGCAGAGGGCAGGGCAAGGAGTAAGACGCCCCCTATTGTTACCATGCCGGTGATGGTTTTTCCTAACGGCGTTATGGGAACGATGTCCCCATACCCCACGGTCGTAACTGTCATTGCTGCCCACCACATGGCCGCCGGGATGCTGGAAAACTTGTCAGGCTGGGCAGCGTTCTCGACAAGGTACATGACCGTAGAGGAGAACAGGATCTCAAATACCAGAAAAATTACAAGAAATGAGATGATCTCCCGTTTCTTGAAAAAGACACGGTTCATGAGTTGCAGCGCATCAGAGTGGCGGGTGTAGCGCACCAGTTTGAAGATTGACAGGAGCCGGAAGATGTGGAGCATGGAATAGTCGTTTGGGAATGCAAAGGGGAAGATGATGGGGATGATCGAGATGAGATCGATTATCATGTAGATACCTGTGGCATAACGCAGGCGATCTTTTACCCTTCCGGTGAATGTGGGGTTATTCGTACAAGACCAGAGCCTAAGGATATACTCGATTGCAAAAACGGTAAGACATACCGAAATGATCGCAAAGAGCTGGGCCCGGAATGAGTGCGGGAGATCCGGCATTGTGGAGATGACGACAGCAATTGTGTTGGCCAGGATAAAGATGGCAAGGAAATACCTCACCAACCGTGCCGTGCGTTCCTCGTTTGGATAGGTATTGAGGATCGTATTGACCCGGCTTTTTATCCGGTCATAGCGGGACGATGCTTCGATAATTTCCTGTGCGGGATTCATTATAATATGACGAAATCCGAGTGGATGGTATTTATAGTGTTCGAGATGTGCCGGAAAAGATGGTAATCAGTGCGTATGGATCGAGTATTCCCCTGTACTGGACTTACGGTCTTTCTCGTGACTTCCCGGAAATATCGTCGATGAACATATTATGCCGGAGAATCAGGATTCAGTCTAGCAGGATCACAGGGAGTAGACTCCGTCTATTATTGTAACACGGCCTCCGGAAAATAAGAGATGATTTAGATCAAGTCTTGGACTGCATTGGACTGGGTTCGCGGTACACGCCCAGCGGGATAATGATCTCAAATCGCGCCCCCTTCCCGAAAACTCCGGTCTCACAGATCGAGATCCCCGTGATTTCAAGGATCTCACTGGTGAGGAAGAGCCCCATCCCTGTATTTCTGCCGATACCCCGCTTGAAGATAAGTTCTTTCTGGTCTTCAGGTACCCCCACACCATTATCTTCGCAGATAAGTATGAGCGTCTTTCCGGATTTTCGTGAGGAGAAGGTGAATTGCGTCGCGGTCTCGGCGTATCTGACGGCATTATCCACAAGATTATATATCACCTTTTCGAACAGGGGATCGGCATAGATCTCAAATTCTCCAATTTCCAGCAGAGGTGAGAAGGGAAGTTTTTCAAAGTTGATGAGCACCTTTGTTATAATGGCTCTGACATTCTGCCATAGCGGCAAACGAATACCTACATCCTGGTACTCTTTGGTGAATGTGATCTGCCGCTGAATCACTCTCACCTGCTCTTTGATGTCAGCGAGCAGCTGGTCATTCTCTGTCTCAACGCCGCTTGCCCGGAGCATGTCCACACATCCGTAGATCCCGGTGATGGTGTTGAGGATGTCGTGACGGGTGATGTTGTTCATCAGGTTTAATTTCCTGTTGGCAAGTTCAATTGCAGCTTCTGCTTTCTTGCGTTCGCTGTTGTCTATGAATGTCTCGAGGAGGTGAGGTTGGCCTTTCAGTGTCACAGGTACGACATACTTGATAATCGGAATAATAGTTCCATCGTAGGTCATGAGGACACGTTCCGCATTGTCCACCTGCATACCGAGATCCGTGATAGGACACTGACCTTCAAGCGCGGGACAGACGAACCTGTGGCAGTGCTTCCCAATTATATCATCCCGTGAAGTTACACCGATCATTGAGAGGGCAGCGGGGTTCGCGTCCATGATGGTATGGGTAGTCGCATCGATGACGAGCACACCTGCCTTTATACTGTCCTTTAGGGTGAGGAGGTAGTTCTCGCTGTCCACCAGATCCCGTTCCAGCCGGTTCCGTTCGGTAACATCGAGCAAAGTTATGTTCCGCTGGGTACTACCGGGAAAAGACCCCGTACTGACCATCACGTCGCGGAAACTTCCATCGGGAAGGTGGATCCTGCAGCTGGTTGTCTCTGAGGTAATGGGATCCAGCCCGACACCTTTTGTCTCATCGAGCAATGGATCACATGAACCTCCTGCAAAGTAGTCGGTGATGTTTGCTTTCTTCTCTATATCCTTTACATTCTTTCCAATCAGGGTACCAAAAAAGGTATTTGCAAGAACAATTGTGCCGTCTTTCTCGATGACTACCATCGGGCAGCCTGAGTTCTCGAAGATGGTCCGGTACCTCAGGATAAGATCGTCCGAGGTCTTTTTCAGGAGGGAGTGAACTGCCTGCCGGTCCTGGATGGCGCGATTATACTTCTTCTCGTGCATGCTGATTTTTCTCTCAAGGCGTTCAAGGATATTTTCTATCTTATCTGACTCCCGTTTTTCCATTTGCCCCAGAGATGATTTCAGCAGATTCCGGAGCTCATGTATATCATCCATTCACGGTCACCGGAATTTCAGGAGTGCCAGAGAAAGCGTCTCGTTGAATACATCACATACTCCTTTTCCTGTATGTCCGATCTCACCGTAGGTAAAAAATCCAATAAGGGGAGTCTTCCAAAGGTCCGTAATTGCGTGAATTTCATCATTGATCTTGTTGCCTGCGGCCTGATGTCTGGCACAGCAGTCAAAGAGGATTACGAGATCGGTATCGGGTTCCCTCTTTTGGAAATCTTTTAGTTCCTTTATCGTGGCAGTGATTGTCTCGAATCCGAAGGAGCTTGAGAATCGGATGGTCGAACCTTCCGGGATGCTCCCTGCATACGTGAGATATCCGGTCTCGAAATCCGCAGAGAGGGCAGTACGGAGCGTTTCACTCCCGTCAGGACGTGTGACGATCATTGGAAAACTTAGGGCTGTTACAATAATGTCTTCTTTAGGGATGGTTAAGTATTCACAGACAAGATCGACCGGGAGCCGCCCGTTAATGGACCGGACAATATTTCCATCCGCGGATGTCACGATCATTTCAGCACCCACCCCCTGCCAGCCACTTGTAGTAAAACTTGAAAGTTTGATATGATCTGAATCAAGTGCTACAACCACAACTCCATCATTCGTAAGACTGTCATGGGAGAAAACTGTGGTCTTTTCAAACATATTGTCATCCCCGGCAATACCCCCGACAATAATGGTTCCGGCAGGAAGAACAGACTGCATTCCCCGTATGATAGCCTCGCCATCATTGGTCAGTCCGGAGATCGCGAGAAGAAATGCGGGTCGTGCAAACCGCTTCCCTCCCCAGAGGCCGATCTGTTCCCCGAGTTCAAGGGAACTTCCTTTCATTCGATTAAAAAGGTGGACGGCAAAAGTCGAAACCGGTGGATCGAGCAGGCAGCAGACTGCGGACATCTCATAAACTGCAGACGGTTCGTCATCAGTCAGGATCTCGCCCGCTGTTGTACAGCCAAAGACCGAACAACTAGCGGAACGGACCTGTTCTGCACACTCTTCTATGCCAATAGAGGGGGAGGCGAAAATGAATGCAAGGGTGGGGGAAAAGACCGCCCTGCATTTCTGGATATTCATGTCCAGTTCATCCACGGTCTGGACTACGAACCTCTTAATATTCATGCAATATTTGGAACGCTATCAAAGGTGATGAATATGATGGTAGTCTCGTTATACTGGCGTGAAGGCTGAATGCGAAACTATACGTTTAACAGCCCCTGCTCTATGCAAGGGCCAATGAATGTCCTATCCTGAACTCCATGTTCGGTATAGTAGAAAAAGAAAAATTATGCTGTCTCGATTTTATCCGCTTCCTGTAAACCGAGCGCCTTGATTGAGGTTTCCCGCATCTTGAACTTCATGATCTTGCCGGAGATATTTATCGGGAATTCATCGACAAACATGACATACCGTGGGATCTTGTAATGGGCGATCTTCCCCTTGCAGAAGTCTTTCACGTCCTGCTCGGTCATGGTCTGACCGGGCTTCATCTTCACCCATGCGCAGAGTTCCTCGCCATACTTGACATCAGGCACACCTACAACGTAAACATCAGAGATCTTCTCGTGGTGGTGCAGGTATTCCTCGATCTCACGCGGATAGATGTTCTCCCCGCCCCGGATCACCATGTCCTTGAGCCGACCGACAATTTTGAAGTAGCCCTCCTCATCCATGGTACCGAGATCACCGGTATGGTTCCAGTGGTCCTTGTCGAGCGTGGCATGGGTTGCCGAAGGGTTGTTGTAATAGCATTTCATAACGCAATAACCACGTGCGCAAATCTCACCGATCTCGCCATGCGGGACGATCTTACCGGTCTTGGAGTCGATGATCTTGAGTTCGGTATGCGGAAATGCCCGCCCAATTGTGGTGACCCTGCGTTCGACCGGGTCTTTTGTCGTCGTCATTGTTACGCCGGGGCTCGTCTCAGTCTGGCCGTACACAATTACGATATCGCTCATGTGCATCTGCGTGTTGACCTGTTTCATGACCTCTATCGGGCAGGGTGAACCTGCCATGATACCGGTCCGCAGGGACCTGAGGTCGTATTTGGAAAAGTTCGGGTGGGTAAGCTCGGCAATGAACATGGTTGGGACACCGTGCAGAGCCGTGCAGTGCTCTTTCTCCACGGTCTTGAGCACTTCTTCGGCATCGAAGGTCGGGGCAGGCAACACCATAGTCGATCCGTGAGTGACGCAGGCAAGGTTGGATAAGACCATACCAAAGCAATGGTAGAATGGAACGGGAATGCAGAGACGGTCCTTTTCTGTAAATCCCATGCCCTCACCGATGATGAAGCCGTTGTTGAGGACGCTGTGGTGGGTCAGGACAACCCCTTTGGGGAACCCCGTGGTACCACTCGTATACTGGATATTGATCGGGTCATCGAACGAGAGTCCTTCGCCCCGTTCGATGATATCATCCATCGTGATTTCATCTGCCTTTTTCAAAAAGTCTCCCCATGTGTACATACCGTTGTACGGGATTTCACCCATGAAGACTGCATTCTTGAGGAACGGGAACTTCTCGCATGAGATCCTGCCGGGCTTGCATTCGTAGGCTTCGGGACAAGCCTCGTAGAACATCCCGACGTAGTCCGAGGTCTTGAACCGCCCCTGTACGATTAAAGTCGAGATCTCTGCCTGCTTGAGCACGTACTCGAGCTCGTACGTGCGGTACGCCGGGTTTATGTTCACCATGATTGCGCCGATCTTGGAGGTCGCGAACTGGACCACTACCCATTCGGCATAATTCATAGCCCAGATGCCAACCCGGTCGCCTTTCTCCACCCCAAGGCCCATCAGGGCACGGGCAACCTGGTTCACCCGTTCAGCGAATTCCCGGTACGTCCAACGGATATCCTGGTGTACGGACACGATAGCCTCGGTGTCCGGGTATTTTCTCGCGATACTATCAACCATCTCGCTGATGGTCATTCCCAGCAGAGGAACTGCTGATGTCCCGCATATATAGCTGCCCTCAACCATTGGTAAAATATGGGGTATGAATGGCATATATTGATGCTGATTTTATGCGGGCTGTGGTGCAGTTTTAAAAAACAGTGGTGCACCCTAAAAAAGCCTCATAAAAAATCTTTGAAATCACCCAACATCATTCTTGTTCTTTTTCTCATGCCCATTGCACGGTTACCCCCATGAGTGAGATGAAGAAAGGGATTAAAAAAAGAACGCAGATAACCAAACTCTTAAGTTTGTATACTGCGAATTTATTGAGTCAGCGGCAGGATTTTCCTGTACGCGGATTGCAGGGGGTTGTGGCCTAGCCCGGAATGGCGACGGGCTCCAGCGGTCTTTGCGTTCTTTGTGCTCGCAGATGATGAACAATGGGTCTGCTGATAAAAAGATGATGACCCGTTGGAGCACTGATGCATGTCGGAGAGACCCGTCGATCGTGAGTTCAAATCTCACCAACCCCACATTTTCTCTGAATTTCGTTAAGGGACGCTGGTCGTTTTTTAAAAACCGTCAGCTGGTTTTCTCCAGACCGGTCCGTATCATTCTTAAAAAAGAAGATTATCCGGCAATAACTACCAGCCATCACGAATCGTATCAGTCATAATCCCGGAATAATGCCGGGTTCTGTCTCCTGATCCACCAGCGCCTTATGAGCAGGATACAACCGATCAGGACCGCGATACCTGCGATTATTGCAACCATCGTCACGACCGGAGGCTGATGCGAGGATTGCGGCGGAGCAGGAACTTGTGTTGCGGGGGGAACTACGCTTGCCGTGGTGTGAATTACCGCAGCCGGAGTCTCCCAGGAATACGTTACCCGTGTTGGAGCAGAGCTGGCAGTTTTGGCGATCTTTACAAATACCGCAAAGAGGCTGAAGTGTTTTGTCGTAGTGGTAACCGTACGGGAGGTGCGATCAACGGTTGTCGGGAGGGATACCCATGCTTTTGCAGTAGTATCGTAATACTGGACGGTGATAGCCTGGGACTTGCCATTGGCCTGGGCCAGCGCTGCATCCCACTGGGACAGGGTCATAGTGAAGGTAACCGTCACCGGTTGATCGAAGGTTGCCCCGGAGGGTAGACATTCAACGCCAAGACCGCCAGCTGCAAAGACGGTGCCTTCGGGGGCAGTGGTGCTCCCGGTAATCCCATCAACGACTTCCTGCGAGACCGGTGCTACGGTCACTTTGCTGATTGGCAGCCCCTGTGCAGTGAGGGATTTTGTAGACTGGGGTATTGATACTTCTACGTCTATTGGTGATTCTAACGTAGTTTCGACAGTATAGGGGGCAAGGGTCTGGCCAAGGTCATTGGTCTTGAGGGACACGCTTGCCTGGCCGGGAGTTACGTCAGTGACGGCCTCTTTATCTTCTGCAACATCCGCGTTATCACCATCACCACCACTGGGTTGGGTTGGTTCCGGGAGCAGGATTACCGTAAATCCATTGGAAAGGGTGGCAAACCTGCTGTTGACATTGGTCACAACCAGGTTCCAGGATCCAGATGGTGCACCGGCAAGGTTGAAAGAACCGGTAATACCGGTTGATGAGGATACGGAAATTCCTGTTGCGGGGATAGAGTCCACGGCTATTGCCTCAAGGGCATCGTTGCCGCGGGATGTGACATAGACCAGGGATCGATAGAGTGCAACGCTGCTTGGGGTTTCAAGAAGTGCACCGCCGGCCCCGTTCGAAAGGCCGGTCTTGTATACCGGTGCTGCGGGATCAGAAACATCGATGATGTCCAATGTGTTTCCCCCGTTGCTCGCAATGTAAGCATATTTTCGGTCAGCCGAGATTGCGGCATCGACTGGTCCGTTTAACCACGCGACACCGGCGGTCTTGGCAAGGCTTCCACGGTGAACCGGCGCGGACTGGTTACTGATGTCGATAATCTCCAGTGTGTTCCCCTTGCTTGTGACAAATGCGTTGTAACCGGCCACGGTCACACTCCACGGGTTGTCAAGCAGCGCCCCGCCACCGTTCACCACGCTTCCCATGTGTGAGGGAGCAGCGGGATCTGTTATATTCACGATCTCAAGGGCGTTGCTCCCATAACTGGCAACATACACGTACGGGTAATCATCGATAACAGCGAGATCGTACGGTTTGTTCAGCTTCGCCCCACCCACTGTGTCCGAGAGACTTGCATAATGCACGGGAGCAAGGGGGTTGGATATGTTCACGATCTCAAGTGCATTGCTGCCGGAACTGGCAACAAATGCAAAATTTTTGGAAACAACAACTCTTTGCGGATCCACGAGAAGCGCCCCGCCAACTCCGTTGGAGATATTGCTCTTGTGGACCGGTGCCGAAGGTTTGGAGATGTCAATGATCTCGATGGCATCATCCCGGTAACTGGCAACATAGGCATAGTTACCGGATACGGCCACATCGTAGGGGCCGTCCAGGTACGCTCCGCCTTCATGGTTGACAATACGGCCTTCATGTACCGGAACAAAGGGATTGCTCAGGTTTACGATCTCCAGTGCATTGCTTGTATTGCTGGCGATATACGCGTAATTGCCTGAAATCGTAACCCTGGCCGGGTCGTTGAGGAGCGCCCCGCCCGTACCGTTGACCAGGCTCCCGATGTGCCGCGGATTGAGGCTGGCTGATCTCAGCATCACATCCGCGTTATTTACAAAGTTCGTTCCTTCAATGTCCGTGATGCTGACGCTTCCCGTGAGGCCGGTCGAAGGCGCGATACTGCTGACCGTTGGATCGGTCTTCCAGGTTACGTTGAGGACCGAGAACTCCTGCGTGGTATATTCGGTATTATTGAAGGTGGCATTATAGTCCATCCACATCTTGAGCTTATACTGGCCTTTAGGGCGGGTAGTCGAGTTACCCCAGCTGTTCTGTATGATCCAGTATCGTTTGGCAAGGTCGCTATCAGTTTTATTGTATCCCATAAGGATCATGGCATGACCACTGCCCTCGCCGGACGATTCGTTGAAAAAAGACTGGTTATACAGATCCATGTCCCAGATATCATCCGGTTTATTATCCCAAAGGTCCTGGAATTGATCCCAGGCAGTGCTGTTGGGCAGCCGCATTACATAATATATTACCTTTTTATCTACCAGTGCAAGAGTGATATTATCAATTGCTGCGGTCTGGTTTGAGTACGGTTTTTCCAGTACCCGCAGGTCTTCTACCAGGCTAAGACCGAAATTCGGGGTATTGGTTATGAGGTTTTTTGGAAGCGTTGTCTGGGCATTGGTGCCGTCGACATTGGAATCCTTATACGAGGCGTTGACATTGCTCCAGGGAACCACAAACGGTCCCCCCTCATAGGACTGGTTCACTCCGGTGGTGTAGATATCAGCAAACGTTGAGGCAAATCCCCCACTACAGGCCCAGTCATGGGGTTTTTCCATGAGGATATTTCCATTCATAAAATTTGAGTTGAAGAACTGGATCGATAACGGGGTTGATGTGCCCGTGTATACAAAGAGAGACTGGGCGAGCGCTCCGGTGCCGGCCCATACCCAGCAGCTCCCGCATTTTCCCTGGCTCCAGTTAGCGTACGAGGGCTTGGGAAATTCATTGGCAAGAGTTGTTGGGGCCGCACTGAGCTTCGCCACGGGATTATAGACTGATGCATTATCATAAGCGATATACTCATCATTCATATCCTGAATGGAGAGATCATCCATATGTGCATCCGATGAAGCGGCGGCCACCGGATGCAGGATACCGATCAGGAATGCCATGCAGAAGAGGACGGCGATCAGGAATTTTATTGGGATACGATGCTTCATGCTCACTCCGGGTTTCAGGGAATAACTCATTCTTTTAATAGGAGATATCAGTTGTATTCGCTCATTTAAAACTGATCCACCCGGCTCATAAAAAAATTGATCAAGTCCCAATATAGATTTTCATTGATTCCAGAAAAAAGAAGCGGAAGATGTTCCACATTCAGATGGGGAACCGGATACACTGGACATATGAAGGAGTGTGGCTGGTCGCACAAATCGTTAAAAAAAGTCAGGAGAATACCTGTTGTACGGACGCTGTTTGGAATAGCAGATCCGGTAAAGTGAAACCGTCGGCATTTTTTGTGCAGGGGGATCGTTTGGGACCAAAAGACTCTGCAACCCCAGGTAAAGATACCCTTAACCTCCTTCTTTACAAATACCATTCCGGAGAAAATAAAAATGGAAAAAATTACAATCGGCCCAATGCCGTACATGAGTGTCATGCCCACCCTGCTCGTGGGGGCAAACGTGAAAGGGAAAGCAAACTACATGACTGCCGCATGGGCAACCGTTGCCTGCATGGCGCCGCCCATGGTCTGCGTTGCGATCAACAAAACGCGGTACACGGCAAAGGGAATTGAGGAGAACAAGACCTTTTCCCTGAACGTACCGTCAGCTAAGCAGGTGGTCGAGACCGATCACTGCGGGCTCGTCTCCGGTGCGCAGGAAGACAAGTCGAGGGTTTTCAAATCCTTTTACGGCACGTTAAAGACCGCTCCCTTAGCAGAGGAATGCCCGGTCAACATCGAATGCAAATTGTTCAAGTCTGTTGACTGCGGGAGCCACCTGCTCTATATCGGTGAAGTTTTGGAGATCCATGTCGATAAGGCATGCGCAACGAACGGGAAGCCGGATACAGAAAAGCTAGACCCGATCATTTATGCACAGGCAGCCTACTGGAAGGTTGGAAAGCCGATCGATAAAGCATTTTCAGCAGGAAAGAAGTACCTGAAGAAGTGAGATACGGATTTTGCTACATGCACATGATTTGATATATTTATCATACTTTAGCGTCACATACTATCAGGATTAGGAGAGTTCCATGTATTTAGTCGGAGAAGCACTTATTGGCGATGGCGCGGAGATTGCGCACATCGATCTGCTGATGGGCGATAAGGAAGGCCCGATCGGTTCAGCGTTTGCAAATGCGGTTTCACAATTGTCAGCAGGCCACACCCCGCTGCTCGCAGTAGTCCGCCCGAACCTGCTCACAAAACCAGTTACACTCGTTATCCCTAAAGTCACCTTAAAGGATATGTCGCAGGTAAACGAGATGTTTGGTCCTGTGCAGGCAGCAGTGGCAAAGGCAGTTGCAGATTGTGTAGAAGAAGGCCTGTTTAACGGTGTCGACATTGAGAAAGTCGCGATCCTCGCATCGGTGTTCGTTCACCCTGATGCAAAGGATTACAACCGCCTCTACCGGTACAATTATGGCGCTATGAAACTCGCACTCAACCGTGCACTTGCAGCATTCCCGGACGCAAAAACCCTTGTGTATGAGAAAGACCGTGCCGCCCATGCAATTATGGGATTCAAGGTACAGCGCCTCTGGGATGCACCATACCTACAGGTTGCAATGGACCTTGTGGACATGGGCAAGGTTGCACAGGTATTAAAGGAACTCCCGGATAACGACCACCTTATCATCGAGGCAGGTACCCCGCTCATCAAGAAGTTCGGCCTTGGGGTCATTTCAGAGATCCGCAAGCTCCGTCCCAACGCGTTCATCATCGCGGACTTAAAGATTTTAGACACCGGCAACCTCGAAGCCCGGATGGCCGCCGATGCAACCGCAGACGCTGTAGTCGTTTCGGGTCTTGCACCTGTATCAACCATGGAAAAGGCAATTGCCGAAGCCCGCAAGGTAGGGATATACTCAATTGTCGATATGCTCAATGTGCAGAACCCGGCAAAGGTCATTGCGAGCCTGAAAGTCAAGCCCGATATCGTAGAACTTCACCGCGCAATCGACACCGATGACGCAGCCCATGCATGGGGCGACATTCCGGCAATCAAGAAGGCGGCAGGAGGAAAGCTTCTCGTGGCAACCGCCGGAGGTGTCCGGGTCAATGTAGTTAAAGATGCCCTCAAGGCAGGAGCAGATATTCTGGTTGTCGGCCGTGCCATCACCGCGAGCAAAGACATTGGTCATGCGGCAGACGAGTTCTTAGAGCAGCTCAACCGTGAGGAGATCGACCAATTCAGGATTATGACTGATTTTTAAAAGATCTGACATTATACTCTTTTTTTGTCTTTGTTTTTTCTTACGCCCTGTCTTTGGGATTTTTTAGTAATCCGGGAATTTGAGTGTCGTGGGGCAATCGACCGTCTCTTCGTCTCACTATAAGAGATCCCTGTTCCGTTCATTTCAGCAACCGGAAAAACCCGATCGCAGAACCTATCGTATATGGCGGCCAACCATTTTGTAATGAGCACAAGCCAATGCCCGGTCATTCTCGTTCATGGATGGAACAGCCATCCGGGGATCTGGAACCGGCTCATAATCCGGTTATCTGATGCTTCTTTCACGGTTTGGAAATTCGACCATTCAACCATGGACAACACGGATATTGCCAGAAGAGCGGCTGCCCTGAAAGCGTATATCAGCGATATGCGGGACGAGAGCGGGTACACAGGTCCGGTTGACATGGTCTGCCATTCGGTTGGTACCTGCATAACCCGGTATCTCCTTGAAGTGATGGATGGTACAGAACGAAAAGAGAAAGTCCGGCAGCTCATTGGTCTTGGTCCGCCTAACAATGGTTCAGTACTTGCTGAACTGTTCCACGACCCGCTGAAAGGAAAAGATATTATCAACCGGCTTACCGGGATATTTGTCCCGCAGGGATTTGATCCTTCAATGGATCTGATAGTACAGGATGTAAGGCCGGCAAGTGCTGCAATGGAAAAACTCCGACTGGCAGGAACCAGAAATGACATCACCTACCGGATCATCGTGACGGCAAATCCTAAAGGCATGCCGGATTTCTTTCCCTTGTTTGACGGAAAAACATGGGATATCAATAGTGAAGGGGACTGGCAGGAAACCTGGGAGGGAGATGGGATTGTCCCGCACAGCGAATCGCGCCTTCCTGGGATCTCACTCGATATTTTGCCATTAGGTCTGGATGATGCAGTTCAGTTGCGCCGTCCCGATCAGTACTGCCACATCAACCTGCCCAAAAACCCGGTCGTCATTGACCGGATCCTGCACTACCTCACAACGCCACTACCCTGATGCGGGAATTGTGTAATATCCCCAACCATTAAAAGGAAACGGGTAAACACTTTATACGTAATAACCTGGGTTACTCTCCTCATGGATTTTTTATATTTTGATCAGGTATACAAACGGCCGCTCCTGATCCCGGTGCTGATCGGGACGAGTGCAGCAGTGACACTCGTTCTCAATATATATGGGCTTATTCACGGCATCACAAACGTTCTTCCCCATCTCTTATACATCCCAATCATTCTTGCAGCGTATTACTATCCAAAAAGGGGTGTGCCATTCACGCTCCTGCTCTCGGTACTCTATTGCGGGGCAGTTTTTGTCATTTATCCTGCCAATATGAATGTGCTGACAGCGGCTCTGGCGCGGGTTGTTGTCTACATAATAATTGCATCTGTTATCTCTTACCTGAGTGGCAGGATGCACCATGACACCCAGATGTGCCGGCGATTAGTTTCTATCGTAGCCTCCTCAAGTGACGCGATTGTAGCAGAAACCTTTGATGGCATCATCACTGACTGGAATTCCAGTGCCGAGAATCTCTACGGTTACACTGCAGAAGAGATTAAAGGAAAATCTGTTACCCTACTTCTCCCACCGGACAAGCTGGATGAAGGTCGTATTCTTTTAAAAAAGATCCAAAACGGTATACCGGTTGATCGCTATGAAACTGAGCGGCTGACCAAAACAGGTAAAACGATTCAGGTATCCCTGTCACTCTCACCGATTAAAAACGTGAATGGAGAACTGGTCGGTGCGTCCGTGAGTACCCATGACATATCCGATAAAAAACAGTTACAGGAAAAGATCCTGCAGGCAAAGATCGAGTGGGAACGCACCTTTGAAGCCGTTCCTGACATGATTGCGATAATCGGCCGGGATTTTCATATTATACGGGTGAATAAGGCAATGGCCGATCGGTTGGGAGTGCAACCCGAAGAGGCTGTGGGAAAAGCGTGTTACGAGCTGGTTCACCATAGCACTAACCCTCCCGGTTTCTGTCCGCACGGCAGCTTGCTTGGCGATGGAAAGGAACATGCACAGGAAATTCATGAAGACCTCCTGAATGCTGATTTTCTGGTGACTGCCTCACCACTCCGTGATGAAGCGGGCAATATTATGGGCAGTGTCCATGTGATGAGGGATATCACCGACCTCAAACACGCTGCAGATGCGCTGCGCCTTGCAAACAATAAACTGACTATGCTTTCCTCTATCACACGGCACGATATCTTAAACAAACTCACCGGGCTGAAGATGTATCTTGAACTTTCGAAAGAGACGGTGAAAGACCCGGTCTTTCTCGAGTATCTCGCAAAGGAGATCGATGCCGCAGGAGCAATTGAGCGGCAGATCGAATTCACGCGTTTTTATGAGAGTATTGGGGTGAACGCCCCGCAATGGCAGGATGTCGCCGAGAAGATACGATCCGCTGCATCGCAACTCACTCTTGAAGGGATCACATTCGATCTCCAGATACCCCCTGTAGAGATATATGCCGATGCGCTCATCGAAAAAGTGTTCTATAACCTGATTGAAAACTCTCTTCGCCATGGGGGCCGGGTCACCCGTAATTCGTTTTCCTTTGAAGAAGAGCAAAACGGTGCAGTGATCACGTACCGGGATGATGGAGAAGGCATATCCCTTGAATTTAAAGAGAAATTGTTCCGTCGCGGTTTTGGCAAACATACCGGTCTTGGTCTTTTCCTTTCCCGGGAAATTCTTTCCATCACCAAAATCACTATAACAGAAAATGGTGAACCGAAAAAAGGCGTTTGTTTTGAGATCCGTGTGCCAAAAGGCAGTTACCGGTTTACCTCAACAAAACCCGTATAACGCGGTTTTAAAAAACCGGTGATATGGGGAAAATCCGAAAAAAAGTGTGAGTTGATGGATTATGGCAGGCATCACAACCAATCGGAAAAACGTAACAATCCTCCTCGCCTTGCAAAAAAGCGAGATCACTGAGCACCAGATCTACATAAAGATCGCAGCGACGACAAAAGATGTGCATAACCGTGAAGTGTTGACACGGATCGCAAGCGAAGAGCTTGCTCATTATGGGATCTGGAAGCGATACACAAAGCAGGATGTTGCACCTAATACGCTGCGGATCTGGTTCTATTACTTAATCGCACGACTGCTGGGAATGACGTTTGCCATAAAACTGATGGAGGGTGTTGAGAAGCGGGCACAGTCTGCCGATCAGGCCATTCCGTTCACGATTCCGGAAATTGCCGGGATCTTAAAAAATGAAGAGGAACATGAACGCGAACTGATTGCACTTATCGATGAAGAGCGCCTGAAATACGTTGGCTCTGTGGTACTGGGATTGAATGATGCGCTCGTTGAGTTCACCGGAACCCTAGCCGGTCTCACGTTTGCCATCCAGAACACGCAGATCATTGCGGTTGTAGGACTTGTAATGGGTGTCGCAGCCTCGCTTTCAATGGCGGCATCCGAGTATCTCTCGCAGCGATCTGACAGCGGGCCTACCGACCCGGTCAAGGCATCGGTTTACACCGGCGTTGCCTACATTGTTACTGTCACCCTGCTGATCCTACCATTCCTGCTCTTCTCCAGTCCATTTACAGCATTGATGCTCACACTGCTCGCAGCAATAATTGTAATCTTTGTCTTTACCTTCTACATCTCTGTAGCAAAAGATCTCCCGTTTTACCGGCGTTTTGCCGAGATGGCAGCAATCAGCCTTGGCATTGCAGGAATATCATTCCTGATAGGTATTGCAATACGGTCAGTTCTAAACGTCAATATATGAGCGGGGATTTTTGGCACGGACACCGGCATTTTTTTTGTGTACCTGTTTCTCCCAATAACAAATGCTATTGCCAATAACCCGCAATCATCTGGTAACGATCGTGGTGCAGTGAAAAAAAGAGCGGCCAAAATAATTCCTGTCAAAGATCTGCGCCTTTTTTAACAAAGAATAAACAGCCTGATAGTTATGATGTCCGGAATTTTCCGTTTCAAAGGGATGAGTGTCCGTCAGAAGATCCTCATCATTTTTTTATCTCTCTCTCTTATGTCGCTGCTCATTACCGGTATGTTGGCTTTTGTCACCATCAGCAATATCGGGCATTATGCGGAAGACAGCAGTACGGCACTCGGTGTGACAGCCGTTAATGACAGTTCGGTCGCTCTCCGGGAGGAGGCAGAGATCGACCTGAAGAGGATCGCATTTGATCAGGCTGAGATAACCCAATTATCATTCGATGACACTGCCGCCGAAATAGAGATACTTGCTGCACAGGCAGCCTCCCTGCAGAATAACCCCCCGCTCCAACCGGTCACTCCCTCATTTACAAAATACTCCCCGCCAAACAATCCGATGAATGCTATCGTAATCATCCTTGCACCCGGATCCACAGCTACTCCGCTGTCGGATGAATATCGCACCCTCGCAGGAATGGACGATTTGCTCAAGGGGATGTATGTCGCTGATGAGGAGCTCAACAACACCTACATTGCTACCGATTCTGGTATCATGCGCTCGTATCCCTGGACTAATAAAACCAAACCGGATTATGATCCACGGGTCAGGGACTGGTTTATCCATGCAAAAAATACCCCGGGGAACGTCTGGTCAGGACCTTATGTGGATGCATCCGGTTCTGGCCTGATCGTTACCTGCTCACGTGCCGTTCCCACAAAGTTCGGTACATGGGTGGTTGCATCAGATGTTACAACCAATAGCATCAACCAGAATGTCCTCAACCTTACTTTAGGAGGACGCGGCTACGCGATACTGTTGGACAGTGAAGGAAAAGTGATCAGCAGTCCGGGTCTTTCTGCGGGGAACGCGACATGGAACGAGACGTTTAATACAGGTAATGTATTTGACAATCCCAATCCAGAAGTGGTCAAAATTGGCCGGAAAATGGTAGCCGGAGAGTCCGGAGTCGACCTTGCATGGATCCACAACGAGGAGATCTATGTCGCGTATGCCCCGGTAACATCTTTGAACTGGAGTTTTGCCATCTTGATGCCAGCGTCAAAGATCGTTGCACCGGCAATTAAGACCGGGAGTAATATCTTTGCGGCAACACAGATTTCAAATCAACATATTGAAGCCCAGACAACCCGGATTCTGGAAATCTTCTTCGGGCTGTTTATCATCCTTCTCATCGTTGTCATCCTGCTCTCGTTCCTGCTTGCAAGGATCATCACCCGGCCGGTGGAGTTGCTCAGGCAGGGGACGGTCGCGCTCGGCAAAGGTGATCTCGATTACCATCTCACGATAGAGACCGGAGATGAATTCGAAGTGCTTGCCCAATCGTTCAATACGATGGCTGCTGATTTAAAAAAGAATATTGAGGATCTCCGTCTCACCACTGCTGAGAAGGAACGCTATGCCAAAGAGATGGAGATTGCAAAGGAGATCCAGGATAATTTCCTGCCAGAGTTAACCCCAACAATTCCTGGTATCGAGCTTGCAGCCACAACACTTCCGGCAATGGAGATCGGTGGTGATCTGTATGACTTCATACCTGTGCAAAAAGATCTCTGGGGGCTTGCCATAGCAGATGTTTCTGGTAAGGGTGTCAGTGCTGCACTGTTCATGGCTCTGTGCAGCACGGTAATCCGTGTGAGCGGTGGTGCTGAAGCAGACCCGTCTGTTGTGCTGGAGCGTGCAAACCAGCTGATATACGCAGATGGACGGTCCAGCATGTTTATTACCATCTTTTACGGGGTGCTGGATCCTGCAAACCGGAAATTTTCGTATGTGAATGCCGGGCATAATCCCCCGATGCTTGTGAGGGGCACTCCTCCTGAGGTCCGGACTCTTGAAGAAGGCCGGTGCATTGCACTTGGGGTAGTTCCTGATGTAACTATCACATGTTCTGAGTTGGCCCTGGAATGCGGCGATCTCATTGTCATGTATACTGATGGTGTGACCGAGGCGTTCAATCCGCAGGATGAAGAATTTGGTGAAGAACGGCTGATGAAGTATCTTAAAAAGCACCGGAATGATCCGGTCAGGGAAATTATTAACGGGCTCGTTGATGAGGTGAGAAGTTTCTGTGGCAGCAGGGCACAGTCTGATGACATCACGGTGGTAATTTTCAGGGTGAAGTAGGCAGAGTATCTGAACTTTGTTTTCCAGTGCCAACCCAAATCATTGATTGGGTTATGGTAAAAAACCATCAATCTTTTTTTTAGGTCGTCATTTTGTTCAAATTAAATCCAACGATCTTTTTAGCCGGAACAACCCAGCATTAGAGTAACATATGTCGCATTCCGTATCTGTCGATGTTGGGGACGACCCTGGTTCCTATGCCAAAAAACAGCGGACCGTCCTGATTAGTCTTATTGTTGATTTTATACTTTGGATCCCGGATATTATCGCAGCTATCCTCTCTGGTTCGATTGTCCTGTTTGCAGATGCGGTGAAATGCGGCAACGAGATCATTGCCACATTTTTGGCCTATCTCACGATAAGAAAGATGGCAAAAGGAGGCGCCGGGACGTACGATTACGGTATGGGCAAGATGGAGACGATAACTTCTGTCATCACAGGTGGCGTGATGATCATCTCGTTAATGATCGTCTTTTTAGTTGCCCTGTACCGTATCGCTGTCCCGGGAGAACTAGTCCATGAGGGGGTATTGCTGGGTATCGTTCTTATGGTAATCGGCGTAACCATGAACTCATATCTCTGGCTGAAGAATTACCGGTTTAACCTAAAGGAACCCTCTCCGATCATGGATTCACAGTGGCGGCTGTTCCGCACAAAGGCGTTTTCTGATTTCACGGTTCTTGTTTCCCTGATTGCTACACTCGAACTCTCTGCCTACAGCTGGTCATTGTATATCGATCCTCTCGCATCCTTTGTGATCGCCGGTTTCTTACTGTTCTCTGGTTACCGGGTGATCACCGCATCCCTGCCGGACCTGCTCGACAAGACACTTGATGAAGAACTCCAGATGGTAATTGTCCGGCATCTTGCAGTCTTCTTTCATGATTATACAGCCCTGCACGGGGTACGCTCACGCCGTTCGGGAAGCAACGTGTATATCGATATCTTCTTAGAGTTTGACGGTGAGAAGAAGATGTGTGAGGTGCAGGATATCATCAACCGGATCAAGGTGTCGCTTGAAGCCCATATCGCCAAAAGTTCGGTGAGCGTGATTCCTACAAGTTCGACAGTATGTACATGTACTATACCCCCGCCTCCGGAATAATTGCATGTTTTTTTTTATTTTTTTGCCGGGCTCGTTTTTAAATAATTCAATCAAAACTCACCTCTCTACGTGTAAAAACTGTTAATCTCCACCAACAACCGAACTTTTTTGCCCTCAACTCGCCTATTACCGGATAAGTTTTAAAAAAACAGAGGAATTACGGCTATGAAGACTATTATTTATTATTTTACCGGCACCGGAAACTCACTTGCCGCAGCCAAAGCAATCTGTACCCGTCTCGGTGACTGCGAACTGGTATCGATACCTACTCTTGCCGTGTCACCTGCTGAAATTATTCCTTCAGCAGATCGCGTCGGCCTTGTCTGCCCGGTCTACGATTTTGGTCTTCCGTCCATTGTTGCAGAATTTGCCCAAAAACTGGATCTCTCCGGTACCGGCTATTGTTTTGCCGTGCTCACCATGGGCGGCATGGGCGGTTCAGCCCTCCACCAGCTGGATGGTATAATACAAAAGCATGGCGGCAGGTCTCTTGATGCTTCATTTACCGTCCGGATGCCGGGCAACTTCGTCCCGCTCTATAATCCTCCGCAGGGAAAAAAACGCGAAGAGATTCTTACAAAGGGACAAGAACGCATTGAAGAGATCGCAGAGATGATAGACAAAGGGCTGATTGTCCGGCCCGGCATCTCGCCCCTGACATCTCTGCTCAAACATTTCACCTATGCGGGATTTATCAAAAATCTGCACGGCAGTGACAAGGCATTCATTGCCGATGAAAAATGCACATCATGTGGCACCTGCGCCAGAGTCTGTCCAGTGCAGAATATAATTATCGAGAACGAAAAACCGTCATGGAAGCACCACTGCGAACTCTGCCTTGCCTGCATGCATTTCTGCCCGGTTGCGGCAATCCAGATGGGACCCAAGACCGCAAAACGGGGACGATATAAAAATCCGTCTGTAACTATTGCGGATATGAAAAAACAGCGCGGTGAATGAGCGGTTAAATATTTTTCCGGTCTGAATGCAATTCAGAAACGCGGTTGTTGCTGGGTTCCGCAGTGGAATGTACCGAATCCTTCCACCATGGCCCGGGCATTGATCCCGATCACTTCTCTATCCGGGAAGAGCTTCCTTATAATCTTGAGTGCTTCAGCATCATGCGGATCCTTAAACACCGGTACGATTACAACAGTGTTCCCGATATAGAAATTTGTATAACTTGCCGGATAACGCAAGTCGCCATCCACCACAGGTGCCGGCATGGGCAGTTTTACAACAGTTAATGGTTGTCCGCTCTGGTCAGAGGATTGCCTGAGGATCTCATAATTGTCATGCAGGGCCGGGAAATTTGCATCTGCGATATCCATTTCATAGGCGCAGACAACTGTTGACGGGCCGACAAACCGGGCAATATCATCGATATGCCCATCGGTATCATCACCAACAACCCCGTCATTTAGCCAGATCACCTTCTCGACCCCGAGATATTCTTTGAGCTTTTCTTCGATCTGATCAGCTGACAAGCCCGGGTTACGGTTTGGGTTTAGGAGGCAGGCACGGGTTGTCAGTACCGTTCCTTTACCATTCACATCAATCGAACCGCCCTCCAGCACAACCCCCGGAGTGAAGATAGGAAGGTTGAGCCGGCGGTTCATCATGAGTGGGATCCTCCCATCAGTGATTTGGGCCTCATATTTTCCGCCCCATGCATTGAAGTTCCAGTGGACAATGGCAGTCTTTTGCAAGGTACGGTTCACAATAAATGTCGGGCCATAGTCGCGGATCCAGACATCGGAATACTCACTGGTATGCAGGATGATCCGGTCCAGATCTGCGCCTGTTTCCCTGAGTCGTGCCCTGACTTTGCGATGGATAACTGCGGTGGGAACAAAGAGTTCAACCCTTTCTGATGTATGGACTGCCCGGATGAACTCAAAGTACGCCTCTTCCACTGCACTGAGGTGGGGAAATGTCATGCTGTTGTGCGGCCACGAGAGCCAGACTGCATCATGAGGTTCCCATTCTGCTGGCATGTGAAACCCGCGGTTCTGTGGTGTATCTTCTTTTCTCAAAGCAGGAAAAATCCCGCTCTCTCCTGGAAAAGCAACCCCGATCGTTCCGTATGTTTCGGGACGGCGATTCCGGAAAAACCCCCATGAATCCTGAACCGTGTGGTTCATGGAGAGATCGAGTGAGGCAATCACTGTCTCTTCACCATCACCGGCCTTTGAGAGGATCTTACCAAAGGCATCGCAGACAAATGATCCCCCGAAGAACCGACAGTTCTCCTCCAGACCCGACCGGTTCACAGCCGCAATATGGACACTGTTTGCCACTGCGTGACTCCGCTGGATCAGTTCCCATGCTTCATGCCAGTCGCCTTCAGCCGGTTCATCCCCCCCGGGATGGCCGATTGCAGTCGGGTAAAAGATGATCTCTGCCCCATCAAGCGCAACACACCGCGCAGCCTCAGGAAACCACTGGTCAAAACAGATCAGGACTGCGATCCGCCCATGCCGGGTATCAAAAACCCGGTAGCCCTCTCCGGGATAGAAGTATCCCTTCTCAAAGAATCCGGGGTCCTGTGGTATGTGCACCTTGCGGTAGGGAGGGTAAAGCGTGCCATCGGCATCGATCACTACAGCAGTATTATAGAACCGGCCCTGAGTCGTTTTCTCGTAAAGCGGAACGATGATAACAACATTGTGTGCTTTGGCCATCTCGGAAAAAATGTGGGTGGTTGCACCGGGGACCGTCTCTGCAAATGTGGATGCATCGACACCGATATGCTTTGGGAAGTAGCGGGTTTTAAACAGTTCCGGGAGGCAGATGATCTGTGCACCAGCTTTTGCGGCCAGTTCTACTTTGTCCTGCGCCTTTTTAAGCATCACATCCGGGTCATTTCCTACTGCCAGCTGGATGAGCCCGATAATTACTGTACCCTGCATACCCTTCGTGCTATACGGGTTTTTTTTACTGGGATATCATGCTATCCAAAGATTACCTGTTCCATCATGGTCGCGTAGGTGGCTTGTGTAGTTGAACTTGTTAGGGATTCCAATCGTTGTTTTATCGAGTATTAGTAAAATATATATTCCAAAAAGTTAAAGATATTTTTTAAAATGTAAAGGGTAGTTTACATTATCTATCCTTTTGTGGAGTTGTACGAGTATGATTAAGAGAACCTTTTTGTCATCCGTTTCCACGTTCTCTATGGAACGTGAGGAAAAAGAGATGGGAATCGGTCATAGTCTTGGGGATGGGAGAATCCGGTTTGCCTTTACTGCAGGCGCCTGTCTTTTAGCACTGGTGATCGTGTTAAAAAATATCCTTAATATTCCTGAAAGCAGGTTTTTACCGGATATTATCGTATACATTGGCATCTACACCGGCTTTTCACTAGTCTATCCGGCGACAATACATGAGCGTCATTCTCATAAGATCAATAACCCGGCCCTCTGGTGCGCACTCATTGTGGTCATGACGCTAGCAATCATTGTCTTTTATGCCCTCAAAAATGGGTAGGAATAGTATGGACCGGAACTCTGTCTTTATCGTAGTAAAGCAGTGCCTGTTAAAAATTTGCATACTCCACATGATGCAATTACGATCAATAATAATTTTAAGCAAGAGGTACAGGGCAGGATGAAGAACAGGATCAAGGTCTACCGGGCGCTACACGATCTCACCCAGGAAGCACTGGCTGACAAACTTTCGGTGACCCGGCAGACGATCCTTGCCATAGAGAAAGGAAAATATGATCCATCCCTTGATCTTGCGTTCCGGATCTCGGAATTATTTGGTATGCCTGTTGAGAAGATATTTCTCCGCAGTTCGGATGGAGAAGATAAACCGCAGTTTGAGGATTGACAGCAAGGTATTCCGCAAATATCTTCCCGTTTTGTTTTAAGAGCAGATCCATTGGGATTTTTAAGAGGGGTTTTTCCTGTTGATGAAACATCTGTCAATAGGGTTTTTCAAAAAAAAGCGATCCTTATTATAAAATGTGGTGCAGACAGCATTCAAAATTCTGCGGATGTGGTGCGAATTATTTAAATATCCACACTCCAACCCTACATAGTAGTACACGTTTAACGTATGTGTGCACCACATTGGCTGCTGTATCACCTCTTTTCGAGGGTGCACAGGGATTTATTGTTGCCGGATAATTACGAGCAGGCAAAGAGATCCCGTGTGCAGTCAGAAATGGGATCTGCACCAGAGAATAAAAAGAGATGATTCAATGGAACATATCGAAGAAAAGAACAGGAACAATCTCTTCCTGATGGATAATTCAGCTAACCCGGCACCACTGGGACTGTGCGCATTTGGCTTGACAACCGTCTTACTCAGTCTTCATAATGCCGGATTCACCCCGCTTGGGAGCCCCATCCTTGCAATGGCGATCTTCTATGGCGGACTTGCACAGGTGATTGTCGGGCTCATGGAGTGGAAGAAGAACAACACGTTTGGGATGCTCACGTTTGGGAGTTTCGGATTTTTCTGGATCTCGTTTGCCACTCTCCTTATACTTCCCGCACTGGGCCTTACAAAAGCGCCCGGTCCGATCGATCTCGCAGCATTCCTTGGGGTCTGGACGCTTCTCATCTTTGGCCTGTTTATCTGCACGTTAAAGATGCACCGCCTCCTTGCATTCACCCTCTTTATGGTCCTGCTCCTGGCACTTTTGCTTGTCGCAGCGCAACTCACAGGTAGCACGCTCATCCTCAACCTTGGGGGATTTGCCGGTCTTGTTGCCGGTCTGCTCGCGATTTACATGGGACTTGGGCAGGTTATCAATGAGATTTATGGCAGCCGGGTTCTCCCGGTGTAATAGTCTATTCACTGTAAAATTAATGGATAATAAATGAGAGTGATAACCTGTCACTCTCATCCTTTTTCCCATCAACAGGACGATCTGCCAACAGAACTGCAACATCGCGGTCTACCGTCAAAGAGAACCGGTACGACCCGTTGATGCGTAGCGCCAACTCCCGGCTCTCCTGCAATGACACTAATGGTGAGATACTTACGGTTCATGATTTCAGGTACTCAATCACTGGCATATCGAGGTTGAAATTTCCCGTACTGATCATTCGGACATGCGAGCCGGTCACTTTCTTGTATACCTCGGGATAGAGTTCCCGGAATGTGATATTACCGTTTGCCTGGAGCGTGCTGATAACGCCTAAGGTGAACTCGTCCGATAGCCACTGCCTGATATTCGTATCGTAGACCGCCCCGAGCGAGGGCTCACTCCTGGCTGCCCCCGTAAGGTAAAGGATACCCGGAGCCGTAACATTGGTCGCCATGCTCTCCCCAAAACAGGTGTCAACGAAAAAGGCCATCTGCCGGTACTGGCGGTTCTTCTCCATCGAATTCGTAAGCGCGGTAAAATCCTCCGTAGTCAGTATCGAATTACCTGTCCCAAACACAATCTCTTTCGGTGCACCATGACTCGCAATGTAAACAAACACATCGGTGCTGGCATTGCTCTCCAGAACAACAGGGGTGGATGCGGTATTAGTACCGGTCAGGATGTTTTTGAATGTAGCGGCGGTCACGTTTGCACCGGTGTAATCCACCAGCGCCCCTGACCTGATATTCTGCCCGTTAGGGATATTGTGGATATCTCCTTTGAGGGGATTTTCCGGGACTGTGGGGATATCATCGTAAGTCATGAGGATGATGTTGTCGTCACTGACCCCGTTCCGGCGGAGCAGGGTATAGACGGTCAGGGCATCGGCCTGGTGACGGTAATTTTTCCATCCACGGGAGGGACCCACGATCACTGCTTTAAAATTTGTTCTCTTCTCGGGAACGTTATAGGTTCCTGTAAAGGTTGATGAAGAGGACATAAGTCCGACCGAGGCATGAGACGCTCCGATAGATTCGCGGCCGGTTTTGTCTGGGATGGTGCTGTTCTCTGAATCGAGAACGCGGATGGTCCGGAACGTGCTGTTGCTTACCTGCCAGTTGGCGTAATACGAGGCGATCGGGTCTACTCCCAGCACTTCGTCGTACTCTAATCCGCCGCTTGCACCGGTAATCCAGGGCATGGGGCCATTACGGATCTCTCCCAGTGCCGTGTGGATTCCCTGTTCCTCCCAGCCCGTGACTGTTCCTTCGCCATAGACGACCTGCCGGACTGAGTCCGGAAGCGACTCGAAGGGGGCTCTCTCTTGCCGGGCTTCGGTAAAGGCAGCAATCAGAAGGGCATCATAGGCAGGCGCTGCGAAATCTGTCGGGCGGTGCCCGAATTTCCTCTCGTACGCTTCAGTAAACCCGGTTGTCGGATCGGCAGTAGGGCTGGTGCCTTCGAGCCCCTCAGCAGCTGCACCAAGCGAACTAATCAGGGCCGGTTGAGCCGCGGCATCGGTGAGGAACAGTTTTGTCCTGCTTCCGGACCCGTCAATCGCCCTCTTGATCCTGGCAGCATCTTCCGGCCAGGCAACTGCTACAATATAATCCGGGTTTGTCCTGAGCGCAGCTGTAACGTCAGAGTCAAGCGTGGGCGACCCTGCATCGAACTGGCGGATGAAGGGGACATCGATGCCGTATTCGGTTGCAAAGAACCCGGTCCAGTCATAGAAAGTCTGTCCGTAGGTGCTGTTCTCCGCGAGCAGGGCTACTTTTGTCGCACCCCTCCCTTTCAGGATCGTGAGAATGATCTTTACCTGGGCTACATCTCCCTGCACGGTCCGCCAGACATAACCGTTCTTTCCGTATGCCCTCAGGATATCTCCTGAAGTCGCGGCCGGGCTGATGAGGACTTTCTTTTTTGCAATGAATGCAGGAGCGAGCGTGTACACAAAAGCACTGCTGTCGGGGCCGATCACGATACGAACGGAATCATCGCTTAAGAGTTCCTGTGCCAGCCGGGTGGTATTACCGGTCCCCGTGTCCTTGTATACGAGTTCAACCTGTCTTCCCGCGACCCCGCCCTGACTGTTGATATTATCCTTTGCCCATTCGAGCGGCTCTTTGAATTCTACATCTCCGGTAATCGGAAGGAGGACACCGATACGGACCGGAGTATTTGCGTGGAGGATCGTGTACCCGATCCAGGCTCCGGCTGCAAGAATAACGAGGATGAGAACGATGAGCCCGAGCGTTTTCTTTTTTATGGATATCACTCCTGTACTGAAAATGGACCGGGTATTCCCACGCGAGAACCGGTTTGATTTTTAGGCTCTGTAGAAAACCTTTACTCTCCGAAGTAAAACGCGACCAAAAAATCTAAGG
>CAZPYV010000007.1:0-167828 GCA_964590895.1 uncultured Methanoregula sp. | reverse complement strand
TATTTTTATTCTTCGTACTTAAATAAAAACCTAAGCTGGGTTTATAGCTATTCTCTCCTGATTCAGATGAAAGAAATCACTAACAAAATGATTGTCTGTAACATTCACAGGTTCTTACGATTTCTCATTAGTGAGGTTTTCTACAGAGCAAAAATTTAAAAAAAAATGAGCGTAATTATACAATACTTTGATTGATATTCCCTTCTCGTTTTACTGATAGATTTACATTCGCTGTAACCTTATTACCAGCAAATTCGATAAGATAATTTCCAGCACTGTATACTTTTAAGTGGCGGGATTTTTCAGTTCCATATTGTTTACTCTGGCCAAAACCTTCCTGGAGTACAATATTGCCAGTAGACTTTTCACGAACGATCACTTCGAAATAGGCCATTGGATCATAATCATTCGTTTGAAATGTTGTCCATTCATTTGAAAGAGTCCGACTGCTTCCTTCCGAGTTTCTTGTGACATTGGTAACTGATAAGGAAAAATCAATCAGCATCGGGGGATTTTTCAGATCGAACGATACTGCCGATTTATTGTAGGAGAATGGTTGATTTTTAATTGAATAGATAACCACATAATCTTCCTTGATGGGAGAAACCGTAGCAGGGATTGTCGAATATGGAATCGTTGGTGTTGGATATGGCGTCTCAATGGTCACATAGATGGGGGTTGAAGTCGTTGTAACGATAGTGGTAGGAATACCTGCGGTGGTTTTTGTTTTGGTTGTAGTTGCATTTAAGGGAGCTTCTTTAGGGGGCGTAATACACCCGGAAACTGCGATAATAAAAAACAGTGAAACGAAAAAAAACACCACAACGCCATTTTTATTCATTAATCATGTTTGCGTTATCCATAGTAATTAAGTGTAGCGTGCCAGTATTTCTGTCCTAAAATAGTGACATAATTTATGTCCGCTTTCAAGAGCACCAATCAGGTGCTTGCGGGTGAAAGCGACAATGGAAATCAGGACCAAAGCAGTCGTATTCTATGAAGAAGGGATACGAAGTGCAAAGGAGATCGGAGAGACGTATAACATCTCCAAAAGGACGGTGAGACGATGGGCACAAGCCCATAGTCATGATAAGGAGAATGGATTATGGCCAAAAAAGACCGGGCCGAAACGGTCTTCCCGGGCAATATCCCGGTCGTTGGAACAACGAATTATACGACTCAAAGAGAAATATCCGGCATGGGGCGCCCGTCGTATCAAGCACCAGTTTAATCTACCGTGTTCCTGGAGAACCGTTCATCGAATTCTCAAGAAACACGGTCTTCTTATTCGAGTCAAAGCGAAACCGCAACCGGCCGGGAAACGATTCCAACGTCGTCATGTTGACAGCATGTGGCAGGGAGATACTTTTCAGTTTCGTATCCGTGGAGTTGGCAAGGTCTACATCACCGGTTTTATTGATGACTGCTCACGCTATCGAGTGAAAAGCAAGGTATACCTTCACAAAGATGCTGCCTCAGCAGTCAATGCTCTCCGCTGGGCACTCCGTGCCGGACGAATCCCGCGTGAGATTTATCTCGATAATGGGAAACAATTCGTCTCCAAAATCTTCAAAGCTGAAGCACAGAAACACGATATCAAACTCATCTTCGGCAGGCCGTACAACCTGAGAGGCCGCGGGAAGATCGAACGATATCATAAGACGCTCTACTAGGAACTCATCGCCCTTAAGGAATTCCACTCTGTAAGTCACTTCAAACGTGAACTCTGGAACTTTGACCAGCAATACAACAACTGGCGAAAGCAGGAGATCCTTGGATGGATGACACCGGCCTCAGTCTACATGAACAAAATCAATTTCAACAAAGACCGAAAATATATCAAAAGCGGACAAAAACTCTGTCAACAAAACGGACATTAATTGTGGCACTCTACAGTTACCTAATCACCAATTTCAAATATTTTCATCCAAAATGATGAACCCCACAATTCCAGCAAGAGATCCTTTTACTGTATGAAGGGTAGATTTCTGGATTGTCACATTCGATGGTTGTCCATTTGTCTGATATAATATCCCTTTGTAGGTAACGATACCCATACGTTTGAGAAGGTCTGCATTATCTTTACTAAAAATATCTGCCTGCCATGAGTCCCCTATCTCGCCATTGGTCTTTCCTACAATCTCTTTAAATTTTTTTCCTGTCAATGTTTCAAATGCTGAATTGCATCCCAGATATCGCCCCAGTGGATCGAGATAAAACAGTGGATTTGGGAACGTATCGATCATATGCTGCAAAAAAGCAAGCTGATCGATAAGTCCATCCTGTGCCTGTTTCCATTCGGTCATATCGGTTATGATGATATACCGTATGATGCACTCACCCCGTTCAATGGATGTGATCCGGTTCGAGATATATCTCCGTGTGTGATCTTTTCTGATAATCCAGAACAGAATGCTTGAAGGGAGAGTACCTGATGCAGAACACTCGTTTAAAATTTTCATTACGCGGGTTCGCTCTTCAGGAGCCGCAAGATCGATGGGAGAACGGGTAGCCAGTTCCTCCTTTGAATAGCCAAAGATCTCTTCTACGCGCCGGTTTGTATAGACCGCATTCCCATTTTCATAGATCACAATCCCATCCTGGATATTATCAGCCATAAGACGGAATTGTTCCTCACTTGTACGTAAAGCGTTCTCAGCAGCTTTTCGTTTGGTAATATCTTCTAAAACGATAATAATTCCCTGTTTGCCATCCTCAAAAACCGTAGGTATGATCTTCTGGAAAAAAACCTGCTCTTCATCGTTTTTCACCAGGAGTTCCTTATTATAAACTCCGGATTCAAGGCAGGTACAGATGGATGAAAAAATTGTTTGTGCGGGTTCATCAAAAAAGGACAGGGTGGCAGGATTTTTATTAATGATATCACTTCGTGTTTTTTTTACAAGTGAAATAAACTGATCATTGATACGGACGATACGTTGATCCCGGTCAAGTACGATAATAAAATCTTGTGCATACCCCATAAAAGAGTTAAGCGGGATGCGGGAAGATAATGAGAATACTTTTGCTTTTCCATACGTCCGCATCTCAACATGACCGGAGATGAGTAAGTTATCGAGATAATGACCCACAGAATGTTTATTCTTGTTGAGTGCACGTGCAATTTCTGTAACACTCATCCCTTGAGGAGAATTCTTTAAAATTTCTTTGATCTGAATGAATTCTTCTTTAATGTGTTCCATTGTTTTGTAACTTCCATTCCTTTTCTTATTCTATTGTTAGTGTAACAAATAAATGTTTCATTTAATTGTAACACATATTGGTTACAAATAAACAAAATCTATAAATAACAACCCTTCATTCTTTTATACCACATCAACACTGTACAGCAAAATTTCACTATGCTGGCATCACAAAAGATAGAACACTGAAACATTCACATGGAAACAGTAAGAATACATAGAGGATAAACCAATGGCAAATTATGTAAAAATATCCTGCATTTTACTCATTCTTTTTGCATGCCTGATTGCACCTGCAATGGCAGGAACAAAATACATGGCCGGCAGCCCGAAATTATCAGCGTATATCTCGGGTACCAATGAGTTCAGCCCGGGAAATAGTACCCAGATTACTATTGTAATTGAAAATACCGGTCTCAATGAATTCAAATTTGTAAATTCCGGTATTGTTGACCGCGATGATCTTCCGAACACAGCAAAGTTCCTGACAGTCAAGGTTCTGCCCGGAAATGCTCCGCTGGTCATCAAATCTGATCCCCAGATGTTAGGAGATCTCAAAGGTGCAACCAGCGCAAATGCCATATTCACAACAAAGATCAATGCCGATGCACCTGCCGGTAACTACAATCTGCCCGTAGATCTCACGTATACATATCTCTACACTGTTGACCAATGGGGTGTAGATACGATACAGTACTCTTACAAAACAATAAACCAGTCAATTCTTCTCCCTATAAAAATTAAACCCGATGTCTCCATCAATGTCATTTCCGCAACTCCAGAACACCTGAATGTGGGAACTGAAGGTTACGTCAACATGAAAATTAAAAATACCGGATCAGATACCGGTACCAAATCGATTGTCAAAATTATCAGAAATGGGAACAGCCCGATTATCCCTACCGACAGTAGTGTTTATATCGGGAATTTTGCACCGGGTAGTGTTGTAGATTGCCGGTATAAAGTCTCAGTATCAGGTGATGCGCAAAAGCAGACATATCCAATCGACGTGGTGGTAGTATACCAGAATAATGAAGGGGACTTTATCACTTCAAAAAGCGATACGGTTGGTGTATCTGTTGGCGGAAAAGCCGATTTTGCAATCATCTCTCCCCCCGCTGAGATGAATCCTGGAAATAAAAAAGTCATCTCAGTTGAATATAAAAATACCGGTGATACCACAGTAAAAAGTGCACAGGCAAGGATCAGTGCAGTTGATCCCTTTACCAGCAATGACGATATTGCCTATATCGGGGATCTAAAACCCGGCGAATCCCGGACGGTGTCATACGTCATGAGTATTGATCGGTCAGCAACCATCAAAGAATACGGGCTTGACTCGGAGATCAGATACAGGGATGCACTCGATAACACGTATATCTCCGATACCATGAAAGTCAAGGTAAAAGTGACAACCCCTGCAGGGATGACTGCTGTACTTTCCAATCCAATCTATCTATCCATAATTGTAGCTGTCATCATTGGTGCAGTCTATCTGGTTTACCATTTCCGGAAGAAGAAATAATTTTTTACTAAAACAATCATCACGCGATTTTGTTTTAATAATCTCACTCTGAACAACAATTCCAACCATTGACTTATACCTGATAATCGATAATGTGAAAAAAGCGGTGAGGGTATGATAGATAAAATTTTTGAAGGAATCGCAGGCACCATCAACCGCCGCCCGGTACTCGTTGCAGGGCTCCTCGTTGCCGTTTTCTGTATTGCATTATATGGCATGACCTTTATCAGCATGCAGACGGGGACCGAAGTTTATCTGGATAAAAATTCCGAAAAAGGCATTCTCAATACCCGGTATACGAATTCCTTTCAGTCAGACTCCTTAATCTTAATTATTGAGACAAACGATCCCCTCAACCCGGATGTCTTGACCTATATCGATACCCTTGAAGCAACAGTACGGCAACAACAGAATATCAAATCAGTCAATGGAATTGTTGATCTGCTCAAAACGGCAAATGGAGGAAAACTTCCCCAGTCAAAAGCCGAAATCGATACGATAGTTGCAAAGATCCCACCAGAAG
The DNA here is from genome assembly GCA_964590895.1 of uncultured Methanoregula sp. Lineage (GTDB taxonomy): Archaea > Halobacteriota > Methanomicrobia > Methanomicrobiales > Methanospirillaceae > Methanoregula. The sequence goes on along the minus strand of CAZPYV010000007.1, from coordinate 162,577 downwards.
TACAGAAAACAGCTGTGCCGTCAAATGTCATGACACTGGTTCAGATCCAGCTGGATGAAGGTTTGTCAGAAAAAGTCCGGAATGGTGCTCTTGCAAATATCCAGAAGGTTGTTTTAACATCTGACCCGACACCGGGAACAAAAGTAACGGTGACTGGTAGTCCGGCCTTTTCAAAAGAGATGTCGAGCTCGCTGGGTAAAGACATGGGTATGCTCATCGGGGGTGCAATGATATTAATTATCATTGTCATGGGCATCTTGTTTGGTTATGTCCGCTACCGCTTCATGCCCGTGGCACTCGTTGGTGTCGGACTTATCACATCATTAGGACTCATGGGACTTGCCGGCATTCAGCTGAACATGGCAGTGGTGGGCGCATTTCCGGTGCTTATCGGTCTTGGTATCGATTATGCCATCCAGTTCCATGCCCGCTTTGATGAAGAAGCGCGAAAAGGCTCCCTTGATGATGCGGTTTTTATGACCATTACCCGGACGGGTCCGGCAGTCCTGTATGCCATGCTTGCGACCTGCATGGGTTTTTTGGCAATGTTCATCTCTCCCGTACCCATGATACGCTCTTTTGGACTTGTCTCAATCATTGGGGTGATGACCTGTTATTGCATCTCTCTTATTGGCATGCCAACGATTGCAGTTCTCCTAAAATACAAACCAAAAGGTCCTGCCCCCACGGTCTGTTATGCGGTCGGTGAAGGTGCCTGCGATTCACTGACAGAAGGTGACGAATCCCTTAAAAAGAGTAAAAAGAAGAAAAGATCTTTTTCCTATGCACATTTCCTGACCGAAACTTCCATGAAGATCGCTAAAAATCCGGTGCCGATACTTCTCGTGGTTGGACTTATTGCCATCATCGGTTTCCAGCTTGATGCAGTTATTGCTATCGAGACCAATGAAAATGCATTTGTTCCCAGTGATATGCCGGCAAAGATCCAGATGGACAAAGTCGGCAGGGTGATTGGATCGACAGATACTGCTGCGATATATGTTGAAGGCCCGAGTGTTACCGATCTCGATACCATACGGTGGATGAAAAAATTCCAGGACTATGAACTCAGCCATCATGCAGAGCTGACCCGGGCAACAAGCATTGTTACCTATGTCCTTGCCTATAACAATGGGGTAATGCCAGAAACCCAGAGCCAGCTTGATAGTGTTCTTGATAAAATTCCTGCACAAGTCAAAAAACCTTACATAAGCGGTTCGATGAATGCTGTGATCCAGTTTGGTACAGTAAAACTCCAGTCCACCCAGCAGGCATCATTAAAAGAACAGGTGATATCGGATATTGCGTTCCTTGAACCCCCGGTAGGAATGACAGTGCAGCCAACAGGCAGGTTCGAAATCTTCACATCCCTTATGCACGATCTCTCGTCTTCAAAAGACGGGATGACCATTTTAGGGTTTGTGCTTGTGTTCATCTACCTGATTATAGTGTACCGGCATTTTCATGCGGTATCTCCACTCGTCCCGATTATTGCAATTGTGGGATGGAATGCGGTCGCAATGTATCTCCTCGGCATTGCGTACACACCGATGACTGCAACCATGGGATCCATGACAATTGGTGTTGCAGCAGAGTATACCATATTAGTCATGGAACGGTATGCTGAAGAAGAAGCACGTCTTCACGACCCCATAGCCGCCATCCAGGAAAGTGTACAGAAAATAGGTACTGCGATCACGGTATCAGGGCTTGCAACATTTTTTGGGTTCTCAGCTCTCTGCCTTGCAAGTTTCCCAATCATCAGCAACTTTGGGATTGTAACATTAATTGCAGTCGGGTTCTCTTTGCTTGGTGCGATCTTTATTATGCCCGCAGTGCTGTCGATCATGGGCCAGTTTACCGCATGGCTTGACTTACGAAAACAAAAAAACCCGGAATAACATTTTACTCTGCTCTCCCTCATTTTTTGATATTCTATTCTGCCATCTGCATCTTGTTTTACACATTCCATCAAACGTCAAAAAATATTAATACCGTTCGGAACAACGTTTTGATACAAATTTAATTGATTTAAGTCAAGTTAATTTGCTTGAAATAATTCCGGGTTCAACAGGCGATCTTATGCATATTATGGAAGGATTCTTACCGTGGCAATGGTGTCTGGTGTGGTGGATTATTGCCCTGCCCTGCCTCATGCTCGGAATATACCAGTTGAAACGAGTACTTGCCGCTGACCGGGATGCACTTCCCCTGCTGGGGGTTACGGGAGGATTCATCTTTATCCTGTCTTCCTTAAAACTTCCTTCCGTTACTGGCAGTTGTTCGCATCCTACCGGCACCGGGCTCTCAACCATATCCTTTGGCCCATGGATCACCGCAGTTGTCTGTGCAATCGTTCTCCTGTTCCAGAGCCTCTTCCTTGCTCACGGGGGACTGTCAGTTCTTGGAGCCAATATCGTTTCGATGGGGGTCGTCGGGCCATTGGCTGGTTATGCATTCTACAGGCTGCTTCGCGATACATCAGTCAATATCTACATTACGGTATTTCTGGTAACGGCTCTGGCTGATATGTTTACCTACATAACAACCTCGCTTGAACTCGCACTGGCATACCCGGCAGAGAGCGGGGGTGTTGTCAGCTCATTTATCCTGTTTTTAGGCATATTTGCCGTTACGCAGGTTCCTCTTGCTATTGTCGAAGGCATTGTCCTCGCACTCGTGTTCAAATATATTATCGCACTAAAACCCGATATCCTGATACGGTTAAAAATCTTCTCAAAAGAAAAGATCAATGCAGCACGGGATGAGATCTGATGAAATTCAAATATACGCTTGAAGTCCTGACCGGGATTGCGATTGTGGCATTTTGCGCTGTATTCCTGTACACGAGTGCGACAATGAGCGGGGCGGAATTTTCCGGCTCTGATAATGTCGGATCAAGACTTATAGCAAACCTTTCCAGAACTCCTTTAGAAAATTTCCATCCGCTCATCTCCCAGTGGGAACCCCCAAGCGGTGAGATCGAGTCCAGCCTGTTTGCCTTCCAGGCGGCTGTCGGGGGGATTCTTGTTGGCGGTGTATTTGGTTATTGGATCGGGCAGAAGAAGAAAGCATAATCGACACAAGGAGTGATTATCATCTATGTTTGAGGAACTTTTAGAAGACATTGCCCAGAAGAACGGGCTCCGGGAGGTAAACGCATACTTAAAACTGGTTGCCGGTCTTGGCGCGATCCTCCTCTGTCTCCTCTCGTCAAGTTATATCTCTCCGCTTTTTATTGCCATTGTTCTTACCTGTGCAATTCTTTTCCTTGCCCGGGTGGATGCCAAAACTTATGCAGAACTTTTCATTGTACCCTTCTGGTTTGCTATCATGAGTGTGGCCGGCATCATCTTAATTACCGGGGGACAGAATATTTTCTGGCAATGGAACATCCTGCCATCGTTTTCTCTGTCCATCACACGGGAGAGTATAAACCAGGGAATGTTTGTCTTTAGCCGGGTTATTGGCGGGATGTCTGCGATGATATTTATTGCCTTAACAACTCCGGTGACTGATATTTTTATTGTGTTTCGCCAGTGCAGGGTTCCGGAAGTTGTCATTGACCTCATGATGATCATATACCGTACGATCTTTATCCTGATCGACCAGGTGATACAGATCTACCAGGCACAGGTGATGCGCCTTGGCTACTCCACCTATCGTGAATCCCTGCATTCCTTTGCCACGTTATGTGGAGCCGCATTCATTGCCAGCTGGGATGCCGGTGAAGATCTGATCCGGGCAATGGATGCACGGTGTTATGACGGGAAATTTGCCCTGCTGGGGGAGAGCAGACCCGTTGAACGTGTGCCCTGCATTGCGGTTGCGATCTTTCTTACGCTGTCGGCTGCCGTTGTGATTCTATCCGGGACATTAACCATAATTTAGGATGAGCCATGAGCAGCATCATACTTGAAGCCCGCGATATCCGGTATCGTTACCCACGGGGATTAGAAGCGATCTGTGGCATCAGTTTTCATATCCGTAAGAAAGAGAAGATCGCTCTTGTGGGACCCAATGGAGCCGGGAAATCTACGCTTCTTACCATGTTCAATGGTATGATACGTCCGGACTCCGGTCTCATGCTCTTTGATAACCTGCCTATTCAGTACGATACCCCCTCGTTGCGGATGCTGAGAAAACGCGTGGGTTTTGTCCTCCAGAACCCAGACCGCCAGATCATCGCCCCAACTGTGTACCAGGATGTGGCATTCGGGCCTACAAATCTCGGCTATAATGGGGCTGAAGTAAAAGAGAGCGTGACACTGGCACTCCGCCATGTCGGGCTCGATGGATTTGAGCGCCGACCTCCCCACCAGCTCTCAGGAGGAGAGAAAAAACGGGTAGCAATTGCAGGAGTGCTGGCAATGGACCCGGATGTACTCGTATTCGATGAACCCACCAGTGGTCTCGATCCATCAGGATCAGAAGATATTATGGAACTGCTCGATGAATTAAACCATGAAGGCAAGACCATCATCATCTCTACCCATGATGTTGAACTGGCATACCCGTGGGCTGACAGGGCAATCCTCATGCTTAATGGAAAAATTCTCAAGGAAGATATTCCCGAAGTGGCTTTTGGCAACCCGGAATCCGTTCGTAGAGCTCACCTCTCCGTTCCTACACTTCTTGAACTGCACATGGAACTGCAGAAACGGGGGTTTTTACTTCACGGCAAAAAACCACGGACGGTTCTTGACATGATGCACTGCATTGAGACTTTATTTGAAAAATCCGTCAGTAACAAACGTCACGGACAGATTACCATCTGCAATGTCGATCAGGACAATCAAAAATATATGTCGGAATGGTTAGCGGTGCACACGGGAATTTGTACCGGAGCGATGGGCACCCGGGCAAAACAATGTGCGGAAAATTTGAAGATCCATCTGGATTTTACCTATAGTGTCATAGACAAATGTATTCTCAAAGCATTGCTGGGAGAAGATTCATTGATCCTGACCACTGAAAGCATGGTCAAACGCGTATATTTAAGAGTGGATGCCTATGGCCTCGAGAGCGGAGTTTGCATTCCCGTCCATCAGCTTACTACCGCACCTGAAGTAGCAAAGGAAAAAAACGGAAGTCTGCCATGAATCCTGTTCCCCGTATTGTGATTGCAGGCACGCACAGCGGTTGCGGCAAGACTACGATTGCAAGCGGCATTATGTCTGCACTTACCCAAAGGGGAGTAAAAGTCCAGCCATTTAAGGTCGGACCGGACTTTATCGATCCATCCCATCACACCCGTATATGCGGGCGCTTTTCCCGGAACCTGGATCCTTTCATGATGGGTGATGAGGGTTGTATCGACACATTTATCCGGGCAACTGACGGTGCAGACATCGCAGTGATCGAAGGTGTAATGGGTATATTTGACGGTCTGGATGGTTCCGATATTGCGAGCACTGCCCATGTTGCACGGATCATAAAGGCCCCGGTTGTGCTTGTCGTAGATGCAAAAGGCATGTCTCGCAGCGTTCATGCACTGATTGATGGATACCGGCGATATGATCCAACTCTCAGGTTCAGCGGAGTTATCCTCAACCGTATTGGCAGCCCACGACACCGCTTGATGATTGAACCCTCCTTATCCCTCCCATCATTTGGCTATATTCCGCGTAAAGAAGAACTGGCAGTAGAAAGCCGGCATCTCGGTCTTAAGATGGCTCACGAATCGGTAAGTATGGGAGAGTTTGGAAAAATTATTGAAGAGAACTGTAATCTGGATGCACTATTGGCAGCTGCACATAATGCTCCACCATTGATAAACGCGATCAATACAATGGAATGCGAATCGATGATTCATTCAAGAATAGGTGTAGCGTTCGATGAAGCATTCTGTTTTTATTACCAGGATAATCTTGACCTCCTGAAACGATCCGGCGCGGAATTGGTTTTTTTCAGTCCTCTGTCAGGCTCACTTCCGGATGTGGATGCCGTGTATCTCGGCGGGGGTTATCCCGAGCTGCATCTCGCTGCACTCGAGTCCTCCCGGTGCAGGGAGGAGCTAAAAAAAGCGGCTGATTCCGGAATGCCTGTATATGCGGAATGTGGCGGGCTGATGTATCTTACAGAATCGATTACATCGGATAAAACCTACCGTATGTGCGGCATTCTTCCCGCGAGCGCAGAGATGACGGGTCGTATCCAGGCACTGGGTTATGTAAAGGGGGAGACCGTAGCCAGTCATTCATTCCTTGCGTCCGGCCAAACAATTACCGGTCACGAATTTCATTATTCGCAGTTACATCTCTCATGCGATGCCCGGTATGCACTGCGATTATCCCGCGGGAAAGGTATCGATGGCGGAAAAGATGGTTTGCTCTCGCAAAACGTTATCGGCTGCTATACGCATGCTTATTTTACTCCGGCTTTTACCCACGCGATGATCGAGTGTGCTGTCAAATTTTCCCGGCAATAAAGTACCTGGATTTTCCCCATCCAAAACCACTTCACTCACCACACAGAACTTGACACTCCCACGACAAAAAGTGTGGATTTTTTAACGATTTACCCGGAATCATAAAATTGTTTGATGGTGAATATATCCTTAAATCAGAATTCTGGTGTGAGTATATGCGCAGCGACGAAGTCAAATCCGGATACCAGCGGGCTCCCAACCGGGCCCTGTTACGTTCACTTGGCGTAACCGATAAAGAGATGGATCTCCCGTTCATTGGTATCGCAAATGCCTACAATACGATAGTCCCTGGACATACACATCTCCGACAACTGGCAGAAAAAGTTAAAGAAGGTATTGCCGCAGCCGGAGGTGTCCCTTTTGAGTTTGGCGTGATTGGCATCTGTGACGGTATTGCAATGGGCCATGAAGGAATGCGCTACTCTCTTCCCTCAAGAGAAAATATTGCAGACTCCATTGAACTGATGCTGCAATCCCACCGGATGGATGGTGTCGTGTGTATCGGCACATGTGATAAGATCGTACCTGGTATGCTAATGGCTTGTGCGCGGGTCAACATACCTGCAGTTCTCCTGACCGGAGGTCCGATGCTTTCCGGCTATTATGAGGGAAGAGATACATCCCTTATTGAAATTTTTGAAGGTGTCGGAAAAGTAGCTGCCGGCTCGATGACCGAAGATGCCTTGTGCGATCTCGAACGCTGCGCCATGCCGGGATGCGGGAGCTGCCAGGGATTGTATACGGCAAACACCATGGCATGCATGACAGAAGCTCTTGGGATGTCGCTCCCCGGATGCGCGGCAATTCCGGCAGTGGACTCTGCAAAACTCCGTATAGCAAGAGAGACCGGAGAAGTAATTTTAGATCTGGTCAAAAAGAACGTAAAGCCACGGGACATCATTACCAAAAAAAGCCTGAAAAATGCAATCCGGGTTGATATGGCACTGGGCGGCTCAACAAACACGGTACTGCACCTGATGGCAATTGCCACTGAAGCTAATGTGCCGCTTGAACTTGAGGATTTCAACACGATTGCAGAATCAGTGCCCCATATCTGTTTTATGCAGCCGGCAGGTCCCCACTCAATGCAGACTCTTCATCGTGCAGGAGGTATTCCGGCAGTGCTTAAGCGCCTCGAGTCATATCTTGATAACTCTCCAACCGTATCTGGAAAAACAATCCTTCAGATTGCAAAAGACGCTTTGGTTAAAAACGAAGAAGTTATCCGTAGCAGACAAAACCCGATCAATGCGACCGGAGGTCTCAAGATTCTCTTTGGCTCACTTGCCCCAAATGGTTCTGTGGTAAAATGTGCCGCAGTGCCGCAGGCGATGTGGAAACATACCGGGCCGGCACGGGTGTATGATAGTGAGCAGCTGGCCATGAAGGCGATTCTTGCCCGTGAGATCAAAGAAGGGGAAGTGATCATTATCCGGTACGAAGGACCCCGGGGTGCTCCGGGTATGCCTGAGATGCTCTCTCCCACATCTGCGCTCATGGGTCTTGGCTACACAAAGGTGGTTCTTATCACTGACGGCCGCTTCTCAGGAGGTACGCGAGGGCCCTGTATCGGCCATGTGGCGCCGGAAGCGGCTGTTGGCGGTCCAATTGCGCTGGTCAAAGAAGGAGACCCAATTGCAATTGATCTCTTTACTAAAACAATTGACATCCTTGTTGATGCATCAACGCTTGAACAGCGGGAAAGAAACTTCAAACCCATAAAAAAGAAACTGACGGGTGTACTTGCCAGGTATGCAAAAACTGTGGAACAGGCAAACTTTGGCGCTGTGCAGATATAATATCACAAAAAACGGCAAACCTAAAAAATTTTATTTTTTCTGCTCTGTAGAAAACCTCACTAATGAGAAATCGTAAGAACCTGTGAATGTTACAGACAATCATTTTGTTAGCGATTTCTTTCATCTGAATCAGGAATCTTCTCGCTTTGAGATCCCCGTTGAACTTTCTTTTCAGAACAGAGAATTTATTTTCCACGAGTTGTCGTCTTGGATAAATAATGTCATTGAACTGGCGAGCCATTTCCTGACGGTAAGTGCCCCCGATAATATCGTTTTTCCAGGAACGAATTGGCATGAAGGTCTTCCCGGATCAGTTGACGAATCGCTTCAGAATCGTATCCTTTATCCATGACGTAACAATCGGACTTTCGGGTTTTGTGACATTGTCGGAGTAATTTCACTGCATGCCGGGTATCGTGGACTCTACTGTTGGAGGCTACGAATCCAGTAATTACCTGTTGCCCGGTATCAACAGAGATCGAAGTTTTCAGGAAATGTTTTCGGATTTTACCGGTTCGTTCTGAAAAATAATGGCTGCAGTACTCACTCGTAAAACCGGATGATTCGATAGCCGTTATGGGAATTTTTTCATCGGAAGTGTAGAACAGGTTAACAGTCTTTCTGAAGGTCAACCGAAGATAAAGAGTTTTTACCCGTGAGAGAAATTTCTGGAGCGTTGTAAAATGAGGTACTTCGGATAGATTAAGGAGCTCTTGAACTCCTTCCATATCTCCGACATCTTCGATAAATTCCCGGTAGTGCTGGTTGCGAAAATCTTTGAACAAAATCAGGACTAACAATTGGTATTGGGTATAGGTTTTCTTTGAAAATTTACAGGGATATGGTTTGAGATGTGTTGACTTTACTATAGAAATGGCTACTTGGATAAACCTGATATTCCGGCTCGCTGATTTCTTAATTGTCCCCTTACTTTTTGTGCACACATTATGGTAAGGAGAAAAAGTACCTTAGATCTTTCGGTCGTCGGGACAACTCCTTTTTAGATTAGGATTTCTACTGAGCAGATTTTTTAGTTGTGTCACCATCGGTTAAGACCAGTTTTTGTTATCCAAACTTCTTCTGTTCACTGATAATTTTCGCCTCTTTTTAGCGTTTTTACGTGGGTAGGAGGAATGACAAATTTTGTTTACATGCCGTCTCTTGAAACGCGTTGCCCAGGAAACGACCCGATGTGGCGTAGTCCCAACCCCCCATCAGGGGAGGTCCTCACAATTCCCGTATTTTTTGGTAGAAGCCCTCAATCTGTAGGGTAAATCTCCAATGAATTTATCCACTCATTTCATTGAAGCGCCACCAAAAGTCCGTAGAAATGATACAAAAAGATTAACCGTTATCTGACCCAGTTAGCATCATGGAGATAAGAAGATCTCCACGGTGATTACACATGGTTGATAAAAAAATCGAAGATGCAGGAAAAATTCTTGGAGGAGGCGTTAATGTTCTGGGGGCGGGTGCCCAGGGATTTAACAAGGATTTCATGGAATTCTTACAAAAATACCAGGTAATAGGTCTTGCAGTCGCAGTCGTGATAGGTGCTGCTGCAACAAAACTGGTCAATTCAATTGTGGCTGATATTATCATGCCGATTGTCGGTGTTGTTACACCTGATGGCAACTGGAGGGAGGCAATATTACATGTCGGCCCGGCCAAATTCCTTATCGGGGATTTCATTGGAGCAATCATCGATTTCTTAATTATTGCCTGCGTGATCTTCTTGACGGTGAAGTACGTTATGAAAGGTGACGTGTCGAAAAAAATCTGAAGATCTCCTGTTGGATTTGAGGATAAATTTAAGGGAATTGCGAAAATACGGGTCTGAAGTCCGGATATTTTTTTACGCGATTTGCGGCAATCTCATTTTGTCAGGTGCCCATGGACATCGATCTCTCCGCGATAAATCCGGGTGCTCGAGATCCAGCGGCCGTCTTCAGCAAGAACACAGCTGATCTGGTGGATATCAACTTTCTTTCTCCCTTGTCCCCTGCGCAGTTTGTTGATCTCAACTGCAACAGGAAGAGTTTCTTCAGATACAATGATCGCATCAAAATCTGAGTCGAGCGCTGAACCGAAACGGTCCTGAAGGGGCTCAACAATAAAAGGGGTAGAAAAATTCCGGCTGGTGATATACTCTTCAAGCTCGGATTTCCTGACCTCAAACGGGCGTATGGGATGGACCTTCCGGCTTGCAAAGCTATCGGTGGTGAGTCCGATTACCACATGACCATGGGGCCCGGCGATCTCAAATGACCGACCGAGCAGGACTTTATGCCCATCGTGGAGGGGATCGAAGGTACCCCCAACCATAACCTTCATGCTCTTTGATTCTTAATTCCTTATGTTATTATGCGTATGGATGGAAAAGTCTCCGGCGTTCCGCTGTTTGCAGCGGAGAACGCAACGATCATCGGCGATGTCACTATCGGAAAACAGGTGGGTGTCTGGTTTGGCGCTGTTATCCGGGCCGACAAGGACCGGATCGTGATCGGGGACAGGTCCAATATCCAGGACAATTGTGTTGTGCATACCAGTAAAGGACATCCGGTTATACTGGGAACCGATGTATCGGTAGGGCATGGTGCGATCCTGCACGGATGCACAATAGGAAACCGTGTGCTTGTGGGTATGGGTTCGATCGTCTTGAACGGTGCAACAATTGGTGAGGGATCGGTGATTGGCGCAGGAGCCGTAATTACTGAAGGAAAACAGATCCCTCCGGGATCCGTAGTTGTTGGCGTTCCGGGAAAGATTGTCAAGGAAGCAGACTCCGCACAGCAGGAACAGATCCTGAAAAACTCTGCATCATACATCGAACTGGCTAAGGAGTACGCCCACCATGAGTGAAGTGGTCGTAATCGGCGCCGGTATTGCGGGCATACAGGCCGCGCTCGACATTGCCGGTCATGGTATTCATGTGCACCTGGTCGAACGCGAACCCAGCATCGGCGGTCATATGGCCCAGCTTGACAAGACATTCCCGACAAACGACTGCTCGATGTGCATCCTCTCCCCCAAGATGGTGGACGTGTCTCGTCACCCGCTCATCACCATTCATACGTGTGCAGAAATCGAAACGATCGAAGGAGACGTTGGTAACTTCACGGTCACGATCCGAAAACACCCGAGATACGTTGACGCAGAACTCTGTAATGGCTGCGGTGACTGTATTGAGATCTGCCCGGTTGAAGTGTATAACCGGTTCGATGCGGGTATCGGTGTCAGAAAAGCAATTTACAAACCACACGCACAGGTTGTTCCGGATATTGTTGTAAAAGATGCAGAGCACTGCATTGAATGCGGGCTCTGCTATGATGCCTGTGGCCCCAACGCAATACTGCGCAAGGATGATGGAAAGATGATCACGATCAATGCGGCCAGTATCGTGATCACAACCGGTTATGCGGTCTTTGATGCCCGGAATAAAGAGCAGTTCGGCCATCTCATCCTGCCGGATGTAATAACCAGTCTTGAACTGGAACGGATGATTAACGCAAGCGGCCCAACTTTAGGGAAGATCAAACGCTTAAGTGACGGGGCTGTGCCAAAGTGTATCGTGTTCATCCAGTGTGTTGGTTCACGCGACATCTCCGTTGACCGCCCCTACTGCTCATGCGTCTGCTGTATGCAGGCAATGAAGAATGCGATACTCATCAAAGAGAAGCAACCGTCTATTGAGATCACGCTCTGCTATATGGATATCCGGGCATATGGAAAAGGCTACGAGGAGTATTATGAGCGGGCAAAGGCACTGGGGATTACGTTCCTGCGGGGTATGCCCGGAGAGATTCGCGCTGACCGGAATGGTCTGATCCTTCAGGTAGAGAACTCCGAAACCTCAGAGGTACTCACGCTCCACCCGGAACTTGTGGTGCTCTCGATTGGGATCGGGCCATCGGACAGTGCGGCCACAATTGCAGCAAAATGCGGTGTCGCTCTCGAAACAACCGGTTTTTTCAAATCTGTGCATGATGCCATGGACACGGTTGCCACCCTGCGACCCGGGATCTATGTGGCAGGCACTGCTACTGCCCCCCGCGATATACCGGACAGTGTTGCATCCGGAGGATCTGCTGCAATGCGGGCATATATCGATGCAGTAAGGACGCGATCCGCGTGAACGAGACTGCTACTCTCTGGTGGGATGCAGGGAACACAAGCATTCACTATATCGAACAGACGCTCCTTCCCAATGAGTACTCCATTATCGAATGCCGCAGCATCGAAAGACTGGCAACTGCGATCAAAAGACTGGAGATCCGGGGAGCTCCCGCACTCGGTGTTGCCGGGGCATATGGGGTGGCACTTGCCGCTGTGCTTGCAGACAAAAAAGATCTGAAATCATTCATGACTGCAGTGCAAAGGGATGCCGATATCCTCCGGTCAACCCGCCCGACAGCAATCAACCTTGCATGGGGCATTGACCGGGTGCTCGCTGCAATGAAACCAGCACGGACTCCTGCCGAAGCAGTTGCTATTGCGATTGCCAAAGCCGAGGAGATTGCCCGTGAAGATACCGCGTGTTGTCATGCGATCGGCAACCATGGCGCCGCACTCCTGCCCGACACCTGCACCGTGCTCACCCATTGCAATGCGGGAGCACTTGCCTGTTCATCGTGGGGAACCGCACTGGGGGTTATCCGTTCCGCAGTAAATGCCGGTAAACAAGTAAACGTGATCTCCTGTGAGACACGCCCGCTCCTGCAGGGTGCCCGGCTCACCGCATGGGAACTTGCACGGGATGGCATTGACGTGACCACTATCACGGATTCCACCGCAGCCCACCTCATGCGAAAGGGTGCAATTGATGCCGTAGTTGTAGGTGCGGATCGCATCACCCGCGATGCGGTCTTTAACAAGATCGGCACTTACATGCATGCAGTCTGCGCACAACATCATAAAATTCCCTTTTATGTTGCTGCACCGCTCTCGACATTTGATCCAAAAAACGCCGAGAAGGATGTCGTCATTGAGGAACGCGGGCGTGATGAGGTGACGATCATGGGCAGTCGCACTTTTGTGCCGGAGGGAGCGCATGTGAAGAACTATGCCTTTGATGCTACACCTATGGAACTGGTGACTGCAGTCATCACAGAAACCGGTGTGCTGCGCCCTCCCATTGATATACATAAACTCTTATCGCATCGCAGCACCACATAATTAAAAAATGGCTCCTCCTATGGATTTCGATTTCACGCCCTACAACCAGCTGATGTTTCTCATCGGGGAACTCACGGTTCTAATCATCATCGGAGCGATAGTCATCGCGTTCATCCTTGCCCTGATATCACTCTACTCGATAAAGAAAGGGCATCTCTATTTTCCACGACTGATTAAAGCAGGCCTCGTCTTTTTAGAGGGACTGATGAAGGCATTCTTCCGGCTTCTCGGTCTCGAAGACCGGGAGATGCTCACGTTTTTGATCAAGATCCATAATACCATGAACACAACCGAGTTTTCACGCATCCCGGTGACCGAACGGGCAATCTTTATGCCTCAGTGCCTGCGATCATCCAACTGCCCTGCCCATCTCACTCCCGAAGGTCTCAAATGCCGGTCCTGTGGGCAGTGTTCTGTGGGTGAAGCACGGGGTATACTTGAGAAAATGGGCTACCGGATCTTCATTGTGCCGGGTTCATCGTTTATCAAGCGCATGGTAAAAAAATACCGCCCAAAAGCGATTGTAGGAGTCGGCTGTCTCTCAGAGGTCAAAGAGGGTATCGACATGGCCGACAAAATGGGGCTCATCGTGATGGGTGTTGTGACATTAAAGGAAGGATGCGTAGAAACAATTGTGAATTGGCCGGATGTCTATGAAGTGGCAATGCTCGGGGTTGATCCAGCCTTAATCCCCGATGACTTTCATATTCTTACCGGTTAATTTCCCGCTTTTTATCTTGCCATGGACGATGATCGTATCTTCACTGGTCACGTCCCCGACATGGACACCTCTTCGCAGGAGCACCTTGCCGCCCGCGGTTACAGAATGGACTGCCGCATGATCGAGAATCGTCACATCCCCGTGCGCAACGATCGGCCCTTTGATCCGACACTGGCTGCCGATGATCGCGTTCCAGCAACTGATGTCAAGGGCTACACTGGAGCGCGGACCCAGTTCAAGTGTTCCGGTTACGTTAAGTCTCCCCCAGAAATGGGTGTGGGCAGGGACAATGAAATCCCCGTCTATCTTCACGTTCCCTTCAAAATATTCGCCCTTTTTTGCAAAAAAAGTATTACCCTGCTGGAAAAGTGTCGGCATTGCTTCCTCAAGATAATTGAGGTATGATCAGGGGATAAACTTGTTGCTTAAAAAAAAAATTAAGTCTCCCATAAAACAGCGGAACTTATTCAGAGGAAGATTGCCGATAGTGCAAATACCACGAGAGCGGTAAACATACCCGTCTTGATGAGCGTGGTAGATCGGGTTTCCTTAACACATGCAGGTGTCTGACAGGGTAGTGTCCTGATTACTGCTACGATGATGATGATATCGACAATGACAATGCCAGCGAGGTACCACACACCCCACCTGAAATAAGGAACAACACTTGCAACTGCAGCGGCAAGGGCAAATCCCAGTGCAATGCGTGAGGTTGACCGGATCCCTATGCGGATGGGAAGGGTATCAGCACCTCCCGCAGCATCCCCTTCCACATCCTCGGCATCTTTTAAGATTTCCCTTGCCATGGTTGCAAGGAATGTGATTGCGGCAAGAGGGAGCATCAGGATAAGCGTATCCCACCCGGCAAAGGCTCCCCCGAACAGGAAGATACTGGCCGCAAGGTACGCAACTGCTGCGTTGCCAATCACTGGCATGCCCTTTAACTTTGCTGCATACAGGAAGAGGATAAACGAATTAATCATGACGATAGCCAGACAGAGCGGGGGAGTGAAAAAGGCTACCAGAATACCCAAAAGAAACAGTGTAACTGCAAAACCCCGTGCAGCCATGGGGCTTACGCTACCAGAGGGGATTGGGCGTTCCGGGCGATTGATCCGGTCGATGTCTGCATCGAAATAATCATTGATCACATTTCCGGCTGCAGTGATCAGGGTGACAATGACAAGCAGGAGAATTGTTGAGGGAATTACCGTTCCGGTTGCAATCAGGAAGGCGATGATCGCTGTTATTCCAGATATCACCGCGTTTGCCGGGCGGGTGATGTTAAAAAATCCTGTTGCGCTCATCTTACTACCAGATATCTTGTTGTCAGGGTAATAAAATGCACTAAAAAAACGGACATGAACGGGCGAGGGGGGATTTGAACCCCCGGCATTCAGCTTAGGAGGCTGACGCTATGTCCGGGCTAAGCCACTCGCCCTGCTCATACCAATTGTGGAGGAATATGTATAAGGTTTGTGCGCTGCAACAATTGTCTCGCAATGGAGTTAATTGAGGCAACGGAAGGAAAAACCCGGTTTTTTATCCCGGTTCAGGACAATACGACACAGTTTCCTCCCGGGTCTGCCCCGATCTTTTTCAACCGCAGGATGGAGCTGAACCGCGATGCCACGGTGCTTCTGCTCTCGATTCTCAAACCCTCCGAATACTTAGACGCCATGGGAGCAACCGGCATACGCGGGATGCGGGTGTTGAATGAATGTGGCATTCCTGTTACCATCAATGACCGTGAACCCGAAGCAATTGAACTGATTACACACAATGTGAACACTGCGAACCTGCAGATAGAGATTGTGCAGCGGGATGCCAGTGCCCTGCTCTCGGAACGATCATTTGATGCCGTGGATCTCGATCCATTTGGGACACCGGCAATGGTGGTGGACGCAGCGGTCAGAGGTACACGCAGGTTTCTCTTTGTCACTGCTACTGATACGGCCCCTCTCTGCGGAGCGCACCTGAAAGCGGGAATACGGAGGTATTTCGCACGTCCACAAAACACCGAGTACCATAGTGAAGTCGGACTCCGCATCCTGCTCGGTTTTGTTGTCCGTGAGACGGTCAAGTATGACCGTGGTGTTGAGCCGACATTCTGTTATGCCCGGGAGCATTTCGTACGGCTTCACCTCCGGTTACTTCGGGGGGCTGGTGCTGCTGACAATACCTTAAAGCAGATCGGGTTCATCCTCCAGTGCCCAAAATGCCTGTACCGGGAAGAGCATGCGGGTATGGTTCCCCCCGCCATATCCTGCCCGCACTGCGATAAACCACTCGGATTCATCGGCCCCCTGTGGCTTGGCAGCATCCGGAACTACGAGACGCTTCTCCAGATGCAGGATCTGCTGAACACTATGGAACTCGGCACGAAAAAAGATCTGGAGAAACTCATCAGCACCTGCATGGATGAACTGCCCACCTCATCGTTTTATGATTATCACCATATTGCAAAATTATTGAAAGTCTCTCCACCGGACATCAATATTGTTCTCGACCGGATCCGGGCTGATGGGTATCCAGCAACGCGGACCCACTTTAGCGGGTATGGGATCAAGACAGAAGCACCGCTTGCGATCATCAAAGCGGCGATACAACCGGGGAAGTGAAAAACATAAAAATACTGGAAATTCCCGTTTTTTTTGGCAAATTGTTTTTTTTACGGACAGTGGAAATGAGGTTGCGGTCTGACCGGGTTTTCAGCAGATCAGCGCTCTACAATAATCGTGATCAGGTCGCTGTCGATCAGTTTGTGAGAGAGCCCGACTCTCTGTCCCGGATGCTTAACCGATTTGCCCCAGACTCTTGAGTAACGGAACTTCTGGACAAATTCGCGGTGGAGCTTGTTACAGACATCCTCAATCGTGCTGCCTTTCCTGACAATGAGGGGTTCTTCAAGATCCGCTTCGCCGCCATGGGGTTTGAGATAGACCCGGATGAACCCGAGACTGTCATAGATCGCATCTTTTGTCTCTTCAAGATGATAACCAACATGGGCAGATATCATGAGCGGCGGGCTTCCGAATCGTTCTGCAATATCATGTTCGATTTCTAAGAACCGTTCCTTATCCACGAGATCAACCTTGTTGACCGCAATGAATGCCGGGATATACACCCGGTTACCCTGCACTGCATCGATGAGATCATCCTGGGTTGCATTCCCGCGGATCAGGATATCGGCGTTCATCATCTTACTCTCTGAAAGAATAGACCGGACCTCTTCAATTTCGAGATCCAGGGTGCCGACCGCGTTGAGCCGGATACCCCCGTGCGAGGATTTCTTGATGGTGATGTCGGGTTTTGGCACATTAATCCGGATACCGGCATCGTAGAGTTCCTTGATGAGCACATCGAAGTGACGCTCGTTAAAGACGTCCACGAGGATGATGATGATATCTGCCCCACGGACAACGGCAATAACTTCCTTGCCACGGCCTTTGCCCATTGCTGCGCCGGCAATCAGTCCGGGGATATCGAGGATCTGGATCTTTGCCCCTTTGTGTTCGAGCGCCCCGGGAACGACCGTGAGTGTGGTAAAGGCGTACGCAGCAACCGCGCTGTCCGTTCCGGTGAGTTTGTTTAAGAGCGTACTTTTTCCGGTCGATGGGAACCCGACAAGGACTGCGGTGGCATCGCCGGATTTCTTGACATTGTAGCCTTCGCCTCCCCCTCCGGCTTTCATCGCGCGGCTTACCGCTTCGTCCCTGAGACGTGCGATCTTTGCCTTTATGCGTCCGATATGCTTGGAAGTAGCCTTGTTATAGGGCGTCTTGACAAGCTCATCCTCGAGCTCTTTAATCTGTTCTTCAAGACTACTCATTCCTATATTAATCGCCACATATGCGAGATATAGTTGTTGTGAGGGATCAATTCCTTGGAGAGGACACCAAAATCCCGTCAGGAATGTATGGAAGATCAAGGCGGTAAAAAACTATAAGTAAAAATATCGCCCAAATAACTGGGCAATTGCGCTGCTATAGTGTAGTCCGGCCAATCATGCGAGCCTCTCACGCTCGCGACTGGGGTTCGAATCCCCATAGCAGCACTTTAGCACCGATAGTTCGATTCTCTAAATCTTTCTTGATAGTGTAACCAATCAGTGCGCGTGAATCATTCTTTGCTGCACGTTATCATTTAAAAAAAGATAAGTGTTTAAGCACGTTTTCCACTTCAATTATTCCGTTTCGATTATTTTTTTGAGCGTCTAGAAAAATTGCGCCGATCAATGCTTCAATACATGTGTCAAATGTCTCGAAACCGGAATTCCAAATTTCACCTTTTTTTTCACCTTTCCCCCATCGAACATATTTTTCATATTTGAGATTTTTAGCAATTGTAAAATTCTTATTTTTCTTTACATCATTCTCCTTTTCGTGTGAAAGTCGGCCCACATCTCTTTCACCCCCTTTATACAGTTTGTTGATTACAATTAGATCTAATACTGCGTCACCAAGGGTTGCTAACGGTTCCATAGTATTGTTTTCATCTTTACTCTTTTTTCCCTGATAGTACTGACGTCTTGTTCGGGCTTGGAGAAGTATTTTTGAATTGACGAATTTATACCCGATAATTTGTTGTAGATTACTTACGGTGAATTTATCAGTCAAATGAATTACTCCCGGATGAAATTATGCACAATAAAGATTATAAATCAATTGTATTTTCACGCTATCGTTAATATCTTTTAAAAAAGTTTTGTTGAATTTCCATAGCAGCACTTTGTCACCGATGGTTCTATTCTCTAACTGTTTTCTGATAGTCTAATCCATCGTGTGCGTGAATCCATCTTCGCAGCACACCATCACAAAAAAATTTAGATTTTTTAAGAGTTTCTATTTATACAGTTTTTTATAACATGAGTAGCAAACGGGTTTTTCAACAGATTGCTTTGATTCCTTTCCGCAAACGTGACAACAATTTTCTTGATATGTCGGATCGGAATACTTCGCCCACACCGGGAAGCACTTCTGGCATAGTGGTTTATCTGGATTCAAAGGGATTTCTGCACCACATCGGATACAATAGCCTGGTTCTCGTAATTTCGTTGGAGCAGTTCTTTTTGGGGCATCCGCTTTTCTCTCTTGTTGAATATTTGATTTTTGACTTGAAGCAGGGGTATCTTCTTCTGATATTGTTCGATATTGCAATTTTGAACTTTGCCCATCAATTAGCCGGATTTCTTTCATAATTTGGTCATAAACTAAGGCATCCGTTGCTAAATTTCTATCAATTTTTACACCCATTTCAAGACTTTGCTCTTGAGAGAATTGATATAAATTCATTGAGGAAATGATCGCGGTATTTTCATTAATGTAACATTTTGCATGCAGATTTTTACATTCGAATATTGTTGCATGTTTCAATTTTTGTTGAAGGAAATTTAGATCTTCAAGATTGTTGCTTGCATCTTTTCGACAAATGAATGTCATTTGAATATTTGGATTTGAATCAGCATCCGTTAATATCATTTTAAGTCGGTCAGAAAGTTTGATATACGGCGTAATTAGGTACAATTTTTCAGAATTCTGTATCAACTTTTTTAATTCTGAAGTAATCAGCGTTGCATCTAAAAATTCCACCATTAAAATGCCTCAATATAACCTACCTCTTGCTAGAATGATAAATGTATCATTATTGCTTCCTTATTTAGAAAAAACATCGATATTTTGAGTCTTGACTTCATTGTTCAATACTAGAAAGAAAGATTTTTCCAGAATTGGTTAGTCACGTTACCTTCTGGACAAAGATCTTCCGGGTCAATATCAGCCGCAAGATCGGGGAATGGTAATCCGTCATCGCGTGACCATACCTCAAATTCACCACCAGGTGTAAGTAATTCTATAGTATCCCAAATCACATTTGAGGTTTTATCCGGTCTCCGCATAACAGCTGTCAGTTCTTTTGAAGAACCCCACATCCGAGAACGGGTATTCCATATTATGGCATTGAATAATAGTTCACCTTTTGTCCAAGGTTCACCAGTCCCAAATTGCTTTCCCATGTATTTCATCAGATAATTTCGGATTGATAGGATTGATTCAGCAGAATTTTTTGAAGTTATGTCAATACCGCGATCTTTTGAACCGGCTTGATATTTGCATGTCCAGAGTGCCTTAATTGTATTCTGTTCACTTTCGGTTAATTCTTTGAATATTATTAGATGGCAGTGGGGAAATCCGGTTTTATGGGGTTCTAAAATCCAGAAATAATTTATTCCTGGATACATATGCCTGATAATGTCGAGTAATTTTATTTTTGAAGTCTTTAAAAGATCAAGACATTCATCAATAGTTAACCGATGACCTTTGATTTTTTCACTGTATGAACCGTCATTAAACCAGGATTTTGAACCTTGATAGGTGGTCAATGTGATCATTGACACAACTCCCGGATTGTCTTTCATCCATTCTTCTATTTTGTAAAATTTTGCCAGAATTGATTTTTGATAAATGGGGGTCCATCTGTGAATATAGGGAACTTTTTTTATTACATGCTGTCCATTCTTGGTTGTACCAGTAAGCCTGAATTCATAACTCTTGGTTACATCGAGATATTTTTCAAAATTCTGACTTATTCTATATGAGCCTAGATAAGAGGTGGGCGCTCCGCGCGTTACGATGACTCCCGTCCTCAGGGCCTTCACCGCAAGTACGGACGAACAAATAGATTCAGAGCTATCGCTAGGAGTCAAAGGGTATCACGCAATTTTATAAAATTAATCCTTACGTCGGAACGTCCACAATTTCTGAAGGCTTTTTGATAATTGCCCTCCCTACATTAGCTAAATATAAGGCCATTGCCCGGTAGTAAAGAGGGAGATTGTCAATAACCTCAGAAGAAAAAATAATAGGCTCTGATGTTAATGTCATAATACCCTCCTTCGGGATGTGGTGGCCGGTGCTTCTGACTTGGCGGTTAAGGCACCGGTCTCTTTTTCTAATGCTCCAATAGCTCGCGATAAAGCACTAGCAGCAATACCGGAAATATTGATCCCGGCACTATGGGCTTTATGTCGTAACCCCTTTGGCAGGGTAATCGTTGTTCGGTCTTTGTTCATGCATATTTGTAATAACTCCTCATTTATTAATCTGGCGTTAAAACGGGCTTTAAACTGGGCGTTAAAATCGAAAATAAGCGTTAAAAAGCGTTAAAAGCGTTAAAAATATTGAATGTGGATTAAAATGAAGGCATATTTTTCCCTAGAATCATTGTGGGCGCTCCGCGCGGTACGATGACTCCCGTCCTCAGGGCCTGCACAGCAGGCACGGACGGGCAGATGAGTTTTTTTGAAAATGTATACGTTTCAAGTTACATTTTATTTTAAAAACGAAAAAATGAAAAAAGATTAATTTAATTTTTCATTCTCGAGTGCGACAATCAATTTTGCTATTTCCATATGATCAGCTGGAGTTAAATTACGCTGTTCCTTATCCAGCGTCTCCATAGTCTGGTGAATTTCTTTCTTTGCTTCATCCGTTAGACCATGCCCACATTTATTGCAGAATTTCGCAGTCGGAGTATTAACAAGCCCGCAATTGATGCATGGACGGGACTTTAATGCGTCCTTATCCCGATCCTCTTTTGTTTTCACACCCGAATGGATAAGGAATTCATCATCAATTTGTTTCTCACCTAAAGCCACATAGGTCTTAAACATCGTCGTATTGAGGTTGTTCCACATACTCTTTTTTACTACTGATTCCTGATAGCCCTGACTAATCATGTGAGTGATGCGTGATTTACGGAACAAGTGAGGAGTTATTTTCCGAGTTATACCGGCACGTTCTTTTGCCCGGTCGAGGATGCGGATAATCGCCACCCAGGTCAGGGTCTTTCTCTCTCTGGTGATGAAAACCGGAGCACCTGGAATGGGTAATCCATCATCACCCTTCAACCCATTGTAATCATTCCGCCATTGTGCGAGGTATTGTGTCATCATTGTAATACGCGAGTACCGCTTCTTATCGGTCTTCTTATCGTCAATATAGAGCCTGATGCCATATTCATCAAACTGTAGATCTTTCCATCGCAGACTGGCTATTTCGGCTACACGACAACCCGATTCATAGAGCAAACCGATTACTGCGCGGTCGCGGCTTGTCATGCATGCTGTAAGCAATTTCTCAATCTCATCTTTAGTGAGTATCTCATCGGGTGATGTTGTCTCATAATTCTGTTTCGGTGCTTTGATTTTCTGGATTTTAGCCATAGGTAATTGAACTATCTCATTCTCATGTAACCATGTCAGGAACATCTTAAGGATGCGGATATAGTCATGTTGTGTATTTGCTTCAAGAGGTTGATCTTTAACAGATTTGCCGGTTTTCATCGCTGATATTCCGGCGCTAACAGAATCATAGGAAATTTCCCTATATGGGATAGAAATAAAATGTCGCCAGTTTACAAGAGTACTGACAAGTTTATTCACACGGTTCTGAGAGATTAGATCCTGAACCTGTTTGTCGTTAATGAACCGGGTGATTATTTCCCGGTCTGATTCGGTGATCAAACCTGATGCTACTGATTTGCTTATACTCCGTAAATGGGAGTATTTCACCTGTCCCGGATAGAACGGAACAACAATTGCTGACTTGGCGGTCATACAATGTTGTCGATTGGTGAGATAATAAGGATTTGGACTATGAATGGTCATACGCTCCATAGCAGCATCTGGTTTTAACTAAATTGAACTCCTGTGAACTTCAGGTTATAAAAAAAAAAAGAGAACAGACATGAATGACAGCGCAGAATTCGATGTACTCCGACGCAAGCACCACTACCGCTGCTGCATCTGCCGCCAGCCGGAGAAAGTAACCGGCACCCTTTTGCCGGTGAAAGGAAAGACAGCAGAAGGAGATGCGTATTGCACCTTCCCGGTTTGCCCGGATCACCATGCCAAATATATGCAGGGATTTTTTACCGGTATTGAAATGAAAAAGATTGGTATTTCTGCCGAGGATTACCGGAATTTCTTATCAGAGATAGCTAAAGAGCGGGAGGCAGGAGACGGACTATCCGCAGCAGAAAAAGGTTCGCTCGCCAAAGAAGAGACGATAAAAAAGATCCAGAAAGCACAAAAGATGAAGATGCCTAAAGTGCACTCTGACTACAAAAAAGAGATCTGATCTTTTTTTGGACTTTTTTTAAAAACTCCACCGGTTTTATTAAAACGCGTTCATTTTTTCCAGTAAATGCAGGGCATAACCAGAAAATTTCTTAAAAAATATGAGATCAGATTGTCCTGAAGCGTTTTACAAGAATGGCATCGCCTTTCTTTTTGATTTCCACCTTGATCTTTCCTTCTTTGTAGTCCACTTCAAAGACACCTAGTTTTTTTGATTCTACCAGACGCTCAAGTTTCTGCAAATCCGCCCTTAACATACGTTTGAAATCATCCCCTTCGTAGATCACTTTAACCATTTTTTCTCACCTTCCTGTGTTGTTCAATTGCCCGGCACACGTATCAATCTTTATGTGAGTTGTGTATTTTAACCGATTCTTATCCCCCGGATACCAATCGTCCCGTTATTTCAGCGTATTTAAGAGGAAACATTAAATATCGTATCCCAGCATATGCCTATATGAGGAGTTATGGGCAGAGAGAAGATAAAAGTCCCCGGAAAGGTATACGAGGAGTTAATCGCCCTCCAGCGAGAAATCCATTTTACCCAGGATCACGAGGATACGATCAAGAAAGCAGATGATCGCGGATACATGAACGCCGCAAACTGGATTCGCCAGAATGAAAGGGCATACAAGATCGGATTTGCATGGGGTTTCGAATCTGATGGCGAAGCACCGCAGGGTAACCTTCGGGATATCCCGGTAAGGGAAGCACCTGCACCCAAACGTACAATATCCCGTCCTGCAACCCTGCAACCCCGCTCGGGAAAGAAATCATCCGGCTCGGGTTCTGGTGGAATTATTGCCGGGATCAAAAACTGGCTGGGTAAATATTTCTGATTCTCTTCTCTTTTTTTTTGCAACAATCATTACCGGCACAAAGGATAATGTACGTTCAATAACGAACACAGAAATATATGCCTGCCTGTGAGGATTGTATCAGTTATTTGCCGAACACAAAGGATAGGGGAACCTGCCGGATCAATGGTGAGACCACACCGGATCGTGAGAGCGTAAGGTGCCCTTCACGCACGTTTATTCCAAAGCCGGTGAAATGATTGATCAGGAAAACGATACCATGCCACGGGAACTCTCAGAACGAGATATTGAAATCTTAAAAAAACTTGCACCGGAATGTGGCGACCTCACCTGTTCAGGGTCGGGACATCAGTTCCACTCGATACTGCCACCGGTCTCAAACCACTTTGCAGAGGACAGCAATGATTTTATCCAGCGGATAAACCGGTTGACAGATGAGGAATTAACCTACTTAACCGATATTATACAAAAGGGAGAAGAGAGCATGGGTTGTCTTCCTGTTGAAGATGTCGAGGCGTTTGTGCACATCGTGCATGACCGGCTCTCTGAAGAAGTTGCACAGAAGGTCATATCCGCGTACGAATCCGGCTATGAGTGCGAGCATTAACCAAATAACACCCTTGTTTTATGAAAGATTTTACAACCCTTGTAACCGATCTGCGTGCGTCCACGGTAAAAAAACGCCGGGCTGCCGCAGTGGAACTCGGAAAATCCGGCAATCTCTCTGCAATTGAGCCGCTTGCCGCTGCCTTTTCTGATCCCCATCCGGCTGTTCGTTCTGATATTGCGCAGGCACTCGGGCGGTTGGGTGATTCAGATGCGGTACCAATCCTGATAGTTGCACTTAGTGATCCCGAACCAGGCATCCGTTGTGCCGCGATCGCTGCACTGGGTAATATAAAGGACCGGTCTGCAGTACGTCCGCTCATCGGCTGTTTACAGGACAAGGATACGACCGTCAGAATCGGTGCGGCTGAAGTGCTGGGAAAGCTACATGATCCCCGTGCGATCGAGCCACTCACAACACTCCTCCACGATCCATTCTCTGAGGTAAGGGAAGCGGCTGATTCTGCAATTAAGAAACTTCAATCCAGAGCCTGACATTCTTAAAACAGGTCATCCAGGCAAATATCAGGGTTGGTTGCATTGCAGATGTACAACATCTGATACCACAGGTAAATTATTGAAATCAAGGCATTTTAACAATTTTCAGCACATACAGCATTTCATCCTCCAACTTCTGCTGCATCACGGTTTTTGTAACATATCCATGCATGGAAAAAAGATCCTGTACTTCAGTAAGTCCCGTGAGCGATGAGATCAAGAGGAGGATCCTTCCATCCGGTGCAAGAACTTGTCCCACTTCAGCAGCAAACCGCTCGATCACCACCCGCCCCGTATCACCGCCATCCAGTGCATATTCAAGCCAGTCATCGATGCGCTCTTCCGGCTGCGTGGGAAGATAGGGAGGATTGAAGAGGATGAGGGAAAATGTTCCCCGGATCCCGGCAAAGAGATCGCTTTGCACGACGGTGACACCAGAACAACTGGCGCAAAGTGCCGCATGAGGATTGATATCTGTGGCCACAACATCGGATATCTTTGCCAACTCGTGGGAGATGAGTCCGGAACCGGTCCCGATCTCCAGTACCCGATCAGAAGGTTTTACTTCTTTTTTCGCCGCATCAAGTAAGAGGTGCGTATCGGCTTCGGGCTGGTATACCTGCGCTGGGTCGTGTGGCATAAAAACATCGCTCGTACTATGGAATGTGCTCTGCGTCTAAATCATACGATCCTCTTCTAGGCACACACAGGAAGGTTACCTGCAAAAATACGTTAATTACCGGCAACAGGACCAGACCCTGTTGTCATACCCTGATATACACAGGTTTGATTCAGAACAAATATCACATCTTTTAAAGAGATAATCTTCGATAAAAAAAACGGTAACCGGGTTTTTCCGGTTAAATGGCTTTTTTTAAGAGCGGTATTTCTTATGGTTTCTTGCGATCTACCAGCTCTTTTACCGATTTTGTGGGATACGAAGTTTTCTTTCCCTCTGACATGTGAGAGTCGACCAGCTCTTTTATCGCTTTCTTGCTATCAACGGGTTTTGTCGCCGGTTTTTCCTCAGGTTCGGTTAAATCTTTCATCGAACCCCAGAATAACATAGCAAATCCGATTACGGCAAGACAGATAACCGGGGCTTTGGCAATGATCATTTTAACCGAAGGGTTTGAGCTGATGCCAGGCATAAGGGCGTTTCCGTACTGGGTGAGTAATGAATCAATCAGCGGGAAATAAAGAAACTCATTCGGGAGCAGAAACCCGATTATTCCTGCAACCAGCGCAACCAAGCCTACAAATTTGATAAAACGTGCGAGACCCATATCATCACCAATGGATTACCGTTTGTCACAAGGAAATATATTGTTACTCATTGGAAGGAATCACATGAAAAAGGTAAAACTGTATGAAATATTTCATCGTAATCCCTTACAAAAAACCCGGTGATTTCGTTGTAATACGGGAAAGGGGAAGATACCCCGCCCATCAATAAACACAGTTTAAGAAATCTTATCCCTGAGTACGAACACAAAATGCGTAGGTTTCTTGTTGTAAGAGAGGATGGGTTTACCGGTGAGGGTCATAGGCAATTTGACACCATATGCATTCATTCCTAAAAATAACCCCTGCGAATCCACATCTTTGTAGTCAAAGAAGAAATAGTCCCCGATGTTCAGCTTGTTATCCGCATGGGCAAGATCTTTGAGTTTTTTCCCATTCAGGTCAGCCAGCTTAACACCGAATTTCTTTTCAGCGGTTGCATTGACATAGAGGATCTCTCCCATGCTGGCAGTGATGAACGCACAGTCCCGCATGTTATCGAGTGCAGCAGCGTAAAGCGAGAGCCGTTCCTTTTCGGTCACCAGCTGTTCATTTGCCGCTTTCAGCTGACTCTCTGCCTGTTTGATGCCGGTGATATCATGACGGAAAATGGCAACCTGCTGGCGAACGCCATTGGAGTCATTAATGGAATAGACGGTAGTGTCAAGCCAGCGGTCACGGAGTTCCTCTTCAAAGGAAATGGGGGATCCCTCACCCTTTTTCTGCATCTCATCTGCAGTTTTCATCGAGAGAGCCCCGGTTTTAATGAGTTCATAGAGCACGGTGTTCACCAGTTCTGCCACTGGTTTACCGGCACTCGCAGCAAATGCATTGTTGAGTGCGAGGATTTTTCCATCATTATCTACGAGAACGGTCTCATCTTTAGTGGCGTTTAAAAGACCACGGATCGTCGCCTCGCTCTGGCGGAGTTTCTCATCCATCGCCCGTTTGTAAAGCGCCATCGTGATGCTGGTCTTTAAGTTCTTCTCCTCAAAGGGCTTGACAATATACCCAAACGGCTCGCTCTCGAGAGCCTTGCCTATCGTGGCATCATCAGACTGTCCGGTTAAGAAAATGACCGGTATCTCGTATTTCTGCTTGATGATGCCGGCAGCGACAATACCGTTCATATCCCCGATGAGCTGGATATCCATAAGAATAACATCCGGTTTGTGCTCACCTGCCGCTTGTATCGCTTCGTCGCCGTTATCTGCCGTTCCCACGACTTCAAAACCAAGATCTTCAAGGCTTGACTGAAGGGCAGTGGCGGTAATGAATTCATCTTCGACTACCAGAATTTTTTTCTTGTCCATTTGAAAGAGCTCCTTTCTGTTGTATAACCGATGCTAAACGATAAAAAATTAACCGGTAACCACGGAATACCGGGATTCCTCACGTACCAGACCAACTTGAATGAATTTTTTCTTTGTGATCATTCTGTTGAATATACCTGATTCATCCCCACGGTTACTTTCCCTTCATATCCTGTGACGGGAATGTGATAACATAGTGGACACCCGGGCCCGGTACCATGGCAAGCTTACCCTTGAGCTGCTTTGTCAGGCCGTTGATGAGCGTAGTTCCCAACGAACCGGTTTTGCCCGGAACAAACCCTTCCGGCA
This sequence comes from uncultured Methanoregula sp., assembly GCA_964590895.1. Lineage (GTDB taxonomy): Archaea > Halobacteriota > Methanomicrobia > Methanomicrobiales > Methanospirillaceae > Methanoregula. Next base: position 134,488 of record CAZPYV010000007.1, on the reverse strand, counting down.
GCCCGATACCATTATCCGAATAATCGAGGATGTAATTTTCTTTTGACTCGTCAAGGGAGAAACGGATCCTAATCTCTCCTTTCTTATCGCCGGGGAAGGCATATTTGAGAGAATTCGACATCATCTCGTTCACGATCAGGCTGCAGGGTACTGCCTTTTCAATGGTGACCATCACATTGTCTGCCTCTATCACCATCGCAATCCTCCGTGAATCAGCCTTGTAGGACTCAAAGAGGGGGCTGAACATCTTGCGCAGGTACCCCCCGTACTCGATCTGGCTTAAATTGTCTGAACGGTAGAGCTGCTCATGGACGAGTGCGATCGATTTGATCCGGCTCATGGCCTCCCTAAAGAGCATCTTTGTCCCTTCATCTTTCTGGGACTGGGACTGGAGCTGGAGCAGGCTTGAGATGACCTGCATGTTGTTCTTGACCCGGTGGTGGATCTCTTTTAAGAGCATCTCTTTCTCGCCAAGAGATGCCTTGATCTCGGTCTCCATCTTTTTGCGCTCGGTTACGTCAATAAAAGTCACCACGTGCCCGACCATCATACCATCCTTTTTCACCGGGTGTGACCAGACCTCGGCCGGGAAGAACGTCCCATCTTTTCTCCAGAAAATCTCGTGATCGGAATGTGCAGATTCTCCCCGCTGGTATGCCTGGAAAAACAGGCACTGCTCGCGTGGCATGGGAGTGCCATCTGCAAAACTGTGGTGAATCTGGTTATGCATATTCGTTTTTAAGAGTTCATCCGGCCGGGTATATCCAAGCATCCGGACACAGGCAGGATTGATGAACGTGCAGTTGAATTCCAGATCAATACCATAGATGGCTTCGGAAGTGGATTCCAGCAGGAGGCGGATCGTCTCCTCACTTTCCCGCACCGCAGCTTGTGCTTTCATCTGCTCGGTGATATCGCGGGCAGCGGCAAACACACCCCGGACTTTTCCGGATTCATCGCGGAAGACGGTTGCATTGTAGAGCACCGGTGTCAGAGATCCATCTTTATGCCGGATATCGAGCAGATAATTCATAACACTGCCCTCTGAAAACGCTTTCTGGTACCCTTCCCGTGCCTTCTGCGGGTTTGAGAAATAATCAGAGAAATCGGTACCAACCATAACCGTCCGGTTACAACCGGTAATTTTTTCCGTTGCCGCGTTCAGGTCCGTGATCTTTCCGTCTTCGGCAATAGTGACCATCGGATCAGTGCTTGCCTCGATAAGGGAGCGGTTGTAGAGACCGGCCCTTCTCAGGGCAGCTTCAGCATATTTCCGCACATCTATCTCAGAGATCAGTTCCTTATTCTTCTCGGCAAGAACCTTTTCATGTTGCTCGCGCTCAGCCCGGGCTTTTTCAAGGCCTTGTACCATGGTGTTGAAGGCTTGGGAGAAGTCCCCGAGGAAACTCACGCGCTGGGTAAAGTCCCCTTTTGCAATCTCCTGTGCCTGCCAGGTCATGTGGCGCATGTTTGCCTGAAGTGCCTTGAAATTGCCGGCCATCTTACCCCTCATCCTGAACTCTGGTGAGAGATCCCCCTTTGCGAGGCTGTCCGAAAAAGAGCTCAGCGCTATGAGATCTGATAGCAGCGCCTGGAAAGTTTCCCTGTTTTTTTCATCGGACGGGAGCAGGGCGGGTGTTGCATCTCCCTTGGCGAGGGCGTCTCGTAGTGCCTGCAGCACCGCTGCCATTTCATCATCACTGCCGGGCATGGGGGGGTCCTCGTTGTACATGATTCTTAACGCGGGGGGCTCTGATTACCATTTTACGCCTTTAACTGACAGGATCTGCCGTGAACCGGCAGGTGCGGTCTCCGGTACACCAGCAGTCAACTTCGACAACATGGAACTGCTTGCCGGTGAACGCCTCAAGGATACCGGCAATAAATCCCTCATCATACGTGCAGACAGCGTACCCGAGATCGGGAAGCCCGGAACAATCGAGATCCTCGCTTACCGTCATTACAAATGACAAGTTCACCGCATCGGTTTTTTCAAACCGGAGAATTCCTATCCCCAGCTCCTGCATAGCATCCTGGCATTTCTTGACAAACGTTGTCGGGTCCGGCGCATCCTTGATGATCATCCGGAAAAATTCCGTTCCTGCCAGTTTTCCGGCATTATAGAAGATCCGCTCGGCTGCTTTTGTACCGACTTCCTGTTCAATAACATGCCGGAGTGTATACTGCATCAGCCGGTAGACTTCAAGCCTTGTGGTAAAGCCAAGGTTCGGTCTTCCCGATTTTATGTCACCTATTAAATCCCAGGAAAATTTGTATTTTCCTTCATTTGCATCAGGTCCAGTCATTCAACATACCTCATACCGTTTTTTTAACAACTAACATGGATTATTCATCTATAACAAATCTCGTCACGTATGCTAAAGTTAAGACGGTCCCCGGCAATCCTGAAATTTCCGAAATTTTTTAGTACAGGCCATATTTCTGCCGGATCATTCCCTCTCATGGGTTATTTCCCCCTCAGTTCCTGTGACGGGAACTTAATGATATAATGGACACCCTGGTCACCAGGTACCAACGTGAGGGTTCCCTTGAGCTGTTTTGTCAGGCCATTGATGAGCGTGGTACCCAAGGAACCGGTCTTGCCCGGGACAAACCCTTCCGGCAGCCCGATGCCATTATCTGAGTAGTCGAGAACATAATTTTCTTTGGACTCGTCCAGAGCGAAATTGATCCGGATCTCGCCTTTCTTGTCACCGGGGAAGGCATATTTGAGCGAATTCGACATCATCTCGTTCACGATCAGGCTGCAGGGGACGGCCTTTTCAATGGTTACCATCACATTATCGGCCTCGATAACCATTGCGATCCGCCGGGCATCGGCTTTGTAGGACTCAAAGAGGGGGCCGAACATCTTGCGCAGGTAACCCCCGTACTCGATCTGGCTTAAATTGTCTGAACGGTAGAGCTGCTCGTGGACAAGTGCGATCGATTTGATCCGGCCCATGCTCTCCCTGAAAAGGTTCTTTGTCCCTTCATCTTTCAGGGACTGGGACTGGAGCTGGAGCAGGCTTGAGATGACCTGCATATTGTTCTTGACCCGGTGGTGAATCTCTTTTAAGAGCATCTCCTTCTCGCCAAGATTTGTCTTGATGGCTGTCTCCATCTTCTTTCGCTCGGTGATGTCAAAGAACGTCACCACCATGCCGGTAACAACGCCGTCCTTTACCTGCGGGTAGGACCATACCTCGACCGGGAACGATGTGCCGTCAGCCCGCCAGAAGACCTCATCATCGACATGGATGCCTTTTCCCTCCTGCAAAGCTATGGCGACCCGGCATTGCTCCTTCGGCATGGGTTTCCCGTCCAGGTGACTGTGGTGGATGAGTGTATGCATGTTCTTTCCGAGAAGCTCATCCGGCTTTGTGTACCCGGTCAGCCGGGCACAGGAGGGATTATAGAACGTGCAGTTGCCGTCTTTGTCGATACCATATATCGCTTCTCCGGCAGATTCAAGGATGGAACGCACTTTCTCTTCGCTCTCGCGGATTGCCATCTCCGCTCTTTTTCGTTCAGTGATATCTTCACCAATACCATCGACCCATGCAATGGTCCCGTCAGGATTCTTCTTCACCTGTGCACTTAAGGAGACCCAGATCGGGGAGCCGTTCTTCTTCTTTAAAATGATCTCGAAGTTCTTGACAAAACCCACGGTATTGAGGGCACTTAAGAAGGGCAGGCGGTCTTCCGGAGTATAATAAATATCCGAGACCGGGTGGCTCAGGGCTTCATCAGGTGATTCATACCCGAGGATTTTACAGAACGCCGGATTGACCCAGAGCCACCGGGAAGGTGATTCTACGTTATTCCGGTAGACCGCGACACCGATATTATCAACAAGGGATCGGTACTTCTCTTCGTTCTCCCTGACTGCCTGCTGGCTTTTCGCCAGCTCGTCGTAATTATTCTGGAGGGTCTCAGAGATGGACCGTATCTCCTCATTCGAGGCTTCAAGGTCCATGTTCTTCAGCTGCAGTTTATCCTCGCTCTCCCGGAGTGCCTTCTGGCTTATGAGCAGCTCGTCAAGGTTGTTCTGGAGTGTCTTTGCTATTGACCTGACCTCCTCGTTTGAGGCTTCCAGTTCCAGGTTCTGGAACCCCAGTTTTTGCTCGCTTTCCTTAACCGCGGCTTCTGCTTTCTTGCGCTCAGTGATATCAACAAGGGTACCATAGAACGCCGGGAGTCCCTTGAACTCCATCGGGGCTTCGAAGATCTCCAGATCAATGTGCGTGCCATCCTTTTTCCGGCTCGTGAATTCCACACAGCGTGAATGGGAACCGTTATCCTCTTTATCCTGTTTGGTTACCAGATTGCAGACCTTTGCCTTATTATCAGGGTCTATTAACTCCTCGAACGGTTTGTTGAGGACCTCATCCCGGGTATAACCAAGCATCTCGGCTAACCGCGGGTTTGCATACCTTATGATGCCGTCCTGCTGCAGGTATACCCCCACCGGGGAATGCTCTACCGGGTTGCGGAACATCTCTTCAGTTTCAGCGAGCGCGGTATACTGGTGCCGGAGTTCTTCTTCGGCGGCAGCGATCTGGGAATACGCAGCATTCAGCTCTTCTTCTGCTTTTTTGCGCTGGGTGATATCCCGGATGCTTGCTTGGAGATAGAATTTTTTTGAGCACTTGACACGGTTTAAGGTTATTTCAGCAGGGAATGACGTACCATCAGCACGGGTATGGACCCATTCAAAAAACTGGGGATTTCCCTCAAGCGCAGCAGCTACCAGTCCTTGTGCTTTTTGTGGGGACATCTGCCCGTCCGGCTGGCGTTCAGGTGAGAAGGCGAGAACGGATTTGCCATTGATCTTGTCACGGGTGGTCCCGAACATGACTTCAGCGGTCCTGTTGCAGTCAACAATGATGTCATTACTCATGGTCCAGATGGCATCAGCGGAGCTCTCGAACATCGTCTTGAAGAGCGCCTGGCTCTTCTGTTTCTGCTCTTCGGCCTTCTGCCGCTCCAGTTCAGCCCGGGTTATAACTGCGCTGATCTGGCTTGCCTGAATGGCAATGATAAAACTGATGGCAACAATTGAAAAAACCGCAATACCGGCTGACAGGATTGCGGGATTGATAATAGATGTCACCGATGGAAGGACGACAATACAAACCCAGCCCTCGATTAATACGGCTATGGTCATTACCGGGATCAAACCCCGCATCATCTGTGACTGGACTGAGTTGTCAAGTGTCTGGGAAAGGAGCCGGGAACCGGTACCTATGTATGCAAGCAGTCCGGTTCCCAGGATCATAAACAGGACTGCAGAAGCCATCGTCACCGGGTTGGTGGCACCACCCATGAGGACTGGCGACTGGTATGCGTAGCCAATGAGGGTAAAGGCACCAATGGCAAAGACCAGTGCCGAAACACCGGCCATGATATCCCGGATCACCGGTTCAGTCCGCTGCCGTGCAAGCAGAACCATCGCGGTCAAAGCAAGACCTATGACTGTAAGAATCGATGGAACGATGAGATCCCGTATGCCGATAATATCCCCATGTAAGACTACCTGGCCTCCCTCAAGATTTCCCATAAAGGCACTTATCAGGAACAGCAGTGAAATGATGAAAACTATCCCGGCAAGGGCTGTTGTCAGGAGAGAGATACGGCTTTCATCCTTCCAGTGCATGAGGGAAAAAAGGCAAACACCCAGTACGAGAAATAACCCAAGGACAAAAGGTCCCGGTATGAAAGGGTTGGCTTTCGACAGATCGGATAATCCCGGCATGCTGATGATGGATGCAGAGGCAAGACTCTGGATGCCAAGGCAGAGGAAGACTACAACGGAAGAGGCTATCCCGCAGTACTCTGCGATCCGGGGCAGGTTCTGGACCAGGGGACTGTCTCCCTTTGAGGATTCAGAAGGAGCCTGAACGTCCCTGAGTTCCATGACGAGCTTTAAGATGGCATACAACCCGAATATGACCAGGAAATATCCTGCAAGCCGTATCCCTATGAGCAATGTCTGCGGGACCCAGGTGATTTTAAAGAGGAGGATCGCATGCGAGGTGGAGAAGAGAACATACGCAGCACCAATATAGAGCGGGGTTATATTTTTCAGCTTGACGTATCCCCAGACGCTTACCGCAACGATGGTAAGGCTCAGGATGAGATTGACGAGCGTGACCGGGTCAAGCGATTCTAAAAATCCCATCAGCAATCACCCCCCATGTCATTTTCCTTTGTGCAACACCGGGCAGATTCTCTTGTGTTCTGCGGTTAGTTTCCAAACCTTCCATTGTCATACCTTTCTCCATCAATCAGCTTCACTCCCCTCTCCATGATCCTTCATTCCCTCTAAAAGAACTGCCCGGGTAAATGATTTCTCATCCGGTAATCACCGGCAGAGTAAAAAAATCCACTCTGCAATGTTGGTGATGATAAGAACAATAGTAACATTACGTTTAGCCTATGTACCCGATCTGCCTATTCTCTTATCACGGGTATAGTCTTCTCTTATGTCGGTAAATTTTAAAAAACCTTGTTGAGAAAAAACAAACGCTGCCAGAACCCTTGAGAACAGTCAGATAAGTACCCATCTGATGATCTCTCATGATCCAAATTATCGACAACTATCTGGGGTAATTTTCAATCTTATCTACTGAAACTAAAAAAACTATTTTACATAAACTCACCGGCAGTTTAAAATGAAAAAGTCATGAATTTTATCCTCAAAACACCAAACAGGCATGGGGAGTCGTCAGCACACGAAAAAAATATGCGCACACTGGCAGAGCAGGCACTGGATGGGACAATCACACCGCAGATGCACGACGTTGCCCGGACCGAGGGCATAGATCCTGAAGCACTCCGCGATAGGATTGCTGCAGGAAGTGTGGTGATTATGCAACGCGGTAAGAAGTACACCGGCATTGGAAAAGGCCTATCCACCAAAGTCAATGTCAATCTCGGCACATCATCGACCAAGGTTTGTCTGGACGATGAAATCCAAAAAGCAATAATCGCTGAAAAATTCGGGGCTGACACCATCAGCGATCTCTCGATGGGTGGGGATATCAACGCCATCAGAAAGGAGATCTTTTCCCACACCTCACTTCCCATCACCACCGTTCCCGTTTACCAGTCGGTAGTAGAGAACGGTTTGAAACGGATGACCGCAGATGACATCATGGACACGTTCAGGATGCAGGCGGGACAGGGCATCAGCTCGGTGGTCATCCATGGCGTCAGCCGCGAGATGCTTTACGAACTTAAGAAGAGGAAACGGCTGCTTGGCATGGTCTCAAAAGGTGGTTCAATCACCAGTGCGTTCATGCTGATGAACCAGTGCGATAATCCGTTCATCGAGCATTTCGATGAAGTACTCTCGCTTTGCAGGAAGCATGATATCGTACTCTCGCTGGGCAACACCGCCCGGAGCGGGTGCATCCACGATCGAAGAGATCGCATGCAGCTTGCCGAGATCCGGCAGAATGTCGAGCTCGCACACCGTGCCCGTGCTTCCGGTGTGCAAGTGATCATCGAAGGGGCAGGTGGCCATATCCGAAGCGATCGGATCGCACCGATGGTGAAATATTACAAGAAGAAGTCCGCGTTCCCGCTCTTTGTAGCCGGCCCACTGCCCACCGATGTTGCGGTTGGCTACGATCATATTGCCGGAGCTGCCGGAGCCAGTATTGCGAGCGCTGCCGGGGCAGACTATCTCTGTTACATCACGCCTGCCGAGCATCTCGGTCTACCGGGTCCCGCGGCGGTAAAAGAGGGACTGATTGCGTTTCGGATCGCTGCACACATCGGGGATACCGTGAAGTATGGCAGAGAAGCGGAGGACACAAAGATTGCCCAGCTGAGAGCCGCTCTTGACCGCGAAGGCCAGATCCGCTGTTCCATGGATCCAGACCGGGCACGGGAATTATCCGATGGCGATGCCGAATGCACGATGTGTGGCGAGTTCTGCGCAATCAAGATCATGCGGGAATTCTGAAAAAATACATTTTTAGGCTGCTGAATAATCGTAAAAAAGGTTGATATTTCAGTAATGTAATTTGACATTGTGACTGTATCTCTAATAAGTACCTAAAAAGGGCGATCCAAGGTCAAAATGGAGTTCGTTTCCTAGAAATGCTGAACGGTCGACCGGCCAGTTAGGAGGGTTTTTGGGGGTGTTTTTCCGGAAGTTCCTGTTTTGGACTCTGAATCGGGAACCGGCCGTTTTATAACAAGAAAAACCGGCCTGTTTGGAGCTGTTTGGATTGAGGATCGGATGGAGAATGAGGTAAACTACAGAAAGGGGTTAAAAGAGCCAGAATCGATGATATGATTTTTGATTTTTATTTTTTTAAAATGGACCTGAACCTTGTGACAGTATCTCTAAAAAGTACCTAAAAAGGAGCGATCCAAGGTCAAAATGGAGTTCGTTTCCCGGAAATGCTGAACGGTCAACGGGCCAGTTAGGAGGGTATTTGGGGTTGTTTTTCCGGAAGTTCCTGTTTTGGACTCTGAATCGGGAACCGGCTGTTTTATTGCGAGAAAAACCGGCCTGTTTGGAGCGGTTTGGATTGAGGATCGGATGGAGAGTGAGGTAAACTACAGAAAGGGGTTAAAAGAGCCAGAATCGATGATATAAATTTTGATTTTTATTTTTTTAAAATGGACCTGGACCTTGTGACGGTATCTCCCAAATACCTAAAAAAGGGCGATTCATGGTCAAAGTGGAGTTCGTTTCCCGGGAATACTAAACGGTCGACCGGCCAGTCAGGAGGGTTTTTGGGGTTGTTTTTCCGAAAGTTCCTGTTTTGACCTCTGAATCAGGAACCGGCTGTTTTATAGCAAGAAAAACCGGCCTGTTTGGAGCTGTTTGAATTGAGGAACGGATGGAGAGTGAGGTAAACTACAGAAAGGGGGTAAAAGAGCCAGAATCGATGATATGATTTTTTATTTTGATTTTTTTAAAATGGACCTGAACCTTGTGACAGTATCTCTAAAAAGTACCTAAAAAGGAGCGATCCAAGGTCAAAATGGAGTTCGTTTCCCGGAAATGCTGAACGGTCGACCGGCCAGTTAGGAGGGTTTTTGGGGTTGTTTTTCCGAAGGTTCCTGTTTTGGCCTCTGAACCGGGAACCGGCTGTTTTAATGCGAGAAAAACCGGCCTGTTTGGAGCTGTTTGGATTGAGGATCGGATGGAGAGTGAGGTAAACTACAGAAGATGGGTAAAAGAGAATGATTCTGTTTTTTCGCAAATTCCTTTTTGATCCACTTAAAGACAAGTTTCACCCAATAGCGATATTGAGCGGGGTGGGACGTGAGGTAAACTATGGGTGAGAGAGAATATGACCAAAAATTTACAAAAAAACTCTGACCTGTCAGGCCATATTACTGATCGTAGCAAAATCCTCTAAGTACAGTGCCTCAGGACGGCTCTTTAAGATCTCTTCAGGGAGGGTCGCAATCACCCGCTCCACCCATGCAGGACCGAGCATGCCGGCAGATCCTTTCAGGCAGTTGCGTACGGTCTTTCTCCGGTGCATAAAGAGACCCCGGACCACATCTGCATAGCGCTTCCGATCTTCAATAAAGAAGATGGGATCGCGGGGGAAGATCATCACCACCGTTGAATGCACCTGCGGACGTGGAGAGAAGCATTGCGGCGGAAGTTCAAAACACCGCTGAACTGCCGAATAGGTCTGGACCATGATAGATAACCTGCCACAGTCTTTGGTACCGGCTGGCGCTACCATCCGGTCCGCAAACTCGCTCTGGTACATCAGCACAGCAACCCGGAACCCAGACTCGAGCAGGCGGAACGTGATCTTCGAACTCGCAGAATAGGGCAGGTTGGATACCGACATTTCAAACGCAGGTAATTCGCACTTTGTGACATCGCCCTGCTGCACGGTAAGCTGACCGCTCTCAATCTCATCAAAAAAAATGTCCGCGAGTTGCTCACAGAGATTCCCGTCAAGTTCAACTGCGTGGACAATTGCACCGCGTTCGAGCAGGGCACGGGTAAGTGCCCCGTTGCCGGGCCCGACTTCCAGCACGCGTTTTCCCTTCACATCCTCAAGGTCTGCGATCCGCTTTACCGCATTGGGATCGATAAGGAAATGCTGGTCGTGATAGGCTTTCATCGGGTGGTAAAGACGTGGTATTTGGTATCCTTGACCTCGAGCTCTTCGATGATCCGTGCCTGGATCATCTTCTCCGGGTGGGGAATCGATTTTATGCGAGCCGATATGTCTGCTAAACTTGCAAACGGTTTCTTGTTGCGCTCTTCTAATATCTCCCACATGAGTTTCTTGCCTATGCCCGGGAGAAGGTGAAGCATATGAAGACGGGGCGTGATCGAGATCGCCTTGTTAAAGAAAGAGACAAAATCTGCCTCCCGCTCCTTGATAATTTCTGCAATGATAAACGGAAGTTCCCCACGGGCCGTAGGGGTGAGTTCCTCATACCCGATCCTGCGCTTTACCCGCTCAATCTTGACCCGTTCGGAATCGCCGATATAGACACGTTCATGAAGCTCGATAAAAACCGAGGGCTTCGGTACCAGCTCAAGAAGCTTGAATTGTTCAAGACCCATTGCCTGCACGATGGGCTCCCGCTTGAACTGGGGGCGAGGGTCATCAACATGACCCTTCATGAGCACATCCAGTACGATCGCGTTGACCTCTTTTTTCTCCGCCTTCATATTACCACACCTCAGAAGTGTGTCATCACCAGTTCGACAATATTATCGACTTCTTCAGGAGAGAGCGTGAACCGCTCTTTTGCATAGATCGCCCTGACTTCATCGCGGGTCTTTGGCATGATATTGGCAATGCGATAGGCGATCTCCGGCTTCATCTTTTCCAGTTTAATGAGATCAGCTACGAGTGCCTCGGATTTTTCCGGCGTATTCTTTGTCAGCTTATTCGCATGCTCAATGCAGCGCCGGAACTCATATGACATCTCCTTTTCAGTGGCAATCCGTTCCGACTCCACCCCTAAAAGGACACCCCGCATCACGGGGAGCGTAACCTTCTCTTCGCTAATTATACCCTTCACTTTCATGCCAATCACCAAAGATTGAGTTTACTTTTGTGCTTTTAGATGTTGTGGTCTGGAGATAACGATCTTGTCGGCGTCTCCATCGCGGATGGTGAGCATCCACGCACGACCGCGCTGGCCGATAACGGTTCCGGTCTTTCCGTGGAACCTGCGGTGGGGCATACCCTTCTGGATGCTTGGTTCAACAACCACGTGCACCCTGTCACCGATCTCGAATTTCTGGATAACGGAGGTTACTGGCGGCAGCCCGCGCTTTCTTAAATCTTTCTTGAACTTATACCGGGTTTTCTTTCTTGGACCATTGTGATGTGCCATTTTTTAATCTCCCTCCTTCATTCCTTCTACCTGTGTTACGTCGAGGCTGGTAACGCGGGCCGTTTTGTTCAGGATCTCGGCAAGACTCGGACGGGTTCTGCCAGAGTCCCCGCTCACGAGCTCTTTGATGTAGAGGCCGGCTTCGCCCAGGACTTCGACAACAAATTTGCCGTCCTGTTCCCCCACATGCTCGATAGCGAGGACTTTTCGCTCACGGATCTTGTCTGCTCTCCGATGAGCGACCCGTTGGGGCGTGCGCTGTTGTATTGTGACGCCTTCCAAGGTTTTTACAGCATTTGCGAACTCATCCGCTAATAATGCGCCGTCAACCTCGACCAGGATCCTGTATTTTTTATGCGCTTTGTTTGATTTAAGGGTTTCCACCTCAGCCCGGTCCGTCCAGCGTTTCAGTTCCACTGAAACCCTCCCGTCCGCCGTCCGGTTGATCTCTGATTCAAGTTCCTTGAGATCCAATGTGCGCCGTTTCGGCTCAACAACTTCAAGGATGAACGGACGTCCTGTGCCAACCATACGGGCATCGATGTCTTCCCTTCCGGCTCCGTGCAGCACGGCATTTGTCGCATCGAATGCGGTAATAACCGGTCTCCCGATCAGCTCTTCAACGGAATCGAGATACTGGGCTCCCGTGAAATTGCACTTCTCGCATCCCTTGCCCCTGCACTCCCGGCAGTCCCAGTGCGTCTGCGGAATGCCCCGCTCAAACTTCTGGTACCGCCCGTAAAAGAAGACCGAGTTAACCGTTACTTCAGTATTGCCGGTTGACGGATCGAGGATGATCACGATCTGGGGATTTTTAAAGTCCACTATCTTGCCCACACGCGCAGACACGGCTTTTCCCACTTCACGGTTCACTTCTGATTTAAACGGTTCGGGCTCAGATAACGAAAGATCACTCCAGACCATCTCCTCATTCTCGGCTATCAGCGGGGGTACGCGACAACCGATTAAGAAATTATCAAACTCCAAGCCGGTGGTTGCGGCGATCACGCGATCTGCCCAGAGTGGAACATCGTTAAAAAAATTCCCACACACCCAGCAGGTAGCACTGAATTTTTTATAGGGCACGTTTGCTGTGATCGCTTTTGCAATTCTCAGTCCCTTTCCGCGTTCATCATTGCTCAGCCCATGCGAGCGTTTGCCAAAGAACCGCCCGAGGCAGTGATCGCAGCAGTCGCCATATTCAAGGATCTTATCCACCTGTTCGTTTACGTCCATTGGCTCTTTCTCCTGTCCAGTTCGTTCTGCAGCACCGTGATTGTGTGATCGGCATGCAGGCAGTTTGGCCCCACGGAATACCGGGGGCAATCCTTAATCAGGATCTCTTCAGCGTCTGTGAAGTTCAAATGATCGGAGAGCAGGAATGCACCGGGAAGGGTGCCTGCCTTCCTGACGTCCGCACCATGCTCATCCAGCACCGCAAAGGTGTGCTCAGTCATGAGCCGCTCAAGACCACCTTTACGCACCCATATGCCATCAGCCGCCTCGCGGAACTCATTTCCGCAAACGGTATCGAGCGCCTTTTTTATCAGGGCACCGGCACTCCGCTCATCCGGGGAGAGCGATCGTACCGTATCCCCACTGAACTTCACAGTCTTTGGTCCTGATGGTTCCCCGCAGAGCACGAGGTAACATTCCACATCCCTGCGGAGATCATGCGAGAGGAAGAACGACGCATTCACGCACCGGCAGAGCACATCCATCCGCCCGCCACCACCCGGAAGATCATTGAGCGAATAGCCCCCGTCAGTACGGGCAATATGTCCGACAATAGCAAACACGGTCATATCGTGCGTCACTGCTGGCCGGAGAATTTTTTCATCAGGCGCTGCATATTGAACTTCCCGCCACCGGCTCCCGCACCACGCAGACCTTTCAGGGTGCGCTGCATGGTCTTGAAGTACTTGAGCAGTTCGCGGACTTCATCAGGAGTCGAACCAGCACCATGGGCGATCCGCGACATGCGGGAGCTGTTGATGAGCGTCGGATCATCGAGTTCATTGGGAGTCATCGAGTCCATGATGATCCGGTAGCGCACCATCTTGACGCTCGTAACATCTAAAACACCTTCGGGCAGCTCCATATTGCCAAGCGGGAGCATGCCCATGATCTGTTTTAAGGGTCCCATCTTGTTGAGCGCTTCAAGCTGCTTGTACATGTCGCGGAGGGTGAACTTGCCCTTCATCATCGCGTTGACGTCCACGTCTTCAGCCTTGATAGCTTCAGTGGCCTTCTCGTAAAGTGCCTTTAAGTCACCCATGCCAAGCAGCCGGGAGATGAACCCGTCGGCATCGAACCGTTCGAGATCCTCGATCGTTTCACCGGCGCCAATGAACGCAATCCCGCTTTTAGTCTCGGCAACCGCAGACATGGCGCCACCACCTTTTGCGGTACCGTCCATCTTGGTGATGATCACGCCATCGATCCCGATCGCTTCATGGAATCGCTTGGCCTGCTCACTTGCCTGCTGACCGAGTGCTGCATCGATGACCAGCCAGCGGTGCGTGGCTTTGGTGAGGATATTGAGATCAATGATCTCCTGGATCAGATCGGGTTCAAGAGCATGCCGGCCCTGGGTATCGACAATTATCAGTTCATGTTCTTTGAGTGCCGCAAGCCCCTCACGGGTGATCTTAAGGGCATCCTTTTCCTGCGGATTGCCAAAGCAGGGTACATGGATCCTGGTACAGAGTGTAGAGAGCTGGTCATACGCACCCGGCCGGAATGTATCGGCACAGATCACGGCAACTTTCATGCCCTTCTTCTGGAAGTATCGGGCAAGTTTGGCCGTAGTTGTGGTCTTACCACTGCCCTGTAAACCTGCCATGAGAATTGTCTGGGGTTCAAGCCGGACTTCGGTTGATGCCCAGACCAGCCGAACTAACTCCTGGTAAACAATCCGCAGTACATGCTCGCGCACATTGGTGCCCTTGGGCAGTTGCTCATCGAGAGAACGGGTACGGACGGCTTTGCTCAGCTCCATCACCAGCTTCACATTCACATCCGCAGATATGAGCGCCCGCTGGAGATCTTTTACCAGTTCATCGACCGCTACACGGTCAACAACCGTCTTTCCGGCAAGTTTCTTTAACGCATCTTTTAACGACGACGAGAGATTATCGAGCATCAGGCACCATCCAGCAGTTCATCAACAACACCCGCAGGATCGAACGGGATGATGTCATCATATCCCTGACCAACCCCGAGGAACATGAGCGGTTTTCCAATCGTATGGGCGATCGATATCGCCGCCCCGCCACGGGAATCCATGTCAGCCTTGGTGAGCACGATCGCATCGGCCCCAACCGTCCTGTCAAACTCAGCAGCCCGGATCACCGCATCATTACCGGCTACGGCTTCATCGACATAGACCACAAGATCGGGTTTCATCACGCGTTTGATCTTGTCGAGCTGGTTCATTAAGTTTGACTTGGTGTGGAACCGCCCGGCAGTATCTGCAAGCACCACATCAATTTTGTGCGAAATTGCGTATTGCACCGTATCAAAGAGGACAGCTGACGGGTCAGCTCCTTCCTTGTGCTGGATGATCTTGATACCTATCCGTTCGGCATGCACAGCGATCTGTTCGATCGCGCCTGCCCGGTAAGTGTCTCCGGCTCCTATCACTACCGAAAAACCCTTTTTGTGGAGATACGAGCCGATCTTTGCTACACTCGTGGTCTTACCCGTCCCGTTCACACCGGTAAAAAGGATCTTTACCGGACGAGGGTGGGTAGTAATGTATTCTTTGAGATCGAAACCCTTGCCAAGTACTTCAAGAAGTGCCGCTTTCAAGGCGCTGACTACCATCGCATCAACCGATTCACCGATCTTCCGGTGTTTCCCGACAAGACTCTTCCGGACATGGGCGATGATTGCATCGGTAACAGGCAAAGCCACATCACTTTCAAGCAGGGTCAGTTCGAGTTCAGAAAGGGCATCGGCGATATTTTTATCCGATACGATAAGTTCCCGTTCGAGAACAAGGACCTTGACTTTATCAACAAAACTGGGGGCTGCCGATTTTGCCGGTTCTGTAGAAACGTCGGTGGGGGCGGGGGGAGTGACAACAGGCTCAGCGGCCGGGGGTGCAACAACAGCACCGATGCTGCTGCTTAACCGGTTTCTTGCGGCCTGCAACCGCTCCCTGAGTCCCCCAAACATGAGAAAAGACCCCGTTATTCCTCTTCCTGATGCCCGGCCACAGACTGCTGGTACCCGTACTCAAGTCGTTTATTGATCTCGTTCATCTGGCCACGCAGCTTATCAAGAGTTTCGGATACTCTCTTTTGCGAGGCTTCCATCTCCATGATCCGCTCTTTTAGGAATTCCACTGCATCTTTATTGGAGCGTTCTACTACAACTTCTGCACCGATAGCGACCAGAACTTTTTCGGGTTCGAGCACCTTTGCCCGCACGCTTGCCCCGCCGCCAATCTGGAGAAGAACGGTATTGTCATCGGCAACAACCATTGCTTCGAGTGCTTCTATGGCAGCAAACGCCTCCATCCTGCCATTCTCTAAAAGATTTAACTGCTCGACAAAGATCTCGGCCTGTTGTCCGTAGTCTTTGAGATATTGCTGGAGCATCATCAGTTCGCGCTGTTCTGCCTGTTTTGCATTCGTTGCCAAAATCTGCCTCTCCTGATATTGTCTGATTTAAATAATCCTGACTCCTGATATGTTTGTCCTCCGGTATCATAAATACATCATGGTGATGCTTTTGGATTGTAGAATTTTTATTGCGCAAATTTTTGCCGTTAGCGTTTCTGGCCTATCATCTCTATCTCAACTTTTGCCCCTTTTGGCAACCCTGCGACCTGCACGGTCACCCGTGCCGGATACCCTTCTTTGAAATATGACCCGTAGATCCCGTTGACCGTTGTCCAGTCGCTCATGTTGGTCAGGTATATCCGCGTCTGAACCACGTCTTCAAACCCGAGGCCGGATTGTTGTAATACGGCATGGAGGGTCTCCATTGTCCGGACGGTCTGCTCTTCAGTGGTTGCGGAAAGATTACCGGTCGCTGGATCGATACCAATCTGGCCGGAGGTGAACACAAAATCCCCTGACTTGACGGCCTGGCTGTACGGCCCGATGGGGGTTGGTGCCCGCTCCGTAAAGATCACCTGTTTTGCCAGGTGAACGGGTTGGTGAGTGAGGAGCCCATAGAGCACACAACCGGCCAGAAGTCCACAGGCAAACACCAGCACAAGGATTATTGTATTTTTATCTGCAGCCACCAGTATCCCTTCTGAATTATCTCAGTAAAGGAGGTAGCGTGATTCCATGATAAGGGTTCCTTTAATCTCGCACGTAAGAACAGTGATAGAATCCCATGATAAAAACAGATTTCAGTCTTATCTGAATTCTCGTTGGACTTGAAGGTGAACGGTGGGAAACCGTTGAGATCCCGATTCGCATTAAAGAGGGCAGTGTCCGGACGGTATTCTGGAACTCGGCAAATATCATCGGCAGTGCAATTGGGCTTACCAAAGATACGTAAGGGGAAGGGAGAAGAGGGGACGGATGACTGAATTAAGATGAGCGAAAACGAGTCGAATCAATTGAGGAGAATATTAAAAAACTCATACAAGTCTGACATTAACCCTCCATAATTCCGACAATAACCCGAAATGAGTGTCTTTTCTTTTTCCATGCACACCCCTGTTCCGCGACCGAAATCCGTTAATCGGAGCCCCCATTGGGTTTGTTTTCACTTTTGGTTCATACCCCCTGCTGCACAGATATCCGATCCACAAACCGGATTGATCCGGTTTTTTTAAAAGGGAGTTATCTGGTCGGTATATCGTTTTGATAGCGGGTATAAATCAACAAAAAATTATAACCGATTATATTTTTTATGAGCCTGCTGGATGGTCAAAACCTCTGTGATAAAGACCGTATCATCACGAATCATGTAAAATACCGTGATACTTCTGGCAATGTGAAGGCGATAAATCTTGACGCCATCGCGTAGGGTAAGACATTCTTTGTCTCCTCCTTTGCCGGGGTAAGGGTCTTCTGCCAGGAGTTTTATTTTAGAATCGACGATACGCCGACTTTTTTCCGGAAGTTGTCTGATAAAGGGCAGCGCATCATCTTCGTCGATCTTTAGTATAAAGGTCAAAGTTTATACTCCACAAAATGACCTCTTTTACATATGCGTTCTGTCTCTTCGATCAGTTTGGTCTCGGAGTTAGTCCGGATAAGTTCCCTGATTACATCGTCATAGGTTTGTCCTGGCATCCTGAGCTGGTGAACGCTTTCCCACGTGCTCGGGCATACGGGTATTCGTTTGGTGGCACATTCTGAGTCTGTCATGTACGGATGATACGTATTGTAAATATTTACTTTTTTCTTTTTCTTTACGTCAATGTCGAGTTATAGTGGGGCATGTATACGGTGAGTTTCACGGTCAACGGTCCGACTCATAAATTTTTATGATGCGTGCGGATGCGAACTCACAAAAAGATGCAACGAATAATTTTTACAAGTAAAACCGCACGGTTTGAGATGACGGTGCTAAAAAGGGGGGGATCTCGCTGAACAAGGTATTCCACTCAAGTAGAACTCAAATATCGGAATGAAAACCTAAACAAAAAGTTATAAAAAAATTACTCAGCCGTGATGGCCTTGACCGCATCAACCTTAATGTACCTGCGTTTTAGGTTGTGCTTGCTGCCGATCACCGCAAAGGTGCGTTCCGTTGCCTGCTTTGCATTGGGGGCCGCGATAATTTTTGTGTACGGCGCCCAGTCTTCGCCCATTAAAAAGGTTCCTTTAACCTCAAACTTCTGATTTTCCATAATTATCACTCCATAAATCCAAATACGTCTTCAATCCTGCCAAGCTCAAACCCGCTCGTTGCATTCCCGGCAAGGTAACCATTCTCGTTAACCATCAGGCCGGTACCGACAAGTCCGCTGCCCATATTGATCGACCCGGTGCCGACTGGCACCTTTGCAACCTCTTCGATCTTCTTGATCTGGGCAGCAGTAGCCCTCGGGTGCACGATGACTCCCTTGTTCGTGGCAACGCCCGCCATACCGACGGTCTTGACCCCGCCAAGAACAAGAGTGATCACTTCAACTCCAAGGAAATCGCCGATCTGTTTGATCACGCCTTCGGGCATGTCCGGGTGGACAGCCGCAAAGGTATCGTTTGCCATGATCACGTTGCCCGCAGCATTCATGGTATCACTGAGCAGGAACACCTCGCGGTGCTTTGAGAGTTTCTCAACTTCTTCATCCGTTGCCAGACCAGAGACAATAACACCCCGGCTGTTACCGGCAACTAACGAGCCGATGATCGCGCTTCCCTGGATCGTGGTCTCAATAACCTCAACGTTGAGCGCTTCTTTTACTGCATGCTTGAATTCCGGTGTGGAATCCGGCGGGATTATTGCGATATTTCCTACCACCCGGGCAAAAACCCCGATGTTCGGATCGCCTCCAAACGTGATCGTCCTTTCCATCTATGATTCCGGTGCAAGTTCAGCCTGAACCTGCCCGTCCTCCATTTTCATTGCGCGGACCCGGATTTTTGACGGTGGCTTCTCTGCGCCCCGGTACCACACTCTCTCATTGATGCCTTGATCGATCTTGACATCCTCGCTCTTCATGTGCTTGGCGAGATACTTCTTGATATCCTTCATTGCGCCGTTGCATCGCTTCCAGCGCGGCATCCGCTTTGCATTACGCAGAGGGATGACATATACGTGTTCCTTCATTATTTCAGCCATGGCTCACACCTTTAACTGGCTCTTGCGCCAGTTTCTTCTCTTCGGGTGCGCAACAACACCGCGCTTGGTCCTTACCATTACCCACTGGGGCACACGGCGGTTCTGGTCGCATGCCTTGGCCATCCGGATCTTCCTGCCTTTACTTAATTTGCTCATTTCACTCACCAGATATTTTTGCCTTTCTCCCGATGACCAGAGACTGGTCATGGTGTGCCGGAAAAAGGGGGGCTGATTCTATTCCACGGGTGCGGAACGCCTCCCTGATCTCGGCCTCGTAATCACCGTTCTTAATGGACCCGGTCTCCCCGTATTCCACGATAAAAAACCGGTCCACCAGACGATCGACTTCCGCCTTCACAAAGCCTAACAGGGGTCGCACATACGAACACCCGGTCCGGTTTCCAAGGCTTTGCACCTCAGCACGGGTCAGCATCGGAACACGGTCATTGAACCTTGTTCCGTCACCGACGACTTTATACTCCCTGCTGAGGGTTTCGACCGCGATATGATGGATCCGGTTGATTGCGTCATTCGGGTACCCGCATGACACAACCTGGTCCACCATCTCGTCTTTCAGTCCTTCCCGAAACACACGTTTTATTAATGGAAAGCCTAATGCCTGTGCCGCAGCCTCCAGCGATGGGATCTGGCGGTTTGGGTCGAGCACGAACGTATTGAGTTCGACCTCATAATACGTACCCAGCATTATTGCTGCAAGGGAACTGTCCTTTCCGCCGCTGTAGAGCACGCCGGCTTTCATCTTCGTGTGATCGTGTAATCACGTCTCGCTGGCGCAAGCTGCCTGAGCAGTTCTTTGAGCTGCGCGTCCGTGATCTTGTTCTTGAGTCGCCCACTCTGGGCGAGAGCCACCAGCTGTTGTTCTACCGAAGCGGCAAATTCCGCCTTGGTCAGCTTGATGGTGTTTAATCGTTCCCGGGCATCCGGCTCGAGAACCTGCATGAGGAGCATCTGTATCTGAGATTTCTGCTTCTGCTGGCGTTCCAGCTCTTCCTGCTGGTCGCCAGCCTGCTGCTGCACTTGCGCCATTCGCCGTTTGCGAAGTTCACTCAGTTCGTCGTCTCCCATGATCAAACCTCATTTGGGGGCTTCTGATTTCTCTGCTTTCTTGGCTTTGGGTGCTTTCTTCTCGGTCTTGGCACCATCTGCGCCTTCGACAGCCTTGTCGCCACCCTTTGCCTTCTTGTCACCCTTCTTGGCATCTGCCTTCTTGGGCTCTTCGACAACAGGCACGACACGTTTTGGTACCGATGCCGGCGGAGTAATCTTTACTTCCTGTGACAGGTTGTCTAAGAAAGACATCCCTGCAGGGGATACTTTACGGCCGGTCTTGTCGTGGATGATCAAACCTGCTGCTTCCAGCTGCTGGAGAGATTTTCTCAGGATTGATCCACTACCCTTGCGAAACGCATTCGGTCGTGATCCACGGTTCTTCTTACCACCGTAAAAGCTTCGCATCCTCTCAACGCCCAGGGGGCCATCGACATAGACGCGTCTCAACACTGCTGCTGCCCGTATGAACCACCAATCGGGATCCTCAGGCGGCATCTCTTTGTGTACCCCGGTCTTTGCAAAAGCAGCCCATGCCGGCGGAACAATTTCCTTCCGCTTCTTGAGCTCCTCAGCGACCCTGCGAATAATATGGTCGGCGGGGACATCGTATACTGTTGTCATCTTAAGACCTCACTGCTGAAATTTTTAATAACAGTCTTTACTTATTTGTGAATAAGGTTTTTATATATTTCGAGAAGCAAAATGCCAATTTGCTCGAAGAAAAACGGATTTATTTTTTAATTGTCTGCTTTTTATCTGCAAGCACCATCGTCCGTCCACGTGTTTCTACCAGTTTCGCACGCGCTTGCAGTGCAATAGCGGCTGGATCAACTTCTACAGACTGAAGCCATTTTACCTTGATCATCTTTCTGTTCTTGAGCTGGGAGACGATCTCTTCGATCATTGTTTCGGTACATCCCTGTTTACCAATCCATACGGTTGGCTTTAGATCCTGCATCAGTTTATTTGCGTCATCCGACATGAGGTTTCACCACACGGTATCTTGAATGCTTATTGCAGGTGCGACAGGTGACAACTACATTGCCACGGTGCACCCGCACCCGCATATTGCTTCCCGGAACGAGGTAAGTATTGCAGTGATGGCAGTACTGGCGGCGTAATTCCTGCGGGATCCGGATCCGCTGGCGCATGGCAATTTTGCGCGCGAGGAACACATAACGATCGCTTAAATCCGGAAACTCTGCAAATGCAAGCCGTGCCTGTTCAAACAGGATTTCAATACGCTCCCGTGCAATCTGCTTTGTTGCAGGATTTTTTGATCGCTCCTTCATTGCCTCGTCACCGGCTCCCGGTTGTGCATACTATTCGCGTGCCAGATAAAAAAGTCGCGGTGAACAATAAAAACCCCCAAAAGTTTGGTTTTTTTTTGAATCAATCGTTCAGGATCCTCACAGAACCCGAACCTTACGGCCTTCAATCACAAGCCGATCTTCGCAAAAGAGCCGGATTGCTTCCGGCAGGCATTCATGCTCGTGCAGTAATATCCGCTCTGCAAGCGCATCTTCATCATCCGTCTCCAGCACCTGCACACACTGCTGTAGGATGATTGGCCCCCCGTCCAGGCTCTCATCCACGAAATGCACGGTACAGCCTGATACCTTTACTCCATAGTGAAACGCCTGCCGCTGGGCATGGAGACCGGTAAAACTTGGAAGGAGAGCCGGATGAATATTGATCATCTTTCCCGGAAACGCTTTTACTATCAATGCACCGAGAATGCGCATGTAACCGGCAAGTACAAAGAGATCTGCGTTGACATCCTGCATGGCGGCAAGAAGTGTGCGTTCATAGACTTCGCGCGATGGGGACGTGGCATAATCGATGATCCTGCAAGGGACGCCCGCCTTTTTCGCCCGTTCAATGGCATAGGCTTTCGGGTTATCCGTAATCAAGGCTACGCATTCGGCAGGCACCTTTCCATTCCTGATGGCATCGATGACCGCCTGGAAATTTGAACCCCTGCCCGATGCAACCACTGCGATACGTTTCATTGTCTTCCTCGTTTATGGAATGTTTCTGCCAAATCACTCTTTACGATTAGTATCCACAGGCACCGGATGTACCACGATTTTCACTTTCACGATCCTGCGCCCGTGCATCTGCATGACCACAAGCGTGATACCATTACCTATCGCAATCTCGGCCTTCTCTCCGGGATGCTTCGGGAGGTGCCCGAGCCTGTCGATGATGAGACCGCCAACCGTCTCGTAGGACTCATCAGTCGGGAGCTCAAGTCCTATCCGTTCGTTAATATTCTCAACCCACATCTGGGCATCGACCACATAAACCCCCGGTGCAAGTTCCTGCACTTCGGGCTCTTCCTTGTCGAACTCATCCATGATGTCGCCAACGAGTTCTTCTAATATATCCTCGACAGTCACAATCCCGACAAAACTGCTGTACTCATCGATAGCAACAGCCATCTGCACCCGGTGCACCTGCAATTCCTTTAACAGGTCATCGATCTTCTGGGTTTCCGGTACGAACATCGGGTCGTACATCACTTCTTTTATTGCCGAATCCTTGCGCCGTGAGACCATCGCAGAAAAGACATCCTTGACATTTAAGATACCCGTGATATTATCGATCTGCTCGTGGTAGACAGGAATGCGCGAGAACCCGGTGTCGTTGAAGATCCTGATTGCCTCTTCAAAGCTGACCGTATCTTCCATAAGGATGACATTGACACGGGGTGTCATGATCTCCCGGGCAGTGGTATCCCCGAATTCGAGCACCGAGTAGAGCATGTCCTGCTCGCCCTGCTCGATCGTGCCCTCTTCCTTACCTACATCAATCCATTCCTTGATCTCCTCCTCCGTTACAACCGGTTCTCCAATATCCTTGCCAATACCAAGGGTCGGGCTGACCCGCTCGACGAGCCAAATCACCGGAGTAAATAGACGGGAGAGAAAGAGGATAATAGGTGCGACGGTGAGAGCAAAGGAGTCCGATGCCCGTGCTGCATAGATTTTGGGCCCGATCTCGCCAAAGACGAGCAGAACAATAACCACAAAACCCGTAGCAATCCCGACACCGAAATCCCCAAACATCCGGATTGCAACCGCAGTGGCAATTGATGCTGCGGCAATATTGACAACGGTATTCCCGATAAGAATGGTGATGAGCAGGTGTTCCGGAGATTCTTTTAACGCAGCAACAGCTTTTGATCCGGGTTTTCCTTCATTGATAAGCGTCCGCACTTTAGCCCGATGAATTGAGATAAGCGCAACTTCCGAACTGGAAAAAAACGCGGACAGGAGGACGCAGATAATGAAGAGCAGGATCTCCAAAGCGTCCTGGATCATTGTATTTCACATCGTGCGGGTGCACGCAGCATTTGCCCATTCATAAACGAAATTTCACTACTATATGCGGAGGGGAATTTTATAAAACCAGCGCTTATTCCATGCATTCCCGCATGAATGCGCAATCCTCTGAAAGTATCGCAATCTTTTCTTCTGCTGATAGCGGGCGGTCAAAGTTCAGATCTTCGATCTCAAGTGTGAGGCACCCGTCATACCGGTAATCTTTTAAACATTCCATCACCCGTGCCATTGAGGCATGATGAACGAGCGGATAATGCGCCTTGCCATGAGCAAAGCGGCTGATGTGTACGTTAATGAGACGGTCATGGCAGAGTTCAATATACCGGATTGCTTCATCTTCTGATTGGGAAAAAGCATGCGCCACATCGAGCGTGAAAAACAGCCAGGGTTCTTCGTCCAGAAGTGTGCGCATCCGCTCCGGGGTACAGAGCAGCGAGTTGACGATAGGCTCCATATTCTCCATGCCGATTTTGACTGGACTGTCTCTCGCTGCTTTCCGCAGAACGGAAATATAATGATTGAAGCGGACAAAATCCGCGTCACTGGGAGGGCGCTTTGCCGTACGCCTGCCGGGGTGAACCGTAAGTACAGGGGCACCTAATTGTTCAGCAATCCGTAAGGATCTGACTGCATACTCAATGGATATATCAGCCACTTCCGGGTTGATGGAGCAGGGATTTAAGTCAAGGATGGGGGTGTGCACGGTCAGCACTGAAAGATCCGTATGGGTTTTCCTGCACGCAATCACTTCATCCACAGGAAGGTCGCGGAGCCAGAAATGCGGGGTTTCTAACCAGAACTCCATGGCGTTTAGTCCCGTGCGGGAGACAAAGGAAAAAATTTCATGAATAGCGTACTCATGAAAGAACATGCTTGCAACGGAGTACGAGACCATGGTAGTACTAATTCATATGCGGTTTTTGCCTAATAGTTGTTGATGGACTGGTTCAACAAACCTGATGAATCCCCCGGTGGAAAAACTGCGCCCCTGCAGGTGTCGGAGCTCTCTGCCATTATCGAAGGGCTCCTTGACGATGCACGTTTACAGGGAGTCTGGGTAAAAGGCGAAGTAACCAACTACACCCATCATTCACGGGGCCATCGCTACTTTTCCCTATCAGAAAAAGGAGGAGGCAGTACCGCAGCGGTGATCAAATGCGTGATGTGGCGTTCGGATGCACAACACCTCACCTTCAATCCCGCAGAGGGTATGGAAGTAATAGTCTCCGGTACGGTCAGGTTGTATGCACCGCACGGTTCGTACCAGCTGCAGGTAAAAGAGTTAAAGAAAGCCGGTCTTGGCGAGAAGTACCTGCTCGTGGAACAGTGGAAAAAAGAGCTGGCGGCAGAAGGATGCTTTGCGTCAGAGAGAAAACGTCTCCTCCCAAAATTTCCCGAAAAAATCGGGGTTGTCACCTCAGAGACCGGGGCTGTCATCCATGATATCGTGACCGTAATAACAAGACGTCACCCGGTAGAGATCATCATCTCGCCGACTGCTGTGCAGGGAGAAATTGCACATCTGGAGATTGCACAGGCAATCCGGCGTTTAGGGAATCTGGTGGATGTTGTAATTGTTGCCCGTGGAGGCGGAAGCTTTGAAGATCTCTTCGCATTCAATCATCCGGATGTCGTCCGGGCCATCGCTGCCTGCCCGGTCCCGGTTGTCAGCGCTATCGGCCATGAAGTGGATGTGACATTAGCGGATCTCGCAGCAGATCTACGTGCACCAACACCTTCGGCAGCAGCAGAACTTGTGGTACCCGATAGCGCGGTACTTCTCCTGCAGGTGCACGAACTCAAATCCCTGTTAAACGCATCCCTGCAGGGGCGAATCGCATGGGCCCGTGAAGAACTAACCGGCATGCGCAACCGTTTGCGACCGCAACGGTTTGTACAACGGATCGAAGAAAGAAAAACCACTACAGCGGATCTCGCCGACAGGCTGGGGCGGGCATGTACGATACGGATCGAGCGCGAACACCTGCTGCTGGCAGAGACAAAAACTGCTCTTGAGAGCAGGAGCCCGCTAGCTGTCCTTGCCCGGGGATATTGTGTGGCAGAGAAAAATGGCCTTATTGTGAAAAATGTTGAAGGTCTGGCCATTAACGATCGGATGAAAATCCGGTTTTACAATGGAAATTCTGACGTAGTCGTAGAGAGGGTTGATCATGAAAGAAACGTATGAGACAAAAACTGAACAATTAAGACAGATCATAGAAAAGATTGAAGATGGAAAGACCGGTCTTGACGAGAGCATGAAACTCTATGAACAAGGTGCGGTGCTGGTTAAGCAGTGCGAAACCATGCTTGCAGAAGCTGAAGTGCGGATCACAACCCTCAGCCGGGACGCGTAGCGATCAATATTACATCCATATTTTTTTCAGCGATCAGATTTTTGATCAATTCGTCCGGCAGCGTGGCAGCAACCCGGTCCGACAGGATTCCAATCGTCCTCCCGCAGACAAACCTGCTCCTGCGCCAGACCATATCTGATGGATGAATAAGGGTGAACTGTGACGAACCCTGTGAATGGATCTCCACTTCAGCTTCCCCGCATACGAGCCGGGTCAGCAGGCGCGCATCATCGTGTGCGAGCACGCGTTTGAATTCTGAAGAGAGCCCGGCACATCCTTTGTCTGCGGCAATTCCAATGATGCAGTTGCCGTTGCTTGTCAGGTGCGACTCAGCAGTCACTTCAAAGGTTGTCGAGTGTGTGCCGGACACCAGCGGGTGACCACGGCAATGGATAATTTCCTGTGCCTCCATGCTTTATCATGTGAGGGTTGCCATTATATTCAATGTTTATTACCGCCCACTGCCCGGATTGCGCGGATGAGACCGAACACGAAGTAGTTGCCGAATCCCGCGATCAGCTGGTCCGTTGCACTACTTGCGGTCACCACCAGCGGGTCCCAAAAGAGCGCGAGCCACAGTCCCTGCTCATAAAGACTATCATCTCCCGGGAAGGGACATCGATGGTTGGTGCCATCGAACTCGCTGAAGATGATGAATGCAGCGTTGAAGATCATCTTGTTGCAGAATGCGGGGATGATGCATTTGGAGTGCAGGTTGCCTCCATTGAATTGGCCGGCGACAAGCGGGTGCAACGGGCAAAGGCAAAGGATATCCTTACCCTCTGGACCCGGGCCATCGAGCAGGTGGTAGTCAAGATCTCCATCCACGATGGCAGGAAGACGATTCCGGTGTATATGCCGTGTGATGGCGAGCAGGAATTTACGGTAGGAGAAAAGTATGTGGTCTCCGGAAAAAGGTTCCAGATCTCACACTTAAAACTCCGCGACGGACCACTGATGCGAAAAGAAGGGTGGAAGACCGTGGCTCACCGGATCAAACGTATCTACGGTGTCAGATCATAATCTTTTTATTTTTACTGATATTTTTTTAAGGCTGCTTCGAGCGGCTCTGCATGGACAACTCCTTCCAATCGTTCCTCAACCACATCATTATGCAGAATCACTATCGTCGGCGTCACTTTTAACCCATATTGCCTGATCAAATCCGGATGTTTCACTGCATCGATCTCTTCGATTTTAAGAGAGAGTTTTCTTTCCACTTCTCGGTTGATCGGGGTCTGCTCCATGCAACCCATGCACCCCGGCTGGTAAAAACAGATCACACGCACTGCCATGCACAGAAATGGACAGTGACAATAAAAAGAGTATGGGTATGGATTAATTGTTTTTAATCGATACTACACGGATATCTGCAGACGGGTACCCGAAATCCACGACGGCACCTTCAGCGGTTTTACTGGAGACCTCTCCAATCCGCATATATGTGAGGGTTGACTTGTTGCTGGCCATTTCCTCAGGATTGTCCCCAACACCCATGGGAATGATATCCCCCACTTTGAGATCGCTTAAGTTCACGCCATTACGCAGGAGCAGTTCGGGGGACCAGAGCTGGGTCATTGACATAGATGACGGAATATTAATCCGTTTCTGCTCGTTCACCTTCATGCCAACGATGCCAGAACTCATTGCATCATATTCCGGTTTGAAAATCGCAAACTGTTCAGCCCAGCCTGAACTGGTCGAGTACACTGGTACCGGAAAGAGTGTGCGGGCAAGCGACTGATTGGTTGTGACAGGGATCTGTTTGGAATAAAGCACAAATTTTCCCTGGGACGCGATCTGTTTAAAGAGCGTCTGGTCAGTAGTGACGATAGGGTTTCCAGCCGCATCGTAAAGGGTATAATCGATCACTGCTACATCTCCAGGCTTGGCAACCGAAAAAGCGCTGATCCAGCCAGAGCCCATACCCGAGACTATCATAAGTACAACAAAAAGGACACAGGCGCCGACCACGACTACCTTTTTCCACTGTGCTACTTTTTTTTCTTTCTGTTTCTTTTCGCCCATTGTTTTACAATCCTCCTTATTAAATCATAATCCAACCGTCATAAACTATTCCGCGGTTTTCACAGAATTTAATTACGAATACGAATTAAAATAACACAGACCCTCCGTTTTCAGGTGTCTTTTTTATACTCTCTCGCCAGAACCTGTAGTAATGGACAAAAAGAAGGTCAAGGACTACATGACCTACGATGTTGTCAGCGTCGATATTCATAGCACGGCAAAAGATGTAATTGACAAGATAGAGAAAACCCACCATGACGGGTTCCCGGTAATGAACGGAGATGTTGTTGTGGGGTATATCGCGGCCCGCGATCTCCTCTTTATCCAGCCTGCGGCAATGGTTGAAGAGGTCATGACAGATAACCTGATAGTAGCTGACCCGGAGATGGACATCAACGATGCCGCCCGGGTGATCTTCAGGTCCGGTATCCAGAAGCTGCCCGTTGTCGACGAGAAGAACCACCTGCTGGGTATCATCTCCAACTCTGATGTGATACGATCACAAATAGAGCACGTATCCCCTGAAAAAGTCTTTAATTTTATGACCACGTTAAAAAAACTCTATGGAGTTGATCCATCGCTCGACAGGGCAACGGTTCCGGTTAAGGATCTCCTTCCAACCCAGTCAAAAATCTATGAGGATGAACTGGAAGGAAGGATCTATGAGATCCAAAAAGGTTTGGCCGAGCCAATCATCGTTGTAAGACGCCCGGGAAAGATCATCCTTGTCGACGGTCACCACCGGGCGATTGCGGCAAAACGGTTGGGAATTACGGTCCTTGATGCCTATATCATCGATATTAAAGAGGATATGGAACTCGGGATGGAACGGACTGCACATGCAATGAACTTAAAGACGCTTAACGATGTGCAGGTGCTCGATTATGCCCGCCACCCGCTGGTGGCAATTACACACCGGCTGGTAAAAAGAGTTTAATTTTAAAAACCAGCATCTTCCGGGCAATTAAAAAAAGGCAAATTTTTCTGGTTAAATCCGACAGGTTCGTATCGTTTCCTATGACCCATCATACCGCAGATCATACTTGTCATTGAGCACATGCTCTTTTACAATCATCCCATCAGGGATAACTACCTCCGGCCAGAGGCGTGTTTTGGAGTGGACAACTACGCGGTCCCGCAGCACCACACGGGGGCCAATCACGGTGTCATTTTCAATGCTGCAGTGTTCCCCGATGTGCGTGTCATTGTCGATAATACTTCCCGAGATCGTGCTGTTCGATCCAACAATAACACGGTTGTAAAGCGATGATGAAAAGATCTTTGAATTATTCCGGATGATACACTTGTCCCCAATCGTGGTATACGGGCCTATCAGCACATTGTCACCAATCGTAGTTCCCGGGCCTATTGCCACAGGACCTATCACCTTGGTGTGCTTCCCCAGCGTGATCGAATCCCCAAGCTGGACAGGGCCCTGTACCTGTGCACCGTGCATTGAGAGGTTCCCTATAATATCAGTGAACGTGAGATCCTGCAGTTTCCAGCGCTCTGCCTGCCGGAGCGAGTGCGGGCTTCCCACATCCGTCCAGTTCCCGCGTGCAAGCCAGCCTTTGATTACAAATCCTTCATCCATCAGTGAGGGAAAGAGGTCCCGGGCAAAATCATACCGGGTTCCTGACGGTATATGATCAAAAACCTCCGGGCTGCACACGTACATACCGGTACTGGCAAGGTTTGAGAAGATCTCACCGGGTGCTGGTTTTTCCTTGAACCTCTTTATCTCATAGCTCACATCGATCTCAGCGATACCGTACTCTCCCGGATCGTCTATCGAGATCAGCCCGATCGATGTTGCAGCCTTCTGTTTCTGGTGCGAGCGGTAAAATTCAAGCACGTTCAAGTCCGTGACATGGTCGCCACCGACAACTAAGAAATCATGACCATCGAGATACTTCTGGGCATTTTTCACACTCCCGGCAGTTCCCAGCTTGGACTGCTCGTGGACATACGTGATCTCAACTCCAAAAAGAGAACCATCGCCAAGCGCTTCTTCTATGGCAGTCCCCATATAACCAAGGGTGAGCACCACTTCCCTAAAGCCCATGTTCGACAGGTGTGAGACAAGATGATGAATTGACGGGCGGTTAACTATCGGAATACAGGGTTTTGGCCGTTCAAACGTGAGCGGGCGGAGCCGGGTGCCTTCGCCCCCGCACATAATACACACCTTCATAGCATATTTTTAGCGCTTGAGTGTTTTAAGGATAGTGATAAACGCGGCATTTTTAACATTAAGTTCACTCATATTGACAACAGATAAAAAACAAAATGGGGAGAAATTAGACCGTGACTGACGGAGATAACCGGATTATTCCGGTAATAAAAGGAAAAGTGCAGTGTCTGGCAGAAAAAAAAGAGCCTGTTGAGAACTGCGGGTTCTGCGTGCACAGCCGGGAATTCAAAGTGCAGAACCGGTTTATTACATCCCCGGCGCTCGCTTACTGTACAAAATGCAGGGTAACAGAAAAAGTTGATTTTACCAAGGCTGAAGCAGTGAAATGTGCCGACCGGCAAGGTGGGGGATTTCACAGCATCACCAATATCATCAGTTGATTTTGCACGAAAGCTGGAAAGCCAACTTTCATTTTGTTGAGCCGTAACTGATATGTTTCATCAGAATTTTTTTTATCCGGCCAGCAGTTATCCGGTCAACAAAGCCACAACCGCATCCATATCTACATGCCTTTCGAACAGGTCGGCCAGTACCTCATAAGGATCCTCATTACAGAGCGGTATCGGTTCAAATGGCATTTTTTTCTTATTGTAGAGAAATAAAAGGAGTGCATTAGCCGCAGATGGATTCTGGAACAGCCCGTGCAGGTAGGTGCCAAAGACAAGACCGTCTTTACTCACTCGGCCATCCCCGTGCAATGCTTCACTGTCACGCCCTGGCTCGGTCATTCCCATATGGATCTCGTACCCAGTTACTTTTCCCATGGCTGAAAGAATGGGGGGCACTGCACAGGCAGTGCGGGTTACCTGCGTAGTAGTCTTTTCATAGGACGTAAAGCGCGTAATCCCGTCAAGCAGGCCAAGCCCTTCATACGTCCCGGCTGATGATTCAAACCCGTCATCCATGAGCTGCCGGCCCAGCATCTGGTATCCCCCGCAGATCCCAATCACAGGCACACCCTGATTTCGGGCATTTTTGATCTCACGATCCATACCGGTCTTACAAATGACTGCAAGATCCTCGATAGTGTTCTTTGTGCCGGGAATAATAATACAATCGTACCCGGCAAGCGAAGTACCGGGCGCTACATAATCAACTGCTGCATGTTGTTCAAGCAGCTCAAAATCGGTGAAGTTTGAGATCCGGGGGAGCCGGATCACGGCAATCCGCACACCCTTTTGGCCGGATTTTTTGTCCCCAATCGAGAGCGAGTCCTCGCTTGGAAGGGGCAGATTAAAGTACGGAACAACGCCGAGAACCGGTACACCGGTCAATTCCTCGATCTTTTTGACACCGGGCTCAAAGATGGTTATGTCCCCGCGGAATTTATTGACAATAATACCTTTTACCAGCGGTTTTAGTTCTTTTGGCAGGAGTTTAAGTGTCCCATAGATCTGGGCAAACACACCACCCCTCTCGATATCGGCAACAAGAATGATGGGGATCATAAGGCTTTTTGCAAGCAGGGTATTTGCAATATCCCGGTCATAGAGATTGAGTTCGGCAGCTCCACCGGCTCCTTCGACAACAACTTCTCCATAGGTGGATTTCAACCGGTCATAGGATTCAAGTGCAATTTTAAGAAGCTCTGGTGTCTCTTTGTAATACTCTGCAATGTGAACATCCTTGTAGGGACGGCCATTGAGTACCACCTGCGAGATGCAGTCGCCTTTTGGCTTGAGAAGGACCGGGTTCATATCCGTATGGGGGCTCTGTCGTGCAGCAATTGCCTGCATTGCCTGAGCCATACCGATCTCGCCACCATCCGGTGTAACATACGAGTTAAGGCTCATGTTCTGCGATTTGAAAGGGGCGACAGTAAACCCCCGTCTCACCAGACAGCGGCAGATCGCTGCAACGGTTACGCTCTTTCCCACATGGGACGCTGATCCCATCACAAACAATGACATTTTCTTAACAATACTTATGCCGGCGCAGGTCATAAAAACAGAGGCTGTTAATGGGCATATTGTAAAAAAAATAAGAAAATCATTACGTTTTTAAGAAATACGGGGGCAATTCTTCTGGCAATGCCAAGTAATAAATAACCTGAACCTTAAAAATACATGTAATGATTGGTGGGATTTGCCCGACGTGTGGACTACCTAAGGAACTCTGTATCTGTGAAGAGGTAGCAAAAGAACAGCAAAGGATCAATGTAAAAGTGAACAAACGGCGCTATGGAAAAGAAGTGACCGTAATAGAAGGCCTTGATCCAACTGATATCGATCTTGAAGATCTTTCAAAATATATGAAAGGAAAACTGGCCTGCGGTGGAACGGTCAAAGGAAACTCCATCGAACTCCAGGGAAACCACCGTGACCGGGTAAAAGAGCTGCTCTCCTTAAAAGGATACAGCACAGAAAATATTTCCTGATTTTCTCTGTTTTTTTATCAATTCAGTGCAATTTAAAAAAAACTAATGCACTTGGGAAACCGGCTAAAACTACTGGTTTATCCCAATTCTTGTGGTACGGCCATTACTCTGAAGAGACTGAAACAGCGTTTTAAAATTTCAGATGAAGAACCGAAACGTAATCCACGCTATAAGCAGCATAATCGCAGAGTACTTAAGACCGGAGATAAATCGCGCTTCACCCATCTGGCCGGCTACAAGTCCTGAAAAGAATCCCTGGAGCATTGCCGCGTGAGAGAAGAGTCGCTTGTAAACGAAAATATCAATCGTAGCCCCAAACCCCTTTGCCCCGGAAGCAACGGCAGTTGCACCGGCAGTTGCCATCGTTGTAAGGAACGATGTGACAAGGATAGCAATGACAAAAAGGAACACCGCAAAAGAGACGAGCACGATAACTACATAGATCATCATATTGTTACTGCGTTCCTGCTGGAGGTTGACCACTTCATAGGTATCCTTGGCTGCTGCACGCAGCACTTCGCTCACATCCCCACCCGCCTTGCTCGCCTTTGCTATAAGATCTACACTCCGATCTGCAAGTGGGGTTCCAAGACCTTTACCAAACCGGTACAGTGCCTCAACAAAACCAATACCCCATGACATCTCATTATCAAGTTTTCTGATATGGGGAGTAAGCGTACCGTATTCTGCAGCAGCAACAAGGTGAACTGCATTGGGAAGCGTCATACCGGAATCATTCATACCGGCGAGATCCCTGAAAAAATTCGGGAGACCATTTTCCAGACTTGAAATCCGCAATTGTTCCTTAAGATCGAGAATGGCAAGAGGTACAATAGCGATGAGTACGGCAAAGACGGCAAAATCATCTACAACCGTGGATTTGAAAATTATTGAAATACCGTAAGATCTCACACTAAAGATAAATCCGCCGACAAAGACAATCAAGGCCAGCGGTATACAGACTGCCAGAATATTGATGGGTTTTTCAAAAAGTACCTTAAGAGGATGTTTGAGAAACTTCCCGATTCCCTCCCTTGTCTTACGTTCATGCTCCAGTTTTTTGGTGATCTCCTGGAATTCGGTCTCCACTAAAAGCATATCCGCGGATTTTATTGGAGGGGGTGCCTCAGGGCCACGATTGAAGATATTTTTGAAACGATTTTTAATTCCCGTACCCGTACTCACTTCAGCGGGTGTTTCTGGGGGAGGAATCTCATTGCCCCGATGTATGATATTGTTGAGGTAATCTTTGATCCCCATTTCAGGACTCCGGAGTCATGGAACTGATCATAATTACAAACGCGATACTGCCAAGAGGGATCATAATATAGATGACCGCATACAGGAACATCGGCCGGTTATCTCCTGAAAGCACCGACATGATCGACTGCAGGATGATCAAAAACAATGTACCGGCAACCATTGCCGTAACATATGATTCTGCAATCAGCCCGAGCGTGTCTAAAAATAGTTTCTGGGTCTGCCGGTTCTCAAGCGCATACTGGTCGGCTTTTGTCCGGAAATATTGTGTCAGGTTACCACCGCTCGAGATACTCGCCATTGCCCCCTGTAAGAACTCTTTCATCCGTTTACTGGGAGTAGTAGCGGATACCAGCCGGAGCGCATCGATCAGGTCACGCCCGAACATATCAATCTCCCGGGCAACATACCGAGCCTCAACTGAACACTGGCCATAAATGGAACTGTCCCCAAGCAGCCGGAACACTTCTGCCGGAGTGATCCCGGCAGTGGACATCGACGTTACATAATTGATTGCATAGGGCAGACTGGCATCAATATTCCTTTGCCGGTTCCCTGCCTCAATGCCGGGATACAGGATGAACGCAAAATAAGTAACTCCACAAAACACCAAAAAAGAGAAGATGGTGATGAATATGGTTCCGAGTATGAGGCTGTGTGTGTACAGCACAAACAGTGGATCAGAGACTGAACCCTTGTACTTGATCAGGGTGGGTAGTTTTAAGATCCAGGTAAAGGAGCCGATTACTGCTGCAGCAGAGAAACCGACAATAATGGAGCTGACAAAGGCTGTGGAAAGATAAGCCTCAAACGAGGTTTTTAACCGCGCGGAGATGAGATCACTTCTTAGTTGTGCGTACTCATCGCGCTTGCCCTTCATCCGGTTGCCGAGCAGGTTAAAGCAGAACCGCTCATAACTATTCATAGAGATCTTTCCTTACTTTCTCGATAACCACTTCAGGATCACGGTGATAGGAGATGAGGATCTTTGCTACATCCTTGTAGTGCCGAATCTTTTTGATCCTCATCCATTCCAGCACTTCCTGGCGCCGCTTGAGTTCTTCAC
This sequence comes from uncultured Methanoregula sp., assembly GCA_964590895.1. Classification (GTDB taxonomy): domain Archaea; phylum Halobacteriota; class Methanomicrobia; order Methanomicrobiales; family Methanospirillaceae; genus Methanoregula. Next base: position 99,675 of record CAZPYV010000007.1, on the reverse strand, counting down.
GCATCCGGGTTTCATTCCACCCTTTTGCCTCCATGATCTCTTCGAGAAGATAGGATTTCCCGGAATAGGAGTGCTCATCAGTTGCTGACCGCCACTTGAACACCTCATTTGTGATTAACTCGTTGGTTCTCGGATCGATATCAAGAATCTCAACGATCTGCTTGTTCCGCCGGATTCGTTTTCCTCCAACACGCGCCTGCACCTGGATGGCGATAAAGTCAAGGGCTGATAGCATGTTTCGCGGAACATCCATGGGGGGGTTTTCGATACGGTGTACTACACTTGCCACAGAATCCGCGTGCGTTGTGGAATACGTGATATGACCGGTACTCATTGCCTGGAAAAGGGTCAGGCATTCCTTGCCACGAACCTCACCCACAATGATGTATTCAGGACGTTGTCGCATTGCAGCCCGTAAGAGTTCATACATGTTGATCTCGCCCCTGCCAGCCGTATCAAATGAATCCCGGGTAACACTGGGGATCCAGTTAGGGTGGGGCAGCTTCACTTCACGGGTGTCTTCAAGGGTGACAATCTTTGACATGGGCGGGATGAACAGGGAAATTGCATTGAGAGCGGTGGTCTTACCGGATGCCGTTCCGCCGGCAAATATTGCGGATTTGCCGTTTTCTACACACAGCCAGATATACGCGATTGCAAGCGGTGAGAATGTACGCCATTCGATGAGATCGGTTGGGGTGATGGGTTCATCTTTGAACTTACGGATGGTAAACGTTGAACCGTGGGCAGTGACTTCCTGGCCCAGTGTCATCTGGATACGGGAACCATCCTGCATGGTGGCATCAAGAATCGGTTCTGCAATCGAGATGTACTTTCCAGCCCGCTGGGCAAGTTTAGTGACAAAGGAATCCAGTTCGTCTGCTTTATTGTAAGACAGCGTTGTCTTCATCGACTCATAGCTAGCGTGAAACGCAAAAAGGGGGACATTGATTCCATCGCAGGAGATATCTTCGATATATTTATCGTGCATGATGGGATCGATCAGACCATCGCCAAGGAAGTCCTTATACATGTTATAGTGGATCTTCTCGCGCTGTTCAGGAGCAAGCCTGATCCCGAAGTCAACAATAATATCATCTGCAGAAGCCCTGAGTTTGCGCCGGGCTTCCTCTTTTGAGATGTCTTTGGTATTGATATCGAGTGTATCAAAGAGACGCTCTTTAAGCTCGACTAATAACTCTTTTTCAGCTTCAGTGAGGATCGGTTCGAGCACATGGTAAGTGTACTCATGGGTTGAGTGATCGTATGTGATCCGTATGTATGCATAGGGCTCATTGACCGGATACATCTCCATTTCTTCAATACCAGGTTCAGGCCGGAAAACAATGTCAACAAGGGGTCCGTGTTTCTTTGGATCATACGCCTCGTGATCTGAACTAATCGCCTTGAAAAGGGAAGATATGCTGAATTTTTTCGCTCCGGCCTTGAGTTTTTCCTTTTCGATCTCCCCGTCAATATCAAGATCCTTAAAGCCGGCATCAGAAAATTCCCGTTTCCAGATCTCATTAAACTCCTGCGGCAGGGTACCGGTTCCGGTACTCTCAAACGCATTGATGCGCCCGTGCAGATTGAGCTCTTCAATCTTAAACGTGGTGCCTTTTGGAAGGATAAGCCCGGTGAGATCGGTTATCTGGTCAACTGAAATGATCTTTTCATCATACTCTGCCTCTATTGCATCAGCAGGAGTCACTTTTTTAGCAGGACTTTTCCGGAGGGCAGCCTTCTTGTCCTCATCTATTATATCAAGTACGGGTTTGCCCTCATCATCCTGCTGATGGATAGAATGAGCCGGGGATTGGGATGAACCCGGGGCAGGCGCCGGCGGGGTTGCATCCATGCCGGTTTGTGGAATGTCTTCGAACAGGTCATTAAATTTAAAAGAGGAGTTCTCATCCGGCCGATGAAAATCGGATTGAATTGCCAGGGCAGGTGGTTCGGGGGAGGGGACGTTTTTTTCTGCTATCTCTTTTTTTTCCATTCCTGCCTTTTTTAACAGTGCTGAAAAATCACCCGTTTCGGCTGCATCATTCTCTTCATGAGGATACAGGGGAGGGGACACAGGATCGTTTTGCCGGGAAATATCCTTCTTCTTGATCCCACCAATCAACTTTAACAGCGTGTTGGTATCTTCGAGGACTTCATCGGTATCCTTGTTCAATCCAGACATCCCCCTGGTGGATAGCTTTTTAGATCTGTTTGCATATCACAGGCTAAAAGATAATTCTGCCTGTGAGTATATCTACCCAATGGATGGTTACGTTACACAAATTCAGACGAAAATAGTAAAACCTGCAGGATCCTGGGTGAAAAGAAACTATATACACGAGTGCAATTACATAAGAACTGAATGCAACTCCCGATGGGTACTATTCGCGAAATTAAAAAGGCTGAACTGATCTCTTCCATTCTTAACGATCTTAAGCGCACGAAATTTTCCGGGATTTGCAGTATCTCATCTGAGACGCTAAGCGGGACAATGGTCTTTAGAACCGGTAATTGTATCCTTGCAAAGGTACAGCAAAAATCCGGAGATGAGGCATGGGATGAACTCTTAAAAATGAGTAATCATAAAGTTGATGCAGCGCTCTTGAGTTTTAATGATGCACAAGTCACACAGGCTCTCGAAATAAACAAGGCCTGTCGGATTATTAAAGGTAAAAATACGACGTCCTCATCAGCATTGGAACATGCTAACCCCAAAATCCCGGAACGTCAACTGCAGGAACCGCAAAAATCTACCCGGACAAAAGAGCCCCCGCAGGATTCAAGCAGCTTTTCTCAGGATATTGACACCTTTGACACGCTCGATATTGACAACGTGACTGATACAATCCGCAAGGATTGCAACACATTAGTTAAACAACTGGATCTCGAACACCTCCTGGAGCAGTAGCAACACGAGGGGGATGTATCAGGGTCATTTCACCATTGCAAATGCAGAGAATCTTATCTTCGGATTTTCCGGGGAATGTCGCTCATACAGATTCCGCAACCGATAACAGGATATTTTAAAAAACGACCCGTCCACCGAACCGTGTGTAGTCCTGTGAAGTCAAACGCATAAAAAGGGCAGAACGGACCGGTATTATTGGGGCAACTAAAAACTTCCTTTTTTTAGACATGAAGCCGTTTGAGGCAGATACAAAAGTTATTTTAAACTGATGGATATAACACAAACGTGAGTGTTTCGTGGTAATCTTATATCAATAAAACAGAAATACCTATCACCATAAGGTGTCCGATGGTCAAGGTTTACACAATTGCTTCGGGAAAAGGGGGTACGGGAAAGACTACTGTTTCTGTCAATCTCGGAACCATGCTTGCCCAACTCGGTAAGGAGACCTATCTCATGGATGCCGATATCGGAATGGCAAATGTTGGTCTTAGCCTTGGCCTGCAGGATGCCCCGGTCACCCTGCATGAAATTCTTGCAGGTAAATGCACTATCAACGATGCGGTATACGAAGGTCCGGCCGGACTCAAGGTAATCCCGAGTGGGATCTCCTTACAGGGATTCCAGCAGGCTGATCAGGACAAAATGCGGGACGTGATGGGTGAAATTGTCAAACGCTGCGAGTTCCTGTTGATTGATGCACCTGCCGGCATCAGCAAAGACGGTGTTGTTCCTCTTGCAGTGGCCGATGAAGTGATCCTTGTTGTTAATCCAGAACTTGCCTCCATTGTCGATGCACTCAAGATCAAAATTCTGACAGAAGTTGTTGGCGGACATGTGCTCGGTTCGATCATCAATCGTGTCGACCAGGAGGATTCTGATATACTCACCAAAAAGATGGAAAGAGTGCTCGGCGTTAACGTGCTCGGCATTATTCCTGAAGACGCCAATGTGCGCCGGGCTTCCTCTGCAAAAGTTCCAATCGTCATCAAGTTCCCCACATCACCGGCGTCAATGGCAATCAAACGAATTGCCTCCGATCTGGCTGGAGTGGCCTATAAAGAAGAGGCAGTTGCAGGAAAGAGAGGAGGTTTCCTTGACCGGCTCTCAAAAGCCCTCTTTAAGAAAAAATCATAGATGTGCGTGATAATTCATCCCTGTAATAACAAACAGAAATTTTAAAAAACAACCGTTTTTATCATATCTGCAGGATTTTATGTGAGCTGGACTCTAAAAACTCCACATGGAACGTAGTGAGCTGCTGGTCACGATCCTGCACAATCACTGCGTACCTGCCGTGCATCAGCTTAAAACCCACACTGCCATCATGAGTGGTTACATCACTTCCGACAACCTTGCCATCCTTTCTGATGGATACCCTTATCCCGTTCTGTGGTTCATTATTCCTGTGGAAGGTAAGGGTGAATATCCCCAATCCGGCATTTTTTTTCCCAAACTCCGGAATTTCAGTGCGGTTTTCTTTTTTCAGGTGGGCTTTTTCAAAGATACGGCATCCGGCAATCATTGAAGTGACCAGTTCAGGACTTACACCATACAGGGTAAACAACTCAACACCCGTAATCAGCATTACGGCATTGTCACCAAAGAGTGTCCCTTTTTCGTCAATGAAGATTGCACCTTCCGCTTCACCGGCAAGGATTGCAAGATATTGCTGCTTCTCGTTCTCTTTTGATACGGCGATTCCATTGATTCTATTTGTTTCTGCAAACCGGATCAGTTCAGGGAGCGGGAATATTCCTAAAGGTTTGGATTCTTCAAGAATTGTGTCAATAGTGTCCTGGATTTTCAAGATAAAACCGCCCCTGGATTGTCTTTACGATAAACTGTAAGACACGATCTGCTACTTTGTATGGCAGTTATTCGCAACCCGGATATTAGAGAGTTGCGCACATTTGTCTGCCGCTGCCAGCGCCATACATAAGTGTTCATAATAAAAAAGCATGTACTGGATTTATGGAACTGTTATACCCGATGGTGATCTCTGCAATTGCTGTTCTTGCCACCCTGATCTATGCCTCGTATCTTGATATCAAAGATAGACGAGTGCCGTTTAAGACATGGTATCCCATGCTCATTATCGGGATTCCTGCATCTGTATGGCTCCTGTACGTAAAGACCGGAAATTTCAGTCTTATTGCAGGCTACCTTGCCCTGGTCATAAGTTTCTTTTACGCTAACTATCTCGACAGTCATGAGCCCGGCGAACCGTTTAAGTTCGAATACCTTGCAGTCACCCTTGCCCTCCCGTTATTGGCTTGGCTGGTTCTTCCGTCAACATTCAGCATGACACTTGTGCCCTGGTACGCGATGTTTGCCGGAATTTTTGCCTATATATCTTACATTACTTACAAACAGAAACCGGAAGGAAAGATCAAGCCTAAGAAAAAGAGGCAGGTGTCCAATATTGAAGAAGTACTCAGCCGCTGGTACTTCCTCTTAATTGTCATGATATTTGCAATCACATCACTGGTTCTCTTTTTTAGTAGCTGGGGTGCTCCTGCCCTCTTTGTCCTGCTCCCGGCAGTCTTCTGCGGAGTGTTTTACCTGTTTGGGAGGATGCACCTCTTTGGAGGGGCAGATGCATGGGCACTCATCTTCATCTCATTCTGTGTCCCGACCTTCCCGTTCACCCCGCTGCTGGGAAATACACCGCTTGGATTTTTAGCGTTCTCGGTCCTGATCAATGCCCTGCTGCTCAATCTTGTCGCACCGCTTGCGATCTTTGCTATCAATATTGTGCGGGGGAACCGAGCCCCGCTCATGTACATGTTCTTTGGGTTTCCGGTAAAGGGCGACACCATACAGCAGGAATGGGGATTTGTGATGGAGGATTTTGAGGAGAAGAAAGGAAAAATGAGCCGAAAGTTTATCGGATTTTGGGATTCCATTAAGAGAATGTATGCAGGTGAAGGACGGATCTATACAAAGGATCTACGGGAACATCCCGAAGAATTTACCACAGAACTTGCAATATACAAAAAAGCCGGCACCGTCTGGATCTCGTATGCAGTCCCATTTATCATCCCAATCACTGCCGGACTTATCACCGCTATTGTCTTTGGTGATTTCCTTCTGGCAATCATGAGAGTATTTGTATCAGGTGCTTAGACCATGTTAAACCTTAAATTTGTTGATGGACTGATTCCGGTAATTGTGCAGGATAAAAAGAGCCATAAAGTGCTGATGATGGCTTATGCTAACGAAGAGGCCGTCCGGATTACCCAGGAAACCGGCTATGCACATTATTACAGCCGCAGCCGGAAAAAACTCTGGAAAAAGGGAGAAGAGAGCGGACATTTCCAGAAAGTTGGGCGTGTCTTGACGGACTGTGATGAGGACTGCCTGATCTATGAAGTGGTGCAGACCGGCGCTGCATGCCACACGGGATATGAATCCTGTTTTTACCGTACACTTGACGGTGCCATTATCGGGAAGAAGGTTTTTGACCCAGAAACGGTCTACGGGAAGAAATAATTCCTATTCTTTTTCAGGTATGGTTTTTCCTTTCCCTAAAGGATTAATTCAAATGAGGGTACCCTTATCTGGTATATCTACAAGTATTTTTTCTTTGATGTTGAGCCCACATTCGCATTCCAGTATCGCAATTACCGGAGTCGTATACCTCGTGATCCATTATTAGAGTTTCATTGAAGAAAATACTAAAGGTCTTGGTTTTTTTTAGGTCATTCAATATGAGAAATCTGCTGAAACATCAGGTACGGAACCTGTTTATTTGCTTTTTTTGAAATACAATGATGACAGAAATCAATTAAAAAGAGAGATTGATGAGATTAAGCACCGGCAGAATCGTAGACCTGGCAGAGGTACCGGGACTCGAAAAGCATAACGGGTGCAATGAGAACAAACCCAATGATGGATCCAATAATCGGGATCATTCCAATGATCGAGATAATGATCTCGATTACAATAATCACAACAATAAAGACAATCAACGCGATGATGTAAGAACCCCATCCGATCCTCCCGATGGTGGCGGTGATTTCCTTGAAGTTGAAGGCTTCACCCATGCTGCCAGTGCGGGCAAACCGGATGATGCCAATGGTAGCAAAGATCATCGTGAGGATGGCAACAATCGCAACAACAATGAAACCAAAGAGCATGCCCATGATTGCGCCCATGACTTCAGTGGGATCCTGACCTACCGTTGCCAGTATACCTGCACCGATCGTGATAAAGAAGATGATAAGCGTGGGGATTGCCCAGATAAGAGAAACGATCAGGTACTTGATTCCGTCAATGAAGAGTGTGCCCCAACCGGTAACTTCCGGTGCAGGTTTCTCACCGCGGAAGACTTTCAATGAATATCCGAGCAACGGGATACACAGAATAATTGTTGCAATAACGAGTAATAACCACTGCATCCACTTTCCAACCACTGCATCCTTTGCATACGCAAAAGAATCTCCAAGTATGTTTCCAAAATCCATTCTAATCACCAATGAATAAGATTTTTTCTGATTGTTTTTACATTATCACTGGATATTATAAAAAACCTGTACAGTCCCGTGTTTCAGGATTTATGGGGAGGTGATGCAGATGATGAGAGGTTCAGACCCAATGCAGAACTATTAATTTCTCTTGCAACTACCTCTTTTCCATGCCGGAGTGTTCCTGATGGATGAGGTCCGGGCGATCAGGATGCCCCCCTTGCGACCGTACGAGATGCAGGATTTTCCTGCAACGGTACTGGATATCGAACCGGAACCAGAAGAGTTCGCAATTCCTGGCGAGAAGATGACCGTAGATGAGATCGCATATCTGGAACGATCGGTTGTTATGCCCCCGCTGCGTCCGGACGAACTGCCGGATTTGGCCGTTTTCACGCTTGTGGCTGAAGCTGACCCGTCACTCGATGAACCCGCGTGGGACATGGGCACAAAAGCGCCGGATATTGTGATTCGCAAAGGAAAAATGCTGCACCCGTGGGATGATGATCCGATGGAGTAGAAGTAAAACTGATAGCACTCTGACAGTTTTTATATAACGCTCTTTTGTTCGGGACCATGTTTCAGGCAGAGAGACCGGTTCAATCATTTTTATGATCTGCAATTTCCTCTTCGTCATCCTTTTTTGATTCAGGCAATGTCTCTTTTGCCACGATCCCATAAACAAAAAGGATTACAGGAATAACCAGAGCATAGAAAAGTTCCGGTTTATTGACACCCTGTGCAATGATAAAAAGTGCCAGTGCAATGGAAAGTCCAATATATGCAAGTCGCATGTTCTCAGCTCAGGATTTTTTTTATGATTTTGCTGTTTTTCATTTCGATAAACGGGAAAATTTTAATGGCTGGGTTGTCCGGAAAAACAAGAAAATAAGTCCATGAATTGGGGGTGATAAAGAGTTTATCTGAGCACTCCCGGATTGACCGTCCAGGCAACATGATAATCCGGTACCATGCTGGTCCTATTATTTGTCCTTTCCATGAAGTACACATCAAGTATTGCACCTTTGGACAAGGTAGCAAAAGAGTCAGCCGAACGAATTTCAATATAATCCCGTGCTGCTTCTCCAATACCCGGGGAGTTCAGACCGCTCCGGGCTCCTGTACCCTTGTGAGATATACCGATCCCACCAAAAGAATTCCCGTTCGTATTGGTAAGTTTACTGAACCAGACAAACTGGCGGGGGGTTGTTCCGGTGTTTCTTGCAAGTACGTAGATGGTAATGGTCTTGTTACCGAGATCTGCAGACGGATCAACTTCAACACTATAGAGAGATACTTCCATGGTATTGTTGCCACTTCCGAGCGTTGCAGTTCCATTCATGGGTAACACCGGATCCAGCGAGGTCCTTCCGGGAAACGTGGGGGCGGAAGAGACCTGACCTGATGAAGTTGTAGTTGCCGGGGTTGTTGTACAACCGGCAACAAGCAGTACACAAACCGTAATAGCAAGGATTGCAATGTTTTTCAATATCTCACCCTCTTATAGGACACAATTGCGCTATTAAGGTAAAACATTCCTGTAAAAAATCTTTGTGATTATCCATATTTTTAACTCTCCAAAAAAAACAGAATTTTTAAAAGATTATACTCAACTTTTTTTTAACGCTTTTTTGTGCAGGTCTATGACGATCCAAATGACTTGTGCCGTTTAATGAGGAGACGGTAGGCGGGGGGTGATAATGAGCTGGAGGAGGAGTCATGAGCGGTCTGTGAGTGCCGGATGATAAACGACAAAACCTGTGATGAGAGCATACATTCCAGCGATGAGAGACGATGGGGCACCGTCCGGGTGGTCACAGGACAAGAGAGCCTGATGAGTCGCTAAAGTCTCAACTCACTCTTAAGCATTGCGTTTAATACGTTCATGAAACAAAAAGGCAAACATGGCACTCAAAGAGCAAATTATGGAAGTGATCGGCGGGCCCCACGTTCACGCTGTCGCCACACTGGACAAGAAGTTGCCGGCAGTCCGGTTCATGGTGCTTGCAGGTTTTCCCGACATGACATTTGTCGGAGCAACCATGAAATCCTCAAAAAAGGTTGAGCAGCTGAAGAAAAGCCCTGATACCGCCCTCTCGGTCTGGTCGGGAAAGGAGTACTCCGACCCGTATGTAGAGATCCTGGCAACGGGAAAGATCCACGAGGATGTTGCAACAAAGAAGAAGTACTGGAACCCGATGTTTGAGCAGTTCTTCAAAACACCCGAAAATCCCGATTTCGTAGTGCTCGTGTTCACCGCAAGCGAGATCACGTACCACGGTAAGAACATGTCAAGCATGGAAGTCTGGAAACGCTAAAAAAATCCGGCTTCCATAATTATGCAGCTTGGATGGACTGCCTCATCATGATATCATAAGGTGTTGGAGAGGGACCGGAACAATTGGGAGGATTGTGCAAGGGAGTTGCTTACGATCTCATTTGTTCCGTTTTAACCTCCCTCGCGATTTTGTGCTGTGGACAACTCTCTTTGCAGGCAGAAGACGGCTGTTGAGTAAATGTAAATGTGAGTTGCAGGATTCTATTGGGGGTTTTGAGAAACTTTTTTTATATTTTTAATTCGTTTATACCTGTATGCAGGAACCGGGGGGTTATGACAATTATCCGACCCTGATTGTTATCGGATCAAATATTTTGTCCCTCCTAATCTATGTGATTGGTGCATTTATCCTCTCCAGGTTCAGCCTCATCTGGGTAATATGTTATGTTCTTTTCATTCTTCTCCTTGAGTTCCGGCTGTTGAGCGGACATTGCGTGGACTGTTATTATTATGGCAAAACCTGTGCCTTTGGTAAAGGCCGGTTGAGCTCCATACTGTTTCACAAGGGTCAACCGGAGCGGTTCAACCAGATGAAGATCACATGGAAAGATTTTGTCCCGGATTTTCTGGTGTTTATTGTTCCCATTCTCGCAGGCATCTTACTCCTGATACAGGAGTTTTCCTTAACGATCCTCATCCTCATCATTGCCCTCTTCATCCTGGGTTTTTTCGGTAATGCTCTTGTGAGAGGAAAATTGGCCTGCAGGTATTGTAAACAGAAAGAGATCGGTTGTCCGGCGGAGCAATTGTTCGATAAAAACAAAAAATAAGTAATCATTCACAAGACTATCACCCCCCGGATCCTGGCCAAAACACTGGGGGTCGCCATTGTCTTACGGGAACAGGACCGAACCCCGCCGCCCACACTTCGAACCCCTTATAAACCTGTCAGTAATATATCTATCGTATCAATGATCTTTTTGGTCGTTGAACCAGATAACCGGCGTGAGCAGCTTAAAAAGGCGCTCGTACTGGTTCCGAGGGAATTGGCGAGCGCTCGCTGAAATACCCGTTAAAAATCCAAGAGAATAGCATAGCATACCATAGAAGACAATAATGAGGAATACAATTATGATACTCGTACCTGATACAAGCGTCCTCATCGACGGGCGCATAACTTCAATGATAAAAGCCGGTGAATACAAGGGTGCAACAATAATCGTCCCGGAAGCAGTGATCGCAGAACTCGAAGCGCAGGCAAATAACGGGCGCGAAATCGGGTTTGCGGGGCTCAACGAACTCCAGTCACTGTGCAAAATGGCCGAAGAAAAAACCATTGAACTCCAGTTCACCGGTATCCGACCAACACTCGAACAGGTCAAGCTTGCCAGTGGTGGCGAGATTGACGCAATGATACGGAGCATCGCGTGCGACAACAAGGCACGTTTTATCACGAGCGATTTCGTACAGGCAGAAGTGGCACGGGCAAAAGGGCTCGATGTCATTTACTTAAAACCGCAGGCAGGCAACTTCGGACCACTCGGCATCGACCAGTTCTTTGACGAGCACACAATCGCAGTGTACTTAAAAGAACGGGTTGCTCCAACAGCAAAGCGGGGCTCAATCAACGAGATGAAACTCGTGCAGATCCGCGACCAGCCGACTTCTGAATACGAACTCCGGGCCATGTCGCAGGAGATCCTCGAGCGGGCCAAGCGTGACCCTGACGGATTCATAGAAGTCGAGAAGCGGGGCATCACTGTGGTGCAGATAGGTTCCATGCGTATTGCCATTGCCCGCCGCCCGTTCTCAGACGGCATGGAGATCACCGCAGTCCGCCCGATAGTGGACGTCACCTTAAAAGACTACACCAAATCCGATGTGATCACAAAACGAATCACAGGTGAAAAACGCGGGCTTATCATTGCCGGTTCACCCGGCTCAGGAAAGACCACACTCGCCCAGAGCGTAGCAACGTTCCTGTCAGACTCAGGTTTTGTCGTCAAGACCATGGAAGCACCCCGCGAGCTCCAGGTGCCGGACCAGATCACCCAGTACACTGCGCTTGACGGCAGCATGGCCAACACCGCTGACGTGCTCCTGCTCGTCCGGCCCGACTTTGTGATCTTTGACGAACTCCGGAAGAACGAGGACTTCAATGTCTTTGGCGACATGCGGCTTGCGGGCCTTGGCATGGTCGGCGTTATCCATGCAAACGGCGTGCGGGATGCGGTCCAGCGATTCTCAAACCGCGTAGACTTCTCGGTGCTATCACAGGTTATCAACATGATCATCTTTGTCAAACAGGGTGTGATCTCCAAGGTCTACGATGTTGATTTTACCATCAAGGTGCCCTCAGGAATGGCAGGTGAGATGAACATCCGCCCGGTAACAACGATAACTGACAACGAAAGCGGCCAGCTCGTTCTCGATGTCTTCAGGTACGATGGCGAGACCATTGTTATGCCGGTCATTGCAGGTGCAGCAGCCCCTGCTCCGGCCCAGCTCCCGTCAGCAAAAGCCCAGCAGGTGCAACAGATCGGCCAGCCGGTCACACCGTTACATCAGCTTGTGCGCACTCCTACTCCTGTTGCACCCCAGCAGGAAGCGCCAAAGAGGGAAATTGACGAACACCCCGGCTGGAAACTCACAGAAAAGGATGTCCAGCGCGAGATCGGGCGCTACACCGAGGGCTTTATCGATGTCCAGATGGTCAGCGATACAAAAGCAATCGTGTATATCGATGACAAAGATGTTCCCGCAGCAATAGGAAAAGGCGGAAAGAACATCTCTGCTATCGTCAACAAGATAGGAATAGGGATCGACATCAAGCCCCGCTCGGAGTTCGACCGGCAGCAGATGCAAAGCCAGCCGCAGAAAACTGAAGAGGAGATGAACCTCGGTGGGGGTGTAAAGATCCAGACTGACAAGAAGCAGCTGACAATCATTGCGCCCGACCAGAGCGGCAAGATCGTTGACGTTTTTGCCGGTAAGGAATATCTCTTCACGGCAACCGTAAATGACTCCGGTGAGATCCACCTTGCCAGAAACTCGAGCATTGCACAGGAGATGATCCGGCGTTACCAGAATAGCGAGATCATCAAACTGAGGCCGGTATAATACTTTTTTAAAAAGGTGATCATGTGAGCGAATTTGATCTGGGCAGATTTGAAGAAGAAGCACACGAGCGGTGGATACATGCATTTGAATCCAACCCGTCCAATCTGGAAAAGTTTTACTTAACGGTAGCCTACCCGTACCCGAGCGGTGCCATGCATGTAGGTCACGGCAGGACATACATTGTGCCGGACGTGATCGCACGGTTCTGGCGGATGAAAGGCCGTCAGGTCCTCTACCCGATGGCATTCCACGTCACGGGCGCACCGGTGATTGGTATATCGAAGCGGATTGCAAACAAAGATGAAAAGACCATCCGGCTCTACCGCGATCTCTATAAGGTACCGCAGAACGTGCTCGATGAGTTTGTCAATCCGTTAACCATTGTCCGGCACTTTGCCGGCGAATACCAGCGGGTGATGACTGCCTGCGGGCTTTCAATCGACTGGCGCAGGCGCTTTACCACCGTTGACCCGACGTACAGCAAATTCATCGAATGGCAGTGGAAGCACCTCTATGAAGCAGGTCATGTAATAAAAGGCGTGCATCCGGTCCGATACTGTACAGTGGATGAAAACCCGGTTGGCGACCACGACCTGCTCGAAGGAGACAAGGCTGAAGTTGTCAAGTTCACGCTCGTCATGTTCCGGTACGGCGATGCATTCATCCCCACCGCAACGCTCCGCCCCGAGACCATCCACGGCGTAACCAATCTCTGGGCAAACCCGACCGTGGTTTACGTCAAGGCACTTGTTGATGGCAAGGCATGGATCGTATCAAAAGAAGCTGCAGAGAAACTCGCATTGCAGGACCACACGGTTGAGATCAAAGAAGAGATCGCCGGTAAAGACTTAATCGACAAGAACGTCTCCCACCCGCTCTGCGGTGAGATCACCATCCTTCCCGCAGAATTTGTGGACCCCGATATGGCAAGCGGTCTTGTCATGAGTGTTCCTGCCCATGCACCGTTTGACTACATCGCACTCCGTGACCTCCAGCAGGCAGGGAAATACAAACAGATCAAACCAATCCCGCTCATAAAAGTCGAAGGCTATGGCGAGATACCTGCCCAGTCTGCGGTTGAAAAAGCCGGTATCGCAAACCAGATGGACAGCCGGATGGACGCACTTACGCAGGAGATCTATTCCGCAGAGTTCTCGAAGGGAAAACTCTTCGAGAAATACGGCGGAAAACCCGTCCGGGTTGCAAGGGACGATGTCGCTGCCCTCATGGTCGAGAAGTACGATTCTGCGATCATGTACGAGTTCGACCAGCGCCCGGTCATCTGCCGGTGCGGCAACCGGGTCCGGGTCAAGATCCTGCACGACCAGTGGTTCTTAAAATACAGCGATCCGGCATGGAAGCAACAGGTGAGCGACCAACTCGGGGACATGGCACTCGTCCCCGCCGAAGTCCGGGCAGAGTTCGACCGCACGGTGGGATGGCTCAAGGACTGGGCCTGCACCCGCCGCGTCGGACTTGGCACCCGCTTCCCGTGGGACACTACCCAGCTGATCGAACCGCTCTCGGACTCAACCTGTTACATGGCCTATTATACGATCGCCCACAAGATCCGCGATATCGATCCCAAACTGCTCACGCCCGAAGTCTTTGATTATATCTTCCTCGGCAAAAAATCCGAAGACCTGCCCGAGAAAAAGAAACTCGATGTTATGCGCAACGAGTTCCTCTACTGGTACCCGTATAACTACCGGTTCTCGGCAAAGGATCTCATCTCCAATCACTTAACCTTCCAGATCTTCCACCATGTCTCAATCTTCCCAAAAGACAAACTCCCGGCAGGCATGGTCGTATTTGGCATGGGACTTTTAAACGGCGCAAAGATGTCGTCATCGAAAGGCAATGTATTCCTGCTCGAAGATGCAGTGGCAGAATTCGGTGCCGACACGGTACGCATGTTCTTAATGGGCAGCGCCGAACCGTGGCAGGACTTTGACTGGAGAAACGAACTTGTCATCTCGACAAAGAAACAGATCGAGCGGTTCTATTCAACGATTATGGAACTAAAAGGTGCCAGCGGCGAACCGCACGACATCGACAAGTGGCTCGTAAGCCGGCTCCAGTCGCATATCGAGCGAACCACCGAAGCGCTCAACAACTTCCAGACCCGGCAGGCACTCCAGGAAGCCTGGTTCGGCATCGAGACGGACCTGAAGTGGTACCGCCGCAGGCTGCCGGAGAACTGCGATGGCAGCCGGGAACTGCACACACTCTGTTCCGTCTGGATCCGGCTCCTTTCGCCGTTTATCCCGTTCACGGGCGAGCACCTGTGGAAGGAAATGGCAGGAGAAGGACTCGTCTCGTTTGCCCCGTGGCCGGTTGCCGATAAGAAACTCATCAGCCCACGGGTAGAACTCTCAGAAGAACTGCTCTCCCGCACGGTTGAGGATATCGAGTCGATTATGAAGCTGATCCAGATCACACCAAAGGCAATTACCATCGCACTTGCGCCTGAATGGAAGCACGACATCTTCAGAACAATTGCACAATCAGCGGATCGCAACACCGTGATCAAGGAGATTATGAAGGATGACTCCATGAAGAAGCGTGGCAAAGAGGCAACGGATGCAGCCCGGCAGTGCACCACGCTCATCCACCGCCTCCCCCCGCAGGTTGTTGCGCCACTTGCACAAGAGCCGATCAACGAGCATGCAGTCTTTGAAGCCGCACAGGCATTCCTCGAACATGAGTTCGGGGTGCCGGTGCATATCACCGATGCCGAAAACGGTATCCATATAAAAGCGGCAACAGCCCTGCCGTTTAAGCCGGCGATCATTATTGAATAATCTCTTTTTTACCCGTGTTGTCCTAAAAGGGATTGTTTGGTGGAAGCAATAGCGGCAGTACAAAAAAAATTGTTCCACAGAGTAAACATCTCACACGGGTTAAAAAACACTTGTACTTTTTAGAGGGTGTGCCTCAAACGCTAAAGAAATAAACTAAACATTATTTATTGCCCTGCAACAATCACACATATACCAATATCTTGGAGTAATAATCCTCTTGAGCTTCTTTAATAAACTTCTCGGTCACGATGACCCAAAATCCGGGTCGCAAAACCCGCATCCGAATGAACACGCTCTCCCTACGGCACCGGTAGGTTCCACCGGGGCTGCAGAGAATGACCAAAAAAAGGGAATTTTCTGGATACAACGTGGACAGAACCAGTGGTCAATCGGTAACTGCAATAAGGCACTTGAGAGTTTCAATAAGGGATTAGAGCTCGAACCCGATAATGCAGACCTTCTGGTCTGCCGGGGACTGGCACTGGGAAATCTCGGACGATACCTAGAGGCAATCGCCTCATTTGATAAGGCACTTACCCTGGACCGCGGAAATATTAATGCTGCCATCAACCGGGGAATTGCACTGGGGGCTGCCGGGAATTATGAAGACGCTCTCGTTTTTTTTGATCAGTTAATCGCGGCAAATCAACAAAATTCCCTTGCATGGTACCACAAAGGTGTAGCTCTCCTTGCCCTGGGAAAAGATGATGACGCCGCTTTAGCATATGAAAACGCATTTGCGTTAAGCCCTGACCTTCCGGTTATTCCTCATAATATCCTCACGATGCTGAACAAAAGCACTGTCCTCGAAAGAGCCGGGAGATATGAAGATGCACTGCTCCCGCTCAACCAAGCACTTTCCATCAACCCGTATTGTATTGAGGGCTGGATCAGGAAGGGACGGACATTCAGAAAACGGGGGAAGTACCAGCTAGCCATCGATGTGTTTGAACAAACGCAAAAAGGCAACCCGGGCAATCCTGAGGTGATTAAGGAACTCGTAATCACCCTTATTGAATGGGGAAAGCATGAAGGGGCGATGTGGCCATTTGAGAGGGCAATAGAACTCAATCCAGAGAGCCTGGATGCCTGGTGCGGAAAGGGGGATATACTAGTGCGACAGGGAAAATTCATTGACGCACTTACGGCATTCAAAACCATAGAAAAGATCGCACCTGATAATATTCCGATGCTGACAAGTATGGCCGATTTGTACCGGAAAATGGGGTCGGGTGAACAGGCAGTAAAGATCTATAATAGAATCCTCGATCTGGATCCATCCAATGCCCTGTGCTGGTTCTACTTGGGAAGTATCTTGCAGGTTTCTGGAAATACCGCTGAAGCGATTGCATCATACCGAAAGGTGCTCTCCCTTGGCATGGAAGATCCTGAGGTCTATTATGCAATGGGCGTTGTTCTCATGAACCATAATGATTACAAAGAAGCTAATGAAGCATTCACCCGTTGCCTTGAAAAGACCCCAAAGAATGTATTGGCATGGTACAACAAGGGAGTTGCCCTCCAGAAACTCGGGAAAAGTAAAGAGGCTCTTTTAGCCTACGAGCAGGCGGTAGAAGAAGATCCCCGTAACGTATCTGCCTGGTATAACCGTGGAACGATCCTTGAATCAATGGAAGAATTTGAAGAGGCTCTGGCCTCGTTTGGTCAGGTCATTTCCTTAAACCCGAACCATGAGAAAGCGCTCTATAGCAAGGGTATTGTTCTTGAACATCTTGGCAGGGATGATGAAGCCATCCATCTCTTTGATCGCGCACTGGGTCTCGACCCGCGGGACAAAGATACCCTTTTTGCGAAAGGTATGGTGCTTGAAAAAGTCGGGAAATATTCAGAATCCCTCGCATGCTATAATCAGGCGCTGGCCATTGACAATAAAAACGTCAGTATCCTGATGCGAAAAGCTGTAATTCTTGACAGGGCTGGGAAAAATTTTGAAGCCTACGAATGTTATGTAAGGGCAATGGAGATCAACCCCGGGTTTTTAGAAGCACAGGAAGAATTAGGCGCTCTGAATCCATGGATCGAGATTATTTGCACAAGTGTTAAAAAAAATCCCACCGGCCATTATACCATTGACCTGCTGATCAAAAATACCGGGAAATCCTTTGCCTATAATATCAGCCTGAGTGTCAATGGGTGTGAAACTTTACGGATTCCAAAGCCCTTCATGGTTCCCCATGGCGAAGAGAAAGGTGTAACCCTCCAACTCATTGCAGACCCGGAATGCACAGATCCCATTGAGGTACAGGCCGTGTATTACAACAAACTGACCCGGGAGTTTGATGAGGCGATCCAGATCTCGTTAATGAATGATGTGGGCGGGGAGGAAACCGGAAAAATATCATAGACTTTGTCCCACCAAGTTTGTGATTCATAAGGGATGTTGCAGGTTCGATCAATTTATTTCACTGAATATCGATGTATCTTCATGGGCAGTCCCCCCGGTTCGCTGTTCCTCCTCGTCCTCATTATCTCGGTGACTTCAGGGTGCATAGCCCATTCACCATACGCTACAGGTACACTAACACCGACAGCGACAATAACTCCGTTTATTCCCACGGTAACGATGATTCCCGTGGGGTTTCCCTATGAATACAATGGCATAAAATTTGAAGGGGATGTTGACGTCAACTGTTCACTGCAGACCGTGCACGCCCTTGATTTACTGGATACAAAGGCCCACGAAGATTTCCTGCTGGTAACAAAATACATTGGTATCATTGAATGCCGGGACGTATGGAGCGCCATGTACCCGGGGGAGGACACACCACGGTTCAGGGTGGGAAAAGTTACCCGTAATGCGGGAACCATGTGGTACGCCGGAGCCATTGCCCATGATTCCTGCCATTCCCGGCAATACCATGATTATGAAAATATCCACCCCGGTGCCCCCGTCCCTGTTGAAATATACACCGGAGAAGCCGCGGAAAATGACTGTATCAGGTACCAGTTTGGGGTGCTGGAAAAGATGGGCGCATCAAAGAAGATGCTGGATTATGTTGCCAACTCGAGCTCGCTTCGTCACTGGGAGAGCAAGAATGTGTGGTGGTAATTATTCACGGTTTTTCCATTGTAACATCCGAAATTTACCCCCCTGTCCGGCATTTCTCACCGGATAACCGTGACCATAGTCTCGACACTTCGAGTTATTCTTTTTAAAAAAAGAGAAACAAAGATCAGAAAAATTTGATCCGAACCCCGCCGGCCTTGAAGTACCCAAACGGCATGTGCACCTTGTCAGCATAAGCGGTCTTAAGAATATTGATGAAACGATCATCCTCACCGATATGAAACTCAAATTTCCCGTCAGCGGATTGAACGGTCATGATGAGTTCGGCAAATTCAATTGTGTCCCTGTTCGGTTTCTCTTTCATATCGATTGAAGAGATCCGGATATTCTCTATCGCCCGGTTCCCTTTTGTTTCTGCCAAGGCAAACTCAGGCGGCATGGTTTCATACTTCTGGCAGTACTGGAAAGCAACAGTCATCTGGTGTGCCATCTGTCCTAAAAATCCCTTGCCTTCTGCCTTTGCCCTTTCTGCTGCTTCCTTGTAAGCAGCGTTGAGCATGTCTGCGGTGATCTGGGCAAGAATCATGCGGCGATCGGTGACCACCAGCGCATAGGTATCCCATGCAGCGCCCAGCATTTTCATCTTCCGGGCATTGCCAATCACACCAATAACCTGCTCTCCACCCTGCGGTACTGTGGGTGCAACACCGTAATCCGGGGCTGGTGGCCCTACCCTGGCGGGGCGAAAGGATGCGCCAACAGGCGCTCCACACCCCCCGCAGAATTTTGTGGTGTCATTGACCGGAGCTCCACACGCACTGCAGGTTTTCTGGACTGGTTGGGGTTGTGCGGGTGCAGGGGCCCTGGCAGCTACTGTTGCACCGCAGATACCGCAGAATTTTTCCGTGCCGGTGATGGGGCTGCCGCACGATGCACATACATAGGTGCCGGGAGCAGCTGCTGTGGAAGGTTGCACAGGAGAGCGGACCGGTGCTGCTGCCTGTGGGGGGTTGTCCCGCACTATAACAAGGCATTTGCTGCAGTACTTATCGCCGGGTTTGATGATGTTTCCACAGGCTTTGCAGGTCCGGACTCCTGCAGACTCGCTCATCACCGGCAGTTGTTGCTGGAACGGTGATGGGGCGGGAGCAGGTACAGGTACATATACCGGGGTTGCTGACGGGGGTGTCGGGGGAGCAGCCGGAGTGATTTGACCTGCGCGTGATCCACAGATACCGCAGAACTTCTCTGATGGAGAGAGGGGACTGCCGCATGAGTTGCAGACGGATTGCGGTACCGGCTGAACGGCAGGGGGTATGGGTCGTGGGGGTTGCGGAGGTTGAGGGGGGGACACAACCGGTGCTGGTGCAGCTACCGGTGTAGACACCGGAATGGTCTGGGCATCATCCAGTTGGGATGCCCCACAGATCCGACAGAATTTTGCATTAGGAGCTACGGGTTTTCCACATTCAGGACAGAATGGCATACTGATCACTACAGAGTGGTTGAACGTTGTACATAAAGAGCATTCCATTTCGATCGGACAACAACCGGAAAAAAGCCGTAAAATCAGAACCGGGCTGTCGCTATGGCAGGCGCATATTTTTTAACCATAGCAAGGATTTCTGAGAAATTCTGGTCGGTACAGTAGAGAACAACGGGACTTACCAGGTATTTTGACCGGAAAACAATACTACGCACACTGCGGTATACGGATACATACCGCACCTCTTCCCACGCGAGCATGTTGTTCTCCTGCGACATCGCAAGGAGCCCGGCACCGCTGCCTGACATTGAGCCCAGAACTGCTGAACCACCGGCAGAAACCCGGTTGAGGGTTTTTGTCGTGCTCCCGGCTTTGTGGGCAACACCCTCATCACTGATGAAAAATTCCGTCTCAAGACCGCCGCCCGTAAAAATCTGGAGCACAAGCATGATGATGAGAAATAGCACAGAAAGTCCGGCGCCGAGGATAAGAAACAGGGTGAGCATCGCCCATTCTCCGCCAGTGATAAGGGAGAAGAAAATGCCGCACACAACCCCAATTCCGAATGGTATGAAGATACACTGCAGTACGAGATACGGGTTTGTAATCAGCGGGATCTTCTTGCTCCACGAGACAAGCCCGCCGGATTTTTCTGTCTCTTCTTCCGTAACTGCAGTGCCGGAATAAATGGGGGGCCGTGTGATGACTGCACCGCAGGATGTACAGAACCTGTTACCTTCCAGTACATCCTTTCCGCACGCTTCACAGATGACCATGTAAATATTATTCCTCTACCGGACTCTTTGCCCGTTTCACCCGTTCTTTGGTGGAGAAACCAGTGATCACATCAAGGTATTTCCTGAAGCGCTTGTTCGTATCAATGATCACTTCATCGCTCACCTTCATGTCCGATTCGGTGTCGATGATAACTGACTTTCCATCTTTACCCGGGGTTACATCGAGTCGTTTGAGCGCCCCGTACTTTATCTTGTATCCTTTGGCAGTCTTTTCCGGTTCTACACCAAAACATGTCTTTAGTTCAGCAAAGATCCGGGTTTCGAGATCTTTTGTCATCCCGCGTTTGATTGGGTACTCCTGCATACTATTTTTTAGGTAGTGCGTGTATGTTAATCTAATGACGAAAGACGCCCATGTGTCTCAAACGGAGATCGTTTCACGTCTCGACACTATCCGCAATGACCTGATTGAGATGATACCGAAAAAAGATATCAATGTCATATCAAAACCGATTCCCTCTGATAATACTTCGGTGCTGATTGGCTTTCCCGGGAGCGGGCTTGTCGGTACAATCGCGCTGCAATATATGGTCGATCAGCTGGGGTTTGAGCAGATCGGCACCATGACTTCAAAGTTTTTTCCACCGTTAGCGATGATGAACAAAGGCGTGATCAATGACCCGGTTCGGATTTATCTTAAAAACGATATCGCGGCTATAGTTGCAGATATCCCGATCCATCCCATGATCTGCTACGAGACCTCACGCGATATTGTCAACTGGTTAGAACAGTTCAACCCTAAAGAGGTGCTCACGATTGCCGGAATCATCACCAACGAACCGGAGAAACGTGTATTTGGTGTTGCGACAACAGAAGAAGCACTCAAGCGGATCGAGGAACACACGCTGTTGCTGCCGATTGGGAGTATCTCGGGAATTGCATCCAGTCTCCTGACGGAATGTAAAGCCCGTGGTATTCCTGCATATGGCCTTTTGGGAGAGACGGTAAATGCCCCCGATCCGCGCTCATCGGCTGCCACTATCGAAGTGCTCAACAAGATGTACAATCTTGGCCTTGATATGCAGCCCCTCATCGACCAGGCAGTAGAGATCGAGCAGAGCATGCAAAAGATCTCCGATGAAGTACAGCAGTCCGCTGAACAATCACCGAAAAAAGATCTGATTATGTACGGGTGACTGCGATGAGATGCGCTGCGTTAACCGGAATTTCTCCTGAAATTATCAAGGATCTCAAAAGCGGAAGACCCCGCACGATCGAGCTGCAGAGCGCCCATAATATCGTGACTATTGCATCAGTAGAACCGGGCCCTGAAACACATCTGTTTATGACATCAATCGATCTGGCAGACTTAAGCCCGAGCGATGCTGGGATCTGCGTCTATGTGCTCTCGACTACGATCTCGATGAAGCGAATCGTGGAGTTCAACCATGGCTCGTATTTTGAAGAGCGGGAGCGGATGTCTGCCCGTGTGCAGGTAAAGTACTGCGCTTCATCGGTTATCAAAACGGTATTCCACGAAGGGCTCATGCTGCCAACGGAAGTAGAAGTGCTCAAGTCATCGTGTTATCACGCGGGATGATAACCGATTTTTTTATTGGCAGCAAAGACTGAGAGGATTTCACAAAACCAATCCGGTTGTAGAGCCCAGTGATTCAGGACACCTGAAATTGTTGGTCGTGTCACAAGATCATATTCCAGCATTGACGACAGAGCCACGCCATTGGGAGCTTTGATGGCAAAAGTCCCTGAGGATGAGAATGTGTGTAGCAGAATGCACTGCGATGAACACCGACATCGAAACGAGAAAACTTGCAATAATCATGGCTCAAATTGAGCCTTAAAAAACATAGTATCCCCCTATAAAATTAGAAGTGGTAACTTCTACTATCACCTGCTTTTGCTCCATAGCGGGAATGAGTCCCGGTGTCGGACCGTCAAAGAGACGACCTGATTAGCATATTATTAAAGTATCATTGCCAATGTAAAGAAATACAGATACAAAAACATGGAATCACTGCATGACACCTCACGATCCTCTCGAAAATAAAGAACCCGTATCCACACTATCGAAAAAAAAGGTGATGATGGCGATTGTCATCTTAATCGCTATTGTAATCATCAGTGTCATTGCAGTCGTGTTCCTTGTTCCATCACAGTCTGGCAGTAGTACAACCCTCTCACCCGCAAGCGGTGCAACCACCTCACCAGCGGTTGTGGAAAATTCTCTCGGCCCCACCGGTTCACAACTGGTTCCACAAGCCAATATGCAACCTGTCGATAACTCACCTGTAATAAAGCCAGTGGATTTTGTTATTGATGCAGGATCCCAGGAGAAATGCGGGTTGACCTGCCGTCATTTGACACCATCCATCACCAATACGGGCAATAAGACGGCGCACAACGTCTGCATCTCCATCGTGTTGTCCAATAGCGGAGGCGACCTGATATCTCTGAACGGCGAGCCCTCCTTCAGAAAATGCATTGGAAATATTGCCAGCGGGGAATCAAAGAGTGAACCGATCGTTATCAATGCGGATTGCGGATTTCTTGCGTCCAAATGTATCCGGCAGACGCTGATATTAAACACCAAGGCAACGTGCGACGAGACAACAGTCCAATTCCCGGATCAGATTATTGCGGTATAGGGCAATCGTGAATCACATTCCCAAACGATCTGCTGGGGTGTCCTCCTTATTTTAAAGCAACGTGACCTAAAATTTAAAATGGTCATTACATGGGGAGTGTAACCCTTGGTAATTTTTTAAAAAAAAAGTGTTTACAATTTCCTGAGTACGACAAAACCAATGCCAACCGCTCCAAGAATCACAAGAACCCCAACGGGCGAGGCCGGGGCCGGTGTCGCAGTGGCACTCGGCCATGGTGTGGGGACTTTTACTGTAGACTTTGCCGTGGTTTTTACCGTTGTTGCGGTTGTTTGGGGTGCGGTGACCGTGGCAGTGGTCACCTCTGGAGCGAGAACGAGCGAGGCGCTTATAGAAGTGGTATTCCCGGCAGTCACAACAACATTCTGTGACCAGTCATTGTAATCTAAGCGTCGCACCGTTACCAATGGGGAACCGGGGGTGACGTTATAGAGTGTCATCGGGGTATATCCCTGATAGACATTATTCAGAAACACCTTTGAACTGGTGGGGGTGGATTGAACATATATGCTGCCGTTTGCGGTTGAATTCAATGCGGGGGTGGGCGTAGGGGTGGGGGTCGTTGTGGTTGTTGTTTCGGTTGCTGTTGTTGCATTTGCAGTAAAAGCTGTTGTCAGCGATCCGCTTGTTGCTGTCAGGGTATGCGTTCCGGCCGTTGAACCCAGTACCCAGCTCCCTACTGCTGCTATACCATTCGAACCAGTCGTTGCTGAGGACCCTGATATTGAGCCACTTCCCGTAGGTACGGCAAAGTTGACGGGTGCCCCACTCACCGGGTTGTTATTCACATCCTTGACAATGACACTTGGTGGGATAGCTACTGCTGTACTCACGGGAGCTGATTGGTTGTTTCCTGCGTTCACTGCAATTTGCGTTGCTGCACCCGCGACTGTGGTAATAGCAGTGCTGGTCCCGGTTGATGAGCCCTCATCAGTTCCGGTAATAGTGTATACAGTGCCAGCCAATAAGCCAGTCGTGAATGTCCCCGTAGCGAAACCAGCCCCGTTGGTAGTACTAGTATTTGCCAAAAAAGAACCACCGGTACCTGTTTTTGACCAGGTAACTACATTCCCTGCCGTTGCATTCGCAGTGTTATTATCAAAGCTTAGCTGGGCTGCTATAATCACATCAGTCCCGGCAACAGGTGCGTAAGAATTCGAGGTTACTACGTACTTATCCGCCGCCACCGGAGCTACCAGGAAAACCATAGTAAAAAGGATTATCGCACATACCAAGATAGAGTTTTTTTTCATGTCAGACTTCCCGATTATTCAACCGAATGAAAACTATTACGTATCATCATTTGATAAATTTTATCAAATCGCTTTTGTGAAAAAAAGAGCCCGGCTGTTTTACAACCGGCTTTTTCTCATCTCATTAACCGCCATTGACAGCCCTCCATAACCAGACAAAAATCGCAGCCACGTTTACGGAGATCCGGTTGATCTATCTTAAAGAGAGTAAATGCAGGTAATAGAGCAGTTACCGGCACGCTTTCGAATGACAACAATACATATTCCATTTATAGGTTAACTGACGACATACTTTCTATGAGCCGGTTTCATTCTCCTAAACCGCAGAAACGGGATTTGGTCATTCCCATTCTTATTATCCTTATTTTTATTCTTCTGATTCTTCTTACAGTCCTGACTGTATTCATACAAAAAGACACGGCTGTTTCCCCCACCCATCCCCGGTTAACAACAGAGAATCTCCCGATAGATCTCGCTGCACTGGAAAAAGGTGTCAGGGTAACTGATCCGCGGGATCCGGAAATGGACTATTCAACATTTGTTAATTCCCTCTCTGTAGAGATGTTGCAAAAAAGCATAACTGACGGAGAGAAGGGCCTCAATTTTAATATCTCTGCTACCGGTCGCCTGTTAGATGGTAGGAAAATTGATCCATCCAGAGTCAATGGAATGCTCTATATCGGCCCGTACCCTTACCAACCCGGTGAAACAAAATACCGGTACAAACGGTTCTTAAACGATGCAAAAATTGTGCAGGGAAACGCTGTCATCCCGGTAGAATCGTTCCTCAACAGCGAGCACAACACTGAAGGATGGACAGATCGCGGGGCGATCTCAGTCAGGGTGATCCTTGCATATAATGGCAGTCTCATCGGAGGATATGATACAATCGTCGGGTTTGTCCAGAACAAGACCGGTTTTTACAAGGTTCCCTGGCTGACCAGCGGTCCGTTCATCAACCGCATTGACAGCAGGAGACCGGATGAGGCTACTATCGCCTTTACCGCAAGCGAAGCGGCTCCGGCCCAGCTCCAGCTCTCGGACGGAAGGGTTTTTTTAAGTCCTCCGTCGATTAACCATGAAATTTTATTGACCGCTCTTTCCCCTGGCAGGGATTATACCTACCGGGTAACGATGAGCAACCTTACAACTCCGGAGTTCAGGTTCCGGGCCGCTCCCCTGCCAAACGAGACCCGTGTTACCTTTGCCGCAGCCGGGGACTCCCGCCAGGGATATGGTGGATTTTTGAATAATTTCATGGGCTTGAATTATGGCACGCTTGACATGATCTCTGCAAAGGCATATGCGAGCGATGCCGAGTTTTTCATCCTCGCAGGCGATCTTGTGGATGGTTACACCATGTCAGATGCCGATTACGCAACCCAGTTCAATGCCTTCAAACAGTGTATGGCCGGATTCTGGAACTCGCGCCCGGTCTATACCGGCATGGGAAACCACGAACTCATCTATGACATCTATAAGTTCAAAAATGAGAGTGCAGGGAAAACAACGATTGTAAAAGTAGATGCAATGCCCTACGAAACCAGGAGTTCAGAGGCGATCTTTGCAAAAGCATTCACAAATCCAATCGATGCCCCGGTACCATCCGATCCTAAAAGACCCAGCTACAACGAGTCCGTCTACACGGTCCAGTACGGCCCGATCAGGTTAATCTCGGTCAATAATGATTACTGGGCTACCATCGAAACCGACTGGAAGAACCCGGAGACCCGGCAATTCGGTGGCGCTCCATACGGGTACATCATGGATGACCAGATGGTCTGGATCGAGAATGAATTGAAAAAGGCTGAAAAGGATCCCTCGGTCAAATATGTATTCGTGTTTGCCCATTGCGGGCTGTTCCCGACATTTGCTGATGCACCCATGTGGAGGTTTGGAAACGATAATACCCGGGCATACACCTACAAAGATGGGAAAATGGTTCCGGAAAAAGCCGGCCTCATCGAAACGCGAAATAGGCTTGCCCTTGCTATCGGCAACTCATCAAAAGTGGCAGCAGTGATCAATTCGCACGAGCATATCTACTCCCGGACACTTATCAGTGACAAGGTCCCGGCGGGAATTCCATCGGTAGACGACGTGAACCGTAATGGCATCATCGACAAAGACGAGCAAAAAAGCCCACTGCCGGTACAGTACCCGACCTGGTACCTTGTGGCTGGATGTGCAGGAGGCCCAAGTTATTCACCGGTCAATCCCTCCCCATGGACAGAATGGTGGAAATCTCAGCCGGACCCCTCAGCAGGTTTTGATCTGTCCCTCCAGGAGCACTACCTCCTCATCACGGCCGCTGACGGAAAGGTCTCATACCGTGCCCTCAACCTCTATGGTGAGACCATTGATGAGGTCAACGACCTGATGGCGATTAAAAAAGGATAATCATTCGTGGGTAGTCCATACCTTTTTTTTGGTGGCTGGTCCAATCGAGGTCAGGATCAGGATGTTTTATTCCGCTTGGTTTTTGTTTGCCGGTCATGAATCATATTAATTATCCTAAAGAACGTAGTTATCAGGCACCAAGGGGGCTTGTGGCTTAGCTTGGACATAGCGCCGGGCTTCTAACCCGGATGTCGAGGGTTCAAATCCCTCCAAGCCCGTTTTTTTATTTTTTTCCTCGGACAGGATTGATAGATGATATCGCACAGTAATTGAAAGAATGACGATGCAAAAATACGCACTGGAAATATTTTACAGCAATGAGGATGAGGGGTTTATCGGTCTCGTGCGGGAATTACCGGGATGCTCGGCGTTTGGGAAAAAAGTGGAGACTGCCTTGCACGAACTCAGGATTGCAATCGATCTCTGGCTGCACACTGCCAGAACGATGGGGCGGCCAATTCCAAATCCGTGGAAAATGAATTACTTTAGCGTATGATTAAGAGATGCCATCTTCCTGAACGATTTTAATAAATCAAAAAAAGAAAATTATAACTGAGCCTGCTCATCGGCCGGCTGATCATCTGTCGGCTTCTGGAGGATCTGCACATCAATAATATCGTAATGGCGCTGGGAAAGTTTCTTTGCCTTAAAGATGTTCTTTCCGTCCTTTCCAATTGCAATGCCACGGTCTGCGTCGCTGACTTCGACCTGCACCGTCTGCTCGCCGGGTTCGCCTTCAAAGAGCAGCGAAGTGACCTGCGCTGGTAAGAAACAGTTCTTGATGAACTGCTCGACATTGTTGTTGTACTCAACTACTTCGATCTTCTTTCCCATCACTTCGGAAGCCTTCTTGATCGAAGCTCCCTTCTTACCGATTGCAAGCCCCATATCACCGGGATTTATTACAAAGATGAGCCGGGCGTTCCGGTCATCCATCACACAATCACGGCTTCCTGCACCAGTCAGGCTCTCAAACTGAGAGATCAGGCGCATACAGTCTTCGGTAAGTATTACTTCGCCCATATTATCATGCCCTCTTTAAGGACAGGATATCTGATTCGCCGGGGCTGATGATCGCAAGCGTGCTCACCATGAACGGCTTTCCGCAGGCTTTTCCGAGCGCAACGCTGGACCCTTCAAAGGTATGAATGAAGAGATTCTCTGTAGCAGTAATTTTTGCCTTGAAGGCTGCCGGGCAGTTCCCTGCAATAACGATCATCTGGGCTTTGCCTTCTTTTACGCATTTTTCTGTGTTGTTCTGGCCAAGAATTACATTTCCGGTCTTTATGGCCCTTCTTAGTGATGCATTAAAATCCATGTACAATTCCTCGTAAAATTTTAATTGTCGTGTTGTCTGACTGCGATAAGTTTAACATCGCCGGTACCGAGCTGGATCGGCTGACCGACAATGACATTTTCGGTAACGCCGCTCAGTTCATCTACTTCATTTGCAACGGCCGCATCAAGCAGGTGATTGACCGTCACTTCGAATGCTGCACGCGAAAGAACACTCTCTTTCTCGCCAGCAATTCCATGCCGTCCAATCTGTTTGACTTCGCCTTCCATGCACATCATATCTGCAACAAGCATCAGGTGACGGACATCAACCAAGATACCCTGCTCATTGAGTGTGGATACCGCTTCGAAGATGATCGCATTTCTGGCTGCCTCGATACCGAGCACATTTGCGCATTCACTGATGTTATTGGTACGGGTACGCGTAGTGTCCACACCAGCTACATCAAATACGTCTTTAAGGTTGGAGCCTTCAGTATAAAGTATATACTCCCCGCCCTCCTTCCTTACGACGACACGCAGGATGTCATCAATACCCTGAACAACCACTTTTCTTACGTGTTCTGCCAGCTGGAAGAGATTCTGGTAACTCTCCTTGTCTTTTGGCGAGAAGATGAGGGTCGCTTTATCCTCATCAACCGCGTGCTCGAAGTCACGATAGTGCCGCCGGTCTTTGATCTTTTTGGGCGCGACTTCCATAATCTCATCCGGTGAGATTTTACGTTTGTCGCAGACCTTGGTGTTCAGGTGCACAACCACATGCATGTTCTCCATGTCGGTGGTTATATCGCCAAACTCATGAAGGGGTGCAGCCTCAATCTGCCAGCTCACTTCGCGGGCCCGGTCACGGTCATTGCGGTAATCTTCTTCAAGAAATACCGTCATGGTCGGGGTGCTGGGCTCTTTTCTTGCATCCATGATCTCAATGAGACGCGGCAGACCTAAGGTAACGTTGATTTCAGCGACACCTGCATAGTGAAACGTACGCATAGTCATCTGCGTACCGGGCTCACCAATGGACTGGGCGGCAATCACACCGACTGCCTCGCAGGGTTCAATCCGGGTGGACTTGTACTCCTTGATCACGCGATCAAGGATCTGCTTGAACTTGGTATCGGTGAGTTCTTTTTCGGATAAGAACTTCCTTATCTGGTCTTTTGTCTTGACCGGAAGGTCTGCAGCTTCAACTTTCTTCTCGTACTTCTCGGGTAACGTCATCAGGCTGCCTCCTTTAAGATACTCTCAACAATACCCTTGACATCGACCGGGTCGCCAAAAGCGCTCTTGGTCGGATCAGTGCCATCTTCACCATATTCGAACTGGATGATCCTGCCACCGGTTGTCCGTACGGTTCCGTCATACGCTACCTTAAGATCCTGAAGCGCATTGATCAACCTGCGCTGGAGGTATCCGCTCTGGGACGTACGAACGGCCGTGTCCACGAGACCTTCACGGCCACCGATTGCGTGGAAGAAGAACTCGGTCGGGTTTAACCCGCCCTTGTAGCTGTGCTGGATGAAACCATGTGCATCCGACCCACGCTCTCCTTTCCGGAAGTGCGGGAGTGTACGGTCATCGTAACCACGGACGATACGCTCACCACGAACCGACTGCTGGCCGATACAACCGGCCATCTGCGTCAGGTTGAGCATTGAACCACGGGCACCAGAAACTGCCATTAACACTGCGCTGTTGCCCAGACCAAGGTGCCGGCCTGCAATCTCACCAGTCAGGTCACGGGCTTTACCAAGCACCTGCATGATCTGCATCTCGAGGGTCTCTTCAACGGTACGCCCTGGCATGGGTTCGAGCTGCCCGTCTTCATAGATCTTGATACGGCGGTCAACATCGAGGGATGCATTCTTTAACACTTCTTCGATCTGGCCATACTCGGTTTTGGACAAATCCTCGTCATCGATACCAAACGAGAAACCATCGAACATGATCGAACGGATCGAGAGTTTGGTCATGTCATCGATGAAGTCGGTAGCCCGGCTCATGCCTTCCTGGCGGATGATACGGTTGACGATCTGCCCATCAAATGCACCGATCGCTTTCTTGTCGATGGTGCCTGACTCTAATATTCCGTCAAAGATCCGGACATACGCATCCCGTTCGCAGAGCTCCTTTTTACAGACATCGCAGTTCTGGCAGGAACTTGCCTGGAAGACCATGTTGAGGTGCTCGGGAAGGATTACTGAAAATACCTGCTTGTTGCTCCAGTATTCTATTCCTTCCTCAACTTTACCCGGTGGGGGCATGCGTTCGACGCGTGTGTACCGCAGCAGGTAGAGGGCTTCTTCTTTTTTGAACCAACGCATATCGTGCGTGAGCATGAAGATACCTGAAACGTGGTCATGTATACCACCGATGATGGGGCCACCGAAACGTGGGGAGAGGATGTTCTCCTGCACAGAGATAAGAATCGTTGCTTCCGCACGTGCCTCTTCAGTCTGCGGTACGTGCATGTTCATTTCATCGCCATCAAAGTCAGCGTTATACGGAGGACAGACAGCCGGGTTGAGCCGGAATGTTTTGCCTTCCATGACCTTGACCCGGTGTGCCATGATGCTCATGCGGTGCAGTGAAGGCTGACGGTTGAAAAGCACAACATCGCCGTCCCGGAGATGCCGCTCGACAGTCCAGCCGGGTTCGATCATATCGGCAACCGTATCGAGATTGCCTTCAGCGAGCCTGAGACGCCTTGCGTCGGGACGGATTACATAGTTGGCACCACAGGGTGAATTAACATCCGGGCGTACTGGTCCGGTCCTTGCAATCTGCTTGAGCTCGTCAATATTATGGATGGTGACACGGACTGGAATGGTCATCTCATTTGCAACTGCCTTTGGAACTCCCACCTGTCGAACAGAGAGGTTTGGGTCCGGAGATATAACGGTACGCGATGAGAAGTTCACACGCTTACCGGAAAGGGAACCACGGAAACGACCGTCTTTACCCTTCAGGCGCTGTGAAAGAGTCTTTAACGGTCTGCCGCTGCGGTGACGTGCCGGAGGGCAGCCTGCCACTTCATTGTCCATGTACGTAGTGACATGGTATTGTAAGAGTTCCCAAAGATCCTCGATGATCAACTGAGGGGCGCCGGCATCCTGGTTCTCCTTGAACCGCTGGTTGATGCGGATGATATCCACAAGCTTGTGGGTTAAGTCATCTTCCGAGCGCTGTCCGTTCTCTAAGATGATGGACGGGCGCATGGTTACCGGAGGAACCGGGAGCACGGTTAAGATCGTCCATTCAGGACGGGCAACATCAGGGCGTTTGATGCCCAGCGGGATTAAGTCCTCATCAGGGATCTTCTCCATGCGTGCACGGATATCTGCAGGAGTGAGCTTGTGCTCAACTTTTTTACCTTCCTCAATGACCACTTCAGAGAACGTTGTTGGTTTCTCGAAGTTGATCTTGAGCTGCTGGTCGCCGCAATGGGGGCAGATGCGCTCCTTTTTTACATCCTTTTCTGAGAGTAAGTCGCCGGTCTGGTCATCTTCGGTTCCGACAACTTTTTCGATCTCTTCTGGGCTTAACAGCACCCGTCCGCAGGAGCGGCAGGTAACACGCAGGAGTTTTCTTATCAGCCGTGTATACCCGACATGAATGACAGGCTTTGCAAGCTCGATGTGCCCGAAATGTCCCGGGCACTCGCTGGCCTTCTGGTCGCAGGTTTTGCACCGGAGACCGGGGTCAATGACACCGAGGTTTAAGTCCATCAGTCCCTGGGGATAGGGGAACCCGTCATCATCATAGGTGTCTGCCCAGATGATCTTGCGCACACTCATCTCACGGATCTCTTTTGGGGATAACAGTCCGAACTCAATCTGTCCAATTCGTTTTGGGGATGGCATCTTACACCACGTCCTGTAATTTCAATCTGGGTGCAATTCCCATACTCTTCATCTCATCTAACAGGAGCTTGAATGCATAGCTCATCTCAACCGAGTAGATGTCGGTCTCGTTGCCACACGCAAGGCAGCGGGTCATGTTGCGCCTGCGGTCAAGCATCGCAACCATACCGCAGTGTGCACAGACATATTCCATTACCTTATCTGACTCATCGAGCAGGCGCTCTTTCAATGCCATTGCTGCACCGTGTCCGATCATGACATCGCGTTCCATCTCACCAAACCGGAGACCGCCTTCACGGGCACGGCCTTCTGTTGGCTGGCGGGTGAGCACCTGCACAGGTCCACGGGATCGGGCGTGCATCTTTGCCGATACCATGTGGTAGAGTTTCTGGTAGTAGATCACACCGATGTAAACATCGGCCTTGAACTGCTTGCCGGTGATACCGTCATACATGATCTCGCGGCCATTGTGGGAAAATCCGAGATTCTTTAACGATGCACGGATATTTGCCTCACTCTCGCCACCGAATGCGGTGCCGTTGATACGTCTTCCTTCAAGCGACCCGACTTTGCCTCCGATCATCTCAAGCATGTGACCGACAGTCATACGGCTCGGGATTGCATGGGGGTTGATCACAAGGTCAGGAACTTGTCCGCTCTCGGTAAATGGCATATCTTCCTGTGGTGCGATCAGACCGATAACACCTTTTTGTCCGTGCCGGGAAGCAAACTTGTCGCCAACTTCCGGTACACGGAGATCTCTTGTGCGAACCTTGACCAGCCGGGAGCTGTTCTCGCCCTCAGTGATGATCACGGTGTCGACAATTCCGTGCTCGTTGCTGCGCATGGTTACAGAGGTGTCGCGGCGCTTTTCTACTGCGATCAATTCACCGGTTGGTTCTTCCAAGAACCGGGGCGGAGAAGTCTTTCCGATCAGTACATCCTTCTCGGCAACAACCGTTTCAGGATTGATGACACCATCTTCATCAAGATTCTTGTAGGAATCAGCGCCGTGTGCACCGGCTACTTCTTCTTCAGGGACTTCAATGCGGTCGATCTGGCCGCCGGGATACCGTCGTTCTTCGCCTTCATAGGTGCGGAAGAAGTGGGAGCGCCCAAGTCCGCGTTCGATAGATGCCTTGTTAAAGATGAGCGCATCTTCAATATTATAGCCTTCATAGGAGATGATCGCAACAACAAAGTTCTGTCCTGCGGGCCGGTCATCCGAGCCAATCAGCTCGGAAGTCTGGGTGTGGGTGAGCGGTTTTTGCGTATAGTGGAGCAGGTGACCGCGGGTATCGGGGCGGAGCTTCATATTGGCGCATCCAAAACCCAGCGCCTGCTTGACCATTCCTGCACCCATTGTTACACGCGGACTGGCATTGTGTTCCGGGAACGGAACGTGTGCTGCACCAATACCAAGGATCAGGGAGGGGTCGATCTCAAGGTGTGTGTGAGCGGGTGTGATCTTATCAAAGTGCATGGCAATGAGAAGATCTTCTTCTTCTTCAGCATCGAGGAACTCTATCATACCGCGCTGGACAAACCAGTTGATATCGATCTCTTTTTTGGCAAGTTTTGCAAGATCTGCATCAGTGATGATCGGTTCTCCGTTTTTTAAGACAATCAACGGGCGCCGGGCACGGCCCTGGTCGGTGAGGATCACTACATCGCCGTTGTATTCCTTGTGGGAAACGTTCACTTCGGGAGCAATTTCTCCCTTGCGGCGCATGGCCCGGATACTGGCAACCAGTGCTTTTGGGTCATTGTGGAGTCCTACAAGTGCACCGTCAACAAACACGCGTGATTTTTTCATCGTGACTCTCCCTTGATCGGTTCAACATCAAGGTTGTGCAGGATCTGCAGGATCTGTTCTTCGTTATCAACACCTTTGCTGATCTCAACCATCTGGGCAAAGTTCTTGACAAGCCCACAATTCGGACCTTCTGGTGTTTCGCTCGGGCAGATCCGACCCCATTGAGTCGGGTGCAGGTCACGCGCTTCGAAATGTGGCTGAGAACGTGAGAGGGGTGAGATCACGCGGCGCAGGTGCGAGAGCACGGCCATGTGGTCAATGCGATCGAGAAGTTGTGATACTCCTGTTCTTCCGCCCACCCAGTTACCAGTGGCAAGCGGGTGCAGCAGACGCTCGGTCAGCACATCTGCCCGCACGGCAGTCCCAATCGAGAGATCGCGGTGACGCATGCTGGCGCGTTCGAGTTGGTACTTGATATCGCGGGTCAGCCGGTTTAAGGAGATACGGAAGAGATCTTCCATTAAATCTCCGGCAAGTTTCAACCGCTTGTTGGAGTAGTGGTCCTTGTCATCGATCCTGCGCTTGTCCAGCACAAGATCGAAACATGCCTCTGCCATGCGCCCGAGGAAGTGGCCCTTTGCAAGCCTGACCGAGAGAATCATTTCGTGGTATCCCTCGTCACCTTCCTTTAAGTTGGCTGGCATGGAGTAGTTGAGGTGGGGCAGGAGATAGTTGTCCAGAACAAACTCAGCCCGCTTGCGCTGGTAATCCTTTGTCTGGTTGGGTGCCAGTTTCTTTCCCACATACATGATACCGCCGTCAACCGAGTCGCATTCACTCTCTTCGAGATTCTGCATCATGAAGGTCAGGATATCTTCATCAGTTGAGACCGCGTTGACAACTTCCTGGTCATTGATCATACCCAGTGCACGCATCAGGTCGACAAATTTCAGGTGGCCGGCAACTGAAGGGAACGAAACTTCAAGCAGGTTCTTCTTGTTGCGTTCAACAACCACCAGTGCACGGTATCCCCTGAACTGCGAGAACACCTTGGCTACATAGATAGGCTCATTGTACCGTTCGGTGGACTCGGTCATGATCTTGTTAGACGCCAGGTCTTCTAAGGTCATGAGCACGCGCTCTGTACCGTTAACAATGAAATATCCACCCGGATCGAATGCATCCTCGCCTTTGGCAACGCGCTGCTCGTCATTCATGCCATAGAGGTTACAGGATGTTGAACCGATCATGACAGGGAGCTGTCCGATCGTCGTAACGATCGGTTCCTGCCGGTCTTCCCCATGCACAAGGGTTAAGCCCAGCTGGATTGGGGCTGCATACGTCAGGTTGCGCAGGCGTGCCTCGCAGGGGTAAAGTTCGCTCTGTGAACCATCCGCTTCCCGGACGAGCGGCTTTTTTACCGTTATTTCGCCGAGTTCTACCCAGACTGCTTCGTTGTTCTTGCCACGGTTCTCAATATCCGTCTCTATAATCTGCGTCTCTTTTACCACTTTTTGCAATTTGTGCTTCAGGAAATAGTTATAGGAGTCAAGCTGGTGGCGCGCAACATGCTCCCGTGAAAAATACGCCCTCGATAAAATACTTCTGTCAATCAGACTCAAAACCCCCCCGGATTTATTTCTTGGGTCTCTTTACCACGAGACGGAACGATTCAGCCCTTCCGGCTGTATGGCTCTCACGGATAATTCGTATCACATTATCGGCTTGTGCACCGATCGATTTGACTGCTGGATCGTCATGGAATATTTTTGGTAAATGTTCAGTAGTGATGTTGTAAGTTCTAAGGAGCGTATCAACCTCCTCGTCACTCATAATTTTATGTTCTGGTACCATCGCATGGTCCAACACACTAAGTTTGGCGCTCAATGAAAAAACCCCTCCCGTATAAACAAATTTCCTCTCAGATGCATCACCGCAAAAAACCCACGATTGCTCGTGGCAACGGGCCCGGAGGGATTTGAACCCCCGACCACCTGGTTAAAAGCCAGGCGCTCTACCGAACTGAGCTACGAACCCAAATGGAATAAGATGTACAGCATTATAACAATGTAAGAAAACTATATAAATACTCCCTTTATTTTTATTCGATTCAACCAAACGTCAGCCCACTTTTGCAAACGTATCGTTGATCTCCTTTAAGCGGATCTCGTCAGTCTTAATCTTCTGGTCGAGTTTGTTAATCGACAGGAGATCCTCTTCAGGTACCACATGGCCGGGAATATTCATGCCACTCGAATTTTTTAAAACCTCAAGAAGGTTTTTATCCACTTCGATACTCTTGCGGAGCGCGGAGTATTCGGAAATAATTGCTGCATCCTGACCGGCATCCTTTGCTACCCCGGCTTCCAGTTTAACGCTGCTGCGGCGCTCAAAGATCTGTTTTATCGAGTTAAGGAGTTGGGCCGGATTGACGGGTTTTGAGACAAAATCTTCAATATTTAAGCTATGCTCCTGTGCCTCTTCCGGAGTGATCTTTTTTGCCGAGAACATGAGAACCGGAAGGTCATGGGTTTCAGGATTTGCCTTGATCTTCTCTAATGTCTCCCATCCATCCATCGGCTCCATCATGATATCGAGCAGGATAAGGTCGGGTTTGTTGCCAGTGAGAAGGGATATGGCTTCATCCCCCCCATGGGCGGCAATTGGTTTGAAACCTTTTCTTTTTAAAAGGGCTACTAGACCATCGACAATATAGGGGCTGTCATCAACAATCAGAATTGAATCATTCACGCTTATAGTCCCTCATGTAATCCAATGTAAATAGCGGATTTGTCATCAATAACAGGCAATATCTGAGATCCGGATGCAGTATAATATTTTTCCTTATAGTATTCATAGATTGATGTAAATAAATTTGGGGAACTGATTATTTTTCTGCAGACGTCCCCGAAAGTTCACCTTTTATCTGCTGGAGCCGGCTATCCTGGAATTTTATATTCATCTCCATGCTCTTTATCGCACGGGATATCTCATCGCTGACCCGGACTTTTGAATCATTGAAGTTGTAAGTGGTTTCAAGGATCTTCATTAGGCGTTTGTTCACATCGATGCTCTTGGCGAGGCGGGCATATTCGGTGATGATCTCTGCATCGAAACCCGATTGTTTTGCCATATCCATATCGGATCTGATGGACTGCCGGCGATTGAGCACATGTTCGATCGCATCGTAGAGTTCCCGGTGGGTGATGGGTTTTAAAACGTAATCTTCAATGTAGATACCATATTCTTGGGCTTCTGAAGGAGTAAGCTGTTTTGCCGTGAGCATGAGTACCGGGATATCTTTTGTCCCGGGATTTTCCTTAACCTTTTCAAGTGTCTCCCACCCATCCATCGGTTCCATCATGATGTCGAGAAGGATAAGGTCGGGAGTAACTGTCTTTAAAATCTCTAAACACTCTTCACCGCCGTATGCAGCAACTGTACGGTATCCGCCCCTCTCCAGCATGGTAACAAAGACATCGACGATAAATGGGCTGTCATCGACAACAAGTATTGTAAACATTACATAACCTCCCCGATCTTTTTGGCAACTGTCTGCATCTCTGTATGCACTTTGTCTGCATCAGTTTTATGTCTGACTATTGCAGTGATAAGGAAATTTTCTCCGGCACCCATGACAATAACGGATGTGTCCTGCGAGCGGATCGTCACGGACTCCATGGTCTTTAACTTGATTAAACTCCCGACAGACTCCGCTGACGCAAGGATGGTGGCAGACAGTGCACCAAACCACGGTTCATTCATTTCCTGGTCGAAAAATTTTCCTGCGATGATCCCATCACGAGATACGAGGGCACATGCCGAAACCCCTTCAATCGCTTTAATCTTATCGATAAATACAGAGATCTTCTCTTTCAACATGAACCGGCTCCTGTTGCACTACCCTTATCTAATTGATAATACCTGATGGAAGCATATATACATATTGCTTTTCCTTTTTTGACAACCGATACAAAAGTTCCCGGTAAATTTACCTATCTTACTCTTAAACTTCTCCTGTGTCATCATTATTTTACCAACTGTGCGTAACCATCCCCATATTTCGCGCTGGTTACTCTGCAATAAGCATATATATATATATGACTTGCCCCAACCAGTGCAATTAAGAATTTCTGATGATCCGTGCATATACCATTACTTCGGGAAAAGGCGGAGTGGGAAAGACCACAATAACAGTGAATCTCGGGATATCACTTGCTCTTCTTGGCCGTGAGACCTATATCCTTGATGCCGATATCGGTATGGCAAACATGGCCCTTGTCCTTGGCATGGACGAAATTCCGGTCACACTGCATGAGGTGCTGGCGGGAAAAGCAGATATTGAAGATGCAATTTATGATGGCCCCGGGGGTGTGAAAGTTGTGCCAAGCGGCATATCGCTCCAGGGATTCCAGCAGGCCGATCCCGATAAACTCCAGGACGTGATGCACCGGCTTGTTGACCGGTGCGAGTACCTCCTGATCGATGCCCCGAGCGGGATATCCAAAGAAGGTGTGGTGCCTCTCTCGGTTGCCGATGAAGTTATTCTCGTAGTCAACCCGGAACTTGCATCAATGGCAGATGCATTGAAGACCAAGATACTCTGCGAAGTGATGGGAGGACGCGTGTACGGTGCGATCCTGAACCGGGCCGGCCTTGAACATACTGAGATCCGTTCGAATAGTGTAGAGGATGTTTTAGGCGTCCGCGTGATCGATGTTGTCCCGGAAGATGCCAACGTCCGCAGGGCGGCGGCCTACAAAAACCCCTGTGTGCTGAAATATCCTAAAACCGATGCGACACGGGCATTTAAGCGAATCGCCGCGCAGATCTCCGGAGTTGTGTACGAAGATTATATAGGAGAACCAAAAGCGGAGAGTTTTGTTGACAGGCTTGCCCGGTCAGTATTCCGGTGAGACCATTTCTGGGGGATAATGGCATACGAAGGATACATGCTGGTGCTGTTTGGCGTTGTTATCATAACCCAGCAGTTCATCTTATACCTGATGTACGTGCGAATAAAGCAATTATTAAAAGAGATAAGCACCGTTGATGGTAAGATCCGTATCACCGATACGGAACTCGAAAACCTCATCATGAGAGTTGTAGAGTTCAAACGGGGCAAGATCTAAACGAGCAAAAAAAATGGCCGCTCTTTTACAACAAGTTACATAAGGAATCTAGTCCTACATTATGAGAACGGGGCCATAGGGTAGCCTGGCCATCCTAGGAGACTGGGGGTCTTCTGACCTGAGTTCAAATCTCAGTGGCCCCATTAAATTATTTTTCAGGCGTTGTCATGAAGATTACCGGCACCTGTACAGATTGTCTTATCTCCCGCGTGCGTCTGGAGTGCAGACTATGCAATGCAACGGATGCAAAGACTGCTGAGGCAGTTGCTGAATGCACGACTCTTTTAGAAGAAATCCAAAACGCCCCGCTAAGCCATCCCCAGATCGCCAGCCGGATTCACCGCAGGGCCTATGAAATTCTGGGAACATCTGATCCTTTCGCAAAACTAAAAAGGGAGGGCAACAACCAGGCAATCGAAGTCTGCAAAAAAGTGCAGGGCGATCTGGTTACGTTTCGGGATCACGTGCTTGCCGCAGTCATTGCCAATACTTTTGATTATGGCGTGAAAGGGCACACGGTTGCAGAAGATTTTTCCCAATTTTTCGAGCGGGAGTTTGAGAAAGGTTTAACGATCGATGATACGGATGCAATCCTCCCGCTCTGCACCCGGGTTGTATACTTAAGCGATAATTGCGGCGAGATTGTGCTCGACCGCCTGCTCATCAAATACTTAAAATCACGGGGCGCTCATGTGACGCTTGCAGTCAAGGATGCGCCCGCCCGCCACCCTGCAGGATGCATGGGACTTACACCTCGATTTCATTGTGGACTGCCTCACGACAACCGGAGGTGGGGCAGAGATTGGCATCTGCATGGAAAACATTCCCGGTGATTTAAGAAACGCAATTAAGCACTGTACAATAATCATAGCAAAGGGCATGGCGAACTTCGAGTCTCTTTCAGAGA
The DNA here is from genome assembly GCA_964590895.1 of uncultured Methanoregula sp. Lineage (GTDB taxonomy): Archaea > Halobacteriota > Methanomicrobia > Methanomicrobiales > Methanospirillaceae > Methanoregula. The sequence continues at coordinate 59,551 of CAZPYV010000007.1, read as the reverse complement.
TGGAGAACCTGCCCCCCGTCGCCTACCTGATGGCCGCAAAGTGCGGGCCGGTAGCATTAGAGGCGGGCGGTGTTCCGGTTGGTTCAAAGATCGCAATGCTACGGAAGTAATTTTACTTATCTGAATATCCATTTCGCCTCACTATGTAAATCAACGAGGTGGATCTTTTTTTTAATTTTATTTGAAAAAATCTGTTGTAAAATTCACCGTTGGGTGGATGTGTTATTCTATAGATCAGACGGTCTCCCCGCTCCCAACAAAAAACCCCTCAGCACTTCCCATTTTTTTAATCCATTCACAGACGCCATTCCCCATACCATTTTATCTACACACTCTGATCAATGATCATGGTACTTCCTGATCCGCAATTATCCTTAGGATGGCTGCTCATTGTTGCCGGTGCTCTGCTGATTCTTGTCGAGTTACACAGCCCGGGTTTTTTTGCAACTGTACCTGCAACAGTGCTGATTATTTTAGGAATCCTGCAACTCATGGGTGTAGACATCTCAAACCCTTGGGCGGGAGGCATCATCGGCATTGTAACCGCTCTCTGTGCGGCCGGTTTTACTGTCTGGATGTATGGAAAGATTACAACAAACAAGAGCCCGACTACCATCAGTCGGGACTCGTTGATCGGCATGGAAGGTCAGGTGCAGAAATCCATTGATGCAACCAGCATATCCGGCAAAGTTGTGATCGGCAGTACAGAGTGGAGCGCACGTTCAACCGGCGCCACAATTGCGGCCGGAAAGCGGGTAAAAGTGGTAAGTTCGCAGGGAGTACATATCGTAGTTGAAGAGGTGGTATAACATGGCATTTATCGAGACACTCATCATCATATTCCTAATCCTTGTCATCGTCATCGTTTTTGCAAAAGGTGTGGTGATTGTCCAGCCCTACGAACAAGGGCTCCAGATCCGGCTCGGCCAGTATGTCGGGCGGATGAATCCCGGTTTCCGTTGGATTGTTCCGTTTGTCAGCGATGTGATCAAACTCGATCTCCGCACGCAGGTGATGGAAGTCCCCAGCCAGGAAGTGATCACCAAGGATAACTCACCGACAAACGTTGATGCAATCGTTTACGTGCGGGTGATCGACCCGGAGAAGGCGTACTTTGAAGTTGCCAATTACCGGATGGCAACTGTAGTACTCGCTCAGACCAGCTTGAGGGGCATCATCGGGGACATGGAGCTCGATGAGGTACTCTACAACCGCGATATTATAAACACGAAACTCCGTGATATTCTCGACCGCGAGACCGACCAGTGGGGTGTCAAGGTTGAACGGGTGGAGATAAAAGAAGTTGATCCGGTTGCAGCTGTCAAAAACGCAATGACCGAGCAGACCGCAGCTGAACGTGCCCGGCGTGCAGCGATCTTAAGAGCTGACGGTGAGAAACGTTCTGCGATCCTCAAAGCAGAAGGTCTCCGACAGTCCATGATTCTTGAAGCCGAGGGTGAACGGCAGAGCAAGGTGCTGCGGGCAGAAGGTGAACGACTCTCGCGGATCTTGCAGGCACAGGGAGAAGCACAGGGACTTCGGATTCTTTCAGTGGGGGCTGCACCGCTCGATAACCGGGCAATGACGGTGCTCACGTTAAATGCGCTCAAAAACATGGCAAACGGACAGGCAACCAAGATCATCTTCCCGTTCGAGCTCTCGCAATTGATCCGGCAGGGAGCAAAATTCCTTGGGGCAACTGAAGAAACATCAGAAGATATTGCCGGACGCCCGGTGATGGACGAGAGCATTCTTGGCGATATGCCACAGCGCGAAGAGGTTAATGCCATCTTAAAAGAGATCAAGGATGCCGTCCCGAAAGTCTCGGTAGATGAACTCAAAGATACCAGCAAACGCAAGCTTGCAATCGATGCAGAAAGGGAAGAGGGTTCTGTCCCGCCGACAGGGTAATCCCTTCATCTGTTTTATCCCTTTTTTTAGGTGTTTCAAAGAAATGAGTGGGTAAATTCATTGCAGATGTATATATTGATTGTAGGCTGCCGGTCCTAAACCCCTGCATTATGATGAATCCCACTCCCTGACGGGGGTCGGCAGGAAATCATACCCGCGTTTCGCCGATTTCACATATGAAGAACGTACGGCAGTGCAATTAATGATACTAAAACAACCAGCATCAGGTAAGAGACGGCACCGGTCACATACCCGGAATATTTTAAGAGCCCGCGACGATCGAGGAGCCGGTCAACACCTTCTTTAAAGATATAACCGCCATCGAGTGGCACCATCGGTATCGCGTTGAATATCCCCACATTGAGATTGATCCAGGCGCACCAGAAGAGCAGGTGTATCATATCCCAGAATCCTGAAAAAGGCACCTGATAATAGGAAGTTTCTGGAGTGTCAAACGCTAATATGCGGAGGAACCTGATGTTTGTGTCGTTAGCAAATGGGATGATGAGAAACTGGAAGAATCCAAGCGGTGAGAGCATCCCCCCGATTGCCGATTTGATCGTGTCGCCATCATAGTACTGCACACCCATAAATCCGCTCGGTGGGCCGGCATACTCCGGAGGCCATGCCGCAAGAGTAAGGGGGTAATTTTTAACGATTTTGTCTTTCTCAATCGAGAGTGTGAGCGTTTCGCCGGGTGTTGTTTTGTTTAAGAGATTGGATATATCACCACGGCTTGCAACGGGTACCCCATTGATCGCAGTCACTAAAGAACCGGCGGGTATCCCGGCATTTTCTGCAGGATAGTTCTTGTAAATCCCATGGATGACCGGCGTGGACAGCGGAGTGACAAGGCCCATGCAGAGGATGAGCAGCACAAAACAGGCAAAACCAACAACAAGGTTATTGGTAATTCCTGCCCCAAACATTCGCACCTTTGGCATGCCTTTTGTCTTTTCCAGTTCTTCTTCATCCGGCTCTACAAAAAACCCGATAGGGATGACTGCGATAAGCGCACCCATAGTCCGCACTTTGATGTTCTCAACCCGGCAGAGGATCGCGTGCCCGAACTCGTGAACTGCAATGGTAATTACAAACGCAAGCCAGACTGCAAAAGTAGATGGTACATACTCGTTGAGACCGGGTATGAGCAGGAGGTTTTGCGGTTTGTAGATACCGGTGGGCTCCGGCTGGACGAGCAGCGTGTAGCGTATCGAGATGAAGAGCATCACCGTGATGAATACGGATACGATGATGACTGCAACGACACCGACAGACCCGTAGATCCTGAAAAACGTACGGAAGGCGGCGAATTTATCAAAGAACCCGACATGTTTTGTCCTGATTGCCATGATCGGGCCATAAAAGACGATGTGCTCTTCCCAGAGTTTATTCCGGTGAATGACAAACGCTATCGCTGTATAGATAGCAACCAGAAGAACGAGAATGAGGAGCCCATCCATTCCAGTACTATGGCATTGCAGGGCTGATAAAGTATTCACCCGTGGCAAATCCGGCGCTGGTAAAAAAACAGGTACATTTATTCATCCCATGATGTGTCCAGGAATTATGATACAACCTGAAACTTAGTCGATAGTGTGAGGCGATAAAAAATCACGAAATTATAAAATAGAACAAAACTGCAATGGGAACTATGCGCCGGGTTCTGGTTATTATCGCTCTTATCTTTTTTTATGCTGTCATAATCACTCCAGTTCTGGCAGACTCAAATGATTCTCCCAACCAGTATATCACCAATTCTTACAATTACGTTCTTGATGGGAGACAGGGCACCCTGTCCCTTGCGCTTTCATCGGAATTAGAAGACGATTATCTGATAAAAAAACCCACATGGGATATCAATGACAATGCATCGTACTTCCTCGCATATTTAAACGATCCTGCCCAGAAACCGTATATCAAAACACTGGCTGATGAGATCCGCGAGGAGACACAAAATCCTGATGACCAGGCACGAATTGCAGCCAGCCTTGTCCAGCACATCACCTACGAGAAGGGAAATAAATACCGGTACCCCTATGAAGTCCTCTACCAGGGTAACGGGGTATGCGGGGAAAAATCGATGCTTATTGCTGCCCTGTTTAAGGAGCTGGGATTTAAATCTTCAATCCTGTATTTTGTTCCCGAGAATCATATGACTGCGGGTATTTCGTGTCCGGCACCCTATGATTTTAAAGGCTCCGGTTACTGTATCATTGAAGCCACCCACCCGTACATTATTTCCGATGAAACCGCCTTCTGGACAAGTTCCCGCCAGGCAGACTGGTCCATGCCGGAAGTGATTGGAACATCAGAAGGCCGCTCGCTTGACAGTAGCAATAATGATTATAATGATGCCCGCACGTGGATCAACCTGAAACTGGAAAATTATGCAACACGCGAAGCCGGCATAACTCTTTCTTCAGAGGATTACCAGCGTTGGTACCAGATCAAAGGTAAATATGATCTTTAAAAGATCAATACTGGCCGTGTCATGGTTCTAAAGTAAAAACTAATCCCTGAGATATCCTTTTTGATCCCTGCGAAAAATGACTGGATGAGGATTACTGTTTTTATTGCAAAGCGGGATTTTCCCTTTTTGCTATCGGATGAGAACCCATTTCTGAACGGGTGAGGAAAAACTGTTAAAAATCTCCCAAACTGCTCTGGGTCTTTTTTGCAAGGATCGCACTCACCGTCTTCCAGCTCTTCCGGGCAATGGGAGGCGGGATGCGATGCTCATCGATATACGCATTCAGAAACCGTATGGTGACTGGGTCTGCGGGATATCCGCTGCCAATATCGCCATATTTTTTTGCAAGTATGGCAATAGCCCGGTCACGGGTGACCTTTGCGATGATGCTTGCCGCAGAGACAACCGGAAATTTCTCATCCGCATGGTGCTCTGAAACAATCTCGCAGGGCCGTTCAAGATGGTTTTTTACCATCTCTGCATACCGGAACGTGTTCACATCGCAGGCATCCACATACGCACAGGCAGGAGAGAGTTTTGTGATTACCTGTGCATGTGCCCGGGCAACGGCCGCGTTGAGGGTCATATCCCGCCGGACTGCATCAATTTCCTGCGCGTCAAGTTTTACTATTGCAACCCGACATTTTTTCCGGATTATGGTATACATGCGTTCACGCTCTTTAGCGGTTAGCAGTTTTGAATCCTTAACCCCGAGATCTGCGAGGATACCATCTGAGGAGATTCCAACCGCTGCAACCACCATCGGTCCGAGCACCGAACCCTTCCCCGCTTCATCCACCCCGCAGAACATAAGAAATGAGTTGATGCGCAAAATATTTCAATGCCGATGATGGAAACGGTAATCATGTATATCATCATCGTAGGGCTCGGAGGAATCGGAAAAAACCTCACAAGACTGGCGATCGAGCACGCCCATAATGTTGTAGTGATCGATCAGCACGAGGACCGGTGCGAGGATATCCTCGAACACTACGATGTACTTGCAGTCACGGGAAATGCCACAGATAAATCAGTTTTAGAGGAGGCCGGCATTGACCGGGCAGATGCCCTGATAGCAACAACCAGCGATGACTCGGTCAACCTGATGACCTGCTGGCTTGCCAAAAAGTTCCGGGTCGCCAATGTGGTTGCGATCGTTAACCAGCCCTCGCATTCGGACTTTTTTAAAGAAGTCGGCGTCCGGATCAGCGAGAACCCGGACGAACTTGTGGCATCCCGTCTCTACTACTGGACGCAGAACCCCCAGCTCCAGCAGCTCGCCTCCATTCCGGGCGGCACCATCTTTGAGATCGTGGCTGAACCCGGAGCTCCTATCGTGGATCACGAGATCCGCGAGCTGAAGGTCAAGGACTTTGTCTTTATTGCGATCCGCAGGGCCGGCGGTGTTTTAATCATCCCAAGTGGCAACGTGAAAATCCAGTCAGGAGACATCTTTACGGTCTTTACCAAAAAAGAAGCAGAAGATGACTGCCTGCGCCTGCTCAACAAACAACTGAAAAAATCAACGGAGTGAGGCTGCGAGCGCGCCCAGCTCGAGCATCAGTTTCGGGTTTACCCGGATAATTTCTTTTATCAGGCTGATTGTGGAAAATTCCTTTAAATTCATTTTCGAGACCGAGTGGATGATCTCGTTGAGTTTTGTATCGGGTTGCTTGATCAAATATTCCTTGATATGGTAATTGCGCTCGATCGCTTTTCCCATCTTCGACGCACGCCAATTCTTGTCGTAGGCCATGAGCGCCTTTTTCGATGTGTCACCTTTACTGATGCAGTCTGCGGCAACTTCTGCAGCAAGCCTGCCGGTATACATGGCATTGTAGATGCCACCACCGGTTAAAGGATCGACTACACGGGCTGCATCACCGGTAATAAGGAAATTATCTGCAACTGTGCAGTCAAGCGGGCGGCAGACAGAGACACCACCGGGAATATATTCTATGGTCTTTCCGTCCGGGAAGGTCTTTTTTACAAATTTGTCAAGGTAATCCTTTGCCCGGTGCCCTTGCCCGCTCTTCTTACCGGAGATCCCAATCCCGACGTTTGCCGTGCGGGGACCTTTGGGAAAGACCCAGAGATAACCTTCCGGTGCCACATCATTACCAAGATAAAAGATCGTGGAGTGCGGATCGATGTCAACATTGGTCATCACGTACTGGACACCACTCATGATCTCCCGGACCGGGACGGTGGTATCAATACCACACCATTTCGAGAACTTGGATTCCACACCATCTGCCGCGATCACGACATCGGCTTTCACATTGGTAACTTTCCCGCAGTACTCAATCTTTGCCCCTTTTAAAACACCGTCTTCCATAATGGGGGCGGCGGCACGGGACTTGACTGCTACATCGGCACCAGCCTCTGCTGCCTTCCAGACCAGCTCACGGTCGAAAAACTTGCGGTCCAGGACATAGCCAACCTTACCGCCAGCCATTTCAGACTCAAGTTTCATTAAAAACCCGTCGGGTGCGACAATGCCGGCGCCGTGCATCTCAGCAGAGATCCAGCGCGGGTCAGGATCGATGAACTCATGGAGAGCTTCTTGCCCTATACCCTCGGCACAGCGTACCGGAGCGCCGATGGCCGGGCGCTTTTCTACGATAAGTGCAGACAAGCCCTTCTCTGCAGCAGTCCTTCCGGCAAGAGCGCCTGCCGGTCCGCCGCCGATGATGAGCACGTCATACTTATTTTTCATTGACTACCTCCAGGGCACCTAAGGGGCAGACTTTTGCACAGATTCCACAACTCGTGCAGTTTGGCTCTACAGAGAGGTACGCGTCGATCAGTTCAAGGGCGCCTTCGGGGCAGACTGATACACAGCATCCGCAGTATCCACAAATATCCCGATGTACTTTGAGCATTGAAAGATCATGTTGGTTTTTTCCTTCATTAATTGTTGCGATTCAAAAACAGGTCCCCCGCGGTGAGAACAGAAAAAATTACAAAAATAGGGGTTCAATCACGGCAATAAATTATGGCTGCTCAACAAAACAGAAAGGGTCTTCGGCAAGGAAATCACCAGCAGCATGCGCTCGCACACGGCACCCCCCTCCGCAGAGATTGCGATGGCTGCATGCCCTGCACCGACCCCCGAGGCGGACCTCTTTTTCCCGGAAGCGGGCGAGGACAGTATTATCAGAATCTCCCCAGAGCTCGCTGAATGTCCGGCTCCTGATAGTTCCCACGAGAAATTCCGGTGAACGGGCGAACTGGCAAGGATACACGTTTCCCTGCGCATCGATATTTGCCACGCGGGTACCCGCACTGCACCCGCCCTTTAAGGATGCCAGCAGGTCCCGGGCATCAGCAAGATCCGGAGACCCGTCCTGTTCCATGGACGCGAGCAGGTGTATGCAGTCCTGCGGGGCATCGACGGTAAGGAACTCCATGGTTGCGGGATCCGTCTCTTTGGCTTTACGGTAGAGGAGCGATAAGGCATCGGTCACTTCAGTTTTACCCAGCTGCAACCGGGTATAGGAATCGATCCCGCGACCCGCAGGTACGAGCCAGTACAGGCAGAACCGGGAGGCCCCGAGCGAGATGGCGACATCAATAAGTGCTTCGAGTTCATGACAGTTTTCTTTAGTGAGAGTTACCCGTACCCCACAACGGAGCCCGGCCTCTTTGCAGGCAGAAAATGCTGCAATCGTCTGCTCAAATGCACCGGGTAAATTCCGGAAACGGTCATGGGTCTCTGCCCGGGCCCCGTCCAGGGAGATCCCTGCGTAATCTATGCCACATTCCTTAATCCTGGCTGCAATATTCGGAGTAATCAGGGTTCCGTTGGTACTGAGTGCCATTTTAAGACCCCTGTTTAGAGCATGGCGTGCGAGGTCCCAGAGATCTTCGCGCAGGAGGGGTTCTCCGCCAGAAAACAGGATGAGCGGGACCCCCATGCCGGCAAGGTCATCAATGACCAGCATCGCTTCTTCTGTTGTGAGCTCCCCTTGCGTGGAGCGGGCCGGTCCTGATTTGTTATAGCAGTGGGTACAGCTCAGGTTACAGCGATCCGTGATGTTCCAGAAGACGACAGGCCGGTACATACCGGAAAATGCAAGCCATTTGCTGGGCACACCCGTCTGCGGTTTATGCCGGTGACGCATTACATTGCTGACGGTTCCCCGGCCGTGCATGCACTGGGTTATACGGTTCAAGGGAGTTCACTCCCGTTTTCTCCTACCCTCACATTCGGCACACGTTTAAACTCACGGGTGCTGAAGAGGACGAGATAATCCCTGCAGCCAACCTGTTCTGCAATAGCACTAACCTCTAAGAGCACCCGCTCTTTGCTATGCCCGTGGTGCACGGTATAATGGGTGTACTCCCAACACCCTGGTATAGCCCTGCGTTCGTAGCAATGTGTTACCGAGGGAAACGCTGCCAGCAGGTTTCCCCGGTCACTATCAACAGACCCTGGCATTTTCCATGCCACAAGGGCATTTGCCGTGATACCCACTTTTCGCTGGTCAATGCGAGCCTTAAATTTTCGTATGATTCCTGTTTCTTTCAGATGCCGGATCCGTTCCATAACCTCAGCCTCCGTGAGGCCCAGACGTTTTCCTATCAATTCAAAGGGGGATGGAACAAACGGGAGCCCGTGTTCCAGTTCCCGCAACAGGAAAAAATCGGTCTGGTCCATGTCACACCCCTGGCTGTGCCGGCAAAACGGAGAAACGCACATCGATTTTTATCTTTTTTATTGTCCGCAGGTCCAGAGCTTCTGATGCGGGAATCCCGGTCTGGTGCAGGATCTCGTCAAGCACCCTCTGGATGCCATCTGCATTCTGTGAAGCTATAGTGAACCAGAGGGAATAGTAATGATCGCGCTGGAAATTATGCGACACTTCTGAAAAACGGTTAATAACCGCTGCGATCTCCTCAAGCCTCTCTTCTGGCACATGAAGGGCAACCAGGGTTGCTGCATGCAGGCCCATCTGCCGTGATTCGAGCACCGGGGAAACCCTACGGATAATGCCCGACTCCTCCAGCATTTTCATCCGGCCAAGCAGGTTGGTTTCCGAAATGCCTAAATGGTCAGCGATAGCTTTCCAAGGCTGAGATACTATAGGGAGATCATCCTGGAGTGCATCGAGAAGTTCCAGATCGGTCTGGTCACAGGTTGTTATCGGTAGTATTAGTTCGGGTATTATTCCACATCCTTACGGCTGGTAGGGGCACCATGGGTCTTCCCCGCAGCACTCAATGTTGAGAGTTTCCGGTGTTGCAAGACCGTCGCACCAGAGCGGAGGGGCTGGATCTTCCCGCCGGTATGCCCGGGCCCTGCAACCGCCACAAATTGTTTTGAAATTGCATCGTCCGCACTTTCCCGTAAGCTTGGAGGGATCGCGGAGTGCCGCAAAGAGCGGGGAATGATTCCAAATCTCTGAAAATGGGGTTATGCGGACATTTCCGGTACTCACCGGCAGGTACGGGCAGGGGGTTACATCCCCGTTGGCAAAGATCCGGCAATAGGAGATACCGGCAAGGCAGCCGCGTCCCCATGCAGGGTTTTTAATGCCGAGTTCATCTGCAATCCTGCGGAACTGCGGGGCACAGGTGGGGCGGATGTTGAGGCCGGAATCCCGGTAATGAATGAGAATCTGCCGTATCAGTTCCTCGTATTCCTCCGGGCTGCGAGGCTCGATTTGTCGTGCCCTGCCTGTTGGTATGGGAAAGAAGAGTTGGTAATCGCAGACGCCAAGGGATGTTCCGAGTCTGATCACGTCTTTAACTTCGCTGATATCTGACCGCATCACTGACATGTTGATCAGGACTGCTATCCCCGCATCACGGCAATGTCTGATAGATTGTACAGCCTTTTCCCAGACACCTTCAACACCGCGGAACGAATCATGGACCTTAGGGTCTTTCGAATCGAGGCTAATCGCCACCGCCAGGATTCCTGCTTTCTTAAGGTTTTTCGCGGTTTCCTGATCAATGAGATATCCGCTGGTACCCATGACCATCTGGAGTCCCTTTTTTGTTCCGTACTGGGCAATCGCGTACACATCCTCGCGAAGTAGGGGCTCGCCACCGCTCAGCACTACGACCGGGGTTCCCGTTGCCCGAATCTGGTCGATGACCGCAAATGCCTCTTCCGTACTGAGTACGCCATCTGCTTCCTGTTCACCGGCGTCAACGTAACAGTGGGAGCACTTCAGGGGGCACCTGAGCGTGATGTTCCACGAGATGATACGCGGTGCATTCACTACACCGTTCAATGTTCCCGTCCCTTTGCCAGATCGAAGCGATCAAGGTTCATCACTTTGTTCCAGGCCGCAACGAAGTCTTGCAGGAACTTTTCCTGTGAGTCCGCACTTCCGTAGACTTCAGCCAGGGCCCGGAGCTGGGAGTTCGAACCGAAGATGAGATCGACACGCGTGCCGATCCACCTGACTTCACCGGTCTTGCGATCGCGTCCTTCAAACATATCACCGTCTTTCGATACCGGCTTCCACTCAGTACCCATGTCAAGCAGGTTTATGAAGAAGTCATTGGTCAGCGCTTCCGGTTTGTCGGTAAAAACACCGGCCTTTGTCTGTCCGAAGTTGGTATTCAGCACACGCAACCCACCCACGAGCACCGTCATCTCGGGTGCGGTCAGTGTCAGCAGCTGCGCCTTGTCAACCAGCAGTTCCTCCGCCGACGCGGCGTATTTGCCTCCAATATAGTTGCGGAAGCCGTCCGCTTTTGGTTCGAGCACAGCAAAGGATGCCAGATCGGTCTGTTCCTGAGAGGCATCCATGCGTCCCGGAGTGAAGGGGACCTTTACGGTATGGCCGGCATTCTTTGCTGCCTGCTCGACACCGGTGCAACCCGCAAGGACAATCAGGTCTGCCAGAGATACCTTTTTGCCTCCTTTTTGTGCCTTGTTAAAGGCGCCCTGAATCTCGTTAAGGACCTTGAGCACCTTTGCAAGCCGGGCAGGCTGGTTGACTTCCCAGTCCTTTTGCGGAGGGAAGCGGATGCGGGCGCCATTGGCACCGCCACGCTTATCGGAGCCGCGGAAGGTGGAGGCCGAGGCCCAGGCAGTCGAGACCAGCTCCGGCACCGAGAGACCGGACGCCAGGATCTTCTTCTTGAGGGATGTGATGTCCTTTCCATCTATCAGTTTGTGATCCACGGCTGGGATGGGGTCCTGCCAGGTGAGTTCTTCTTTGGGAACTTCCGGGCCGAGATAGCGTGCACGCGGGCCCATGTCGCGGTGGGTCAGCTTGAACCATGCCCGGGCGAACGCGTCCGCGAACTGGTCAGGATGCTCGTAGAAGCGCCGTGAAATCTTTTCGTAGGCAGAGTCGAACCTCAGGGAAAGGTCCGTGGTCAGCATGGATGGCGCGTGACGCTTCGATTTGTCGTGGGCATCTGGTACGGTGCCAGCCCCTGCACCACCCTTTGGCTTCCACTGGTGCGCACCGGCAGGGCTCTTTGTCAGTTCCCATTCGTTTTCGAACAGGATCCGGAAGAAGTTGTTGCTCCACTTCGTTGGCGTGTTGGTCCAGGTGACCTCGAGGCCGCTCGAGATCGTGTCACCGCCAATGCCGGTGCCAAAACTGCTCTTCCATCCGAGGCCCTGCTCCTCGATGCCCGCGGCTTCGGGTTCAGGCCCCACATGGGTCGCAGGGCCGGCACCATGGGCTTTGCCGAAGGTATGACCGCCGGCAATGAGTGCCACCGTCTCCTCATCGTTCATGGCCATACGGGCGAATGTCTCACGGATATCCTTAGCCGCTGCGACCGGGTCCGGGACACCGTTCGGACCTTCCGGGTTGACGTAGATGAGTCCCATCTGCACGGCTGCGAGCGGATTTTCGAGATTCCGGTCGCCGGAGTAGCGTTTGTCTTCCAGCCACTTGTTCTCAGAACCCCAGTACACGGCCTCTTCCGGTTCCCAGACATCCGGACGACCGCCAGCAAAGCCGAACGTTTTGAACCCCATCGATTCCAGGGCAACATTGCCAGCAAGTATCATGAGGTCGGCCCATGAGATTTTCCTGCCATACTTCTGCTTAATCGGCCAGAGCAGCCGGCGCGCCTTGTCGAGGTTCACGTTGTCAGGCCAGCTATTGAGAGGAGGGAAGCGTTGCTGGCCAGCACCGGCGCCACCGCGCCCGTCACCCATGCGGTACGTGCCGGCGCTGTGCCATGCCATGCGGATGAAGAGGGGGCCGTAGTGGCCGAAATCGGCCGGCCACCAGTCCTTCGACTCGGTCATCAGCGCCTGCAGGTCCTTCTTTACGGCCGCGAGGTCGAGTTTTTTGAATTCCTTTGCGTAGTTGAATTCCCCCCCCATCGGATTGGACAGGGCAGAGTGCTGGTGGAGAACCTTCAGGTTCAGCTGGTTTGGCCACCAGTCACGGTTCGATGTCCCCCCCCCGGCCACCTGCCGGTGCATCCCGCCCGTTACCGGGCACTTGCTGTCGTCAGTCATTTTGTCATCTCCTCTTTTTCGATCAGGTGAACATCCTGCAGGAATGCTGAACCACACGGTTCGGCAGTCAGGGAATTCTGGATCTCAGAAACCGGAACACCCTGATCGGTACTGAGGGTTTTCCTGGCTATGATGTTTCAAAGGTAGAATTGCCACGGTCACATTTAATAAGATAGTGTTTCGGGTAGAACAGGATTATCGCCGGAGGTTTTCTGCGGCATCCGATTTTCCGAGATGATATCCCTTCTTGTACACTGCTTCAAGCAGTTCCGGAGGGGCTGTAACATCACGAATCGCATCCATATCATTGAGCAGCATCTCAGCTGAATGCTGGCAGTCAATGATAGCAAAAAAGCTTAGGCAGTCAGTTTTACACTTACAGAATATTTTTTTACTCTTGTTCTCACGTCATAATCCTAAAAAAAATCCAATCCTGAAAAAACAACCCAAATATTCGCATTACGGCAGCCTTTCCGGGTCCCTGATGGAATAATGTGGTAAAAACCAGCACTAATCCCCGTCGCTTACAATCTTCCCATCCTGCATGACAATGACCCGGTCAAAATATTTCTGGTGCCACTCCTCGTGCGAGACCATCACCACGGTCTGGTTGAGCTCCTTATTGAGTTTCCGGATCAGTTCGAGAATGATCGTGGAATTCCGGGTGTCAAGGTTTGCACAGGGCTCATCGGCAAGGATGATAGCGGGATTGTTGATGAGTGCCCGGGCAATGGCCACCCGCTGCTGCTCCCCTCCGGACAGTTCCCCGGGTAAGAAACTGACCCGGTCCCGAAGGCCGACAAGGCCGAGGATGTCCCGGCAGGCCCGGGTGCACTCCTTTACCGTCATGCCCCGGACCTTTGACGGAAGGTAAATATTTTCCTCGGCCGTCAGCTCGGGCACTAGGGCATAGTCCTGGAATACATATCCGAGACGGTTTAAGCGGAAGAGTGTCCGCTGCCGCTCATTTAAGGATGCAACTTCTACGCCATCGATAACGAGACTGCCGGATGTCGGGCGGTCAAGGAGCCCGAGCAGGTGGAGCAGGGTTGACTTCCCGCTCCCGCTTGCACCCGTAATACCCACGAATTCCCCTTTGCGGATCCTGACATCTACACCGTCCAGTGCCCGGACCTCGACAATGCCTTTCCCGTAAATCTTTGCAAGGTTGTTGCCAGCGATCATGTTACCCCCGGATTGCCGAGAGGATATCCTCCCGGGTTGTCAGCCATGAAGGCAGGAAACCGGCGATCAGCGATACGAAGAACAGGCTGGCAATTGCCCGGAAGAGCAGCATGGGTTCAAGAACCGGGGCCACCGGTCCCCCGGGAAACACCAGCGGAGAAGCGGTGAGGTACTGGAGCAGCATAAAAAGCAGGGCTAATCCCGCTGCGGTGCCACAGGCAAAGATGAACAGCGCCTGGAAGATATAGGATTTGATGATGATCGACCGGTCAATCCCGATAGCCTGCAGGATCCCGATCTGTTTTCTCCGGTACACGGTGTTGATGAAGATGACAATGAAGATAACCACCACTGCGATGATAAGGCTGACAATAGTGCTGATAACGTTGATGATATCAAAGCTGCCGACAATGGATTTTAAAAAATCCGCAGACTTGTCCTGCCAGGTCCAGATCTTTTCCTGGACCCCGTACTGCATCAGGGTGATACGCATGGCATCTTCCTTGCCGGTAGTCTGAGTCTTTACCAGGATCTGGTTTGCCGTCTCCGTTGTACCCAGTACAGAATCCAGTTCCTTTCTCGTGATGAAGGCACTGGAGTCGACACTGAATTGTCCGGATCCAATGATTCCCTTGATGCGGTACTGCCGGGTTACGCCATTCCTGAAGGTGACCTCAACCGTTTTTCCCACGTCGACTCCTCCGAGCGTTGGCGTCCTGTCCACTTTCTGGTCTTTATTGCCGGCAAGGGTTTTGCCTATCAGAATCTGCCCGGTATCGCCGTCGTTCAGGAAATCCCCGCTGATAATTCCGGTGTGGATCTTCAGCACCTGTTTTTCATCCTCGGGATTGATCGCTATCAGGAGCGGTGTCGTGGATTTTCCCTTGCTGACGATGGTTGCTGCACCGGTATACCGTGGCGTACTTGCAACAACGCCGGGAACCCGGTTGATCCTCTGCTGAAGTTCTTTTACATTAGTAATGAGCAGCTGGTCCTCACGGGGCTCGATGATCAGGTTGCCGTAACTGTAATCGATATTCTGCTGGTTGAAGAGCACCACAATCCCGGCAATAATGGACGGTAGGAAGATGAGGTTGACAAAGACCATCGCGATGATCATGATGGTTAAGAGGATGGTGCCTTTGTTTCCCCGGGTAATAAGACGCGATGCGAGGAAAAAAGCAACCTGCTCTTCCTCAAGCATCGCTGCTTCCCTTTTTCCGGAGCACGAAATACCAGTACCCGCCAACGCAGCCAATGATCAGGATCAGGAAGAGCGCCACGATAATTCCGGTGGAATTGCCATCGAGAACGGTCATCTGGAGGGTTTCTGTCTGGGTCTGGACCCCGTAGTCATCCTCGTACCGCACGGTCAGGTTGTACGGGTAGGTCCCGGGGTTGCCGGCCTGCAGAGAAAAGACTGCCGGAGCATCATTGTTGGGCTGGATCTTTCCCACATAGGCATCCTTGCCCCCGCTCATCGGGAGATCGATACTTGCCTTGACAGAGTTGGCATTATCGGTACCGGTGTTCTCAAGCCGGATGATGAGCGAAACTGCATCGCCTTTTTTGATCCGGACCGGGTCGAGGGAGACGGACGCAATACCGATCTTTGCCTTACCCTTAACATGGATCCCGAGGACCTCGTTCTGCGTGATTGTGGTCCCGTCAGGGCTTATATACGAGATCGTCAGCAGGACACGGTTAAGACCGATAGGAGCTTTCTTGTCGGTGGAAAAGACCATGTGCAGGGTTGCATTCTCTCCTTTGAGCAGGCTCCCGACATTGTAGGTACTGGAGGTCTTCTGGGTGAGGGAGGGACTGGTGCTGTTGACGGAAACGGTTACCTGGTCGGCCCGGGAGAGACCGTCATTTCTCATGACCACCTGTGCAGTGATCTCGTCACCTGGATTTACGCCATCGGGGACGGTCTTGATGGCAGTAAGGGACGGCTTTTTCAAAAGAGCGATCTGGGTGTTGACATTGACCGGGATAGGCTGGCGGACACTCTGGCCTCCCGTCACAGCGATCCAGATCTCCGGGAAGTAGATACCGTCTTTTGCTGGTGCCCGGATGAGGAACGTAATGGGGATCGACTGCCCGGGTCCGATCGCCCCGATCCGCTTGTAGTTGCCGGAGATGACTTCCACATCTTTGGATTCCAGCTGCACGCTCTCGATATTGACGCCGATGTCCGTCACCTTCGTATTCTCAAACGTTCCCCCGGTCTGGATGCCGGTATTTTCCCTGAGGTTTGCCGAACCCGCGGTATTGCGGATGGTCGCGGTTATCGTCCCGACATCGCCGGGTTGCAGGACAGATGGCGAGATAATATAATCGGCTACAATCACGGTCGGGCTCTCAGCATGGGCCGGAACGGCACAAAGGAGGAGGACAATGAAGATGCAGACAAGATAGGGCAGGAACGGTTTCATGGTATCAGAATTTCCGTATGGTTATGTTGAATCTGTGAGCGGGATGGGTGATAAGGATTGTGAACAGGGCATACCAGAAAGACAAATTATCCCGGTTATTTCCTGTCATCACGTGGAGACCTGAACCAACTTTTCACTCAGAGACGGGTACAAGTTTTCCTTTCAGCTGTGATTCAATATCGATCTGCATCAGTGCGATCACGTTATTGACTACCCCGTTGATCTGGGTGACCAGTAACTCATCGGTACGGAAAAACTCTGCATCCGTTTTACTGTTGAACTGTGCCCCATGGGTCCTGAAGGCGATACCAAACGGTGCCATGACAAAACCCATCTGCTGGAAATGGAGGTTGATGTCCATGGCAGTCTTTATTGCACCATCTTCGTGACCGCAGACAAGAATTCCTACAATCTTCCCTTCGGTCAGCCCGGGTTTTTTGAGATGGAAGAGATTCTGCATACATGTGGTCCTGTCGAGGAAGATCTTGAGCCGGGCTGACATGGTGTTCCAGTTGATCGGGCACGCCACGATTACTGCTTTTGATGCTGCGAGAAGTTCATGGAATGCGGGCATATCATCGTCTGCATTCCTGCACGGGTACGTACAGTACTCGGCCTTCATGCTGTAGCAGCACCAGCACTGATCGAGGGTATATTCATTCAGGTTATAGCGGCGGTAACTGACACCCTTTGAGCGGAGTGCCTCTTCGGCACGGTCCAGCATGTAGCCGGTATTGTTGCCCCGGTGCGGGCTGCCATTGATCAGCAGGATATCGAATTTTTCACCATCATAGGTAAACTGTTCGTAGGGCTTCATCAGCAGAAATTCAGCTGAAGAACTGCCGCACTTCGGACATCCTTTCGGCGGCTCCTCGCGGGTAATGACAAAACCGCACACCGAACATTTCCAGGTCAAGGCCGGATCGGGATGTGTGCTGATCTTCTTTTCCAGTAGTGACGGGTTCATCGTCTATCGTTCCTTTGCCTCCTGATCGTTTAAGATTTGGAGCAAGATATTTTTTCTGATGGGAAATCATGGAAGGGAAAGGGCAACCTTTCCGGAGATCTCCTGGTTCCTTTTTTAAAAAGATGAGGGGTCAAAAAAGATCCTATGCTGGACAATGGATCCGATGGCAATTCTCTGGGAAAGCCGACAAACCCGTTGGGGTATTTCGCAGATTTTTTAAACCCCAGTCTCTTGATTTACTGAAAAGACGTTCAGGGCCGGTTAGACCATGGCACGGAACAAAAAAAAGCCCGTGAGCAATTTCCCGTTAAGGCTCGAACCTTACCGCTGGATCTCTATTGCCACTTCGTTTCGTCGCAAGAAGCCGGGTGTCCATGGGGAATCATACCGCATCAGGAACGGCCGGCCTTCCGTAACAATCCCGTTATTCTTCAGCCCATCCTGCAGCCGTGCCGTTGCCGCATCCACATCTTCCTGTGGGGAATATCCCGAAAACCGGATAACGGCAATCTCGCGTTCCGGAATCGTCACGATCCGTACCCTGCTGTCCAGCGGATCGGGGGTCTTCTCCCGCGTTGTTCCGGCAGGCATCACAAACGACATTGATGCCGCATCGGAAACAACCGGAGCTGTCATGGGAATTTTCTGCGCTGTTATGACAGGTGCGGTCATAGGGATCTTTTCCCGGGGTTTGTTGCTGCCGGAGATATAGGCAAAGAGCAGGTTGAACCCGGCGTCATCCCCCGCAGTATCAACTGTGGCAAGCACCAGCTCAGGGTAGTGCCGGAATTCTATCTCGCCGGTCGTTCCTTTGACTGCGTAGGAAATGGTGTCAGCAGAAGTCCAGCTGAGCAGCAGGGCCAGCAGCAGAATAACCGCAAGGGCACCGATCATAAGAATCGTTGTGCGCATACTGCCTCATGGGACGGTGCAGGTAATAAAAGGGAGTTTCCTGCCAAGGGCTAGAGAGAGAAACAAAATGGGGATTACCCGTTTTTCAGGGCCACAATATCTTTGACCCCGACCAGTTTCCAGACAAGCGAACGCTCCTCGCGGACGATCACGTCAGGGCTGTCATTCGGGCTGTGACCAAGAGCCGTAAGTACCCTGGGTGAGAGCCGGTTCTTTGCAATCATCTCAACAAACTGCTCCCGTACCTTCTTTTTTTGTACCGGATCTTTCACCTCTTCAAGCATACCCTGCAGGCTCACAAAGGTAAAGGCGGAGAGGTCAGGAGCATAGTCCTCGATCTCGACAGATACCTTCGGGTTGAGAGCAAAATACTCCATCTTCCTGCCGTATTTGGTGGAAAGGAAGTAGAGGTACTTTTTATCAAAGACATACATGAACGGTGCTATATAGGGATGGTCACAAGCGCCAAATGAGATTCTTTATACATACTGGCGTTCGATCAGGGCATCGTACTCTGCTTTGGGCATTTTCGGGATTTTTACCGGGTCCATACGATCATCATTCCTTCAGATTAGTTGTATTATAGAGAGGGATTATTATGATGATCTAAGGAACACGATTTCATTTCCATCCTGCCTCAACAAAAAAAGTAGCGTGGTATCTCAAGGTGCAAAATTACCCGCACCCCCGCATCCGTGATTTTACTCTGAAAGCATTCGGAACCGGCCGTTTTTCCGTTTTTACCCGAGCGAGAACGTGCCGTACTTCCCACCGCCGCCCGGGTGCAGGGTTACTGTCCCGCTGCGGAGAGCAGAAATTGCATCGGCAACCTTCGGGTGGATTGCCAGAATCTCCGCAATCGGAACATCGATGAGAACCGCGATTTCGTTTTCAAACGCAGCAATGAACGAGGCATAAATCGCTTTGCACTTCTTTGTATTCGGGGACGATGATTTCTCCATAGTCTGGATAATCTGGCCGAGAGGAAGTACGTGAACATACGGTGGGCGGGGAAGGGGCACTCCTCCACCGGACAATTCCTTTGCCCGGTCGGCTACACCTTTTTTTATGATCCCGCCATCTGCAGGGCAGCGCCATGCATGATCAAAGGCCTGCTCGAGTGAGTACTGGGTGAAACACCGGGTGCAGGCCGTGCGGTTGTATTTTCCTTCCTCCGGAAAGAACCCGGCATTCATGTCGATTGCACCCTTCTTAATACTCGCCATTACGTCTTTTGCAGCCGGGTTTTGGATACGTATGCGGTTGAACTCGCGACCCAGCTTATCCGGGTTGGGACTGTGAGCATCGGAGTTGGTGAGGAAGGGAATCGTTTTAAGCTCTGCAATCGCCGCACCGTACGAGCTGTCCGCTGAAAGGCCCAGTTCGAGGAAATCGATCGGTTCACTCCCGTAGCAGTCGGCAACACTGGTACAATAGGCGTACATCGCAGTCCACGGGGTGAACGCATGAGCCGGGCCAATCATCGCCCCGACTTCGTGAGCATACTGTGCGATCTTCGCTCCGGACAGGTAGACATGCGGACGACCACTCGTTGAAAAACTCTTACAGGTCCCTTCCATGAGGTCCTGCAATGCGACAAACTGTGAGAAGTCTTCTGCCATGATCAGGTGGTGGACCCTTCGCTCGTCTTCTACTTCTCCGGTTGGGACAATGACAATGCCGGCATCGTTTTCTAAAAACGGTTCCCAGGTCTTACGCCATTGCGGGTGAAGGGCGTCCCCCGTGCCAAGTACCTGGATGCCCTTTGTTACGCACCCGACAATCAGCTGCTCCGGCTGCATGAAGCGGGATACTGCAATCGAGTAGGGGGAGTGAATGTGGAGGTCGGCTGTGGCTAGCATTGCTAACGATATTGTTGATTTTTGCGGGATATAATGTGAAGCATTACATTCCAGTACAGGACAGATGGATAAGGATTCGCACGAGGACAAAAAACATGAGCGGATAGTATTTACTGACTGAAAGTCTGCTACCTGTTCGATCTTCCCACTGGATATAAGATTCATAAAAACAGGTTTATCAGTCACTGGTGCAGATACACCAATAAAGATGAATTTATGCTTCCGGATAATGGGATAATCCGGCAGGGGGATTTATGAATACATATCGTAAACGCGTAAACCGGATTGCAGTGTTTATAGTAGCCATTGTCGTCATGGCAACTGCTCTCTTTGGCATTGTTACGGCCGAAACATCTTCAAACCATGCAAAGACGCAGGTACTCCTTTATCTCGTAGGCAGCGATTTGGAAACAGAACACGGGACGGGGACCGGGGACCTCGAGGAGATCGCTGCTTCATACGAAAGCGCTACGTTAAATGAAAATTTCGATCGGTCGCAACTCGACATTGTAGTGGCATTCGGGGGTGCAAATAATCCCGGGTGGCAGGGAATGAAAGTTGCAACAGCCGATCAACTCATTGCGGATAAAAAGACAGGAAAATTCGGGAACGGCAATTACCTGTATTCCGATCCGAATGCGGATATGGGTTCGGAACAAAGCCTTGAAAAATTCTTGAGCCTTGTCAAGGCATCGCGGACAGCAGACAAGACGATCCTCATCCTCTCGGATCACGGCAATTCCTATGATGGTATAGGCATCGACGACAAGACCAAAAACGGGCTGAAAATGGGTGACATCGATAAGGCGTTGAAAACATCCGGGTTGACATTTGATCCGGTCATGTTTGATGCATGCCTCATGGCATCAGTGGAAGTTGGAAAGACCGTCCAGCCGTACACCGGACTGATGCTGGGATCTGAGGAGATCCAGCGTGGAAGTTATTCGTATTCCAATGTTATCGATCCCCTCGTCAGCAACGCAAACCCCGATTCCCGGACGGTCATGAAAAAAGTTATCGATTCATATATTGACTCTAAAGGCAAGCCCAAGGCCAAAACCATGTCGATCATTGATGAGACACAGATGACGGCTGTCCGGAACAGCCTCAATGATCTGGGTGCCAAACTCAACACCGTTGCAGAAACGGAACAGGGGCTGCATGACTTAAAATCTGCCTATAACGATGCCGTCAGTCTCGGCGTAATGGATGGGAGCAAACCGACATCTGTGGATCTCATCTCACTTTTGGAAAATATCAAAAAGAAGAGGCCGGAACTGGCCTCCGATGTGGATAGCACAATCAGTATTGTCAGGACTGCTGTTATTTATGAGCGGCATAATGAATACAGCCCGACAGTCTATGGACTCTCCATTGCGTCTCCGGATGCGATGGATCTTGAAAAATACAACAAGTACGGGGATGCAGTGAATGTTGCTCCGGATTGGGACACCTTTTTTATGAAGATGATAGAAGCCTCCCATAAGGGTTCTTCTGATACCACATCAGTAACAACCACAGTTACAACACAGGTTACTGAAGGGACTACTGCCTCTCAATCAGACAGCACCAGTGAGCCGGATAAAAAAATGTTCACGGTCTCTAAGCCAAGTTTTGTCAGCAGGGGAAATGGTTCTTTTGAACTCCGCGATCCCTATGGGGGTGCAAGTGTGTATGCTGGTTATTACCTGATCAACGGTTCCCATGCTCTGTCAATCGGAACACAGCCGATTATTCCAGATAATAACGGATTATACCAGATCCCCGCATGGGATGGGCAGTGGTATTACTACCCCGGCAATAAGGTAAATGGTGGATCCTTATGGGACCAGATCGTATCCTTCTTTAACGGCCCTGCAAAAAAACCTCAACCCCTTCTCGTTGATATGGAATTTGATGACACGACTTCCGGTGGGTATGCTGAATACAATTCCTGGATCTCTATTCAGGATCGGAACCGGTTTTCTGAGGCAACGCTTGTTACCTATGTCAACACAAGTAACAACCACCCTGAAACAATTATTACTCCCTACATTATGACAAGGGATGGAAACGCACTATTCGGCGGGGATATGGAAAAGTTTGAGACGGGCTCAGTTGTCACGAGTTACTCGTATGGTTTCGATCTCATGACAAAGACTCCGGACGAATACACTCTTTCGCAGGTAGTGACCGGATCTGACACGGTTATGACATACACCATTCTGCCCGATGGCACCTATGCTACCGGTATCATGGCATACTATGACAATGATAATGAGGTCAATACCGATCAGTTCCGTATCATCACCATCAGGAACAGGGCTGTCGTGAGTTCATCCATTGGTCCACTCGTGCAAACGAAATGATCCAGCAACCCTGGAACTACAATCCCCTGATTTTTCGTTCTTTCCAGGCCCGGCAGCTTCCCTTCTGGTAAATCACACGACCCTTTCAACTTATGGAAATGACATTTCCCTGCAACCTCGACTTTGTCACAGCATTTCTAAGAGGCGGGCAACATTGTTGCCCGACTTGCGGCCGGCACCAGACTTCGACATAGTCCTCGTAATGCTCGGAGAGACACTCACTTGTCGGTACGAACTGGAACTTTTTTAAGATATGCTGCATGATGGGCCGTGGCATCACCACCCGGACATCGTAGCCTTCCAAGAGCCACCTGTGGAGCAGGGCCTGGGTATGACCCTCGTTGCGATCCCGGGATATGATGTAATGGAGATAGAGCCGGTTGTCTTCATACATTTCCAGCCACCCTGAGAAGAGTTGTTCTGAAAATCCCAGTGTATCACTTGCGTTTGTGCCGGTCTCGATTCGTTGTGCGGTCATCTGGATCAGTTCCTTTGGGAATCTGACCGTTTGTGCGAGGGAGATATAATCAAAGGGAGAGGGCGTGGTGAAAGTGAAAATATTCCGGGCATACAGCGAGTGGGACATAAAAAAATCTGGCTGCCGGCTTTCTTAAAACATATCCCGTTAAAAATAATTGCCCGGTTCACAATATCCTTAACCTTTCCTGCCAAAAACGCATGCTGGGAAAGGAAGTGATCAGTACGAATATGCAAGTTGTCAGGTGGTTCGTTGATCTCGCAATGGGTATTGTATTCCTGTTCAGCGTTGTGACCGGGTTATTCAAGTTTACGCTTCTTACGCGTTCATTTGGCCTTACTGATATCGTTCTACCATCAGCACAGATAAGTGAAATCCATGACGGGGCAGGAATTACACTCTGTTTCCTTGTCGCAGTCCACTTGTTCCTGAACCGTGCATGGATCCAGTCTATGACAGGAAAAATGTTTGCAGGTACAATCGGGATGAAATAAAAAAACAGGATTTAACAAACCCATAGTGAAGGCACTGATTTTAACCGTGAATACCTTTTACCGTGAATAGAAATTCTTATCGAGATCCCCGGTGTTTGAATATCCCCGCTGTTCCCAGTATCCCTTATAGCTGGGATCTGCTGTCAGTTCGATCTTCTCGATCCACTTTGCCCATTTGTATCCCCATTTATCTTCTGCCACCAGCTGGAAGGGGTACCCTCGTTCCGCAGGAAGGGTGACGTTGTTCATTTTGTAGGCCATGATAATATCCCGGTTCATCAGGTAGTCGAGGGGAAAGGACGTAGTATAGCCATCATGTGCAGTGAAGATTGCGGTATTTGCACGAGGACCCGGCCCGGCATTCCTGATCAGGTCACGCACCTGTACGCCTTCCCAGAGGATAGTTGCATCCCAGCCTTCAACGCAATGGAGGGTGACAAGTTTGGTGTAGTGGGGATATTGCTCCAGAACATTTTGGTAAGTATAGATGTCAGTTTTGTTGGTCAGCCCGGTAATTGTGAGACGATAATCGGATTCATTGATATGCTGGGGACCCCTGATAGAATTCTCTCGGAAGGCATTTATCGACGACAGATCTTTTCCCTGGTAGGATCTGACTTCAACGGGGGGTAGAGAGGTGGACCCACTATATACCGGAGTTGCGGGGAATGACGGGGTCTTGAGAAGAACAATCGCGCCGCCCAACAGGATGATGAGGCCCAATACAATGACGATGATCCATTTTGAATTCATCATCAGAGACCTGATCGCTGAATCTTATTAATTGTCGTATGATGGCAAAATGGGGTACGTGTGAAAAATGTACCGGAATCGGCTGCATTTCACAGCAAAAGAATGTGAGAGCAAGAACGCTCCCTCATTCCATATTGGTAAGCCGTCCTTTGAGTTCCCCGACATCCTCTTTTTTTGCTTCCATTAAGGCAGAGATAACTGCATCAGAAAAGACCAGCGCAACCGTCTCAAAGAGTGTTCCCAACGGAGCAAATGCAGATGAGACCGACCGGTACTGCCCGGTCATCTGCCGGACCTCAAACGAAGACGGATCCCCGCGATAATACCCGGTGAGATCCCCAAGGTTTACTATGCAATCGGCAATCCTGCTGATCTTCGAGTTCGGGGAGGCCGTAATGAGGCATATCGTGCCCCCGAGTCCTTTGACCGTTGCACAAAACGTAGCCATTGAGACCGTTTCGCCGGATCCTGAAAAGACCACCATAGTATCACCGGGCTCAAGAGCCGGAGTCACGGTCTCACCGACAACGTACACCTCATAGCCAAGATGAAGCAGCCGCATGGCAAACGCTCTGGCGATCAGACCGGAGCGGCCAGCCCCGGCCACATACACCCGCTTTGCTTGCAGCATCAGGTCAAAGAATGCGGAGGTCTCAACATTGTTAAGCAGAACTGCCGTCTTTTTTATCGACTCTGCCATCTGCTCCATGAATACTGGGATATCAGAAAATTCGTCAGTCATTGTCCTACAGGCATATTTTGTACCGGGCGATATGAGGGTATCGGTATGGGGTGTGAGGGAAAAATCCAATATTTAAAAAAGGAGAAAATCTCACCCGATATAACTGAGCTCTTCTTCTTTCATTTTTTCGCCAGCAACAAGACCCTCAATGACCTTTTCCATCTCGGAAGCCCGGTCATTGAGTTTTGTAGGATCGACAGGCACATTGATCAGTTTTGAGAGTATCCCCAAAACATTGGCTGCACTCATCGGGTCAACGAGATACCCGCTCGTCTCCCCCATCAGGCAGACTGCATCAATGCCGCGCTGTGCCGAGAGTCCCAGCATTAGACCGGCTGCCCCGATGATTCCGCCACCGGGTTCATCGCGGTTGAATGTCACGCCGGCATCTTCCAGGTCCGGGCGCAACTCTGCACGGTTCACCGCACCCAGCACCCGGGGCTCATTAACGAGATGCCCGACACCAAAACCGCCGAGCGTGTAGATGCGTTTTACCTTGAGCTCTTCAGCAATCTCGCAGTACTGGTCAGCAAGGATATAGTGCCCTTCATTTGAAGTGCTCTGGTGATCGCCAACAAGAAAGACGATATCGCGTCCCTCTGACTGGTACAAGAAAAGTTCGTTTCTCGCAAGACGGGCAAGACCAGTTTCATCGAGAAGCACCTGCGGGGGAAAATAGATCGAGTGAATCTCTCCGATCTTCTCAGCCTTGAGCATGTGGATCATGTACTCGGCAACTAACTTTCCGACCTGTCCGATGCCGGGCAGACCTTCGATAAGGATCGGATCTACCGGGTGCTTTTCCTTGAAACTCTCAAGGTAGCTGACCGTGATATCCTCAATCATGCTTTACTCAGTCTCCGGTACTTACCGTATTTGTCTTCAGGTGAATAACGGGCCGGGTGGGCCACAACAGTTGGCTTTCCACAGGCAGGACAGGTTAAAGAAAGGGTATAGACCTGGTCCGCCGGGCAGCGCCTTATCCTTCCACTCATTGACTCTTCCCGGACTTCGGTTTCTTGATGAGCTTGCCTTCGCCTTCGGATTTCTCGACAACTGCAATTGCCGCATTGGCTGCCTTCTCGATCGCTTTTTCCGCCTTCTTGTAATCCGGAGCAGTCACCTTGATCCGGTAGAGCGGTGCACCGAGATACAAAAGCTCGATAGAAACGCCGGCAATCTTAGGCTCTGCACTTTTTAACGCCTTCTTGATCACAGAGATGCCGTCAGGAGCTGAACAGGTGAGATGCAGGTGACCTGTCACTTCAACGCTGGGGACTTTGACATTTTCCTTAGCTACATTCAGGAGTGCATCTGAGACTTTCTTTGAAAAACCCAGTTTTTTTACCGTTGTCTCAGGGTCGATGACAAGATCTTCAAAGACCGGGTAGAATGCACCGTATTTACTGAAGATCTCATCTTCAATCTTCTTGGCATCTTCACCGGATTGTTCTGCCGCAAACCCGAGCCACTTCTGCGCTTTAGACTCGTTCTTCCACTCGCGGATCTTCACGCGCCGCTGGTGTTCGTTTACGTCTTTTAAGGAGAGATCAATGTGACCACGGCTCCGGTCAACATTGAGCACCTTGCAGACGATTTTCTGGCCTTCGCGGACATGGTCACGGATATGCTTGATCCAGCCGGTTGCAATTTCAGAGATGGGGATGAGCCCTGGCCGACCACCATACTCATCCAGCGATACGAACGCTACAAAGTCCTTGACATTTACTACTGTGCAAACGACAAGTTCTGATTCCTGTGGCCACTCTCTGTCCTGCATGGGTAATATCACTTGAGCTCTGAGACGATCTCAGCCTTGATGCTTGCCTTGCCCCCTGCAGGGGTTGCAAGATCATGTCCGCAGACTATGCACTTTACTGTAGTGCTTGCCTTTTCAAAGATGGTCTGCTCGTTCTCACAGTCAGGACACTTTACCTTATAGAATTTACTCCGGTTCTCCCGAATTACGCTTACCATTATCGCTCACTCCGTTAGTTCAAACTTTGCGACACGGTAACCCTTGCGCAGGTGCGCCTTTTTGCAGGTGACACAGCGGTACCGGACGTTGATCTTCTTCGTCGGCTTGTCGCCGCCGGGCACCTTTGAGAATTTACCCATGTTGCCTACTTTTCCCCTGCGTGCCTTCTGGCGGTCGATCCAGTGTAGGCCGGTTGTTTTGCCTTTCTTTACCTTCTCAACCTCATGAATCTGGTGAGTCCGGCAGAAAGGGCAATAGGTGTTGAATTTAGCTGGCATTTTCATAAAATTTTCACCGATAATTTGGATATCGAATACCAATATTATTTACAAAGATTGATATTTAAGACTATGTTGCGTTCACTTAAGACCGCAGCATTCCGCTCAGGAAGCGTCACTATATCTCCTTTTGAAAGAGTATAAATCCTCCCATCCACTCCCATGAAAGAGTCCATGTCTTCAAGTGCGCGTACAAGTACACAGGGATGAGTGTGGGGCAGGTGTGCCTTGTGCTGCGCAGCAACCGGAATAGCAGGGATACCCGAAGCTTCAGAAACAAATTCCGGTTCGCCGCTTTCGTCCCCATCCATTTCCGCTGCTAACGGGATCGGCGGGAGATTATTAAGGAGAATGCCCTGGCACTGTTCGATCGCCGCAGTTATCTGATCAAACATCTCCCTTTCCGCAGGGATAGTGCGCTTCACTTCATCCCGATCGTAATAATTGCCCTCGGCATGCATGATGGTGAGGGCAAGAATCTTACGGGACCGGATGGCAAAGAGGTCATAAAGAGTTTCTTTGATTGCCAGCGTCTCTTCAATCAGGGCCCGGGCTTCGTCTGACAGGGGATCATCGAGTGCGTATACCTTTGTCGTGAGCGATGAGAGCTCTTCATGACCGCGCTCAAAAATATCCGGGGCCGTTGCTGTCAGCCTCCCCGTCTCACGCTCGGATAGCAGGATACTGCGCAGATCGTCAAGTTTCATCGTTTACCTCAGGCAATCTCTGCCATACCCCGACAGCAGAGAAATACCGCTACTGCTTCCGGTACAGTATTGATGCCTTTTTGGATCTCATAAGTACTTCCAAGCATCGGCATCTTAAGCGCAATGCGACAATCAACCTTCACATCCCGCGTACCAAAGACGACAGCATCCGTGAGCGGGTCGAAATCATGCAGCTCGCGGAGTTCCAGCGGCTGTACCCGCATGCCGCTCCCGCCATGCAGCGATGTGGGCAGGCGGATTAACCGTTTTGTATCCGTAGTAACGGGCTCATCGGCAAGCGCTGCACGGGCAAGCAGGCGTTTTTTAAATTCGCCCTCCTGCTGAACAACGACTACGGAAAGGACACGGCTGGTTTTTATGATACCCGGTGAGGGATTCCTGGTTATTTCAGCAAGGATTCCCTCCTGGTTTTTCAAAAAGGTGAGGGCTGAATCTTTTCCAATGCCTTCCATTTCGGTGAGATGGTTCATGGCTTCTAGTTCGGGCAGTGTGCCTATCCATTGGAGGTAGCCGGTCAGTGCCTCCCGGTAACGATTCGGCCAACCGGAGTTCTTTGTTTTTTTTCCTGTCAGCATGGCTGCAGGATCGATCCCAATCCCGCAGACATAATCGATCAGCTCCCGTCGCTCGGCACTTCCCCAGCCACGGAACGCAAGATCCCGGACATGGACATGGTAGCCCCGGCCTCCGGAAAAGACCAGCTCGATGGTCTTTGGATCCATCCCAAACTCATCGAGCAGCATCGCGATGAGCTTTTCAGTCTCTTCTTTTACCCGGGCAAGCATCTGGTCATAGGGACCGCGAACGATATGGTCTGCATCGAGATCGAAGATCAGGTCAGCCCCGCACCAGCCCTTCTCCGCCATGGTACCTGCATCAGGTCTCTCGTAATATGCAGTCGAGTAATAGGTGTGCTGTGGCACGAGGTTTTTGAGGTATTCAAACATCTCGTCCCGGCCGGAGAACCCCACATGTCGTCGCATGCGCATCTCGGATGCACCCGGATTGAAGAGAACAAAACCCCATTCGCGCTGCTCAATGGCCGGGGGTGCTACGAGCACGGCCTTTTTATAATAATCAATAAACCGCTGACGGATAAATGCAGTTGTTGCCGGGTTCATGGCATCTCCTTAACCATATAGGGTCCCGCACGTTCATAGCCCTGCCTCCGGTAATACGGGCGCACACCCATCCCGCTCATGATAGCGAGACGGGAAAATCCGGCATCTTTAGTAATCTCTTCTGCCCGTGCCAGCAGTAATCTCCCATAATTCCGGTGCTGCCAATCCTCTGGTTCAGCATCCCTGCCTACAGGTACAAGGCTGCCATACACATGCAGTTCACGCATCAGGGCAGCATTCTCCAGTTCGGGGCGGTAAACCATCGAAGGGAAGCGCAGACGGGTAAACCCGATGAGCGAGTCATTGGAAACTGCAGAGATGAAATGTTCTGTCCCGCCGCAGCACTCGTACTGCTTCATCCTGATCTCAGGTTCAGCAAGTGACGGAAGTCTTCCAATCTCCCGGCAGCGGATGCAGCGGCATTTTCTTCCTGTATCTTTCAGCCGGTTTTGGGCCAGCTGCCGGAAGTTGGAATGTCTGGACCCGGCAACGATCAGCTTGGCCGGAATATCGCGCTGGATCCGCTGGAGCCGGACAAATTCGGGAATCCGTGATTTTGCATACGCGATGAGCTCGATCAGTTCATCTTCCGGGTACGGGGCATAGATCCCCTGCTCCCAGTGCTTCTCAATCTCTGAGCCCGGCGTGACAAGCGTAGGATAGATCTTGAGGAAATCCGGCATGAACCGGGAATCAGTAAAGATCGTATCAAACATCGTTTTGTCGGAGTCTATCGTAGATGTGGGAAGATTGGGCATCATGTGGAACCCGACTTTAAGCCCGGCATCGCGGAGCAGGGTGTTTGCCGCTACGGTGTCTTCCACCGTGCACCCGCGCCGGTTGTAGGAAAGAATCGCATTGTCCACGTGCTGAACACCGAGCTCCACTTTTGTTACGCCAAGTTCCAGCATCCGGTCAATATGCTCGCGCCGGCACCAGTCCGGCCGGGTCTCAAATGTGATCGCAACACAGCGAATCGCAGCCCGCTCGTTAGCATTCTCAACAGAGATAACATCAAGGGGTTCTTGTGCCGGAGTTCCCCCCGGGTAGGTGTTCATCGATTCAATGCAGCGCGAGACAAACTGCTCCTGGTACTCGGGCGGGCGGGCAGTCATGGTTCCGCCCATCACAATCAGTTCCACTTTGTCCACCCGGTGCCCGAGAAGTTCGAACTGTTCGAGCCGGGCATGCACCTGCATAAACGGATCATAGTTGTGTTCGCGTGCCCGTAGTGCTGCTGGTTCTTCTCCTGTATAACTCTGGGGAGACTGGTACGGGTGCTCAGGCCCTCCGGGGCAGGGCAGGCATTTACCGTGTGGACAGGGTGACGGTGAAGTCATCACTGCAACCGGAGCAACACCAGATAGGGTACGGGTGGGTTTAACGAGCAGGATCTTCCGGAGAATCTTCTTCTCCTCTGGTAATGCAGCGGCAAGAATCGCAGAATTTTTTGGCACTGCGGACAGCCGGTACTTCTTGCAGATATCTATCTTTACTGCAACGATTGCATCATCACCGGGTAGTAAAGTGAGGATGCGGGAGATCATCTCCCGGAATGCCAGCGCCTCATCCATAAGATTTAATGTTCTGCTGCAATTTTTTGCGATGCAGCCTCTGAAGAATAGTTCAATACAGGCAATGGTTTGCCGTGGATATGGGAAACAATCTCATCTCCCAGCGTGAGGAGAGCATCTTTGTGGGCTTTTTTATCTTTATGAATATGAACAGGAGAAATTTCCAGCGAGGCATAACGTTCGGTCTGGATTTCCTCGTTGGTGACGCCTTCGTAATACTTTTTGATGTGAATCATCAGCATATGTAAATGTAGCAACTCTTCTTTTTGCACACTATCACCTTCTCCAGAAAGTTAGTATTTTTTAGACTACACATATAGCTTGCTGGTGACATTTATATCTGGAAAGCTGCGGCACGTAGGATCGTTAATTTCGCTCGCAATTGGGGATGCGATGGGTGCGCCTTTGGAAGGATCTCTGCAATCTGAAGCGTGGGTGACAGAAATGCGTTCCGGTGGGCGCCATTTCCGGAAAAAGGGTGCAATCACAGACGACACCCTGCAGGCCATGGCTGTTGCAGAATCGCTCGCTGCATGCAAGGAATTCAACCAAAAAGACCTTATATCTCGGTTATTTTCCGGGTACGAAAAACGAACGGAATGGTACGGTCCCACATCTTCATTATTTTTTGATCTGGTCAAAAAGGGGACCCTGCCGCACCATGCCGCATGGCTTGTGCACCAGCGTCGTGGGGGCAGCCGGACAAACGGGTGTGTGATGCGGGGGTTCCCGCTTGGGATCTTCTATTCTGCCCCAGTAGTATATGCAATGAGTCTTGCCTGCTCGCGGCTCACGCATTTTGATCCGGTTGGCGGACACTGCTCTGCGTTCCTCAACGTCATGGTGAGCGATATGGTACGGGGGATGTCCAGAACGCGGGCATTCAGGCATGCCCGATCGCTCTGCACTGATCCGGAAGTGCATGCAGTGCTGGGAAATTATCCGGATCATGACCCGGACCCATCGCTGGATGCAGTGCTCTGCTCCCATGCGGCCCTGTCCTGCTTCATGAATGCCCGCACACTTGAAGGAGCGATCCTGTCTGCGATCAATCTTGGGGGTGATGCGGATACGGTAGGGGCGTGTTGTGGTGCACTGGCGGGGGCGTACTGGGGGATAGATGCGATTCCAAAAAGGTGGTGTGCTGATTTGGAGAGTTATGATGAACTGGTCCGGCTTGCGGATCAGCTCTGGCAGTTCGCAGAACAATAAAAGGGTTTGTGGAATTATGCAGGCCGTATCTCAACCAGCTTCAACGCCCGCCCCTTATCGCAGATGTCAGGAGCATTCCCAAGCACATCAATAACAATATACTTCTCCCCTTCAGATACGCCATCCGGACGACAGAGAGGGTAACTCCGGCAGTCACCCTTGTTACAGGTGAGTTCGGGTTTTATCTTTGAGTTAATGATCGCCATATCTGCATTTATAAGGGCAGTGATAGGTGCTTCCATCACCTCGACTGCGGTTGCGCCGTTCAGGTGCACCGCACAATCATGATGGGTGGTCCGGACCGTAACAATGCGGTACTTCCTTCCCTTCTGGAGATTGTGACACGCCTTTTTCACCTTGCAGGTATTGCATTCAGCAACCTCACCCTCATAGATGAACTCGACATTCGGTTTTGCGAGCACGGTTCCCATGAGCGTTACCTTTGTTTTTGTCTCTGTCATAAGCCACTCACTCCTTGTAAAGCATCTGTACGAGTTTTTCTGCGGATTCCCGTGTGAGACCCATATCGAATATTGTAAAGCGCTCGGGACGGATAGCCTTTGCCATTAATAATGCTTCGACTGCAGTCGAATCATCAATCCCGAGGTCCGTCGGCGTTGTCGGCGCACCGATATTCTTTAACGATGTCCTGATTGCCCGCCAGTCGCCGCCATGCAGGTACATGGAAATAATCGTGCCAATCCCACAGCTCTCACCGTGGAGCGCCTTTCCCGGTGCAAGCTTATCGAGCGCATGGGAGAACTTGTGCTCTCCGCCACTTGCCGGGCGAGATGAGCCGGCAATACTCATCGCAACCCCGCTTGACACGAGCGCTTTTATCACAATCCATGCGGACTGCTCCTGGTGAGGTTTGATCAGATGTGCGTCTTTGACCAGGATCTCAGCGGTCATCTTCGAGAGCGTGATCGCATATTCGCTCATTGGCTCGCCTTTCACCCGGTGGGCAAGCTCCCAGTCAAGGATTGCTGTGTAATTCGAGATCACATCAGCACATCCTGCCGCAAGCAGCCGGTGCGGGGCAGATGCAATGATCCCCGTGTCTGCAACAATTGCCATGGGGGGCTGCGCTTCTAACGAGGCGTGTCCCTCAATGGTTGGTACTGATGCGCGGGCAGAGGCAATACCGTCATGGGATGCGGCAGTAGGGATGCTGATGAACGGGCGGTCGATATTATATGACACGATCTTTGCGGTATCGATCACCCGTCCGCCGCCGACACCGATTAAGAAATCCACACCTGCCGCCGCATGCTCAGCATCTTTGATAATCGCAACATTGATCTCTTCTGCAAGGAAGGTGGCAACCTCGTAATCCTTATCAAGAATCTGCTTAACCCGGCTGCCGGCCAGTTTCATTGTGCTTTTCCCTGATACCAGAAGCGCTGACGCACCCAACTTGAGATCCTCGCAGACTGCCGGGAGCTGTCCGAGCACATCATGACCTATCACCACGTCTCTTGGGAGCTGCATCCACTTGGACTTGTCAAAGACTTTTGGTTTGAGTAATTTTATTGCATCTGCGCTCATTCTAGATCATGGATGATTAGTGATTTCATACACAAATATTACATTGATCCCATCAGGATGGGACAACCATATAATATTGTTGATACCCTCACCTATGCCATTATCCTTGTTTTAGGTGTTTACCTGCTCTACCGCTGGATGTCACAGTCAGACTGGCTTTCAGATATCGGTTTTAAGATTGATGCCTCTTTTATCCTTGCCACTCTTCCCTATGTCATACTTGGAGGGGTCCTGCGGGTTGTTCAGGACACCGGGATGTTAACAGGTGATTTCCAGTTTCTGCTCGTAACTCCGCTCATCTACTTTGTGCTCTTTTTTTTCACAATCGCGATGTTGTTCCTCTCCCGGTACCTCACCCTCCAGGGACTGACCAAAAATTTCCTCACATTTTATGTGTTTGCCGGAATCATGGCAGTATTTGTCGTCTCCCTTGTGCTGTTGGCATGGGGCATTAATCACACCCATATCGACCTCTTCATCCTGGCTGTCATCCCCTTAATGGCACTCACCACCACAGTGCTGGTCTGGGCGTTTATGCGCTACGGGTTGGGGTGGGCGTACGTTACCGATCCACTCTACATCACCCTCCTCTTTGGCCAGTTGTTAGACGCAAGCGCGACAAGTTATGGCATTGACCTGCACCCTTCAGTCCGGTATATTGAACAACACGTAGTTGGTTCTGGTCTCATAGACCTGACGGGCACCGCATTTGTGATGTTTCCCTTAAAACTGGTAGTCCTGTTCCCGGCAATTTATATAATGCAGCTCTACCGGAAGGAGGCAAACCCTGCATTCTGGCATCTCGTACTGCTCGCAATGATCGTTGTTGGATTTGCGCCGGGAATCCGTGACATGGTACGGATGGTCCTGTATGTCTAAATCCCCGCTCACCAATGCGATCATCATCACCTTCCTTCTCTTTTTTGCAACGATCACAGTCGGGTGGGTTGGCACCTCGCACAACCCTGCTATTGGAGAAAACTTAATGAAACTCTTTGAAAAAGAAGTAGCCGGCCAGATTAATGTAAACAATCCGATTGATATGTGCATCAAGCTCTTTATCAACAACTTTGAAGCCTGCATCCTGCTCTTATTAGGCGGTGCATCCTTTGGCATTCTTACGATCTTTATCATGAGTTTAAACGGGATTGTGATTGGCGCAATCATGGAGATCATACACACGGATCATTCCTGGACATTCATTGCCGCAGCTCTGCTCCCGCATGGCATCTTTGAGATCCCGGCCTTTATCCTTGCCGGGGCACTCGGTATCCTGCTTGCCCAGTCGCTCACAGCAGAATGGTACGGCGGGTCTGATACCTCTGCAGAAGCACAGAAACTGGCCCGCATATTCTTACTCTATGTCCTGCCACTTGTGGTGGCTGCCGCATGTGTCGAGGCTTTTATTACGCCGGTGATCATACAATTAGTAGCTTAAATTAGGATCATTATCATGGACGACGACACCGGCACCCTGCCGCAAAAAGGGGATTTTTCTGCATGGTATAATGATATCCTGTGGCGGGCGGAGATCATGGATGTCCGCTACCCGGTCAAGGGACTGTATGTCTGGTACCCGTACGGGTTTGCGATCAGAAAGCACGTATACGCCCAGCTGCGCAATCTGCTCGACCGGGATCACGAAGAGACCCTCTTTCCCCTGCTCATCCCCGAACAGGAGTTCATGAAAGAGGCCGAGCACATCAAGGGATTTGAAGACGAGGTCTACTGGGTTACGCACGGGGGCACAACCCCGCTCGAGGTCAAGCTTGCGCTCCGCCCTACAAGTGAGACTGCGATATACCCGATGTATGCACTCTGGCTCCGCTCGCATGCCGATCTCCCGATGAGATACTACCAGATCGTCAACACGTTCCGGTACGAGACCAAACAGACCCGGCCGCTGATCCGGCTCCGCGAGATCACCTCATTCATGGAGTCGCACACCGTGCATGCAACATGGGACGAGGCAGAAGCGCAGGTGGAATACGAGCTCGCTCTCACATGCGAATTCTACGATGCCTTATGCATTCCCATTATCATTTCAAAGCGCCCCGACTGGGACAAGTTCCCCGGTGCGGACTACACGATGGCAGTCGATGCGATCATGCCCAATGGAAAGACGCTCCAGATAGGCACCGTCCATCATCTCGGCGAACACTTCTCAAAAACATTCTCCATCACCTTTGAGGACAAAAATGGAGAGCAGAAATTTGCGAGCCAGACCTGTTACGGCATCTCGGAGCGGTGCATTGCCGCGCTCATCAGCATGCATGGCGATGATAAGGGGCTCATCCTTCCCCCCATATCAGCCCCGGTGCAGGCAGTCATCGTTCCTATCACGATTGGAAAACGCCATGAAGATGTGCTCGCCGCGGCAGAGAAACTCAAAAACGATCTGACCGCTTCCGGCTTCCGGGTGAAGATCGATACCCGCGATATGCGCCCCGGTGCAAAGTATTACTGGTGGGAACTCCGTGGCGTTCCGCTCCGGCTTGAGCTCGGGCCGAGAGATTTAGATGCAGGTAAGGTCATGGCAGTCAAGCGGAACGGGGAAAAGACCCAGATCGAACTTGCAACCGTTACAGCTGAAGTCACCCGGGTGCTCGCAGAGATCACCAAAGCGATCCGCGCCCGGGCCGAAGAACATACAAAATCCCACCTCTGCACCGTTGCCTCCATGGATGCACTGGATGCCGCGCTAAACGAGGGAAAAGTGGCAGTCGTCTCATGGTGCCAACAGAAGGGATGCGGGGATGTGATCGAAGAAAAGACCAATGCAAGTATTCTTGGAACCAATGCTCGTTCGCAGTATGTATCCGAAACAGAAGGCACCTGCATTGTCTGCGGTAAGCCGGGCAAGGCAACGCTGGTGGGCAGGACGTATTAAAGCGAGAACAGGCAGGGGGTGACTCTTTTTTTAAAAATGGCAGACTCCCCACTCACGCTATTCTTTTATTAAAACAGGGCTTCACAATTTTTATGGTTCCGGAATCGAGTCCTATCCGGAATGAAGTCTCCTGCACCTGATGACATCAGGTAATCCTTGAAGATCTAATTGTAAAAACAAAGGACTATATCTTGTACCTGCCTCACCCTTAACAGGAAAAATGTGCCATGGCAATTTCTGAACCCATCAACAAGGTAAATCTCGAACGCATCACAAACGGGATCTTTGCTTTCACCATGACCCTGCTCGCACGGGACATCGTCACGCCAGGCGAGTATACACAAGCCGCATTAATAACCTTTGACCAGTTCTCTCTCCACACCATTGGATCGATCATTGATTTTGTGGGTGTATTCATCCTTCTTGCCATGTTCTGGATGCTCTTTTTCCAGATGTTTCACCGTATGAAAACCTTCGATTACCACTTTCTCCATGTGCACATGCTTGCCCTTATGGCCATTGTGATCATCCCGTTCTCCTCAGCATTTAACAATTTATCTCCGGAACGCACCTTTGCGGACTATTTCTTCCAGATCAATTATCTGGTGCTCGGGTTGATTCTTGTGTATTTATGGTATTATGCGAGATCAAAACCTGCGTTGTTAGACCCTGCTCTCACCAATGCAGAGGCAGCATTCATTTCCCACAAATATCTGGTCCCTCCGGCTGTGGCAATTGTCGGAATCCTGTTGATAATGGTCAACTCAGAGCATGTAGATTTCATGATAGATATCATGTATTTCGTGCCGTTCATTATCATGGCCATTTTTTTCAAGAGACCGTCGGGTGAACCTGCGGTCTGAACATACGCTTTTAGTATCAACAAAAAAGTCCCGACCGCAAATTTTGTTCTGCCTTCATTCCGGAACAGAGTTTTAGGGGTTTTTGTGCCGAATGAGTGGAAGAGGACATGATACTGCATTCCTGATCATTGCATCTCTCATGGCAACTGCTCTTTTTGTACCCACAATCCATGCAGCAGATGATTACAGACAGCCCATTGATAGTCACAGTTTGTACCCTTCACTGAATTATTCGCTGCACAACAAAACGTTACCAGACGCATCCTTTCAGCGGGAACACGGGGTTGCACCGGCCCCCATTACGATCTATCGCTTTGAACTTGACCAGATGTCACTGCCCGGTCCAGGATATATGGCATATGGTCCGAGCGTGATCTCATTTGAAGTTGATCCACGACATCTCGCAGTATTGATCGCGATATGTGCAATCTTTGCCGGGGTTTGGTACCTGTTCCCGTGTAACGGGGAGGAGTGAATGAGTAGTAAGGAAAAGCGGGTAGAGGAAAAAACCCGTAAAGGAATAAAAATGTGGCCCGTTTCTTTAAGTATCTCAAATCTCATCTGACGACTATCTTTTTTACCCGTTACAGAATATATACTAACAGCAGATCACAATGAGGCAGCAGCAGTGAGTACCCGTCCAGATGACCAAGACGCAACGTATCTTCCGGCGCGCTACAGACAACAGGTCCGGATAAAAAAACAACGCCGGATTTTCAAAAAACTCCTGACGGCCGGTATTGTGATTGTAGTTTTTATTGCAGCCATTTTCCTGCTCATCGGCATGCTCCCGGTTTTCCAGTTTTCCACTCCCTTGCAAAGTCCGGTAACCCCCACTATAGCCAGGGGTGGACAAAACCCGGCTCCTGTAGTGGTTGTAACTGTTGCAGTCACACCGGGTTATATACGGGGAACGGGTATCTCTTCTTTGCCTTCAAAAGACGTGCTCTCTCCCGAAAAGGCAGTATCATTGCTTCGAGAGGAGTATCCTGCGGAAACTTACACGCTGGACAGCCTGAACCTGACCGACCGGTTTTCCGGTTACACGCTCTATGAGTTCATGCTCCAGCCCACCGCTGGTTCATCGGCAGAAACCCGGTTCGTGGTCTTTGACGATGCAGTGACCGGTGAGCCCTATACACCGGGACAGGAGGATGCCCGTATCACGATGGGACTGGCACAGGATCTTGTTATGAAAGCATTTCCCGGGATTCGATCAGACCGGGTACGAGTCCGGTACTGTAACAATCCTGATTCCGGTAGCACCTGGAATTTTAGGTTTTTGAAAGGTACTACACCTATCCTTACCGGTACTATGGATGCCGACACAGGACTGATCTCATCATTTTCCCTGGCCATCCAGAAAGTGGGAAGGCCCACAGAACCTGGAATCGGGCTGCCTGCCGCACAGGCAATTGCAGACCGATATATCTCAGGAAAGAATGGCCCGGTTGCGGTCAACATGAGCGAAGGCCGGTATCTCCCTCTTGGTTTTCCTTCTGATCCGGTGGCCGGCCAGTACGTGTTCATTTACAACCGGATCGTGAACAAAATTCCCTGCGAGGATGACGGTTTTATCGTTGGTGTCGATTCAGTGACCGGTGAGATTACGGCATATGAAAGGCACTGGAACGCTCCCGACAATGCCTTTTCTGTTGCTTCTGATGCGCTTGTACTGAAACATGAAGCTACCTATGCCGTCCTTAAGCAGGCAAAGGAAACATACCCGGAATCAGAAAACGGACCCCATATCGTTTCAGCGGAAATCAAGTGGAAGGATCAACACCCGCCAAGAGTTACTCCCCGGCCCGGCAGTATTCCCCTTGCATGGAAAGTGACATTCGATGATGATATCATCCGGTCAAACAGTTCTGCCAAACCCGCCGTTGCATGGCTGGATGCACAGACCGGCACCATCCTTGATTTCGAGTACCGGCACTAATTCAATTTTTTACCGGAAAAAACACATGATGCTGCCACTCGATCACAGGGCAAAAAAGTGAGGGAAAAATATTTAAAAAAAAATCAGCACTTGTCGCAAACATATTCGACTGCGATTGCTGCCTTGCGCATATCGCCTTTGATCTGTTTCTTCCCACCACGGAAGAATAGTTTTTTACAACTGGCACAATGTTTGGGCCTAATCTGATCCAATAGATTCATGGGGATCTCAAGAGTGAACCCGGTCTTGTTCCATTCTTCAGGAGGTTTTTCTGCATTCTGTTCGTAGACTGCAACAAACTCCATGATCTGGTGGGGGGGCACCCCTAAGTCCACAAATTTTTTGAAGACAAAGTAGTTGAATATCAGCCACGACAGGTCAGAGCGGTCGAGGATGCCTTCATATTCCCCGAACGCGTCATCAAATTCCTCTAACGAGCAGCCGCAGAGCGGGCATTTACCACTCACGAGCTCGTCGAGAAAAACCTCTTCCTGGCAACCCGGACAGGTTGTGTGCGGGGATTGCATGCGTGATGTCATTTGTATTCTCCGGAAAGGTCAAAATTATTGATATTCTTATGTAATGGATACTAAAAAATTTGCAAGCGTTTAGTATTGTTACTAGTGTTTCGCGGGGGGGCACATATAGGTATCACCAGTGCAAATGCACCCCGATAAGAGTGTTGTGGTCGGGCTAAAAAAATCACTCAGCGGACAGGTCTTCGCGCTCCATGATCAGCGTGCCATAGACCACTTTTTCGAGCACCTGTGCAACATACTTGATGTGCATTGCTTTTTCCATATCTTCATTGCGGTGAAT
The DNA here is from genome assembly GCA_964590895.1 of uncultured Methanoregula sp. GTDB lineage: Archaea > Halobacteriota > Methanomicrobia > Methanomicrobiales > Methanospirillaceae > Methanoregula. The sequence continues at coordinate 19,586 of CAZPYV010000007.1, read as the reverse complement.
ATCTGAATAGAGCTGGAGCCGGATTAAGGAGAAGCGGAACCGGTCAAGGGTTTCATCGTCCATAGTCATCGCTTCCCTATAAATCGGTTCGATCAGGTCAGGAAAGACCAGCGGATTTTCAAGGCAGGATATGATCCCCGTATAGATTGGAAGTGGCTTTTCATTTCCTGTAAGAACCCGCAGGTAGTCCATTTGCTTATCCCTCGACAACTTTGATGAGGGATTCCATCACCGTATCAACCGCAGTCCAAGTCGGGCTGGTAGTGCTGCCGCGCCGGATGATGAACGGTCGGCCTTCGTCACCGGCCTTGCGCATCTCGATATCGATTGGGATTGCCCCAAGGAATGGCACCTTGAGCTCTTCTGCGATCTTTTTGCCGCCATCTTTGCCAAAGAGATCGATCTCAACTCCGCAGTGGGGACAGAGCATCCCGCTCATGTTCTCGATGATTCCAATGACCGGGAGGCCGAGTTTTTCTATGAATTTTGCCGATTTTCTTGCATCCATGGTGGCAACATCCTGTGGGGTCGTCACAATGACTGCTCCACGGACGTTTGGGGCCAGCTGCGCGATCGTGAGCGCCTCATCACCGGTGCCTGGGGGGAGGTCGACGACAAGGTAATCAAGCGAGCCCCAGTTCACTTCAGCAAGGAACTGCTGGATCGCTGCCATCTTCATCGGTCCGCGCCAGATGATCGGTGTGCTCGTGTCGGGCAATAAGAATGCCATCGAGAGAACCGATAACATGCCAGTGACACGAACCGGTTCGATCCGGTTGCCCTCTATCGCAAGCTTATGGTCCTCGATGCCCAGCATCTTTGGGACATTGGGGCCGTGCATATCGAGATCGAGAAGGCCGACTTTTTTGCCGTGGTTCGAGAGGGCGTATGCAAGATTCACTGAAACTGTTGATTTTCCTACGCCGCCTTTGCCACTCAGCACCAAGATAACATGCTTTACATCAATTACTGCTTTTGGCGGGAGGCCGGCCTGTCCTTTCTTTTCCGATGAGCAGGTAGATGCAGTTGCGCAACTGGAGCACTCGCTCTTACACTCTTCATCCGCTTTTTTTGATTGGGTATTGTTCTTTGCCATAGTATCCCTTTGAAAAATTCTGATCGTGTACTCGTACCAGTTGTTGTCATTAGACAATAAAGATGTGGAAATCATCCCTGTTCACTTGCGGCAGGACTATTCATTCATCGGTCCGGTGCAGGAAAAATGAAAACTGCATCTTTTTTATAAGCTGCCCGCTCATCGGTCTTTAATGACATCCGGCCAGAATTTCTGTACAGAGTGCGGTGGAGTACTGGTGCCTGACACAAGGTTCTGCGGGCATTGCGGCCACCCTGTTAAAGGACAGAACCCTGCGAGTTCTCCTGCGGTCATCAGGACAAATACCCCGCTTCATCCCACGGTTACTAAAGGTGCAGCCATAAGTAGCGGCCCTGAGCGGATCATCGGCATCGTACCTTTCCTCGAGCAGGGTCTCCTCTCGGTGATCCACTATACCCTGCTCGTCACTCCCCAGCGCCTCATCTTCTGCACATGGAACGCTGACACTGACGAAGCAATGTCAGAAGCCGATGATGAAGTGATGCTGGAGTCCTGTGAGATTGCCGAAACTGTTGATGAGATCGCACATTTCCGGGCAAAGGACTGGGCTGCCGGGCCTTGGCAGCGGTATATCAGTATGCCGATCGACAGCATCGCTGCCGGTGCTCCGGGATCCCTCACCATCCCTTTGACCGGTATTGTATGGGCAGAGATCGCTTGCGAGACAAGGACCTCAACGCAAGACAGCCTTACTATTGAAATGGAAGGGAATCGGCACAAATTCGATCTGATGTACTCCCAGGGACCGTACCTCTTTCACCTTCTCCAGCCATTTCTCGGAGACAGGGTCACTTTGACTGACTAGCTCGATAAACAATGCTAATCCGACGTGCTGTTAACCGGTCCATAGTGAAAGTAACCCCACAATTCATTCCGGTGCATGAACAGGCTCGCCGGAAATTTTATTTTTCATCCTTGTTGAATAGATTTTCATAGACGGTATATCGGTGGGTCACAAAACAAGAGTTTTTTTCTGTTCCCTGCGTCAGGATTAATACTTCCCGGCACAGAATAGACGAGCAACATGAAAAAACGGGATCGTTTGGAGTGTTTAGATAAGGAAGTCGATTCAGCCATTCGCACCATGACGGCGAAGCGGGAGTCCCTCTTGTCACCACTTGCCGCAACCAGTGGCGATGCAATGCGCCGCCACAACCGGACGGCAGAAGATATTCGAACCCCCTACTCCCGGGATGCAGACCGTATCATACATACAAGAGCATACACGCGCTACATTGACAAAACACAGGTCTTTTATCTTGTTGAAAACGATCACATCACCCACCGGGTGATCCATGTCCAGCTTGTCTCGAAGATTGCGCGGACGATCGGGCGCTGCCTGCGGCTGAACGAAGATCTCATTGAAGCGATCGCACTCGGGCATGACATCGGCCATATCCCCTACGGCCACTTTGGCGAGACCTGCCTCTCTGCACTCTGAGAGCAGTACGGCATAGGCAGATTTTTTCACAATGTCCAGAGCGTGCAGTTCCTTGATCGGATCGAGGATCAGAACCTGACCATGCAGGTGCTCGACGGCATTCTCTGCCACAACGGAGAGGCAGATGATCTCCGTATCACGCCCTTGCCCTGCGGGAGCTGGGCAGCATTTGACAAAAAAGTGCAGGACAATGCCGATGGCAGACAGAGCGGAGCTGCCATGACTCTTGAAGGCTGCGTTGTCAAGTTTGCCGACACGATTGCCTATATCGGCCGGGATATCCAGGATGCAAAGGAGATTGGCCTGATCGATGATTCAATTCCCTTACCAGAAAACTGTACAGCCGTTTTGGGGAGTTCCAACCGCGAGATAATTAATACCCTGATCTACGATCTGCTGGAAAACAGCGAGAGCGAAAATGAGGGGTATATCGCGTACAGCCGGAATGTCGAAAAGGCATTAATCGGTTTACGGGAGTTCAGTAGGACAAACATCTACAATAATGAAAAACTCACAAAAGAGCGCTCAAAGATTGAACGGATGTATGCCACACTCTTTGAGACCTATTTGCAGGATCTCGAATCGGGGCGCAGGGATACAAAAATTATTACAGATTATATAAAAACCGGATGGATCAATCCACGGTATTTAGAGACAGCAAGTGATGCTGAACTCGTGAGGGACTTTATTGCGGGTATGACGGACAGGTATTTTGCCAAACGGTTTGAAGAGTGCGTTATTCCAAAAAGAGTAGAAGCAAAATTCTCCTGATGAAAAAAGGCGGATCAATCGTACTTGCTCTTTGGTTCTGCCCACCCGGTGAAACCGCAATAAATACAACCAGCTCCTTCGCACTGATGACACTGCCGTTTGGGTGCCGTGACAAGAACAGTGCCGGTTTTGTTGCAGATCGTGCACCCGAATCCCTCACAGTGCGCACATTGCGCTGGTTCATAGGTTATTTTTCCATCACTCATACGATCACATCGAAAAAATGCATACTTCAACCAAAAAAAAATTTATTCCGGATAAGTTTCCACTCAATTCTTTTTAATCGCCATAAGGCAACAGAGTGCCCCACAAACTCCGAGCGCAAGTACCGGCAGAATTCCTGATGAGGGAGACTGGGGTGTGGTGGTGGGGTAAGGAGTGGGGACGGTCAACTTTGGCGTGGGTTTCTTTGTTGGCGTGACTGGGATCTGTGCAGTGGTAACCGGGATAGTTACAATGGGAGTTTCAGTGATGGGAGACCCTTTGGAAGGGACGGTGAGACGCACGTTATCGAGATAACCTTGCGCATAGATATTCATCATTCCACCATCCTCTACTGATCCAAGGTAGATCCGGTTCAGACCCCTCATGTTCTCCCCAGTCTGGATAAAATAGCTCCAGATGTCTTTTCCGGATTGTAATTCTCTCACTTTCATGGACAGCATCTTCGTATTGTCATCATAGCTGACCGTCACATGGTAGGTTTTGTTAACCTCGTATTTTGAAGTTGGACCTTTATAGGCATCCGGCCCCATTTCCGGTGCCGCGTTCTGGCTGTTCACTTCCAGAAGTTTGTTTCCGGGTGACACCGTGTGAAGCCACATGATCTTGCCGTATTTTGCGTTGTTGAACATTGAGAGGACATTGGGTCCCTTGTTAATCCTCATATCAGTATCGGTTAACCCCATACGGAAGGTAGCACCCTCATCGATTCTTGTTAAAAGGAAATCATACTCCAGAGTAAATGATCCAGAGTCAAAGACGACAGGGATATAGGCGTAGTTTCCCGTGCTGGGTTCGATACCGAAATGATACATCCCCATATTCGAATCCCAGTAATTGCTGGACGGGTTGTTGGTTATCCAGCGGGGATCGGAAGCAAACGATGTCTGGTAGATCGTAGTCTGGTCTTCGCTGCTCTGCGCCAGTGTCGGCTGTACAACAAGAAGACAGCAGGCAGCAAGGATGATGGTTAACAGGATTGTTCTTGTATTCATTACATTTCTCCGTAGTTGTATTTCCCACAACAGGTTAAGCACCAGCAACCATCAAAAGGATCGCGGGGGATTTCTCCTGCATATCTTCTCTTAAGATTTTTGGGAAGATTCCTATGTACCTATGCAGCCCTCCTTTTCTTAAAAATAACTGATTCAGCATTCCCAATCGGGATATATTTATTTCCCGATTCGCGCAATATTAGGAGGAGTATAGCAAAGTGCGCGATAATAGTCTAGCGGTAGGACAGGAGCTTCCCAAGCTTCTAGCCCGGGTTCGATTCCCGGTTATCGCATAGGTCAAATATGGAGACAGAACCCGAACGACTTGCCCTGAGGATCATTGCAGAGAATCGCAGGGGTGTCTTGCGCGACATTTCAACAGTGGTTGCCGCCCATGATGCAAACATCGTGATGATCAGCCAGGAAGTGTTTGAATCCGGTCCCTATGCGGGTATGGCAGAACTCTATTTTGAATATGATTCTGCAGATGCGGCCGACCATGAGCGGCTCTTAGAAGATCTCAATGACATCACATCAGTTAAGGATGTGAAAGCCTACAAGCCGTTTGGCCATATCTTCGGCTCGCGGGTGATCATTATTGGTGGCGGGGCTCAGGTGGCGCAAGTGGCAATGGGAGCAGTAAACGAAGCCGACCGGCATAACATCCGGGGCGAGCGGATATCGGTAGACACGATCCCGCTTGTCGGGGAGAGGACACTCGCGCTTGCGGTGGATGCTGTTGCACGCCTGCCCCGGGCCTCCATCCTCGTGCTTGCCGGTTCGATCATGGGCGGCGATATCTCAAAAGCGGTGGACAGGGTAAAAGAAGCTGGGATTCCGGTCATTGCATTAAAGATGGCAGGCACAGTGCCGGAACATGCAGATCTTGTGGTAACAGACCCGATCCAGGCGGGCGTTTTTGCCGTTATGCACATCAGCAGCAAAGCAGTCTTTGACATCAATCGCATCCGGGGTCGGGAGTTTTAAATGGATATCATAGAAAAAGCGGTCTCTATCCTGATGCGTGACGGTATTGTTGTGTATCCGACAGAAACCGTGTACGGGCTTGGAGCAGATGCATTCTCTGATGAAGCGATCTTTAAGATCTACGAGGCAAAACACCGCCCGCTTGGTATGCCGGTATCGATCGCCGTGGCGGATTTTGATATGCTTGCTGCTGTGGCTCATGTCGAGCCGTGGATGGAGACATTCATCCAGTCGTTTCTGCCGGGCCCGGTAACCGTTGTGCTTGCTGCACGAAACAGCGTTCCTGAGGCACTTACGGGGGGAACAGGAATGATTGGCATCCGTATCCCGGCACATCCGCTCGCACAGCAGCTTATTGAGCGGTTCGATTCTCCCATCACTGCAACGAGCGCAAACCTCCACGGGGCAAAAGACCCACAGGTTCCTGATGAGTGCACGGTGCGCCACGATTTCCTGCTCGATGGCGGAAGACTGCCTGGCACCCCCAGCACGGTTGTAGATCTCCCTGCACGCACGATCATTCGCGCAGGTGCACAGATTGATAAGATCGCCAAATTTCTTGTAAATCTGTGAGACTGCTTTTTATGAAGCCCATCCGGTTACGCGATTTTATTGAAGACCGTGACGGCTGGATCTATGCAGTCTCCACGTATGACAATGCGGATAAGATTGGCTGCGTACTCCGGTATGTCCCTGATGCTGATGGCGAGCGTGTGCACGCTTCCGGCACCCGGTATAAAAAATACGATTTCGAAGATGCTTATGCATTTATCGCGCAGCACAAACCGCAGTATACCGCTCTCCTCCAACGCATTCCTTATAGCGATGTGAAGCGGGTGATGAAACCGGATCTGGAACTGCCGCAGATCGCCCGCCAGCACCCACGGGTGCAGAAACTTATCGATCTCTTCTCGCTTCCGTCCGGTACCATCGGGTGCACAGGCTCGCTTCTCTGCGGGCTTGAAAATAATGCCTCGGATATTGACATGGTGGTGTACGGGCGGCACTGGTTTACTGCACAGGCACTCGTAAGGCAGGGAGTCCGTGACGGTAAAGTTGATGGACTTTCTTCAGAGATGTGGAAGAAGGTCTATGACAAACGCAAACCGGAAATTTCCTATGAAGAGTTCGTACTTCACGAACAGCGCAAGTGGAACCGTGGGCAGATCGAAGGGACGTACTTTGATATACTCTATACCCGGTCATACGATGAACTGAAAAGTGTCCATCCCGGCAAAGGCATCGTGATTGGAAAGCAGACAATAGAAGCAAAAGTTATCAATGCCTCACTTTCGTTTGACAACCCGGCCATCTATGAAATTGAGCACGAATCAGTGAGCCGGGTGCTCTCGTTTACGCATACCTACAGCGGTCAGGCACTTGCAGGAGAGACCATCGAAGCGTGTGGGATCTGCGAGCAGCATGGTAACGAGCGCTGGCTGGTTGTGGGAACGACACGTGAAGCAAAGGGCGAGTATATCGTGTCAAAGACGCTGCTTGATGCGTGATACCCGGCAAAAAACGTTTTTTCTCTCCTGTGTTTTTTAGATCCTGCTAAAGTGCTTCACCGTCTTTACTTCATACTCAGGATCTGTCGCGCGGTAAGCAGCCATTGCAGTTCGCCACTCACCGGGTCGAGCCGAGCATTCCGGATTTTTGCAAGCCCGCCTTTTCCCAGCGCGATTGACGCATTGCCTCCGCATGATATCATGTAACCGGTGAACATGCCAAGGAGGGGTTCATGCCCGATGAGGAGCAGGGATTCATCTTCGTTCCTGCTGGTTATGCGCGATTCGAGTGCTTCGATGCCGGCACCCGGTGTCAGCTCGTCCCACTGGATGAGGAGACCCCGGTTACCAAGCGCTTTTGTTACGATCTGGGCAGTTTCTAGTGACCGCACGTATGGGCTTGTTGCCACGCACCCGAACACCACATCGCGCGATGCGAGAAATTCGGCAACACCTAATATCTCCGTGCGCCCCTCACCGGTCAGCGCCCTGCCGGCATCTCCATGGGCAGCCGAGGATCGTTTCTCTGCTTTTCCATGTCTCAAAATGTATATATCCACGATTGTGAGATGAACGCCAAAAGGCAAAAAAGGTTCTTGTCCCTAGAGCAGCTCCGACAAACGCTTCCCGACACTACTCTCGCATTTCTCACGGTACTTGCACCGGTTGCACGGAGCGTTCAATGGGTGCTGGGGCATATCGCCGTTCTTTATGGATTTTAACTTGTGCAGGGTAGCAATCACCTGCCGCCGGTCCCGGGGCTGGACTTCGTGCATGCGGGAGACACCATCCGGAATATATTCCACACATCCCCCCTTCACTTCTGATCCGGTCATCTCCTCTAAACAGAATGCAATACAGGAGATCCGTAGCCTGTCCGATGCATAGGTGCCAAACGGCATTGCACCTGCAGCGCGAACAATAGAGAACGTGCCATCAGCAGCGATTCGGTCGATCATGCCAACAATTCCCATCTTATCCGACACTACCTTCACATCGGTCTGGATAGCAGGTTTCCATTCGCCTTTGTTGCAGGCAGTAATGCAGAGTGCCAAAAAATCCTTCAGCTCCGGATCGATTACCGGAGAAACTGCAATGATCTCCTGCCAGATCACCTCCGCATCAAGGGGGGTTCCCAGATGATACGAGAGCTGCTTGCAGACTGCGTACCGGTCTGATTCGGATACGGATTCTTTGCGTTCATAATAAAACCGGACCGGGCACGCGTGCACCCGGACCAGTTCCGAGACCGTGACATGTTCTTTTTGCGCTGTCAGGATGGTTCCTCTTTTTAGTAAACGTGGGGAACCATGAGGATTAACCTTTTTGAAATGTTTTACCCTGAACAAAAAAATCCACCCTTAACAAAAATGTTCCTGCTTGATTTTATTATCTAAACCAATGTTTGATAGCAGTAAAAGACGTATCTGATCATCATGACAGGACAGGAAATTTCAGTTAATATCCCGCAGACACTCGATCCCGTGTACAGTAACATGATCCAGATCGCCTACAAGGAAGACGAGTTCACGTTTCTCTTCCTCCACCAGTTGCCGCAGGTGAACCAGGCCCGGGCAAAGGCGATCGTCTCGATCACCCCCACACATGCCAAGAACCTGCTCGCGGTGCTCACAAAGACGATGGCAGATTACGAAGGAAAGTTCGGCACCATCGCTCCCAAGGAACAGCAGGGGCCCCAGAGCGTCACGACATTAAGTGGGTATTCCTGAACCATTCCTAACCAAACACATCTTTTATTAGCGTAACGGTTGACATTATGAGTTATTGCGCCGCCGTGGCTTAGCGGCATAGCGGCTGATTCGTAATCAGCAGGTCGAGGGTTCAATTCCCTCCGGCGGCTTTTAAAGAGGGGATACACCCCGTTTTTAATATTTTACTTGATCAAGAACTGTGGAGTTCTTAAAATAAAAAAAAGAGAGGGGTTTTTTTCGTTCGTGAAATTATTTATCGCCCCGCTCCGAGATATCCCGCACCGTGCTCATGACCGCAGACATCCCAAAGTACTCGGTGATCCTACTGCTGATCTCAACCGATATTATCGTCCCGTCTTTTTTCTTCTGCTCCCTTTCAAACAGTATATGTCCGCGGGATTGGAACCACTGAACCTTCTCATCAGTCAGCAGGGTTTCGGGATGCACGTCCAGATCATGCAGACGCATATTCATGAATTCCTTGTGCGAAAAACCCAAAAGGCGTGAGGCAATCGTATTGGTTTCAAAGATCTGCCCGCTGATATCGTGAAGGAAGATCGCATCACTCGCCCCGTCAAAGAGCGTATGGTAACGGAGTTCTGACTCAATGAGCTCATCTTTGATCCGTTTGCGCTCAGTGATATCTACAACCGAGCAGATGACAAGCTTCTCTTTGGTCAGGGAGGCTGTAGCTAAAAGCCAGATGACATTCCGGTCTTTTTTGCGCAGCTCGATCTCCATATCGGCAATTTTTTCTTCCTGCCGGATTTTTTTGGTAAACTGTGCTTCCTTTTCGTCGTCAAACCAGAGGGAAGAGAACTCCTGATTTTTAAGCTCATCCAGAGGATATCCAAGGATATCTGCCGAGTGCTGGTTAATCTCGCGGATCTTCTGGGACTCGAGGTCGAACGTGAACATACCCGACTGGGAGTTTTCAAAAATTTCCCGGTATTTTCTCTCCTGCCTGAGCTGCCCTGCAAAGGCAGAGATGACAATACCTGCAGAGACAAAAATATAGAAAAACGCACTGCTCGCTGCGTAAAGCCGGATATCTACCGGGCCATAGAGATACACTAGCCCTAAGAAAATCCAGCCGATGATTATAGTGAAATACACAGAATACCGTGGAAATAAATACGCCAGAAGTATGATCGGTATAATGTAAAAATATGGGAAAATATCATAATAACCGCTTTTTAACGAGAAGATCGAGACAAGGATAATCACTATAGTGATGAGCAAGGTAAGCGAAAGCCACAGGGTTTTTTGCGAGGATATTGTCTTCATGTGAACTTCATCTCAGTTATGCTGGTACAAGCTTGAACTTTGCTCGATTGGTTTATTATATGTTGTTATCCGGCCCATGCATTGAGTGAAAACAGTTTTTTGCTGGATGATTCCATGAGAATTTTTATCATTGATCAAAATGACTTGGATCTCGGGACTATTAATAGAATTCAGTGCCATTGATTATTATTAAAAATGACTGATAACGAACAACATCTGCAGATACAGGATCTGGTAAAAACCATACTCTACCTGCTGCTCGGTCTCGTGGTCATTCCTGTAGTCATCGGATCATTTTTTCAGATCTCCTTATGGCCCATGCTCGGACTGGTCGGGTCGGTCCTCATTCTCCAGCCGGTGGCAGTTGTAGTCGGGCTCGGACTGGGCATTCCTCCAGTACCTATCATGCTCATCATGATCTCCTTTGGATTCTCCATCATCTATGGACTGTTTGCCATCTGCGATACATTTGCAGAACGATCCGCATGGCTCCGCAAACACCTCCACTCCGTTCAGGCAATTGCCGAGAAATCGACACTTTTTCAGCGATACGGGATCTTTACCCTTATGCCGTTCATCTGGATACCCGGTATAGGACTATACGGGTGTGTACTTCTTGCCTGGATGTTCAAGTGGCGAGGGGTAAAAGGTGTGGGTGTGATCATGGCAGGCTGGATCCTTTCTACGATGCTGGTATTAGGAGCATCGATGGGGATTCTGAGCCGCATACATTAGCATGAGAACCAAAATAACTGCGCTGCCACACCATACGCACGGTTACAATAAAAAAAATCCCTGGTGTAATCGCACCCGAACAGGGTGATGCATGGCTGCGCAGTGAATTTACAAATCTTATTCCTTTGCCCCGAGCACGAGGCATTCCTTCTCGCCCGCTTTTTTAAAACGGATAAGGACATATTTGCCGGAAAAGACCAGACCATGCAGGAGCACTTCGATTCGTTCATTGCTCCAGATCAGGAGATCATAGGTCCCGGTATCCTTAATCGTCACCTTGCCGGCACCATACTGCCCTTCCGGTATCGTGCCCTGAAAACCGATATAGTCAATCGGGTGATCTTCAACTGCGATTGCAAGCCGTCGTTCACCTGATTTCTCCGGAAGTCCTTTTGGCACCGCCCAGCTCTTCAGCATCCCATCCCGCTCAAGCCGGAAATCGAAATGATGGTGGCTGGCGAAATGCTCGTGAAGGACAAAGCGCTGCTGCTGCTCTGGAGTCATGGATACCCTGCCGTTTTGCATTGCCGGATCAGATTTTTTAGATCGCGTGCAGCAGCAGTAATATCGTCAGCCCCGACAACCGCAGAAATTACCGCAACACCTGCGGCTCCTGCTGCAATTACTTCACGGACATTCCCGCGGTGTATCCCTCCAATGGCAATCACAGGTACAGACACATTCTGCCGTATTACCCGCAACATCTCAAGCCCGTGCCCTGGGCCGGCATCCGGTTTGGATTCCGTTGAAAAGGTCGGGCTGAGCGCAACATAATCCGCCCCTTCCCGTTCGGCCTGTATAGCCTCATAAACCGTACTAACCGATACTCCGATGATGAAACCGGGGGGTGCGATCTGCCGGGCAACATCGGTACGCATATCCCCCTGTCCGAGATGCACACCATCCGCCCCGCAGGCAACTGCCACGTCAAGCCGATCATTTATAATTAAAAGAGTTGAACTCCTGCGGGTAATTTCGCGGACGGTTCGGCCAATCCGTATCAGATCTCTGCTGCTGCAGGATTTATCTCGGATCTGGATAACATCGGCTCCCCCGGCAATCGCCAGTTTGGCAATCTCTGCATGGATCTTTTCCCGCCCGATATTCTCATCGGTGATTATGTAGAGCTCAAAGTTCATAGTGAAGTTTTAAACGGATCTGATCTTTGCAGCGGACTTCAGATCAGCGGGCGTAAGTCCGGCAAGTTCATCGAAGAGGGCGACTTTGAACGAATATGGCCCCCGGGCCACGGCTGCTGCCCGTTCCCCTGCGATACCAAACGCGGTGAGGGCAGCTGTCGCTGCCAGAACAGTGTCATCGGATTCCGCAGCAAATGCGCCAGTCACCGATGCCGCCATGCAACCAGTACCTGAAATACCGCCCATCATCTTATGACCGTTCTCTACGAGCAGGACACGTTTGCCATCGGTCACTATATCGGTGATCCCACTCACAACTACCGTAAGACCGGCACGGACTGCAAATTCCTTTGCAATCGTTACTGGATCTCCAGAAAGTCCTCCTGAATCCACACCTCGCACCTTCCCGTCCGCACCGGCAAGTACACCGATCTCACCAACATTTCCCTTGAGAATTGTGATCTCCAGTTCGTTAAGCAGGAGCCGGGCGGTTTCCGTCCGGAAACGTGTGGCTCCTGTCCCCACCGGATCGAGGATAATGGGGATCTTTAACTCGTTTGCCTTCCTGCCAGCTGCTAGCATAGATTCGATCTGGACCTTGTTGAGCGTCCCGATGTTGAGCACGAGCGCACTTGCAATTCCCGTCATCTCTGCAACTTCTTCGATTGCATCTGCCATGATCGGTGCACCCCCGGCACAGATTGTGATATTGGCACAGTCATTGACCGTGACGTAGTTGGTGATATGGAAGACGAGCGGGTGATTCTTCCGCACACGGGCAAACAGTTCGGATAGTTGAACGGGTGTCAAGAGTAATCTCCGGATATCTAGTGTAATATTCCAGATAGTCGTATTACACAAATATTTGCAGCGGGACTATTAAACCGTGACAGCAGTGGATCTCTAAAAAAAGTGATAGGGTTATCGCGTTAGTTCCTCTAACGTTGCAATGAGCATATCAATTTCTTCTGCGGTATTATACAGCGCAAGACTTGCCCTCACCGTCCCGTCAGGAATTCCCAACGATTCCATCAGCGGCTGACAGCAGTGATGACCGGATCGCACCAGAATATCTGCCGCTTCATCCAGCTGCTGAGCCACCTCATGCGGGTGGAACCCCTCAACCGTGAACGAGACAACCCCGATTCGGGCTTCAGGACGCGGTGAGGCATAGACTTGGATCTTCTTGTTCTGGGAAAGTCCGGCAATCAGCCGCGTAGTAAGAGCCTCTTCATGGCGCTGGATCTTTTCCATACCAATCTTTTCAAGATACTCAGCCGCTACACCAAGCCCAATGCCCCCGGCAATGTTAGGCGTACCGGCCTCGTATTTCTGGTATCCTTCGGCTGTTGTATAACCATTACCAGAAACCGTCTCGACCATTCCCCCGCCGAGAATGCTTGGTTCAAGATCCGGCTCTTTCATCCAGAGAACTCCGGTACCGGTCGGACCGCACATCTTGTGGCCGGAGAACGCGAAATAATCACAGCCAAGCGATGAAACATCCACCGGCATATGCGGGACAGTCTGGGCACCATCGACGAGCAGGAGTACACCACGATCATGGCAGATTTTTGCAATTTCCTTTATGGGAGTGACTACCCCCAGCACATTGGATGCATGGGTGACGGCAACGAGTCGTGTCTGCGGTGTGATCACCGCTTCAAGCGCTGCGAGATCGGGCGAATAGTCCGGTCCGATACCGATCAGGTCAACTTCCACACCCAAAGATTTCAACGCACGCCATGGGAGCAGGTTGGAGTGATGTTCAAGGATGGTTGTGACCACACGATCCCCGGGTTTCCACACCAGACCCCGGGCAACCATGTTGATCGATTCGGTAGTATTTTTGGTAAACACACACGTGCCGTTCTTCCCGCCAATGAACTCTGATACCTTCTCGTGGGCATGCCAGTAACGCTGGCTGGCGATCCGGGTGAGGCGATGAACCCCCCGGCCGACATTGGCCCGGTAATTGTGCTCGAACTCAACCATTGCTTCGATCACGGGTTCAGGAGAAAAACTCGTGGCTGCGTTGTCGAGATAGATGATATCCCCAAGAATAGGGAAATCCTTCCTTATTGTTGTGACAGAGAATCCCTCAATTGTTTGTGCATCCATTGCCGGTTCCATAATTTTTCCTTCGATAACTTCTTCTTTTGGCTTCTCTTCCTTTACGGGTTTCTTATCAACCGTTGCCTGCGGAGGTGCACGGGCAGGCCCGGCCACAAGTATGTGTTCCTCATTGAACGGAACTCCTTTGAGTTTACAGAGTTCACGCATCTTGGGGGGTAGTGCCCGCCAACGCCAGAGTCCCCAACGGTAAAATGCTTCTGGCAAACCTTTCTTTGCTGCCCATCGTTTTAAGAACTCATCCCAGCGCTGTGCATACTCCGGCTGGAGGGCACGGAGTTCTTCGTACTCGCTCTCGAGCATCGCGGGGCAGAGATAACATCCGATGCGTTCAAGGCCCTTGTCGTAGAGCGGGTTTGTTGCTACCTTCTGCCACCAGAGGTAGAGGAAGACTTCGAGCGCCCGCCAGTGGCGGATGGGTGAGATATTGAGCTGGAGCGGGTTTGCCGGGTTCTGGCTGGTCTCATCAAGACCTGCACGGTTCCATGACTCATACCAGCGGTTGCCCTGCACCGTGACGCACGGGCCGACATCTGCCAGATAGAGTTTGAGCGGGTGGAGTTTCTGGAGTTTGCAGCACCAGCGGTTGTCCTTACCCGGAGGTCCTGCTTTTTCTGCTGCCTGCCAGAAGTCGCCGGCTTTTCTGATGATCTCAACACCCTGTGATTCGACAAACGCAATCGTTTCGGGAAATTCAAGACCGGTATCGATAAAAAACGCTCTGGTCACGCCGGCTTTCCTGGCGATATGGAGAACTGCGGTGCTGTCCTTTCCACCGGAGAATGAGACATTGGCAGTCGGACGATCACTGATATGCTGCTTGATCGCCCGGATCGCGTGGCGTTCAAGGTTTTTTAAGTGGAAACGGTTCTTTTCTATCGCCACATCCCAGCCGGGATTTTTCGGGGTTCGGGGAATGACCGTGATAAGCTCTTTGACCTTGATGGTTCCTTCCTTTACCATCCCGGTGCCGAAACGGTTTTTGTATTTTACTATGACCGTACCATCGGGTACTGGAATTTTTAGCGCAATCCGTTTGCCACCAACGCGTCCCTGCTCCTGCCGGACATTCGTGTGGGTATCGAGATCGATGATTCCCTGTGTGACATGCGTTAGGATGAACTGGAGCGCTTCGGGGGAAAGGTCGAGGCTGAATTTCCGGGATACGGGATCGAAGGTGAGCCAGCCGAACCGCTCGCCATGCATGATGATTAAATCAGCCCGGTCAACCCCCCCGGTCTTGTTAAAGAGGAGAATTTTTGCAAGCGGGACATTACCGAACCGCTCCTGCACGAGTTTTTTTATGAGAGTCGCATCTGCTGCAAGAGCCGGGCGGACATCGTACGGCTGGAGCAGTTCGATCTTTTTACCTTCCCCCCCGCACGCACAGCTCTTTGCCACAAGCGGCACGTTGCACTGCTCACACCAGTAGAGAACCTTTTTTACCGGTGGCTCGTGCATCATACACACTAAATTGCGCGGGAGGGAAGATAAGAGAAGCGATTGGGAAGATTACCTAAAAAAAGTTCAGGCTTTTTTTCATGTAATGAAGATCATTTTGATCAAAATTCGGGGGATGGTTGTTTTGTATCCGTAAAGCGGTACTCCCCTTTTGGTACAGTAATTTCGAACCGGGCGCCTTTACCGGGTGTACCTGTCTCTGTTATGGAAAGCCCGGTGATTGCGAGAACTTCCCGGGTAAAAAAGAGGCCGAGGCCGGTTTGTTTCCCAAACCCACGTTCGAAGAGGTGGGACCGGGCATCTGCGTCAATACCAACGCCATTATCGGTGTAAGTGATGACAAGTCCGCCCTCATTTTCCCTATAGGTGATCGTGATTTCCGATACGGTTTTTCCATAGCGGAGGGTGTTGTCCATTAAGTTATAGAACCCCTTCATGAGCAGTGGATCAGCATAGATCTCCAGATTATCTGTGACCACATTCAGGTATATCCCGGAAAGATCAAGTCCCGCAGCAGCGTTCATTGCCGTTGTACCAACAGCCTGCCATACCGGAGCGTTCACCCCCATATTCTCATACTCTTTGGTAAACAGGATCTGCTGGTGGATCATCTCAATGATCATCTGTTCTTTTTTAATCATTTGCTGGAATGTTGGATCCTGCACACTGTCTGCTGACAACTCCACGTAACCGCTCAGCGCAGCGAGCTGGTTCACTACATCGTGGCGCGTTAGACCTGATAGCAGGTTGAGTTTCCGGTTTGCAATCTGGATCGCTTGTTCGGATTTCCTGATCGTCTCCCGCTGAACTTCCAGCTCCCGGTTCTGTGCCAACAGCGATTCCTCTGTTGACTTCAACTCTTCAAACGCAGCTGCCATCTGTTCATTTGCCGCATTTAACTCCAGGTTCTTTTGCTCAAGTTCCTGCCGGGCAATCTTTCGTGCCGTGATATCGGTGAGCATGGCAAACGAGCCCTGGAACATCCCCCCGGCATCCAGAAGAGGGGTTGCCGAGACAAGGCACCAGAGAGGGGACCCGTCTTTTTTGCAGAACTGACGCTCATATACTGAGCTCGCACCTGTGCGCCGCTGCCGGATCTTTTCCCTATGATCCTGCATCTCTTCGGCATGCATGAAATCCCCAATGGATCTTCCGAGTATTTCATCTGATGAATAGCCAAGCATATCAGCGAGGCGGGGGTTGACGAAGGTGGCTTTCAGTCCATCGTCCATGGACCAGATGCCTTCGTTTGCCGTGTCCACGATCCGCCGGTAGTGCTCTTCGCTGGCACGCAGTGCCTGTTCCCGCGACACCAGTTCCTCAAGATTGTTGCGCAGTTCCTCTTCCATTGCGGTGATCTGTTCATAGGCTGCCCGGAGCTCTTGCTCTTTTTGTCTGCGGTCGGTAATATCTTCAAATACCGTGGCAAAGATTCCTTTTGTTGGAGAATACACCGAGATCGCTAAATATTTTTTCATCGGGGGGTACCAGATCTCAAAGAATTGTGGAGTTCCGGTCCGGACTACATCGGCATACAAAGCAAGGGCACTCGACTCATCCACGCTGAATACTTCCCGGCTTTTTTTACCAATTGCAGTATCACGGGGAATGTTAAAGATCCTCTCAAACGCAGGATTCACCTGCAGGATCCGGTATTCCACCGCTATGCCATTTCCATCATACACCAGCTCGTTTACAGCATGTCCTTCAACCATGACAGAAAAGAGCGCCCGGTACCGCTCTTCAGATTCATTGATGCGCCTCTCTGATCTTTTCTGGTAAACCGCCTGCCTGATCTTGTGTGCCAGCTCAGCAAACTGCGGTGCCAGGCTGCCACCTTTCTGGAGATAGAAATCGGCACCGAAATTGAGCGCCTCGATCACCACTTCCTCGCGTCCCCTGCCGGTAAAAAGTATGAAAGGGAGATCTCCGTGACGGGTCCGGATGTATTTGAGGAACTCGATACCATTTGTCACGGGCATCTGGTAATCTGATATGATCGCATCATAGTGGCTTTCAGCCAGTCGCAGCTGTGCATCAGCAGCAGAATTTGAGGTTTCGACAGTGATAGTCCCACTCTTTTCAAGATATGTCTTTCCAATCTCAAGGAGAGCGGGTTCATCATCAACATAAAGAACGGAAATCAACGTAAAGTCACCAGATGCAGTATTCAATGAGTAAAAAAATCAAAAAACAGGTTTTTACTTTTTTCTTATGAATTATTCGGGATATACCCATAAAAACCCAACGGAAACAAAAAAAGGGGTTCATAAATACGGTTCTTTTGAAACACTCATTTTAAACCCGGTACCCTGCCACTTATCACAATTTAGGCAACACAAGCGAGTGTAGTGAGAGGGTAAAACAATGCCTGAAATTTTTTTATATTATGAATATTTTTTTTGGATTTCCCTGACCAGAGAACGTTGAGCTGGAGCACAATTGAGCAATATATTTATACGCAATGAAACCATGAGAAAAAAGAAGGTGATTGTACTATGGCAAAATTAACCGCAGAGATGAAGGAAGCCTTCTCTAAAATGAAAGTTTTCCCATTTGCAACTGCAACCAAAGACGGCACTCCCAATGTGATCCCACTGGGTATTGCCGAGCTTGTTGACGATGAAACCGTCTGGTTTGTAGACAATTTCATGAACAAGACGCTCTCAAACATCCGGACAAACCCGAAAATCGCATTCTATGTCTGGGGCCCGGAGATCAAAGGATGCTTCCAGGTAAAGGGCGTGGCTGCGATCAAGACGAGCGGTACAGAATACGATGCTATGAAAGCAAAGATCAACATCAAGAACCCGGCACTGCCGGCCCGGTCGCTCATCATTGTAAAAATCACTGAAATCTTCGAGTGCAAGCCCGGTCCGACTGCGGGTTCAAAGATCATCTGATCTCTTTTTTAAATAGAAATGATCCTCTTGTTATTTGCCCGATGTACAGTTTCTGAAGCAAATTTGCGATGATTTTTCCGGGAAAATACCTTACTTGCCTCTGCCTCAAACGAGAAGCCATCTGCTGATAACCTCGTTACAAAAAAAAAGATATTTGGCTTACACTCACTTCGCGCCGGGTTTTGAACCCGGTGCAGCAGCGACAATTTTTAACGATTCCGTAATTTCCGGTAGCAGCTCGGCCGGTATGCCGATGACAAGCTCGCCATCTTCGATTCCAGAGAACTTCCGTGACCCATCACAACCCAGCGAGAAGTTCACGTGACCGGTGAGGTAGGTCTGGGCACAGGCATCTGCACAAACCGACTGGATGCCGGCAAATTCCGACTGAATTCGTCCACCGAGACGGAAGAGCGTGCTCTGGGCAAGTTTAAGCATTGCCCAGGGTGTCGCAATAATCACTACTACCTGCGGATCGAATGGTGTTTTTTCGAGCGGGGCATACATGGTAGCATAGGTGTCACCCGGGTGCAGGTGGGCGACCCGGTCGATGGTCCGCTTGCAGGCAGCGGAGCTCTCGAATTTTCCAAGTTTGTAATAAAAATCACCAGTCTTTAAGCTCTCAGTAAGCTCCCGTAGACCGAGAGACCATGCGCCACCATTGCATTCGTGTTTTTCTGAGGTTGAATAGAAGATCCGGCCTTCTTTTCGTGCAAGGCCAACCATCGAGCAGTGGCGGACGGTCTTGTCAAACGCTTCCATGCCTGCCGGGATCTCCTCTTTTTTTGTCGCGAACCGGAACGCAACCGGTGAGCCGCTGAGTTTGAGATATTTTTTTAACGTCTCTGATGCTTCTGCATAGTTTATCGGAATTTTCATATCAGTTGCCATAAGACTTCACCTTATTTTTTCTGGAGAGGGTTATATGAACATGTAAAGCATGTGATGCGAATTATTTAAAGATAGTGACCATGGGCTCTGTAGAATTCCTCAATGGAAATTAGAATTGCGAAAGTAGAGATTATTCTTGAGAGGTTATAGAGAATCACTTTTATTTTGATCTCCTTGACTTGGAGTCGGTATTTCCGAGCCTTGAGTGATTCCCCAAACTTTCTTTTCATGACAGAGAACACAGTTTCGACTTTGTTTCTCTGATGATATTTTTCATCATCGAA
>CAZPYV010000006.1:0-177890 GCA_964590895.1 uncultured Methanoregula sp. | reverse complement strand
AAATCCGAAATATGCGCTCTAATTTTTTTTCAGAAGGATGTGCGTAAGTCCTATACATAAAAGGGACATTAATTGAGATACTCTAGACCTTAAAGCAAAAAAAATTACAAATGTTCGGCTCTGTAGAAACCCTGATTACCTCATTAGTTGTTTATGAGTATAACGAATAAGTAGATGAGAAAAAGAGAGTTAACCCGGTGTAATCTTCCTTTTTTTACACGAAACCGTTTTTTTTCAATTGTTCCGGGTATTTCCTCTGATGGATAAGAGTTGTTAAATTATCATCGGTAAAAGATTCATTATGGGTATTATGGAAATTCTCTGGGCGCTTCTGTTTCCGCTTCTTGGGGCAATAATTGCCCTTATACATATAACAAAAGAGAAGAAGACCGCTGACACGCACCGAAAACTCGAAATTATCCTGATGTGGCAGCTCGTCTGCGGTCTTGGACTGTCCCTTATATGGGGTGGAATCGGTCACCTGCTCCTTCCTGATCAGGTAGCTCAATCGATCGGCTGGGCAACCGGCAGTCCGTTCCAGCGGGAAGTGGGTATGTGGGATGTATCGATTGGTATTGTGGGCCTCCTCTGCCTGAAGTACCATGATCATTTCTGGCTTGCCACGATCATCGGCGGTGGTTTGTTCCTGTTCGGTGCCGGTCTTGGCCATGTGTATGAGTTCATTGCGCACGGGGATGTCTCACCTAACAATATTGGCGGGGTGTTATGGGTCGATCTCCTGTATCCGATCCTCCTTGCTGTGCTTTACCTGCTCTACCATAAAGAGAAGGCTGACATTCACACTCTCAAGTAAAAAGCCTGTTGTTCCGGAATAATTGACCTGTAAAGATCCCATGCCCGGAGATGCAGCAGCTGAAAAAATAAAAGAGTATACCCGATACGGCAATATGAGTCTAAGGCTGCGGAAATGTTGACCTGTGAGGATTCCCCCTCTGGCACTTTTTTACCTCTTCACAATCCAGAGATCTCTCAGTAAGATTCTATCTCTGTCAATAACAGTAAGAACCGTCATAATTTTTGCCTGTCACGCTTAACAAGGAGAGTGATAACCGGAAATCCTGGGGTAATTTTATGCTCTTTCTTTCAGCACAGGAAAAAAACCAATGGGCCCAATATGCCAAGGAGATCGTTAAGAATGACTTAAAGCCCGTGGATTATGAAGCAAAGATTCGAAAAAACCTGTTCTCTGCATTCTGCTTTTACACCGGCACCATGCTTGCAGCACAGGGCCATCACCATCGCTGTATCGAATGGATCAAGGCCGGTACGATGTGCGAAGAGGCTGGCCTGTTCTTGTCCACATTTCTCATGGGTTTTTTACAGCGGCATGACGGGAAAATGATCAAACCTGCAGTTGCGTTTGAAGACCCTCGACCGTTTGTTCATTTCTCGAATGTGCCGACTATGAAAAATGCGCGAAAACAGCTGGTGCTCCAGTGCGCCCATACTCTGCCATCATTCGATAAACCTGTGCGTTTTATGGATATCGGGTGCGGGGACGGGGCGCTTACCGTAATGATCCTTTCACATCTCCTGGAGTCTCAGAAGGTTTCTGAACTCGCAGAAATTCATCTGGTGGACCCGTCTCCTGCCATGATTGCGCTTGCAAAAAAGACGGTCGGTGATACATTTCCTGGCATCTCCTTAACGACTGAGAATGCATGCATCCAGGATTGCTCAGCAGGAATCTGTAACCACTATGACATCGCGTTTTCTTCGCTGGCATACCACCACATGCCCATTGAAGACAAACGTATCCATCTCGGCCGGTTAAAACCGTGGGTTGATCACTTCGTGCTCTTTGAGATGGAAGCAAATAATGATACTCCGGACCTGTTCTCCCCGGATCTTGCGTTCTCCGTTTATCAGTCGTACGGGCGGCTCATTGACTTTGTCTTTGCCCATGACGCACCGCTCGATGTGGTAACTGATTGTGTAGATTCCTTTCTCATGACCGAGCTGGTCTCTATCCTGACCCAGCCGCGTGGTGAGAGGACGGATTATCACATGCTCCGCACCCAGTGGAATGATCTTTTTACGACAGTGCTGGGGCCGGAATTTTTGCTCCAGTGCGACTCTGCCTGCTATGCGGATGAGTATATGGCCCTGTTTACCATGCACTACGGGCGGGGTGAATAAACCAAGTCGAACACAAAGCGGCTCACGCCAGGTGCCACGTTGCCGCAGGAGTTGTAATACGTGAGTGCGAATCCTTTCTGTGTATATTCTTCTATGAGTGCTGGGATCTCGTTTCGGGTTTTGAATGTGTAGAGATGAATCATTCCACCTTGTTGCATGAGCGGTGAGAGGATGTCGAGAATTCCGTCCATGCCATAGGGTGCCGGAATGATCAGCCGGTCGAACTTCTGGTGAGGGAGAAGACGTATGTCGCAAGCATCCCCCTGGATGGGAGTAATATTTTTTCTTACCTTGTTGAGACTGATATTTTCTTCAAGCCAGAAGAATGCATCAGGATTCTGCTCAATTGCTACCACATGGGCCCCTTTGGCTGCGGCAGGAATAGCAAACGGACCCACCCCACAGAACGGTACAAGGATACTTTCTCCGGGCTCTGCCTGTTCTGCAACCCGCATCCGCTCGTAAGAGAGACGTGTATTAAAAAAGACCCTGCTCACATCGAGGCGGTAAGAAAAACCAAATTCGTGATGCAGCGTAACTGTCGTGTCGCCAGCGAGAATTTCATAGACCGCAGTTCTTTCCTCACCGGTAACTTTGGCTACCTTGTTGAGTACAGTGTAGATGTTTTTGCGATGGGAGATTATCTCCTGTGCTATGATCTGTTTATACTCAGAGAGTTCCTGTGGGACTGAAATGATGGCGATATCTCCAATAACATCGAAATGATCTGAGATATGGCTAATAGCCGGATCCGGAATTATCCCACGCAACTGTTCTTTGAGCCCCATGATTGCCGGAATGTAGGTATGCCGTGCGGATAAACGCGATCGTTTTTGGCTTTTAGTTTTTTGACCCATACCTTAATGTGCCATTACTTCCTCTTCCTCTCTAATGACACGGGTTCGTGGGGTTGAAAGAATCCTTTCAGCGTATGCAACGGTGGAAGGTGCGGGTGTGCGTCTGCACCGGGCATTCGGGTATTACGAGGTTCCGCAGTTTGACCCGTTCCTGATGCTGGATGATTTCCGCTCGCCCCGCAATGAAGACTATCTTGCAGGATTCCCCTCGCACCCGCATCGGGGTATAGAAACTGTTACGTACATGCTCAAAGGTTGCGTTGAACATGCGGACAGCATGGAAAAATCAGGCATTATCAACGCCGGGGATGTCCAGTGGATGACCGCGGGATCGGGCATTATCCATTCAGAGATGCCAAAAGCGGTGGATGGCCGGATGGGCGGGTTCCAGCTCTGGGTGAACCTGCCTCGGGCAAACAAGATGATGAAACCCCGGTACCAGGAGATCAGGAGCAAGGCGATCCCCATAGTCTCTCTGCGCAAGGATGTCAGCATTAAAGTGATCTGCGGAGAGGTCAATGGGGTAAAAGGGCCGGTGAAAGATATTGTGGCAGACCCCCAGTATCTTGATATAACTCTTGGGCCGGACACAACCTTTTCCCTTCCGGTTAAGGAGGGTTACACAGCCTTTGCCTATGTGATCAGTGGTGAAGGCACCTTTGATTCCGAAGAAGGATACCGGATCGGCAACCGTGACCTGATCCTGTTCAGTGACGGAAGCTCTATCTGGGCAAAATCATTCGGTAAAGGTTTCCGTTTCCTCTTTATCGCAGGAAAACCCCTTCGCGAGCCCGTTGCATGGCGCGGACCGATTGTTATGAATACAAGTGAGGAGATTAAGCAGGCGTTTGCTGAGTACGAGGCAGGGACTTTTATCAAAAAGAAAGCATAATATCCGGGATATCAAGGCTTCCCTGTGTGTCCTATTTCACTATCCCCTGAAGATAAACCTGTCACGTTTCTCTTAGAAGACGCGCCGTTTCGCCAGATCACTGATGTGTCCGAGTACCGGTTTGATGATATCTGCCATGAGGATGTGGTCGTGGATATCGGTGCAAATATCGGGTCATTCTGCATCCGCGCAGCTCGCATATCCGGTAATGTGACTGCCGTTGAGCCGGTGACTACGGCCCTGCTGAAAAATAATATCCGGGCAAATGGCGTTTCTGTTCAGGTAATTGACGGGGCTTTGGGCGATGGGAAACCTGCTGAGATCTGTTGGGATGATTGCCATGTTTTCACCCCTACATACACACTGCGCCAGATTCTTAAACTGGCTGGTGGCTGCGATTTTTTAAAATGCGATTGCGAGGGGGCGGAGTGGCTTATCAATCCCCCGGAACTTGCGGGTGTCAGGAGGATTGAGATGGAACTGCACCAGCCGCCGATCGGAGGGCGCCCGAACCCGGTTCTTCTTGATTACATCGGGAAGCACTATGATTTTGAGATCGACAGAAAACCAGTGCATGCTGCGCTTGGCTTGATGGGCGTACTGCACGCTGTGCGGCGATAAAAATGCCTCAACCGGGCCGGTTTATTGATTGTATACCTGATTCGCATTGTTAATTCTCAAATATCGGGGATTTAACCGGGGCCATTGCCACATAACGATTGCTCCTGCCAATGCCAGAATGCCGGTCATGCACGCAGTCACTGGGGAGTAAGTGGGGGCCAGAAATGTATTGGCCAGACCAAAAAGGCTTGCAGCAACCATCAGAATTCCCATTCCTGCGAGTAGCACTGTTGTCACTGACCAGAGGTAAGACCCGTCTTTTGGAATACAGTTTCCCTCTGAAAAAATCTTAAACAGCATTACTATTGCGACGAATAAAAAAATCCATTCAGAAGGTGTAGTAATTTCAATCCAGAGATAATAACCGGTATAATCCGGAGGCGTGACTAACGGGAAATGACCGAACAATGGATACGCCCAGATGTTTGTGTTCAGCCACATTGCGTCGAGTAACTGGTGGACAAAAATGCAGCATACAACCGCTACTCCATACAGCATATACCGGTTTTTTGATAGGATGAGCACGATAATTGCAACAATGAGAATGATGAACAGGGAGTGAAATATCGTCCTCCCACTGGCCAGTGCAGGAAAGATTATCCCCAATGGTTTATCAATAAGGTCAGGGATGAGGGAACTTACGATACAGAGTGGAATTGCCCGGCGATCATGGGTGAGGTAGGAAAAGCCAAGTCCAAGCAGGATACCGCAGACCATATGGGCAAATACAAACATCTGCAAAAAAATGGGTTATACCGGAATATAATCCAATGGAGAAAAACACCTCATACAAGAATTTCCGGTCAGATGATTGGGTGTTGAGTGATTCCATTTACTCGTTTTTGCATTTCCCCATCGGCAAGATTCAAGAACCCCTGTCACAAACATCCCTTAAAGGAATGATCATGTGCTCTGATGTTAGTGAACAGAAAAATGTGTACCTTGACCAGATTCTTGCAGACCGCCGATCCTACCGGATGTTTACGGCAGCGATTCCGCAAGAGGATCAGATCCGCCGGATCCTTCACGCAGGATTGCTCGCCCCATATGCAGCGGCAGCAGTGGGGGGATCGAAGGATTACTTCCGGCGTTTCTTTGTAATGAAGAAGGGAACGCAGAGTATGGCTGCGGCCATTCCCCTCGTTATGAACCAGGTAAATGTCATGGCGCAGGGACTTCAAAAGGAGATGGAAACAAACCCGGTTCTTCGCCAGAAAGAAGTAAAGTTTGTGCAACGCCTGGAAATGATCAGGAAGGCCGGCCGGGTACCCGGTGTGGGAAATGCCCCGTATTTTATTGTGGTGGCTGAGCGCAAAGGTTTCCCGCCCGTTGAACTCCAGTCATTAGCGCACTGTCTGGAGAACATGTGGCTGAAAGCGACAGCCCTTGAGCTGGGGTTCCAGCTCGTTTCGATCACTTCACAGATGTCTGACAATGCAGAGTTCTGCAAAATACTGGGAATTACATCAGGTGAATGGGAGCTGATGGGGTGCGCTGTCGGATTTCCGGCTGATGAACTCTCTCCTTCCATTCGGCCTCCTGTGGAAGATGTGACCCGGTGGCTGGAGTAATTGATTGATCTTTTTACCCATTTTTTAACACGATCAATCAATTTTTACTTAGATCTGGCAATGTGTCTTTAACTCAGCACCTCGACCGGGTTGTTTGCTCTTATCTCACTAATCGTAGTAAGTCATGAAGCCATATACCATGCCAGTCCGGCAATGCACACAGCAGAAAAAAAGAGCACGAGTGCGATATTGATGGTCTTTTCCTTTTGGGTCATGGCAGACCATTCACTTTTCTGTTGTTTTGCCGCAAACCCGATGAACAGGCCAATTACCGTCCCGGCTAAGGCACCGAGTGTCACGGCCATCAGGATCCCAAACACACTCACACTCATGAAGCTTCTCCCCTTTACGGTTACCCATTGATCGATATAAATTACCCTGAATTCCACGAACCTTTATCTCATTTTATTGTATACGGGCTGTAAAAAAAACACTCTGTTTATCGTCTGCGTACATAGTGTATGAGGAGCATTATTGCCACAAACCCTGCAATCAGGGTCACCACTTCAGATCCTGCTGTGTGTGTTGTTACGGTTTTTTGCAGGGGTGCGGGAGAAAGACCGATAGTGGCCGGCAGGGTCTGGCCAGGAACTACCCTCAATGTCTGTTGCAGGGGCATGTAGCCATCCAATGAAACTGCGACCGTGTGATTTCCCCCTGTGAGATTTCTTATTGTGACCGGTGCTATGCCGGCATTCTTTCCATCCACAAGCACGCTACCACCTGCAGGAACAGATGTGATCGCAAGCGCTCCTGTATCCGGAACCAGCGATGCGGAAACTTCAGTGATCCTGCCCGCTTCTACAGGGACACTGGTTGAAAACTTCTGGTATCCGAATTGTGAGAAGGTGACGTCATAGGTGCCGGGCGAGAGATCTGAAACTCTCATCGGTTTCTTTCCTAAGTATTTTTCTCCCATTACAATGGTTGCACCATCGGGAATAGATCGAAGGTCCATTGCACCGGGTTGAACCGGTGTATTGATGGAGATCGAGGGTTTTCCCAGTGTGACCGAGATCGTACTGTAATCCGCCTGACTCAAATGGGACCGGTCATTAGGCCCGCTCACCACCCAGATTGTGTAAGTCCCTTCATCGAGTCGTCCCCCGATGCTTCCTGTACCCCATTTGTAGCTCCAGCGATCATTACTGTCGACCTGCACTTGCGTAAAACCACCATCTTCTGCACGCTTCGAGATATCATTCAGCGCAACACCGTTTACCGGAAGATTGGGCCCGGTTAAGTAGAGATAGACCGTCTGGCTGCTATAGGAATAGCCAGAGAGCGGGATGATGTCTCCAAAAGATGCCTGTATTCCCGGTGCGGCTGATACACTGGTGATTATCAGGAGGCATGCAAGGGCAAGCATGCAGGACGCGATGATGGGATGATGAATCTGCATATGTGGTACTGCCTTTTATGTTCCGGAACCTCTTTTAGTCTTTGGGTTGTGGGATTTTTTTTTTAAATTCACACGGATTATTCCCTCTAAAGTGATTGTGCTATTCTACCCAATTTTGCCATAGTGGATGTAACAAAAACCTTCGCATTTCACAAAAAATAAGGTGGCGGTGAAGGGATAAAAAACCAGTGAAAGGATCGCTGTCACCAGCAGTACTAGAGTCCCTGCTCCCACGTGTGTTTGCAGTCATTGCAGACAACGACAACGATCGTCTTGTCATTGACGGTTTTACAGTCCGTCCACTCGGTATTTTTTGAACCACACTTCGGACAGTTTGACATAGTGATACAACAGGCAGGTATTGGTTGTGGAACTCATCATCACCGGACTATATAATAATTTCACATTCCCCGTAACCCAAATGCACACAAAAATAAGATTACGAGCCGGTTTGCATGCTCTCGCCCGGCTTTAACACCTCTACTTTGCTGTCAGTTGTCCTCTCGATCGCTTTTTTGAACTGCTGGGGATCGGCATTGATCCTGTCCCAGGTATTGTAATGGATCGGGATGACCTTCTTTGCCCCAATGAAATTTGCCGCCATCATTGCTTCTGCAATTCCCATAGTAAAGCGCCCGCCAATCGGGATTAGCGCGATGTCCGGGTGATAGAGTTCGCCAATGAGTTTCATATCCGAAAAAAGAGCGGTATCCCCCGCATGATAGACTTTCACGCCATCCATGCCGATAACAAATCCAGCGGCACCTCCGGCAGAAAAACCCGGTCCTGCCTCTTCGATTGCACTCGAGTGCACCGCAGCAGTCATGGTAAAAGACACCCCTTCAACCATGATAGTACCACCGATGTTCATATTTTCGACAGGTAAACCCTTTGTCTTCAGGTATCTGGCTATCTCTGTGATTGCAACCGTCTTCCGGTTGAGAGCAACGATCTCACCCATATGGTCCGCATGGCCGTGCGTGACTGCGACAATATCCGGATTTGTTCCCTGAACGCTGCCGCCTTCAATGAAGGGATCAATGAGCACTTTTTTTGAACCGGTAAGCAGCACGCACGAATGCCCGAGCCAGGTGAGTTGCATATATGCAGATCTTCTTCTGATTGTATGAAATTTGCCCTTTTGTATTAATGCCGGTAAAGCACAGAGAGCGCACCATGGCTAAAAAAGGTCTGATGTGGGGTAAAGGATGAGCCTTTACGTTACATCAATCAGTTCTGCTTCTGTGATATCTATGGAATCCCCAAGACTGTCTGCAGTTGCACTCCGGGTCATCTGCTCGGAAAGATCACGGTCTTCCATAACATCCCGGATGCGGTCGATGTATAGATCAATTGTCGGGTCTTCCTGCTCTTCGATCACATGGCGGTATTCGCGGAGCGTTGAAGGGCTGATTCCCAGCTCATCGGACACTTCTTTCATGGTCTTGCCAGACGTGATCAGTTCTTCCATCTTCACTTTATCAAAGGGCATCTTGAAGTCTAGCTCCCTGAAGAGCTTGAGCCGAACCCTTGCCCGTGCCACTGTCTTTGACAGCTTCTCATCACCAAGTTCTCTGGCTATCTCGGTGTCATTTTTGCCAGCGTAGAACAACGTGACGAGTTTGGCGAGCTGGATCGGCTTTAATGAGGTCTTGAAGATTCCCTGTTCCGTGATCCCTCTCATAACGAGAGCGACCTCGCGTTCGATCGCGTCGCTGTCTCTCAAAGTACCATGGATATTTTTCATAGGCTCGACGATCTGGGTCTTGCCTGACATGGAGCTGAAGAGTTTTAAGAGCTGTGCCTTACGTTTGTCTTCGGTCATTGCATACCCCGTATTGGGATTAGGATATACAATACTTCGTCAACTATTTAACCCTATCTTAACGCGTTGTTTGACCAAAAGACCTTTAAATTGGTGTCTAAATGCATTTAAATCATGGTGCTCTTACGCGTGCAAACCGCTCAAAATGGTGTGCATTTTTTTAATTTGTGATCTGAATTAACCATAAAAACCGGATGCCTGAATGGAAAATGTACTAAAATTTAAACCCCTCAGCCATACGCCCGAATAGTTATAAATAAAAAAATCACTTCTCTCTGTGAGGGGGGATCTCTGACAATTGGCACCATCCGATTACCTGAAAAGATCATGAAGGGAAAACCTGTACTGCCCAAGTTTTCCATCAAAATTTGATGCCCCGATATACATGATTCTCCCCGTTTCTGTGGCAGCCTGCATACCCACTTTCATGGCATTCCGGATTGAAATCTCATCAACACCGTTTATAACGATCTCATACACCGATGCCACTCCATCAGGTACTTTGGAATCAGAAACTTTTCCTTTCAGGCTCGGACACCAGAGATGATTTGTACTTGCAGGCATGGGAAAGCGGTAATTGGTACATCCAACCTTTGAGCCGCTCGCTACAATGCCCCCGGCAAAACTGGTAATTATCCCTTCCATTCCTGTGATTGCCTCTGCTGCTGCTTCAGCCGCAAAAAGAGCGGACTGCTGATTTTTTCCCATGACAAGGAAATTGCCCCCGGCAATACCCTTTACGGTTCCAAAGCGCTCCTCCCCCACATAGTCTCCCTCCATGATTGGGATCTTCCAGCATTTTCTGCCACCAATTGTGCATTGTTCCTCGAAGTTATCCCCAAAATAGTGCATTCGTGTAAAGAAACGAAATTCAGCTTCAGGAAACCCATCAAAGACTGATGCCGTGGGTGCAGGAAGAATACACTGAGAGATCCGTGAAGAAACATTAGATCTCATATTTTTCTTTTCTGCACAAATCAGGATGGAGACTCCCGCCCTGCCATCCGGTGTCTCTTTTTTTGTGAGATATCTTTCTATCCCTGCCTCACAGGGACATCCAATTTTTGATGTGGCAAATCCGGTGGCCTCCATTGCAGTTTTATAGGCCCATCTCTTTGTCGCAGCCGTGATAATTATCCTCGAAATCCAGACCGGGAACGCTTCTGCGTAGGTATCAAGAATCTTTGTCCCGTTGATCTCCACAGTTCTCACTTCCTTTTGAATAGACAATACCCTCTTCGGTAACGATAAAGTCCATAGGTATATCATTCTCATCAACCGGCAGATTATCATATTCCTGGCAGGCGAATGCAATTCCGATCTTTTGGATATTTGTGTTTTTCGCTAAAAACCGGTCATAATAGCCAGCACCATACCCCATTCTCCCACCGGTCCGGTCAAATCCCAGCATGGGTAAGATGATCGTGTCCACATTTTTTCCTGTTGCCGGGATTTCATTTCCTATCGGTTCTGGAACGCCGAACGTACTCGGAATAAGTACCGAGAAATCCCGGATATAGGATAACCGCAGGCTTACATCTTCTTTTACGATAATCGGAACAATGACCGGGTTCCCGCGTTTAAAAAGCGCAGTGATAAGCGGTATTGTATTGACCTCTTTTTCCTTTGAGGTATACACCATAACCGTCTCATCATTATCGATAAGTTTCATTAGATGGTGGCTGATCCTCTTACTTTTTTCCAACCGGTCTTCCGGCATCATCGCATCTTTACGCTGACGCAGGATATGCCGGATGCTATTTTTTAGCTCCCTCATGAGCAGTAATATAGGATATCAATATTTATTTTTGGTGATGGCCGATTTGTTTCCTGCCAGAAATACGATATATCCCCGTCAGGTAGTCTGCTGCAGAAAGATTGAACCGTATGTGAAAATCACAAAAAAGACTCTGCCAATTTTATTATGCTGAATCATAAGATTGAGCCAAGGTAACAAATTTATTGGCAGATCTCATGCATGACGGGAGAATAACGGCACATGAAAACAGAACCGGTCTCCCCCATAAAAACGAGAGGTATAATACCTGTCCGGAATAATGGGTATTGAGATTTTTAAAATAAAACGAAGTGATAGATAGTGATACAAGGTTCTAATGACGTCTTTGAAAAAGTGATGGATCTTGCCAAACGCCGCGGGTTCATCTGGCCCACGTCCGAGTGCTACGGGGCAGTGGCAGGTTTCATCGATTACGGTCCGCTGGGCGCGATGATGAAGCGGCGGGTTGAAGATATCTGGCGGGATTTTTACGTTATTCAGGAAGGCTACTATGAGATCGAGTGCCCAACGATTGCACAGGAATCAGTTTTCATTGCTTCAGGGCATGTGAAGGGATTTTCTGACAAGATGTGCCAGTGCCCGCACTGCAAGGAATTCCTCAGGGCAGACCATGTGGCAGAAGCTGGCGGCATAAAGAATCCGTCTATTATGAAAAATGAGGAACTCGCAGCGGCAATCGCCTCTTGTACATGTGCTTCCTGCGAAGAGGTGCTCGGAACCGTTGAAGTCTTTAACTTCAACCTTATGTTCCAGACAACAATCGGCCCCGGCTCGCAGCGTGTCGGGTACCTGCGCCCCGAAACAGCACAGGGTATGTTTGTGGATTTTTCCCGGCTGCTTCGCTTTTACCGCGACAAACTTCCGTTTGGAGCAGTGCAGATCGGAAAATCCTACCGGAACGAGATATCGCCCCGGCAGGGTATGATCCGGCTTCGCGAGTTTACACAGGCAGAAGCTGAGATCTTTGTCCACCCGAATGAGAAGAATCACCACCCCTCTTTCAAACGGTATGCAGACTATACGATGCCGCTGCTCACGTATATCCAACAGGAGAAATGCGAAGATGCAGTCCCGATGTCTATGCAGGAAGCCGTGAACAAGGGTGTTATCGCCAACGAATACCTTGCCTATTACGTAGCCCTCACTCACCATCTCCTTGTCACGATCGGTATCAAACCCGAACGGCTCCGCTTCCGGCAGCACCTGCCCGATGAACGGGCACACTATGCCACCGACTGCTGGGATGCCGAGATCCGGTCTGAACGGTTCGGCTGGGTTGAGACAGTTGGCCTTGCCGACCGCACGGATTACGACTTAAACGCCCATGCCAAAGAGAGCGGGACTGCGATGACCGTTTTCATCCAGTATGATGAGCCAAAGAAAGTTGCACGCCGTAGGATCATCCCGAACATGAGTGTGCTGGGTAAGCAGTATCGCACCAAGGCAAAGGCGATCTTTGAAGCTCTGGCGATTGCAACTCCAACTGTTGAGGGCGCTGATGTGGAAGTTGACGGCGAAACGTTCCACATTCCCGCGAACCTGTTCGAAGTCCGTGATGAAATTGTTGATATCCGTGGCGAGGAGGTTGTGCCGCATGTGATCGAACCCTCGTACGGGATTGACCGCATGTGTTACGCGGTGCTCGAGCAGGCATATGATGAAGACACTGCTGACGGCGAAGCCCGAACAGTGATGCGCTTTTCTCCCAAGGTTGCGCCCATACAGGTTGCCGTCTTCCCTCTTATGACCCGGGATGAACTCGATACGATCGCTCATGAGATCGCCCGCTCACTTCAAAAGGGCGGTATACTTGCCGAATACGATGACAGCGGGGCGATTGGAAGGCGCTACCGGAGACAGGACGAGATAGGCACACCGTTTGCAATCACGGTTGATTACGACACAAAAGAAGACCAGACGGTTACTATCCGCGATCGGGATAGCATGAAACAGGTGCGGATCGCAATTGAAAAGGTTCCCTCAACAGTCTGTGCCCTTGTTGATGGAAGCCTGAAGTTTGCAGCGCTGGAATTATAATCCGATAATAAAAAACATGAGCAACATCAGTCACCCATTGATAAGACCGGACAGCCTCGAATCGCGGGAGTACCAGCTCTCGATTGCGATGAAAGCGCTGGATGTCAATACAATAGTGATCCTGCCTACCGGGCTCGGGAAAACCGCAGTTGCCCTGATCGTTGCCGCATCCCGGCTCTATAACGAGGGAGGCAGGATCTTAATGCTTGCCCCTACAAAACCACTCGTGGAGCAACATCTACGGTATTTTGAAAAATATCTGCTGGCAAAACCGCAGGAAGGTAGTTCCGCATCCCCGTTTGTGATGTTCACCGGGGAAGCTCCCCCTGCTGAACGCACAGAGGACTGGAACCGGGCAACGGTGATTCTTGCCACCCCGCAAGTGATAAAAAATGATATTATTGCCGGGCGGTACACCTTAAACGATGTCACACTGCTGATCGTTGACGAATGCCACCGGGCAGTGGGCAACTATGCGTATGTCT
Source organism: uncultured Methanoregula sp. (assembly GCA_964590895.1). Classification (GTDB taxonomy): domain Archaea; phylum Halobacteriota; class Methanomicrobia; order Methanomicrobiales; family Methanospirillaceae; genus Methanoregula. The sequence continues at coordinate 164,242 of CAZPYV010000006.1, read as the reverse complement.
TTTTAGCACAGCGATATATGGGCAGCGCAGAAAAACCGCTTCTCCTCGCAATGACGGCATCCCCAGGCAGCGTGCAGGAGAAGGTGCAGGATGTCTGCGCGAATCTCGGTATTGCCCATATCGAGAACCGGACCGAGAATGATCCGGATGTCCGCCCGTATGTATTTGAACGCGAGGTAGAGTATCTCTCAGTCGACCTCCCCCCCGACATAAAAGCGGCTATCAACTCTCTAAATACACTCATTGAGGATCGGCTTGCACTATTAGGTTCGCTTCACTTCACCGTGCCCAAACGTGAGAAGCTCTCAATGAAGGAGCTCAATGCGATCAACGCCCAGATCCAGCAACGGATCAAGAACCAGGATCCGACAGCATACTCGGCTGCTTCGGTGTACGCGGAATTAATGAAACTGCGGCATGCCGTCACCCTTGCAGAGTCGCAGGGCAGTGAAGTGCTCAAAGGATATCTGGCAAAGCTTGTTGCTGAAGGCACGGGTGCGGGGGGTAGCAAGGCCAGTCAGCGGCTGGTAAAAGACCCGGTATTTCAGGAACTCTTCGATCGCACGCTTGGTTGGACAAAAGAAATGCACCCGAAACCCGAGATTGCACTGGGAATTGTTCGCGACCAGCTCGCGTCTCATCCCGACAGCCGGATCATTCTCTTTGCCACGTACCGCGATACCGTGCAGCTCCTCGTAGATCACTTCACCCGGCACGGTATTTCCTGCGAACGGTTTGTCGGGCAGGCAACCAAAGATGCCGAGAAAGGGCTCTCACAGAAGAAGCAGATCGCTGCTCTGACACGGTTCCGAGAGGGTGAGTTTAAGGTATTGATCGCAACCTCGGTTGGCGAAGAAGGTCTTGATGTGCCAGCGACTGACATGGTGATCTTCTACGAAGCAGTGCCATCAGAGATCCGATCCATCCAGCGCCGTGGGCGGACGGGAAGATCCGGGGCAGGAAAGATCGTTGTGATGGTGACTAAGGGAACTTCAGATGAGGTGTTCCGTCACGTAAGTGTGGCAAAAGAAAAACAGATGCACAAGAGCATGCGTACGATGGGCAGTTTTTCTTCTGCCGCTACGCAGCAACCGCTTGTGGTGGAGCCAGAGACCGTTGAGGCGTTGACCCCCCAAGGCCCGAAGATAATCATCGATGACCGCGAGACCTCATCAAAAGTAGTAGAAATCCTCTCCAACATGGGAGCCGTAATCCGTATCGAGCGTCTCCCGCAAGGGGATTACGCGATAGGTGACCGGATCCTTGTCGAGCGAAAGACTGCACGGGACTTTGTCGATACCTTGATCAACCGCGATCTGCTGGGGCAGGTAAAGGCGATGGCAGAGTCAGCCCCCCGCCCGGTGATGATCATCGAAGGTGGAGATCTCTACACCCAGCGCGACATGCACCCGAATGCGATCAAAGGTGTGCTTGCCGCTCTCACCGTTGATATGGGTGTCTCAATTCTCTTCACGCGTGATGAACAAGACACAGCGCAGATGCTCTTTGTACTTTCAAAACGTGAGGACGGGGAGCGGGGCGAGCGCAAGGTGCACCCGCACAAGTCTCACCACTCCCAGAGGGAGGAGCAGGAGTATATCATTTCAGCATTTCCGGAGATTGGTCTTAAAAGTGCCCGGTTATTGCTGGAGCATTTCGGTTCAATTCAGGGAATTGTGAACGCATCCTCTGAAGAGCTTGCTGCGGTAACGGGGATTGGGGAGAAGACGGCGGGAAAGATTTACGATCTTTGTCGGCGGACATAAAGTTAAAAAAACAGTTCATGAGAATATTTGCCCATTTTTTCTGATGTAATTTTTTGTAAATATTCCATCCCCTACATTCACCGCATCCTATTGTGAGGACTGCTCGTTGAGATGGGCAGACCTCGTCCGTCATGATGCGAGAAAGAATTTTCTATGAGTTCTTTTGTTGAGCCTTAAAAAAAGGGAAGGGGCTTCTTTGTTACAGCCTGCAGAGAATCTCTAACGATTCCGTGCCGGCTTTCACCGCATTCATCAGGAGAAGTACGTTTTCAGGATCCTTCTCGTTCTGGATGCGCTCACAGAGTGAAAAGACAGTCATCGCTAGTTCATCGGTAAGCATTCCACCGTCATCCTCGCATGAGCAGGAATCCTCGTCATGATCCATACCGCATCCACAGCCGGCACCGTGATCGTGATTATGGTGCACCCCCGTCTGTTCAGCAGGAGCCTTAGATCCTGTACTCTTTGCAGTCTTTTCAGCAGTTGCATTTTCCGCACAGACGACACAGAATGTCTTTCCTTTGACTTCAAAGAGCGGGCACCCGCAGGTTTTGCAGGCTTTTTCGAGCATTTTACCTCCTTTAAGAAGGTATTCAGCCATTATTTCATCATCTTTGCGCACTGGCATGTGTTCACCGTCGATTTGATATTTAACCTATATATGCCGGTTCCACATATTAACTACAGGTACACAGGTAGGTGTTCCCATGCCAAACCCTGAAAAAACAATGGAAAACTGTATCCTGATGTTGCAGCACATTCAGGAGGACAGCTCGATCCCCAGAAATATCCGGCGCGTAGCAGATGAGACCCGGACGCTGCTTATGAACAATACCAAGGCGATGGGTCTGCGCGCAGCCGAAGCCATATCAAAAGTAGATGAAATCTCCAATGATCCCAATATGCCGATCCATGCAAGGACGAGGATCTGGGAGCTGGTGTCGCAGCTCGAGCAAATCCCACTGGATTAAAATCCACAAACTTTTCTTCTCATTTTAGCATTCATTTGCCCTCAGCCCAATCTGGTTCAGGCTATCATAGTAAAACCGAAATACGGGATGGACCGTACATGGTTATGAGTATTTTTTATGGCGGTTGAATGGGATCCGATTCTTTTTGTGAATCTGGTATTGTGCATCATCATTGTACTGCTCGGCTCTCTCTGCTACCGGAGAAGTCATGAGTCCCTGCCACTGTTTATCGGTGCTGCGTTCGGCCTTTTTGGCGTTTCGCATGCCGCAACCCTTCTCGGGTTTAAAGTACTTCTCACCTTCCCGCTTATTGTAATCCGTGCTCTTGCATATATTCTGGTGATCTATGCACTTGTGATGCACCTCAAGACCAGCATGATTGCAAAAGAGACCCAGCAGGCATGGGTTGATTTTTTTAAAGAAGAGTCCCGTCAGTCTGAGGATGATGGGAAAATTTCAGAGCAGAAGTAATTTTCTTTTTTTAGACCCATACGCACAAAAATATTCCGGTAAGAGTTCCACAGGGTAGTAAAACCATTATTCACCAACCATCCTACACGGCCCCATACTCTTTTCCATGGATATCCCGCAAACCCCATCTAATCCTCATTTATCTCGACGTATAATGAGCCAATCTCCAAAATAACCTCAAATTGAGGAGCATATAATGCCTTCTGGTGCACATTATAGCGGTTTGGTGACACTTCATTTCCGATCCGCTGCCTACCGTTGAATTTAATATTTAAAGAGAAAACTCACGCAGATCCTGAAAAGGTTAAAATGAACTCCTTTTGGTTTTCCCTCCCACATAATCTTCCCGATGGGATCCGGGCATTTTGCGAGGTTTTTCAAAAATGCCCCGTTTGACAAACCGGGCATTATACGGGTTTTTTGGGGTTTCAACCTCCCTTTTTCCATGACCCCCCTGACTGTCTGGAGAAAGAGGGGTTTGGGGGATTATTTGGGAGTGAAATGGCAGGGACAGGTACGTGACGGGCACGGATGATGGGTGGGGTGCGGGCCCGGGCCCGGGAATTTTGTTCCGCGTGCCCAGTTTTTTTTTAAAAAGATACACCATTGACTGTGTTTTAAATTATATCCTCTCCACCAGATCTAATATTAGTTGTAGAGTGCCACAACTATTGTCCGCAAAGGGACGAGGTGAGTAATGTTATTTATTGCACTCGTAAAATTCAAAACAAAGTTGAGCAAGGAAGTTGTTGCCCAGAACCTCAAGGATATTGAATCTGACATGAAAGGACAAATCCGGCACATGGGCGTATACTGGACGCTTGGAAGGTACGATACCGTAGTCCTCTTTGAAGCCCCAAACGAAAAAATAGCAATGAATATGGTCTTAAAACGCGCGGACCGTATGGAGATAGAGATTCTCGTAGCTATGCCAGCTGACGAAGGGAGTCCAACTGGACCGTCCTGACCGGATTGTTGATAAAAAATGAGTTGCCACAAAAAAAAGATTTCCATTATTTTTTCTGCAGATTTTGTAATGCCTCATCCCGCGAACTATAGATGGTAAAAATTTTTGTGAATCCGGCAATCTCAAACACCTGCCTGACCTGCGGGGAGAGTGAGGACAGCGCGACTTTGCTTCCTGCTTTCATAAGCGTACGCGTGGTGCTGAGCAGCACTCTCAGCCCGGCACTTGCGATATAATCAGTCTTCGAAAAATCAAAGAGAACGGATTCCGGGCGTTGTTCAATAATTTTTTTAAATTCTGTCTCAACTTCCATTGCATTGTCAGAATCAAAACGACGGGAAAGAGTGATCATTGTTGTGCCATTAAAGGTGGAAATCTCAAGAGCCATGCAATTCCTGTATCCGATATTTACATCATGAAGTTATGTAGTGTCTGGTGCATTTGCTGTTCCAACGTGTCTGTTCAACCCGGACGGTAAGGATCAGATGAGATGAACAGTTCCAGAACCGGCAAGCGTTACTAAAACCGGTTGGGCGTTTTTCCGAGAATATGTTTTGTAACAGTCGTCTTTTTACCTGAAAGCGAAATTGATATGTGGACACAAAATAGCATGAGAGACGATTCCGCCATCTGGGAAGAGGAGTATCTCTACAAGGGAGCTGTATGGGGTGGTACAGTACATCATCTCCCGGTATTACCCCAAGGTTCACGCGTGCTTGAACTGGGTTGCGGGAATGGAAAGACACTGTCTGCTATGATAGGGCGAAGATGGAATGTAACTGCAATTGATTTCTCTTCCCGTGCTGTTGCGATAAGCAGGATGAACGGCACGCTGCAAAAAGCAGAAGTCTGTGTTGCAGATGCCCGTCACCTGCCATTTGCCCACGACAGGTTCGATGCTGTATTTACCATCCACATTCTTTCGCACCTCGACAAAACGGATCGTACGAGAGCGGTTGCAGAAGCAGTCCGGGTGTTGAAAACCAGGGGCCTCCTGTATTTCTCCGGCTTTTCAACTGAAGATTTCCGATCCGGCAAAGGTTCCGCTGTCGAAGATGGAACAGTAAAGAGGGGCACTGGGATCTGCACTCATTATTTTACCGAACCAGAAGCGCAGGAGCTGTTTAGCAATCTTACGTTAGAAACGATCACAACAAAACGATGGTACATGCGTGTCCGTGGACAGGATTTCCCCCGAGCTGAAGTTCAGGCGTCTTTTATCAAATAACCTGTGGGGAGTTTTTAACGGAACTAAACAAATTCACTCTCTCCACAGGAAAAAGGCATTTACCCTTCACTCATCATCCTCAAGATTCTTCCTGCCCGTCTTATCACGGTCCAGCAACGCCGGGTCGATATGCCATTCGCTCCTGCGCAGCAATCCGTGCAGGGTGCTCGCCTCGCGGATGGTTAAGTTCGTCCGCCCGAGAATCCGCCGGATGAGGATCATTGTATTCTCCCGCTTGAACTCCGGGTGATGGATCTCGTCTAAGTAACGGTCAATATGCTGGAACAGGTGGTTCATATCCTGGGGCGGGCAGAGAGCAAAGCTGGGTAGAGGCAGGTTTGAGAGTTCATAGCAAACGACACCGACGGCATGCGAGAGATTGAGGATTGGGTAATCTTCCATTGTCGGGATAGTGCAGATCATATCGCTGCGCTTTACCTCTTCGTTGTTAAGCCCCCAGTTCTCGCGCCCGAAAAGGATCGAGATGCGCCCGTCAGTGTCCTTAATCCGTTCGCGGATCTCTTTTGGGGAATAAAATGGCATCCGCATGGCTCGGCAGACCGATTTGCTCACCGTGCCGGTGGCTGCAATGACCAGATTGCTCCGGGCAAACACGTCTTCAATTGTGCAGACCTCTGCGCTGTGGAGCACGTCATACGCATGCGATGCCCGGGCATCCGCTTCATTACCGAGCTTGCAGGGATTGATGAGCACGAGCCGACAAAACCCGAAGTTCTTCATAACCCGTGCGGCAAATCCCACGTTGCCCTCGTAGATGGGTTCTACAAGGACGATGTCAATTTCGGGCATAAAAAAATTACTGGATCGCATCTACGGTTGATTTCAAAACCGCAGCGCCCTGATCGTAGACTGCATTACCGACAACAATTGTATCTGCGTATTTACTCATCTGTGCAGCTTTTTCCGCAGAGTTGATCCCGCCCCCATAATAGAGGATGGAATGATCAAGGGCTTCCGATGCAGCTTTTACCACATCCGGATCACCAAACGTACCGCTGTACTCTAAGTAAACAATCGGGAAATGGAAGTAGTGGTCAGCAACAGCCACATAGGCTGCGACTTCCTCTGCTTTCAGATCGCAGACAGATTTTGTGACTTTTCCAACTGATGAGTTCGGGTTGAGCACAATGTAGGCCTCAGGAACCAAATACTCCCATGGAATCTTTCCACTCTGCTGCTGCACCCAGAGTCGGTGTTTGCCCACAATCCATTGTACATCCAATGAATTCAGCACGCTGGGAACAAAAACATAGTCAATACCCTGCAGGAGTACCGCCTCAGGTCCTGCCGGTTCCATCACGAGCGGCAGGTCATAGGCCTTTAACTGTTTCTGTAACGCGGCAAGATTCTCTTTTGTCACATTGAGAGTACCCGAGAGCATCAGCGCATCGGTACCGCTTGCAGCGATCGCTTCAATATCGCCGGGTTTCAACTGCTTGTCCGGATCGAGTTTGGTCACATGCACCCAGTCTTTCCACTTCATCACATTGTATTTGTCCTGCTTCCCCATAAACCGGTGACATTATGGGATTTTCGGATTTTGCAGTGTTGGTTCCTGATTGGTTTGTCTGGAAGAGAAAAAAATTTGAAAATCTGTGAAATTCAGTCTGTGAATCAGATACTATATATTCGATCAACTGAAACTGGAAAGATACCGGGCGATCCCAATGAAACTCCAGAAAAAAACCCTATTGGTTTTTGTCGTTCTGCTGATTGCAGTTCTCATTGGTATCAGCGTTTTTTTCTCAACTGTTCTTCTGGCAAGTTACAGTGCTCTTGAAGAGCAATATATAGAAAAAGACCTCGGTCAGGCGGTCAACAAACTCAATGACGAACTTTTTTCCATGTCTTCGATCGCATCGGACTGGGGACCTTGGGATGATACAGTTAATTTTGTTCACGGGAAAGATCCCAATTATCTCAACTCAAATCTCCAGCCTTATGGCTTTGATAATCTTAACTTAAACCTTATTGTTATTACCAACACCCGGGGAGAGATACTCTTTTCAGGAGCATATGATCTTCAGAACCGGGTGATGGTTCCGGTTCCTGCGTTTTTTTCAGGAACAATAGATCTCAACAATCCCTTAATGAATATGTCAGATTCCCACCAGATAACATCGGGAATTGTAATGCTTCCGGATGCTCCGATGCTCGTGGTATCACACCCCATTGTACAATCTGATTTTTCCGGTCCACCTCATGGGGTAATCATCATGGGGCGCTACCTCAACAATGAAGAGATTGCAAGACTTGCAGCACTCACACAACCCAGTCTTACCCTAACCCGTACCGATGATCCGGTATTGTCCCCCAACATTATTTCACGTGTCCGGGATAACAGCGGGTCAGCACCCGGCATTATCCAGCAGCTGAACATGGATCATATTGCAGGGTATGCCCTTGTCCGCGACATTTATGGTAAAGACGCACTCGTTCTCCAAATCACCGAAACCCGTGATATCTACAAACAGGGAATGAATACCACAATGCAGGTCCTCATAATCATTCTTGCTGGCGGTTTGTTCCTCGGACTTGTGGTAATTATTCTACTGGATCGTGAGGTACTCAAAAGAATTGATTCCCTCGCGCTACAGGTGAACAAGATCGGCAAATCCGGAATTACCGGGGATCATGTAGTTATCGAAGGTGATGACGAACTTTCGGGACTTGCTACAGAAATTAACCGGATGCTTGAGACTATTGAAAAATTCCACACAAAACTGGGTGCCAGTGAGGCGAGATTCCGGGAAATGTCTGATCTGCTCCCCCAGATCATCTTTGAACTCGATACAAACGCCAACGTTACCTATGTCAATAAGTTTGGGAAAGAATTGTTCGGGGTTTCTGAAAATGATCTGGAAAAGGGTCTGAATGCCCGGCAGCTGATAATTCCTGAAGATATCGAGCGAGTGGGCCGAAACCTGAAAAAAGTGGCGGCTGGCGAAAAATCACCCGGGGAGGTTTACACGCTCGTCAAAAAAGATAAATCTAGTCTGCGGGTCATCATGTTCACTTCTCCCATAATCCGTGAAGGCCGGCTGGAAGGGTTCCGGGGGAGCGGGGTCGATATCTCCGAACGGCTCAAACTGGAAGATGCACTCTCAGAGAGCGAGGAAAAATACCGTGCGCTTGCCGAAAATTCGGCAGATATCATCTTTTCGCTTGATTTGACGGGAACATTCACTTATATCTCCCCGCAGGTTTCCCGGTACGGATACACTCCCGGTGAGATTACAGGGAAAGGGATCCAGCAATTCATCTACCCGGATGATCAGGCAATGGTACTGAAAAATTACCGTCAGGAGATGCACGACCGTGTATCCATATCTTCAACTTTCAGGATTGTTGACAAGGAGGGTTCTCTTCACTGGATTGAAGAGAACAGCAACCTAAAACGCGACGATCAGGGCAACCCGAAAGGAATGGTAGGAATCCTGCGGGATGTGACGGACCGGGTGCAGGCAGAAGAGGCACTGCGGGAGAGCGAGCAACGGTTCGACCAGTTGGCCGAGCAGAGCAGCACTATTACCTGGGAAGTGGACGCCCATGGTCTCTACACGTATGTCAACCATGTGTCCGAGACCGTGTGGGGCTACCGTCCTGATGAACTGGTGGGCCGGATGCACTTTTACGATATCCATCCCGAATCCGGACGCGAGGCGTTCAAGACAGCCGCCTTTGCATTCTTTGAGCAGAAGGAACCATTCTGGAATCTGGAAAACGCCATACAAGCAAAGGATGGCCATTTGATTGAAGTCTCCACCAACGGCTTCCCCCTCTTGAACTCTGACGGAACCCTGCGGGGTTACCGTGGCAGCGACTCCGACATCACTGAACGCAAACAAGCGGAAGATGCCCTTGTGGAAAGCGAAGGAAAATACCGGGCGCTCACGGAAAATACCGGAGATATTCTCTTCTCTATGAATATGGCCGGCATTTTTACGTATATCTCACCGCAGGTCAATAAATATGGTTTTCTTGCAGAGGAGATCATCGGAAAATCTCTTCGGGACGTCATTCATCCGGAAGATATATCCCGGGTTGAAAACGATCTTTCCCGTGATCTCGAAAAAGGCGCACAGTTCCATTCCACGTTCAGGGTTTTCGATAAATGGGGACACGTTCACTGGTTTGATGAAAAAGGCACCCTGCGGCTCGATCAGTCCGGAAAACCCATGGGGATTTACGGTGTGCTGCGCGATGATTCTGAACGGAGGCGTTCTGAAAATGCACTCGGGCTTGCCAACAAAAAATTAAACTTAATGAACAATATTACCCGTCATGATATCCTGAACACAATCACCGGAATATACGGGTGTGTGGACATGGCAAAAGCGGCACATTCTGCTGACGAAAGGGAGCCCCTGCTCAATGATATCAAAGATCTTATCATGATTATCCAACGCCAGATCACTTTTACACGGGAATACCAGGAAGTCGGTGTCAACCTGCCACAGTGGCAGAATCTCAATGATCTTATCAATAAAGCATTGCAGAATTTTGCAAAATCCGGAATTACCTTTTCTACAGAGTTCGAAAAGATGGAGATCTATGCTGATCCTCTGCTCGAAAAAGTGTTTTACAATCTGGTCGATAATGCGATCAGGTATGGAGAAACTATCACTACTATATCGATACATACGGAAATTTCTGATAAAGGTCTATCGCTGGTTTTCAAAGACGATGGTGTTGGGATTGAATTGGGGCAAAAACAGGAGATCTTCAAACGGGGTGTGGGAAAGAATACCGGCATGGGTTTGTTCCTGACCGCAGAAATTCTGGCAATAACCGGAATAACCATTGAGGAGAATGGGGTTTTTGGGGAGGGAGCCCGGTTCGAGATCCGGATCCCGAACGGTACCTGGCGTTTTCCTCGCGATTAAAAAGGCGGTAAACATATCATGCAGATGCTCTCTTAATGATGTACAGGAAGTGGGACTAAAATGTCAGGTAAGAAGATCCTTATTGTTGAAGATGACGATATCATCGCACGGGTTGAAGACTGGCGGTTAAAAAATCTTGGTTATACGGTCTGTGGCCGGGCAACAAATAGTACTGAGGCTATGGAACTTGTGGAGAATAAAAAACCCGATGTTGTCCTTATGGATATTAACATAAAGGGGGATATTGACGGGATCGAAACGGCAAAAATGATCAAGAAGGGTTTTAACATTCCGGTTATCTATGTGACTTCCCACTCTGATGGCGCCACAATTGTGCGGGCAAAAGAGACAAAGCCTGATGGTTTCATTCTCAAACCTTTTGAGGACAATGATCTTCGTATTGCAATCGAACTCGCCTTATCAAAATAGATTTTTTTTTAGATCTGGATAACTGCCGTATCCTTCTTTTTCTGGATAGCTGCCTGAAATTCCTTAATCCTACCTGTCGCAATACCAGAATTGCGGGCAACGGTTTCTGCATCTGCTAAAAGCAGTGATGCAGTATTGGTAATTCCTGCAACGGAGAGTTTCTCTATCAAGGCCTCCGTAATTCCCTTAATCGCGAGCAGTTCTTTTTTACCTTTTTGTGCGCTAGCTTTCGGTATTTTTTTTACAACAGGTTTGTTTAGGAATGTGCAGACCAGATCCACATGGCGCTGTACTGTGGCAGCAGACATGCCAGTGAGTTTGCATAATGTGGCAGTAGGACGATTGCAAAACATCTCCGGGTCGATTATTCCTGCTGCAAGATATTTTTTTAAGCTGACTGCAGGAATGCCGATCTCTTTTAACATCTGACCATAGTACGTGATCTTTGCTTCTGTCAGGATCTGTTCTGTCTCAGCATCGCTGATTCCTGCTTTTTTCAGGGTTGCAGCATCTGTGTGTGCGAGTCCGGATAGTTCAGTGATTCCCATCTCCTTAAGGGTTGTGAGAATCTTTGCAGAGCTGCGGCCTTTTCTTGGGACAAGGCGCTCACGCATGAACTTCCGGCACTCCGAGCGGCGGCGCAGTTTATCAAGAACAGACCCGGCATCGGTGATGAGTTTTTGTGCTGCATCAAGTGACAGATCGAGACGTTTTGCTAATGTTTCAGGAGTACTGCGGGCAATCTCTGCTACCGTGTAGATGTGCTGCGCAAGGATCTTTCCTGCGAGTTTCTCGTTCATGGACGGAATCTCTGCTAGGGATTCTTTATTGGAGCCGATCTGGTGGCAGAGCGGACATCCAATATCCCACGGGCGTGCGCCTTTTCTCACGAGCCGGACCGAGTTGAGATGGTGCTTTTCGCAGATATCATCGGTGCGGACAGCAAAGCCCCACTGGGCATTGGGAAGACCAATATTAAACCCGCATGTCGGATACCGGGAACATCCGATGAACTGTGAATTGCCCCGCATGTGTTTGATCGAAATCGTGCCACCGCAGACCGGGCATTTTCCCAGGTTCATCTCTTCAGCTGTCCTGCCCCGGATATCTTCTCCAATCACTACCTCATTTGCCTCCAGTTGATCGAATGCCAGGTGGAGCATAGCCTGCGATTCCTTGATCACATCCTCGCGTGTCCGGTTGCTCTCCTTGATCTGCTGCATGTGCGACTCAAGCGTCTGGGTCATGTCGGGTTTTGTGATCATATCCGCATGCTGCTCTAAAGATTCGATCACCGCTCTTCCGACAAGTGTGGGGCGCAGGGGAGTGCCTTCCACATACTTGCGTGACACTAGTTTTGCAATCACCTCGTGACGGGTACTCTTGGTGCCAAGACCGAGCTCTTCCATCATCTGGATAAGCTTGCTCTGCGTAAAGCGGGCGGGGGGTTGCGTCTCTTTTTCATCGAGAGCGACTTTTTTGATCGGAAGGTGTTCTCCGACAATAAACTCCGGCAGGATCCTCTCTTTGGCCTCGGAAAACGGGTAGACTGTGTGCCAGCCGGGTTCGATAAGTTGTCCCCCGGTTGCGGTATACTCCTCACCGCCGGCAACAAAGAGGATCTTTAAAGTCTTCCAGAGTGCGTCAGGAGAGAGTGTGGCAAGGAAGCGGCGGAGCACAAGTTCATAGATCCTGAACGCATCATCACCAATCGCTTCACGGGTTGCCGGGCCGGCTGGGTGGATTGGCGGGTGATCGGTGGAGGATTTCTTGCCCCGTGTCGGGACTGCCCGGCGGTTTGCCAGGGTCCATTCCACATCTTTTTTAAACGGTGAATTCCTGATATCTTTTAATATTCCATCCAGATTCAATGACGGTGGATATACGGTATTGTCGGTTCTTGGATAGGAGATGTAACCGTTCATGTACAGGTCTTCTGCAATCCGCATGGCATTGGCTGCAGAAAAACCCATGTGTGCAGCGGCTACGATGAAACTGGTAGTATCAAATGGCGAGGGGGCCCGGTCCTGCTTTGTGCCGGTTTTTACGTCAGTGACTGCGAGCGGAGCTTTTGTACGATCATAGGCCAGTTGCGCTGCGGGTTTTTCATGGAAACGTCCATGGGTGTGCCGGGCTTCGATTAACTCTCCTGATTTTTCAGTTTCGAGAGAGATCTGCCAGTATTTTTCCGGGACAAACGCTTCAATTGCTTTCTCCCTGTCCACGATCATAGTCAAAGTCGGGCTCTGTACCCGGCCAACTGATAGGATATTCTGTCCCCCACGGCGTGCGGCAAGTGAAATGAAGCGGGTTAAGGATGCACCCCACATGAGATCAATGGACTGCCGGGCCTCTCCTGCAGCTGCAAGGGCAAAATCGAGATCTGTGGTGTGGGAAAACGCATGAGTGAGTTCCTGCGAAGTGATTGCAGAGAAGCGTGCCCTGTCAATGATCACTTTAGGGTTGACCGCTCGGACAAGCTCGTACGCTTCTTTTCCGATCAATTCCCCTTCGGTATCAAAATCTGTTGCAATTGTGATGCATTCTGCTTTCTTTGCCAGTTTCTGGAGGAGTGATACGATCTTTTTTTCTGTGGGAATCTTGATTGTTTTTGCATCGATCAGGCTTCGGGGCGTGTATTCTGCACTTCGCCAGTTGCTGTATCCCTCAACGAAATCAATCTCTACAACATGCCCTCTAAGACCAACGGTTGTGGTTTCGCCAAAACTGTAGGTTGAAACACCGGCATCCTTATTTTCAACAATCCGTTTTCCATGCCCTAAAATCTCTGCAATACGGCGTGCGGAGATGTTCTTTTCAGCAACGATAAGATGCACGGTGTTTACGCCTCCTTTTTCTTTAATGCTTCTACCAGCATCCGGTTCAACTCGCCCGGGTCTGCTTTTCCCTGTGTCTTTTTCATTACCTGTCCAACAAGGAAGTTGAGCGCCCCGCCTTTTCCTGCAAAATAATCTTCAAGCGCTTTTGGATTCTCATTTATTGCTTCAGTGATGGCAGCGGTGATGGCGCCGGTATCGCCAGCAGTTTTTGCCAGATTCAGGCGCAAAACAATTGCTGTGGGAGTTTCAGTTGGCTCATTTTTCAGGAGCTGGTCGAGCATGATTCTTAGCACCTCAATGCCGCTCTTATCTGTGATGGTGCCCTGCTTCAGAATACCAATAAGTTCAGTAAACCCTGCCGCATCCACACGGTCAAGGTTCATGCTGCGGAAATTCAATTCGCCGATAAGCGTATCGGCAATCCATGTGGCTGCAAGAGTTGAGAGTGTTTTTGGATCTGCAGCAACTACACCTTCAAAGAAGTTAGCGAGTTTCAACTCACCGGTTAAGGTGCGGGCATGGTTCAATGAACAGCCATATTGTAAAATGAACCTTTCCCTGCGGGCATCGGGCAGTTCTGGCAGCACAATGCCGTCTACCCATGACTGCACATGCAGAGGGCGAAGGTCCGGTTCCGGGAAGTATCGATAGTCATGTTCCTGCTCTTTTGATCGGGAAGACTGCGTGATTCCGGTCGATTCAATAAAGTGCCGGGTCTCACGCTCGATCCTTTGGCCCCGCCGTATCTGGTTCTTCTGTCGGGTAACTTCATAGGTTAGGGCCTTTTCTACCCCTTTATAGGAAGTGATATTCTTGACTTCCACGCGCTCGTTACCTTTGATTGAGATATTGGCATCCACTCTTAACGATCCCTCTTTGTCGCTATCAAAAACATTGAGATATTCGAGTGTGGCGCGGAGTTTGTTTAAGAATTTCCTAGCATCTTTCGGAGAACGCATATCCGGCTCTGAAACGATCTCGATCAACGAGATGCCGGCACGGTTGTAATCCACAAGCGAATACTTTCCCCGCTCGGCATTTCCCATATGGACAAGCCGGCCCGGATCTTCTTCAACATGGATGCGGGTGAGGCGGATACGTCTTTCGCCCCCCTCATCACTTTCAATCTCGAGATAACCGCCTTCTGCAAGAGGCTTGTCGTATTGCGTGATCTGGTATGCCTTGTCAAGGTCCGGATAAAAATAATTCTTACGCGAAAATTCTGATTCGTGGAGCACTGTGCAATTCAATGCCTTTGCCACTTTCATTGCATACTCAATTGACCGCTTGTTGAGCACCGGCATAGCACCGGGAAGACCGAGGCAGACGGGACAGACGTGGGTGTTAGGGCCATCACTCCGGTAATCGGTTGAGCAGCCACAGAAGAGTTTACTCTTTGTATCCAGCTGGCAGTGCACTTCAAGCCCGACAATCACCTGATCTTCTGCCATTATTTCACCGCCAGTTCATATGCATAAGCAGCATCGATCACGCGCTCGTCTTCAAACGGTCTGCCCATGATCTGGAGTCCGACTGGCATGCTGTCGGCTTTTCCGCAGGGAACAGAGATCGCAGGGATACCGGCAAGGTTTGCCGGGACGGTCAGGATATCCGAAAGGTACATGGAGAGCGGATCGCTCTTCTCCTTAAGCTTAAACGCGATTGTTGGCATGGTAGGCCCTGCGATCAGATCGACTTCTGAGAATATTCGGGCAAAATCGGCTTTCACATTTTCGCGCGCAACCTGTGCCTTTGTGTAGTATTTGCCGTAATATCCTGATGAGAGGGCAAAGGTGCCCAGCATGATCCTGCGGCGCACTTCTGTACCAAATCCCGCTTTTCTGACTTCCTTGTAGGCCTCGTGCCAGGATTTTTTCGTATCTGCGGCCGTGCCATACCGCACGCCGTCAAAACGGGCGAGATTGGAACTGGCCTCGCTCGTGCAGGTGACATAGTAAGCGGCAAGCGCAAACTTCATCGAAGGGATGCTGCACGAAACGGTGGCTGCTCCCAGTTCTTCAAGCCTGTTGATTGCAGTTTTGACCACTCCTGCAACTTTCGGGTCAACTCCTTCGCCAAAATATTCCTCAGGGATACCGATCTTTAATCCTTTCACATCCGCAACCGGGGAATGGGTATATGGCCGATCATAGGTGGTTGAATCGCGACGATCTTTTCCTGCGATCACCTGCATGAGTGTAGAAACGTCACTAACCGTTCGTCCCATCGGACCGATCTGCTCTAAGGAATTGGCGTACGCGATCAATCCGTAGCGAGAGACCCTGCCATAGGTAGGTTTCAGCCCGACAATTCCGCAGAATGCGGCAGGGCAGCGGATGGAACCGCCGGTATCAGTCCCAAGAGCCATCGTAACCATATTACCGGCAACCGCTGCGGCACTTCCTCCGGATGATCCGCCGGGAACGCGGCCGGTATCGCAGGGATTGAGGGTGGGGCCAAAGGCAGAGTTCTCAGTCGTTGTTCCCATGCCGAACTCGTCCATGTTTGTCTTGCCTGCGATTGCTGCGCCGGCATTTCTGAGCAGTTCTACTACGTGGGCATCATAGGGGGGAACATAACCTTTCAGAATCTTTGAAGCACAAGTGGTCTCGATTCCTTTTGTGGAGATATTATCTTTCACCGCAACGGCAATACCGGACAGTTTTCCCTTCCCATAGGGGGCTTTTTTGCAGATGGTAAGAAACGCATTGTACCGGTCATCGGGTTCGAATGAGAGCTCTTTTACTTCCACTACATCACCCGCGGTGCTTTGATAAAACCGTCTTCCTGTGCCGGTGCGTTTTTCAATACCTCATCCCGGGGAAGGGAAGGTTCGACAATATCTTCGCGCATGATATTGGAAAGATCGCGCGTGACGGGTGTATCTCCCTTAACCTGGTCGAGCACGTCAAAATAGTCAAGAATTGCATTAAACTGGTGTGTAAATGGGCCCAGTTCTCCGGTATTGATGCCGATATCGGCAAGTTCTGCGATATGTTCCACGTCTTTTTCAGTGACCATGTTCCACCCTGCTTATCTGGTCTATGTAATCTTGCACGGATGTTTTATAACCATTTTTTCGGGCAAGCCTGCTGAGTTCCTTTGCAACCCCGCTCCCGTACTGCATGGCTTTCTTCTCGTACCATGCGAGTTCCGGGCCAATGTGGCGTTCTGCAACCTTCCTTAATGGTACTTTACGGAGTTGCCCCTGCACTTTTTCCGCAGCCAGGATCTTGCGTGCCGCGCGCACAACCCGTATGTCCAGGTACGGCATGGAGAGGTACGTGCCATGCAGAGCGGCGATCGACTGGTCGCGCTCTGCCTGCTGTTCGAGACCGGCAAAGTCCCGGACGAGATCTTCTTCCAGTGTTTTAGAATCAAGATATCGGGAATATCCCCCGAAAATTTCGTCAGCGGCCTGACCCGTGATGATGCGATGATACCCGTGTTCACCCGCCCAGCGTGTGATAAAATACTGGGTGAGGGCGATGCTCGTATTAACCGGGTCTTTTTTGGGAATTGCAGCAATTACGATCGGGAGCGCTTCTGCGATCTCGGGCCGGGTAATTTCTACGTACGTGCAGGAAAGACTGAGCATGTCAGCGGCATGCTTTGCCTGCCGGAGATCGTGGGATCCTGCGAGGCCGACGGTCACACATTCCCGCCCGGCAAGATGGGCGACGAGTGTAGAATCCACCCCCCCTGAAAGCGCAGTCACTCCTTCATCGCTGCGCAGCCTGACTGCGGTGATGATCGCTTCTTCAAGCGGCAGATCCGTAATAGCAGGATTAATCACCCCTCTTATCCCGCTCTCGCAGTTGAGTGTTCCTTTCGGACAGTTTCCCTGCATCACCCCAAAATGGTCCCGGGCACGACACCCGTTTCCTGATAAAAAGAACTCCCCGCCAAACTGCAGAATGTCTCTGGGACGCTCATTAAGGATTGTCTCAATATCAAGCCGGGTAAGACGTACTCCATTAAGTTCAATCCATCCGGCCAGTTTAGGTTCACTCATCGGCAACTCTTCATTATTTGGTAGTTCACCTTCAAGAGCTCTTGCGCTCAGGCAGATTGGTTTTAGCTTTTTGATGTCTTTTGTTTCGGTAAACATCTCTCCGATGAGTTTTTACTTCAACTTAAAAAAAATACGGTGTATTTTGGAATTCCGCGTATGCGATCCTTTTTTTTAAGTTGGGCGATGATTATTATACCGCGCGAGGGTAGCCAAGCTCGGCCAACGGCGCTGGACTTAAGACCTCGTCGTGATAATCAGTATTAGAGTATAAAACATTTGCGAGGGTAGGAAAGCCCGGCCAACTCCGATGGACTTAAGATCCATTCCTGCAGAGGTTCATGCGTTCGAATCGCATCCCTCGCACTTTTCTTATTTTTCTCATACTTTCACCCATCAACAGGACGATCTGCCAACAGAAACGCAATGGCGAGCAATCGTTAAACGGGATGGTGAAAGGTTACCTTTATTTAAAACGCTTTACACACTTTCAATATGAAAAAATTCTCTAAATCTATAATGTTCGAAACTGTTTTTTTAATCCTCATTCTTATATTTTTGTTTACCGCAGGTTGTGTAGAAAAAAATAATACACCCTCTTCATCCCCACATAACCTAAGCAGCATAAACGAATCTTCAACCAATAACCCGATACCAACAATGTCCGATCAAAATGTACCAAATCGAATTAATCTTACGGTAAATTCAGCGCAAAAGATTCCATTAATTGATGGTATCAATTCACGCGATGAACGATGGTTGGTTATTGATTTATCGATAAAGAATGGTGGATTTAGAAATGGAATTTTTATAAAGAAAAATAATTTTGTGCTCTTGGATCCAATTGCCAATCGGAATTTTTCCCCGACTACTAAGCATGTGCATGTCGACAATTTATGGACAGACAAACGAATTCCCTTGAACGGAAAGCAACAGGGTGAAATTGTATTTGACACCCCCATTTCACCCGACACCTACATTATCATCATCAATGATGACAACGGCATTGCCCTTGGACAGACTGATATTAAAACGATCACGGCTCGTGAATATTCTCCCCATGTGTCTGACGAAAATAAAGCATTAATGGGCAGCCAAAATTTATCATTTGTGGTAGATCGCTTGACAACCCCAGATAAAACGCTGTCCTTTATGCGTGAAGCATTCACGGTAGACCCTTATCGTAGCGGCTGGGTTTCCTTTACACCAGAAGAATTTCTGTTGAAAAGGAAGGGTGACTGTAAGGATTTCGCTACCTTTTTCTCGTATGTTCTTTCCCGGCACGGATACGATGCAAAAGTTGTAGGTTTACATTATAATGATACGCAAGGCGGACATGTGGTCTCGATTTTTAAGGATACGGACGGGCAGCTGAAATACATGTCGAATGATAAACTGAATGGCTTTAGAAAGGTGAATTCCCTTGATGATCTTGTTCAAATGGAAAAAAAGAGACTGGGAGCAAATTTGAATGTCACGGTACTGCCTGCCGGGTCTGTTAATACATGTCCTTATTGTACGTAAGTTGCCCCCCCATCCGGCAGCATCCCCCTTTTTTCAGCCATCAGCGCTTCCTAAACCTCCCTCTATTTTTCTATTTGCTGACTTCAGGTAGGGGTAGAACTATGCTGTCAAGATATTCTTGTTGTATCAGATCCGCCATTAGTGCGTGATACTTAAGATCCAGTCCCGCAGGGGTTCATGCGTTCGAATCGCATCCCTCGCATAATTCTAACACCCTCTTTTCCAGATGCTTTAAAAAAAAGTCTGCTTTGATGATTCTGGCTGTATTGCCGGCACCATGTGTAAAAAAGATGAGATGAGACAAATATATTCCTTCTTACCACTCCACAGCAGTGAGGGCATGGACGATTTCAGCGGCGAATGCTTTTGAAGCGGGCGGGCCATTTGCAGTGATTATCCGTCCATCCCTTACAACGGGAGCGTTTGTGATTACTGCCCCCCCGATCTTCATTTCCCTGAATGATGCTGGACTTTCATAATAGGTTGCCTTTTTCCCTTTCAGGATACCTGCACGGGCAAGCACTACTGTTGCAAGACATATTGCTGCAACAACCTTTCCGGATTGGTGAAACATTTTAACAATCGGATTGAGCATTTCATCATCCCAGAGATCTGTCTGGGAACCGATACCCCCGACAATCACCAGACCCTCGTATCGTTTGGGATCGATATCATCAAAGGAGAGTGTTGCTGTGGTTTTTGCACCCAGCATTCCTGTACAGGGCCCGCGGTGCGTGGAAGCGATCTCAAATTCGAAACCCGCTTTCTGTAATGCCGCTATTGGTTCTGATAGTTCCTCGTCCCTGAATTTTTGCGGTGCAATTGCGATCAGAATCTTCATACTATTCGAAGTAACATATGGTCATATAATTGTATCGGATCTTTCTCCTGCCGGACAATTAGTACGGTCCGAAGGAAGTTATAGGGATAGGGTATCTTATTATCAATGGAAGATTGAAGTGATCCCGTAAGCGTTAAAAAAAATTCTTGTTAAATAGCATTTTAAAAATTATTCATCTACACGCACACTTCCCTTTTTTAAGGAATAAGCACAGCGCGAATCTCTTTT
This sequence comes from uncultured Methanoregula sp., assembly GCA_964590895.1. Lineage (GTDB taxonomy): Archaea > Halobacteriota > Methanomicrobia > Methanomicrobiales > Methanospirillaceae > Methanoregula. Next base: position 144,058 of record CAZPYV010000006.1, on the reverse strand, counting down.
ATGTTTCATCTGTTTTTACGATCTCTGTAATCCTTCCTACGTGCCCATCTTTGAGCCGCACTTTTATCCCGTGTGGGTGGGTTTGTGAGTTGGTTAAGATCTCATGGACAATGCCGCGGGTCTTTTTACCGCTGCGCTGATTCTCTTTTAGTATGATATCGACCATGCAACCGGGCTGGATGGCCAGACGGTTCCTCCTCTCATTACGGTTCGGTATCGTCATAAACAGTATTCCGGATTTTTTTTAAATGGAATAAACTTTTCAGGTCAACAGGGGATTATTAAAAAAATTATGAGGGAGATACCGGTACATTATTCGTACCCATGTTACTCTCAAGTGCCCCTTTCATTACTGTCCAGCCATGATTCTCGCCAAACATCAGAATACTGATCTCTGCCTCGTACTCATTGAACTGTGGATCAAAGATCTTCCAGCTGTTCTTTCCCTGCAGGGTGGAGGTGATGAGAACAGAAGCATTCATTGGTGCCTGGTAATCTGCATACACAGGAATAAGATACCGGTAGCACGTGGGGTCTCCAGTTGATACAGTGTTTTTGGCAGGGCAAGTTACTTTCTGCAGATCCTGAACCGGGCGGAACATAACTCCCTTCTCAATGGGAGAGACCGTATTGATCACTTCTTTTGAACCCTTGTTGATCGAGAGCCTGATGATAAATGGGTGGGCAGGACTGGTTCCTGAGGGGGGGATAATTGCCGGGGTGGTGATCTTTGCAAGGGTTGCTTTTCCGGTATCGAACAGGGTAACTTCCCAGTCAGCCGGGCGGCCAACAATTTCCTGTGCACTGTATTGCGCCACAATCGGGGAATTTCCCCCATAATCCGAAGGAACCGGAATGAAAAGCGTTACATTGGTGAGCTGGGAATCTGTGGTGATCGTGCAGCTGTAGTCATAAGTACTGGATAACGATGTCCGATATGCATGTTCCACATATCCTGTGTAGGACACACTGGCAACAAATGCGACCAGAAGAACAATGATCAATCCTAAGGTGATCCTGATGATCTTATCCATTTTTTACAACTCCATATCCGGCATGTCCGTGGGTATCGTTTTTTTTAAGATCCCTTGGAGGTGTTCGTGCCAGAATTATTGTAATGAAGTATTGAACTATTCAGATTGAATACCTGCCGCAGAAAATTTCTTACATACTGCCTGTTTTTGTAACGTGTAAAGATCATCACACCTTTATGGTTGTGCGAAAAAGTGAGTACTATGGCTCCGCCTCCAACTCTTGTACTTCAGAATGTCAGGTTCCCCTCAGGGCGTGTGGCGGATCTTACTCTTGCCGCCGGGAAAGTTTCCCATGTGGGTGGGTATAAGGGTACTGCAGAACTCTGTGATTGCAGGGGCTGTTTTGTACTTCCGGCTGCTGTTGATATGCACGTTCACATGCGGGGCGGTGTGCAATCGGCAAAAGAGGACTGGAAGAGTGGAAGTATGAGCGCTATTGCCGGGGGTGTGACCGTAGTTGTTGACCAGCCCAACACCACTCCTTCTATCACCACCCCTCATGCATTGGCGGATCGTGTACAGGATGCAAAAAGCCATTCGTACTGCAACTTTGCTGTCAACAGTGGGGTGACTCCTGAAACACCCCTGGAATCTATGTGGGATGCGGGAGCCATGGCATTTGGTGAAATCTTTCATGCCCCTTCCAGTTATGGCAATGCAATTGACGGGGTTACACTGGGGGCGGCATTTGAACGAATTCAGAAACTTGGCGGGCTTGCAACCATCCATGCTGAACGTATCGGTGCTTCACCCGATACGGATCTTGTATCGCATGGTCTTGTCCGCTCTGCTTTGGGAGAAGCAGAAGCGGTTCGAACAGTACAGTTCCTGAATCGTAGTGACTGCCGGCTTCATTTCTGCCATATGAGCTCCGCCCGTTCGGTTGATGCCGCCTTAAGTTCGGTTGAAGTAACTCCTCATCACCTGTTCCTTTCGTCAGAGCAGTTCGACAAAAGCGATACCTGCGGGAAGGTAAACCCGCCTCTCCGTACAGAAGCGGAGCGAATGGGGCTCTGGGGGCGATGGAGCCGGATCGATGTGATTGCATCCGATCACGCCCCCCACACCGCTGAAGAAAAATCACAGGATTTCTCACGCGCCCCATCAGGAATTCCGGGTGTTGAAACCATGGTGCCTCTCCTGCTCGCACAGGTTCTTGCCAAAAAGATCGATCTGGCATCTCTTATTGACAAAACTTCGTATGCCCCCGCGCGGTTGCTGGGAATTCCCCGCGCGGGATTTGATATTGGGGACCGGGCAGACTTTGCCATCTATTCAAAAAAGCCTGTGCTCATAAAGGCTGAATCACTGCACAGCCGGTGCGGGTGGACGCCCTTTGAAGGACAGAAAGCCATCTTTCCAAACATGGTAGTGATGAATGGTTCTATTACGTATCTTGGGGGAGAATTCTCCCGCCAGGAACCAACATGGTTTGCGGGAAAGGGTTTTAATGGAAATCATTGACAAAAAGGTTGACATCTTCAAAATACACTGTCGGATTTTTGCCCGTCCCCAAGTGCTAAATATCTAAAAACATGATGTATCTGGTGCCAATACAGCGCAGCCATAGGTCCCCGGGTGATCGATTGACAAGCGTCTGGATGTGATCCATGGGACAACCCGGTTGCGCGACAGGCATACGCCCGGCAAGGGTTTAAACACAGGTGAAGAACGGCAGCAGCCACTGGTGATCCATGTGCGTTTATGCCGGGCAACATTCTTATTAGTGGTTTTTCCGATGCCCGATATTTCCGATGCGCTGTTGGAAGAGCGGAACGGTACGATTATCTCTATTGATGTTACTGCCGGATCAAAGGCCGAACTCTTTCCTGCGGGATACAATGAATGGCGCAAAACCATAAGTTGTCGGGTTACTGCCCCTGCGCTTGAGGGGCGGGCAAACAAAGCCGTCATTACCCTGATTGCTGAAACACTCGATCTGCCGGTATCTGCAATCAGCATTCAGTCCGGTGCAACAACCTCGCAGAAACGTGTGATTGTCGCTGGTGTTGCGAAGAACGATCTTCTTTTACGGCTTAGTTCGCCCAAAAGATGAGTGAGTTATTTTTGAATATCCCGATAGCATCAAAATTTTATTTCCCGGTCAAAACTATCAATTATTCACCCTTGACTTTTCTGGTGAGTTTAAAAGCATGCCCTTTAAGTAATTCTACACGATATATATAACATATACCTATGATCAGGCATTACATTCATCGCATGATACATGGGGGTGCGTTTACATGTATTCACCGGATACTACCAAGTACCTTATTCACATCAGCCTCACAGCAGAGGGGGTGGTCGAGAAACCCGATGTAGTTGGTGCCATATTTGGGCAGACTGAAGGGTTACTCGGCGAAGACCTGGATCTGCGGGATCTTCAGAGAACAGGACGTGTCGGACGAATTGATGTCCAGATAACGAGCAAAAAAGGCGAGACCAAGGGAGAGATTCTGATATCTTCTTCGCTTGACCGCGCGGAAACGGCAATCCTTGCTGCATCGTTAGAAACGATCGACCGTGTCGGTCCCTGCGTTGCAAATATTGTAGTCGATTCGATAGAGGATATTCGCGTCAGCAAGCGAAAGCTGATAGTCGAGCGGGCAAAGGTGCTGTTAATCGAGCGGTTTGATGACGGCACTATCGACAGCGATGAGTTGCTTGACGATGTCCGCGAGAGTCTCCGCATGGAAAAGATCGGTTCCATTGGCGAAGAGAAAGTGCCAGCAGGTCCCAATGTGCTGGAATCGGATGCGATCATTGTTGTTGAGGGACGGGCAGATGTGTTAAACCTTCTTCGCTACGGTATAAAAAATGCCGTTGCGGTTGAAGGAACCAATATCCCAAAGACTGTTGTAGAGCTCTGCGAGAAGAAGACTGCTACTGCCTTTTTCGATGGTGACCGTGGTGGCGAATTGATCCTGCGGGAACTCTTGCAGGTCGTAGATATTGATTTTGTTGCATTCTCGCCAAAGGGAAAAAGCGTTGAGGACATGACAAGAAAAGAGGTGATTAAGACACTGAGAAACAAAGTCCCAGTGGAATATGTCCGTGACCAGTACTTTGAAGATGCAGCAGAACTTCCGGCCGAACTCCGCATCACACGAGGAGGGGACGAGTCGGACTCTTCAGGCAAAAAGACCCGCCAGGCATCTCCTGCAAAGCGCACTTCTGACGGCACAAAAGGACCCTTGACGCTGAGGGACCATATCGACGATATAAAAGGCCACAGTCTTGCCCGCTTTCTTACCGATGATCTCACCGTTGTGAAAGAACTGCGCCCGGATGAAGTTGAAAAAGCGATAGAAACCCTTGATGGCACGGTTAGTGGTCTTGTAGTTGATCGCCCGGTAGACCAGAAACTGCTGGACCGTCTTGTCTGGAAAGGTCTATCCTATGTAGCGGCAAAGGACTTTAAGGGCGTTATAAAACGACCGCTATCCATCCAGTTATTGAAAATGGGTACTTGATTACCCCCCACGCAAATTTATTTATCCTGCATAAAACCATGATACTGTCTGGAGTGGTCACATGCACAAAGAGGAACTGATCAATCTTCACAAGATGCTCTCTGAAGTCAAAGACTATTTTGAAGAGATCAATCCCGAACTGAAATTTACCCAGTACACTTCATTGAAGATTACTCCATCCCAGCAGCACAAGAGCAAGATGGAGCACAAGTACGCAATATTTGTGCTGGGGACTGAAATTGCCAATGCGATGAAGGAAATCGATTATTCTTCTTCAAACAGGATATCAGCACGTATGAAAGAGCTCGCTGATAAGACTCTTAAAGAAATGGATGAGTCTTAATTCACCAATATCTCTGAGCCGCTCTTTTTTTTGTGTGGTTTTGTCGTGAGTTCATCACTTGGTACATTGTCGTTTGAAGTGAAAATCCAGTGAAGAAATGTTGAAATCCCATAACGGCGGATGATCGCACATGCAGTACTTTACAGATACCGATAAATCCATCGATCTTAAAGAATTGAATCGGGCAATCGAGACTGCATTTGCTGATCACGGAAAGGGGGAAGTGCAGATGCCCCCGAAACTGTACGTGACTCTTCCCAAAGGAGACTTCCGGACCATGCCTGCATATCTGCCGTCTCTTTCTCTTGCCGGAGTAAAGGTAGTCAATGTGCATCCCGGTAACCCGGAACGCGGACTTCCAACAGTGATGGCACTTACCATAATTCTCGACATTGCAACCGGTGCTCCTGTAGCAATTCTCAACGCCACAAAACTGACTGATATGCGTACCGGCGCCGCGGGTGCGGTTGCGGCAAAATATCTCTCTCCAAAAAAAGAGATTGTCATTGGATTGATTGGAACCGGAAGGCAGGCTGAAGCACAATACCAGGCCATTTCCCAGGAGCTCGATATTTGTGGGATCAAATGCTGGAGCCGGAATTCCCTGCACGCGGAAAAATTTGTACAGAAAATCACGGATCATGATGCCCGCAGCGTTCCTGTTGAAAAAGCCTGTGACTGTGATCTCCTTGTTACGACCACGCCCTCACGCGTACCGGTTGTCAGGAGCGAGTGGGTGCAGGAAGGAACCCACATCAATGCCATTGGCGCTGATGCTCCGGGTAAACAGGAACTCGATCCCCTCCTGCTCAAACGGGGACTGGTCTTTGTCGATGATTTATCTCAGGCTGTTCATTCCGGGGAAGTGAATGTTCCCATCAGCCAGGAGATTTTTTCACCAGAAGAGATCGCGGGCACGTTGGGTGAAGTGGTGCTCGGAATGAAGCAACGCGCGAGTCCGGACCAGATCACCATTTTTGATTCCACTGGACTTGCAATCCAGGATCTGGTTATTGCGTTGATCGCAATGCGCAACGGACGGGCAATCGACCTTCCGTTTCCCTGAGATATCCGATTAAAAAAAGTGCAGGTAGAAAATATCTACTCATCAGGTTTTTTTGCGTATTTTTTCCAGATTTTTTCACGGTATACCGGCCCGCTGTTATAGGTACAGAATGGTATAAGGGTACCGTCAGGTGTTGCATAGTGTATGCAGCAGCGCTGGACACGGTCAAGATCATAATTATACCTGTCCATGAAATGCATAGTGCCGATAAAGAGTGTGTTCCAGTGGAATTCCCTGAGTGCATCAAAGTTCTGTCCGATCAGTGTTTTTCCTATGATCTTCCAGAACTCGGCAGTGTTACCATGCTCCCCCTTCTGCACGGAATCATGCATGCTTTTGACACCCTCTAACAATGCCTTGTATTTGTTGATGGCGCCGCCTTTTTTTATGGTCTCTGTCATATGTTCGATCGATTTAAAGAAACTCTCGACATCAACCATACGGTTTACCGGAATAATACCAGCTTCCTGTACAAACACATACGTGGCAGCACCGCAGTGTGGATGGGCAGTGAAACGCACCTGAGGTTTTCCGGTGTAAGCTTCAACCAGATCAGAGAACGGGAGTACACAGGGTATGGGATAAAAATCATCTTTTTTGATGATCCCCTGCGTCTGTGCTTCAATATCAGAGAGAACTTCAGGAATGGTGATACGGGATTTTTTAATATCATCATCACTGGCGGCGCCGGTAAATGCAACCGGCTGGAAATTTACCCCGCGGATAACTGATATGTTATCAACAGCAAACCTGATGATGTCACCAATCTCATGATCATTTTTGCCTCGTATTATGGTAGGTACAAGAACAATGCCCAGTTTCACTTCGTTTAAATTCTCCACAGCTTTCTTGTGAATTGCTAAAAACGGGTTTGTTTTTGGGGTTACTCCGTCAAAGTGCAGGTATACTGTGTTAAGTCCGGCATCCTTGAGTTCCTTTGCGTACTCCGGCTCCTTTGCAAGACGCACACCATTGGACGCGATCTGCACTTGTGGAAAGCCAACCTCTTTTGCCTTACTGATGATCTTTGCCAGATCACTTCTCATCGTAGGCTCTCCTCCGGAAAACTGTACTGCTGGTGCGGGAACAGGCTTTTGATCTCTAAGAAGCGTTAACATCTTTACGATCTCATCAAAAGTTGGCTCATAGATAAACCCGCAGGCACGGGCGTTTGCAAAACAGAATTCACAGTCCAAATTGCAGCGGTTGGTGAGATCGATATTGGCAAGCAGTGTCTGGGAGTGGTGGTTATTACAGAGTCCGCAGGACGAGGGGCAGTTTTCTTTCGGAGCAATTTTCTGTGGATTTGATACCCCCGCGCCTACGGTATCATACTTTTCAAACCTGCGATACATCACGGGATCTGACCAGTAGAGATTCCTAAAATCACCGTGCTCTTTGCACGTCCTTTTCAGCCAGATTTTCCCCTCCTCTTCTACGATCTCCGCATCAATTACCGTATTGCATGAGGGGCAAAGAGTTCGGGTATTTTTTTTCAGCATTAACAATCACCGGGTACTCACAGTTATTAGTTATCCCGCTTTTGAGCTACCTTAATGTTTTTATCTGCTCTTTATTAGAGGTATTGGAGTGCACCATTGATTAGTATTGACTTTTTCATACTACCGTTGCTATCTGCGGTCTGGATCATGCTTCCTGCGTATATCCCAAATCCAATGGCAGCTCTGCTTGGGGGAGGCACTCCTATAGACTTTGGAAGGAATTATTCTGACGGGCACAGGATATTTGGTGATGGCAAAACATTCCGCGGCCTGTTTTTTGGGGTGCTTGCCGGTATAATCACCGGCTTAATCCTTATATGGCTATCATCAACATTTACCTTAACATTCCTGCCACGGCACACCTTAACATCGGTATCGCTCCTCGCACTTGGAGCCCTGCTCGGTGATCTCGGTAAGAGTTTTTTAAAGCGCAGGATGGGAAAAGTGCGGGGTGAAAAGTGGCCGGTTGCCGACCAGCTCGATCTGGTTGTCGGGGCATTTATCCTCATGCTCATATTCGATCCCGCGTGGCTGTTTGCATATGTTACCCTTCCCATCCTAATCATTATCGTGATTCTCACAATCATTCTTCACCGGGTGGTCAATATCATCGGTTATTTAATGGGCGTCAAGGAGGTCCCATGGTGAACGCTATTGCTGAACTGCTTATACAATACAAGGCAATTGAGACGGGTGACTTTACGCTGGCATCCGGTGCAAAAAGCACGTACTACATTGATGTGAAAACAGCAGTCACCCATCCCGATCTGCTCAATGCCATTGCAAAACTCGTTGCACAGTCTCATGATTTCGATGTAGTGGCAGGAGTCGCAGTCGGAGGGGTTCCGCTTGCGGTTGCAACCGCACTTGCAGCAAAAAAACCCTATGCGATCATCAGGGCCGCAGAGAAAAGTCATGGCAAGAAAGAGATGATCATAGGTCACGTCCGGAATAAGCGAGTCCTCCTTATTGAAGATGTGACCACTTCGGGTGGATCCGCGCTGTACGGTATAGAAACCCTTCGCACTGCAGGGGCGCAGGCAGACCGCGTCATTACCGTAGTTGATCGGGAGCAGGGTGCAGAAACGCTGCTCAGCAAACAGGGCATTGAGTTCATGCCTCTTGTCAGAGTGAGTGAACTGCTAAAACAGAAGTAATTTTTACGGACAGCGTACATTAGAGATGGACATGAAGATACTTGTTGTGGGCGGGGGAGGTAGGGAGCATGCAATAGCATCTGCACTCGCCCGCAACCGGAAAACCGTAATTTATTCCGTGATGGCAAAGAAAAATCCCGGGATTGCACAACTTGCAGAGAAGGTCTTACTCTGCAGGGAAACAGATGTAGCACGTATTGTTGCCTTTGCACAGGAGAACGATATCGAATATGCTTTTATCGGTCCTGAATCCCCGTTAGAAAATGGTATTGTTGATGCTTTGGAATCAGTTAATATTCCCTGTGTCGGACCAACCAGAGCGGCTGCACGTATTGAGACTGACAAAGGATTCTGTCGCGGACTGATGGAAGAACACCAGATCGATGGTTGCCCGAAGTACCGGCTCTGCCAGAACAGCGCTGAGGCGATTGCGTTTATCAAAGACCATGATGGCGATCTCGTGATAAAACCCATCGGGCTCACCGGAGGAAAAGGGGTCAAGATTATGGGCGAGCAGGTGGACCGGGCTGGAGCTATCGCGTATGCAGCACAGATCAAGGGTTCAATCATTCTTGAAGAGCGCCTTATCGGAGAGGAGTTTACCCTACAGGCTTTTGTCGATGGTACCCACCTTATTCCCATGCCCCTTGTCCAAGACCACAAGCGGGCATTTGATGGGGATGCAGGGCCGAACACCGGGGGCATGGGTTCGTATACGCTGCCTGACCATATGCTACCCTTTGTCACAAAAACTGAGTACAAGCGCGCGTTTGGGATCATGCAGGCGACCGTTAATGCACTTGCAAAAGCCGGACACCCCTATAAGGGTGTTCTCTATGGCCAGTTCATGAATACGGCAAAAGGTCCAAAAGTCATTGAATTCAATGCACGGTTCGGAGATCCCGAAGCAATGAATGTCCTGTCGCTGCTCACTTCAGACCTTTCAGAAATCATGGTGAGGATTACCAGAGGAACGCTATCCTCTGCACAAGTCACATTTGAAAAGAAAGCTACGGTCTGCAAATATCTGGTACCTGAAGGGTACCCCGATGCTCCCCATGCAGGGGATCCAATCCATATCGGCGAAATGAATGAGGCTCTCACGTATTATGCAAATGTTGAAGAGCGTGACGGCTCGCTCGTCACTTTGACATCCCGCACACTGGCGTTTGTAGGAATTGGCGATACGATAGAAGCGGCTGAATGTATTGCAGAGCGGGCAGCAGCATCTGTCAAAGGGCTCGTGCGATACCGAAAAGACATTGGTACTGCAAAGTTACTCAGCCAGCGTATCGCGCACATGAAGGAGTTACGATGAATAAGGATTTTCTTTCAATTCTTGATATCAACAAAATTGAGATGGAACAGATACTTTCTGAAGCAAAACATCTCAAGACCTTGAAGAAACAGGGAGTGGTTCACGATGTATTGCGGGGAAAGAACCTTGCCATGATCTTTGAGAAGTCATCTACCCGTACACATATCTCGTTTGAAGTTGGTATGAACGAGCTGGGTGGCCATGCCCTGTTTTTAAACGCACGGGATATGCAGATCTGGCGGGGCGAAGAGATCCGGGATACTGCACGGGCAGCTTCGCGCTATGTATCCGGCATCATGATCCGGGCCTACAAACACAGCACGATTGAGGAATTTGCCCGCTTTGCCACAATTCCGGTGATCAACGGGCTATCCGATCTTGAACACCCCTGCCAGTTACTTGCAGATATCATGACTATGCAGGAGCATTTCGGTTCAACAAACGATCTGAAGGTGGCATGGGTTGGCGATGGGAATAATGTCTGTAATTCACTGATCCTCTCGACAGTCCTTACCGGGTATTCCGTAACTGTTGCAACCCCACAAGGTTACGAACCCTCAGAAGATATCGTGAAAAAGGCACGCGCTCTTGGCGGAAAAGTGACATTGGTTAAAAGTCCTGAGCAGGCGGTCAAGGATGCGCATGTCATTGTTACAGATACCTGGGTATCCATGGGCGATGATGCGGAGCGGGAAGAGCGTCTTAAAACCTTCTCGGGTTATACAGTTGATTCAGCACTCATGAGACACGCGTCTCCTGACGCACGGGTACTCCACTGTCTTCCGGCACACCGGGGCGAGGAGATCGCTGATGAAGTGATGGAAGGCGGCCAGAGCCTCGTCTGGGATGAGGCGGAAAACCGGCTGCACGCCCAGAAAGCATTGCTCGTGCGATTGCTGAAAAAATAAAAATAATTTTTTTAAATATTGTTACTTTTCGGTAACGAATTTGTTCAGTTCATCACGCATATAGGTCTCAACTTTCTGCATAACCTCAAGTTTACCACGGAACGCGAGGAGATCCCGTTCATCCCCTTCCATATTAGCAAATTTGATCTTCTCTCGCCGGTCAACAACTTCCACATCGAATTTGGTTGAGATATCCAAAATGATCTTCTGCGGGACCCCCGGGGGGACAATGATATCGAATAACTGTTCTTCATCGGACATAGTATTTCACCAGATTCACTTTCCTATTTTGATCCGCCGGCTCATAATACATGGGCCCCCGCGAACGCCCCCGATCGGGTTTTTGGGCTTTCCAAGCGAGTTCATGCAGCGGCCCATCAGCGCCGCGCCCCGTGCAAGCCCGTCATCGACAAATACGAGATGGTCTCTTGGATCATCAAAAAGTTCACGTTCGGTGATCCCTTCGAGAATATATTCCGGTTTTCGTCCGGAGATTGCTGCTCTTCCCGTGAATCCAATCGAGGAATTCTTTGGAACAAGTTTTTGTTCAACGGCCACATCGATCAGGCGGAGGGCCATAGTGGCGCAGACACGGTCTATAACTTCGTTGAGCATGGCAAGATTATGTTTTTCATGAATCTCTTTTCCAATTTCTAACAGTTTATCGAGATCACTGCTGTTCACCCCACAGTCACAACCGATCATCGCAATGCCGGATTCTAAGGCCAGCTTTGCATTGACCGGAACTCTGCCAAACCGGTCACGTTCCGCAGGAACGATACGGATATCTATGTGCTCATTGCAGCGGTCAACAAAATCATCAATCACCTTGCGGTTTCCCCCGCCAAACAACCCCCCGGTAACGCTGTGCTCACCAAAAATATCAAGAGCAGTACCGGTCCGTTGCTGCACAAGACCGGTTCCCCGTACAATTGCATCAGGAATTGCACCGGCAAGACCGCAGAAGTTCCCCACGGTTTTTGCAAACGGGTTCAGATCATCAGCACCCACATCACTTGTGATCCTGCCATCGAGTGTAGTGCCAAAATCAATCGATACGCAGGGGTTGCGGAAATCAACCGGTGTCCACTTCGCCCCCTCCTTGATCCCCGCCATGGCCAGTTCGCCCTCCATCTCGTTTGCAACCATCTCCACACCTGTTGAACCCACCGGGGGGATGACTCCGGCAACCGCACCTACAAAAACAACCTTATCGGCAAAACTAAACGGCTGGAGTTTCTGTGGTTGATTCTCTTTAGACATGGGGGGAGTCATCTTGCGTGGCGGGACTCCTGCGTTCAGACAGCCGTTTGCAAGTGCAATGACAAAATCTCCAATCTGATCTGGTGACTCCATCTCGGCAACCACTCCGGTACTACGGACAACGAAATCCAGTTCTTTCAAAACATCGAGATGGGCATCCTTATGGCACTGGAGCAGTGTATCCCGTACAAGCTCAGTCACCGCTTCACGGGTGAGTTCGGTACCGTCAAGTGTTGCACCGAATATGGTCTCTCCGGGTTTTGGGGGGCGGATGTCGCGGCTCATACTAACAGTTTTGTTGATCACATATGACATGCCGGTTTCAAGACTCACCCCGGTTAAGATGCACTTCGTTGTGGTGTTTCCCATCTCTACAGAAGCCACGATAAAATACGGTTTGTTCTTGTATTCAGGGAACAGCATCCCCGCCCCATGAGTTATTGAAGGAGGGGGGGGACTCTCCACAATATGGGGTTTTTGTTTTATAAAGCGGGAAAAAAAATTAGCGCACATGTTGATCGATTCTTCAATGCGGCAATCCTTATAATTTTCGATTTTGTTGCAGAAGTCAGCCGCCGGTGAAAAGATTCAATCATTTGTCAATTAGAGTGATCGAAATAATGGTCAGATTGAAAATTCTTACCGTTTATGGGATTTTTTAAAAACGCATTCTGCATAAACATTTTTTTTGGAAAATTTAAAAATCCTAAAAAAAAGTTATTTTTTTGATTTTGAGGTATTCTTCGTTTTTATAGCGTGGACCATACGTGCCTGTATGCCAAAATACTGTGAAACACCAATCGCGTGACACTGGTCAATGGATGCGCTGTCAAAAGAGACCAGTTCCTCTGAATAGATGGCATCCGGTGAACTGCGCCCGAGCACGCGCACCGCGCCCTTATAGATTTCGAGGTCAACCTGACCATTAACCCGTTCCTGTGTCGTGTCAATAAATGCGTTCAGGGCTGCATACAATGGTTCATACACCAGTCCTTTGTAGGCCAGCTCCGACCATTTGTCATCTACCGTGCGCTTGAATACCAGTTCCTGCCTTGTGAGGACAAGCGCTTCAAGATCCCGGTGTGCAGTGAGAATTACTGTTGCTGCCGGGTGCTCATAATTCTCACGGGCTTTGATCCCAAGGATACGGTCCTCGATAATGTCATTGCGACCAACCCCGTGCTTTCCTGCAAGTACATTCAATCGCTGGATCAGATCATAGCCCTGCATCTTTTTACCATTGAGCGAAACTGGAATACCGGCCCTGAACAAAAGGGTGATTTTTTCGGGTTTTGTCGGTGCTTTTTCAGGAGATACTGTCCAGAGGTAGATCTCTTCTGGTGGATGGTACGCGGGGTCTTCTAATTTTCCTCCTTCAATGCTCCGGCTCCAGCAGTTCTCATCCATGCTCCAGGGTTTGTCCTTTTTTACCGGAACGGGGATCTTATGCTTTTTTGCATAATCGATCTCCCAGTCACGGGTCAGGTTAAGTTCGCGAATCGGTGCTACGACTTCAAGACCCGCACTGCGGATGATAAAATCAAACCTGAGCTGGTCATTACCTTTACCCGTACATCCATGCCCGATTGCTTTTGCCCCTTCTTTCCTTGCAATCTTAACAACTTCCTCTGCTATGAGGGGGCGGGCAAGAGAGGTTCCCATGGGGTAACCCTCATATGAACCGTTTGCCTTGATCGCCGGGAAGATGTGATTGTTTATAAATGCTTCACGGGCATCAATGGTGTAGTGCTTATCTGCGAATTTTTTCCCTTTTTCTGTGGCAACATCGATCTCTTCATCCCGCTGTCCGACATTCACAGCAACAGTGATGACGCGATCGTAATCATATCGCTCTTTTAAAAGAGGGATACAGATGGAGGTGTCAAGCCCTCCGGAATATGCAAGAACAATTGTACCTTTTCCCATGGATAACCTCTTGTTAAATTCTTAAAATATCTGTTTGCGGTTTCAGCATATATTTTCAGGGGAATTTTGTCATGAAAAAACTCAAAGGGGATTATAAAAAATTTCTTTTGAACAATTGAAGAACGAAAAAAAGGTTGTTCAGGCTTTTTCCTGAACTTGTGTATCAATGTAGAATTAAGCGGTTACGTAAATTATTCCAGTTGTTGCTGGCTGGAAGAGTGTATCGTAATCGTATGCACCTGCTTTGGTAAAGGTAACTTCTACGGTCTTTCCGTATGGGATCGATTGAGCGTTCACATCGTTGATCCAAAATCCATCATTCCCAATATCAGTTGCCACTATACCATGGGGATAAATGTTATCCATATTTGCCCATATCACTTTAGTACCGACCTTAACATTTGCTGTTAAACCGGGGGAGGCGATTAACCTATTCGGGTTAAATGTGATGGTATACGTTGGCACAGGAGTTGGTGTGGGGGTTGGTGTTGCGGTCACATTTGCGGTCTTAACAACTACAACCACAACTTCCTTTGTCGGCACTGGGGTTGGGGGAACCGTTGTTACAACAGTGGTTGGGACTTGTGTCGGTACTGGGGTGGCCACAGGTGCCGCAGGCTGGGATGTGCATCCCGCAAGCAGGATCCCGATGAACAGGATTGCAAGAACAACAAAAATTTTCTTCATGCATCATTTTTTGTTATTTCGGTATATAAGGATATTCAATTATTTCGTATGGTTATTGCAGTGCACACGTTGCTATCACTGGGACTGATGTGATGCAGGATACAATAAAAAAGGAAATATTGGTGGTTTTACGCCGATATCACTTCAGATAATGGCTGATTGGCTCAAGGGTCATCTTCTCGCGCTTGATTGCATCAATGGCAAGAGCCGCTGCACGCGCCGCTTGCAGGGTGGTAATGTAGGGAATTGAGTAGTCTACTGCCGCACGCATGATCTGGTAATGATCCTGCCGGGACTGGCGGTCCTGTGGCGTGTTGATGATGAGACGTATCTCTCCGTGCCGCATCATGTCCAGCACATTGGGTGAACCTTCCTGGACTTTTCTTATGAGGTGTGCCTCAACTCCTGCTTCGTTGAGATAATCGACAGTACCTTCAGTACCGTACAGGGTGAGCCCGAGATCGCGCAGTTGCCGCGCGATCGGTATTGCTTCATCTTTCTGCTCGATATTAACCGAAATGAATACATTGCCCTTCCGAGGAAGTTCATTGTCTGCGGATATGCATGCCTTGTAAAATGCGAGACCGAAGTCATAGTCAATGCCCATCACTTCACCGGTGCTCTTCATTTCCGGTCCGAGGACGGTATCAACACCTGCGAGTTTGTTAAACGGCAATAGCACCTCTTTGACTGCGACGTGCTTTATTTCCCGCTCTTTATGACCAAGATCGCGCAGTTTCCTGCCCACCATGACTTTTGCTGCGATTTTTGCTACTGCGAGTCCGGTAGCCTTTGAGACAAATGGCACCGTGCGGCTTGCACGTGGGTTAGCCTCGAGAATGTAGACCACGTTGTCTTTTACCGCGAGCTGGAGATTGATAAGCCCGATCACGCCAAGTCCCAGTGCAATCTTCCGTGTGTAATCGCGCACTGTGTCAAGCACCGATTCAGAGAGCGATTGCGTGGGGATTACACAAGCCGAATCCCCGGAATGGATCCCGGCCTGTTCTATATGCTCCATAATACCGCCAATGAGTACATCTTCCCCATCACAGACCGCGTCGACATCGAGCTCGATGGCATTCTGGAGGTAGGAATCGATCAGTACCGGATGGTGCTTTGCGACCCGGACTGCTTCTTTGATATAGGTTTCAAACTCTACGAGGTTATGAGCGATCTCCATAGCCCGTCCCCCAAGAACGAATGATGGACGGACCAGTACCGGAAAACCGATCTTTTCTGCGATGTCCCGTGCTTCTGCTTCGGAATATGCCGAGCAGTTTGCCGGACTGGGGATATTGAGTTTATCTAAAAGCACGCTGAACCGGTCGCGGTCCTCAGCAATATCCATGGCATCCGGGCTTGTACCAAGAATTTTTGTCTGAAGCCCGAGCCGTTTTATTTCCTGTTGAATGGGCATAGCAAGGTTGACAGCATTCTGCCCCCCGAACTGAACCATTACGCCATAATAATTATCTTTCATTAGGATATTGACAACATCCTCGAGTTGCATAGGCTCAAAGAAGAGCCGGTCAGAAGTGTCAAAATCCGTAGAGACCGTTTCAGGATTGTTGTTGACAATATGGACTTCGACGCCTTCTTCCCGCAGGGACTGGACAGCGTGCACGGTGCAGTAATCGAACTCGATGCCCTGACCGATCCGGATTGGCCCCGATCCAATTATGAGAACTTTCTGGCGATCGCTTGGAACAATCTCGCAGGAACTCTCGTACGTTGAGTAGAAGTAGGGTGTGCTTGCCGGAAACTCTGCAGCACAGGTGTCTACCATCTTGTATGAGGGCAGACCCGTGATCATCTCTAACTGCTCTCCACCTATCCCAGTGATCTTGGCGATCTCAGCATTTGAAAACCCGAGTTTTTTCGCAGCAAGTATGTCTGCCGGGCTATGGCGGGTTGCGAGGTGCTTTTCACAATCAACAATATTTTTGATCTTTTCTAAAAAGAACGGTATGATGGATGTCAGTTGTGCAATCTCGTCGAGAGTAAAACCCAGCCGAAAGGCATCGAAGAGGCAGTGGAACCGCTCATCGGTGGGGCGCGAGAGTATCATACGGACTTCACTGGGGCTGGTATGGGTTTGCACATCGGTATCCAGCGACCGCTTCGCCTTCATGAACGCTTCTTCCAGCGTGCGCCCGATCGCCATTACCTCACCGGTACTTTTCATGGATGTGCCAAGGGTGCGGTCAGCACCCTTGAACTTGTCAAATGGCCAGCGGGGAACCTTAACAACAATATAATCGATCGTGGGTTCAAAAGAAGCCGGAGTGCAGCCGGTCACGGTGTTCATAATCTCATCGAGCCGCATGCCGATGGCGATCTTTGCTGCAACCCGGGCAATCGGGTAACCGGTTGCCTTTGATGCTAAGGCTGAAGAGCGTGAGACCCGGGGATTTACTTCGATGACCCGGTAATCGCCCTCCCAGAATGCAAACTGGACATTGCAGCCCCCCTGCACATCCAGCGCCCTGATGATGTGGATTGCAGCGCTCCGCATCATCTGGAACTCGTCATCACGTAGGGTGAGGATTGGAGCAACGACAACACTCTCTCCCGTATGGATCCCCATCGGATCCACGTTCTCCATGCCACAGACAATAATACAGGTATCTGCGGCGTCACGCATAACCTCGAACTCGATCTCTTTCCAGCCCATTACGCTCTCTTCAATGAGCACCTGGTGGATGCGGGAACGTGACAGTCCGAGTTCAACGATCCGGACCAGTTCTTCACGGGTTCTGGCAATACCCCCGCCAGCCCCGCCGAGTGTATATGCTGGCCGCACAATAGCAGGAAGGCCTATAGTTGTAATTGCATCCTCGATTTGGGTGAGGGAGTTAAGCACCATACTTTTTGGTACCGGTTCACCGATGCTGATCATCAGATCGCGAAATTTCTGGCGATCTTCGCCTTTGTAGATCGCTTCAAGCGGGGTTCCGAGAATTTCTACTCCTTTGAGCGCCCCCATTTCAGCGAGTTCTACGGTCAGGTTTAGTCCCGTTTGCCCGCCCATTCCGGACATGATTCCATCCGGTTTTTCTTTCTCTATGATCTTTGCAATGATATCTGCCCGGAGCGGCTCGATGTAGATCTCATCAGCCATATCCGGATCGGTCATGATTGTTGCCGGGTTCGAGTTAACGAGAACGACTTTGACGCCCTCTTCGCGTAATGACCTGCAGGCCTGTGATCCCGAGAAATCGAACTCGGCAGCCTGTCCTATCTGAATGGGTCCTGATCCGATTAAGAGGACTTTTTTAATATCTGTCCGTTTGGGCATCAGGCAATCCTCCGGTACAGTGCGTCAAAGAAATGCGCTTCGGTATCGCGTGGTCCCCCATGTGCCTCCGGGTGGAATTGGACTGTGGTCAGTTTGAGATCCTTATTCTCAAATCCTTCAACAGTCCCATCGTTGACATTGGTATACGTGACCCTGCAACCTTCGGGGAGCGAATCTTCATCAACAGCAAATCCGTGGTTCTGGGTGGTAATGAAGATCCGCCCGTCCTTAAACCTTACCGGCTGGTTTGCGCCGCGGTGACCAAACTTGAGCTTGTAGGTATCGCCACCTATGGCAAGTGCCGAGACCTGGTTGCCCATGCAGATCCCAAAGATGGGAAGTTGCCCGAGAAGTTCCCGGATACACCTGATAGCCTGCACAGCCTGCTTGGGATCCCCAGGCCCGTTACTCACAAAGAGAGCATCCGGTTTACACGAGAGAATCTGGTCAGGAGTTGCATTGTGGGGGAAAATGTGGAGGTCACCCCCGCGCCTGGCGAGACTGGTGATCATGTTCTTTTTTATCCCGAGATCGATTACGGCGATGCGCTTCCCTTTACCTTCCAGACGGTAAGGTTGTTTACATGAGACTTCTGGTATGGGAACAATATCAGTAATCTGTGGTGTCTGTTTTGCAAGGTTTACTGCATAATTCCCATCGTCGCTTCCGACTACGAGTGCAGCCCGCATGGTTCCGTGGACGCGGGTTTTTATGGTAAGGGCACGGGTGTCAACCCCACTCATGCCGAGAAGGCGGTTCTCTTCAAAATATGATCTGATGGACGGACTGGCAGCGGGTTTTTCACAGATCTCTTTTGCAATGCAGCCAAGGGCGCAGACTTTCTCATTCTGGAAATTTCGCGTATCAACACCGTAATTCCCGATCTGCGGGAAGGTGAACATGAGAATCTGGCCAAAATAGCTCGGATCCGTGAGGGATTCCATATACCCGGTCATCTGCGTATTGAACACGAGTTCTCCGGAACACTCTCCCTCAACACCAAACCCATTCCCGATATAAAATTGTCCATCTTCGAGACCCAGAACCGCCTTCATGATTTCCATATATTATGCAACTGAATAGTTATTAACGATAGTGCAGGTCAATGAAATGTCTGGATGCGGGCGCTTTTTTAGACTTACTGTTGGAACACAATCTGAAAAAAATGCGGCTCATTTTGGGGGGTCTGAATCCTGAATCGAGATCCCTACGTTAACACGGATACAGATAAAAAGAAGAAGTGTCGATATTCACATGTCGTAAAAAGACGAGGTGTTTGAATATGGGAACGTTTGGAAGAAAGATTGTTGATACCGATGTTGCAGAGCTTGTCAAGCTCCTCAACAAAGCATTTTCCGATGAATGGCTCGCGTACTACCAGTACTGGGTTGGCGCAAAAGTAGTAAAAGGCCCCAACAAAGAGGCGGTTATTGCCGAACTCACACTCCACGCTACTGAAGAGTTAGGGCATGCCGTCCTGCTCACAACGCGGATTATTCAGTTGGGCGGAACCCCCGTAACCAATCCTCAGCAATGGTTCAAGCTCACCAACTGCGGATACGATGCGCCGGATGATCCGTTCATTGTCAAGATACTTGAACAGAATATCAAGGGTGAGCAATGTGCGATTAAATCGTATAACAGCCTGCTTAAAAAGACAAAAGACAAGGATCCGGTTACCTACAACATCGTGCTCGGGATACTCCAGATGGAAGTTGAGCATGAAGAAGATCTTCAGGCATTGCTTGAGGATGTCAACATTATTATGAAAAACAAATAATCTTTTCATTCTTTTCTTGGTGAAGCATTGCAGAGTTTTCGTCTGATTTTTCTGCCACACGTTTCGTTTTAAGTAATAGACTGATGTATCCGCAGCTATCTGATTAATGGGGATTTGTGGTCGCAATCCTCATAATTAAATACTACTTACCTCAATTTCCCTGTAGTATATGGTGTTTTTATGGTTATTGAACATGTCAGCGGAAAAAACAAGGGCACCGTCATGCTCTATGCCCTGAGCACCTGCGGGTGGTGCGCAAAGACAAAAGAACTCCTGCGGGAGCTGGGTATCGAATTCGATTACACGTTTGTCGATCTCCTTGAAGGAAAGGAGCAGGATGAGGCCATGAATACGGTCGAGAGATTTAATCCTGCAGGTTCGTTTCCTACCCTTGTCATCAATAATAAAAAAGGTATTGTCGGTTTTAGGGAGCAGGAGATCCGGGAGGCATTCAGGTAAATGGCACTCATTGAAATCAAGCCAGAGGATGTGGCAGCAACCTATCGTATCCTGCAAAAAGAGGCAAAAGATGGAGGCTACCAGCTGAACACGGATGCCGAATTCACAAAGAACCTTATTGCCGGCCTGATGAAAAATGAGCAGCGTTACGGGTACCGTGCCTGTCCGTGTCGGCTTGCGTCTGGTAAAAAGGAGCTCGACCTCGATCTTATCTGTCCCTGCGATTACCGGGATCCGGATCTCAACGATTTCGGGGCATGCTACTGTGCCCTGTATGTCAGTGATGAGATAGTGTCCGGAAGGAAAACTCTCGCACCTGTCCCCGAGCGTCGCCCCCCTCGTGCGGAGCGCGGAAATCAAGCGATAAAACAGACGTTCTCTCTTACATCGTCACCCGTTGCGGCACTTGCATTTCCGGTCTGGCGCTGTAAAGTATGTGGTTATCTCTGTGCGCGTGATCAACCCCCGGATATCTGCCCAATCTGCAAGGTGAAAAAAGAGCGGTTTGAACGGTTCATGTAATTTTTAAATGAACCTACATATCAATTCTGGTCACCACACCGTGGATTTTATCAGATGGCAGCTTGTAGAACTGTACAACAGATGGAGAGAGGCGTTTGATTGCTGCAAAGATACGCCACACAACATGGGTTGTAATGATATCTTCCATACCATAGAAGATTGTCTTTTCATCAATTTCTGCCTCTTTTAATATTTTACCGATATCTACGATCTCCATATAGCCAAGATAAATTTCAAAGATCGAAAAGCCCTTTGTGATCTCGCGAGTGAAACCCCATGTCACACCAAACGGTTGTTCGGTTCTGATGATAGATACGATGATGTTGTCATCATAGACGATAGTATTTGTAAACATGATGCGGGAAACATATTGCGGTAATCTCCGGAAGTCTCTGGCAAAGTATAATGCCGTACCAGAGATCCTGTTTACCGAATTGTAAACGTCATTAAATTTCAGTAAAAAATCATCAAGAGGAATCGGGCTTAATGTAGCGGCGAGTTTCTTCTGGCCGTTCACATAAATCATGATGATACAGAAGGGGATGAACGCGATTAACAGGGACCAGTAACCTCCATAGGGAATCTTGTGGAAGTTGGCAAGCAGGAATACAACTGTGATGACGAGGATTGTCACTGCTATTAGGGACTTTACGATCTCTCCGCGAAGGATGAGAATCCACAAAACAAGGATCGCAGTAATTGCCATTGTGCCGCTCACCGCAAGACCGTAAGCGTGCGTGAGGTTATTGGAAGACTTAAAGATCGCAATGACAAAGAGGACAGCAAAGAGCAATGCCCAGTTCACGATATCAATATATATTTGAGAACGAAGTTGCGGTGAAGTATAATCGATCCGTAAAAGCGGCAGGATACGGGTGGTGATGCCCTGGTAGACAATGGAAAAGATCCCGGAGATCATCGCCTGTGAGGCAATGATGGTCGCAATGATGCTCAGGAACAGGAAGGGAATGTACAGGATTTTGAACTGCGAAAATATCATCTCAAAGAGGATGTTGTGCGCATCGGGATGTGTCATCAAAAATGCACCCTGGCCGAGATAGTTCACTGCAAGAGCGACAAAGACAATATACCATGCCTTGATAATCGGCTCCCTGCCCAGATGGCCCATATCCGCATATAGCGCTTCTCCCCCGGTTGCGACAAGGATGACGGAAGACAGGATTAAAAATCCCTCAAGCCCGTGCGTGATCAGGTAATTGATTCCATACATCGGGTTAATTGCCAGCAGAACCTGCGGTGCTGACCAGATGGCAATAAGTCCTGCACCTGCAAGTGCGGCAAACCAGATGACCATGACCGGCCCAAATGCCCACGCTACCCGTTCGCTTCCCTTGGCCTGAATTGCAAAGAGACCGATCGCAATGATACCGGCAATGAGCATTAGCAGTATCTGGGGTGTATTTTCATAACCGGGTATGAGGGTGATGCCTTCTACAGCAGAAAGCATGCTGATAGCCGGAGTGATAACACTATCTCCTATGAAAAGAGCAATGCCGACAATAGCCAGAAGGGAAACAAATGCGATCTGGTTACCGGATTTTAAGAGAGGGAGTAAGATCTCCTTGAGCACGATCGTCCCTCCCTCACCTTTCTTACCCAGGTGCATTGCGAGATAGGTATACTGGATGGTAACAAGTGTTGTCAATGTCCAGAGAATCAGCGAGAGAATGCCCATGATATTTTGCGGCGTAGGTGGAATGAGGAAAAAAATGGCAGTAAGTGCATAAATGGGACTGGTTCCGATATCGCCAAACACCAGTCCCATGGACTTGACTACTCCCTGCATAGAAAATGATGTCTGCGCCATTTCTTATTACCTGTCGTCGGAAATAGGGTTTAATGCTTTCTCTTTTACTGCCATGTACACATATTTTTGCATATTTTTCCTCAACCCATGATGGCGTGTTCTTGTTCCTTTTTCTCTTCTGTGTACATGCGGTAACTGGTAATAACCAGCACAATGATGAGCGGGCCAAGTACAAAACCGGCAAGCCCCATGGTCAGAATTCCCCCGACAATCCCTATGAACATTATCACCGGGTGGACTTTTACCCTTCTCCCGATAAGGACCGGGCGGACATAGACCTCCGGGACAAGTGACACGATCAGGTACCCTAAGAAAAACAGGATCAATACCCCCCGGGTATCACCCATTGCCTGTGCATAAGCGCCAATAAGAATGAACGCGGCAGATGATCCGATGATGGGGATGAGTTCACAGAATGCAGCAAAATATGCATAAAAAATGATATCTCCGTACCCGAGCAGGTAAAAGACCGGAATTGCCATGAAGAAGGTAAGAACCGCTACAGCAATCTGGACATAGTAGATTGCGTATAATGTGTCCCCAGTAGCATCGGAGAGACGGTTGATATATTTTTTTAATGATGCCGGCACGTGTCCGATAATTTTTGTCCTGAGTTCTTCTCCTCGCAAAAACAGGATAAACAGGGTTGCGAAGAATACAAACATCTTGAACAGGATTAACGGGAGATACGTGATGAGGGTCTTTTGGTAATCGACAAAAAGTGATGTCCCATCCTCTAATAGATTCATAAGACTTGTTTTACTAAACGGCACTCCGTATGCCATAGGATTTGTCATGGGATCGTTGAGCCAGTTTCCAATAGTTGAAAACATCTGGTTGAGCACACTGGAATTTGCAGAAAAGATCGCAAGGGTGATAAGTCCCATTGCGCTAAAAACGCCAAGCACTGCCAGAGTCAGAACCAGTGCAGAAATCCATGGTCGCATGTGGGTTGAAAGCCGGTGATGGAGCGGAATGAGCACAATCGCTAACGATGCTCCGAGAAGCACCATATCCATAATAGACCAGAATACGGCAAATGCAAGGATGGTGAGAAGGATTAAAAGAATTGACGGAAACTGATCTGCACGAATCCGGATCATGAATGAATATTAATTATACAGGATTGGGGATTAATAACTACGTCTGTTTTATCCGGTACCCGCTTCCCGATAAAAAAACGATACCCATAACACTAATAACCACAAAATCACCTTGGTTATCAGATGAAGCGCATCGAGCATATCGCCATGATCGCGCACGACATGGGGCTGATCTTTGAGTTCCTTGGTGTCGTATCACTTCTGCCGTTTCTGGTGCTCGTCATCTTTCATGAGTGGTCTCTAATCCTCCCGATGGCTACCGCCCCGCTCGTCTTCATACTGCTGGGATATGTGATATCCCACATACCTCATCAGGATCTCGAACCTTCTTCATCCATCACCATTGCCGCAATAGCACTCTCGTGGCTTGCGATTGCACTTATCGGGGCACTCCCGTTTGTCTTTGGATTGCACATGAACTATGTTGACAGTGTTTTTGAGGCAATGTCCGGCTGGACGGGCACCGGGTTTACCATGATCACTTCGCTTGATACAACGCCAAAAACGCTTCTCTTCTGGCGTTCATTAACCCAATGGATTGGCGGTATCGGGATCATTATGTTTGGGATATCCCTGCGCAGGAAGACCCGGATATCGCTGTTCCGTCTCTATCGCGCTGAAGGCCGGGAAGAGGAACTGGTTCCTGCCTCAGTATCTTCCAGTCGGCGCATGTGGATGATCTATCTCGTGCTTACCTTTGCGTTCACCGGGCTTATCATGCTCAGTGGAATACCGCTCTGGGATTCGCTCAACCTCGTTATGGTTGCAATAGCTACCGGCGGATTTACCGTTCATGCGGGGGGTCTGGGCTATTATAACAATCCGCTGCTTGAAGCCCTGCTCATTCCGGTCATGCTTGCTGGAGCAATCCCGTTCAAAGTATTCTTTTTCCTGTACCATGGGAAGGTGATGAATATGCTGCGGGACCAGACGGTAAGAATATTGCTGCTCATCGCACTGGTAGGATCGTTCATAACATCACTGGATCTGTTTATCTTTGGAAACCTGCCACTCACTACGGCGTTTCGTCAGGGGGTCTTTACTGCGATCTCTGGTATGACCACCTGCGGTCTTCAGAATTCAAATCCCCATTACTGGACGGCAATTCCGATTGCAGTCGTTGCCATGCTGATGTTTATTGGTGGAGCCATGGGCAGTTCTGCCGGGGGGGTAAAAGTAAATCGTGTGATGCTTGTCTACGATGGGGTTAAATGGTGGTTCCGGAGGTTTTTTGTGAGTAGTCGCGTTCTCATCCCGTTAAAATCCGGTGGGCATACTCTCTCAAAAGAGATCTCTGAACTGGCGATATCAAAAAATCTGCTGGTCATTGTTATGTATGTCATTACCATCTTTATTGCAACCATTGTTACCCTTCACCTGTATATCACTTCATTCCGGCTTGAAGAGGTGGTCTTTGAACTGGTCTCTGCTTTGAGCAACGTAGGACTCAGCGTTGGTTTTATCAGTGCTGCAAGTCCGATCTCAATAAAATGGATATTTATCCTGCTTATGTGGCTGGGACGGATTGAGATTGTACCGGTGATTATCATTATCATTGGTATTGCACGGGAGATTGAGATGGACACCCGCAACTCTCCACCGGATCGGGATCATTTACCGTGAAATTTATGCTATAGGCAAAAGAGCATTTTGTCTGTGCCATAAACCCGTTGACTATAGTATTTTTCACCATAGAAATGGTCAAGAATATTTTGATCCGTGTCACAGATTATGCTCTGCATGATGAACCTGCGCGTAACTGAAATGGCTGAAATTTTTTTCGGGCAAAATTGAGATGATAAAATTTAGTGGTGCCAATTTTTTTATTTTCACCCCCATTCTTAATTAAGTTCCCAGCGCCAACATAGGTGGCATAACGGTGATTAATGGCTGAGATCAAAATCGTCGGAACAGCGCATGTATCGCAACAGAGTGTCGATGAAGTACGAGAGGCTATTGAAGCATATCAACCGGATATTGTTGCCATTGAACTCGACCAGTCGCGCTATGCGGCCCTAAAAAAGCAGGGGCGAGATCCTTCGGTTGATGATGTCCTTGAAGTTAAAAATTTCAATACACTTCTTGTCCAGTGGCTGATGGCATATCTCCAGCGCAAGATCGGTTTTGATGTTGGTGTCGAGCCCGGCGCTGAGATGAAAGCGGCAATTGAGGAAGCAGAGAAACGCGGCATTCCTATTGGGCTTGTTGATCGGGACATACGGCTCACCCTCCTGCGGTTCTGGAACGCAATGGGTTTTATGGAAAAAATAAAGATGATCTGGGCTCTCGTCATCTCGATTGCGGAAGTGGATAATGGGGAGCAGATCGATATTGAGTCGCTCAAGCAACAGGATATCATTGATATGGTGATGGAAGAGTTCCGCAAATTCTCTCCTAATGGTGCCCGTGCGTTGATCGACGAGCGCGACGCGTATATCGCTCACCAGTTAGTCCTGTTAAAAGTGCAACGTCCCGAAGGGCGCATCCTTGCAATTGTTGGTGCCGGGCACCGGCAGGGCATTGAAAATTATCTGGAAAACCCGGCGAGTCTGCCCCCCTTCGATTTACTCACGCGGGAGCCAAAGTCATTTCCCTGGGCTAAAATCTTTGGGTTTACCGTCACTGCGTTGTTTGTATTCCTGCTCGCTGCAATTGCATTTTCCGGAGTTGGCTTAGACGTCTTACTCTATGCTTTCCTCTTCTGGGTGGTTATCCATGGGGTGCTGGCTGCACTGGGTACTCTTTTAGCAGGAGGACACCCCTACTCTGCACTCACCAGTTTTGCTGTGGCATGGATGACTTCGTTAAATCCTATGCTTCATTCCGGGTGGATTGCAGCATTTGTTGAAGCCAAAGTGAGAAAACCCCCGATGTCGGATTTCCGGAAAATCTATGATGCACAATCTCTTACAGAGATGGCTCGTATCCCTCTTTTTAAAGTGGTACTGGTAGCTGCCCTGACCAATCTTGGCAGTCTGCTGGGTACAGTCCTGTATTTTATTTTTGTATTTCCCGTTCTCGGGATTGATCCGGGGGTAATAATCTCTACAGGTATCCAGAATATGTGGACATGGATCACCCACATACGGTGATTTTTTCCTCATCTATAAGAGTAACGTGTTGAAAAATATTCAACGGTTTACTGGCAATCAGAATACGATTTTTTTATTTTTTAAAGAGATGAAGTCATTTCGATCTTGGGGATAAAAGGTAAAAACCACTCCTTATCCTTTTTGCAATTTTGCGATTTCGCCATCAATCCAATCCTGCACAATGAGTTTAACATTCATTTTTGTCATTCCGGGGCAATACTTAAGCCGGATTTCTGATTCAAGCAAATCAAGGATAGGCTGTACCATTGAAAAGTATGCTTCTGGCGTGGTAAAACCCCCATTTTTTTCGAGATTTTGGCAAATGAGCTGGTTGAGATGATGCATCTCATCAATATCATCGATGATTCGCTCAAGGGTTACACCAAGGAAAGATTCTGAAGAAATTGTATCACATGCAGGTTCTGGCGTAATATAAGGAGATGTCAGATCCGGAAAAAAATCTTTTTTTGTCATGTTATTTTCTTTAGCAATCATGAAGTTGACGATATTTGCAAGATGATTAGTAAGGATAAAAAAATGTCACGTTTTTTAGAATAAATAGGTTGGTACTAAAATTATACCGGTTTTACTTTTATTTCCGGCTTGGGCAGGTACGGTATGAGCGAAGCAGCAATCTTTGCAATATCCATGGACTGGAGTACTACCTTTCCAGGGCCGGTAAGCGTTGTGACAAATAGTCCTTCACCACCGAAGAGTGCCGTGGTTATGCCACCGGCTAGAGCGATATCATAATCAACGGTAGTATCAAAGCCAACCACAAGACCCGTCTGCACTTTAATTATTTCTCCCGGCTTTAACGTCATCTCAATAATATCCCCGCAGCAGTGCAAAAAAACAATGCCATTTCCACTCATATGCTGGAGTATGAAACCCTGACCCCCGAACAAACCCGCACGGAATTTATCTGTCAGAGCGATGTCTAATTCAACGCCTTCTTCGCAGGCGAGAAATGATTCTCTCTTTGCAATGAACTCTTTTCCATCAGAGATCACGACGGGAAATATTTTGCCCGGCATCATACCGGCAAAAGATACAAAACCGGCCTTATCTCCCGGAGTAAACCGGGTAAGAAAGAGACTCTCTCCGACAACTGCGCGTTTCAGCCCGGAGATAACACCTCCTTTGAGCTGGCTCTCCATCTGGAATGAACCGGTCATGTTCACCATGGCTCCAGCTTCTGCAAAGATTCCCTCACCTTTGATCAGATCAATCTTTACCATCTGGAGGTTGTTTCCAATGATCTCGTGTTTCATAATATTCCCTCAAAGATCATTGACGGGAAAAGGAGAAATGTGTTTGGGATTTTTGACAGTTTCCTGATGATTGAAAAAATCTATGCATACCATTTTATTCTCATGTTCATACTTTTCTTAACTAATGTCCCGCTGTCCCCGCTGCAAATCATTTCTCCCAAAAGGCGAAACTGAATGCCAGTTTTGCCTGAAACATTTTCCTGAGTCTATTGAAGAGAAACAGGCAAAAGACAGGAAAAATCAGGAGTCTGTTCAAACTGAGCCTCCTGTAGAGACGGTAATTGGATATGTCGGGTTCTTTAGAAGACTTGGAGCTGCCATACCAGATCTGACGATTGCAGCGGTATTTGCACTCATAGTAAATTTCTTTCTTGAATCATATAAAATCCCCAATCCCTCTCTGTATGCAGTCCTTATAGCCGGCGCATTTTTTTTGATTATCTATTCTCCATTGTGTATCAGTTCACCCTATAGGGCAACGATTGGCAAAATCGCATTTGGAATTATCGTTGTGTACGGCAATGGAAAACAACTCACTTTTTTTCGGGCTCTGGTAAGAGAACTTGGCAAGTATATCTCCCTCCTTACTCTGGGTATTGGCTTTGTCATGATCGGCTTTACGAAAAATAAACAGGGACTCCATGATCTGTTAGCACGTACGGTAGTTGTCGATCGATCGGATGGTCGGATTTATCAGAAAACCCTATCCCCAGAGCCGGATTCTGGAAGAAAGCAACTGAAATTTGCCGCGCTTATCATAATTTTCTGTATTCTGGGTTCTGGACTCCCGCTCATGTATTTTCAAACAACGCCCTCAAAACAAGTATCCCCTCAGTCGTTTGCTGCCTTTAGCCTGTCCACTACAGCAGATACCATCGCTGACTCAAAATATCCTGAGTATTCACTCTCGGTTTATGACAGGGCAATTGAACTCCAACCCGACAATACCGAGATCATGTTAAAAAAACTCATGGTGTTGGGTAGTATCGGCATGGAAGATGAAGCACGGGTTTACCTTGACCAGATTGTTGTCATGCACCCAAATGAAACAACTCCCATGATCTTTAAAGGCGATCTTGCTCTTCGGGATGGAAATTATATGGAAGCGTTTGCCTGTTACGATAAGGCAATAGCAAAAGATCCAAAAAATGCGAAACTCTGGATAAAAAAAGGAGATGCATACCTCCTCAAGTCACATACGGACATGCAACAGATCAGTAACTTGTACCGGAATCTTACCGACCCGTCAGTAAAACCCGGAACTGTAGCATCATCCGCACCGGTAGATGCGTTTAAAGATACACAATCATTCCAGGAAGCAATCAAAGCGTACAATAAAGCAATTGCACTCGATCCGATGACCAGCATCGCGATCAGTGGGCGGATAATGTCCTCATACCAGGAGCAGGTAAACAGCACTGCAGGAATTTTAAGGGATATGTAACAATCCTGAAGTGTCATAGATGTTTACACAATCTCGTGAACCTCAGAGCGTGATCGTTTTTCTATCGCTGTCGGGACTTTTTGGTTTGCGATGTAAAGAGAATTTTTAAAATTACCTGAGCAAACAGGAGGACAAAAATCTACCCCGCTATAAAATAAAACAATTCTTAAGACATTCTAATTAAGGACTTTAAATAAAACCCGATAACAATTCTTTATACCTTAACACAACAAAAATTGTGCCGATGAACGGCACAAAACTTGCCGGTGGGCCAACCCAGGACGAGATCATGGCAATCTCCTTATTCAAACTGGGATTGCTCAATACCGACACTGTCCTTGAGATTGGCTGCGGTACCGGTAAGGTCTCAGTTGCAATGGCAAAGACCGTAAAAAAAATCCACTCCCTTGACAAACGGTCGGAGGCGGTCTCGCTCGCAACTAAAACCGCACGGAATGCAGGAGTACATAACATAGAATTTTTCTGCACGGACGCGGTAGATTTTCTCAAAAACGATCAGGTGTATGACTGTGCATTCCTTGGCGGTACCCAACATCTTGCAGTGATCCTCCCGGTGCTGGCAAAGAAGGTGAAACGGACGATCGTGATAAACGCAGTCATGGTAAGTACGCTTGAATCTGCGGTAACTGCCCTTAAAGAGTTAGGGCTTTTTTCTGAGGTTGTTCAGGTACAGGTCTCACGGTCGCATGAAATTTCCGAAAGTATCATGTTCAAACCCATCGATCCGGTCTATATTATTGTCGCACGGGGTGCCGCATGCTCATAGGACTGGGACTGGGTCCGGGAAATCCCGAGCTCTTGACCCTTCGGGCAGTCAGGCTTCTTAAGGAAGCCGACACCGTTTTTGTTCCGGGACGAATCGCTCATGATTTGGTTGCCCCGTATCGTGAACCGGTAGATCTTGACTTTCCTATGACCAATGACGAGGTGAAGATCCGCAGGTGTCTTGTGGTAAATGCAGGAAAGATCGCTCCTGTTGCAGACAATGGTCTTGCGGTTTTTGGCATTCTTGGCGATCCGAACTTTTTTTCAACGTTCTCACGTCTCTGTGCAGTCATTGCTGAAACGCACCCGAAAATTGAGTTCCGGACTGAACCGGGCATCAGCTCAATCACCGCGTTTGCTGCCGCCGCCGGCATACCGGTCAACAGCAGTTTTTCCGTATCTGATGGATCGACGCAGAAAGCCGGTATATTCTTAAAAGTCCGGAGGCCCCGGAAGAAAGCCGCTGAACTGCGCTCTGAAGGGTATACTGATTTTGTGTTAGTCGAACGGATGTTCTTTCCCGATATGAAAATTTACCGTAATGAGGATCTTCCTGCCGAGAGCGATTACATGAGCGTGATGTATGCCCGGAAATAATCAGAATAACGTGATCTGGTTTGTCGGGGCTGGTCCTGGGGATCCCGAACTGATTACCGTGAAAGGAAAAGGGTTGCTCGAGAAGGCTGACGTGCTGCTCTTTGCAGGTTCTCTTGTCAATCCTGCTCTTGTTGCTTCAAGTCCAGCTGCAGAGAAAGTTGACAGTTGGGGCATGCATCTCGATGACATGGTCGCTCTCATGGCAGACCGGGTGCGGAAGGGAAAGACGGTGGTCAGACTCCATTCGGGTGACCCTGCCCTGTATGGCTCGATTGTCGAACAGATCGCAGAACTCCAAAAATTAAATATCACGGTCCGTATCGTTCCCGGCGTATCTTCAGTCTTTGCAGCTGCTGCGGCACTCACAACCGAGTTCACCCCACGGGGTGTATCAGAGACGTTGATCATCACCCGCCCGGCTGGAAAAACACTTGACAGGGATTATATCGCGGAGCTCTCGCAGTACCCGGCCACCATGGCGTTTTTCCTTGGCAGTGAGCACTTTTTCGATATCACGGAAAAACTGGCATGTCCTCCGGATACCCCGGCTGCGGTTATCTTCCATGCATCATGGCCTGACCAACAGGTTATCTACGGTACTGTTGCCGATATTGCTCAGAAAGCACAGGTAGCCGGAATCACAAAAACGGCCCTGCTCATTGTGGGAAAAGCCGTCAAAGGTACAGAGTCCGGTTACCAGCGTTCGCATCTCTACTCATGACTGACACTGTTGTTATTACGTTTCCCTACTCCCGCGAGGAAGCAGAACGTATCGCAGCATTTCTTGGAGCCGATTTAGCGGAATACAACCAGGATATTTTTACTACCGTTTTTACCGGCAGGAAACGGATCGTTGCCCTGATGTCCATGGGTATTGTCGTGCGGAAGATTGCATCCCTGCTGGATGATAAATGGACGGATCCGGCCGTTGTTGTCGTAAGCCCGGATCTCCGTTACGCAATCCCCGTACTCGGTGGTCATCATGGAGCCAACGAACTCGCAAAGGAGCTTGCGGGACTCGGGATACAGCCGGTAATTACGACTGCAACGGAGTCCCGTGGCCGGGATTCTGTTGAGACCATTGCGGAGCGGTCGGGTACAGAAATTCTCAACCGGGACTCAACCCGGCAGGTAAATGCTGCTCTCCTGAATACAGATATCCCGGTTCATGCGGTGCAGGGACCCGCAATCGTCCTTGCCGGCCGTGACGTGTCTATCCTCTTAAAAAAAGGAGAATATACCGTTGGCATCGGATGCCGGAAAGGTGTCGAGTCTGCTGAAGTTGTTGACGCGGTACGTGCCGCTCTTGCAGAGAATAAAATATCAGAAGCAGATGTTCTTGTCTACGCGACAACAACGCAAAAATTCAATGAGACCGGCCTTGTAAAAGCAGTCGGGATACTTTCTGGCAATTTAATATTCCTTGACGACGATACCATAAACGCACAAGCGGGGACGGGTCCTTCGCGGGCATCAAAAATTGGTCTTCTCGGGGTTGCTGAGCCTTGCGCCCTTGCAACTTCGAAAAGAAAGACGCTTGTTATGATAAAAAAAGTTTTCGGGAGAGTTACCGTTGCCATCGCACGCTGAATCATCGCAGGGAAGTCTTGCCATTGTGGGCTTAGGCCCGGGCAAGCGGGATTATATGACGGCACGGGCTCTCAAAGCCATTGCCGGCGCAGATTACGTGCTCGGGCACCACACGTATCTCGAACCGCTCGAACCTTTATTAAAAGGTAAGACCGTTATCAGTAGTTCCATGGGAAAAGAAGTGGACCGGGCACAACAGGCAATCGATCTGGCAAAAACCCATGCAGTAGCCATTGTATCCGGTGGCGATGCCGGAGTCTATGGTATGGCCAGCATCGTTCTCGAAGTCCTTGAGCATTCCAAAATTGAGATTGAGATCGAAGTAATTCCCGGAGTGACTGCAGCAAATGCCGCTGCATCAAGGGTTGGTTCTCCGCTCTCCGGTGATTTTGCCGTGATCAGCCTCTCTGATCTACTCACACCACTCGAGATAATCGAAAAAAGGCTCGATGCAATATTTTCAATCGGGATTCCGGTAGTCCTGTATAATCCAAAAAGCCGGGGCAGGCCGCACAACTTTGCGCTCGCCGTTGAGCATGCCAGAAAACATCTCGGGGAAGGTACACCGATTGCTATTGTAAAAAATGCCCTGCGCGAAGATGAAGAAACGATCATCACCACGCTTAAGGAGATTGAAGCACATGAACCTGCCATTGATATGCACACGACCGTTATCATCGGTGGCAGCGAGAGCAGGATATGGAGGATGGGAAACAATGTCAAAGGAATCATCACACCACGCGGATACCACCGCAAGTACGTATATTGATCCGGGTGCCGACACTAGGGAAGGCTATGCGATCTCGCAAAAATCCCGGACGCTCGCCCGGCAGCAGGTAGGAAACGCTACGGCTGAAGATCGCATAAAACAGCGGTGCTCAATTGCTGTTGGCGATTTTTCCATGGCAGACCTGCTCAGGTTTGAGCATGATCCCATTCCTGCTGCAATCGGGGCCCTGAAAGCCGGAACTCCCATAATTACCGATATCCGGATGGTGCAGGTAGGCATCCAGAAGAAAGGGCATACGAGTGAAGTCATCTGTGCGCTCGATTATGGTGCAGATATTGTAAAGGAACGGGGGATAACCCGAAGTTCTGCCGGGTTTATTGCGCTAAAAGAGCGATTGGCCGGTTCCATTGTCGTTATCGGCAATGCACCTTCTGCCCTGCTCATGCTCTGCGAATTTGTAAAAGAGGGCATCCGCCCGGCTGTGATTATCGGCACACCGGTTGGTTTTGTGAATGCGGCAGAGTCAAAAGAAGTTCTCCGGACTATTGATATCCCGTCTATTTCCAATGAAGGCACCCGGGGAGGTACTCCGGTTGCAGTCGCTGCTATCAACGAGTGCATCACGATCTTTATTGAAGGCGGAAAAAAATGAGGGATCCGGTCACCGGTATTGAATATCCTGCCGAATGGGTAAAACGGTGTGATATTCCGGCACAGCTCTTGCTTGCTGAGCAGGGACTGGCGGTTCTTACATCATCAGGAACGGTCCTCCGTCGCGGGTTTACCACAGGAACAACTGCGGCTGCTGCATGTAAGGCCGCCATCCTCTCACTTTCCGGAAAAACGATCTCCTCTCTTTCTATTAAAATTCCCTGCGGGCTTACCGTTGAAGTAGATGTGGATGCACACGCGGGCAAATCTTCGTGTAAAAAATATGCCGGTGATTATCCCTCGGATGTGACTGCCGGTGTGGTTATTGTTGCTGAAGCAATCCCATTACCGGATGGGATCCATCTCGAACCCGGTGAAGGTATTGGCCGCTTTGTCCGTGATACTCCCCGGTACCAAAAGGGAGAGCCGGCGATCAGCAGCGCTCCTCTGGACTGCATTATGCGATCTATGACAGAAGCCATGAACGAGACCGGACTTTCCGGAATTCTGGTAAAACTCCATATTCCAGAGGGAGCAGAGATTGCCAAAAAAACCCTGAACTCCCGAGTGGGTGTGGAGGGGGGCATATCTATCCTCGGAACAACCGGGCTTGTCGAACCGTGGGATGATCATCTTGAAGAATCGGTCTGCGGTCAGGTATCTTCTGCAAAGAACCCGGTGATCACAACCGGGAGAATTGGTCTGCGGTATGCCCGCCTGCTCTACCCGGCTCATGAGGTGATCCTTGTGGGCGGGAAAATTGGCGAGGCACTGGATGCAGCGCAGGGTGATGTTATCCTCTGCGGTTTACCGGCATTGATCCTCCGCTATATTGACCCGCAGATACTTGACGGTACCGGGTACGCAACAGTGGAAGAATTTGCCGCATCGCCATTGTTTGAACCTGTCATGCACGACACTCTTACGAACTTTAAAAAAGAGCGACCCAAGGTTCACGTTGTGCTCGTGGACCGCAATGGTGCAGTAAAAGGAGAAAGTCCATGATAATTATTGGCGTAGGTTGTGGGCCGGGGATGCTCACTGAGCAGGCTATCCGGGCCATCGGATTGGCAAAGAAAATCTATGGATCTGACCGGGCAATTGAGATAGCGCGAACTTTTATTTCCCCGGAATGTGAGGTCAGGACGATTGATGATTTCAAGGCACTTCACCAGTTGCCGGAGGATATTGTTGTTCTCTCAACCGGGGATCCGATGCTTGCCGGGCTCGGGTACCTTTCCGGCACGGTGATCCCCGGCATCTCTTCGCTTCAGGTTGCGGCAGCCCGGTTGCACATCCCACTCGCCCGCATTGTTGTTGTCGTGGCGCATGGAAAAGGGCATGAGCAGGGGATGTCAGAAACGCTTGAGGAAGTGCAGCGGGGAAAAATTGTGTATCTCCTAGCAGATCCAAAATTCGATGTCGGAGAATTATATTGTCGCTTGCTTGCCATAAACTGCCGCCCGCTTCGGCTTGCAGTCTGTGAGAACCTGGGGTATCCTGATGAGCGGATTGAGGTGGGAGAGATTGCATCGCCTCCTGTGCCAAAAGCGGATCTCTACTCGCTGGTTGTTGGGAATTTTTGAAAAACAGAATCGTAAAGAGAGTATTCAGGATATTGTTTGTAGGAATAGTATGGGTTAATGACCCATTGCGCGCCTATCTGACCGGACCCCATAAAGTATTTATTTTGTTATCCCTCCCCGCAAAAAAGCATTTAACTATTTGAAAAAAAACTCCGGGATCATACAAACGGGCGGATGTAAAAAACCGGACCGTTTCGGGTCTTACCGGTCAACAGTATAACCGGCAAAAGACGAGTGTATGACATTGCGTCATTATACGAAAAGATCCGTTTGGATAATCCGGTAAAATAATTCATCTGCCATCAGGTGTCAACATGGATGCAGAAGTTTCGCGCCTGACTATTCAGGCAAAGACATTTTCAGATACTCTGGATGAGCTTCGGAACGAGATGAAGACGGTAATCGTCGGCCAGCGTGACGTAATCGATCGCCTGCTGATCGCGCTGTGTGCGGATGGTCATGTGCTGCTTGAAGGGGTGCCGGGGATCGCAAAGACCTTAACGATAAGAACGCTCTCGCAATGTATTGATTGTAGTTTTGTGCGGATACAGTTCACGCCCGATCTTCTACCCGCCGATATCATGGGAACAAAGATCTACAACCAGAAGGATTCCACATTTTTAACTGTTAAAGGCCCGGTCTTTGCCAATTTCATTCTTGCCGATGAGATAAACCGTGCACCGCCCAAAGTGCAGTCCGCACTTCTTGAAGCAATGCAGGAAAAACAGGTAACTATCCAGGGTGAAACGCACGTACTTGCCCGCCCGTTCTTTGTGCTAGCGACCGAGAACCCGATTGAATCCGAAGGTACATACCCGCTGCCCGAAGCGCAGGTAGACCGGTTCATGTTCAAAGTCCTGATGACGTATCCGGACAAAAAGGACGAAGTGACCATTTTAGATCGTTTTACCGAAGGGATCACTATCACACCAAGGAAAGTGATCTCGGTAAATGAGATCCTCGCGATACAGGCATTCACCCGGAAGGTGTATGCAGATCCATCCATCAAGCGATATGTCAGCGAACTCGTTGATGCAACCCGGAATCCAGCCGCATATGGAATCGATTATGCCCGGTATATTGCGCTTGGTGCATCTCCACGGGCATCCATCTTTTTAATTCTCGGTGGTAAAGCCCATGCGCTGCTTGCCGGTCGCGGGTACGTGATCCCTGAGGATATTAAAGCAGTGGCGCACGATGTCTTGCGGCACCGGATCATTCTTAACTATGAAGGGGAGGCAGATGGCATCACCACTGAAGCGATCATCGATCGTATCCTTGGTGTGGTGAAGGTGCCATGAATCCCAAAACCAGATCCGGGTTAAAGGAACGAAAAACAGATCCCAGACACGAACTTGTCTTTTATCGGGGGAACGGCTCATGGAAGACCGGAGCGAACTGATCCGTCAGCTCAAACGGATTGAATTAAAGACCGGCATCCTTGTAGCGGGGCTCCATTCCGGGCTTCATCATTCGATCTTTAAAGGACAGGGAATCGAATTTTCTGAGATTCGCGAATACGTGCCCGGCGATGATATTCGCTCCATCGACTGGAAGGTGACTGCACGGTATAACCATCCATTCATTAAGGAATTCACTGAGGAACGCGACCAGACGTTCTACTTTATGGCAGATATCTCCGGATCGGGAACGTTCGGGTCAAAAACAACAAAACAGAAAAAGATCCTTGAGCTGATTGCGAGCCTGGGTTTTGCGGCATTAAAAAACAATGACCGGGTCGGTCTCTGCCTCTTTTCGGATAAGGTTGAAAAATTCATACCAGCAAAAAGAGGAAGAAAGCATCTTATCGGTATTTTGAATACGTTAATTGACCACAAACCGGCATCCAATAAAACCGATCTGGGATCTGCAGTAACGTTTTTATCACGGGTGCTCTCCCGCAGGAGTTCGGTCATTATCCTGTCGGATTTTATCTCGCCATCATTCCTCCCCCCGCTTAAGATACTGCGCCGGCGCCACGAGGTTATTGCTATCCGTATCACGGATCCCCGTGAGCGTGAAATACCGGATATTGGTTATATCGAACTTGAAGATCCGGAAACCGGCGAACAGTTGCTTGTGGATACTTCTGATGAGGAGTTCCGTGAGCGGTACCGGACACTTGTCGCGGATGCAGAAACAACGCTGCACCATGACCTCGGTAAAAATAATATCCGCGAACTGGTGCTTACGACCGATCAACCGTACGAGATTCCCTTAAAGCAGTTCTTTATGGGATTAACGGGCAGGAGGCGATACCATGCCGGTATTTTATAATCCCGTCTGGCTTCTG
Source organism: uncultured Methanoregula sp. (assembly GCA_964590895.1). Taxonomy (GTDB): domain Archaea; phylum Halobacteriota; class Methanomicrobia; order Methanomicrobiales; family Methanospirillaceae; genus Methanoregula. The sequence goes on along the minus strand of CAZPYV010000006.1, from coordinate 106,345 downwards.
GGACTCATTCTCATTCCCATATTTGGAGGTGTATATCTCTGGATCACGAAGAAAAAGAAGAAGGAAGCCATCACGTTTTCCAATCTTGCTTTTGTAAAATCGGCGTTTGGCGATGTGAAGAAATCCCGCAGAACTCATATCCTGTTTGTCATTGTGCTTGCAGCACTCGCTTTGCTATTTATTGGACTTGCAGACCCACACATCCCGCTCGAGCAGACAAAGGAAGGCGTTAATGTTGTCCTTGTCATCGATGACTCCGGCAGTATGCAGGCAAACGATTACAAACCGTCCCGCATCGAAGCGGCGAAAAGTGCTGCCGATATTCTCATCCGTAATCTTGATCCCAAGGATTCCGCCGGTGTCGTGGTATTTGAATCCGGTGCAACAACGGCAGCATACCTAAGTCCGGACAAGAACCGGGTCCGCGAAAAGCTCGCATCGGTTACCCCGAGAACCGGTCAGACGGCAATCGGGGACGGTCTGGCACTTGCTATCGATATGGCAAAGTCAATTCCCAACAAGAAGAACGTCGTGATCCTGCTTTCTGATGGTGTGAACAACGCCGGAGTGATTTCCCCCGATGAGGCGATTGGTTTTGCAAATGCAGCCGGCATACAGGTATTTACCATAGGGATGGGTTCAAGCCAGCCGGTTATACTGGGATATGACTGGATGGGCAACCCGCAGTATGCCCAGCTTGACGAGGCGACACTCCAGTCGATTGCACAAAAGAGTGGTGGAAAATATTTCAAATCCGTAAATGACCAGACCTTAAAGGAAATATACTCCGGTTTAAACCAGGAGATCGTCCGCGAGAAAGAAGAGACCAGCATAAAAGACGTGTTTATAGTGGGTGCTCTTGTCCTTCTCTGCATTGAACTCTATCTACGCTACGGGAGGGGGCGGATCATCCAATGAAAAACCGGATTTTACCCTTGCTCATCTTTCTCTGCCTGATCATCCCATCTATGTGCGCAGCTGGAATTACCCTGTCTGCAGACCGGAATGAGTATTATTTTTCGCTTGGCGAGAGCGCAGATATTCCTGTTACGATTGCAAGCGATTTTGATCGATCCATTGACGGCACCCTGCAGTTTTCAACTACGGAACAGTTGCAGACCGCTGGTACAGTGATGACAAGCTCCAATAACCGGATGTACTCCCATTCAATAACTCCGGGGAATTCACAGATTACCCTCAGCGCTGGCTCATCAGATGTTGAAAAAAACGTGCGGGTACAGGTTATTTATGATTACACTGACACTACCCCGGTTCAGGTACGCCTGCCGGAAATTATCATCCATTTTGTGTCAAAACCCCCACCGTCCAGCGGGTCACAATCTCCCATAACGAGCTCAAGTGCTCCGGGCAGCGGAAATTCCCCGGTGACAAGTTCTGTCCAGATTGTTCAACAGTCCATGTCCTTCCAGCAGCAAATGGGACAACAGCAAACCGGACCGCAGAATAATGTGCAGCAGGCGATCTCAAACAACCAGATGCCGCAGGACGCCGCGGCACTCAAGTCCCAACTACAACAGGAAACAGTACAGAAGGAAAAAAACCTGAATGAGTTTAACCAGCGGTTGGCTGCCGATCCTCTGGTCCAACAAGTCAATGTAACCCTTGCAGCTGACGGGTTTATACGCCAGTCCCTGAATGTGAATCCCAAAGGAACTGATGAAGGGACCTTCACGATGATCTACCAGAATCCTGCGGGTGAAAAGATGAACCTGCAGGGTACTATGACCGGAGGAATTGTTCCTTCAGTGCTTGAACTGTCGGCATCGGCTGTCAACGTGACTGCCCCTTTGAGTGCCAATACGACGTACCAATCGTTCGAAAACATTCTCAAAGGGCAGGGATTTAAGAGAAACCAGACGCTCATGAATGTGACACTCTCGGGAGCCACGGTAAACATTACGTATCTCTCAGGAAAGGGTGAGCCGGCGTACGTAAATGCAATCATTGACCGGGAGAATGTAACTCATGTGTCGCTTGATATCGGTAAGATGGACACCAATTATCTTTTCATCGGACTAATCGTCTCAATTCTCATCATTATCGGCTTAATTATATGGTGGATGTACCGGCGACTGGTAACACAGAAAAAGATCATGTCCCCTTCCGGGCCATTGTTCCGTCCGGCACCAGTGGCGCTCGATTATAAGAAAGAAGCCATGCGTTTGCTTGAAGAGGCTGAAAAGTCGTTTGCTCTGCAGAATTATCCTGAAGCGTACGGTCTTGCCGGGCGAGCAGCACGGATTTTTCTTTCGTACGAGTCCGGTGATAAGCGCGAACTCACCAATGCTGAAATTGCACCGGTGCTTGCTGCGTCAGGATATGCGGGACAGGCAGCTGCGATCATGATGCAACTCGAACGATGCAGCGATGTGGAGTTTGCAAAAGGTATTCCGGATACTGGTGAGTTCTCTGCGATGATCCGTGAGATCCGGAAGATTATTTCAGGCTGATTCAATAGAGGCTAAAAAAAAATGGCGAACTGGAAAGAACACGCGATAGTAGAAAAGGCCATATTTCTTTAAGGCCCGGTCATCTCGTACCCTTTTTATCTGATTTGATCATGATGCTTGCTGACTAAACGATAGAGATGCACGCGGTAATCAGTTTTTTTTTGGAGATTCAGGACAAAAGAAAAATGTTTCAAACTACAAAAAACTGGATCATTTTTCCCTTAAAAAACCGAGTTAACTCTAATCGAAAAAAGCCCTAATCCGGGCGTTTTTCGGGCTTTGATTTCTGTATCTCTCCAAAATGGGCTCTGATTATGTGAAAATGACCCCCTGTTCGATCGAAAAGTCCTGGATTATTTGCATGAACAGGGGGTCATAAGTACCTCATATAACGCCATGACCCTTGTAGTTTCCCTGCACCAAAAGATACACTATTCTGAGCCCAATTCGGCCTCCGATTGGCATTTTTCTGATCCCGTTTTTGGGTTTTTAAAAAGATGGTGTCCACCGCTAAAAAAATAACGGTTTTAAAAGGTTATTTATCCAAAACAACCCGTTTAATCGCGATTAGATCCTGCAATTTAGAAGCGTTTTAAGGGTATCAGATTTTGGAACATAGGTAAGGGTTAATTTTTGAGAGAAACTGCCTGTAAATGCCCATGGTGCCCCTCTATTGCGATCACGTCGGAGAATTAGGTATTTTTGATGCTTTTTACGGTTTTTGGGACGTGGGGAATAATTTCGATGTGGGTGGAGCCCGTGAAAAAAATCCGAAAAAAAGTTTCTTGATTTTTCTCGCCCGCCCGAAAAATTTTCCCGGATTTTTTTGTGAGCCGCCAAAGTTTTTTGGAATTATTTAAAAAAAACTTGCGAGCGCAAAAAAAATTTAGAGAAATTTTTGATTGGAAAGAATTCAAAATAAATATTTTTCACCGGAATTTTCCTCATGGATTGCTGAGCCCAAACAACAAAGCTTTTTTCCTGTAGGATTTGATATTGAAGTGAGGAGTGAGTGTATCTATGGATAAAGCAACCAAAATGCAGTTAAGCGTCATGTTCTTTGTGATCGGATTGGCGATGATGATCATGCAGGATCTAAAACGACTCGACACTATCAACCTTGGGTTCTCTATGCCGTTTGCTATTATGTTCTATATCGGCCTGATCTTCATGGTCATTGGGTATTATCTCAAATAAACAGGTACCATTCCGCAAATCAGTGCCAGGAAAAGAAAACTATCTCTTTTTTTCTATTCCCCCTTCTGTGGTCTCCTGTTTTTTCTCTGAACTAACCTTAATCTCGCACTGGCGATCACCCGTGCACATCGATCGGACATACCGTGCCGAGTAATCTTTCTTTAAGGAGGGAACCGTCATGAGCGTGAAAGCCATGCACCGGGGAAACGTATGCTCCCCTTGTGCACCGGTCTCATATCCCTTGTCGAGGAACGGGCAGCGTTTGATAAGAATAACGGCCCCATCATCCGACACATCAATCGTTTCACTCTTGTAGTCCGGGCCAAAGAGAATTATCATAACCGTACGCATACTCTCTGCCAGATCGTGTGCGTTTTTTATGGGTAACCCAAGATCCCTTGCTATAGAAACAGCCCTGCGGGAGAGTTCGATCCAGATCTCGCGCTCGATCTCATCATATTTTTCTCCCAGTACCTTTCTGAATGCAACATCGTACAGTGCAGGAATCCGTGCAGCGCTGTCAGCCGCAAGCCGCCACTTGACATCATCGGGAATGGATTTGAGGTCAGGCACTGGAGCAACTCCTCATTTATTCGTGTATGGGAAATTGAATTATTTCAATTATTGTCTTGCTGCATTTTTTCCGTGCTAGTGTATTCAGCATCAGTGTGAAGCAACAGAATAACGGTTTTTTGAGCAATGGATGAACCCCTCGTTTTCCAGTGCCTTGACAATCCGTAAAATCCGGTCAGGATCCTCAGTGAATGTTTCTGCGATTTCATCCAATGTCAGATTTGGCGTTGCTAAAAGTAATGCAAGAATCCTGCCGCGAATCCGGCGATCCGATCCTTCAAAAGGAGCCTGTTTTGTGTAATGGGCACTTTTCCGGTTTGGATTTGTTGTGTTTTTTTTAAGCGCTGTTCCAAGATCCATCAGTGCCCAGTACCATATCCGTGGATTATCAATGTACACGGCTTTTTCAACAAGCGGGAATATTTTTATATCGCTGACGGTATCTGCATCTGAAAAAAAGAAGTGGATAAAGACTCTCCGGATGTTGGTCTCGATAAAGGCTACCGGCATGTTAAAGGCAAATGCACAGATTGATGAGGCTGTTGCCCTGCCGATGCCGGGAAATGTCGCAAGCGTATCTACATCTGCAGGAAGCGTCCCGTTAAATTCATTCATCACCCGCTGTGCGCATTTCTGTAAGGATATGGCCCGCCGGTTATACCCCATGCCCTGCCATACGGTCAGGATATCAGCAAGCGGAGCCTGAGCAAGGGATGTAAAATTTTGAAAGGCGGAGATAAAAGCCGGATACTTGACTAAAACCCACTCAACCTGTGTCTGCTGGAGCATGATCTCAGATACAAAAATTTTGTAAGGATCCGTTGTATCGCGCCACGGCATTGTTCGGCCATGATGAGAATAATAATCAAGTACCATCTGCCGGAACTCTGAAATCCCGGTGTCCGGGTTATATTTCTGGGAAAAAATCCGCCCATCATCATCCAGTGTTGCCTGACGTGCACTATTCATGGATTTCATAAGGTCGCCGGGAAATTCCTGTGTCTTACTATGTAGAGGAACATGAATGATAATCATTCAGATGATGACAACCTCAAATGGGTTGTCATTTTTGCTGGAAAGATTTCAGGTATGTTGGAATACGCGGCGAGTTCATCACACCTATGTGCGTTTGAACATTGTATCGAGGTCCGCTCTGGTGAACCGGATAATTGTCGGTCTGCCATGAGGACAGGTGTAGGGATTCTGTGTGAGCCTGAGCTGGTTTACAATGCGCTGGCATTGCTCCTTTGTGCAGACGGTGCCTGCCTTGATTGCACCACGACACGCGATAATCCGGGTAATCCGCTCACGGTTATTTACAGATCCGGTTGAAGCTTCATGGACAAGATCGCTGATGATCTCGTCAATAATTCCTGCATTTTCCATCCGCCCGAGCACAACCGGAATTGCACGGACAATGAACGAGTCCCTGCCAAAATCCTCTAAGATAAAACCTTCCTGTGTGAGAGCCGGGATCAGTTCCTGCAGAATGGATGTATCTTTTGGGGTGCGGTGAAGGATGACCGGCCAGATAAGTTCCTGGGAATGATGTTCCCCTTTTAACCGCAGCAATACCTGCTCGTAAAGTATCCGTTCGTGGGCCGCATGCTGGTCAATAATTACCAGCACATCGGTATCCGTCCGTCCCAGGATGTAGATGCCGCCGAATTCGCCAATGACTTCTATTGCCGGAAGTCGTGACGGAAACGCAGGCAATCCGGTCGTGAGGTCGGTCTGCCGGAGCCGCTGGTCGGAATCAATGGTCCCGGCATGGGTGGATTCACTGACTCCGGATGATGTTGTTTCGGAGAGAGGATACGTATAGACCGGTTGGATGTCATTCGCAACGGGCAGGGATACTGGTGCCTGAACCGGGGCTTCAGCTGCGGGAATCAGGTCATGATTAAGTAATGCATCCGATACTGCTTTTCGGACTGCTTCTGCAATCTCTTTTTCCTTTGACAGGCGGAGGAGTTTTTTTGTCGGGTGTACATTCACATCCACTAGACTGCAATCGATCTGAAGGGAGAGGAACGCAACCGGGGACCGGTCTTTGGGGAGTAAGGTGCTATACCCTGTTTTGATTGCACCATTGACGAGTGGTGAGGAGATGAACCGCCCGTTAATTATTATGAGCATTCGTGCGGTGTCTTTTCGTGTGAGGGAGGGTTGCGAAATATAACCGGTAATGGTCATGAATGGATACACCGCATCGACAGGAATAAGGTGCTTTACCGTATCAGCACCAAACAGGCGGGCGATAGTGTCGAGAGGGCGCGTTGTTCGATCGGTTACCATCTGCTCATGGTTATTATAAAAAAGGCGGAACGAGCACTCCGGGTGTGAGAAACAGACACCTTCCATGATCGAATGGATCTGGGCAAGTTCCGTGTTTATACTTTTTAAAAATTTTTTTCTGGCCGGTGTGTTAAAGAAGAGATCCTCTACAAGAATACTGGTGCCTTCCGGGGCTCCGATCTCCACGTGCTCTTTTACCGTTCCGCCGGCAATCACGATCTTTATACCGGCTAGCGCGCCGGACCCTTTCGGTTTTGTGATCAGGGTCACATGGGATACCGCCGCGATACTGGCGAGTGCCTCTCCCCGGAAGCCGAGGGTCCGGATGGTGTCCAGATCCTTAATGCCGGAAATTTTGCTTGTTGCATGAGGAACAAACGCAAGTGCGGCATCCTGCGGGGACATGCCACAGCCATCATCGATGATCCGGATGTGGCTGATGCTGCTAGCCGAGGCGGAGAGTTCAATACGGATAGAGCGGGCTCCGGCATCGATGGCATTCTCAATGAGTTCTTTTACAACCGAAGCCGGGCGCTCTACAACCTCGCCGGCCGCGATCTTGTCTACCGTCGATTGGTCGAGAACGTGAATTACCGGAGTGTGATTACCGCTCGTCATGGTTTTTCATCCATGTCTAAAGTCTTTTTTAGTTCAGCGATCTTTGAGAGCGCCTGCATGGGGGTCATCTCATCTGTGTTCAGATGGGAGAGTGCGAGGAGCGTGGGGTGTTTTTCAGAAACGCTCATTTTTTTATGATCATCGACAAGGAGAATCTGCGTATAGCGCTGGGGGCGGGTGCCGGCAGGGACTGCCCGGTTCATGCTCTCTGATAGAAGCACCTCTGCGCGTTCGGTCACTTTTTTTGGTATTCCTGCAAGGCGGGCTACATGGATACCGTAACTCTTGTCAGTTGCGCCGGGAATGAGTTTTCGTAAAAAAACCACTTCATCCTGTGTTTCTTTGACCGCGAAATGATAATTTTTCACCCGTTTTAGTTGTTCTTCCATAGCGATGAGTTCGTGGAAGTGCGTGGCAAAAAGCGTCTTTGGTCCTGTTGTCGCTTTTCCGTGAAGGAATTCGAGCACCGCTTTTGCAATCGAACACCCGTCCACCGTGCTCGTACCCCTGCCGATCTCATCGAGAATCACCAGACTTTTCGATGTGAAGTTGTTCAGGATATTTGCAAGTTCCAGCATCTCGACAAAGAATGTACTCTGCCCGCTTGCGAGATCATCAAAAGCTCCAACCCGGGTAAAAACACGATCAAGGATGCCGATACTGGCATGGCGGGCGGGAACAAAACTTCCGGCCTGTGCCATAATGCAGCAGAGGGCAACTGTGCGCATGTACGTGGACTTGCCTGCCATGTTAGCGCCGGTGATGATCATGATCTGCGTCTTGCTGCCCGAGAGTTCGGTGTCGTTTGGGACAAAACCTCCAGCCACCCGCTGTTCAACTACCGGGTGTCGCCCGTCACGGATTATAATCGCATCGCCGTCATTGAGTTGCGGGCGCACATAATCCCGTGTCTGTGCCGCTTCGGCAAGTGCTGCTGAGACATCAAGAGTTGCAATTCCTGCGGCAATTGACTGGAGAGCATCGACTTGTTTTTGCAGGGTTTCTATAAGTGAGGTATAGAGTTCCCGTTCGAGCGCCAGCACCCGCTCATCGGCATTGGTGATAAGGGCTTCTTTTTCCCTGAGTGCAGGAAGTGTGTACCGCTCTCCTGTTGCGGTTGTCTGCTTGCGCTCATAATGCGCAGGAACAAGAGAGAGATTAGGTTTGGTGATATCAATATAGTAGCCGAAGATCCGGTTGTAACCGATCTTTAACGATTTAATGCCGGTGAGTTCCCGTTCCTTTGCCTGTAGTTCCACAATCCAGTCCTTGCCGGAATGCAAAACGACGGTGATCTCGTCGAGTGACGGGGAATATCCGCGCCGGATTACGCCGCCGTTTCTTGCAATCACCGGGGGTTCATCAACGATCGCTCTTTGTATTAGATCGATCGTTTCCGGGAGATTCCGTATCTGTCCGAGCGCTTCATGCAATAAATGAGGAAGGTTTTTGTCGACAGGATCCTCTAACGGTTTTTTGAGTTCCGGCAGCATCCGGAGTGAGGCAGCAAGGGCAATGAGATCCCGTGGCCCGGCATTACCGTACGCGATCCGGGCGGCGATCCGTTCGATGTCTGCGACACGGTTGAGGTAAGAACGAAGGGATAATCGTTCGGCAGTGTGTCTTGCAAGAAATTCAACTGCATCGAGCCGGTGGTTGATTGCGTTGATATCGGTGAGTGGGCGGGTGAGATGACGGCTTAAAAGGCGGCTGCCCATCGATGTTTTTGTGAGATTCAAACAGGAGAAAAGAGTTGAGTCTTTTGATCCGCCGGAAATGCTCTCCATCACTTCGAGGTTGCGCAAGGTGATTGCATCAAGCATCATACATTGGGAAGATGTTTTCCGGGATATGCTGGAGATATGGGGGAGCGGGGAGTATTGGGTCTCCTGCGCATAGGCAAGAGCTGCTCCTGCCGCACCGATGGCTGCCGGCTCGCCGTCGCAACCGTACCCGGAAAGAGTGGCAACACGGAATTGTGAAGTGAGGAGGCGGGTAGCCTTTTCCTCGTCGAACAGTGAATCCGAGACCCGCGAGACTAAAACGCCTCGTTCCTGTATTCGCTCTTTCAAATCTTCCGGCACGGCAGATGACATTATTATCTCTGCCGGATGGTATCGTGCAATCTCTGATAGGAGGTTCTGATGATGATCATCCTGTTCAATTGTTGTTACAAAAAATTCGCCGGTCGAGATATCCAAAAGTGCAATGCCCCATCTGTTTTTTTTATCCGGGCAGCAGGCCATCAGGTACGTGGCAGCTGATGAGGAGAGCATGGATGAATCGATCACCGTGCCCGGTGTGATCACCCGGACAATCTCCCGCTTCACTATTCCCTTGGCAGTTTTTGGATCTTCCACCTGGTCACAGATGGCCACCTTGTAACCCCTGCTGATCAGTTTTGCAATATAGCCGTCAATGGCATGATAGGGAACACCCGCAAGAGGAATGGGATTGTTATCAATCTTTGACCGGGAAGTGAGCACGATCTCGAGTTCTTTTGAAATGATCTTTGCATCTTCTTCAAAAGTCTCGTAGAAATCCCCGATGCGAAACAAAAGAACGGTATCAGCAAATTTCTCTTTTAGCTCCCTGTACTGCCGCATCACCGGAGTTAATCGGGGGCCTGCCAGTTCAGCATCGGACTCAGCCAGCGGAGACTCACGAACCATGGTTGTTGAAATGTAGCCTTCCGGATCAATTAATACCGATCTTTCATGCATTTGCCACTCATGCAGTGCGGTGCCAGAGATAGAAGATAAGCAGGGGAGAGGAGAGCACGAGTGCGATCAGTCCAAAACCGAGACCGAGGGCAAACCCCATTCCCATGATGCGCGTAATTTCTGTCAGGATACTGACGGGCCATGGAATCTGACTCCAGAGGATGATTACCCCCGTAATGGCAAGGATGCATATCCCGATACCCGCGTTTTTGAAGTCCTGCATGCTGGGGGCTGCCGACAGGATGAGGCTGAGTACAATGTAGAGGTAGACAAGGAACCATGCATTGAAATGAACCACGAGGTTTTGGGTAAATATCTTAAAAACCCCGCCACCCAGCAGGATCATCGCATCGGTTGAATCAACAGACAGCGGAAGTGCGGGCAGCAGACAGCCGAGATAATTTGAAAAAAACCATGTGCATAAGGAAAGGACAAGCGGGATGCAGAAAAGCGGTGCGGTGCTGATCACAACATGACCGATAACCGGAATAATCGGGGGATTGTAAGTGACAGACCCGCCTTCTTTTGAAAAAAGTACCACATTACGGATTTTTGCTCCGGTGAGCAGACAGCCAAGGATATGGGCACATTCATGGACAACAACGCCCGGTGCGCGGAGAAAATAGTAAAAAAACCTGACGGGAATTGCCTGAGCCCAGAGAAAATCCAGTGCCAGTGAGATGAGGATCACTCCAATACCCGTTCCAATGACAAGGAGAAACCCGGTGTATTCCATGGAGAATTCCTGTATTACCTGTAATGTTTAGGAAGCCATCTTCATAAGTTGAGCTATTGAATCATGCGACTGCTAAAAAGGCTCATCATCTCAAACTACTCATGAGGCATTATGCCGGAAGAAGATCCATTGGCAGATCCTGCGACACCTCACCGCAGCAAAATCCATAACCGTCTGATCCACGAGAAGAGCCCGTATCTTCTCCAGCACGCAAAAAACCCGGTAGACTGGTACCCGTGGAGTGATGAGGCTTTTATACGCGCAGCCCGTGAGGACAAACCGGTCTTTCTTTCGATAGGGTATGCCACATGTCACTGGTGTCATGTCATGGCGCACGAATCCTTTGAAAATACAGAGATTGCCGAACTGCTCAACCGGGATTTCATCGCAGTCAAGGTAGATCGCGAGGAGCGTCCGGATATCGATAGTGTGTATATGGCCGTCTGTCAGCAGATGTCAGGGCAGGGTGGCTGGCCGCTCACCATTGTCATGACGCCGGATAAAAAGCCGTTCTTTTCTGCCACGTACATTCCAAAAGAGACCCGTTTCTCCTTAATGGGGTTACTCACTCTTCTTCCACGGATAACACAGATGTGGAATGAAAAAAGATCGGATCTGATCAGTTCCGGCGATCGGGTAATTGCTCAAATCACTTCGACTGGCATTTCCTCATACGGAACTCCACCCGGTCAAGATTTACTTGATGAGGGCTACAACTCGCTGCTCATCCAGTTCGATCCTGCGCATGGGGGATTTGGCCGTGCCCCGAAATTTCCAACACCCCATACACTTCTTTTCCTGCTCAGGTACGGTGCAGGAAAAGGAAATTCCCGTGCACTGGCAATGGTGGAAAAAACCCTTAATGCCATAAGAAATGGCGGAATTTATGATCATCTGGGTGGTGGAATCCACCGGTATTCCACGGATGCACAATGGCATGTCCCGCATTTTGAAAAGATGCTCTACGACCAGGCGCTGATGGTTATGGCATGCACTGAGACGTACCAGGTTACTAGGAACCCGGCATACAAAAAAACCACAGAAGAGATCATCGGTTATGTGATGCGGAATCTCCGTTCTCATGAAGGGGCTTTTTTCTCGGCTGAGGATGCCGATAGTGAGGAAGGCGAGGGGGCATTTTATGTCTGGACTTTGCAGGAGTTTGAAAATCTACTCGGAAGTGATGATGCAGCACTCGCCTCGCTGGTGTTTGGCCTGACCCCGATTGGCAATTACCGGGATCCTGAGCGGGGGGATGGGGATAATATCCTCTCCCGTACACTCCCGCTTAAAAATATTGCAGCGTCCCTTGAAATCCCAGAGCCTGTGCTTGCAACACGCATTGAATCGATCCGCACCCGCCTTCTTGCAGCGCGAGAAGGGCGGGTCCGTCCCTCTGTTGATGATAAGGTGCTGAGTGACTGGAACGGGTTATTCATTGCGGCACTTGCACAGGCAGGTCGGGTTTTTGATAATCCGGACTATGTTGATGGGGCAAAAACGGCCATGCAATTCATCCTGACACGGATGCGCAGCGATGATAAGGGTATTCTTCACCGGTTCCGGGACGGGGATGCAGCGATTCCGGGATTTGCTGATGACTATGCGTTCATTATCCATGCGCTCATCGAACTCTACGAAACAACGTTCGACCAACAATATCTTGTAACTGCTTTGCAACAGAACAAATATTTTTTTGAGCATTTCTGGGATACAAAAAATGGCGGTTTTTTCACAGTTTCGGATACTGCCGAGGCATTGATCATTCGTAAGAAGGAGTGTTATGACGGTGCAACTCCGTCTTCAAATTCTGTTGCGTTCATGAACCTGCTCCGCCTTTTTCGGCTTACGGGAGATGCGAGCCTTGAAAAGAACGCTTCTGTCCTGTCACAATCGTTTGCTGGTACAGTAAACCAGTCACCGTCTGCCTATACATGGTTCTTATGCGGACTCGATCTGGCTGGTAAGTCCCATGAGATAGTCATTGTCGGAGAAGATGGAGCGAAGGATACAAAAGAGTTGATTCTGGCGCTTCGATCAAAGTATCTGCCATCAGTCACTATCCTGCAGTTTGCTCCCGGTCCTCAGGCAGATACGCTGGGAGAGATCGCCCCGTTTACCCAAAATCTTTCCATGATCAATGGAAAGGCAACTGCCTATGTCTGTTCCGGTCATACCTGTTCGCTGTCGGTCACCGATCCAAAAGCGGTCCTTGCGCAGATTGATATCTTAAAAAAAGGGTGAGTGAAAAATCAGAGATTTTTCAGCGCGATGAGATCCTTAACCCCTACCAGTTTCCAGACCAGCGATCGTTCTTCCTGCGCAATCGCAGCGGGAGCGTCAAGCGGTGAATGACCAAGAGCTGCAAGGATATTGCACGAGAGATTGCGCTCAACAATAAGGTCCACAAACTTTTCCCGGATGATCTTCTTTTCTATTGAGTCTTGTACTTCCTCTAAATATCCCTGGAGCGTCACAAACGTGTAGGAAGAGAGATCTTTTGTGTATTTTTCGATCTCTACTGAAACATACGGACTCTTGCGGAAATATTCAAGTTTTTTCCCGTATTTTGTTGAGAGAAAATACAAAAATGAACCGTCAAAAACATACAAAAACGGTGCTATATAGGGGTATTTCTCTCCCTGAAAGGCGATACGGCAGATGTATCCTTTCTCTATCAGGCGGTCGTATTCCTGTTTTTCCATCCTTGGGATCTTTATAATCTCCATAGACTCACAGCAATCTGCATTCCCATACAAAGAAGATAAACCTTGTTAATTCAGTTGAGAATAATAAAAAAAAGGTTTTGTTAGTTTTCAACACTGAACCCCGCCCGTTTCCATGCGGCAATACCCCCGAGCACATTGGTTAAGTCCCTATAGTTGTGCATGGCAAGGATGCTGCCGGCAAGACTCCCTTTGTAACCGGTATCACAATAGATCACAATGGGTTTGTCTCTGGGGATTTCATCGAGATGGGAGGAAAGTTCTCCTACATACCGGTGATGCGCAGTCCGGATATACCCGGCCGAGTCCCTGTTCTTACTATCCCGCACATCGAGAAGGAATGGGGATTCGGTTCTGAGGCGCTCTTTGAGTTGCTGCACGGAACACGTGGGAAGGGTACAAATCTCCTGTGCAGTTTTTGTCCACTGGGAAAAACCACCTGCAAGATATCCAGAAACATTGTCATAGCCAAGCCGGATGAAATGGCGCTGAACGGTATCAAGGGAGAGATTAAAATCATCGATAATGACAATCGGCAGCTCGTAATTGAGGACCCAGCCCATGAACGCGGGGAGTCCTTCGCGCCAGCACGAGATACTGCCCGGAATATGCCCGGCGCTAAAACTGGTGGGTGAACGGATATCGAGAATCTGGCAGCCGGATTTCCTGAGCGTATTAACTTCACTCACAGAAAGGGGCGTGAGAGACGGAATTCTGTTAAGGAGCGGCGCACCCTCTTTGTTATACTGCTCCATTTTCTTAAAATAGGGCGGGACATAGGGTGATTCCTTTACCCGCGCCCGGACAAACGCGTCCTTTCCTGCGAGAAGCCACCGGTTTGTAGTTTTCTCGTATCCTGTGGTAGAAAACGGGTGATCGGAAATCTCTCCCCCACATACTGATCCAGCGCCATGAGCCGGACAGATTATCACGCCGTCGCCTAAGGGGAGGATCTTTTTATCGATACTGTAAAATATTTTTTCTGCCATCACCGCTTTTTGTTCCTGCCCGTAAAAATCCGTACGGGCGATATCACCTGAGAAGAGAGTGTCTCCGGAAAAAACTATGTATGGCTGTGGTGAGACCACCTTATCCCGCAGCACAAGAGAGATGCTCTCTTCTGTGTGTCCCGGTGTCTCAAGAACTGTGAAAACCAGAGATCCCAAGGAGAATGTATCCCCCTCTCTGACGGGTTTTCCATAAGAAAACGCCATCTGTGCGCCGTGATAGATCTCCGCACCACAGAGATTTGCGAGTTCTTGCGATCCAATCACATAATCCTCGTTCCTGTGCGTCTCAAAGATATGGGTGATGACCAGTTCATTTTTGCGTGCAATTTCAAGATAGCACTCGCAGTCCCGGCGTGGATCAATAACTGCTGCCTCGCCGCCGGAACCGATAAGATAGGAGATATGGGAAATTCCTTCAGATACAATCCGTTCAAAGAGCATCGCTTTCACCAGTAGTGTTGAACTCTGGTTCCGGTCCCGTAAATAGGTTATGAACAGAATGGATCCCTGATGAGAATGGGGTGGTTATTTCCGCTTGACTGGCGTGACTGAATCAGTGTGCAGATCTCGTTAAGTCCCACAGGCACATACCCGACAACTTCTGCGCTTACATTGATCCGGCGATCAACAAAATTGATAAAAGGAAAATGACGGAGATCATTGTTGTGGTGATGACCGTGGATTGTCCAGCCATCAAAGTCCGGAGGGGTATCTTCTGGATCATGCACAAGAAGGAATCGCAACTTTTTGTAATGTAGTGTTGAGGATGGAACGGCACCCAGTTCTCTATCGTCATGATTGCCTCTAATGAATGTTATCTTCCCGTTGAGTTTCTGCCGGTATTCTTTAGTGCCCGGTGCCTGCTCGCCATACCGCAAATCTCCGAGATAAAAAACCCTGCTCTCCGGAGAAATTGCAAAGTTCCAGTTATTAATAAGGATTCGATCCATCTCTGCTACATCAGAAACAAGGAATGGCCGGGAACAGTACCGGATTATGTTGGCATGACCCAGGTGCAGATCCGAGATGAGAAATATATCGTCTGCCAGTTCCTGTTTTTTCGTGGTTAATTCAGATCCGGTCCTTTTACGAAAGAGTGAAAGACTATTCTGCCATGATTTGGAGGTGTGACGATATCCACGGGAAATCCAGCGATTCTCTGAAAGACCATATTCTGCAAGAATTTTTTCACCCTGCATCACGGTAATTCTGAGTCCGGTCTCCTCAAGTGTCACCGGCCAGATGATCTGCCGGGATTTCATCGCCATTTTTTCCCCCGGTTTTATTCCGGAAAAATCCGTCTGCGTCCGGTCAATGTAAGGCAGCATGTCATCGGATTTTTTAATAACTGAAAATATCTCTTCTGCTTCGATCGGATCGAGCCGGTTTACAATCGTTACGTGGAACCATTTCTTGTCGGGAAATGCATCCCACACATTGTAGCTGTATGTTATTGGCGTGAGCACTTCAGAAATTGCTGTAGTGAGACTTTTCAGCGCATCCGAAGGTCGGACTAAAAAGGCAATGACACTCCCATGGATGCCTTCACGTTTTTCCCAACCGTCAATTAAAAAGGGGATGGGCTCGTACCGGGATGCAACCTCACCTATTGTGTTAAGGAGCTGATCCGGACTTATCCCTTCGTTGAGACTCAATGGTCCAAAAAGGGTGACATGCGGATGCTTCTCAACAAATAACTCCAAACGGAATTTTTTGGCTATGGCAGAGATCGTCTCTTTAATCCGCCATTTCGTTGTTCCAAGACGGATCTCAATGAGAAATATTTCATCCATGCGCATCATTCCGGTAGATTATTTCTATACGTCGTCATTAAAGTTAAATCTTTGACCCGGGAAATGCTTGGATTAAATGGGTAATTTAGCATAATAAAATCTGAAATCCATGTGACGATAAAATAAGGGACTGAAAATTGTTTTTGGAGTGCAAAACGAACATTACCTGTTGCAATGCTTATTTGACAGTTCTTCTGTAAAAATCCTGACCGGGCAAAGTTCTTTGACACCCTTTTTACAATCACGCTTATTATCCGTTAAAGTGAAAATGGTACTGGAGTTCTTTAAATTAAATGATCTCAGTCATCATTCCCACGTTTAACGAAGAGGAAAATATCGCCCAGTGTCTCGTCTCGCTCTCGCACCAGAATATCCCGCGTGCCGATTACGAGATCATTGTTGTGGATGGCGGTTCAAAGGATGCCACCTGCGAGATCGCAAAGAAGTATGCGGATCGGGTGTTTATCCAGACCAGTAAAAAAGTGGGGGGAGCACGCAACGACGGTGTCAAAGTGGCAAAAGGCGATATTGTCGCAACAACGGATGCCGACTGCATACTCCCTCCGCACTGGGTAAAAACCCTTGCAGAGGATTTTAAGGATCCCGATATTGTACAGATATATGGGCCTGTTTATCCTATTGAGGAGGGAATTGGCAACCGGTTCTCGCTCCTGCTCGCCAACACCTTTGCCCGCATCGGCTATTATAGCAAAACATTTTACTATACACTCGGGTGCAATACGGCATTTCGTAAAGATGCTTTTAACCGGGCTGGCATGTACCGCTGCATTGACGCAGGCGATGATCTGGAGATTGCGATGCGGATGAAAGACGAGGGTACAATATATTTTGATAACCGGCTCAATGTGGGATTTTCCATGCGGAGGTACCAGAAGTTTGGAACCCTGCAGTCACTCTATGAATGGGTGTATATCGTATCCAAAGGCGGGAATTCTGAAAAATACTCCTACTCCCAGAAAAAATACAAATAATTTTTTCCCCTCTTTTTACGGGCAAGGTAACGGTATGCCTACAGCAGATCAACCCTCTACAAAAAAGGAGCAGGAAGAACGCCGGATTGCCGCTTTCAACCAGAGCCCGTTTGCTCAACTGCTGAAGATGACCATTACAAAAGCGCATGACGGCTATGCCCGTGTGGTTATGGATTGCTGCCAGACTTTAAACCCGCACGATGTGGCGCACGGGGGTGCGATCTTTGCTCTTGCGGATCAGGCATTTGGTATTGCGGCAAACTGCGGCAACGCTGAGCGGGTCGCTGTCTCCGTGCACATCCAGTTCATTGCGCCGGCAACTGGCTCACTCGTTGCTATCGCACACCGGGTTGCAGATAATGGCAGGTACTCCACATTCAGGGTGATGGTCTATGAAGGTGAGCGCATCATTGCCGAATTT
The DNA here is from genome assembly GCA_964590895.1 of uncultured Methanoregula sp. Classification (GTDB taxonomy): domain Archaea; phylum Halobacteriota; class Methanomicrobia; order Methanomicrobiales; family Methanospirillaceae; genus Methanoregula. The sequence goes on along the minus strand of CAZPYV010000006.1, from coordinate 88,787 downwards.
GATGGCGTCGCCATGCAGACCAATCCTCTTCCACAGTGAGCAGCGGATTTTTTAAAAATCTTCAGGTATTTTTTTGCCAATTTTTGACAATTACTAAATATCTGGCAGGTGAAACTGACACCATGTCTAAAAATGCAGAACGACCAGGTATGTTGCGTATTATCGCAGCAGTAATTCTTGGCGGTATCACCGGCACTATCCTGTTTCTCATTGTAGCGCTGGGAATAGGTGTAGTGAACGATAAGATGGGCATGAAGATTCCAATCAACCTGCTCATTGCAGAGAATGTCTTTAGTGCAATCGTGCTGATTCTGTTCATCCTCATCTTCATTGCCGTTTTCTGCTGGCAGGTCTGGAACACACCCTCATCGGATTCGAACAGGGATTCTGGATCTGAAGAGTAAGAGAAACAGTACGGATTATAAAAAAGCACGTTTAGATCTCCTTCTTTTTTTTTAAGATCCGATAGGGTATCTGCCCCTTTTTTATTCCCCTCTGCCACAATAATTCCCTATGACTCCAGAAAAGACTGCAGTGACAACAGTTGCCGGTCTCATGGCACTTGCCGCACGTACAGCTCCGAAAGGAAAAGGGGTAGACACCATCATCATCCGGGTGCTTACCGGAAAAGAGTTGTCCACTCTGGCTGCACGGCTAACTGAACTGGGTGAAAAACAGGGAATCGGCTTTTTCTTACGGGATGCAAAGAACATTAATGCGAGCGATGCATGCGTGCTGATCGGCGCACGGGGAGACACCATTGTCGGGGTTAACTGCGGAGCGTGCGGATACAACACGTGTGCAGAGATGGCAAAGGTGTGCAAAACAAAAAAGAAGAAGATGACGTTTTTTGCCGGACCCAACTGCGCGATACGTATGGCAGATCTCGGTATTGCTCTTGGCTCTGCGGTAAAAACCGCCCAGATTCATAATGTCGATAACAGGATCATGTATTCCGGTGGTGTTGCAGCTATTGATCTCGGGCTTCTGGGGAAGGACTGCACCGTTGCGTATGCGATTCCACTCTCTGTAACAGGCAAAAATATTTTCTTTGACCGTGACGTGGCGAAATAACTGGTGCTAATTTATTTTTCGTTTGAGATTTTTTTTTAAATCCGTTGTCTGAATCATTTTACCGGATTTAAACATTTACTGCAGAGCCCGGCTATTCCGGTTTACATTGCTAAAGTCCCTGATGAGGTATTTAAAAAAAATTGGCCTGATCTCTCCTGCCAGAGATCCGGAATTTACCTAAACCCGCGTCCAGGTTCCGACTGCCACTATGGTCTCATTCGCTGAAACCTGACGGTAGACCGTGTTTATCTGTCCATTGCTGACAATCTGGCCGTCAGTTGTACCATCCAGATCGGCAAAGTAGAAACTTTTATTGTCCATACCGATCACTGCAATAAAATTCTCTTCTTTTCCCAGTGGGGCTTTAAAAGTCCCGTGAATGACTCTGTCCTTTTGGTCTGTCACAACTGCCTGAGCGATAAGGGTGCTGTATTGGCCACTGTGGTGAGTCCATTCGCCCGGGGTGCCGGATTTTTGAATGACTGCACCCTGAGCATTTACGTTCCATGTTCCTATCAGGTTGGGGATGGCTGGTTGTGTGGTTACCGGTACAGAATTCACTGATGGCACTGAGGTCACCGCTATCGATGTGACATATGCGGTGGGGGTCGATGTCTTTAAGTCTGAATAGAATTCCATCAAACGATAGGGAACGGTAGTTGATTCCTCTTTGATCAACACTCCATCCTTGTAGATTGCAATTGCGAGTGTATCTCCGCTACCATCCAGCTTTTTTATGGATGCCGCAACCGGGCTCCCGGCTGTTGCAATCTGGTAGAAGTGAGTGCCTTTGTCGGTCACCTCTGTCTGGTAGTATCCGATTGTACCGTATGTTCCGGTATAGTTTCCGGGATATGTCACCTTCATCCATACGCCGGTCTGCGGAATTGCAATCTGCACCGGTGTGGCAGATGGCAGCGGGGTTGCCGGAGTAGTTATCAATGAGGTCGGTGTGCTTGCCGCTACTTGTGGTGCCGCATTGTTTGTGCATCCACTCATCAATACGGCTCCTATGATAAGAACGGTTATGATTCCTGTAATCTGCCAATTTCTCATATTCATCTCTTGCATTTAGTAGACGATATATTTTCTTAATTGGTGCTGACTCGTGCGAGGCAAATATTTTTCCTGCATTGACGGCAGAGCTTCACCATTGCGATTTTATTGGATGATTATTACGTCGCGCAATTGTGTAGGACTATTGCGAAAAAAATGGTTGTGTTTTCTTTACTTTTATTTTGTTTTACCATTATTACAAGAAAACAGACGAAAACATTTTCTTACCTCGCCCCTAAAGGGAACTGTTATAATGCCGATAATGAAAATCCGCGGTGGGGACCTGGATCTCGTCGAGTACGAGTTCAAGTCATTTGCTCCAAAGACTATCCTAAAGACGCTCGCTTTAGAAAAGAAGAAGTACAAACTTGCCCCGGTAAAAGGCAAAGTTACCGTCAAAGCGCCGGCACGCATCCACTTGACCGTGCTCGACATGAACCGGTTTGCCCCGGATCATCCGGGCGGCGGCGGTATCGGGTTTGCAATCAAGTGTTACTGCACGGCATCGGTGGAATGCACAAAAAAAGAGATCTCGATCAACTACGGGCGCGCTCCTATCATTGAAAACTTCGTCGCTGTTTTCAAAAAAGCAGTCGGATATACCGGCGGATTTTCCATCACTGCAAAAGATCATGAACAAAAGCATGTGGGACTTGGGTCCACCAGCACGGTCATGATCGCCGTTGCCACAGCGATGAATATGGCTGTGGGATCCCCGCTCACAAATACCCAGCTTCGGCATTTGATCGGCCACAACTATGTGGAGGAGACTGCTGACGGTAATGTTGCCTTTGGATTCGAGACCGGCGTTGGTCCTGCGGTAAGCACCTATGGCGGGATGGCGATCATGGGAGACGAACTCTCGTTAGTCTACCACCACCCATTTGCAGAAGGAAAGAATGTGCATATCATCATCCCCCCAACCGATATCTCCTCGGCCGGTACACAGGAATTCGATCTCCTGATGAACAAGGCACGGACACTGGACTATCGTGACCGCGAACTCAAGGCGTATTTTTTCTTGATGGACCTTGTACCTGCGCTAGAGAAGGATGACTTAAAAAAAGCTGGTGATGTGATCTGGGAGATCGAGTTCCGTGGGTCGAAGCGGGCTGAAGTGGAGCACCACAGTTACGGGATCTATCATTACATGAGCCAGCTGCGGGAGAGAAAAATTGAATTTGTCGGTATGAGCTCGGTTGGTCCTTCCATTGCCGTAGTTACTGCACTTGACCGGAATGCGATGGATAAACTGTTAAAACCCCTTGGCCTGAGCGTTACCATCAGCACAAAAGTCGATAATAAGGGTATGACGATTACTCACAAAAAATAATTTTTCTATTTTATTTTGACTGGCACTCTGCTGATTTTCTTCTCTCAAGATATCCGGAAATAATGCCGTAGAGTATAAAGAGAATAGTTATTGCACTCAGGGCAATAACTGCAATGATCATCAGGCTCATATTTTCTTTTACTACAGTAAATGAACCAAAATAATATCCTGCCATGACTACTACGACTGCCCAGAATACACCCCCCAGCACGTTATAGAACAGGAAACGGGGATAGTTCATAGTTCCAACACCGGCAAGAAATGGAGCAAACGTCCTGACAATCGGTACAAACCGTGCAACAAAGATCGTTGCCCCGCCGTATTTTTCATAGAACGTATATGTACGGTCAATATACTCTTTTTTCACAAGAGTGGGAAATCGCTCAAGAAATACATGCAGTCCGAGATAATTCCCAATCCAGTAATTTACGGTATCTCCAATGACGGCACCAAGTATGATGGCAATAAAAAGCCACTGGAGATCCATAAACCCACTTGCTGCTGCCGCACCTGCGACAAACAGCAGGGAGTCTCCGGGAAGAAAGGGCATTATTACAAATCCGGTCTCAAAAAAAATAATGCAGAACAGAATAAAATAGGTCCACATCCCGTATTCCTGGACTACTGAAACCATATTCTGATCAAGATGGAGAAAAATATTGATCAAAGAATCGAACATGAGATACAAAAAATATGGGTCAGGGCAATTAATAAAGTTCCTGCATTCAATGGTAAAAAATCTGTAATGATGTGGAAACAGTATTCGTAAAGATCACTCGAATCGTTATAAAAACTAAAAAAACGTATATCGGGGATAAACACAAACATATTTCATTCAATATCACATCACTTTTTAATGGAGATAGCAATGCCTCATACGTTCACTGTTCATCTGCTCCGCATCCTGGCGGTCTTATTTATCGCCGTGCTTTTTATCTCACCCGTTTACGCGTTCACGGCAAATTCACTGGATATTACCATAGATAAAAGCGGTGATGCAGTTGCAAGTTTTAAATTCACGTTAGAGGGTCTTTTAGAAAACGCAATACCCCTGTCCATGCTGGAATCAGAACTCAAAAAAGGTCTCACTACCAGTTCTGACCCTCCCGTTATCCTCTCGATGGATAAAACAGGAGCAACAATGCTCTTGAAAAAATTTGCAGACACAAAGGATGTAGCTCAGGGTACAGAATACAGTACCGCTTCTATGGATTTTTCAAAAGCCGAGATTGCCTTAAAAAATTCTGCGCTTAGCAGTGTGGTGACTGCTGATTTTTCTCCTTCAAAAATTACCGTCACATTTCCCGATGCGTATTCAAAAAAGTTTGAAAATTCCGCAGCTCTCCCGGCACTCACCCACATTGTTATCGATCCTTCAAAACCCGCTGCTGCCATACTCCAAAATAAGAATGGCGGAGTAAATGTCACATCATCTCCTGCAACCGTTCGGGTATCTATCGATGGCACCTATGCCGGTGATTCGCCGCAAATGTTTTTAGATATACCCGCAGGAACGCATACCTTCCTTTTCTCTAAAGAGGGGTTTTCTCCCGTTTCAAAGAACGTTACCGTTGTTGAGGGTAAGACTACCAATGTCTTTGTTTTTCTTAAGGATACTGCACAACCAACAAAAGCACCATCAGGTTTTCTCCAACTGCCCGGATTTGGCCTTGTTATTGCGTGTCTTGCCGTTGGCAGCTGTGTCATACTGCGAAGGATGACCTGATAAAAAAACTCACGGGAATTATTCTGCCGGTTTGCATTAACTCCAAGAACAATTCTAATTTTTTCTTAAAAAAAATGGTTACTGGTTTTTCTTAATAAATAAAAGTGCAATCGCAAGCAGGGCACCACAGGCAATCACCGGTATTGTTCCGGATTTCTGTGGAGTAGTGGGAACAACTTTAGATAAACCGGCAGAGACCGTGCTGGTTGCACCAGCATTTACTGAAGTTGTGGTCTCGTAATCCTGGTACCCGGTGAGCTTGATTGTTACTACATGACTTCCAACCGGGATATCTTTTAAGGTTAAGGGAGTGATTCCCATAAAATTATTGTCAACAAATACGTTTGCGCCGGATGGTGTTGAAGAGACTGATAATTCACCGACACCGGGCTTTGGACTGACCGGTTTTAAAAGTGCACTCACTTCTGATACGGTATTTGCATTTACATTGACTTGTGTTGTGTAGGGCGTGTATCCGGAAAGGGTGAGAGCGACTGTGTGATACCCGATACCAATATTATTGAGTTTTAAAGAACCGCTACCCGGAGTCTGTCCGTAATTCGTTCCATCGAGAGTGACCGATGCACCACCGGGACTTGATGATACATATACCCAGCCTACATTACTCACGGGAACAGGGTTGAGCGTACCGGATACCGTTTTTGTTCCACCGGCAGGAACATCCACGGTTGATTTCCAGTCATAGTAACCGGCATGGTCGAGTTCTACAATGTGAGTAGTGGATGCAAGATTGTTGAGCGTGATCGGAGTGTTTCCACGGTAGACACCATCCAGTACCACTTTTGCATTGGTTGGATCAGAGAGAATATACAAAGAACCGTACGTTGTCATTGGAGACAGAGAACAATACACATTCGAGCGTGTTCCGGACGAGACCGACGTGGTTGTGGTGTAAGTGTGATACCCATTCAATTCGGCCTGGATCGAGTAGCTGCCGGGCCAGACTTCATTGATTGTCAAAGGAGCACTGCCGCGGTAATTTCCATTGAAATATATCGATGCTCCTGAAGGGGAGGATTCAACATAGATCGAACCGTAATTTACCGGGGGAACCGGGGTTGGAATGGGATTTAATGTGGCATAAACGACTTTTGTCTGACCATTAGCCGGCATCGAGAGTCCCCCGCTGTAGGGTGTGTAGCCGGCTTTTTCCACAGTAAATGAATTGAACGGAGCAGCAGTGGTGTAGACCGGAACAGTGAGGGAACCCCCGCTGATAACGCCTTTTTCTACACCGTCAAAATATACTCTTGCACCATCAACATTGCAGCGAACCTCTATCCATCCCTGATCTCCGCCAAGTGCGCTGGCTGCGGGAACCAGAGCAAAGAACAGGCAGAGAAGAATACAACCGAATACGAGCAGTTTTTTCATAGAAATTCTCCTTTCATGAGGAATGGGTGTTTAAATTATAAAATATTTCTAAAAAACCCGGATGAAGCAAACAAAGGCCATGCACCAGAGCAAGGAAAAATGAACAGCACATTTCCCTTTTAGGTCCAGAAATACAGTTCATCTTTTTTTCTCAATTGTTTCCTCTCGATAACTCCAGTTCCCGTCCATGTCATTACAAAATCCCATCGCTTCCCAAAAGCCAATGGCACTATACCGGACCCTGTCGGCAATCACAACGTGAAAATTGCTCTTGCAATAGTTTACAAACTCCCTGCCATAGCCGAGTCCCTCCCATGCCGGGTAGATGTTTATCGAGTGGATGATGATAGTTGATCCTTTGATAATGCAGCGGGCTTTTCCCACACGGTCACTCCCGCTCGATATATCCGCCCAGTCGTATTGCGATTGTTGCTGTTCTTTTGGAGCGAATTCAATTGATAGCGTCATAGACTAAAAAACACCGCTTCACATAAAACCATGGCAAAACGCCAGCACGTTCTTTCCGAGATCGGGCAGAAAATATCCCCCCTCAAGTATGGCAAACCTACGGCCGTTTGCCGCTCTTTTGGAGAACCGTTTCATCATATCTCCGATCATGTAAAAATCACTGGTTGAAAGTTTCCTCCCCACATCTTTTTCGTACGAGTCAAAACCTGCGCAGACGCCAACAATGTCTACTGCGGGAATTTTTTTAACAACATTCTGGATCTCTTTAAGGTAATCCCCGCTGCTGTCAGAATAAGGATTTAAGATATGGCAGTTCTCCCAGTCGGCGAGCACATCCTTAGTGCCGTCGCCGGTATGGGCATCGAAGTCGAGAACAAAAGCGGATTGTATCTTTTTCTGCAGCTTTAATGTAAGAAGGGCAATTCCCATATTACAAAAAACACAGTAATCCCAAGAAGAATTTCGGGAAGCATGATGTCCTGGTGGCCTTATGCAGGCAAATGCCGGCTCCCCATAAAATGCCATATCTGCTGCCATGATTGCCGAACCGGCAGCAAGTACGGCCATGTCGTAGAGTCTGCGGTCTGTTTTTACTGAATCTACATAGTGCGGAGTGTGAGCCAAGAGCACCTCCATCTCATCTGCTGGCCGTGGGCAGACGATTTCAAAGTCCCTCTCCTTACTAATAACCTCCATGATCGATTCCATCCTGCCAGGGACCGATGCCCCGTTATTGGCATAGTCTGAATTGTAGAACCTGTCATCAAAGAGTATTTTCATAATCGCTCATCAGTTGTAAGTGGATCTTCTTTTTCCTCAATTATATATTCCTGTTATTTTCTTTCTCATTCCATTATCGTTCCTGCACAGGTTTGTTATTTACGGTTCGGAAATTTCCTTTGTGAACCGTCATCTCAAACCGGGCCCCTTTACCTGGTTCACCCACATCTCGGATGGTGATTCCCGTAATCGAGAGGATCTCCGTAGGAAAGCAAGAGTCCGAGTCCGGTGTTCTTTTAAAAACCCCGTTCAAAGATACAAGTACCGATGAGATAATCATGCTCGCAGGAATAAGGCATTCGGGAAAGATTACTCTACTCTGCAACCAGGTTTATTTTTCACTGATTCTCATTAAGAGTGCAAACAGCTTGCCACGATCATCCTTGATAGGGTGTAGAGCTATTCCGGCTTTCCGGCGCTTTCCGGTAGTAGTAACAACAGCAGTGTTGGAGTCATACCTGACAACCGCACTTTGCTGGACCACTTCAGTAACAGGATCTTTTAGTTCCTCACTGGTCTGGTCATTGAGAAACATGAGAACTTCTCTCCAGTATTTCATCTGTATTTTTTCTTTAGGAAGATCTATATACCAGGCGGCATAGGGATTAAAAAAGATAATTTTGCCTTTTGTATCCATAACAATGATGATCTCGTTTTTTCCCATGATATTATCCGGTTCTCCAATCGGAAAATCAGTAAGAAATTTCTTCCGGACGCTGTGATTATAAAGGGCGAGATCAATACTGGATGAAAGTTCAAGTTCCAAAAAAGGCTTAAACAAAAAGCAATAGGGTTGAGAATATCTGGCAGATTCAAGAATTTTTTCATCTTCTGTTTCTGCGATGAAGATGACAGGGATGTGGAAGAGCTGGAAAATCGTATGCGCTGCTGTAACCCCGTTCATTAATCCGGATAACCGGAGGTTCATGATAATGAGATTTGGGTTTAAGTCTGCGGATTTTAAAACAGCTTCTTCCCCTGAGGTAATTTTCCCGACAATATTGTAGCCTCTCTTTTGGAGCATTAATGAGATGAGATGGGAAAAAACCATGTCTTCATCTACAATGAGGATCCGGGGTGCTGGGGGCATTGCGTACCTTTAAGGATTACTGTTTTTTGCTATTATTTACGGAAAACCGGGATTTATCCGGTTTTTAATATCATGTTAACTATCAATACATGATATCGTCATTGGTTAGATATAATCTGTTTCTTTGTTTTTGCTGGTGGATTATCACTTGACGTTGTGAAAGAATAACCACAAATTCAGACTGCCCCAGCTCGTAATGGATACATTGACCTGATCGGTGCAGCAAAACATGCACAACCTATTTTTTTGCCACTCATTTTTCCTCATTACCTGACCGGTACCCTTCCCTTGGTACGAGTATCTCGAACCGTGCACCCGTGCTTGGCTCACCGGTTTCGTTGATCGTAATGCCGGTTATTGCAAGGATCTCGCGGGAAAGGAAGAGCCCGAGTCCGGTGTTCTTTCCAAAACCACGGTTGAAGATCTTCTCCTTTTCATCTTCTGCAACACCCTCGCCATCATCTTCACATACGATCACCGGATCATTACCGGATTTTTCTACAGAGAACCGGATGGTTGTGATTTTTTTGCCGTATCGCATTGCATTGTCCATCAGGTTGAAAAAGACCTTGACAATGAGCGGGTCTGCAAACAATTCTGCACCAGCAGGAAGATCATTTACCAGCTGGATCTGTCCCAGTGCAATATCTTTTGCTGCGATATTAACGAGTGCGGAGGCATCCTGCCATACAGGTGCATTGACACCGATGCTCTCATAGGTTTTTGTGAACTGGATCATGGATGAGATCCGCCTACTGGCATCAGTTATTTTGGAAAAATACTGGGAATACGCCGGGTCGGGAATTTTTCTCTCAAGAAGCTGCAGGTATCCTACAAGCACTGTGAGCTGGTTGTTGATGTCATGACGGGTGATGGAGGAGAGTAAGTTAAGCTTCTTGTTTGCTTCCTTAAACGCATCTTCAACACGTTTTCGCCCGGTAACAACGCGTATTGATTCGATCGCGCCAACGATTGTGCCGTTCTGATCATACAGTGGGGACGCAATCATCCAGATGTGTTCACCCTTTCTGCTGTTTAAGGTCGGGGCAAATGCTTCAGCAGTCAGTTGATCTCCCACCCGGGTCAGGTTGGTATACTTCTTTTCCAGCTCTTTATCTTCATGCTGGATAAGGTCGATGAGGACCGGGCGCCGCTCACCATAAGCTGGAAGTGAATACGCGTAATTGCCTTTTCCGATCATATCGGCTTTTGAAACGCCCATCAGATCTTCAATTGCCAGATTCCATGCAATGACCGTTCCCTGCGTATCAATGGCAAACGTGGGGTCTGGCAGGAAATCGATAAGGTCTGTCAGACGCTGTTCAGATTCTCTGAGCTGCACTTCCGTATCATGGATGTGGGTGATGTCCCGCAGAGATTCGATTGCTCCGGTGATCTCACCCTTTGCATTGTACAGGGGAGTGGCAATGATCCAGAGCACAGTGCGCTTGCCGTTGAGCAGGGGAATTTCTAATTCTGCCATGAGCATGCCCCGCTCTTTTTTGAGGTTCGGGTAATGTTTTTTTATGACCGTTTCATTGCCGTGGATCACAAGATCAATCAATACCGGGCGCCGGTGCCCGAACATCCTGAAGGAATGCTCGAAATTTCCTTTCCCGATAATTTCATCTGCATCAACTCCCAGCAGACGGGTGATTGCGTAGTTCCAGGCGATAACTTTGCCTTTTGTATCGATGGCAAACGTGGGGTCAGGCAGGAAATCGATGATATCATTAAGCCGTCTTTCGGATTCCTTAATTGCCTCTTCTGCCTGTTTTTGCAGGGTAATATCCCGGTTACCTGCACGGCGGCCAAGATAGGTCCCTGCTTCATTGTACACCTGTTGGCAATTGTGGCTGATCCATCTCTGCTCGCCGCTTTTTGTGATGATGCGGTATTCATGGTACATCTCACATTTTGTGTTTTCAGGTTCGCAGATGTGGGCAGATATGCGTTTTTGGTCATCGGGATGGGTAATTGTAACTAATAATGAGGGATCTTGTACGAACTCTTCAGCCCGATAACCGGTAAGGCGTTCGCATGAAGGAGACATATAAAAAAATTTCCCATCGGGTGTGATCCAGTACTCCCAGTCATAGGTAAAGTCTGCAACTTTGCGGTACCGTTCCTCGCTCTCTTTTAACGCATCTTCAGCACGGATGCGGATCTGGGACAGGTACGTGATGACTCCGGCTACGAGAATGAAGATCAACACTCGTATGAATGCCCCCTGGAGTACAACCGGGTCATTTGAGAAGCATACCATCAGGACAAAATAACCGCACGCGAGAATTACCGAAAAGACAAAACCCCTCTTTACGTACCAGACACACGCAAGGATGATGGGGAAATATATGAGATTCTGGAAGATTGTCTGCCAACCTGATAGCAGGGATATAAGGCTGACGATAAAAATACCGATGGTAAGGATAGTTATGAGGATAAGGGGGATCCAGCCTTTCTGTGGGGTTTGAATCATCTGCGATTTTTTCATAAATTATTATCCAGTTATTCACCGGTGCCCGGGTTCATCCGCCATGCCCCTTTTGGGACCGTCATCTCGAACCGTGCACCCTTGCCCGGTTCACCGGTCTCGTGGATGGTGATGCCGGTAATTGAAAGAATTTCCCGTGAAAGCGCTAACCCAAGCCCGGTGTTCTTTCCAAATCCCCGGTCGAAGATCCGATCCTTCTCTTGAGCAAGGACACCATCGCCATCATCTTCGCACACCAGAACATGATCGCCATCGCGTTCATCAACAGAGAACCGGATGGTTGTGATCTTCCCGCCATATCGCACCGCATTGTCCATCAGGTTGTAACAGACCTTTGCGATCAGAGGATCGGCGTACACTTCTGTTCCGGCAGGCAGATCATTTTTCACCAGGATCTTTCCGAGCGGGGCTTCTTTTGTTGCGGTATCTACCATTGTGCGGGTGTCCTGCCATGTGGGTTCTGAGATTCCGATATCCTCGTATTCACTGGTAAACCGGATCATGGAAGAGATGCGATTTGCAGCGGTTATGATCTTTTTGTAATAATCATTGACCACAGGGTCGGTCTGCAGATTTTCAATTAATGTGAGATACCCGAGGATCACCGTGAGCTGGTTGTTGATGTCGTGCCTTGTGATGCCGGAAAGAAGCATGAGTTTTTTATTTGCCTGCTGGAATGCAGTTGAGATCTTTGCAAGTTCTGCAGCACGTTCAGTGAGCTCGTCTTCCAGGGCCTTTCGCTTTGTGATATCAATGAGGAGGAGGAGGGTGGCGGGGTTATTGTCGTACAGGACCTGCGTGCCTTTGACAAACACTAATTTACGGGCTCCTCCCTTTGCAACAAGTTCGACTTCATAGATGGGAATTCCACCCATTTCATCGCGTTCCACCATTTTTGCAGCAATCCTCTCACGGTATTCTTCTGCTACATATGAGAGGACGGATGTACCTGTCACCGTATCAGCATCATACCCCAGTGCTTTTACCGCAGCCGGATTTATGTAAAGAATCTTCCCGTCCCGACCATACACAAGAATATAATCCGGCAGGTTTTCCACACGATCCCTGTTAAACGGCGCGCGACTGGAGTGCGGGGCATACACCCGTTTTTTCCCGGTGATGTCATGAACCGTTCCGATAAATCCTTTTAAAGAACCGTCCGGGTTTTTCTGGGGCACGATAGTGATAAGTCCAAAAAGCACAGTGCCATCTTTTTTCTTAAACTGCAGGGGTCGCTCTTTTACAAACCCGTCCCGTTCAACGAGCTTTAAGAATTCTGCACGCTGGTCCGGGTGAGCATAGAAAGCAGTAACGGGCAAGTTAAATATTTCTTCACGGCTCCCATAGCCAAATGTCTCAACCAATGCATCATTGCAGTCAACCCACTGACCGTCAGAAGTTGTGATAAATACGCTGTCCAGTGTTGTTTTAAAAAACTGCCGGTAGCGCTCCTCGTTTTCCCTGAGCATCTGTTCCTGCCGGGTCAGTTCATTTAGATTGGCACGGAGTTCTTCTTCAGCTGCGGAGATATGCTCATACGAAGCGCTGAGTTCTTCGTTTTTCTTTAAGATTTGTTCTTCTGCCAGCCCGGAAATTATCACATGGGATAAGGTGTTTGCCAGATCTACAAGGAGTTTTTCTTCTCGTGGGAGAATTTCGCGCTTCTTAAAAAGTGCCAGAACACCAACCGGTTTATTATCAACAGACAAAAGCCGGAAACCTGCAAACGAGACAAGGCCGAGGGATTTTGCCCAGTTATGGTCGTGCACCCGTGGATCGTGGACAACATCGTTTGTAATAAAAAACGGATCTTCACCTGATGCTACACGACCGATCTTGTAGCATCCGAATGGAACCCGTTGATGCCCTCCGTCAATATGGGTGTATCGCCCGGCGCTCACCATGAGATGGAGACAGTGAGAGCGGTTGCGACACACCTCCGGTCCAGCGGTTACTGATGCGTGCCTGCACCCCATTTCACAGAAATCAGCTTCCTTGATCAACCAGATCCGGGCAAAATCCGCCTCAAAGATCGTAACGCAACTCTCACTGACAAGTTCCAGTTGTTCTTTGAGACAGCGGGTTCCAAGCAACTTCTCTTTTAATGTACTCAGCAGTGCGGTCTGGGTCTCATTTTGTTTCCGGTCGGTGATGTCCCTTATGATTGCCTGCAGGTAATACGTGTCCTTAACCATAAAACGGTTCAGGCTTACTTCGACAATGAACGGAGTGCCGTCTGGATGGACATGGGTCCATTCAAAAAAGCGGTTCTCACCAAACATTGCTGCATCAATTTTTCCTTTCATTTTTTCTGCTGAAAGTTCTCCGTCCGGTTGGCATTCCGGAGAAAAATCCGCAGGAGAATACCCGATAATCTGTTCACGGGTGCGCCGGTAAATTTCTTCGGTTCTTCTGTTGCAATCCAGAAAAAGATGCCGATCCATGATAATGATCGCATCGCCTGCACTCTCAAAGAGCGTCTTGAACTTCTCTTCACTCTCCCGGAGTTCCGTTTCCTGCCGGGTCAGTTCATTTAGATTGGCACGAAGTTCCTCTTCAGCTGCTGTAATCTGCTCATATGAAGCATTGAGTTCTTCGTTTTTCTTTAAAAGTTCCTCTTCGGAACACTTACGATCGGTTATATCGATGTGCGTTCCCACCGTGATGCTGGTAGGTTTTCCACTGGTATCCAGAACCACTTTTCCACGCGACCAGATCCAGACCCAGTGCCCGTCCTTGTGCAGCATCCGGAAATTCTGCTCATACATTCCTTGTGGATTACTCAGGTAATTCTCAAAATGCCGGCTTGCCCGCTCACGGTCTTCCGGGTGCAGGAGATTAATCCAGACCTGTTCGATATTCCTTGAACCGGAAAGATCAAAATCATTGATGTCGCGCCCCAGCATGGAGAAATATTCGGGACTGCACCACAAAAATCCAGAATCCGTATGATTTTCCCATGCACCGGTGTTTGACGCCACAATGAGCGCTTTATACCGCAATGATGCTTCAGTAAGTTTTTCTGATGCCAGCTTTTGTTCCGTGATATCCCGTATGGATTCAATGGCGCCGGTGACAATTCCTTTGCTGTTATAGAGACGGGATGCTTTGCCCGTCAGGACAGAATATTTCCCCATAGGGTGGGGAAGGGAAGTTTCTGCTATGAGGAGTTCTCCCTCTTTTTTAATGTTTGAATATTTGCTACGGGTTAGTTCTTCATCGGGAATGGATACGAGATCGATTAAGATTGGTCTGCGCTCCCCATAAAATGGGATGGAGTATTCGTAGTTGCCCTTACCAAGCATATCCCGTGCAGGAACACCGGTCATCTCCTCAATTGCTTTGTTCCATGCAATCACGCATCCGGAAGTATCTATTGCAAATGTGGCATCCGGAAGGAAATTGGTTATATCAGTGAGCTTCTGCTCAGATTCCTTTAATGCATCGTCAGCCTGTTTCCGTCCCACTGCTGTTTTTATTTTATGAGTGAGTTCGACGAACTGGCTCTTGGGCTCGCCCCCTTTCTGGATATAGAAATCCGCGCCATTGTTGAGCGCCTCGATGACGACTTCTTCCCTGCCCCTTCCGGTAAAGATGATGAAAGGTGTTGTATTCCCGGATGCCTTGAGCTGCTTTAAGAACGAGATCCCGTCCATCTCCGGCATCTGGTAGTCAGAGATGATCGCATCATACCGCTCTGTCTTTAACTGCGAGAGTGCCTCCACAGCAGATGTGAGCGTATCGACTGCAAATGTCCCTCCTCTCTCAAGGAAAAGTTTGCCAATATCAAGAAGGCCGGGTTCGTCATCAACATAGAGGACCCGGAGTTTATCAGCCATTATGTATTATTTCCTTTGAAACGCCACATACCTTTCGGCACCACAATCTCAAACCGGGCTCCCTTCCCCGGCTCACCAGTCTCTTCTATTGAAATACCGGTGATCTCAAGAATCTCCTGCGTAAGAGCTAACCCCAGACCGGTGTTCTTTCCAAAGCCCCGCAAAAAGATCTTCTCCTTCTCACTTTCAGGAACGCCGACACCATCATCTTCGCACACAATGATCCGATCGCTATTGCGGTTTTCAACAAAGAACCGGATATTTTTGATTGTATCACCGTAGCGCACCGCATTGTCCATCAGGTTATAAAATACCTTGAAGACCAGCGGTTCAGAAAAAATTTCCATGCCGGCAGGCAGATCGTTTTTTACCTGGATCTTTCCAAACGAGATTTCCTTTGCCGCAGTAGTAACCAGCGTGCGAATCTCCTGCCATACCGGCTCGGTGATCCCGAGGTCTTCGTATTCCTTGGTGAACTGGATCATGGATGATATGCGCTGGGCTGCAATGTCCATCTTCTGAATATACTCCTTGAGGGCAGGATCGGTCTGCTTCATTTCAAGAATGGAGATGTATCCCCGCAGCACTGTCATCTGGTTATTGATGTCGTGCCGGGTGATGCCGGTGAGCAGGTTGAGTTTCCAGTTTGCCAGCCGGAGCGCCTCTTCAGTCTGCTTGCGCTCGGTGATATCTAAGATAATGGCAACAAATACCGGTGAAACTTCATTTCCGGCAAACTGGAGATGGACTTCAACGGGGTAGAGCGACCCGTCCTTTCGTTTATGGACCGTAAAGACTACCTGTATTTCCTTTTCACCGGTTCGCAAGGTAGAGAGCAGGGTTTCAAAGGATTCTTTTGTGTACTCCATAGTGATATCAAGCGGAGTCATGGTGCGAAGCTCGTCCATCGTGTAGCCAATATTCTCCCGTGCCCCATGATTTACATCCACAAACATGAGCGTTTGTGCGTCGAAGAAATAGATTTCGTTTAACGATGACTCTAATATGCGCCCAAAGCGGGTTCTAATCTCTTCTGCCTGTTTGCGCCCGGTGATGTCACTGCCAGAACCGCGGTACCCCAAAAAATTGTTGTATTCATCAAAGACGGGCATTCCACTCATAGACATCCATACATTCTGCCCGTCTTTTGTTTGCAGGATGTTTATGATATCATGAAAGGCCCGTTGTTCTGAAAATACGTTAAGAATCGAGGCTTTCAATGCTTCACGTTCCTCTATGGGGTATAAATCGTAAAAATGCTTCTTTTTGATCAGCTCTTCGGGAGTAAAACCACTAATTGCATAGCTTGCGGAACTGACATACGTGAAGAGTCCATCGGGGTCCATCTCCCAGATAATCTCACGGCTTTGCGAGGCGATCTGTTCGAAACGATCATGACTCTCTTTCAAAGCCTCCTCTGCCCGCTTGCTCTCTGTGATGTCCCTTATAGCGGCAATGTGAACCGGGCGCTCATTCCAGGTAAAAATGCGGCCAAGGATCTCTACCGGAAAAACCGTACCATCGCTCCGGCGATGATGGCGCAGGGTTACTCGTATTGTACCCTCAGTTGTTTTGGTTGTAAACTTCTGTGAATCTTCCATCTCCGCAGACAGATCCGTATTTTTCATTGTGAGGAGGACTTCTCGCAAATACCCGTACATTTCACAGGCTGCTGCATTTGCTTCCAGAATGGCGCCGGTTTCATTGTCACTGAGAAAGATTGCTACGCTTCCGAGTTCGAACAACTCGGTATACTTTCTGCTGCTCTCTAAAAGCGCATCTTTCGCTCTCGTTTGCTCAGTAATATCCCGGATAGAGAGGAGATCTGCGGGTTTACCTTCATATGAAAATACCTTTCCTATACTTTCGACAACAATTTTTTTTCCTTTTGCCGATATCGCGTGATAGTGTGCAATATAGGCATCGTGACCCTGAGCAACCTGAATAAAGTCTTTTATGACATCCTCGCGTGACTCAGGTGCAATAAATTCCATCACGTTCCTGCCAGAGAGTCCGAACCCATCATCCACTTCTATCATGTGAGCAGCAGCATTGTTGGCAAACAGGACGTTTCCTGAAAAGTCGAGTATCAGGATTCCTTCAAGGGAGTACTCAACAAGAGACCGGAATTTCTGTTCGCTCTCTTTTAACTCCATTTCTGCCACTTTGCGTTCGGTGATATCGCTGGCGCTACCTTCAAAAGCAACAATTGTGCCGGATTCATCTTTTAAAGGAACCGCATTGCTGGTATGCCAGTGCCAGGATCCATTCGCGTGTTGAACCCGGTACTCGATTCCCGTCTGTCGTAGTCCCGAGTCGATAGAACTCTGAATCGCTGCCCAGCATTCAGCGATATCATCCGGATGGATGAATTGCTGGAATGATTTTCCTTCCACATCAGTCACCGGGTGCCCTAAAAGCGCAGTCCAGCTGGGAGAGACATATGATAATATTCCCTTTGTCGTAAGAGTATAGATGATGTCATGGCTGTTTTCGATGAGAAGACGGAACTTTTCCTCACTTTCCCGCAGCGCTGCTTCAGCCACTTTGCGTTCGGTGATATCTCTCGTCACACCGATGAGCACCTCAGAGCCGTTCCACCACCCGCGTGTCACCTTTGTCTCGACTTCTATACGTGTGCCATCCTTTGCAAATACAGGCACATGACATGAGTCATTTGTTCCGGCAATCATTCCCTGAACATTCCGGAGTGCTTCGTCCCGCCGCTCGGGGACATGCAACTGTAAGACATCCATGCCGGTAAGTTCTTCTGAGGTATATGAAAGAGTTTTTAAAACGGTATCATTTACCACAAGGATGCGTCCCTGCATGTCCAGCACAAAGACCATCTCTTCGATGGAGTTGAACAGGGTCTCTAAATTTTTTGCAGATTTTTTTAATTCTTCTTCCGCAGCCATCCTCTCTATCGTACTGCCAAGTTCCCGGCTGATAGAGATGAGTGTCTGTCTCTCATCTTCAGAGATTACCTGCCGCCTCTTGCTTGCGATATTCAGCGCACCGATGGCCACCCCTTTTGAGAGTAATGGGATACTGGCCATTGACTGAAATTCATATTTCTTTGAGAGAACCGGATTGATCTTTGCATAATTATCGGTGATGATCGGTTCGTTTTTTATAAACAGCGTATCATAGGGTTTCTTATCAATCGATGCTGTCTTGATTTCAGCAAGGAATTCCGTGGGAAGATTTTGAGAGTGTACAATATTTGCCGTTCGTGTCAAACGATCCACAAGGTAAATCCCCCCAGCATCGAAGTCCAGCAGGTGCAATGATTCAGAAAGGATACTATCGAGGAGTTGCGGGAGGGAATCTGCCTTGTTTGCCGTTGAAATGATGTTATTGAGAATTGAGAGTGTTACCGACTGGCGTTTCAGTGCTTCCTCTGCCTGTTTGCGATCGGTGACATCTAACATGCTGATGATGAGGTTGCGCCTGCCATGGGAATCTACCACATCCATCATGTGCTTTTCGCAAAGGCGCTTTTTCCCGTCAGCCCGGATGAAATAAAAACTATAATGATGTTCGTACGGTTCACCGGTAAGAACCTTCTGGAAGTTGGACTCCACAAATTCAATGGATTCCGGTGCAATAAAACCGACAAATGATTCAGTCTTATAGAGCTGCTCGGGGGAATACCCCCCGAGTTCCTGCATCCTGTCATTAGCCCAGACAATCTTTGCCTGTTCATCGATGATGCAGATTGCGGTGTGGGAATATTCTGAAATCGCCCGGAACCTCTCCTCGCTCTCCTTAAACGCCAGCTCGCTTGAGCGCTGTGAAACTGCCGCCTTGATCTTGTGAGAGAGCTCGGCAAACTGTGAACCCGGATCTCCGCCTTTCTGGAGATAGAAATCCGCCCCGCTGTTGATTGCCTGTATGACAATCTCTTCCCTGCCCCGGCCGGTGAAGAGAATGAACGGGATCTGCCCGAACTCTTTTCGCACCACAATTAAGAAGCGGATGCCGTCCATGTCGGGCATCTGGTAATCTGAAACAATGACATCAAAGGGTTCTATCTTAAGGAGTGAGAGTGCAGCGGTTGCCGACTCAATAGTTGTCACTGAAAAATTTCCGGACTCTTCTAAGAATAACTTACCTATGTCAAGAAGGCTGGGTTCGTCATCCACATAGAGCAACCGGATTACAGGTGCCATTACTTTATATCCCCCATAATCCGCCACATGCCTTTGGGGACCCTCATCTCAAACCGGGCTCCCTTACCTGTCTCTCCGTTCTCGAGAATAGACATGCCCGTTATGCCGAGAATCTCCCTTACCAGGAAAAGACCAAGACCGGTATTTTTCCCAAAACCGCGATTAAAAATTTTCTCTTTTTCGTTCTGCAAAACGCCAATGCCATCATCTTCCCAGATAATGACCCTCTCCCTGCCACGCTCTTGTACCTGCACGTGGATTTCAGTTACCCGCTCCCCGTGCCGTACCGCATTATCATAAAGATTATAAAACACCTTACTGATGAGGGGATCAGCATAGATTTGCAGATTTGTAATCTCATATATGACCGGAATCTTCCCGGCGGATGAGCATTCCCGTAATAATTCCCCGAGATCCTGCCAGACCGGTGCTGCTACCCCAAGATCCTGGTACACTCTTGTAAAATTGATCTGTGACTGGATCGCACCGATGTTCTGTTCAAGGATAGCAATGAGTTTTTGCATATCGGGATTTGGAGATTTATATTTCGAGAGTTCGAGGTATCCAAGACAGACAGTGATGTTGTTCGAGACATCGTGCCTTGTGATCGAACTCATCAGGTTGAGTTTCTTGTTCACCTGTTTTAAGGAATCCTCAAGTATTCTCTGTTCCGTAAAGTCCCGGATGGATTCGATCGCGCCGACAACTTCGTTCCGGAAATTGTACAGCGGACTTGCCTTGCCCCAGAGAATGCGATTCGTTCCGCCAACATGTGCCATACCTGTTTCGGCAGTCAGGATTTTGCCATGTCTGCGGACAGAGGAATAATTCGTTTCAAGATCTGCATCAGGAGTATCAATGAGATCGATCAAGATCGGGCGTCGCACGCCATAGAATGGTAATGCATATTCGTAATTTCCTTTTCCGATCATATCTCCGGCAGGCACACCGGTCAATTCTTCGATTGCATGGTTCCAGGCAATAACTTTTCCTTCACTATCAATGACAAATGTAGCATCAGGAAGGAAACTGATGATATCTGTAAGCCTTTGCTCGGTCTCCTTAAGCATTTCGGTGATCCGTTTCCGTTCGGATATATCCCTGAATGTTCCTTCCACCCCAAGCACATGTCCCGCAGCATCGAAATACAGGTAGCTGCTCGTTGCAACAGTAACCGGAGTTCCGTCTTTCTTTTTTAACGTGATCTCGTAATCGGTCACGTACCCGTTCTGGTACACTGCTTCAAGGAACGAAGAGCGATCATCAGGATTTGCATAAAAATCTCTGGCGATATTTTTACCGATACACTCTGACAGCTCAGGATAATTCAGCAGGGTTGCCCAGGACTGGCTTGCCAGGATCAGCCTTCCTTGTGCATCGCTCCGGTAATAGACATCGGTTATATTTTCGAGCAGGTTCTGGTATTCCTTTGATGCTGTTTGCAGCTGTGCTTCTACCTCTTTATATTCGGTGATATCCCTGCCTACAGACTGGTACTCTGCAAGATTTCCCTTGTCATCAAAGATTGCCCGGTCACTCCAGCGCTGCCAACGTATGGTTCCATCCGGCATGATGATCCGCTGGTCAATAGTTCCAACAGGTTTTTCCGGAGTCAGGGCGGCAAAGAAAGCGGCAACCGCTTTTTTGTCATCCGCAAAGAGGACCGGACTGAACGTATGGCCAATGATATCTTCCCGTTTCACTCCGAAGTATCGGCAATAAGCATCATTGACAAAAACATGAGTCCCGTCGGGAAGGAAGCGGCAGATGAACTCGGTCTGGTCTTCTACAATATTCCGGTACCGCTGTTCAGTCTCCCGCAGCGTATCTTTTTCCAGTTTTTGTCTGGTAATATCCCGGATTGTCCCGATAAACGCTTTGAGGGTTCCATCCGGGTATCGTACTGGCACCGTTGTGATGAGTGTGTTAATGACCGTTCCATCTTTTTGTTTTAACCGCATCGGATATTCTTTGACATAGCCGTTTTGTTCAATGTGGTGAAGAAATGCAGACCGGTCATCTGCGTTTGCATAGATTGAAGGGACAGGGACTTTTGACATCTCCACCCGGCTTTTATACCCAAGCATCTCCACTAACGCATCATTGAAATCTATCCATTGCCCGCCCGGAGAAGTGATAAAAACACTGTCCCGGGATATTGTGAAAAATTCGCGGTACCGTGTCTCGCTTTCGCAGAGCGCCTCTTGCGCTTTAGCAATCTCTTCTACCTGCTGGCGCAGTTCTTCTTCGGTTGCGGTGATCTCTTCAAAAGCTGCACTGAGTTCTTCGTTTTTTAAGTTCAGCGCAGATTCCCGCTCTTTGTGTTCTGTGATCTCCCTTATGGATTCGATGGCACCGGAGATCTTTTTTTGCGAATCATAAAGAGGAGATGAAGTAAACCAGAGGTGTGCGCCCCGGCCATTATGAAAATGCGGGACGAACACTTCGGCAATGAGTTTGTCCCCCTCACACCGGATGCCCGGGTATTTTTCCACTACATGTTCATCATAACCTAAAACAAGGTCAATGAGGAGCGGTCGGCGTTCCTTATAAAACGGTAATGAGTATTCATAATTCCCTTTATTGAGTATATCTGCCTGCTTTACTCCCGTCATGACTTCCATGGCGTGGTTCCATGCGATCACCACCCCCTTTGTATTGATGGCAAATGTAGCATCCGGAAGGAAATCAATAATATCTGAGAGTTCCTTTTTTAATTCCCGCAATGCCTGTTCCTGCTGTGTGAGTTCGTCTAAATTCGCCCGAAGTTCTTCTTCAGTTGCGGTGATCTCTTCAAAGGCTGCTCCTAATTCTTCGTTTTTTGTTCCCAGTTCCACTTCAGCCCGCTTGATATCAGACACATCGATGAGTGTCTCGACTGCCCCAATTATAACCCCCTGCAAATTTTTGATAGGAGCCGCCATGAAACGGAGATATGTCCCTCTCTCACCCATGTGCAGGAAGAAGTCTGTTGCCTCAAATGCTCCTTCAACTACTTGCGATTCGCTGAATTTTCCTGCGTACAATCCCGAAATACGGGAAAATGCTCCATCAAGGATCAGATCTGCCATGGTCGGGCGTTCATGTGGGTAAAATGCCCGCCACTGATCACGGGTTCCAATCACCTGCGCAGCGCTGATACCGGTTGTCTGCTCGAGTGCCTTGTTCCAGTAAATGATCTTATGGTCGCTGTCAAGGACAAACTTGGGAACCGGCGAACCGGCAACAACTGCTGCAAGTTTCTCCTCGCTTTCCCGCAGTGCCTGTTCCTGTGATGAGAGTTCATCTAAATTGGCCCGGAGTTCCTCTTCAGATGCAGCAATCTCTGCATAGGATGCATGGAGTTCTTTGGTATTTTTAAGCAGCTTCTCCTCATCCAGTTTGCGCCCGGTGATGTCCTGCACAACACCCAGGATCCTGAGTATGTTTCCCTGTTCATCTTTTTCGAGCCGGGCAATAGAATGTATTATTTTTTGAGCAGAACCGTCTGCCGGGTTGATGGTATACTCAAGATCGTACTCTTTTCCTGCACAGATCAGATCGACAAGCGCCTGATGAACCCGCTCCCTTTCCGGAATGCAGGCTTCTATGCTATCGAGGGGAAATATCCCGGAATCTGGAGGGAAATTAAATATTCTGTGCGTCTCAGCAGAACCCCAGAGGGTATCGGTTTGCGGATTGTATTCCCAGCAACCGGTGTGACCAATCTCCTGTGCCATCAGCAGTCGCTTTTCGCTTAACTGCAGTATCCGCTCATTTTCTGCAAGTGAATCCAACTGCTCTTTGAGGGCTTTTTCCGCCCGCTTGCGCTCCGTGATGTCGCGGGCAATGCCGTAAAAACCCGTGATCGTGCCGGTTTCATCTTTTATGGGAACCGCACTTGAAGTGTGCCAGTCCCACACACCGTTGATGTGGAGTACGCGGTACTCGATACCCTCCTGCTGTTCACCGGTCTCTATCACCGACTTTAAAAATAACAAACACCGGGAAATATCATCCGGGTGGACGAATTTCATAAATGATTGCCCGACCACCTGTGTTACCGGATGCCCGAGCAGTTCAGTCCATGCCGGTGAAACGAAAATAAACACACCTTCTGCGGTGAGCGTATAGATAATGTCGTGACTGTTTTCTACAATCATGCGAAACTTTTCTTCGCTTCTTCTGAGTGCATCCTCTCCTCTTTTCCTTGAGGCTGCGGATTTAACCTTGTGCATAAGTTCGGCAAACTGAGCTTTTGGTTCACCTCCTTTCTGGAGATAGAAATCCGCTCCGCTGTTGATAGCCTGAATGACAACATCTTCCCTGCCCCGGCCAGTGAACAGGATGAACGGGATGGGTCCAAAGCGTGATCGCACTTCAACAAGGAACTGGATACCGTCCATATCCGGCATCTGGTAATCAGAGATGATCGCATCGAATTTGTCCAGTTCGAGCAACCGGATCGCTTCTGGTGCGCTGGTTGCAGTTGTTACTGAGAATTCCCCGGACTTCTCAAGGAACAATTTGGCTATGTCAAGGAGCGAAGCCTCATCGTCCGTGTAGAGGACCTTAATCATACCGGGGCTCCTGTTTTTTTTAACATTGGCAAAGGATGAATGCACATCTCCCTGAAGTTGTTGCCAGTCACACAGTTCCTCTCGTTACTATCTTTAATTATTCAACCGTTATATTCAGGCTGACGTAAAGCAATGGAGTTTATTTTTTTACTGGCGCCGGAATTTTCTTATTTGTTTATCGCCTCGCGATACATTAATGATAATTTTTCCTTGTGCAAATGTGCTGGTAATTTAAATAATTGGTTGAGGGTGTATAAATGCCCGGTGATACGTTACGATAGGTCCCAGATATTTAAATCCAGTGCAGGATGTGATTAGGAGTGCGAAAAGCCGGAGTTGTGTACTCCCAGTATTGTCAGTCTGTATCATTCCCTGCTCCAGAATAGGGTAAAACCCCCTGATTTGAAGGGCCATTTTTTTAAGACTATACAATTGCAGTTCGATATTCCTCTAAAAAAAATTGGGCAAAATCTTATCTGGTCATGTGACACGAGAAAAAATAACCCGGCAACTCTCATCCACCGCACGCTGCCCGGTGAAATTTACTTTTTTTCCGAAACATTGGCAACCGACTGGCTGATCAATTCATTGCAGTCTGACAGGAACGGACTGCCATGACCGGGATAAATCGCTTTGACATTCAGAGCTGCGATCCGCTCAAGGGAACGGAGAAACGCATCTTCGTATGTATTGTCCCGGGTCTGGATGACAATGGGGGAATCCCCTACAAAAAGACTGCCGTCCCCTTCACAGTACAGGCAGAGGGAATCATTGCTATGCCCGGGAGTAAAGATCACTACGGCATCCTGATCGGCAACACGGATGCGTTCACCATCTTTTAAAACGCGATCCATTCCTTCAAAATTTGGAGAACAGCCACATACCACGGGTCCAAACTCCTTTTTAATCTTTGAGGCAAGGGATGCGTGGTCATAGTGGGAATGCGTCAGGATCACCAGGTCGAGCCTCCGCTTACCCACACCGGTAGGGGAATTATAAATCGCCTCGATAATTTTTTCGTCCCTTCCGGTATCGACAAGCGTGTTGACATCAGGAATCGCATTCCATGTACCGGTCAGCAGGTAGGCATTGGAGGTGTAGATTGCACTGCCCTGCGTGAGATTTGTAATCTTCATTTAAGCCCGTTCACCTTCCTGAAGAGCTGGGCATAGGGAACCACCTGCTCAAAATGTCCCTTCAAGGCCTCAGGCATCTTCTGGGTATGCTCAACTATCAAAAAGCCGGATTCGTTGAGGGCATGATAATACATCATCAGCACATTAATCCGCTCTTCTTCGGTGAAATGGAGTAAGACATTTTTGCAGACAATCAGGCTCAAATCATCCCTCACCGGTTTTAAATTTAAGAGATTATGTTGCTGGAATTCAACTCTTTTTCTGATCTCTTCGTCAATCAGGCAGTAGTCCGGTTTGTCCGGGAGGGGAGCGAAATACCGTTTGAAGATCTCAGGAGGAATGCGCTCCAGCTCTTTTGCCGGGTAGATCCCGTTTCTTATTATTGTTCCATACTCGTTGTTTTCATCAATATCTGTGGCAAGAAGTTTGACATTCCTAAACAACATCGGACCCATATTTTCCCGCAAAAGGATCGCAATCGTATAGGGTTCCTGACCGGTAGAACACCCGGCACTCCAGATATTGATGTACCTTCGTAACCCTATGACGGGTAGGACATATTCGCGGATAAGATCGAGTGTCTGAAAATCCCTAAAGAAGAACGTAAATCCCATGTAATAATCCTGCCGGAAGCACAGTCCTGATGGAAAAATCCGTATGCAATTAAACACCGGAGATCGAACAGGAAGTGCCAGTTTGCATATAGATAGGACAAGAGACAGCATAAGGTATTGCATAGTGGATAAACCGGTTTGTAAAGTAAATGAGCACAGAGTCTCTTTGCCATAGCTCAACTGTAAATAACAAAAACACAGAGCCGGATGCGAAAGGCGATAGTTTTTAGCGCATTCCGGTCTCAGTACGATAATACATATACGGCTGTTTTATGATTTCTGTACTCCTCATCGACGATGATCCTGAACTGTTAGAGATTATCAGTTTAGAGATAGGAAATGATGGAGATTTTGCCATACAGACCTGTACTTCCCCGGAAAATGCGCTAAAACTCGCACTGGCGCAGAAGTTTGATTCCATTGTATGCGATTTTTTTATGCCGGGAATGGACGGGTGTTCACTGTTACATCTCCTGCGTTCCCGTGGATGTACAGCGCAGCACATCCTGTATTCCGGAAAGGATCTGGATAATGAGATCAAAGACTCACTGACCCACTCTGTGGATGTCTATCTCCAGAGGCAGGGAAAACCGGCAGCGGAGTTTCGTAAATTAAAAGAGATCATCCGTACCGCACATATAACCCGGAGATAACACCAGCTCTGGTTTTACCAACCTCACACACATGCCGGTGAAATCCTTTAAAAAAAGAGGTCCTGCCCGGTTATTGACCGAACTGGAGGGATACTTTAGTTGAACTGACTCAAACCTGAATTGACCGCTGGCTGACTATCGGGTTTTGCTATTCAGTTGAGTGACTGACCGCTCCTTCATTAAGTCAGCCGCACAAGGGTTTCTTCCACAAAGTGCTCTTTTTGTTTGTTATGATACAGGGTGTGGATCTCAACAGTGTCTGTGCACGCCGGACCTGCAAGTATCTGGATAATGGCAGATTTCTCCCCACCATCAGGAATGACAAATGTTTTTGGGATTCGTGCCTCTTCGCATCCATGGGCACTCAGCGCGATATCATAAGCAAAGGCTTTTCCGGAATTTTTAAAAAGGAGTTCAACCGTATGCCAACCCGTGGCATTTTTCGTTACGTTTTTGCAGGTGATTGTAAGGACAGGTTCGAGATGGCTTAAGCGCTCGTGCACCTCTTTGAGTTCCGGGTTGATCTCGAGCGCACGAGTGTAGCATTCACTGGCGTCAAAATAGTTTGATTCTTTTTCAAGAATCTCTCCTTTCCGTATCAGGGCACATACATTTTTGTTGTCAAGGGACAGCGACTGGTCATAGCACTGTAAGGACTCTTGTAGTTTTCCGAGATTTTCAAGTGCCGTACCTTTTGCAAAGAGCGCTTCTTTGTCACGCGGGTCTATGTCCAGTGCCCGGTTATATGCATGTATGGCCTCGGTATTCCGGGAAAGATGTTCGAGGACAACTCCCTTGCTGTAGAGAGCCTTTTCATCGCGGGGATCGATGGAAATGACATGGTTATAGGCGGCTAATGCTTCTTCAAATCTCTCCATCGACTCAAAGACCGCACCTCGGTTATACCAGGCAGAAATGTTTGCAGGGTCTTCTGCCACTGCCCGATCATAAGCAGTCAGTGCCTCTTCATAACGCTTGAGTTCCTGAAGTATGCAGCCTTTATTGTACCAGACCACAGCGTTCTTTGGGTTTTTCTCAAGACATCGGGTGAATGCCTCGCAGGCTTCATAATCATTGTGCTGGTTCATGAGAGCAAGACCCATGGTAAAATACACTTCAGCATCATCCATACCAAGCGATAACGCCTTTTTGTAGGATACAAGCGCTTCATCGTTCTCCCCAATAACCTGCAGGGAACAGCCCCGGTGGTACCAGCAGGTAGCATTGGAAGGATCCCGATCGAGAACATCGTCATACATTTCCACTGCTTCTGCATGCGCCCCCTTTTTCCGGTATATATCGGCAAGGCTGATCTGCACCAGAATATTTTCCGGATCAATTTTCTGGGCAGTTTCAAATGCTAAAAGCGCTTCAGAAAGCTTTGCCTGCTGCACAAGCGCGTCTCCCTTGCCGCACCAGGCATCGGGATTCTTTGGATTGAGTTCTATTGCTTTTTCAAAAGCCCACATCGCCCCTTCAAGTTTTCCAAGTTCTATTAAGGTTATCCTGAGTTCATCGATTGCCACAGGATTTTTAGGGTCGCATTCAATCGCATGTTCAATTTCAAAGATGGCTTCCTTGTACTTTCCAATCTTTCTAAATATCCGCCCTTTCCTTATCCAGCATTCAGCATAATGCGGGTTGATGGAAAGCGCAAGGTTGAGCGGATGCAGTGCCTCTTCATGTTTCCCGATATTTTCAAGGATTGCACTTTTGTTTAACATGGTGAGAATATTCTGCGGGACGACCGGAAGGTCAGGGCTTATCTCGAAGGCTTTTTCATAGGCGCCGGTTGCTTCACGGTGTTTCCCAAGGACGAGGAGTGCAACTCCTTTGTTGTACCAGGCAAGAGAATTTCTGGGGTTGATTGCAATTGCTTCATCAAATACTCCCAGTGCTTCATCACATCTCCCGATTGCTCCGAGTGCCACTCCCCGATTGATTTCGGCATCAATATTATCAGGGTCTAATATCAGGGCCTTTTCAAAGGATGCGATCGCTTCTAAGTACTTTCCAAGGTTACCAAGTGCTAATCCCTGAAACACCCAGAGATCAGGGTTTTCCGGTTCGATCTCCAATCCTTTTTTATAGCTCTCCAGTGCTTTATCGCTCTCTCCGACAGACCACTGGTTATGTCCCCGTCGTATCCAGAAAAGTCCGGTCTGGGGATCAAATTCAGCCGCCCCGGTGGAGCCCCCCAGCGTATGAGGTTTGTGCTCTGCAGGATGTGTCTTTTCCAACTCTTTTTTCGGTTCATCGTGATGGACAAGTTTGTCAAAAATACTCACTGTGGCATAACCCCGGATGATTTGGTATATGTGTGATTGTTGCAGAGCGGTAAAAAATCTTTATGTTCTGTTGTGTGATGCACAAAGACCGTGAGAGGTAGTTCACCATCAGTTGTACAGGGATTTTGACAATTGCATCCATTAAAAAAAAGACGGGGAAGTTCTGCACTGTTGCTTCCACGAGCTGAAGTATAATGTCCGGTTCACTTTCAGTTTTTTAACCTTACATATCGGGCATTCTCATTGCAATATAGGCCGCATGGATGGCTATGATAAGATAGAGGGGGAACAAAATGACATAGGACAAGGACTCCCCACCGAACCGGAGCAACCAGAGTGTGATGGTTACATCGAGCTGGAAGATGAGTATCCCCCACCATTTTCCTAAATAATTATATCCCTGACCGGGAAGAAGGAAATTTAAGAGTGCTGCGATCTTTGGATTCTTTCGGATTCTGGGCCTTTTGGAAATGCCTCTGGGCAGAAAAATCAGGGGAATTCCCGCTTTTTCAGAGACCAGGACCGATTTCCAGCGGATAGCATCGTTCTCATCTGAGAGAGCGGATAACAGTGACGGAACAACACACTCGTCATGGATCTCTCCAAGGAGTTCGATTGCTTTGAAGCGGATACCGGTGTCCCGGTCTTTTTGGGCAATTTCAAGAATTCCGATAGCTGATTTACCCATATCTTTGAGTGCGCTCCATTCCTGCATTCCATAGAACAACTGGCCTTTTTCAAAGGAAGTCTCAGGTTTCCACCCAATCTTTGAGAGTGCAAATGAAGTTCCGTACCGGACGTACTTGTCTGGATCCCCCAGTGCTTTTTTCAGTGCCGGTATTGCACGTTCATCCCCAATCTCCCCCAGTGCAATTGCGCAGCCCCACCGTACTTCTGCGTCCCTGTCGCCCATGACCTCGAGGAGAGGGTCTACTGCCCGTGGATTTTTGATTACTGCAAGTGCTTCAATGATACCCAACCGCATAGTACGGTTTCTGATTTTTAATTTTTTTAACAGGATTTCAATCGCGTCAGGACCTAAAGACTCAATTGATTTTGCCGCCTCAATCTGGATCTCATAATCATCGTAAGTGAGCGCCTGGATCAGGCCGGGTATATCTCCTTTTTTTGTCAGCAGTGTTATATCCGGTTTTTGTTGTTTGTGTCCGAACCAATTCATAAATCCACCTCAGAGCTCCGGCATTTTTCTTGCGATGTTCCAGGCATGAATGGCAAAGATAATTGATAGGGGAAGGGGTATGGGTATTCCCGGGATTTGTAAGAAAATCAGGAATACGAACGTACCAATCATTTTTACCGGCCAGAGAGTGAACATCAGAAGTGTTGTCATATATATCTGGAAAACCAGAAAGCCCCACCATTTTCCCAGATAGTTGTATCCCAGTCCGAGGAACATGAAGTTAAGAAGGGCTGCGGCCTCCGGGCTTTTCTTAACACGGATCCGTTTGCTCAGGGCCCAGGGAAGGTAGGGAACAGGAATCCGGCATTTTTTTGCTGCCGTTATTGCTTTCCACCGGACTTTGACATCCGTGTCCCTTAGCATTCTGCCGCTCACGTCCTGCGGCAGGTCGACTCGCAGGTGTTCAAGGATCTCTATTGCATGGTAGCGTACATCCGGATCCGGATCGATCACCATCCGAAACAGTGGGTCTGTTGCTGCATTCTCTAAAGAAATTATTCCTTTCCAATCCTGAAGAGCGATCATCTGCCAGGTTTTTTCTTCCGGGGTTACCGGTAACCAGCCAAGACGCTGCAGGGCAACTGCTGATCCATATCTCACATATTTATCCGTTTTCCAAAGGGCATCCCAGAGTGGATCGATAGCTGCGGGATCGCCAATCTCGCCAAGCGCAAGAGCACTTGCCCACTGGATTTCATTGCTCTTGTCATAATTTAACAGGTTGATCAAAGGTGTGACTGCTCGTGGATCCTTGATTTCTGCGAGCGCTTCTATCGCCCCAAGTTTTACAGAAATATTATTGTGTAGAAGTGCATGGAGAAGATAATCTACTGCATCGGTCCCCAAAGTTCCAAGAGCTTCTGCAGCTTTCCATTGCACGGTTAAATCCGGGTGTTGCAGGAGGCGGGTTAACAGCAGTATATCTTTTCCTTGTCGTAAATTTTCGATATCCGGAGGAGCTGAATCAAACCGGAGAAGATTAGGGATGGATATCACGGCATCACGACGGTCCTGCCAAAAACAGGCATTAAATGGCTTTTTGTATTCAGGAAACAGTATTTTCCGATTTCAGATAGTTTTTGAGTACCGGAGAACGTATCTGCATACGGTGTCTGAACCTGCATAAGAAAGATCCCGCTGTTTGTCCCGTACCGGCAATCGCATTCCATCTGTTGGTGTTTTGATTTTATGAACTCATTAAAATTACGACATCCATTTTTGTGCCAGTTACCATCAGGTCCTGCCATGTCATTCATCATTTTCATTGAATAATCACTCCGTTGAGAAAACCGGTCAATCATTTCCGTCTCCCGTACATGATGAAATCACGTTCTTTCTTTTTGCGATATTGCACCCATCCGACATACCCGATCCCGATTACGATGATGCCGATGACTGCCATGAGAGGGTTATTAATAATAAGCCTGCTGCCCCATAAGCCCAGTCCTGCCATGATCTCAAACGCGTTTGCCGGGGATTTTGACGTTTTCTGGGCGGAGGAGGGGGTTGGAGATGGATTACCAGCAATAACGGTTAGACCGGGTTTCGTGGTCAGAACCGGTGTGGGGGTCAGAAGCGGGATTGCGGTAGCGTTCCCCTGATTCAGCGCCGGTTTGCTGAAGATTGCAAAGTCAGAGAAATGGGTAACCGATGTCGAAACAGTCTTGGCAGCGGGATCGGCAATGGTCGGGAGGGACTCCCACTTATTGGTAGATGTGCTATACGTCTGGATGACCGGTTCCCTGCTATTTGCATAAACGGTGTTCCACTCGTCCTGAGGAAGGGTGAAGGTAAGCGTAACGGGTTGGCTGAACTGAGCATGGTCCGGCCGGCAGTGATACGCAAGACCGTCGAATCTGTACTGCGATCCGGTTTCCGGTGGGGGCACCATACTGCTGTCCATCGGCAGGACGCTGACTTCCGGAAGTGTCTGACCGTAAGTGTCGGTTGCCCGGAGACCTCGCGACAGGGTCAGGAGCGCTATCTTGTCGATTGACTGGACCATAACGTCAGCCGCAAGCTGGTTGGATGTATCGGTTTTAAGAGGTGCAGTTTCTTTGAATATTTGTGGGGTCGCTTGTTGGTTTACTGCCTTCACATCACTATCGCTCATACTTACGGAATTTGAGTTTGATGCAGCCTGCGCGGCCTCATACCCGATCATACCAAAGATCGACAGACCGTTAGGAGAATCTGCTTCAAACGCGTCAAGGTTTGATGATGAATTATAACTGTTGAACCGGGTGGTCAGGACTTTGGGAGTGCCGGTCTCGGGATACCTGATGAAAGTAATGGCTCCGCGGCCATCATTATTTGTGCTGGTCGCGAATTGGGCAACCCATGTATGGTTGATATTCATCGAGAGAATCGCGGCTTGGGATTGCCGGGTCGCGTTCTGGGTGAGGTTGGCGTTGATGGCGTCGGTGTTAGTGAACTCGACGGTATATGCGATGGCCTTGATGTTAATACCGGAACTCTGTGCTGCTTGCTGGAATTTAGTCTCAGTATCTGTTGTTGCCCCCTCTGTGATAGTGATGTTGGCCACGGCGTTTGAGACGTACTGTTTCAGGGCAATATCAAGCGAGACAGAGACATCACCAATCGTTTTGTTCAGTGATGCTGAGACCGGTGCACTCTGCATGACGACCTGGGTTGTGTTTGTAACGGAGAAATCGCCAGTGGTTGCGTTCAGGGCAACATGATCTGCAAAGAATTGTGTTTTCTTCCAGAATGAGTTAGCGCCCGTCATGATGAGCGTGTTGTTGGTTGTTGCAACACTCCCACCGGTATTCTGGATAGTGCTCGCGTTCACAGCGAGGACCTGCTTGCCACCCACTGTCGATACCGTGGTCCCATTCATGATCATGTTCGTATCGGTTTTTATCCCAAATACCACGATCTGTTGCATGGTCTGGTTGGTCAGCCCGTCGCTGTTTGCGACTTTGAGCTTGACATTGTTTACCTGCGGCTTTTGAAAGGTGTGGACTGGGTTCTGCTCTGTCGAGGAGGTATTGTCACCAAAACTCCATTCCCATGATACCGGTGACCCGGTTGAGGTATCGTTAAATGCGACTGTAAGGGGTACCCCTCCGGAAGTGACATTGGAAGTGAAACTCACTTTTGGTGCATTTGGATCTGCCGATACGGTGATATAATCGGACTTCCGTGTGCTGTTGTATCCAGCGGTATTGTATGCCTGCAATGCTACCTTGTAGGTCCCTGCTGTGGTATAGGTATGCGATGGGTTTTGTGTCGTTGATCCGACCGGGTTGAATCTCCACACATCATTCTTCGCGACGGCGGCGGTACTATTTCCGCCCATGAGAACGATGCTGCCGTCCGGCATTAGCAAGCTGGTATGAGCCCCTCTGGGCCCCCACTCGACGCTCAGGTTTGGTCTGCCCCACGAAAATCCTTTATCCTTCGACCTGAACATATCGTTTCTGACACTGCTGCTGAAACCTCCCATGACAAGGATGCTGCCGTCCGGCATTGTCACGGCAGTGTGGTCCTCTCTGGGGCCCCACCCGGCAGGTGAAGGCGCCACCGACCATGTGGCACCGTTATCCGATGACCCCCACACGTCATTCTTCTGGCCGCCGCTATCCAGACCCCCCATGAGCACAATGCTGCCATCCGGCATTACCACGGTGGCGTGCCCCTCTCTTTCCGACCACATGGGGCCACTCGTAATCACCTTCGTCCACGTTGCACCATTATCCGTAGATCGCCAAACGTCGTTTGCGAATAATCCGCCGGGGATAGCTCCCCCCATGAGCACAATGCTGCCATCCGCCATTACTACCGTACTGTGATCAACCCGGGGACCCCACGCTGGACTTGAGTTCACCTGAGTCCACGTTGCACCCTTATCGGTCGACCGCCAAACGTCATTCTTTAAGCCGCCGCCTTTATCCCCTCCCATGAGGACAATGCTGCCGTCCGACATTGCCACACTGCTGTGCGCCATTCGTGCTGCCCATCCGCTACTCGCGTTCATCAGCGTCCATGTAGCACCGTTATCGGTCGATCGCCAGGTATCATTCTTCCTGTTGCTGCCACCATTGCTCCCCCCCATGACGATGATGCTGCCGTCCGGCAGTACGACGCTGCTGTGAGCAAATCGTGCCGTCCACATGGCACTGGTATTCTTTAGTGTCCATGGCGCCGTAAAATTCTCATCACCGAAGAACCATGCCCAACCGGTGGGGAGGTTTAATGATGAATCGGTAAAAGAGACCGAGAGGGGGGCGGTGCCGGACAGGGGAGTTCCGGTGAAACCGGCAACCGGTATAAGTGCAGAAATCGTAAATCCATTCGTCAACAATCCGAATTGACCATCGGGATTCGTTACAATAACATTCCATGTGCCTGCAACAGATCCGGTAATATCGAAATTACCGGTAATCTTGTCTGCTGAAACAACTGATACTCCGGTTGCTGAAATATTTGCTTGTCCGGTTTTGGTGAGGTTCACGGCTGCTCCAGCAGTAAACCCGGTACCGGTCAGACTACTGAATGCAATAGATCCTGTATTCAATCCCGATGATGGTGTGATTGTTGTTACCGATGGAGCTGAGGCTGACGAAAAAACCTGAACCCGGTAACTTGAATATTCAGCAACATATACGTACGATGAACTATTTACCGCAATACCTTTTGGACTACTTAGTTGTCCGACACCAGTCCCATACGTTCCCCATTTTCTGAGATAGATCCCACTCGGATCAAAAACTTCAATGCGCCCATTATCCTCATCGATCACAAAAACATTGCTAGAATTATCAATAGCAATTTTTGTTGGAAATTTAAATTGTCCATTCCCAGTTCCAAACGAGCCCCATTGGCCAATATTCACCCCCCCCGGAGTGAATATTTTTGTAAGGTAATTATTCGATTCAGTTACATACACAAATCCGGATGCATTCACCGCTACACCTAACGGATAACTCGCACTCCATTGAGTAATATATACCCCGCTTGGATCGAAAACCATAATGCGGTTATTTCCATAATCGGCAACGTAGATAAAATTAGAACTGTTGATAGCTAAAGCACGGGGAGAAAAAAGGCCTCCAGACCACTGATTGATATAGTTACCATTTGTATCAAAAATCTGGATCCGGTTATTTCCTGCATCTGCAATATACACATATCCTGTATTGTTTATTGCAATACCCGCAGGCCATTTAAATTGTCCGTTGGATGAACCCGAAGAACCCCATTGTGCAAGATAATTCCCACTCGCGCTAAAAACCTGAGTTCGGTTATTTCTCCATTCTATCACGTAGACGTTTCCAGTAGTGCCATTAATTGCAACATCAGAGGGATAATCAAACTGTCCGTTACCAGTTCCTTGTGAGCCCCATTGGGTATATGGTATTTCTGCACACACCGGAAGAATCGCTATCGATAGCAGGGCTAAAAGGAAAAGAGACGCCCACAACACCTTGCGCTGTACCTGCACCCGATTTGCCACGAAAAAACAACAACTCCCATTCAGTTCAGATACATCACTATAGGTAAGATTCATTTAATGAATAAAAAGGGTTTTTATTTTAATTTAGATTGATAATACATCGCAGGAATCCCAATCACTTCTTCGCCTATGGAGAGGTTCAGGATCAAATCATAATTTTTATAATCTTTCCCGTATGAGATCGATGATTGGTATGGTAAAGTTCGATTGCAACTGGTGCGGGAAATGCTGTTTGAGTTTTGGAGAGTTCATCCAGATCGAGCGGCAGATAACGGATAGAGATTATTTCTGCAGGTATGGCATCACGAACGAACACTTCCAGGTGCATGTTCAACACGAGTTCGCTGACGAGATCGAAGAAGAATTCGAGGAATCTGATGGAAAACTGGATTCACAAAAGAGCTGTATTTTCATGCGAAAGAACCCCGAAGGCAAGGGATTTGCATGTGCCATATACGCGACACGACCCACAATCTGCCGGGAATTTCTCTGTTACCGCATGCTGATCCATCATCCGGAGAGCGGAGAAGTCAGGGGCAGGATCATCGGCATCAACGAGCTCAGGACCCATGATGAGGTCCTCACCAGGATCTGGAATGAGAAGATCGCTGTCCTGCCGCACCCGTTTGAGACAAAACACGACTCGGTACAGCACTCCCATGGACCCGGAGCCCAGGTGGCTCACGGGCACGACTCCCATATTCACGCCCATGTCAATGGCCTCGGGCATGCCGATGACCACGAATGGGTGGCAAATGTTCTTGTGGTTCTCGCATCTCACGGGTATAAGGGAGACCCGGTAGAATAATCTTTGAGAATACCGGCATATCGTTTTTTAACAGTCCGGTTGCAGCAGTTCTTTAAAAAAATTTTACTGCCGTATAATGGCGCAATCTTTTTTCCTATCGCAGCAGTTCTTCTAAAATTTCCCCATCGTCTAATGGCACCGTGTTTGTATCTGCCGGTCTCTCCCGCACCCTGCCGGTCTGGAGATCGATCTCGGCACCACACTGGGGGCAGGCAAGAGTTTTGTCGGTCTCACTCTCGCGTTTCCCGCGCAGGCTCTCGGCAAATCCTGATGCAAGGATACCGGCAGGAAGAGCAAACAACCCGATCGCTGAAAGAGCAACGATTGCCGCTAAAAATTTCCCGACCGGTGTTATCGGGACCGCGTCTCCGTACCCTACCGTGGCAAGTGTCATCACCGCCCACCACATGGAATCCGGAATACTGCCAAACTCTTCAGGCTGTACATCGCGCTCGGCCGTATACATCGCGCTTGACGCCAGTATGAGGATGATGATTGCCATGACGATGGTAATTACAATCTCTTCTTTTTTGGATTTCAGCACATCAACAAACGTCTCAAATGCGTTTGAGTACTTGCCCAGCCGGAGAACCCGGAATAATCGCAAGAGACGCAGCAACCTGAGCATCCGGAATTCGATCGGCACAATCATCGGGAGGTAAAAGGGGGTCAGAGCGATAAGGTCCACGAGCGCGTAGGGAGATAATGCGTATCGTATCCGTCCCCTGACGGGATCCGAGTAATCGGGATTTTTCACACAGCACCAGACCCTGAGGACATATTCTGTGGTAAAAACAATGACGGTGAATAAATCAAAGAGGAAAAAAAATGTATGATAGCGAAGGTAGAGTGTATTTTCCGTTTCTAAAATTATTACAAAGATGTTGATCAGGATGAGAGTTGCAATAAAAAAGATGATAGCCTTTCTAACCTTGCTGGTACCAGCCGGTGATTCCAGAAGGGAATACACATCTTCCTGGATTTTATCATACCAGCCCACCCGTGGGATGGCTGCAGCGTCAACCATTAACAAGAAAAAGTCTCACCTTTCCATCATATATATATATCTTATTTTTTCCGGGAAAACCTCCGTGAAAAGCGAAGTCATACCCGGGACAAAAAAATCCGTTAACGTTCACCCATTCACTTTTTTGCAGAGTTTTTAGCTCCCGCAGGAGCCGTCAAACAGACCATATTGTTTTTAAGCTTGCAGTTTTACCATTGAATCATGAACGGGCAGAAGAGTTCATCTCATCATCATCTGTTCGTGCTGCCCGTGATTATCTTCGGTTGTGCATTGCCAGCGATTGACTGTGCCCGGTACCGCAGAAAGATATCGGCAAACCGGAGAGTCCGCTGCAATAGTGCTGATGACCGGATGCCGGTGATACAAAACCCGAAAAGGAATATTTCCCGGAAGAATTCCTGGTTTGTGGATGTGCCAGTCCGCATAAAAACGAAAATACATGAAATTTTCATTCAGGCTCTGCTTGAACCTGGCATCTGCAGACGATGTACAAAACCTAATCCAGAACGGTGAACAAAAACCGCAGTAACCCGGAATAACAGGTGTAATTGACATGACTGACATGACCGCATTTTCTTTGAACCTTATCAATGCAGCCCGTGGGAATGCACCTGCTGATGCAGTATTCAAAAACGGAAATATCTTCAATCCCTTCACCTGCACATGGGACAAGGGCACGCTTGCGGTAAAAGACGGCATTGTTCTGGGGATTGGTAACTATGCCGGAAAAAAAGCGTATGATCTTGACGGCAGGTATATCGTTCCCGGGCTTATCGATGCCCATGTCCACATCGAGAGCTCATTGCTCACTCCCCGTGAATATGCAAGACTGGTGGCACAGCACGGGACAGCAACCGTAATTGCCGATCCCCACGAGATCGCCAATGTTGCGGGTTCAGCGGGCATTGAGTTTATGCTCTCCCAGCGGGCAGGA
The DNA here is from genome assembly GCA_964590895.1 of uncultured Methanoregula sp. Taxonomy (GTDB): domain Archaea; phylum Halobacteriota; class Methanomicrobia; order Methanomicrobiales; family Methanospirillaceae; genus Methanoregula. Next base: position 50,658 of record CAZPYV010000006.1, on the reverse strand, counting down.
CTTCCCGTTGATATCCGGTACATGATCCCGTCCTGCGTACCGGCAACGCCAATGGATGTCGGAGGGGCACTACTGGATGCACCTGATCTGGCACGGTTCAAAAGTCGTGAGGGTGTCATAGGCCTGGGTGAGATGATGAACTTTCCCGGCGTTCTTGGAGCAGACCCTGCTATCGGAAAGAAATTAGAAATTTTTTCTATAAGGGATGGGCATGCCCCGATGCTTTCGGGAAATGATCTCAACGCTTACATCCTGGCCGGACTCCAGAGCGATCATGAATGCACAAATAAGGTCGAGGCGGAAGAAAAATTAAAAAAAGGCATGTACATCTATATCCGGGAAGGCTCGACAGAACACAATATCGAAGAGCTTGCCCCGCTTATCACGCCACTCACCGTCTCCCGCTGCTGCTTTGCCACTGATGACTGCCATGTTGACCTGTTAATGGAAGACGGGCATATCGATCGCTGCATAAGAAAGGCAATTGCCTGCGGAGTTGTGCCGGAACTTGCGATCCGTGTGGCCACTCTCTCTGCTGCTGAACGGTTCGGGCTTATGGATCGCGGGAGCCTTGCACCCGGATGTCGCGCTGATTTCTGCGTGATTGATGACCCTGAAACGTTTATTGTCCGTCAGGTATTTGTTGCCGGAAAAGAGGCTGGAGATCTGCAGATGGGCGGGAAAACCTCCCTGCCATCCACGTTCCGATGTACTGTTCCTTCCGCTGATGCGATCCGGATCCGGGGCACAGGCACTGCACGCGTGATTGGACTCGTGCAGCACCAGATCGTAACGGAATCTTTACGGCTTCCCCTACACGACCGTGCTCAATGGGACCAAGATATTCTCAAAGTTGTGGTCTGTAACCGGTACGGCACCGGTGCCTGCGGGGTAGGTCTGGTCCGGGGATTTCAGTTTAAGACGGGAGCAATCGCGTCGAGTATTGCCCATGATGCGCACAACCTGATCGCAGTCGGTACCAGTGACGATGGGATCCGCAGGGCAATGGGAGCAGTGATACGCATGCAGGGCGGGATGGCCGCTGTTTTTGAAGAGACCGAAACGACCCTCCCGCTGGATTGCGGCGGGTTGATGTCGACCCTGCCATACAAAGAAGTTGCCGCCCGGTTGCAGGGATTGCATGCGGTCACCGAAAAGATGGGGGGCATTGAAGATCCGTTTATGTACCTCTCGTTCCTTTCGTTAACCGTAATTCCCTCGCTCCGCATCACCGAACGGGGCGTATTTGATGTGGGAGAGTTTACGGATGTGCCACTGTTTACCGGCACGTAACGTTGCGAGTGAGAACGTTACGATAAAGGCTCACGCGAAGAGCAGGATGATGATTGCACCTGCGACCATTAAGGATGCTCCCATAACACGTTTTCCAATATCACCCTCCGAAAAAACAAGCGTCCCGTAGAGGACCATGAAGATGATGCTTAAGCGTTTTATGGCAATCACGTAGGGTACGATCTGCAATGTTAATGCTACGTTAACAGATGCAGCTTCAACTGCAACAAATACGCCGATAAGAAGAGTGAGTAAAAAGAATTTCCGCACAGGTATTGCCCGGACCTGCAGGGGTCCCTCAACGGCGTTACCGGATGAATGAACCAGCGTTCTTTTCCTGCCGGCATAGCGAGAATATGCACAAATGAGAAGTAATGCAATGCCAATCGTCGTGACCGTCAAGGCCATCCCAAAGAACGGATCTGAATTAAGGAGTGCGATCTTATCAAAATTGATCGACACGGCAAAGAGGAATGCTACGATCAGCATGTACCAGCTGCCCCGGTTTTTCATCATTGCTCGTATCGGATCAAGGTAATGTTCATGCTCCTCTGCAATATTCAGCACATACGATCCGCTGACGATTATGCAGATACCGGCAAACCCAAACAGGGACGGGGTCTCATGCAGGATGATATAAGATGTGCCAATCAGGATGGCCGGCGTGAACGAGAGCATAGGGACAGAGAGCGAGAGATCGGATGATGAGAGGGCTTTAAAGATCAGGCTCAGGCCAAGGATATTGAGAAACGATGTAATGGCAACTGCCGTAAAAAAATCCGGGCCTATTGTTGGAAAACCTCGCATGGCAGACAATAAAAACAGCAGACTCCCGCCAAAAACAAATCCAATTCCGGTTAAGAGTTTTGGATCCAGCGAAGTGATGTACATCTTGACAATGATGAAATATGTAGCATTGGTTACGGCACCAAGAAGAGCTAAGAAAATCCAGAGCATGTATTTCAGAGTCCGGTATACTGTTTTTGTACTATCACCTATCGGGCATTTTATTAAATCTTCCCGGTTCGCACAAGAGCGACTATCTCATTGCTGACTAATCCATTCATCGGTTGTCAGAACACAGGAGAACCGTTGCTGCTGGGTGACCAGAATTGCGCGGTGGAGATCGGCATCGCTGATCGACCCGGCTGCATTGGTAAACGACAGGGTTCCCGTTGCATCGGACAGGAAGTTAACGGTATAGCCTCGATGGAATGCCTGCCGAGCAGTGGTATCGCAGCACATCTGGGTCATGTAGCCGGCAATGGTTACTGTAGAGATACCGTTTTTCTTTAAATACGCATCCAGCATCGTTAAGGTAAAACTGCCCGGCAGGTTTTTTTCAATAATAATATCCGCATGCCGCTGTTTTATCTCGTAGTGAAGTTCCCATGCATCGGTCCCTTTCCTAAACGTAACCGCTTCCGGATCCGGGTTCGTGTGCTGGATTACCACCACCGGAATGTGTGCTGCACGAGCATGATCCATAGCTGTCAGGATTTTTTCCTTACTTCCCGTGGGAAATGTTATGGGAAGTTTCCCGGTAAAATATTCGTTCTGGACATCGATGACCAGCAATGCCTGCTTCATGCAGGGCGCACCTCACTGTCTGTATCAGGAAGCTCGGTAATATTCCGTATCGTGCCAAAACCCTGCGAAACGGACTGACCCATACCAAAATAATCCGGAATCCGGAGATTCGTTTTAAACGTACCTAAGAACACCATGACATTTTCACGACCCATCCAGTCGATACGGAACTTTATCTTTGCCTCGCATAGGATCGGTAATGGAGTTTTATAATCGAGTGATTTTGCCAGCGTTTCGAGATTACTCATAAGGATTCTGCGTATGAATGCGTCCCGTTCTGGTTTGCCTTTGAGATCATAGAACTTTTTTGCATTCTGCTGGTTGAGCGCAAGCCATGGCGTCAGGAATTCATAGACATGGGTTGTTTCAGAAATCCCAAACTCTTCATTTCGTATAACAGCATCCCGTTTAAGAATGGTGCAGGTATTTTTTCCCGATACCATTTCACTACGGGCATGTGAGAGCTGTTCGAGTAATGCTGCACCCTGGCTGATTCCCATAATAATGAGTCTGTTTTTTATCTGCTTGCACTGCACGGCCCGGTAGCGGTAAATGAATGCGGTATCATTGCTCTTGTTAAGAACCGTATACTCTTCCAGTTTTTCGGTAAAGTACGCCCGGGTCTCTGCTATTGAAAATTGTAACGGGTCAACCGGTTCAAGGGTCAGGGTAAATATTTTGAGGAGCATGGATTGGTTATCTCTCACATTTTTATGATGGCATTCTTCATGGAGTTATTCTTTTTAATGAGTTGGAGATGAAAAAGAATGAGAGGAGATTATAGTGGGGGGAGGGCTGATACCGTAAACCTCTTGATTGCAGTGCTATTGAGGGACCCTGCCGAGATCATGATAAAGTACTCCTGGGGTATTTTTTCAGTGACCTCAACGGACCATACATTTTCCCCGCACACACCTTCTGATACTTTTGTTGACAAGGGTTTTTCACCGCCATGGTTCAGATCTTTTGGCAGCATTCCGCTGGGAAATACCAGGTACCTGAGTTCTTCTCCTGCAGCCCGGTTGGTAGTCCCCTGGATGGAGAATTTTTTATCGGCATACTGGCTGTCTATTGGATTTATACGAACCCATACGGCTTCATTTCCTTTTTGAGGGCAGACCGTTGGCACCGGTGTTGGCGCAGGACGCAAAATGATCTCCCGGTATACTCCACAATCCGATACAATCCGGTAACGGTTCGGTTCCCAACCGGTGGTGATGAACCTCTCTATCTTCGTTGATTTACCGTGTTCGAGATAGGTTTTGTTGGTTTCAACCGGTTTATCCATTCCCATACGGGTAACCCATTTCCCGCTGCCTGTCTGGAATTTTACCGAGAATGTAGGGGGGTCGTTTAAGCATTGAAGTGTTCCTGCACCTTCATTGATGACAAAAAATTCCACAACTTCGCCAATGTTATACACATCGGTATCCATTTTGATGGATTTGGATGAGCCATCCGGTTGGGCGATGGTCACTTTGTAGCTGGCCGGGAACTGCTGCAGGGAGGGAGTGGTATTGGTCTTGTTGGTCGTATCAAAAATGGATGTGCAACCAGACGTAATGAGTATACACACGATTACAATTATCAGGGCAAGTGTTGGGTTAAAGCGGGTCATTAAGATTACTCACACTCAATAGGCGATTATATCCAGTCCATCAATTGTTTTAAAGTGCTGGTCCCGGGTGACCAGCGGTTCATTGTTGCGAAGGGCAATTGCGACTATCAGTTCATCAAAGGAAGAGATATGCCTGCCGGTCCCGGAAAGGGTATGAGCGATGCGGGCATAAACGACTGCGGACTCTGCATCGAACGGGAGTACCGGGAAAAACCGGATAAATTTTTCAGAGATTTCGTAGACGGTTTTTTTATTGCTTCTCTTTGCACCCGTAAGAAATTCCGCACTGCTGATTGCAGTTGTTTTTAGCTGTTTGTTCTCCACAGCGATCTGTTCTGCACCGGAATCCCCTTTCATGAGGTCGATAAGAAAACAGGTATCAACAATTGTCACAGTGAGACCTTCTTTGGTTTGATCCGGTCGAGGTCCCGTTTTGCAGAACTAACTGTTCCGGCGATCTCCTGTCTCACTACGGGATCCAGCGTGTGGAGATAATCGCAGATAGTGGTCTCCTCGCTGCCGGTAACACGAAGGATCACATCAGAAAAACTCTCTGCTGAACGCTTGTGTGCCTTGAGCGCGTTATACGCAGATTCCCTGATGTTGATGGTCTTTGTTGCCATGCTGGATTATTGTGTATACACATATTTATACGTTGAGTGGAGAACAAAAGTCCTAAAAAAATTACCTAGCCTGATTATTCGAAAAAAAAGTGAAAAATCCCAACGCTGTCTCAATAGTATTTTTCACAATACCTTCATACCCGTAACCGCGGCCAGTAGGAGAATGATAACCGGCTGGTGCACGAGATAAATCAGCAGCGAGTGCCGCCCAAGAAATGAAAGGGGAGTGACGATGAGTTCCGGTATGTGCGGAACTTTAAACCTCCGCTCCCCACCTGCGTACAGGATTTTTCCCATCCCCATACCGATCAGAACCATGCCGAACCAGGGAAAGAGCGGCGTATAATCAACGGATGTGAAGCCGGGCGGGATAATACCCAGTGGCAGCAGAATTGCCGGACTGCTCATGCCTGAAATTATCCATCCAACGGGAATGCACGCAAGTCCAATCAGAATGTTCAGCTTCCCGAACCGGAAAAAGAGCGGTGACAGCAGGACCGAGATCCCGATCAGGTGCAGGATGCCAAATATCACAAAACCTTCCCGCAGGTACAGCCATGTCCCCAGTGTAACCAAAAGGCCGAGCGCAAAGATGAAGATACCGCGATAAACAAATTTGAGCGCAAGGGGAAGTCCTGAAATTTTTTGTTGTGCCTTATCGTGGCTGACGATCAGTGAAATGCCTACGATCAAGAGAAAGAGCGAAGCGGTTGCATAAGCAAAGTATCGCCAGAAACCGGTCGAGACGTCCAGGGGTGCAATACCAAAAAAACTGATATCGAACACCGTATGGAACAAGACCATCATAAGGATCGCAATGCCCCTGGAAAGATCAATCTCCCAGAGCCGCGAACGGGTTTCCATACAAAATATCAGTATTGTAGTTTGATAATTGTCTCGTATTCCATTGATGATTAATCTACTTTTATAGAAAAAATATTTTAGTCTATTGTAATCATTTAACAAAATTTGCCAATGAATTTTATCATCAATTCAAAAAAAAATTTCTGCTTTTTCCTAATAAAAGGAAAAGAAGTCCGAACAAAAAGGGAAACGATGGCACACCACGAATCCTGTCATTGATCCGGCATAGATTATTGTGTCGTTCAACAAATTCGAGTTTTTTACAAAACAGACTATGGATTTCTGTGATGAGAATTATGTTTTTTTTAGAACATTACGGATACATAATAATACATTTCATGGAGATATATTACCAAAGCAGATTGGCAAGGGATTTTTTTGCAGCACCGGTCTTCGATACAATCTGCGATTGCCATCCTTTTCTTTATGGTACTTCTCAGCATTCTGATTCCCCTGGCGGCTGCCGATTTATCAGAAGGGCGTATGAACCTCTCCCTTGAGGATATGAATGAAGAACACCTCATCTATGATAACGCATCGGTCTATGATGCAGAATCCGTAATAGCAGATGTGCCGACCTCACTTGCCAATGAGTTTCCCAAGACCTCGTATGCTGAGTGGAGTCAGGGCGAATGCGGAAACTGCTGGGTGTGGGCCGGCACCGGCTCTCTCGCCCAGTCCCTTTACAAATTCTCTGGAACATCCACACCGTTATCGATCCAGTTCTTTAACTCGAATTATATGGATGGGAACATCATCATGACAAAACCCCATGACTGGGCATGCACCGGGGGGTTTGCTTCCACGTTTGCCGATATCTACACTACCGGTGTGAACCAGTCGTATTTGGGGGGACCGTTTGTGGTGCCCTGGAACAACTACAATGCTTCGTACAAGGATAGTGATGTCCCCAATAGCAAGTATGCCCAGACAACGCTTCCAAAAAATCTCATGACTAACACACCGAATGCAGGGCTCAGCCAGATCGTGGCACAACGGGTACTGGCAACCACCCCTTCGAACCAGACTGCCGCTGTGGAAAATATCACCCTTGCACTGACCGATGGCAAGGTTCTATACTATGCAATGCAGCTACCCAACAAAACTGCCTGGGATCGATTCCAGGACTTCTGGGATAATAAACCGAATGAGATCTGGAACATGGACCAGTATAACCAGACATATTACAATGAATCTTCCGGCGAGGGAAGTGGTCATGCCATGATCCTTATGGGGTACAATAAGACTGATGTTAGTACTGCCAACCACTACTGGATCATACAAAACAGCTGGGGGAACACGACTAACCGCTCTACCGGCCAGTATAAACTCAAGATGTGGATGGACTACAACGCCACCTTCAATAATACCGAATGGACCTCGCAGGATTTCTGGGTCTTTAATGTCTCCTGGAAAACTGATCCAACGGTCACTGCTATCACCCCCTCGACAGGCCATAATACCGGCAGCGTCACGATAACGAACCTTGCAGGAACTAACTTTGTTAACGGTGCTGAAGTGAAGCTGAAATCCTCTTCCCTCAATCCTCGGCATTTTGGCAGCATTGTTAATGGCACGGGCGGCGCCCTCCTTGCCAACCCGTACAAAGTCACCATTGCAAACAATTATGCATACATTGCAAGTTACAACAGCAGCGCTCTTGAGATTGTGAACCTGACCAATCCCTCTGTTCCCGTCCATGAAGGTCGGATTGTTGACGGGGATGGAGGAGCATCCTTACAAGGCGCCATCAGTGTAGCGGTATCCGGCAATTATGCCTATGTAGCAAGTTCTGTGAGTGACGCCCTGGAGATCGTTGATGTATCGACCCGCTCTGCCCCGAAACATAAGGGCAGCATTGCCAATAGTACCGGGGTTTTCCTGGATAACCCGCAAAGTGTCGTTGTTGTGGGGAATTATGCGTATGTGGCAAGCTACAGCAGCAATGCCCTTGAGATCATCGACATTTCCAATCCGGCTTCACCAGTGCACAAAGGCAGTATTGTACATAATCCCGGTGGTGCGCTCCTGACGGGTCCGGTCAGCGTTGACGTTGTTGAAAATTATCCCTATGCGTATGTCGCGAGTTCAGGCAGCAATGCCTTAGAGATCGTGAACATATCAGATCCTGCCAATCCCGTACACATGGCGAACATAACGGATGGAACCGGGGGGGCGCTGCTTAACAACCCACGAAGTGTTTCGGTCATTGGATATTATGCCTATATCACCAGCTATACCAGTAATGCGCTCGAGATCATCCAAATCAGCAATAAGTCCGCGCCGGTACATAAGGGCAGTATAGCCAAGACAGCAGGTGTTTCCTACTTAAACGGCCCGGTCGCTGCAGCGATCTCGGCTGACGCAACGTATGCCTATGTCACCAGTTTTTCGGGAAATACCTTAGATATTGTGGATATAACCGTCCCCTCTGCACCCGTATACAAGACCGGCATTTCGGACGGGACTGGTGGAGCACTCTTAAAAATGCCAAGCAGTGTTGCGCTCTCCCGGTCCCTTGCATTTGTCACATCCCGTGGTAACGATGCCCTTGAGGTGGTGGCACTTGACGCCATTCCTGCAACCGGCGTGACGGTGGTCTCACCGAACAAAATTACCGGCACTTTCGATCTGACGGGTTCTGCTACGGGTACCTGGGATGTGGTCGTTACCAACATTAACGGGCGGTTTAAGGTACTTACCAGTGGCTTTACAACAATCGTATCCCCCCCGGTTGACTTCAATGCGAACAAAACTTCCTTTACTGCACCTCCTGCCCCTGTACAGTTTACCGACACCTCAGGAAACAACCCGACATCATGGTCCTGGGTCTTTGGGGATCTGATCGCAGGCAACACTTCTACCCTGCAAAACCCGGTACACACGTACACTTCAAAAGGAGCATTCAACGTCACGCTCATTGCGAGCAATGCATACGGCAGCAACACAACGACAAAAAAATCCTATATCTCTATCGGACGCTCCCCCATACCGTTCTTCAGTTACACCCCAGCACAGGTTGAGATAAACACCACGGTGAGTTTTGATGCTTCCGGAAGCACAGATCCCGATGGAACCATCACGAATTATCAATGGAATTTTGGCGATAACAATATCACCTCAATGGGCACCAACTCCATCACTCACATTTTCAACCAGTCCCAGGTGTACAACGTTACGCTTACAATAACCGATAATGATGCTTTTACGAATTCTACTATGCAACAGCTTCAGGTGATTGCGAAAATCGAGAGTTCCAATACCAATATCAATGGATCTGTTATCACCACATCTGCTACCGGAAAACAGATGATCGAAGTCAACCAGACAAATACCAACGGAACGGTGACACTGCCGTCAGCAAATACCGTGGTTATCAACAATCCGGGGAATGGCTGGAGCCGGATGAAATATGTCAGTAATACTAATTTTGTCAACGAGAGCAACGGCAACATCAATCTCTCGTCTATTTCACAGGTTGTGATGACCACAGAACCCTTAATCACTGCCCTGAACGCGTCAACGGTCGGAACAGTAACCTCAACCGTGACCCTCCCCCTGAACCAGTTGCCAACTGGTGTGACGCTCACACAGAGTATTACTGAAGGTGCGAATGTATCGGTTAGAAATGCATTCCAATTGTCAGCTACTGACAACAATCTGAACTTCGGTGCTGTGGCTTATACGGTTCAGTTCCAAAATACTGCTCTTATCAATGCAAACCTGACGGGTGCAGCAGATCCGGTAAAACTGAACCTGAGTGTGCTCCATTCATGGGTTGTTGCCAACGGACCCACTACTGATAAAATTAAGATTATGCGTATCGCTGATGATGGCCAACGATCTATGCTGACCACAAGATACCTTGGAAGTAGTGCTGATACTTTCACTGACTTCTTCGAATGTGATTCACCGAACGGTTTGTCGACATTCGGTGTTGTTTCAGTATCCAGCACCGGTGGGGGCGGGGATAGTGGCAGTGGAGGCGGTAGTGGTGGAGATTCAGGATCCGTTGCACCGGCTTTGGCATCTCCCGCAACGATTGCAGTCAATGTCGGTGGCAATAGTGCGATCACCAAAGTCACGGTAACGGGCACCGGGGTCAATAATATCATTGTCACGGCCTTGCCACATGCTGTCCTGCCGGGTTCGATCCCTCCCCCGGCTACAACCGTCTACCAGTACATTGCAGTAACACCTGCCCGGTATACAACGATTTCAAGCGTGACTCTCAACTTTAACGTCCCCGCCAGCTGGCTTGCCGATAAAGGATTTACCAAAAACGATATTGCGTTGATGCTATGGGATCCCACGGCAAAGACCTGGAGCTCCCTGCCGACCTCTGTTATCAGTGAAAGCCAGGGCACAATAACGTACCAGGCAATTGCACCACATATGTCCGAATTTGCGGTTGCCTACCAGAAAGGTGCCGCATCTCAGGCCGATGTGACCGTAATTCAAACGAGCATTCCCTTGAGTGCCCCAACTACCATTATGACCCTGAATATCAGTACACGTCCGACCTCACCAACACAAACCCAGACCATAGCACCGGCAGCAAGTACATCTCCCTCATCAGGAACGCCATTGACAACAATGGTGATTGCAGTTGCCGGGATTATCATTATTGTAGTGGGAACATTCCTTGTAAGGCGCTGGTGGATCCGGAGACAGAACCCGTCCTTGTTCCGGGATTACGATTGATTTAAAAAAAAATCCCCATTGTTCCCCATCTCATAACGATAGCATGGACCACGGTTTGCTGTTGATATGATTAGTGCTCGGTCAAGTCCACTCATCCTTTCGGATGCTCCTTCCCCTCGCTCACTTTCACCCCGCCCTCTTGTCGATTTAATACCCCATCCTTCAGACTTTGTAGCATGGAAGCACTACACAGGCCAATGGAGATGAGAAGAATAGGAACTCGTATCGCAAAATATGACAGCGACAAAATAACAAAAATCCGCGAAAAAATTGAAGTTGTTTTCGGCAGGGCAAGTACGTGGGACGACGTAACAATTTCAGAAAGATGGAATATTACCGGTGACGGCGATTTGATAATGATAGTGCGATGACTTCCCCTCATTGCAACAATGAACCATCCATCAGTTAATCCTCTGTATCCTCCCGTCAACGGTCACGTTCACTGGTTGCGGCAATGATTCCATGTATGCAACAAGTGCATCGATATCCAATGGCCCGTTTTTTATGTTCTTTCCTTCTTTAAAAGTCGTGTACCTGTCACCGCCTTCGGCAAGGTACGAGACCATAGCAACGGTATACATTGTTTTTTGGTTTAACAAAACACCCCGTATCGTTACCGAAGTCACCTTGCTGCCCGCGGGTTTTGATGCATCATACGTATAATTTAGTCCCGAAACAAGGAGATTGTGAGGAGGGATTGGCTCTTTCCACTGCTGTTCAAGGGCCTGCTGGATCTGTGCACCCGACAGGGTCATTGACTGGACCGTGTCGCCAAATGGCTGGACTGCATAAAGGTTGCCCCACGTAATATTTCCTGCTGCCAGATCTGCCCGTATACTTCCAGAGGTACCAAATCCCACATCGGTTTTCATCGCTGCCCGCTGCCCGTCCACAACCATATCTCCCAGCGCCTCTTCACCGGCACTGTTCTGGGCCCGGGTAATATTCATGGCAGCAACTCCTATAAACTGGTTCTCGATAGACGCTAGAGCGTTTTCATCCACAGCAAGGAATGCCGTTGCAGCAGGATCCGGGCTGGTGCCGGGAGGCTGATCAGCATAGGTCGGGATAATCTGTGCGGATTTCGCAATGATGTCTCCGCTGCTCTTGTCAATGGTGAGATCGATATCGGCATACCCCATGCTGTACATGTACGCCTGCGTGACAAGCACGGGTTTTTTGCCGGCATTGGGCAGGTACGTATTGGTAAACTCATGTGTATGGGCTGACAGTACTACGTCAACATCGCTATCCAGCCAGGGAATAATTTCGGTCACCCGCCCGGTCACCGTACTGTTCGCCCGTGTGGGGCCGGCATAAGGAGTCTGGTTCCCGCCTTCGTGAAGCAGGACAACAATTGCGTGGACCCCCTGTTTACGGATTTCCGGAATATACCGGTTTATGGAATCTGCTTCGTTAAGGAACGTTACGCCGTTTACTTCGGCAGCGCCCTCAAGTACGGGTGTGTACATCGTATCCGCACCAATGAACGCAATGGGCACCCCGCCGACATTTCGCAAGGTATAGGGTGGAAGTATCGGTGTATTGTTCATTTCCCAGACCACATTTGCGCAGATATAGTCAATTCTTGTGCCGGGATAGGGGGAAACGAGATGGGTAATGTTTGTTGCACCATTCCCACCATTTATTTTTCTCATCAGTTCCGGAATCCCTTTATCGAACTCATGGTTTCCAAGCGTTGCAACCATATTACAGGAAGGATTGGGGGAGTTCGAGCCGATGGCACAGTACGGATTTGCATAGCCATTGAAAAACAGCAGGGTTGGCTCGTCAAGGAGAAGCCCGGATTCGGGAGGTGATGCCCCGACCACATCCCCCGGCAGGGCAATGATGATCCCATCGGCTTTCCCGGATGCCATGGACGATTTAAGGTAGGAGGAAAGGACCGGAATACTCCCGGCCTGCCGGTTGTTCATGGTCTGTCCCGCAGGCAGCTGACCGTGGAAATCGTTTATCGCGAGGATTTTTACATGGACTGTTTCGTTTGTATGCAATGCCGGGACAGGCCCGCAAAGATACCCGGAGAGTAAAACCGGTGCAAGTATGAGAACAAAGAGAACGCAGAATCCTAACAGAATATTGGACACTAACGGGATTCTGTCCCCCCGTGAATCGGGTGCCATTATAATGGATAGTTGAATATGCGATCAATTAAGGGTTTAGTGTCGGAGCTGGGGGAGGAAGGATACACCATCATGGATCCTTTTTTTCCTTCAAAGGTCGTTGCCGCATGCGAACACAAATTTCCATACATCGGCTACTTAACCGGTTTCGATGTTGCGTTTGCCGGAATCCATTTTCGATAAGATTGATATCATTGGACGCTTAGGTATCTTTGTTATCAATGAGATCTTAGCTGATTGTGTGACATGACCAAAAATCGGAGTGTTTTACAAGCGATTTTGGTTTTTTTGATGTGATTAGAATACCCCCAGCAATGTTCTCTGATATTTCGTACATGAGATAGTTAAAAAAGTGTACCCCCAATGCACCCGAATATTAAAACCAGGTATTATCCTTAAGGACTTGAGGTAATGACAGCACATCGAGATGAACATATCATCGAAGCGATTGGCAGATGCCGCGTACTTGTACGCGATGGAAAGGTTGTCGAAGTCGGAAAACCAATCATCGCAGACTGTCCGCTGGCAAAACGGTTTGCATTTCCCGTACCGGAGATCACGACAGAAGCAGTAAAAGCAAACATTGAGCACAGGATCCGGGCATTTGGCATGTGCACACCTGCACGGGAAGTACTGGATACACGGCCGTTTGTCGGGTTCGGGGCATCAGAACTGATCAGTTTTGGCATAAAGGCAGGGTTGCTTGACGCAGCAGTTGTCGCCTGCGATGGTGTAGGCACGGTAGTTGCCACCACACCGGAAATGGTACAGGGCATCGGCGGCAGGATGTCCGGGCTCGTATCAACATCTCCGCATAGTTCTGTCATAGAAAGGATCGAACAGAATGGGGGATATGTCCTTGACCCGAGCAATGCACGGATCGATCAGCAATCGGGTGTAGCTCTTGCATATCTCAAAGGATTCCGGCACATCGCCGTCACTGTTGCAGCACCCGCCGAGGCAGAGGCAATCCGTGCCGCATACCCGCACTCGTTCATTGTGGGTGTGCATGTCAGCGGATTGTCACGAGTGGAATCTGCCCGGCTTGTCGGGGCATCGGATCTGGTCACTGCCTGTGCATCCAGACACATCCGGGAGATTGCCGGGCCGCTTGCACTTGTGCAGGCCGGGATCTCGATTCCGGTATTTGCTATGACGGGTAAGGGAAAGCAACTCATTATTGAAAAGATCCGTATATCAGAAGAACCCGTCCTCATCAAGCCCACAAAATTGCCCGTTGTCGGTGACCGGGAGCCATCACCGCTGGTTTAGTGGAACTGACAAAAAAGTATTGGCAGGTTTTAGAAGTTTATCTTTTTTCAGATGGGATCTCATCGATGATTCGGTCTTCCCAAAGCACCGTATCGTAATCCTAGTCCTTTTTTTAAGATCCTGCCCGGACTTGATTTGTGATCGTATCACACAATCGGTTAAAATCTCACGTATCGCAACAATTGCAAAAAAATTGGGATCTGGTTCTCACACCAAATATCCTATTTTAAAAAAAGGCAAAAAAAATATTTTTACAGGGCGCTTTCAAGCTTATGTTCGAGAACGTCAAGTCCTCTTTTGATGTCTTCAAGGTTTTTTCCACCGGTGAGAATGATCTTTCCTGAAGAGAAGATAAGAACAACGATCTTGGGGTCTTTGATCCGGTACACAAGTCCGGGGAATTGTTCGGGTTCGTACTCGATATTTTCGACATTGAGTGTGATGACTACCTTGTTAAGATTGATGTATTTACCGAGATTGTAAGAACAGACCATATTGGTGATCGCAACTTTGGGCACTTTGAGTGTTTCAATACCCGCCCCTTTTACCGACTTCATGACAATTGCAAGTCCGTCTTTTAACGCTTTATCATCACGGATACCGGTGAGTACTATCTTTCCTGTAGAAAAGATCAGTGCCGCAATCTTGGGTTTCTCGATACGATAGACTGCACCGGGAAACCGTTTCTTGTTGAGTTCGCAGTTCTTGACCTTTTCTGACAACGTAACAAGATCAATGGACTCTGCGATTACACCAGATGCAACGATATTTTCAATCTTCAATGATTCGTACTTTTTATCAGTCATCTTCTATTCTATGATTTTCGTTGAACCATAATACTAATGGACAACCTTTATGACATGTTCTTTTTACAGCGTTTTGACATTGCCAGATCAGCTTCTTTATAAAAAACCAAACGAACCCCAAAGAACGCGGATTTGAAACTGAAGTATGCAATATTTTCGAGAGAGAAAGGTAAAAGTAAAAGACATTACCGTGCCGCTCCATAACCGCGGGTGTGCAGATGAGAAAGTGCCCGGTCAGTGAGATCAGGAAAGGCTGCGCGGATAGCTAAAAAAAAGACTGGCGTTTTTGGTTATGGCCCGTGGGCATTGTTACTGCAGGTATCTGGGAGAACGGACAGAAAACATGTGTCGTATGATTGATTATTATGTTTTTTCCTGTACAGGTGCAGTTCATTGTCCATGATTTCGTGGTCTCCGGTCAAATGGTTAAGGCCGGATGATTATACAAACTCACACGCCCGGCGATTGCGGATCCTATGGGACAATCCTAGTCCTGGTTTGCTATTGCTGTATGAGAGATAAAAATCTGATTTTTTTGTCACTCCTTTTTATTCCTTAAAAAACACGCCGGAATTCACAATCTTTTTTTAAGGATTACAAGAGAACTTCCATTATGACAAATGCTCCGGTATATATGGCCGGGTGTGGAAATGGCCCGTCCCTGAAACTGATCACCGGTTTTTTCTGGGTGATTTTGGGGCTTTCGGTCTTGCTCGCCCTGATGATCCTCTTCCTGCCCGACAAGATCTTTCTTGCGATAAGCAACTACCTCCAGATCATTGCCGCAATTACCGGATCTCTCGTGTTCCTGTACTTCTGGCATCGTTGCGGCAGTGAGGAAACCTATCTGTATGTTGCCGGGGGGTTAGGGCTCTGGGGAAGTCTGGGCACATAGGGTTTGGTATCTACACTATTACCCATGACAAAATCTAAAGTTATAACCGTCGTATCACCCCGAAAATTATTTTCAAAAATTTTTGATTATATTAATATCAATATCATAGTTTTTAAGATCCCAAAATTTGAACATAAATTTAATCTGCGGTACCCTTTTTTGGTCCCATCCCATTAATACCGCATGCCCCCACCTTTCCCACAATTACCGAAAGAGTTGATGCATTACATGAAAGCGGGCATACCGTGGCATATTTGGTGCTGGGGGTGTCATTCTTTTATCCATCGAGCAGTGTGAGCAGACCTCGCCATTGTGTTTCTGTTGGCAGATTGTCCTGCTAATGGGAAATGTATGAGTGAAAAATGTAATTATTATTGGGTAAAGTGCTTATAAAACCCCAAAAATAAATTTTGCGTTCAGACGTAAAAATAATTTTATAAGGGTATAGTCCTATTTCAACCACCAAAATTGAATAGTAATATCGAGAGAAAAATCGCATAAAAAAAGTTTCCGTAACTGACTGTAAAAAATGTTAACTTTTTAGGCTTGCATTTTTTTTGTCACTGAGTAATCTCTGCGACATCTATGAGGGTGACCCCCTCTCCCCCAAAGGGGGAAGCAACCCAAGGGGAGCACCCCCTTGACCCCCGCTCAAGAGGTATTTTCATCAACAGTGTGAGGGGTTATCGCATTCTGGGGGATGCCCTAGCGGCGGGGGCGGAAGCACGATGTGCTGGAGACTCCAAGAGCGATTTTTTAAGGAAAATGTGTTATATTCTTTTCATAAAATTTGTCGCTAGAATGGGACTATACCCAAAACATTATCAGATTATTAAAAGGATTCTTGTACATCTTTCCGAAATATGAGATATAAAATGGGATTTTGGGATTTGTTGAAAATGGAGAAAGTAAACCCTGTAAAAAGGGACCAGAAATTTATCTCACTTGTATCCATAGAAAATTTAAATTTGCTTGAAACGCTTCAGGCACTAAATAGTAAAGATCCGTTTTCATCGTACAGAGACGCATTGACGCTGCCAGATAATTTTATCTATGGTATGAACTGCGATCTTGACCGTCTTGCTGAACTATATGGAGATTTATTTGCTCAGATTGTATATGAAGAAATTAAAAAAGATCCCGGTAATTTTTTAATCGACAAAAGTGCCAGTGAAGAGGATATCAAGGATGTCCCTATTTTATTCAGAGTAAGCCAGCAAGTATGTCTTGATTGGGAGAACAAGTTATTACTTGTATTCCAAAAAGCTCAATGCGATCCAGAACCTGAATCTGGGTACCATTTAAAAGACTTAATCAAAAATCTATATGAGATATTTTCAGAAAAACAAATACCATTAGAAGCGTATCCAATCTATTTTAAAATAAAATTGGATAAATTTAAGCTATTCTCCAGATATAAATTCTCCGGAGATATCCTCCTAGATTCCCAAATTATCTATAAATCCAAACTAGGGGACTATTATAATTTTGTTCTTTTACAGAAATTCGATGAGGAAAATGCTTATGATGATGCTTTTGGAATCTATAAAAGAAAAGTTCCCTTTTCATATTGCATCGATAAATCGGATGAATTAATTCTTCAGACAAATAGAAAAATAAAAGAGATATTATTTGGGGAAGAAATTGAACTCTCTGATGAAGCAATTAGTAAAATCTTTTTAGTATATAAATTCAAACCTATAACCCAGACAATACGAAATTATTTAGATCATAAGGAAGGGATCAATTATCAGGGTTTACCAACTCGCAACGTAAATTCTGCTAAAATAAATTCTTTAACAAAAAATGGGACGAAATTTATATCTCTGGTATCCTCAGAGATGTTCGATTTGCTTCAGGAAAAAATTAAAAAGAACGGTGCTGACCCGTTTAAAGAGTATAGGAATGCAAAAACCCTACCAGAGACTTTTATTTACGGTATGAACTGTTATGTTGACCGATTAGCCGAATCAGAGGGGGATCTGTTTGCTCAAATGGCATATGAAGAAATTAAAAAAGATCCCGGCAATTATGTAATCGACAAAAGTGCCCGCGGAGAGGATATTAAGGACACCCCTGTATTATTCGGAGTTACGCTGTATGCCGGTCTTGAGGCTGAGAATAAGTTAAGACCTGTATTTCGAAAGGTTCATGCTGAACCCGAACCCGAATTAGTATATCCCTTAAAAGATGTTGCCAAAGTTTTTAACGAAGTATATCAAGAAGGCCATGTCTCATTAACAGATTATCAGATTTATTTTAAAGTAAAGTTAAACAAATTTAAGAAGTTCGCTGCGAATTTACCCACTAATTGTGCGATTATATATAAATCAAAGATGGGAGATTATTACAATTTTGTACTTTTACAAGAATCTGATGATGAGTATGTCTATGGGTCTTATGGAAATCATAAAAGAAAAATTCCTTTTTCATATTGTGTTGATGAATCGAATGAATTAATCCTTCAGGCACCTCAAAAAATAAAAACCGTTTTTTTTAAAAATGAAATTATGTTATCCGAAGAAGATATCAGCAAAATGATGTTTGTATACCAATACAAATCGATTGACCAGACAATACGTACTCTTTTTGATTTTCAGGAAGGCAAGATCCCGATAATAGCCAGAGTTTTCGAGATCTTTTTGAGAGGTCGTCGTTTTTTCCGGGGGGTTTGAAAAATGGGGTTTTGGGAAGGAATAAGAGGGAGCCGGTCGTAGAGTGTGGACGAGCACAGCTAAGCATGATATTCTGCCGGCTACATTGTTTGTAATTAGAGAATTTAAGGTCCCCGTCTGACTATTTAACCTTCGAGTTTAGAGGTTGCAATTATTTTTCAACAACCTCCTATCTATAACCTTATGGGGAGTCATTCAATTGTCCAAGTCATAGATGGTTTTCCACCTACTTTCTGTTCAAACCGAATCAAACCCTTGCCCTTTGCAAACCAGCTATCTTCAGTGATGGTTTTAATTTCAGGAGAGTCAACAGGTGGATACACCTCTCTAAAAAAGTGAAGGCAAGGAATTCCCTTATAACCAGGAACATTACTGTCAAGACCTAAACAAGAGATTGTCTCTATTTTGCTCTCACCTATTGATTTATCCATCTTTGCCATATTACGGCCGCCAAAAAATATCACCCTGCTGGAATGAACCGAACTTGCATCCTTTAATTGCTGAGAATATTCAGGATAAAATTTCATTAGAGAGTCAGCAGAATATTCAATCCCCATTTCCATTATATTGTTGCCCCCCCAACCAGAAGGGTTCAATTGCTTCCCCCAGAAAATCTGATTGGCATGTCTGAAAAGACCAAGGTCGTCTCTCAAGATCTCCAATTCAATAGTTCCCGGTCGCTGCGTTTCCTGTTCTGGCCCTTTAACTTTTATTCTTAAATGATAATTTTTCACTCCTGAAATTGGATTGAAAAATACTCTATCAGAAAAATGGTAATATTCTTCCTTTCCAGTTATCCATATTTCTTCAGCCCGTGCCGGTTTGACGTCATCAATTTTAATATTGTAAGTCCATTCCGCTCCTGTATCCATCGGGAAATATTCCCAGAGATCGGAAGATTCATAGGAAGAAAGCGATGTTTTACCATCAGGCAAAGGGATGGTAGAGACCGATCCCGGCGAATTTGTAGTCGCCGGGGTTGTTGTACAACCTGTAACAAGCAATATACAAAACGTTATAGCAAGGATTGTAATGTTTTTCATTATCTCATCATATTCTGGAATTTGTATGTAATGTCTTAAATTTTTTTTTATTGGATCTTTGATTATGAGAACTTGAACGTTTCATCAAAATACCAACAAAAAACTTTGAAATGTCTCTTTGAAAGCCTCTTGAGGCAATATCATTCAGAAAGCAAGTTCTGGGAATTCCAGAATTTAAAAATACAGAGTGCCATTCTAATAAAGCCAAAATCGATCAAATTATCTGATTTTTTGTTTAATTCGTAATTTTAATACGATGTTGAATGCTTTCCGAAGATAATAATGGGAAAATCATTTCAAAAGATTTATACAAACCACTGACTATCCAGATTATATGAAGAATCAGGAAAAAAGTTCCAAAAAAAATCCGGTTCGATCTGTTATCATTGACAATGCCGAGATTCATCTCCGTGAACCTGACGAAAATATATTCAAGTGGATAGGTCAAACTGAAGTCTACCGTCTTCTGATTGCGTCTTGGCTGAAACTCAACGAAAAAGACAAATTGATGAATCCGGTTCTTGTTGGTATGCCAGGAGCCGGAAAGACCACACTTGCATGCGCCGCTGCCAATGAATACAATCTTCCCATTTACATTATAAATTGCACTTCAGACATGCACCCGGAAGATCTGGTTGTTACTCCGGTAATCAGCCACGATCACAAAATTATGTACCGCGCGAGTGCACTTGTCTCCGCAATGATATCTGGGGGTGTGTGTGTACTTGATGAAGCAAACCGGATGAATGAAAAAAGCTGGGCGAGTCTTGCACCCCTTCTTGATGACAGAAGATATGTAGAATCCATTATTGCCGGGGTAAAAATAAAGGCAGATCCGGAGTTCCGGCTTGTTGCAACCATGAATGAGGATGCATCAACCTATAACCTTCCTGGGTATATAGAATCCAGATTAAAACCAATTATTTCTGTGAAAGCACCCAACGAAAAAGAGATTTTTGAGATCATACAGTTGAATATCCCGTATGCCTCCAAAGAACTGGTACTTTCTATCATCAAATATCTGAAATCAGTGAAGGAAAAAGATGATTCTTATGAATTTTCAATTCGTGATGCGATTAACATTACAAAATATGCCATGAAACTGGAGAGAAATGGTGACTTGAATATTGAAAAAGCAGTCCAGGGCATAATCAACTCTCCTGGAGACATACATGTTGAGTGAATCCGTTCCAAAAAACCTTCACTGCATACCTTACATCAGAGGAATCCCGGAATACGCTATTGAAGTAAGAAAAAAAGTAAAAGACTTAAAAAACCAGAACTTCGTAGTCGCAGTAGATCTTCCTCACAGTTTAGAAGAAGAAGTCCTCAAAGCCGTAAAAAGACTACCCCGTATTTCCCTCATTGTCGATCCCTTGAATCGAGCTATCCCGATTATCCCCTCTTGTGCATCAATTGAAGCTGTACGTTCATATCTTGAATTTGGAACAGCCCTTCAATTTATCGATACAAGTCTCCCAATAACCGGGAAAATGAAAGAATGGAAGAGATTTATTTCTCTGTATCAGAAGTTTGGAGCAAAAGAGGTCATTTCCAAAGCTGAAGGGTATGGCATAGATCTCCCAAAGTTATTCCATTCAGGGAATACATACGGAAAAAAACAACAGTCCTATTTCTATCATTTGCCCGGTCGGATTGGAAGTATCAATTATTCAAATCTCCAGTCACCCTTGATATCAGCATACATTGACGCACGGCAGCGATATATGGCCATGCGTTTGAACGAATTACTCAAAGAAGATAAAGAAATACTTTTTATCTGCGCCATTTCTCACTTCAAAAATGTGCTGAAATACCTGCATGAACCAGAGGAAAGTTTTGATGATACGTTTTATGTTCCTACCGTGATCTGCAACGTGAAGGAAGAGGATGTTGTTAAAATAAGTCCTGAAGTTCCATATTTTATGTATCAGTACGATATTTTCAGAGATAATGAGGTTGCCCGCGAAAAATGGATGCTGGATCTCTATTCTGACGAAGGACGAGAAAATTCTGTTGATATTAAAGAAACTATAGACTATTCAATGAAGCTTGCATTAACAGATGGACAACTCTATCCGGATCTGTATAATATCGTATCAGCTTCACTATTTTGTGGAGATAATACCTATGCAAGACGCATATTAAAAAGAGCGAGATCCTATCCCGGAGCAGATCGAGAAAGCAATTGTACAATCTCTACCTATTTTGACTATGATTTTAATCCTTTAAAATCGCAGAGAATTTTAATTATCCCATCTGAAGAAGAATCGCATTTACCGCATGGCATTACATCCGCACCCCGATTGCATCGTAAAAGAAGTGGCATAAAATATTTCGAACGGACACATGAATCTAAACACCATGAACTTGAATTCATGAATTACTTGAAAAGCCGGTACCTGGACCTTAAACCCTCTGAAGAGTATGAAACGGAAGAATTCCATTGTGGTTTGAAAGATGGGTTTGAGCCAAGAATAACTACACGATATCAGCATTTGGATAAAATATTTGTTAAGCAGAATAAAGTAACAAACGGTGCAGTGTATGTAGTTAATTTTGGAGGCGTTCCGGATTGGCGAGTTTTTTTTGATACCAATTATGTTCTTGTCGGATCAGCGAAAAAAAATCCTGATAATAAAAATACCTGGGTGTGTTTCACCACATTTTCTGATCCGCCTGAATCAGCCGAAAATCTCCTTGAATATATAGACCTGAGTCAACCGCTTTTATCCTGCATGGATCTGGCTTTGGCTTTCTCTAAAAATGTTTACCTTTTTACTGATCGATTTGATGAACGTGCTTATTATGGCACGAAACAAAAAAATATTAAAGTGTTCAGCCTCTCAAAAATTCCACGAAAATTGAGGGAAACAATGAGGTGTTTTGATGTCAAAAAGTGATGGGGCAGAAAAAGAAGATAACACCCCGAAAGTAACTCTCGTTATTTTTGGGGATATTGATAACGATATTTCATATTTCCTACTTAAATACTTAAAAACATTTGTGATGTCATTTGAACCCGAATTGCAAATCGTTCCATCATTTCCATTAATCCGCAAATCCAATCCTCATATTGATACACTTGATGGTAGGCAGAAAATTTTCTCCAAAGAATTAGACACTATCGACGGAGATATAGTTATTGGTATCACAGATATCGGGATCTGGGATTTGTTTCCACATCCGCGTTTTATCTTTGGATTTGGCGGAAATACAAGAGGTTTGGTATCCCTTTGTCGTTTCAAAAAAGAAACGACCAATAAAAATCTTTTGAAAGAGCGGGTAGGAAAAGAAGTCCTTAAAATATTTGCTCGTGCTTGTCATGTTGACGATTGTGCGGAAAGAGAATGCATCCTGATTTATCACTGGAAAACCGAGGATTTCGATATAAACCGCCATGTTTGTGAAAAATGCAGGAGCCAGTTCGCCATTTCGTTGAAACAGATTTTAGCTAAACCTGCGGCAGAATAATTGGTATCTACGTTTAGATACCATTTTATCCCGTCATTTTGAAATCCAATTATCGGCTGATTTCCATGATCTTCAATTCAAAATGGTTTGATAATACCCATCATGACATTGTTGCACTTACTGAAAACATTGAAATTCATAATAAAAGAACTACCTTCACTAACTATTACTGGAATATATCTCCTACTCTATGTCGACGAATATGTTGTCCCGAGAGTAAAAGTATTGTTAAGAGACCTGATACAACATCAGGGAATTCGTCCACTGAATATCCAAAGCACGAATGGCGAGGTGCTTAAGATTGTCTTACTTAATCTCGATGGTAAATGGGATAAGAACTGCCCGGCAATTGAGGTATTCATCAAATGACTGACAGTCAGGACAATCAGTCAGAAATGGATAGTTCAGTCAGGGTACCAGCTGACAAAGGTCACCCTGTCCGGATCTTTATCAACACCTGGGTGCTCACACAAGATTTCGCGCCATATATACTGGCATTACGCGAGAGGTTTCCGGAAATTCCTGCTGAATCAAATGCATGTATCGGATATGTTTATGTTGATCATGAATGTGGCATCAGTATGAAGGTTGAATGCCTCTGCACGATCCGGTCACGGAAGGATCCCATTGCTGCTATACTGCTTCTTGAAGATCTCGTCTATCTGAAACTCGGTTATTCTGCATTAAAAGATCTAACATTATATCAGTTCTCTCCTGCGCAGATTCAAGGTTTTGGACTTCCCGTTGTGCCGGACTGGCTTAAGTTCTATGAAAGTCCTGCTCTTATATCGATCCGAGAGCTTTATTGGTTGGACTCGTTCCGGGCACACGGTTTTTTTGATGATGTCATGGCAGTCCTACCTGGAATTGGGGACGATAAACCGGAATTGATATGGGTTCGATTACAAAAATTTTTCAAGGATACTGATCGCTTCCACGGAATCCTCCTCACCGAACCATTCCATGAGTATGGGATTCACAGAGATGATACTATTGAAGTTCAAGTCGTAAGAAAAAACGGTGGGATAGGTCTTCTCGCGATACCCGCCCGGGTCCCCACAAATGAAGGGTTACCTAAAGATTCCCCAGCAACTGGGGGTGCTCCATAATTTATTAAACGATATAATTAATAGGATAACAGTGAATTTACATTTTATTTTAATTTCGGGATTACGTTATGACAAAATACAAAATATTACTTGCTCTCTCATTAATTCTGTTTTTTTATTCAACATTGGTAAGTGCTTATTCCCCATCATATAGTATGCCCCCATCAGTTCAATACAATCTGCAAAAACAAGCGAATGACGTTATTATGGAGCAACAGAGAATTAATGATAATTTACGATTTAATTCGGAGCAATCTCAACGAGACCAAAAAGAAATATGTCGAGTTTTCTGTCAGGGTAATTCAGATCTCACTTGTAATTTTCGCTGTATCAGCAACTCAGAGTATACGACAATGAATCCAGCAGAAGATATTCTCATAACTCAAATGAATGAAGAATTAATCCAGACAAAAAAATACTATGATGTAACAGCTAGCGATTGTTATAAACTACAAAATAGAAATTTTCTTGAAAAATCGATGGATTACATTTTTGGACCAGACACCACTATCGTGTATAGGATTTTGCAAAATGATGCTATTGCAAGAGATCATACCAAACGGATGTTTGAATTGGCAAAACAATGTAATTGTTATGATAAAATTCAAACTAATTGGAGTGAATTCTCCAAAATAGATACTGCTATGAGCAATTGTGTATACGAGGCACATAAAGAAGACCGAAATAAAGGTATTTTTAGTAACCTGCTTCACTACTAACCCCTTTCTCCATCGGTGATCCTTAATATGAATGGGATTCCTATATACGGTTTCGTATTTACTCCGTTTGGGGTTCATTGACACTGAATTATCTCAAACGGAGGTCGATTATTCTTCTGGTAATTTTTATGTCATCCTAATTTTGGAGAAGAACCTTTTATCTGTTATGGAGTTACACAAACCCAACATATCACAGTATAGATTCCCATTAAAGAACCTATTTATAGATGTTTTTTATAAATTGATGATATGCCATTAACGAACAATGATCTCGTGGCAAGGGAAAATTCAAGCATAAGCGAAGTCATCAATGCACGCGTAAATATCTTTTTTCTTGTCGATTGTTCCTTTTCCATGCGAGGCGAGAAAATTGCGCTTGTAAATAAAAGCATAAGGGAATTGCTGGATTTTTTTGGGGATTATTCCAAATCCCATTCAATTGAAATGTACATTGGAGTACTTCAGTTTGATTATTTCTCTAAATGGCTGACCTGTCCATCAGTTGTTCCGTTATCATCATACAAATTTGAAGATATCATCGCAGGGGAATCTGAATATAAAGCAGAGCCCGATCATGCATTACAAAAATTGGCTCATGTACTACGCGATCTTTTCTGGACATCGTCCGTAGAAAAACCAATGATATTTCTTTTTTCAGATGGAAATTTTCAAAAATCCCCACAAGAATTTAAACGAGATATTTCACGTACAATCCAGGATTTTGGCTATAAAATTCCCGTGGCGGTTGGGAAGTATAAATCTCCTGAATCTATTTCTGCAGTCCCTTTTACAGTCAATAGTGCCGAGCGTGAAAACGAATCTATGACGGTCCCGGAGATTGATTATAATGTTAAGCAACTCGAAGAATTCCTTACTGATCCGAAGGGAGATTGTGCTTTTCCCTTCCGGCTGGTTCATGTTTCAGATATCGTCAAGTACTGCAAATATCAATTTTGTATACCCATCCCCCAAAAATTTTTCCCCAGGTTGCATGTTATTATCATTTCAGACTGCTCTTCGTCAATGAAGGGTGATAAAATAGCGTTAGTGAATAAAGGAATTCAAGATCTTGTTGTATATCTTAAAAATTTTTCACGGAGTTATTCATTAGATCCCTACATCGGGATTATCCAATTATCCACATCGGCAAGATGGCTCACCAATCCTGAAATAGTTCCACTGTCTTCATTTCAATTTCAAGAATTAGAGGTTATTGAAGGTGCGTCACAACCATCAGCAGCGTTTTTCCTCCTTAAACCTTTTCTTGAAAAAATTAATCGTGCATTCCCGGTAAGACAATATCCTTTTGGGAATACATATTGGTATAATCAAGAAAAATCCCTGCACAACCCAGAAAAATCCAGTTTAAATCCAGAGTATCCGGTCATCTTCTTCCTTTCAGATGGTAACTTTCATGAATCCTTAAATAACCTCGAGAAAAACCTCAATTCAACTATTTCCAGCAAGTGTATCCGAATCCCTATATTGATTAGCAAAACCATATTCAAAACCATATTATTACCGTTCAATGAGGATTGGAAGGAATGTTTGGAGTCTTCTCCGAGTGTAAGTGAACCTGAAAAAGACTATAATTTTAAATTGTTAGATATATTTCGTGAAGATTCATATTATTTAGGGAGGCCAATTATCCCCCCAGTGAATATTGTAGAATTAAAACAGATCAATGATTTTTTCAAAATCCCGTTCGATCGACAGGATAAAAGTGATACTGGATAAAAGTGATGATTGACTGGTTTATTTCTCTTTTGAAATATCTGCAAGCATTTTTTATTTGATTGAACTAATCAGTTTTTTACAGATATTTTGGTTGGTGAATTGATGAAACGTTCAAGTTGTCTTAAGCTAAAATCTATGAGAAATAGTATCATGACTCGACAGACCCGCGGGGTGAGAGAAATGATATCAGGGAAGAATATGTATATCATAGGTTGTTTCACGCTTTTTGCATTTTTTCTCATTATGGGGTGCTCTGATAATCAAACGAATCTTGAGATAACTGGTGGTGCAATGACAAATAAAGGACAGTACGTCATTGCCTATTCTATTAAAAATAATGGAAGTGCCCCTGTCGAGTTCGATGAGATATGATATTCTTTCTTGGGAGTGGATGGATACGCGATGAGTTTTCCAAGAAAGTATCCCAATCAAATATTAATGCCAGGTGAAACATTTGATCCAGAAAAGTCCTTGGCAAGCACAGGAATATATGATAATAATGTCGTAGAACTTTCTCCAAACAAAGAAGATTTGGATTTATATTTAGGGTTTTATTGTAACGGAAAACTGCTCAAGGCAGTGAGATCTAAAATGCAATATTTAGACCGACTGCCAGCAGCACCAATGGCGTACCGTCTCACATTTGTCGATAGTTTGGAAGGCCCTCTGGGTACAATATAACATTATCAATTATCCATTTCCACATCTATGTAAACCGTCAGCGTTTCTATCATTAGCACGTTCAATGGTATCCCACAATCCGCAGTAAGAATCAGACCTCCAGAATTATTATTCAACCAAAAGATCTTTGTACAATGAGTCTAAAATCTAGAATGTGGCAATAATTGAGGGATTTTATGAAGATTCGATCCTTTCAGTAAACCATCTTGGAATAGTAGCCGGAGCCTTTGACGCACTGGGTATAGCAAAAATAATCGATCGGGCAATCCCCAAAACGCGTCATCACAACTTGCCTCACTCCAAAGTTACCAAAGCCATGTCGATCAATGGACTTGGCTTTGTCGAACGCCGTCTCTATCTTTTTCCCGATTTCTACGAAGATATTGCAGTTGAACGACTCTTGGGGGATGGCGTTCATCAGGATCAGCTCAATGATGACGTCCTAGGAAGAACATTGGATGCCATCGCGGAGTACGGGCCGACAGAATTATTCAATGAGATCGTAGCAGAGTGTCTGCTACCGACCGAATTTGGCTCTCATTGCGTCCATGTTGACACCACGAATTTCAGCGTAAGCGGTGAATACGAATCTGACTCCAATACCGGAGAGATCCAGATCACCTACGGCCATCCAAAAGATGGCAGATGGGATCTCTAACGATTTGTTCTCGGGATTGCAGCAAACCAACACGGGGTCCCACTCTTTCTTCAGACCTTCTCCGGAAACGAATCCGACAAAGAAACACTCAGGAGAATCATCAAGTCCCTCGTAGAAAATCTGAAATCAGATGAAAAAGTCTACCATGTCGCAGATTCTGCATTTTACACTGAAAAAAATCTTCTAGAGTTAGGGAAACACACGTTCTGGATCAGCCACGCACCAGCAACCATTTCCCGGGTTAAAGATTTGATGAATTCTAACCTTGAATTCACTACTTGTTTCGATGACCGATATTCATATTCCGAGCACTTGGAGAATTATGCCGACATCAGCCAGAAGTGGGTTGTCATTCACTCTAAAATGATGCATAAGCGAGAGGAGAAGACATTACACGATAATCTGGAGAAAGATTTCAAGACAGATAATACGACATTAAGGAAACTCTGCTCCGTTGAATTTGCCTGCGAACCAGATGCTCGTGCTGCTGCAGAGAAATGGATACAAGCCCATTGCCGATACCGGTTCCAGGATTTTGAGATTATTCCGGTGACCCGAAAAACTGAGAAACGTCGTGGCCGACCAAAAATTGGTGACCCGGTTGTTATTTCATTTTCAATCTCTGCTACTATTGAATACGACGACAAATCTATCGATCAGGAACGATTGAGATTAGGCAGGTTTGTTCTGGCGACAAATGATCCTGAACTTTCAGCCGATACCCTTCTTACCTATTACAAGGGGCAGGGATCGGTGGAAGGTGGATTTCGATTCCTGAAGGATAAATCATTCCGAGTCGCGGAGATATTTCTGAAGAAGAATTCGCGCATTCAGGCTCTTGCGATGATTATGGTGCTCTGTTTGTTCATTTATTCGATGACTGAATTCAGGCTTAGGCGGGAACTGGTTCGTTCCGGTGAAACGGTTACCAGCCAGACGAAAAAACAGACAAGCCGGCCTACCCTGAAATGGGTATTTTTCAGGTTTAGGAGAGTGCGGGAATTCTCGGTGGTGATTGGGGATCGACGAATGACTAAAATTGCTAATATGACCGATGAATTGCGGAAAATCCTCCAATTGCTTGGACCGACGTATGAAAATTATTATTCATGAAAAAAGATCTGCGGAATGTGGGATGGTATGCACGCCGGGCGGAATTATCTATTAAAACGGGTATTCCCCAAGCTGCTGGAGTGGTGCGAGAAGCGGAAACTGCGGCGTTTTAATATTGGTCTTTGTTAGGGTTTCTTCTGCGATAAATTTCAATGGAATTATGTATTTGGGCGTACATTTCTATTCCGTCACAACTGTACACTTTCATTCCGCCATGGACCTGCAGAACAATCCCCTTCGTCTTATTAGATAGGCCAAATGAAGTAATAATCTCGTATCTTATTACCGATTTTTTCTTTTTCCTTTATTTTATTACCTTTGTAAGGATCAATTTGACTCTTGCATTTGAATACAAGCTTGCCATCCCGATTATAATGAAATTCTTCAATATCAATACCCTGTCCCTTTTCATCAGTGATGTAATAATAAATATTTTCAACTTCGGCGACCAAATGGCCTTCTTTGTCAAACGTTTGAGCACCTATTACAATTGTTCCCTTATACACGAAATAAGTCACATAATTTCCAAAATCATAATATAAAGGTCTTTCACTTCCATAAGCATACCCTGGAAGCCCATAAGGCGGATATCCAATTTTATAACTAAATGGCATAACACCATCGTAGAATCGCGGTCTGTCTCCACTTATCTTATTATTATAAATATATATTTTATCTCCACTCGTTTTTTCTATTTCAATGTCGCTTCTATTCCAAACTGGTGTTTTCACTTGCTCAAGCTGCCCGTCGTGTTCGATACACGATGGTATTAGGATTGCAACAAATAACAGTAAAATTAACCAGCAGAATCCCTTCATATTCATTTCTCTATTAAATTAAAGGCTCTTTTTATATTAATTTGTATCAATACGATAATGACATTTTCTTTTCAACATATGAGGAAAAACAGAGGGGTCCTGGAAATCGAACCCTCTCAGATATTCTCTATTACAACCACAACCGTTACATTATCCTCGCTCCCGCAATCCAGCGCCTTCGCAACCAGTAAATCACACGCTATGGATAAATCATCCTTGTGATTCCTGACAATCTCCCCGATCGTCTCTTTGTCCACGCTGTCATGCAGCCCGTCCGTTGACAACAAAAGGATAATATCCCGGATATCCGCCTTACGCATCAGCGGTGAGTCCGAGCCCCTGATGCGTCGTGCGGACGAGTCACTGAGCGTTAGTCATGAGCCCGATCAACAGCGACGAACACGATGCGGAGCATGGTGTGAGGAGTGTGCCTAAGCAGCCGCTGGCGCCGGCACCTGCGACAAGCCAGGGGCGTCATCGTTTCAACAATACACCGAGAAAAAAGCAAGTGAGTGTCTGTGAGCGGGGCGGAATGGAAGAGAGCGCAAGCGAGACGTAGTGGTCGAGGACAGTTTAAATTGTTGAATGAAATACTCTTGAAAATGCCCACAAATTTAGATGTTCCACTCCACTACTATATAATAAATTTACTTATTCCAAAATTTGTAGAGTTCCGAAAGTATTTCCTATATCAGAAGTTAAGCAAAAAACAAGCTCAAAGATGAAGTTGACCAGGAAGAAGATA
Source organism: uncultured Methanoregula sp. (assembly GCA_964590895.1). Lineage (GTDB taxonomy): Archaea > Halobacteriota > Methanomicrobia > Methanomicrobiales > Methanospirillaceae > Methanoregula. Next base: position 20,077 of record CAZPYV010000006.1, on the reverse strand, counting down.
ATGGGGATAATCTGTTAGAATGAAAAGACAGAATCATCCGAAGTGATAGCGAAGATCCAAAATATAACAATGAGACGCGTGGATCAACTTTGGAAACAATATCGGGAAACAAGGATAATTTCAAAATTGGCTTGTTTTGACGATTGGCACAATTAAAAGGGTTAATGGAGTTGGGGGCGCACTAGATATTCTCCCAATTACGGAGGCGAAGACTTGCCGAAGCCCCCAAGAGTGTTCAACTAGGTTAGTGGCAAAATTTACAATAATATGTCCTCTCAAATTTATACCGGTTTTCATTATCTATATTGTAAATAAAAATACTGCCTGATAATGAGGGATTAATATATAGATTTACACTTTTAAGATACAAACCATCATGCGTTTTTAGTTCCATATGTAAGATTCCTGATGATACAACTAATTCCACAATACTTTTAGCAGGTATCTCATATGTTTCATTTCCGACCTGGTTATACACAATGACTGGTTGAGATCTCCCGTTATCAATCCATAAAGAACTGCTGTGGTTATCAGTTGAATTGAAATACCAACCTCGGGTTTCTACCGGATCTAATGGACCAACCGGAGCATGCAATGGGGAATTTGGTCCCAAGAGAACTGCTTGTGCTACAAACAATATTCCAATAAAGAGAACTATTAGAGCTGCTTTTGGATCAGCATCACCGGGATCAGAGACTCCTTTTATTTTATGGTACCAATACGATATTAGTAATCCAATGGAAACAGGTATCATAAGCACTCCAAAACCAAATAGAACTATCATAACTCCATTAAAAAGTGAGATGCCTGATTCATTTATGTTCCGTTGTTGCTCATTTATTACACGAGTCCTGTCAACGGATAAAATCCCAGATGGAACCTCAACGCTTTCCGGAAATGACTTAAATACATAATCTACATGGTCTACCACAAAAAATTCACCAGATGTCCATTCTGATGATTTCAGACGTATTGGATTGAGATTACTTTCCGGACTATTACCCGATGCACAACAGTTAACGAATAATGCAAGAAAAAGCAAAAAACAGAGAATAATTAATTTATATTTTACCATATTACTGTTTATTCCCCCAAAAAGTTAATATAATTTGGGTAATTTGCTATTTTAACTGTAGAAGGTCACATTTAATGTCCGTTTTAATGTCAAAGTTTTTATCTGCTTTTGATAATTTTCGGTTTTGTTGAAATTGATTTTGTTGTTTGTAGATTAATGGGGGAGTCATCCAGTATAAGATCTCCTACGTGTATAGTGCCACAATTAATGTCCGTTTTGTTGACAGAGTTTTTGTCCGCTTTGGATATATTTTCGGTCTTTGTTGAAATTGATTTCGTTGTGATATACTGATGCCGAAGTCAACCATCCTAGGATCTCCTGCTTGCGCCAGTGGTTGTATTGGTGGTCGAATTTCCAGAGTTCACGCTTAAAGTGGCATAAAGATTGGAACTCCTTAAGACAGATCAGCTCTTGTTATAGAGTTCTATGATAGCGTTCTATCTTGCCTTGACCTCTTGGGTTGTATGGCCTACCGAAGAGATCAATAAAGCGATGACCGGGGGGGAAAGGAGATTGTCTATTGGGTTGATGTGCCAGGGGATGCTGGAACTGCAAAATTATCGGCGTCAGGAAAAGCGCCGAATGTCAGGGCCGGGGAGGTGCTGTATGTGGTGTCGGTAAGGCGGCGTGCTCTTGTGTTGGATGGAAGGGGGGAGAAGAGCGACGGTGTGGGTGTGGAGGGGATAATGGACCGAATAACGGTATTACATACGTTCAGATTTTTGTAGTATATGTTTGTAAGAGGTTAGTCGTCTAAGCACCAAACCGTAATCCTTATTCAATAGCACTTTATACATTACCCTGTGGCAGAAAAATATAGGAAAAATTTGCTTTTTTATTGTCTCCTTATTTTATGCATAGGTATTGGACACGTTTCCGCAATTGAAACTGTTAAAGTCGCTGGATGGGATAAAATGGTCCCAATTATCCAGAATGCCGCTGACAGTTATTCCCAGTCGCACCCGGGCGTATCCATTGTAGTTACAGGAACCGACAGTTCATCTGCCCTTCGTTTGTTATCGGATGGTTCAATCGATATTGCACTGGGCCCTGATATCGAAAGCAGCACAGGTCCTGACAATGCGGCGTTGAAAAAATATCTGATCGGCAGGACGGCATATGTATTTATCGTAAATTCAGATAATCCCGTTTCAAAATTATCTGCAGAAGATATCCGGGATATCTTTCATAATGAGAAAAAAAACTGGAAATTCTTCGGTGGAGTTAGTGGTGCGATTCTAACTGTTGGAAAAAAAGCGTCAGCAAACAAAGATAACCTCGCCTCGGGCCATACATATTTCAAGTCCATCCTTGAAGAGCGCGAAACCAGATTGCCTGCCAAGGTAGAAATGAATTCAAATTTGGATATTCTCAAAGTTATCTCAAATGATCCTACCGCTATCGGTTACACGGAATACAAATATATCGATCCGGATTTTTCCTTCAATCCCAAAAGCCAGATAACACCGGTATCCGTACAAACAGACTCATCAGTGATCTCACCATCATTGGATACGATTATTTCAGGAGAGTACCCCTTTGTCGAGAACCTGAATGTTTACACGGGAAATAATCCAGATCCGAAAGAACAGGATTTTATCGGGTATTTACTGAGTAATGAAGGACAAAGTTATGTAAAATCCAACGGGCAGTGTCCCGTTATTAAGGATGTTAAGGTTATCCGGACCATCTCTGCACCCCAGAAAATTCTGGCTCCGGGATATTACTTTTTAGATCGTGATCTCAATACTCCTGATATAATTCAGTTAAATGATCAGAAAGAAGCTGCGTTTATTGTCATATCCTCGAATGCCGTGACCTTCGACGGGATGGGACATACCATCGATTGCACCGAGGCTGATAAAAGAATTCAACAGATACGTATTGCATCAGAAGAACTGGATCCCGTTAAGACCATCTCGCCGCAACAAAACGGGTATTTGATGAGAGCCATGGGTTTCTCCGCAGGGTATCAAGGACCTGACTATCCATTCACGAATCTCACGATCAAAAATGTAACGGTGACAAATTGTAAAGTCGGGGTTGATGTGATTTTTTATCAGAACCCTGTTATTGAAAATGTTACGTTAATCAACAACTGGAAAGGCATCTACTTTTTTACATCCACTAACCAGACTCTATCTAACTGCAATTTTATCGGTAATACTGAGAAAATTTCAAGTACCAATTCGGGTAAAACCGCGGTGAAAGGTAACAACACGGGTTCCATCGATGTTAAGCAATATCAGATGGCTGACACGCCGTATAATATGAACACGCCTCTTCCCGCACTGGATATGAGTTTTGTCTTTTTCCTCATCTTTTTACCAAAGCTCCTTCCGAAAGTGTTTGAGGGGGTTGTTGATTATATCAATGAACGATTTTTTGCTCCAAAAGATGAAAATGAGCGCGAAAAGAAGGAAAGATATATCCGGGTCTTCCAACACTGGATCGCGGTTTCCGTCATTGCTGCAATTGTTCTTGCCGGAGGTTTTTATTATGCATATTCTCCAGCGCAATTTGAGATAAGTGCTGCAGTGATGTTTCTCATAGTTGGATCCTGCGTAGTAATTTCTCATGAGGTTATGCATTATTTTGCAGCGAGAAGATATGGCATGGATGTAAAATTCCGTCTCTGGAACTGGGGAATTATCGTGATCATAATCTCTTCTATAATGAGATTTACTATCGGGCAGCCGGTATTTATTGAATTTGATGAGGAAAAAGCGGATATTAGAAAGCAGGCCCTGGTCATGCTGTCCCGTCCATTTACTACAATTATTCTGTCTCTCCCCTTTGTCATTCTCTTTCTCCAGAATGAGACAAATTCCGAATATGCATTTTTACTGCTCGAAATAAGTGTTGTAACCTCCCTGATTGCATTTATGCCACTATCACCTCTTGACGGCGAAAAAGTGTTTAAATGGAACAGATGGGTATGGCTGACGATATTCGCAGCATTATTCGCTAGTTTCCTTGCCGTGAATTGGATTATTGTTTAGAGTAATTCCTCGGATACTTCAGATACTTTGCTACAGATATAATAAAAGGGCTCTGTAGAATTCCTCAACGAAAATTAGAATTACGAAAGTAGAGATCATTCTTGAGATGTTATAGATGATCACTTTGATTTTGATCTCTTTGACTTGGAGTCGGAATTTTCGAGCCTTGAGCGATTCCCCAAACTTTCTTTTCATGACAGAAAACACAGTTTCGACTTTGTTTCTCTGATGATATTTTTCATCATCGAAAGACTGAGCGATTCGTCGTCGATAATATCCGGAGATTCGTTTACGTTTTCTGTTTCTGACCGGGATAAGGGAACATGAGTTGAGCTTATCTCGGATTAATTCATGGATCTCTTCGGAGTCGTATCCTTTGTCCATGACATAGAGGTAAGAATGTCTGACTCGGTGACATTGTCTCAGGAGTTTTTTAGCGTGCGGGATATCATGGACCGGATGCTGGGAGATCTTCAGACCGGTTATAATTTGTCGATCAGTATCAACAGAGATCGAGGTTTTCAGGAACCGTTTTCTGGTCTTACCGGTTCTCCAGGAATAGTAATGGCTAGCATAAGAGCTGGTAAACCCGGATGAATCTATAGCAGTGCAGTTGATCCTTTCGCCCCAGTCATAGAACATTTTCGTAAGCCGGTTTAGGAGACGGGTGAAGGTTGAGGATCGGATCCGTTGACAGAACTTCTGGAGGGTCGTGAAATGCGGAACTTCATCGAGGTGGATCTTCTGTCGAAGAGAGTCCATGATCTCAGTAAGTTCTACCGTATCCCGGTAATCTTCAGACAGGTACTCTTTCAGGAGAAGCAGAATGAGTAACTGGTGCTGGGTATAGGTTTTTCGTGAGAATTTTGATGAGAAAAGGGGAATTCTGGAATCTCGGATCAATCCAGAGGATAATTCAACAAACCTAATATACCGGTTTGCTGACAATATCGTTTCCCACATCGCCAATACCGATTATAACAATTCCGGGCAGGTTCATGATACTATCCATTATCTATATTATCACAGGATTTTAACAAAATATTGTATGTATCTAATGTATAGGATTTTGAAAAATTTTGACAATAGCGATAGATGTACAAAATGTGGAATGTCACTAATTTCTCGGGAAGTTGCTGAAAAAAGGCTGATTCGAGCGACTGTTGGGAATGGGTTCATGGAAAAGTCCCACAGTAGATTTAGAGGATTCGCGATACATTCCCTCTGATGTGAAAGCGGCAGTATGGGAAAGAGATGGCGGGAAATGTGTAATTTGTGGTTCAAGACGACAAATAGAATATGATCATGATATTCCTTTTAGTCTTGGTGGTAGCAACACTGTGAATAATATTCAAATTCTATGTAAGGATTGCAATAGACGAAAATCAAGAAAAATCGAATAGATTAGTGGTGGTTCTATCCATCCCGCATTGACGGTAGACCTCGCCAAAGGGGTTCTGTGGTCAAAAGTCCCCGCTGATGGGTAAATGTCTGCGACAAATGAAAAGAAGTGCCGTTTTGATGTGATCTGTGAAGCGGGCGGGTACACATTTTTTTATTGGGGTGAAACGATGCGAGGCCTTACGCGCCGCAAACCCGGGAGAACCTTTTTGCCATGCGACGACAATCCCTTGTAAGGACGTGAGTTGCATGCAGATGTTCCCCAAAAATATGCCGTCAGAGCATAAGGCGATCATATCAGGTTCCGTAGTGTGTATCGCGGTTTTTGTCTATATCATGCTGAGCGCCGATCTTCTCCCGCTCGTGGGCATCCACCTACCCCTTGTCCCATACATGGAGTATGTGAAGATGGGGTCGGCAACCCTTGCGGCCTTCTTCTGCTTCTGGTATTTCCGTGGTCTACCAAATGCCCTTGTTGGGCTCATCGGGATCTGCACGCTGTTCTGGGTCCTCGAGTTCCTAGCCGGTCATCTGGGGTTTTTTGGGGGGAGTTACTCATATTCCAGTGCTTTCCCCGGTCCCGCGATTGGTGGAACGCCCGTCCTGCTCGGGCTCGAACACTATGCCTATTATTTCTTCATGTCCTACTTCATCGCGAACCTGCTCGTGGATGGCGTCATCGTCTCGTCGCAAAAGAGCTGGTGGAAGCGGGCCCTTTTCGTATCATTTATCGCAAGTGCCATTGTCGTGGGTATTGATATGATGGCCGACCCGGTGCAGGTCGGTGTGTTCCATGAGTGGCAATGGTCGAACGGCTCGCCATATTTCGGGATACCCTACGGCAATTACTTCGGGTATATCGTCATCTATACATCCATCCTGTTCGTATTCAAGTATCTCGAAGTCAGGTTCCATGCACAGCCGATAGGTCCACCCCTCATCGCAATCGCGCTGGTACCGCTGGTTATGCATTTCTCCCGGTTCTTAGAGTATGCGTCCACCGAGCTCCCGAGCCTAACCATCATCGGGTGCTTTACCATGCTGCTGCCCTGTATCCTTGCATCAGATAGGCTGATACAGTATTTCCGGAGGGAGGAATCTGACGGAAAACAGTCATAGCAGGCTTTGGCTGGACACAATCCTGCTGAATACTCCCATGCTTTAGCATTTTTTCGTTTTTTCTATCGCTTATAAATTGCACCGTTTTACTTTGATATTCAGGTTTCGTTTGGTGTAAATCGCGTTTTAAAAGGAATTTTGGTCTGGCGCTTGCACCATTTCTCATGGCGAATTTTGTGGCATGTCGTAACGGGGGCACTATCCATCAGAGGAGGTACGCTGGGAGAGACGTTCAGCCCGGTCCGGGCGATGTGAAGCGAGCCGGAGCAGCAGCGAGGACAAGTGCTCATGACCGAGCGTCATCGTCTCGTCCCGCCATTTTATCATCACATGAATCAACAATCATCCATTGCAGGAAGATCTAAATGGGTGTTTTCCGGTTTGCAGACAAATATGCCGCTCCAACAAAGGAACAGCGGGAGCGGTACATGATAGGGATGATTAAAGAACACCACTTCGGTCCTGAAGGTCAGATTGTGCTTATCGAATACCACGATGCCATATACCTCAAAGACGATATCGACAACATCCGCATCCTCTTCACCGGGTTCAAAGACAAGCAAAAGGCGAGAGAAGAGGTGAAAAGACTGGTGGACCTTCACGAACATAAAGCGCCGCCAAAAAATCTATTCTCGACGGGAAAGAAGGTTGGTGAGGATTCGAAACCAACCGATCAATCTTGGTAATCATTGGCCCACGAAATATGTAGAGATTGGAGAATCATCAGGATTTCTCGTTGAAAATGCAAAATACAGTATCTAAAAACCATCCGGTAACGTTAGTTATATACGATACCCTTTCAATCCTTTCTGCATGAAGATCGTTGTTGCAATAATTCTGGTAATCGCTGCTGTGCTGGCAGGCGGATGCATCTCTTCTGGCCCCCCATCCGTACAACCGCAGGCATCTCAAACCCTGACAACACCGCATGGCGTTCTCAACATGCTGGGAAACTGGTCCGGTCCTGCACGAGGGTATACTGAAGGGGCGGGATACAGGGATTCCGGGTTATGGAATGGCACGATGGTCATAACTGAACAACGTGACCAGTTTTTTTCCGGGTATATGGTGATTCCCTATAAGAACGGGACGGTAAGAACCGAGGGGTTCTCCGGCGTTATCACACCGGACGGCAACACATTCCGGCTCGTTGAATACGATCTCCGCGAACACGCCGACGGGTGGATCCGGTCAGAGAACGAGATCCAGATGATCTGGATAATGGAAGAGGAACCGCAGTCTATCATGGTCGATTTCTTTCAGCGTATGCCGTAGGGATCCTTTGTGGATCCCGGTTCACTACTTTTTTTCGTCTCTGTCTATTGGCAGATCCTTGTATGGGAACTTTCCCTGCGTTGTTGCCAGGGGGGTCATCGGTCTTCTGCTATTGCGGTTCGACTGGGAGTAGGTACCTTAAAAAAGGGGATCACATCCCCATCCCCGCAATAACCCCAACCACCTGCTGCACCGTCACCGGGTCCAAAATACATGCCAGCACTAACCTCCCGGGCGCTCTCCCCCAAACTTCTCCCGTAACAATGTTCGCACAACTTCACCCCGGCTTATTGGTCAATCCAATCAGCCAGCAGACCGGGCATTTCTCCGCATCCACGCTGCGGTCATGCAGTCTGTGCGGGTACTGGGGGTTTGGGCTTAACCCAGTGGGCCAGTTTCTCACTGACGAGAAGTTCCTGAAGCTCAAGAACTGTGGTGTTACGTTTTTTAGCGATTGATTCGAAGGAGTACTTTAGGTCGTTCCACTGGTGATGGATTTCCCAAGCGTCGGCACGTCTTTTGTAGACTGCACGCTTCCGTGAGCGCTGTTCGCGGTCCAGTCGTTCATATTCTCGCACTGTATCCGATCTGCCCCACTCCATGCTGAGAATACCGATGTTCTCATACATGCCGTCGGTTTTTTCTCGATACCTCGAAAGACGTGCTTTGCAGTCGGGACATGAAATTTGATCAACAACCTTTCCTCTCGCATCCCATTGGTAGCCGCATCGGGGGCACAGCCTCGTGAGATTCCAGAATAATCGGGTTGTACTCATGCAGGCCCCTTGTAGCAGAGGAAGATAAATCTTTGTACACACACGGTCTGGTGTCATGTATATACTAAATACTCAGGGTCTGGAAAAGCAAAATTTTGCCAATCGTAGGGAGGATTGGTTGAGGTCTGGTTCCAATCAAGTGGAATGCCCGGGGCCGGGCACACTGCAATCTAATAATGTGCGAAAACATGCAGCGAGTCAAAGTAATCTGTTAAAGGAAATGTGCAAGTAGGGGGCCGGGTTAGTCCCATCCAATCAATGATCTAATTACCTGCAGTCAAGATGTTCGTATCCGGACATATTATCCCGTTCGTATTTCATTTTCCACTGCACCCACACGTCGATATGCGAACAGTCTCTATAGGAAGTGCGTATCAGAAATACGGTTTTTCAGTGATTTTTAAATCGGTAAGTGTGTTGGTAGTTTTGGAAGTTTTCTGATTATTATTCATAACCTCTGACAACGAGGTTAAAAAGTAAATTTAGTAAAGTGAGTAAACTAGTAAATTAGTAAATTCCAAAAAGAGCACTTTGACAATTTATGACGATTTATATACTACTTTAAAAAATTACTATTTTACTGATTTTAGTGATATTACACATATTACTGAATTTACTTTTTCACTCAAAATGTGTTGGTAGATAGACAAAAATTAAAAAAAATATTAGATTATATCAAACTGTAGACCGTGATTGGTTTGCATATTCCCGGCATATTTAATCTTTCAGATTTGATGGGCATTTCATCAAGTAAAAACTCATCGAGTTTCTTTCCATGTAATCCTACAAGGTCGCCGATCTGTGTTCTGGTCAATTTTCCTTCATCTTCCAGTGCTTTCATTACCTTTCCATAGTTTCCAGCAGCACCATAGGTGAGTTTTAATGCTTTGATGCTATTCTTCCAGAATATATTTTCTGCAATATCACATGCAATCTTTGCAATATTATCCGGGATTTTGTAGAGAATATCGTGCATTTTTTCCGGGACATTTCCTTTATACTCTGGTTCATTCTTCAGAAAATCTCTAAATTCCTTACTGGAGATTGTCATATTCATTGCAAGCTTCCGGCTTTGGTCAAATACTCTTTGTAATGCACTTCTCTCCATTTCTCTATATGTTGGACCCTGACTTTTTACACGAAGATTATACTTCCAATCATTGATGATTTTAGATTCTCCAAAAACAATTTTCCTTTCCTTAACCAGTTTTAAGAGTTCACCAATTTCTGAAATAACTTCTTCCCTCAATGCCTTCATTTCCTGACTCATTTCCATATCGGGCATTACTTCTTTCTTCCTTGTCGAAATGACAAAAAATGGTCTAAGGAATGCACCAGAAGCAAATTGGTCAGGTGTTGCATATTTCCCCCATGCATCAATGGTAGTGTTCCATAGTGCACTGAATAATGGGTGTTCGCAAAAAATTGTACCCATTTTTATGGTTTGTTTCGAGACCCGTTCACCATCATATCCATTCGTTATATCATCAGACAATTCGTTTGCATAATCTCTTTTCATGAATTTGAGAAAACCTGCAGCTTCATTTGAATAATGAAATCGTCTCCTGTTCTCTGAAAGGGACATAGTCATTGATTCCGGGGTGAATTTATTGGAGATCCGGCTTACATAGGGCGCAATGCGTTCATCAAGAAGAATTGAATTTGCTGCACCGCATGCCATGCTCTTTCCACAACCAGAATTACCCAAGATGATGCACCACATATTATTTGAGACCCCCCTGTCGGCATATTGTGGTCGCATCTCGGCCGGAAATAAATGACTTGTTACCACAAGCATGGACGCAAAATGATATTCTCGATAACTATCTTGGGTTCCACATCCAAATTTATCCCATTTTATGAGAATATTTTCTTTATCAGTGATGACAGAAAGGTCAAAGATTTTATCTTCATTATCACTTTTCATTTGGTCAATCTCTTCCTCACTTAAATTTTTTACTTCACCGGATTTTAAGAGAATAGATGTATCAACACCATCGTCTATTACTGGTTTCTCCCACCCATCTGCCTCTCTTACTGCGAATATCTCTGCCCAGTGTCCTTCGAGACATCCTGTTTTTACATCTTCACAGGAAATTATGCCTTTTTCAACAGCATATGCTTCTAATGCACCACCACCCTTATGGCGTGCACAATACCAAGTCCCTTTTGAGAGATTAACTCGATAATTGGTCCCGCTTGTGCTGTCATGCCATCGGGAACTACCAATAATTTCACTCCCACTTCTTGTTATCTTTCCAATTGGAGGGAACATATCCATCGATAAACCGAAATATGCAGTCAGGTCTGATGACTTACTGGACTGAATATATTTGATTTTCTCTTGGGGATTTTCCTTATCTTTGATATATTCAGAGAGAATCTCCAACAGTTCCTTGAAGGAAATATACTGTATTGGATGATGGTTTTTTAGGGTGTATATTCCACTAGATGGATGGATTGAACCCGGCCCAACACAGTACGATCCTGCGCTCTTAACATGACCAACATTAAGAGGTTTGCCGGTTTTATCTAGTTCTGTTGGGTGACTTAATGGAATGGTCCAACCAGCATCAGTCTTAAGATAGAAGTGCCTTCCACGCCCGGATCCTGATACTTGCGAGAGGGTTTTGGAGATCACCGGGTGATTCAGTCCAATTGTAGTCATCTGGGGTGTGTCTACTTCAAGAATTATCTCTGTTGTAGTGCACAAAAGCGCATAGTTTCCAAATCCTTCGTAGTGTGTTATCTCTCCAGTATCTCGGTCTTTTTCATCATATTTATGATTTTTTTCCGTCCAACTTCGTACGGGTTCATCATCATGTTCATAGTTGCTACGTGACCATCTTTCAACGGGTTTTTTAGTGCCGGGATGGAGGAGAATGAATCTGTATCCAGCAGTCCTTATTTCTACAGGAATCTCTATCATAATTTTCCCTCACCATTCACAACCATGAATTTTAGATCACATTCAGCACAAATGACATAAATTCGCATATCCCGGTATACCCGGAAAACCTTGAGGTGACCTTCATAATTACAGCTGGGGCAGTTCCAGAACATTTTCATTGTTGCCGCTTCGAAGCGCCCCTGAGTATATGCTGTCATAATTCTGTCTCCGAAACAGGGTAAAGCGTCCAGATACCCTCGACAATAACGAGACGGGTATACTTTGGATACATCCGATTTAGGATTCTCAGGGCACACAGACTCTCCCTGCGGCGATACCTTGCGGTGGGAAATTGTTCATAAAGATATGTTTCAGGAATAAATTGTCCAGCTGCGAGTTGTCCACGGGCACGATCGACAAAACGGTTCAAAGATCGACATTGCTTGGAATGTATCCGTGATCTTTTTGGAGCAAAAGTTAAGTGTGGATCGTCAAATACTGTTTGAAGAGGACCACACAACTTCTTCTGCTCCCCTGCCTGCACGGCGGGGGCTCCTTCTTTTGTAATCATAAGGTATCCCCTCGGATTGCACTCATCGCAGCAGCCGTTTGGCACGATTTGGTCCCAAGCTCTGCATTGTCGAGCCCATCGAGATCTTTGGACACCTGCTGAGTTTCTACCGGAATAACCGGGGTCTCGTAAGGGCACACCGCTTTCAGACATTTGTCAGAATGATTTCCCCAGTTCCCGCAGTCGGGATGCGTTGGACAGCTTTTCTTTGTGCCGATGGTATTGACTGACTCTGTTGACACTGCTGATGCTTTCCGCACCTTCGCCTTACCTAATTGTTTTAGTTGCTTTGCTGGTTTGTCCGGGTTCTCCGGTTGTTCCCAGGCACTGCATTTTGGGAAGCCCTCTGGGGGGGTTCCGGGCCTGAATACAACGATTAGATTTGCTTTTGTTGGACTGTTTTGTGGTTTCCCGGCCATAAGGAAAGCAATTCGTTTGTGAACAAACCGAAGCTCGTGCGCTTTGGTTGCATACTGATGGAACCACTCTGTGTCAGTGCTGCTGTTAACTAGCATAACCACGGTCAACCCCTTCTGCGACCATTCCAGCGCCTTTTCCATCCACATCTCGGTGTCTGTATTGTCTCCCGGAATCTTGTTGTTTTTAGAGTATGGTGGATTGACAAACACGGATGTGGATCCATCTCCTTTGACATCCCAGTTGGCAGTTAGACCATTCACGCTGACGTGGAGTCTTCCATCGGGGAGTTTCTTTTCAGTCCCATCAAATGGGGCACCGTGTTCGTGAGGTCCAAACCCCAAGGGGGCCTTCTGGTTGTTCAGATTGCAACAGGGATCAAGATCGAAATCGAATTCGTCGTCTGATTTCCTGTATATGGGAAGGGGTGTTCCATAGTTTGTGGATTCATGTGATCCCAATATGTGCAATGTCATTATCGCACACTCCTTATTGCAGCAATCTTCCAGTGGTGTCTCACTTGAGCAGTATAGAAATTCCAAAATAATTTCTTCTGGGTTGGAGAGCACCACTCGTTTATAAATGGGGTCATAGCTCACACAATCCTGCTCTGTTCATACCAGAAGCGATCTAGCATTATCCCATCGAAACCCTCGCCGGTGTCTTTAAAGAAATATCGGATTAATTCGCCATTAATTAATGAATAATAACCAATCCTCTTTATATCTGGCTCCGAATTCCCACTCAGTTCCACTCCAGAACATGCAATAATGAAATACACTTCGGGATGTTTCGCAGATAAGTACAACATTAACGCATCTGGGCTGTTCCCTTCAGTCTTGAAGTGAAAATCTGCATACCGAGATCCCGGAATATATTCAAGGGACGCGTAATATGCGGACCACTTTGTACCCCAGTTTTTCTGATTCCAATCGTGCCAATGTAGATAACCATGTTTTTTTAAATTTTCAGCGTGCTTTTCTCTCAGTGGATATATCCCTGTGACGTCAAGAAGATCCTGATGACATGGTCTGATCTTCTGAAAATCGATCATATCATCTTCCTTATTTTTTTCAATGGGCATCTCAGCAACGACTGCTGCAATTTTTTCGGGATCACCGACTATCTGCAGGTGATTCGTGATCCAATTGGGCATTTTATACACCCCGAGGACACTGGTCTGGAGTTTTGCCTGTTTTATACCTGCATTCTCCAGCTTCCCGGAATCCACAGGAACGGCAGGCAGGTGCATTTGCCACGAATAAAACGTCGTGGTTCATGCCTTAATCACCTGTTTTGGTTGTTCATCTGCACACGGCCATCTCTTGTGGCAATAGCTGCATTGAATAGTCGCTCCTCCCTTTCGAGGATACCATTCATGACCACAGAAACGGCATTTTTTTATTCTGATTACATCATTTGAAGTCATATTAATCTGGTTTTTTATTGTATTCGCAGTTCAGAACGAAATGCCCCGAAATATTCGAAAAAACGATAAAATCGGGATAAAAAGAGAGAAATATTGGAGTGAATGATAAACAGATTTTAGTGAATTTTGACCGAATCGTGGATAACGATTAGTTCAGCAAGTTTCTGGCAGTTAAAATTCATCTGTTTATCGCAATCATTACTCCTGAATATCATATAAAAAATAATGGTATAAGAACATTTTGGTGAACCGAGTGTGTTGGTAGGTCGTTTTGGGCAAAAGGAGTTCATTTTGAGTTCTAATTTATGTTATTATTTATTAATTCAAGATGTTGAAAAAGGATGAGAGGAAAAAGTGCATGCGCCCTATGGATTTATGACGGAAAAAAGAGATTTTATTTCTTTTGTAGATTTTTTTGTTTTTGATGGTAAAAGGGATTATCACCTTTGGTGCTTGTATTCATCTCATCAATGAATGACTTCATCATCTCATTCATTTTTGCCATTTTCTCTTCTAACTCGGTGATTTTTTTCTGACTGTTTGAACCTGCTTCCAATACTTTCTGGTATTCAATCGCATCAAGAACCGAACCACACGATCCACAATATACTAACCCTGCCTGATTTGATACACCACACGCAGGACATGTTGAGGGTTTTAACGCACTATCGGTCTTAAGTACTCGTTGGTTTGTCACTCCCTCTGCTGCCATTAAAAAGTCGTCCTGTTGCTCGTTGGAAAGGTGTCCATAGGTTCCTAGCATCGGTGAGCTTAACGATCCCCAACATTGTAGTTTTATTACACTGTCCGGTACACCTTTTGCCATTAGTTCTGTAACTCGGCTATGCCTTAGCAGGTACGGATGGACACGTTTTCCCCCCAGACATTCACCGGCTTTATGGATTATTTTTTTTAATGTTCCTTGTGACATTGTGTGATATGGTTGTTTATCGAGTGCAACAAATACGGGACTGTTGTTTGTAATTTGTTCGGGGTAATCATTCTTCCATGCCTTTAAAAATTCAGCACTCCTGATTAACCGAATGTATCGGGGATGCCCTGTCTTACCAGCGGTATTAAGAATTGCGCCTTTCTCATCGGTTTTTACATCAGCCCATTTTAAAGATAGTAACTCATTAGGACGCATCGCAGATTCAAAAAGAACGGTCACCATTGCCCTGTCACGGCTATTCTTAATCGATAATAACATCCTCTGAAACTCGTCATCCGTTAGCATCTGGTCTGCGGTTTTTGTCAGAAGATTTGCCTTAGTTGGTTTGATTTTGTCTAGTTGTTTTTCAGTAATACCCGTGATTATATTCTCTTCTAATAACCAGTGGCAAAACATTTTGAGAATGATAATGCCTTTCCGCTGAGTGTTTGCGGCAAACTTCACATCATCCCGAAGCGTGGCAACGGCGGAGTTTAACGTCTTATTATTCCATGAACGAATATCTGGGAAACTCTCAACCAATCTTGCCACATATCGCATATTGCTTGTGGATGTATTCGGTTTAAGTCCAGCACTCGCAGCGGTTTCTAGAATAAACCGAAGGATAATATCACCATCTGATTGGGTGATGGTTCCTTTCTTTACAATTTCCTTTTTTGTTTTCTTATCGATTTTTGGAGTAGGATGAATTTTCTCCTTTATGTAGTCTGTTGGACTTCTCCCCATTTCACCGGGCATGATTATTATCTTTGTTTTTTCTGAATTATATCCTTTTTGTAGATATCAATACCTCAAGTATTGGATACTGGGGAATTTCAAATATTGCCTGGTACGTCAATGTCCTCATGGGCTTAAGAAGCATGGTCTTTCCGAGCCTGATCGACATCGGCATGATCGCGTCTTTCCTCATAATGTCCATAGCATTTCAAAAAGGCCTCCCTAAAAAACAGCTTGCTCCGCATATACTTCTGGGGCTCCTTGTCCTTTTCCTCATTATCCCCATCGGAATAATAATCATTGCCGGTATCAGTGCATCATCCCTTGTCACGCTGCTCTATTTCTTTGCCTGCGGATCCTTGATGGTGATTGGCCTGAATCACTCTCTGATTGCGTACCCAAAAATCCTTATCGGGACACTTCTCTTTGTGTTTACGTTCATGATCTATCCACTCCGGGAGATGTTCTTTTTAGAAAACCCGGTCTTGCCGATCATAGGCACGTTCGTATCGGCCGGTTTTTCGCTCATTGCAATCGGGTGGTTATCGATCAGTGAACCTGCAAACGCTTCAGAGAATCTCTGATATCACCGTATTTTTGTATCCAATACGGTGGTAGCTAAAACAGACAAATCCTTCACTCGTGTTTATAGTAAACATGGTGACAGGAATTCTTTTGCCGATGACAGCATGAAGGGTGTATATCCGGAGGTATCTATCCTCCTCAGAACATTCAAGCAATTCATCCCTCTCATTACATTTGCCCGGACGGTTCCACGTGGTGAAGAGGTATCACGCGATATCTTCGATCTCTTCTAAAGAGCGCCCGGTCATATCGATCCGGGTAAGCCAGGTCACGACAAAGGCAAAGATGCAGATAGCACCCATGAAGATGACGGTATACCTGACGCCATAGGATGCCGTCATCAACGGGACGAAGATGATCCCGCACGCTGCCCCGACCTTGGCAAGCCCTGCTGCAAAGCCGTGGGCTGTAGCACGGAGGCGGGTAGTGAAGAGCTCGGCCGGGAGGAGGAATGTTGTAGCGTTCGGGCCAAAGTTCTGGAGCAGGTTAAAGAGACCGAACCCGACAAACGCAAGGGCGATGATGGTCTGGGAACCGGATTGGGATGCGGCGAGGATGAACATGCCCGCTGCCATACCAATAAATCCTGCAAGCTGGAGTTTGATCCTGCCGATCCTCTCGATAAAGAGGATATTTAAGATAAAACCAATGACTAAAAAGACGTCAAGCAATACCGTATACTCGGACGAGTAAAAGTCCTGTGCAATGAAATTGAGCCCGGTCCCCTGAGTGCCGATCATGGCAGTAATCAGGATTGGTGTGAATATCCCAACCCCATAAAAGGCAAAGTCCATGAAAAACCACGGGACCGTGATGAGAATAGTCCTGCGCAGGTTCTTTTTAGAGAAGAGTTCGGCATATGAACTCAGGTAAGAATGCCATACCGGTACTTTTTCCGGTTTCATTTGAACCGCATCTTCAACCGCGGGAGTGTCGGGTTTTTTCATGGTGAAATCCGGTATCAGGTAGCGGACAACTCCCATGGCAAGTTTCCATTCCCTCCTCTGGATATGCCAACGAGCGCTCTCCGGAATCCCCCGCCGTAACAAAAGGATCACGATTGCAGGAGCAGCGCCGGCAACCAGCATCCAGCGCCAGGCTGATTCTGACGGGTGCATGGCAAGGATGAAAAGCCCGATTCCTGCGGCTGCAAATATGCCGACCGCCTGGAAGCTGAATGCAGCGATCAGCATCCTGCCCCGGATCCGTTTTGGCATGAACTCACTGACATACGATGCACAGACCGGATAGTCCGCACCGATGCCGACACCCAGCAGGAACCGGAAGAGAATGAGTGACTCAATGCTCCAGGCAAAGGATGAAAGGACGGCAAAGATGATGAATATGAGGAGATCGAACAAAAAGACCTTCTTTCTCCCGAAGCGGTCGCAGAGCCTGCCTCCGATGAGTGCCCCAAAGATTGCCCCGACAACTGCTGCTGCACCAACAATGCCCTGTTCGAGCGGTGTTGCGGAGAACTGGACGATAATGAGCGGGAGTGCAATCGACATAACGAAGAGATCAAAACCGTCAAGGAAGATTCCCATTGCTGAGAGGAACCAGATATGGGCATGCTTCAGCGTGAACGGGGCATCATCCATCGCTTCTGTGATAACTGTGCAGGGCATAAAAAAACTCTAAAACGTCGTATAGCACCTTCTATCATCGACAGTGATATATTTTTCTCTTTTATGGTCTGTGTGCTGAAAGGACCGTGTGACAAACGAAATATCAGGTAATGGTGGATGAGCTGAATCACTGAATTACGGGGATACCTTACCCTGTAATTATTGTTCCAGAGGGTTGATTAACGGGATTTTTTTCGACACATACAAAAATGACAGGGCCACTGCCCTCGTTTTATGATTTTTGTTATCCCTTGTCCAGTTAACTTAAAAAAAAGAATTACTTCCGTTTCGCGATCAGGACGAGAAGACCGAGTGTCAGGACAATGATCGCGATCCCCGGAGAAGATTTCTGTGCGGGTGTAGCCGTTGTCACCGGAATTTGCGGTTTTTGTTGTTCAGCCAGCCACTTCAGCGCGTACGTCATCTGGACGTCTTCTCCAGCGATTGCGCGTGCTACCGTATCCTCATTGATCGGTACCCGGATCTGCGGAGATACACCTCCGATGAGGGAGGCATTGCTGTCAACTTGGATCATACGGTTCTTATCGAGCGATGCCCCGTCTGGGAAGACCACATACATGCCAAGCGGCAGAACGGCCTGGAGACCATTCATGCCAAATGCCCCGTTAGTGCCGTACCAGGAAATGATCTTTCCTGTTCCGGAGTTCGCAAATACCATGGGGACCCCTTCACCGGAACTGATCGTGTCCGGACTGACGAGCACCGCCACCGGCCCGTGATACCCGTCCGGCCGGGGCTGCGTCCAGGCTTCCGATACTATTGTGAACTGCCGGGAACCAGGATCAAATTTTGTGGCATATTCGTAGAAGACCGGCTTGTCCACAAACCACCCGGCGAAGCAGGATGCAATGTTGTCATCTCCGCCGCTGTTGTACCGGAGGTCAATTACTACGCCCGGTGCCTTTTTCGTAATCGCGTCCAGTATCGCGGCCTTAAACGGCTGGTACACATTATACGATTCATCGTAGATTGCAATGTATGCGTATCCTCCCGGCAGCGTCCGGTAGGTGACCGTATCATTGCTGATCTGTGGCTTGATATCGGTCAGGATACTGACAGCCCCGATATCATTGATCTGTTTTCCCAGGAACGTTGTGGTTTTTTTCAGGGTGTTGCCCCCGTCATCATAGGCCGTAAGATTAATGGTCCGGGGATTTGAGCCCGCACTTTTTGTTACCGTAACAGATGCCGGTGTCCCAATCGGTGCCCTTGTCAGGAGTCTTTGTTTATGGAGTAACATTCCCTCAGCCGTTGAGGGTTTCTTCACCGCCCAGATATAGGGAGTGGCATTGATCACATCCATAACGGGTTTGCCATTCCATGCAGTCACGATATCTCCGGGCCGGACTCCTGCACTATCAGCAGCACTTCCGTTTTCCACATAACTCACTATTACATTTCCGGAATCGAGCCTGCTCACCGCAAACCCGTATCCCCCACCAATATCAGCATACTTTGCGCCGAAATCACCGTTCGTTGGCAAAACGTCTACGTGTCCGTCCGGGATAGCAAAAAGGTATTCCCGGAGAGCCCGGTAATATGCGGCCTTGTCCTGCTTTTTCTCGGCATTAACAATCATCGGGGCATAGGTTGCATAGAGTGCATCAAAGTCAATGGATTTCCACTGGGTAAAGGCATACCTTTCTTTGAGGAGATTATTCAAAGCAAGAAACGCTGAGCTCCACGATTGGTTGCTGAAATCAGCTACCGGCGTCTGGTTAGCTGCGATCGATACATAGGAAGCATCAAGTTCCTCATTATACGCAGTCTCGTTATTCCGCTCAAACGGGACACACGTATCCTTCCATACCATCCCGCAACCCGGGCAGCTGACGGGATCTAAGGAAGCAGCAGTCACCGGAAAAACAGTGGCAGCAAGGAGGACAAGAAGGCCTGTAAGGAAAAGTAATCGGACTTTTATAGATGACATACCGGATTCTCCTTTCGTGAACGGGCAGCAGATCTCATAGTAATTCCTCTATTTCACCAGATATCTATTTAGTGAATACCAATTTTACCGGAGATTAGCATAGGCAAATAAAAAAAGTGAGCGGATTTTTGTTTGGGGATTTCGGTTGATCCGGATTTTGTTTTTCGATCAGGAGAATTGAGCAGGTCAAAGATGAGATGACGTAAAAATCAGGTAAAAATGAAAGTTAATAATATCGGCTCTGTAGAATTCCTCAATGAAAATTAGAATTACGAAAGTAGAGATCATT
>CAZPYV010000005.1:185705-211312 GCA_964590895.1 uncultured Methanoregula sp. | reverse complement strand
CAAGTTCCAAACTGAAATTATCTTGCAAAGTGTCCATGCGGCTAATGCCCGGTCGATCCTGCTTTGCCCCAGTCACCTACCTATCGGCCTACCGACCTACAAAGAAAAAAAAGCAAATTCCACCCTGATTATCTAAGGTATTTAGTGCTGGTTGTGTGTGTGTGTGATAAAAATAGTATTGTGGGTTGGTTGGGAGCTGGATTAGGGTCGCGGTGTTTTCAATCTGCTATTACCATACCACTTGGTTGTCAAAATCTGATTGATTAGCAAACATGTGTGCAGATCAAGTTCCAAACTGAAATTATCTTGCAAAGTGTCCATGCGGCTAATGCCCGGTCGATCCTGCTTTGCCCCAGTCACCTACCTATCGGCCTACCGACCTACAAAGAAAAAAAAGCAAATTCCACCCTGAGTACCTATGGTATTTAGTGCTGGTTGTGTGTGACACACACGAAAATAGTATAGTGGGTTGATTGGTGGGTTGGTTGGGAGCTGGATTTGGGTCGCGGTGTTTTCAATCTGCTATTACCATGCCACTTGTTTGTCAAAATCTGATTGATTAACAAACATGTGTGCAGTTCAAAATCCACATTGAAATAGGACTTACGCAAATCAATCGTTTCGGCAACTGATTTTGGTATACTCCGCAAAAATATTGCTATTTGACGTTGCCAAATCTTTATACACGGATGCATTTTGCGTAACTCCTATGAAATTATCTAGCAAAGTGTCAATGCAGCAAATGCCCGGTTGATCCTGCTATGACCCAAGTCATCTACCTATCGGTCTACCGACATACAGAGATAAAAAATCAAATTTCCACCCTGATTATCTAGTGTATTTAGCGCTGATGTACGTATATATATATTTTATATTTGGAAATCTACCCACCAACCGGGTTTGGGTTATTGCCCGGCCGATCCTGCTATGCCCCAGTCACCTACTGCTCTACCTACCTACCTCCTGTCATATCATATGCCAATTCACAAAATCAACCATGATTATCTATGGTATTTAGTGCTGGTCGTGTGTGTGTGTGCAGAGACAAGAATAGTATAGTGGGTTGGTTGGTGGTTTAAATCTGGATTAGGGTCGTTGGCATGTAGAGACTAATGCATAATTGCAGAATAATTACTGTTTTTCCTCGGATGTACAACCTTCATCAGTAAAATGGCTCTCTCGTGATCAGGTGCACTTTGAACATATCTCTGCAAAATCAGTAGCTCCGGGCTCATGATGTAATAGATCCATAATTACAAGAGCGTCACACTTCGTATAGTCTTTTTAACGGTTTGAACTTTTTATCAGATTCATCCATGCTCAATTGGTCTATCCATAATCCTTAAAGACTACATGTTAATTTATTTATCATCTGTTCAAGTCGTCAGGTAGGTCTCCTGTGCGTAATAAAAAAAAGAAACAATGTTATCTCACAATCTCAATGCCGGAATCTGCAAGTAGTTTCGCTACGACTTTTAAAGGTTTACTGTCTTTATCCTTCTCAATGTCAGAAAGTTTCTCCCAGTCAATGATACAGGGATGCTTTTTTGCTGCTTCATCTTTAACCGGAGCATAGCGCCACCCTTTACGTTTCTTCTCATCCATCCACCTTTCATGCTCCATAATTGCCATCAGCTCAATTTCTTCTTTCGAAAACGTAATCACTTCCGGCGGACTTTTTGTGGAAGGACGGATAGTGTAACCACACTTCCGGAGTTTTCTTATCAGATCATCTGTACGCTGGCGGTTGGAATCGCGCATATCCTCACTCATATCAGACCAGGATATGTAGGCATTTTTTGATGATTTGGGGCTCTCTTTCAGATCATTTTCATGCCATTTTTCATGCAGTTTTTGTGCAAATATTTCTCGGAAATCACGTTTTAACAAATCCCCCAACAAATGCTCTGTAAATTCTTCCGCATCCAGATGTACACAGAGCTGATCTTTAGGGGGAAGTGCTGATTGATCAAATATCCGTTTTCCCGTAAGAGAACTTCCTCGGATGATGGCCTCAATTGACCGTGCGCCATGCCGGAACTCCTTTACATTAAGAAATGCCCGGATGATAGCGTCATCAATCGATATCTCTCCGGAATGTGAAAGAAGGTGAGGTGCCTCGCGCTCAAGCAAGGAGCGGATTAACATACCCCTTCGGAGGATATAGAAATCGTCATCATACCTGCTCTGGTTGCAACCCTTGATATTCACGTAACCTTTAAGACGGCTGATGAAATCAGGACCCTTGATGTCAGGTAGCAGGTTATCATCAAGAACCAGTTTACTGAACTCATCGAAATTCTTGCAGGTGCCCCCAGCGAATATGAAGATGGCCTTCCCTATCGGGTGCGTCCCATCCCCGTCCCAGAACTCTCCATCCTGCATGGGTGCAAGGAAATGTTTCAACCACCCGAATTGCTGGTCCAGTACATTTGTATCGAACTCATCAAAAAAGACAAGGGGGGTTTTACCCTTGAGAGATTCGTCACGAATCTTATGGAATATATTTGGGAGGGAATCCGGAGTACCCACCTGCGACAAGTTGAAAACCATTTCCTTGATTGAGTCTGAGTCAATACTTGCAGCGATCTGTTTTACCCCAAAGGATTTACCCGAACCGGGTGGCCCGAAAACCGAAATGCAGAGGGGTGTCTGAAATGCCCGGTTCAGAATATAGTTCCCTATGAGATTCCGGATACTCTGGTAACACTCAATCTCCAAACGATCAATAGTGATAAGTTTGCCCCAGGAACCGACAGGAACCTGATCTATTTCAGAGCTTTTTCCGGTTTGTATCCAAATTTTGGCAATCTGTTTTATTTCCTGCGAAATTACAGTATCAAGAATCGTCCATTTCCCAGCAGGATCGTAAAAATAGTTCAACGATTCCGGAATATGTATCCGGGCAATTTTTGGATCGTTATCTGAAGAATGGAAAATACAGGAGTACATTGGATTAAAATTGGATTGCTTACAGTCCTTTCCAAACCCATGCCGTTGTAAACGCCACTGGGCGGCAAGTCCCTCTTTTATTCCTGCTGCCGGTACAGATCCGTTCCATACAGTCAGGTGTGTTACGAGTACCGCAGTGAATGAATCAAATACCCCCTGCATAAGTCCGGGAAGGTGGTCAGAGGCACCGTCTTCTGAAAATTGTGGCATATAAAAAAGGTCAGCAGAGATTGTCCCATTAATATTCTGATAATAGAGTACTCCTTCGTTGCCGAACCGCACGATCAGATGTCGTCTTGATGCGAGTAACACGAGTTCTGAATTATTCCTGAGTTGCCAGAGTAGATCGGCAACTGTCCTTTCCCATGAGAGCCGATGGCTGATAAAAATGCCCGATTCTCGTAAGTCCTTTGCACTGATGATAACAACCAGTTTCTCCGGGTTCCGCTGTGTAATACAGTTCCAGAGTTTTCCTTCTGATTTTGGAATAGCCAATGGACGGCTCATTTTAAGAACAATCAGCGGGGATCCACTCCCCTCACGGAGAGCTGCGGGCCATGCTTCCGGATGATCACGGAACCCGTTCCCACAATCATCGAGAACGACGATATCCGGTTGGGGGGGGTCATCCTTTAAGATATAATTGGTAAATGTTTCCGGCCCGGAAAATCCGCAGTATCGCTTGACACGCCACACCATGTCTTTTTTTCCTTTTTCAGAGGGGAACTCTCCAAGGATGGTTGTGGAATGGATAATCTTCGTGGGAGGGATGATTTCTGGAGATTCCACTAAGTGGGTAATAATTTCCGGGATCTCTTCGTTCTCCGGCCATGAAGCGTGTTTCAAGAAAGAAGACAGAAGCAACACGCCGCCTTTCTGGCATATTAACCTGATTCCCGGCCAGAGTTTCCAGTTATATACCCCGGCTGAATTTCCAAAACAGGTATCTGCAGCCTTCTTTTCCCATCCGATCCAGTCTATCGCGATGTCTCCTGCAACAACTATTGTCTTTTTTCTGTTTACCATCTTTTCACCTGCTCATAGTCTCACGGAACATTTCCTGTCATCCCATACGGTTGCTCCCGTGAGATTAATCCTGTATCATATCCATTCCTGACTCACTGAACTATGTACTTATCGATTTAATTTTCAACTGTACAATCCAGTGGCCGGAGTAGAATCTTGATGAACCCCAAAGGGTTTGCATCGTTTGTCACTAATTATGGTGTTCCTCCTTGAAAACCTCGGATCCGATTTCTGCCATTAACAGGGGGATATTTCTGACTGTTTTCAAATCCTTGTCCTTCTCATTTGGGGGAAGTAAGTTCCAGTCTACAAGACAATCATGAATCTTCCTCGTATTATCTCTTTTAGGACCCGCTTTCCAACCGTTCCATCTCATCTCTTTTCTCCATCTTTCATGCTCCATAACAGCCATCTTTTCAATGTCTTCTTGCGGGAACGAGATCGGTTCGCAAAAGGACTTGGATATCGGACGGATGCTGTAGCCGAACGTTTTAAGGAGCGAGTAATAGTTGTCCACTTGGGCGCGATTGGAATCACGGAGTTCTTCTGTCAGATCAGGCCACGGTTTGTTTGATCCGACCGGGATTTGTTTATTATCTTTCAGATAATTTTCATGGATCCTCCGTGCAAGAATTTCACGGTTATCCCCTACCAGTTTCAGGTAGCTCCTGGCAAAGATTTCCGGGTATGTGCGGACCTCCTCCAGGAACTTCTCTTTGCTCGGATCATCGAGATCTTTCCAGTCATGTAGCCAGTTCGTTTTTGAGATTTCGTCTGGGGTTTGCATTTCACGGAACCTTTCAGATTCGAAAACGGAACGCCAGTGTTCATGGCTCTCCATGGCAAGGATAATGCAGAGTGGTGCAGTCATCTCATCGGGGTTTTCATCCCATTTGACGAGCGGGGTGAGCGTATACCCGTTCTGTTTGAGGATCGAAAGAATGAGCCGTATTTTTTTACGTTTTAACTCAGTTAGCTGGACCATTTCAGGTTCATGGTCATTGTGAACTTCCTGTTGGTGAAGGTAGTATGAGACGAACTCATCGGGGATTGACTCGGCAATTGTTATCACCAGATCATTTCTTAGCGAGTCAATCACAGTCAGCCGGCATTCGGAAGACGCGGGGTATCTTCCGTTAGGATTCTCTTCAACTCTGCAGAGACCAGCAGTTGCAGCCTGTTCTGACAGGGTCCGTTTCAGCACAGGAAATACGGTCAGGTTATCCCAAGGTGTGGTATCCCCCCTCAATGAAGTGATGAGATTGGTCAGGCCGTATTCATCGGTTGTACGTATTACAATGTTTGTATTGGGGGAACCAACCGGATGCATTTTCCCGTATCGTTTCCTGAGTTCGTCGTGAAGCCTGAGACCGATTGAGGTTGCCGTTGTCTCATCGGAATGGCAGATGAAAATTGTGTCGTACAAGACTGTCTCACCGGAATCGGTTAAAAAATCTGCCTGCAGGAAATCAGCATGGGTTACATCCATTTCTAACGGATTAAGATTTGCATAATCTTTAACGGAGGGGTTCTCAATTGCGAATCGTTTGATTAGCTCTTTTGCCTTTATATCCAGGAGGGTTATGGGGATCTTTTTCTGGTTCTTCAGTCCTGTTCTTTTTTTTATGAGAAAATTGCGCCATTTTTTTGCTGCATTGATGATGATACTCTCTCCCATCTGCCCGACACATATGATGAGAACTCTTGAAGGCTTGTCAGGGTCGATGAGCGGGAGATGTTCCCTGACCGCGGCTTTGCCGGCGATATGGTACACATTAAAGAAATCAAGAATGAACCAAGGTCTTCCTGCGAGTCCAGCCTCCCATTTCCGTAACAGTGGATAAAGATTATAATTTTCGATATGTGCATAGCACTGGAGTTCGGATTTGATGGCTTGGTTCCTGATGATCTGGTAACTGTCGGCAATGATGGATGCATTCGTTCCATCTTTCCCGGTTACCGCAAACAAGTACCTGGCCTTCTGCACTCTGACCCGATTGAGCGCCCCAGGCCGGGATGCATCATCTATCAGGACAAACGCGCCGGCGTCCCTGCATCGTTCTATATCGTCTGCCTGCTCGTTCTTCTCGATTACGACAACAAAGAATCCCTGATCGCAGTAATATTCCGCTATGACCGGTCCCAGAAAGCCGGCCCCGCAGACAATCACATGGTTGTTCCTGAAGTACCGGAGTATGAAAAGTGTGACCTGGTCCCGGAAAAGATTGAGAATTACAAAACCGATTGTGCAGAATGCAACGATAATTGCGAAAAATCGTGCTAGTTCAAGGGCAAACGGGGGCGTAGTGACAAGTTCTCCGGATTTCAGATCGAAGAGCTGGAATGCCATGTAGATTTGGTCACTGATGCCAGGAGGATCATGCTCCTGATAGTACTCGATCTCCTTGTTTTCAACGGCATCATGAAAACCCCATATCCCTAAACCTGCTGTTAAGATGGCGAGCAGGATCAAAACGATCCAGAGGTTTCCCCGGATATGCTGCTGGTAGATTTTCCTCGGGTAGATCTGCGGGATTTTTTCATCGGACACGATATCAGGTACTTTCTCTTGAATTCTTTTCATCATCCGTAATCTAGCCCCGGGCAATAGTTTTACTATGGATAGCCGGGTTATATTAAAATGATTGATAACATATAATTCGTGGACAGGATCCCTGACCTGTTTGTCGTGGTGGTCGTAATTAGGAATCACCAAAAATATTAATTGAGAATTGCTAAAGCAATAACCCCTACAATGAATACAATAACCAAAATCACTGCAATCAACCAGAGTTCAAAGTGGAAGATAAAGTTCAGAACAAGGCCTAATATTATGAGAATGATTATTCCGATGCAACAAATTGGACTTCCCCCAGAGGAGGAGTATGATCTATTCCCCCCGCCATGATATCCCCCGCCAAAATCCGGACGCGATGCACTGCCACCATCCGTTTGCATATTCGATAAATAACTATTTTTTTCAAGCAATTGACGAATGCGTTCTTCTTCCTCAGGGGATCTCTTACCCGAGTTCCCTCCACCAGAATAATCTCCAAACCCCCCACCAATATGAAGATCAGGAAAATCCGGACGTAATGATCCACCATCACATTTTATTACGATAGCATGCGACATAAATAAATTCCAGAATAATATTTATTTTTTTGTTTCAGAATATATAGCCTTGTGAGATATTTTCAAAAAATTAAGAGCCTTGAGACAAGGTTTATTCTGAAGATATTCTTGTAAACTGTCAATACAGTGAAGAGATTCCTCGTATTTTTTATCTGTAAAAAATATAGCCCCTTTATACAACATTACCTGGTAAAACATCAAGAAATTATTGTTTTCTCTTAATATTTTCTCACAATCATTAAAATCACTTAAAGCCTCGAGATATTCTTTTTTTCTGGTATGGATCTTTCCCAAGAGAGATTTTGAGTCAATTATGCCCTCATAAAATCCTATTTTAATACAAAGTGCATACTGTTCCTTCCCATACCTCTCCGATTTGTCAAGATCCCCTTTTGCCAAATAACTCTTTGCCAATCGTCCGAGTGACACCGCTTCACCTTTACAATAACCCATTTTTTTACAGATCGCATATTGTTCTGCAAAAAGAGGGGTTGCAGTAGTATAATCTTTTTTCAGACAATACAAAATTCCCTGAACTCCTAAAACATGCTGCAATCCCATAAGATACCCCATTTTTATACAATCGTTTTCACATTTCTGATACCAGTGAATAAGTTCGCCCAATAAATTCTGATTTGTAACAGAAAAATTTGGAACATCTATATCTTTTTCAGATAGGCAAAATAATTCCGATATTTCCTGAAGATTCTGACTGAAATCTAAGATGTAATCCAAGTTTCCGTCAATATCATTAATAATGCTTTGATTCCATAACAGATTTGCAAAAAAAACAAACGGTTCTTGTTGTTTAACGGTTTCTATTGCCTTTTGTCGATATTGCCGGGCTGCATTCTCATCTCCTGCCAGTTCAAGAATGAAAATAAGATGGAGAAGGCTATTTACACCCTCATGGAAATATTTACCGTCTTTAGACAATCGGTATTGCTCCAGCAACGTGTCTTTTGCCAGTTCAATGTCTCCGATTTTAAAATATGTCAGGCCAGTTAAGCCCAAAGAACGTTTCCATTCAAAAATTCTATAGATCTTTTTACAGATACCGGAATGTTCTAAAAATAATTGTATAGCTTTCTGATAATCTCCTCTGTCACTATTGATTGTCCCTTGGGAACAAAGAGAATATTGAAGACTATAATAATTATGGGTATCTCTGCATATTTCAGCCTGAATCTGATAAATTTTAAGACTTTTTTCAAAATCTCCTTTTCGTAAAAAAATATCAGCCTTATTGTTTAATGCATATTGCAATCCGTACCGAAAAGGTATACCAGTTTTATTCTTTATTACACTACTAATTTCTTCAGCAATTTGATAATTATTCAATGCTTTATCGAATTCTCCTCTCGCCTCAAATATTAATCCCTGGTTGATGATCGCATCAGCATTTTTTTTCCGATTTTTTTTGTTTTTTGAAAGGGTTTCCATCTCCTTAAAACTATCAAAAGCTAAGTCTAATTGCTCATTTTTTAGATAAACAAATCCGATACACTCGATGGTATCACATAAACCATAAAAATCTTCGAAACTCTGATAAATTGTTTTCAGTTCAGAATATAATTTCATTGCTTCTTGAAATTGCCAATGTTCTTCGAATAACTGGGCTTTGGCTCTCAAACATTCCCCGAGAGACCGATTATTTTTTATTTCCCTGCAAATTTTTTCCTGTTGATTAAAAAGGTCATGTGCCTTATCATACTTTATTTTTTGTAAAAACACTTTTCCCTGATCCCCTAATGCCCTCTGAAGTCCCTCCTTGTAGAGAATTTTTTTACATAATTGTTCACATTTTTTATAGTGTTCAAGAGCTTCATCATACATTGCCAGTTTGAATAACACATTCCCCTGGTTTCCAATCGACTGGCACATACCTTGGAGGTTTCCTGACTCTTCACACAATGCCTGCTGTTTTTTGTAAGATTTCATTGCCTCATCAAATTGCTGGTTATCAAAAAACACGTTCCCCTGGTTTCCAATACACATCTGAAGATGAACAACATCACGCATCTGAACGCATAGTTCTTCTTGTTCCTTAAAAGATGCAAATGCTTCATCCAGCATATCTATTTTGTATAAAGCAGTGCCTTTGTTTCCCAAAACAGCGATCAATCCTTCTATGTCCGAAAGATTACGGCAAATTTTTTCCTGTTTTTCAAAAAGGCGTAAAGCATCGTTGAATTTACCCTTAAGAAGAGAGATATATCCAAGATTTCCTATTGCCACCTGGAGATTTTTTTTATCGGACATTAACTGGAAGTAGAATTTCAGATAGGAATGAATGGATTCGGATTTCTGGATATACCCGGTATCTGCTAACAACTTAGCGATGTAGGAAAGATAACTCTTTGAATATTTTATTGGGTAATAAATAACATCTTTGTAAACCTCGACGGTCCGGAGATCCGATGAACTTTCAATCGCAGCCCACCATGATTTTACACGGAATTCATCACTTTCCCACGATGATATGACATAGTCCTTATCCTTTAAAAGCGAAATCAGGTCTTCGTATCGCTTGGTCTCCAATAAATGGTATGGTAGATAATAAAATGAATAATGGGACATATTCTTGGGTCCGTTTTTCTTGTATTCTAACCAACCTGTGTTAGCCAGCATTTGGTGGCCTTCCTGAACACTCACAAAGTAAGAACCAGCATTTGCCTCATTTGTTAACCATTCGGTGAGCGACTTATGATAGGGTTTTATGACCTCATGACCGGCTTCAATAGTGACTGTGAAAAGTGAACCAATGAGAGATGTGAAATCGCGGAGTTCCTCTTTTTGCCAGTTGAAAATGTGCTGAAGATTTTCAATAGGCAGTGGTTCACGGGCAGCAAGTATGGCACGAAGTGCTGGACGCACATCTTTTCGGAACTTCTCCATGTTAGGAAATTGGCGCTGGAAGTATTGGAAAAAGATTCCACTGAGTCCGTGCGGGAATCGCTCCGGATGATTAAGTGAAAGGACGTCATGACGAACGTCATCACAAAAACGCTCGACATAGAGAAACACGCCTTCACTTTTCTCTAAAATTTGTTCTAAAAGCAGGTCGGCGTCCGGACGGTTCTGTAGATGCAAGGCGAGTTCGCGATGCAAGTAGTCACGGATGTCGGCACGGTTATCTTCTGTTTTAGTGTCGAGAGAGAAAGGATTCAGTCCTTGAAGCGGAGTAATGACATCAAACTCAGGCCGACTGGTGATGATGATTCCAATCCAGTCCGGCAGACGCTGGGCGTTTCGCGCCAGCATTTCGACGAGTTCATTGCATCCGTTCTCTCCGGCTTCGTCAATGGCGTCTATGACAATGAGATATCGTTCGCGTCCCCCATCTATGGTGTGGTGCAATGGCGAAACAAGAAGATAATCAAAGAGTTCGGACGGATTCTTCTTATCCAGCTCAGTAATCTCTGGCAGGGTCAACAGAAACCTGCGGTAATCTGGCAATCGAGTAGCAATCTGGAAAGCCAGGGTGCGGACAATACGAAGGGCATTCCGGTGGTCCGGCTTATCATATTCGCAGAACTGGACCGCGATGACTTTGTCTCTACCATAGTGTGCGAGGTGAGCAGCAAAGGCGCTCTTGCCTACTCCGGGTGCCCCCATGATCCAGAAAAGACGCGAAGTTTGGTCTTCTGCATTCCGCCATCTCTCAATCGCTTTGACCAGCCATATTCTTCCCTCAAAGGCTTTCTTGAGCAGATGGGCAACTCGTGAATCTGAAGAAACGGGCTTGAGATATTCTTCAAGGGTTTTGATCTCTCCGGCAAAGCGCAGACTCTCGTCACTCTCAACAACGTCCACGATATTTTCGAGTTTTCCCCGATACCATTTCTCCCATGCCACCTTTCCAGAGTCGCGCTGCTCTTTCCAGTCATGCATATCCAGCCATTGGATATGACTAATACTAGCTGGTGGCTTCACTTCATTCTCGCTCTCAACGAGTATAGTCTGGATATTACCACCCTTCGTGCCGATTGCGATGGCGATTTCGTCTAGGCATACACCAGGGTCGCGGGTTGAATGCTTGGAGAGAAGGGATAAAACCCGATGACTGTCTATAATACCATCTGTGATCTTACGACGCCAGTCATCCCCTCCTTTAATCTTGCATTTATCAATCCAGACATCGTGACCACGTTTCTTCAAATCACTCCTGATAAGGCATGCAAGTTCTTCGTTACTGTCGTGGCCGAAGCTAATGAAGATACGGAGCGGAGTGGTTGGTTTTTCTAATGTGACCTGACCATGTTTTGGACAAAACCAGAATTGGCCATTCAGAGTCAGCTGATGATCGCATTTTGGACAGAGAATGGGTTGATTTGTCATGGCAATCGTGATTTATTTAATGAAGTAGTATTGCCAAAGAATAAACTTGCGCTTTTTTTATCCAGATATTGAAAACAACCATTGTGGAAGGTGCCACAAGAAATTTTTTTATTCCCACTTATTTCGCAATATCTATTGGTTATTCTACCCTAAAATTTTCGGTCTTTTCGAATGGAAAATCTGAATAAACTACTATATTTATAATTCCGTTCATACTGCATGTTTTTTTCATGTCCACGTTATAGCAGATAGCCAGCTTCTTCATCAGCAGCATGTTCGACGATATGAATGAAGAGCAGGATTATCAGGTCAAATAAGATATCAAAATCCAGAAAATGAGTGGAGGTTATGTCCAAAAATTTAAAAGAAAAATGGTTAATACCACCTCTTATTATCAATTTGTATGGATTTTACTGAATGTAAAGATAAGATAAAAAAATTACTTAAAGAAAAGAATTGTCTTACCCGTGACGAGATTCTGAATATTGTTGAACACGATGAATCCCTTGCTGACAGGATTTATGACCATCTTATTTCAAAGGAAAGAATTGCAACACAAACCGATACCGGAAATCTGCAATATGCCCTTGATCTGGAAGTGGATCAATCCAAAATAAGAGATGTATGCCCGGTTTTTCTTAGTTATGGGCGTGAATGCAAAGGAATCCAGTTGGCTTATCGTATTAAAAAAGATCTTAATAAACGGGGGAAATTGGGAGTATGGATAGATATTGAAGGTATTTCAGTGGGAACGGACTGGCGTAAACGAATTACAGATGCGATAAGGCAATCAAAGGTACTTCTCGTAATAATAACACCCCATGCCATCCGAGAAAAAAGCGTTTGCCTTCAAGAGATCGATTTCGCTCTTCTATATAATAAGGAAATTATCCCCCTCAAGCAGGATCCGGATCCCAAAGTTATTGATCTCAGCCTCATTCGGAAACATTACCTTGACTTTTCAAAAGATGAAGATTATGAGGTCAATTTCCAACGTCTGTTAAAAGCACTCAACGGTGACCGGTCGGAGCTGATTGAACCAATACCAAAGATCGCTGATGAGGACCCTTTTGACTTTGGTAGAGAAATTGCAGTATTCTCCAAAAATTTTACCGGACGGGAGTGGATTAAGGAAGAGATTAATGAATGGCTCCGTGATCCAGATGCAAAGCAGGTATTCCTCATTGTAGGTGATATTGGTTCCGGCAAAAGTGCCATTGCCGCATGGTTGAGCAAGGCATACCCGGAACAGGCTGTTGGCATACATTTCTGTCTCAGGAACAGTGAAAAAAACAGTCCCTTTAAATTTGTTATCAGCATAACAGCCCAGCTGTGTGAGAAAGTAAAAGGTTACAAGGAACTTATTGAGCGGATGAGCCTTTCCCGATCAACTATCAGTGCATCGGATGCGTTTCGCAAACTGATTATCAATCCTATATGCAGCGGGGGCATAATTATTCCCGAAAAACCGGTTTTTATCTTGATTGACGGCCTTGATGAAGCAAAAATGCAAACCGGAGAGCAGGGAACAATTTTGGATATTATTGTAGATCAGTCAATGTTTTTGCCGCCGTGGCTTCGTATTATTGCAACCACCCGGCCAAACAGCCATATTAAAGATATTATGATCAATTGCAGGAGACTTGAAATGCAGAAGAAAAAACGCTATCATGATGATGATATCCGGAATTATCTCCTGGAGAGATTCACCGAACCGAAAGTCCAGAACATCATTGAAAAATCCGGTGCTGATAGAGAGGAGGTTATTGAAGAAATCGTCAGACAGGCCCAAGGCATTTTTTTGTATGCAGTTCTTGCAGTCAACTGCCTTTCCGAGGGGACATTACTCCCCAACAACCCGGAAGATTTGCCCCCGGAATTAAGCGGTTTCTTTATCAAATCATTTTCCAAGATATTTCCCGATGATGAATCCTATCAGAAAATCCGGCCTATTCTTGATATCGTTTGCCTAGCTCGCGAACCACTATCTGCAGAAGAAATATCAAATTTCTGCGGGAGAACTGCCAGAGATGTCCGAATACTTCTGGAAAAAATCGAGGATTTCCTCCCCCGCAATGAATCTAAAAAATATGAGGCCTTCCACATCTCATTAATTGAATGGCTCAAGGGTGACCTGGGCGATTGTGATAATTACAAGATTGAAGTTGAAGAGGGGTCACGCATGCTGGCGGACCGCTGTTACTCAGAATATAAGAATGGAATTGTATCAATGCGGCAGTATATGCTGAAATATATCACCATCCATCTCCTAGATGCAGGTCAGGAAGATCGCCTTGCAGAAATTCTGGTGGATCCTGAATATTTCGTTGCAATGTGGAAAAAGGATGAGTATGCACTGAAAGCCAACTGGGCACAAATTGAGAATAGATCGAATCTCCAGATTGTCAAAGTTTATAGCCCTATTCTGAAGAAGCCTGGTCCAAAGGGAACAGATGAATTTATTTATTGTCTTTCAGAATTTCTGGATGATACGGATCACAGAAAAGAGGCTATTTCCCTTTTTGAGTATCTCCTGAATAGTTATATCGACACCGATGAAAAATGCAAACTCCCGTATGTGCTGAGTTCGGCTGCATGGTCCCTTTACCTGCGAAATGATAGTAAGGTCGCCCTCCAGCTGGTCTTGTTATCGGAGTCTTTTTCGAAAATCCTAAATGACAGTGATGGGCTTCAACGAGCCTATTTTTACCATGCCACTATCAACGACAGGAGCCCCGAGAATAATATGATCCTTTTCCGATTACAGCAGAAGATCTGCAATGATCTAGACGATAATTGGACCCGTGCATATTGGCTTCAGTTATCATATGGCAATGAAGGGTCACTCTTTACCGAAATAGGAGATACTGAAGAAGCCATGAGATTATATAAATTAAAAGAAGTGGTATGTCAGGAAACGGGGATTCAGCAGGGTCTGCAGTGGGCCTATGGCTGGCAGGCATCTGAACTTATAAAACAGGGAAAAGATACCAAAGCTCGTGAATTGCTCCGCGAACAAGAGAGAATTGCAGAATCTATCGGTTATAAGAGGGGTTTGAAATATTCTCTTGCAACACAAAGAGACATATTCCTGCGGCAGAACAAACCACGTCTCCTGAAAAAGACTGAAGAGAAGTTGCAGAAAATTAAAGAGTCCGGTAGTACCACTATCCAGGATTTTAATTTTCAGAAAACTTTCGATCATCTCAAAGAATCCTATCAACGCTGTATTTATAGTCAATTGGATTCTGGAACGGAGGATCGAATCAAGAATCTCGGAATTCTCGCAACGATCTATGAACTTGAGGGGGATATACCCGCAGCAATGAAATTACTGATGGAACAGGAAGAGATGGCAAGAGGCAAATATCCCAGATTCTTCACCATGTCCCTTATTTCACATATGAGAATATTAGCAAAGAATGAAGAATATGACAAAGCACTTGATATTTTTAAAACGATACCTGATAATATCTTATCGTACCGAGATCATGCAGAAATTCATTTATTACTGATGGATATCGGGAAGACATTACTTAAAAATGACAATCTCGATCAAGCTGCGATTGTTTTCAAGGAGACATGGAAACATTACTTAAAAAATATCAATCATTTACAAGAGATCCTTTCTTCCCAATATTTCAGGTATATGTCGCGTATCATCAGGTTTCCCTTTACCGAACTGTATAATACCGGAAAATTCCATGATTCAATTGACATGGCAGAATTAGTGAAGAAGATTGCCTCCATATCAGGCAACAACGATATACTCAGAAACACTCTTGCATATCAGGGACTATCGTTTGAAGCTCTTGGAAATTTTAAAAAGGCTCTTTCTCTCTATGACCAACAGGCTCGGATTTCTGATACTTTAGATAGTGTAACGGGACGTGTATGGGTAGTTGGAAATCAGGGTGATGTCCTGAGGAAGTTAGGAATGTTGGATCAAGCAAGAGAGAAATATTCTGAACAAAAAGACATTGCTGAAAAAGGCCCGTCATACAACTGGATGATCTCCGCTCTGGAAAATCTTGGCAGCATTTCTAACGATCGCGGTGAGCTTAAAAAAGCACTTGAATTTTTTATGGAGCAAGAGGCTCTATGCCGGAAACATGATGCCATCGATCTTTACCGGCCCCTTGAACGACAGGGTGAGATCTGGTTACGAAAAGGAGATCTCAAGCGGGCCCTCGAACTTTTCCAAGAGATGGAAAACAGACTCAGTTCCTGGAAAAATGATGAATGCCTTGCCCGTGCCATCGGTTACCAGTCTGTTGTCTTACATGCACAAGGTCAAGTAACTCATTCTCTTGAATTCCTGGATAAAAAAGGGATGGTCCTATCATCGGTTATTCCAGAAGAATGGCACAAACGCAGAATGGAAAGCCAGGATGAAGTTCACCGGCTTGCAAAAGAATCTGAGTACGAGTACCGGTCGCTAAAAGAAGACCGGGAATTTTTCAAAAAAATATCAGAGCTTCCGGAAATTGATCCAGATGCACGGTTCGCTCGTTTATTTGAAAACCGGGTCCATGCTGTTGAAAATTATCTTCAAGGTCTCTTTGAGTATTATTCAAAGCTGGAACAGATATGCGAACGTACCGGATATCAGATGGGACTTCAGTATGCTGCTGGAAATAAAGGGGTTGTTTCCATGATGAAAGGGGATTGGGGAGAAGCCGTTCCTGCTTTATCGACAATGGAACAGATCTGCAAAGAGATAATATATCCGTATGGCCAGCAGCTTGCGTATGGCCGGCAGGCAGATCTCAAGTTTGAACTCGGAGATTACGAATTGTCTTTAGATCTTTCGATCAAACAAGAGACCATCTGCAGGAACATGGAACTTCGCGAAGACCTGGGAATCTGCTTGGGTAGGCAGGCTCTGCTCCAGTATCATAATGGAAATTATTCAAAATCGTTGACATTGTTCCGGAAGATGGAGAAACTGGCTTCTGATCTTGGATTGCTACACCTGCAGCAGAAATCGATGGAAGGTCAGGGATTCGTGAATCAAAATTCGGATAACCCTGCTGCGGCTCTTTCCGCTTTCCTTTGCCAGGAAAAGATTTGCCGAGATATCAGTGATCCGCACCTGATATGCAGAGCCCTGATCAATAAGAAAAAATTGTATGATTCAATGGGAGAGACCGGAAAAGGAGAATCAACACTACAGGAAATTCATGAAACGATAAGAATTTTCGAATAAAATTCAAATGAGGGGGAAGAGTTTTTTATTTTTTTTAATTCTCCACTCATTGGGGAATGTTTAGATCAGAAGTTATCTGAATGCGTGTTATTTGGAGTTTTTTTGTTGAAATACTCCTGGATTTCCTGATACTTCTGGAGCATTTCAGAAATATCTCCGGTATCTTCGGTGGTGATCTTTGTCTCAAGATATCCCCCTAATGCATAAAAGTAATTCTTGCTGTAGGTTCCGAATTCTTTTTCAAGAATAGGAAGTGCCTTGAAAAAGGCATTTTTTGCTTTCATTGTCTGTTGAGACTGCGAGCAGTATATGCCAAGATTAAGAAGAGCAACACCAAATCCACGCCCGTATGCCCGATTATTCCTTATATCGATCTCCAAAGATTTCTCCTGATTTTCGACAGCCGCGGGATAATCTTCCTGGCGGAATCTGGAATAGGCGATATTCTGGAGGATTATTGAATAATCAGAGATGCCTGTACCCCTTGAACGAGAAACAAGATCTGCTGCTTTCTGATAATCGATTATTGCTGCTGAAAAATTTTCCATGTTCACATACGTATTCCCACGTTGAAGGTAACTCATAGCATGATAATAGCCATCCGGATCAAAACCACTTGTGATGTCTATTGCCTTGTCATTTTGTTCCAATGCTTTCGCATAATCTTTTCTGAGACAAAAGTGTCCAGCAAGCCCATAAATAGATGAAAGGGTATGCTGGCTGCTCATGTTATAAAAATCATCATTGATCTCCAAGGCACGTTCCCAGTATATGCGGGCACGATCTAACCCTTCCTGGAAAGAACGATCTGATCCCATGTTTTCTTCATAAGCTTGTGCGAGGTTGCCCAGCCGGATAGCAATATGGGGATGGGTAGGCTCATTCTTACAGGTGTAATAATTCTCGTCAATGGCAAGAGCTTCTTCAAGATATTTAATTTTAAGATCATCCTGTCCCAGTTTCCGATATGCACACCCGATATTATTCTTCCTGATAGCGATCTTCGGGTGTTTTTCCCCATATATCGTGATGTCGAGGCTGAGTGCTTTATTATAATAATCAAGGGATTCCTTGTCCTGGCAAAGATTGGCTAAAATACGGCCGTATCCGTCATAGCATACGGCAAGGTGCGCCGGATCGTATAGTGTTTTCTCACCCGACTCATCTGATACTTGGTTCTGCAATTTTTCTTCGATCGCGATTGCTTGAAGCATAAGATCTTTTGCTTCATTGTTTCGATCAATATCACGCAGAATCCTGGCACGTGTTTCCAGACAGACCGCATGGTGCAGGGTATCGTTTTTCTTTGCAGATTCAACAAGAGAAAGTGCCTTATCTGCATATTGTTCTGCTTCGTTGAGATTATTGAGTTCCCGAAGGAATGATGCTACTTGGGCATACAGGTGAATCGTCGGTTCCGGAGCTACCTTAAGATTTTCCGCAAGCCCCGCCACTTTAATCGCATGCGGTAACATCTGGCGACATTTCTGCCACATCCTGAAATCTGTTGTTTCAGGATCAGTACTTTTCAGAGGGAACTGTTGTGAAAAAATGGATACCAGTTCAGCTACCTGCTTCTTCTTTAATTCCTGATCCATCATATGCCGGATCCCTTCCTGGACGAGGCGGTGCATGTTCAGGGTTTTGTATTCATTGTCTTTTGTGACGAAGGAATACTGGAAAAGAAGTGATAGTATCCGGTAATAATCTGGTTTTTGTTTTACCTGGTCTGAAAGTCCCGGGATATTCTGAAGTACGGGATAAAGAATTTCTTCCGGAATTTCATCGGGTGAAAAATTACAGAGATATTCTAAAAGGAGGCCGCTCTGCTGAGACTTTTTTTTGATTTTATCAACAGAGATACCCCATACTTTTAACAGGGGTCGATCCTCATTGGTTATGTTGTCATTGAAAATAACGTCCGGTGTTTCTTTAAGAATTGTTTTGTATTCATCACAACTGATCTGGTTGGTATCCATGAATGCTGCAGCAATATTCAGGGCAAGAGGGAGATGGTCGAGTCTCTCAGCAACCATACCGAAGCAAGGATTTTCATTCGTCCGATTCAATCGTTTTTTTAAGAAATCCACCGATTCTTCCTTGGTGAATTTATTAAGATGCTGTATACAGGCAATTGACCCCCACCCAGGATCTCGAGAGGTCACAAGAACATGCCCCCGCAAGACTGATGGAAGAATACCGGTTATATCGGCAGGAACTGTGGCGTTATCAAAGATAAGAAGCCAGTTATCACGATATTCAAGATATTTTTTTAAAGCTATCAGATGTTGATCGAAATTCTCAGATTGCGCTTCGGGAAGTTCCAATATCTGTACAAGACGGGTAATCTCCTGCTTGAGCTGGGTTGGATCTTCAGCATGGAAAAACCAGATAAGGGTATAATAATCCAGATTCTTGAATGCATATTCCAGTGAGACTTTTGTTTTTCCAACTCCCCCCAATCCGGATAGAACCTGAATCCTCTTTTCAGGTTCACCGGAAAAAAAATCCTTATGAAGTGTTTCAATCTCCCTGTTCCGGCCAGTAAAATTGGGTATGCGGGAGGGCAGATTATGGTGCGTGGGAGGTTTTTTACTGACTGACCCCCACCATCTCTCGATCTCATTCTTGCAATAGGTGATCGCTTCCGGTGAATTTAGGGGATATAATAGGTCGATAAATGATAGGACCGAAATTTTAAGACCCACATTGTACGGAGCAACTTTAATTACGTGAACATGTTCTCGTTTTTCACTATATTCAAGTTTAAGAGCAAGGTTAATTTCAAATTGGCATTCCGGGCGCTTTTCATAAAGGGGGGAGGCAACAAGGATGATATCATCACTTATTTTTAATCCTTCGACAATACGGTCGCGCCAATCACCCGGGAGGCCCTTATACATTGCAATAACCTTGTGCCCTAACTCATCCTCGAGCACACGGCCAATCATTTTTGCCCATTCTTCATCGGTTTTCGTGTAACTGATAAATATGGTTCTCTGGGGCATATCCTGTACCTTACCTATACTTCTACTTATATCATGGAGATATTTATTCTATGTGAATTGTCACCTGATTTTTTCATTGTATAGTAAGGGCACCTTGGAGCTTTTACTAATCAGAGAACTTATTTTTCTCGCTTTAATATAAAAACAGCGTCATGTTGATTTCATTGTCTTGATGACCTGACTATAGTCAAATGATTCTTATCTCACAATTCTTTCCCGCAATTCTCGCAGAACCGGACCTTCTCACGGACTTGCGCCCCGCAATTGGTACAAAAATGTCTCTCTTTCGTTCCTGCCGTTGGAGTGTCGGATATTATTGCAGAAGTAATAGCCGTATCACGAGAAACGGTCCGGTTCATCGCAGAGCATGCAGAAGCCGGATCCGCATGAGCGATATGAATATTCCTGCACGTAATCCACCAACCAAGAGGGATAACGACAACCAGGATCAGGAGCAGGCCAAGCACATCAAAATATTCAAGGCTGAAGTTGAAGATCCCATGCAGCAATATTGCACCAGCAAGTCCTGTGATAATGATACCTGCCCGTTGTGATGCAGGCCGGAATTTTGCAGTTCCGAGTGCAAATCCCCAGATGCAGGAGAAGATGACATGGCCGGGAACTGAGGTAATAGCCCTTAAAATCCCAACAGCCACGCCCCCATCGAAGACATAGAAGATATTTTCAATTGTCGCAAACCCCAGCCCGGCAGCTGCGGCATATACGATTCCGTCCATTGGTTCGTCAAATTCCGGGTGGTGGTACATGACAAAAAAGACAACCGAAAATTTTACGCATTCTTCTACAATGGGAGCGATAACTGTTGAAGTGAAGATATCAGGTTCAAACGGGTATTCGAGGATAGAAGCAGGGATCACAGAAAGTGCGCCGAGAATGAAAACCCAAAGCACGAGATGGAGAGGTTCGGGCTCGTAACTATCCTTACGGTAAATATACCATGAAATAAATATCGTAGGAGCAAGAGCGAGAGCGAGGATCTCGAACATTTATCATCCATTGGGGATGTAATCGGGAATATCCGTTGCGGTTTTGATTTGGAAAAAGTGTTGGGGGTAAAACGGGCATAGTGATCATCATCGTTCTATTTGGGACACCAACCTGTTACATCAATAAAAAAAGGGAACGATAAATATCACCTATTTTAAATCCAATGTCATCGGAAATCAATTACTATTAATAATTCCATCACTATGACCTCGATATTTCTATCATATGCCAATGGCGACTTGGACGGCGCGATGAAACTCCTCAAGGAAGAGGAACGGACCTGCAGAGAACTCGGGAACGTCGACTCGCTGCAAGCATCTCTCGGCAACCAAGCGCTGATCCTCAAGGCCCGTGGCGACTTGGACGGCGCGATGAAACTCCACAAGGAAGAGGAACGGATCTGCCGGGAACTCGGGAACGTCGACTCGCTGCAGATATCCCTCGGCAACCAGGCGCTGATCCTTAAGGCCCGTGGCGACCTGGACGGGGCGATGGCACTTAACAAGGAACAGGAACAGATCTGCAGAAAACTCGGAAACGTCGACTCGCTGCAGATATCCCTCGGCAACCAGGCGCTGATCCTTAAGGCCCGTGGCGACCTGGACGGGGCGATGGCACTTAACAAGGAACAGGAACAGATCTGCAGAAAACTCGGAAACGTCGACGGACTGCAGAGATCTCTTGGCAACCAAGCGAACATCTTATACCTTCGTGGCGATCTTGATGGAGCAATGGCTCTCCACAAGGAAGCGGAACGGATCTGCCGGGAACTCGGAAACATCGACTCGCTGCATACATCCCTCGGCAACCAGGCGAACATCCTCAAGGCCCGCGGCGACCTGGACGGGGCGATGAAACTCCACAAGGAAGAGGAACGGATCTGCCGGGAACTCGGGAAAGTCGACTCGCTGCATGCATCCCTCGGAAATCAGGAAGTTGATATTGGACTTCTTGATTACGAGCAAGAGGTCGCCACAAAGGTAAAAGAGAGTGAGTTCATACGATTGGATGAGAAGATTTACCGCAAGCGGGAGGTACTGGATGAGGAGGTCAAAGGGAAACTTCTTGTAGACGATTACGACATCGAAAAACGCGTGAAGATCCGCGGGCAGGACATAAAGGAATCGGAAGCAGGTATCGAACTGCTGCAAAAGATGAAGGCAGTAAAACGGGAAGATACAACAGATTACCAAGCATTTGAACTTCAAAAAGTGCAGAAAACCATAGATATTGAAGCACAGTCTGTTGCAGTAACCTCGGGCAGTCATCGAGTCATTTCCGGGTCGAGTGATGAAATCCTAAAGGTTTGGGATCTAGAAAACGATCGAGAACATGCTACTCTCGTCGGCCAAACCGGTTCAATCAATAGAGTGATGGTAACTATGGATAACCAGCAGCAAATGAAAGAGAATATGTCCCCCGTTACTGGAGCCATTGTTAAAGATAGTGTTATAACAAGTAGCAAAGTTACAAAATTGGATCCAATCAATGCCGCGGAAAAGCGCTCTGATCCGGTACATTTTACCGTAACCGGTCCCCCTCAGGTAAAACACAACAGTTCCTTTATTCTTAATATCTGGGCACATCTCGAAAATCAACTGATAGAAGTCAATAAAAGGGCAAAAGAGTCCAATGCAAATCAGCCAATTCTGGTAAAAACAATCGGGCCCCATTTAATTCCACAGGGCATAAAAATTGCATTCACTGTTGAAATTGAGGACTTTATTATCGACAACCGGGAAGAATGTGTGCTCTGGAATGGTGATATTGCCAGTGCGAATTTCTTAGTAAAAGTACCGGATTCAATAGAATCCGGAGTTTATGGGGGAACCATCAGGATATTTACTGATGGAATATCCATCGCCCGGGTTAATTTTCTTATTGAGGTTAATGACAGTTCTTCTCAATGGCAGCTGTCTGATATGCCCTATGATGTTTTCAGATATAGGAAAGCGTTTGTCTCATACTCAAGCAAAGACCGTAATCAAGTGCTCGCTCGCATACAAGGGATACAAAAAGTTGCACCGAATCTGGAAATAAAAATGGATATCAAAGATTTACGGTCTGGAGAAAACTGGAAAGAGAAATTACGGGAATTTATCGACCAGTGCGATATTTTCTACCTTTTCTGGTCTCAGAATGCCAAGGAATCACCCTGGGTCGAAAAGGAGTGGAAATGTGCATACAAGCATAAAGGAATTGATTTTATTGATCCCGTCCCTCTCGAATCTCCAGAACACGTTCCTCCACCATCAGAATTGTCAGGAAAACATTTTAACGACT
Source organism: uncultured Methanoregula sp. (assembly GCA_964590895.1). Lineage (GTDB taxonomy): Archaea > Halobacteriota > Methanomicrobia > Methanomicrobiales > Methanospirillaceae > Methanoregula. Next base: position 188,350 of record CAZPYV010000005.1, on the reverse strand, counting down.
GGGTTCTTGCGTATGTTAGAACAATCAATTCCTGATATTTTTTGTCTTCCTGCACTTCCGCCATCCCTTTTCTGATATACCAATATCCTTCAACACTCTTTACAATCAGCAACCCTCATCACCTCCCACATCCTCTTTTGATCCAGGGAGGAAATATCACGTCTTTCTGGGATCGCATAAAAAAGATCGGTTCACCTCAACCCGAAAAAGAGACACAACCGGAAAAAGCGGACCCCTGCGAAGAGAAGTCTTTCGCCCCACGGTACCAGCAGAAGAAGATCAACGTCTTCGTCTCCTCGACCTTCAAAGACATGAAGGCAGAACGGGACGAGCTGACATTACGGGTCTTTCCGGCACTCCGGAAAGTCTGCGAAGAACGGGGGATAGCTTGGGGAGAGGTGGACTTGCGATGGGGAATCCCGGAAGAGAAGAAAGGAGAAGTCCTTAGCACCTGCCTGAAGTTCATTGACGAATGCCGCCCGCACTTCATCGGCATGCTCGGCGAACGCTATGGCTGGGTGGAAAAGACCGCACCGGAAGGGGTCATCAAGGATTACCCCTGGATAACAGATCACAAGGGAAAATCCATCACAGAACTCGAGATCCTTCATGGCGTCCAGAACAACCCGGCGATGGCGGGGTATGCCTACTTTTACTTCCGCGACCCGGCGTACATCAAGACCCTTCCAGAGAGTCAGCAGGCTGACCTTCTCGAAAGCACTACCGAGCATGAGATTGCAGATTACGGACAGGAAGAAGCCGATAAACGAGCAGAACACCGGAAAGCTCAGCTGGTCGCCCTCAAGAAAAGGATTAAAGAATCCGGTCTGCCGTATCGTGAGAATTACCGCGATCCTGTCCAATTCGGCGAACTCGTAAAAGAAGACCTGATGCGGGTGATCGACTCCTTCGCACCCCCCCCGACACCGCTTACCGACGCCGAACATGCCAGCGCCGTGCTTGACCGCGAGGACATGGCTAATGAGTCCTTCGCAGCGAGCCGGTTCGGGGTCTACATTCCGCGGCAGGGGTATTTCGACCGTCTTGATGCTTATGTCGCAGGAGATAGTCCGCCGCTCGTCGTGCTCGGTGATTCTGGCAGCGGGAAGTCGGCACTCCTCGCCCACTGGGCGTTCCGGTACCGCCTCTGTCACCCGGACGATCTCGTGCTGGTCCACTTTGTAGGCGCATCCTCGGATAGCACCGATTGGACTGACATGCTCCGGCGGTTCATGGGCGAGTTCAAACGGAAGTTCTCTCTTACCGAAGAAATTCCGGTACAAGACGATGCCCTTATGGCAGCGTTCCGGAACTGGCTCTCGATTGCGGCAGCGCATAGCAAGGTTGTGCTGGTCATCGACGCCCTCAACCAGCTCGAAGACCGGAACGGTGCCCCGGATCTGGTCTGGCTCCCGCCCACGATACCGGCGAATATCTGGCTTATCGTATCAACTCTTCCTAGTCGACCGCTCGATGCGGTCAGGAAACGGGGATGGCCTGAGATGACAGTGGAACCTCTCACGGTATCTGAACGCAACGCCCTGATCACCTGTTACCTGAAAAAGTATCACAAAGAGCTTGATACACTCATTCGAGAAAACCTTGCACAGGCTGAACAAGCAAAGAATCCACTTTTTCTCCGGGCTCTGCTTGAGGAGATCAGGATTCATGGAGAGTATGAGACACTTCGATCTTCCGAAAATAAAGGGAAACTCCCGAAAATTATCGAGCAGTATCTGACTGCCAAGACCGTGAACGCACTGTACGAGCAGATCCTCACTAGGTACGAGCGGGACTATGAGCGGGACCGGCGCGGTCTCGTGAAAGACGCCGTCTCACTAATTTGGGCAGCCAGACGAGGACTTTCTAAATCGGAGCTGATGGACCTTTTAGGGACGGACGGGAAACCGCTGCCCGTTGCCTACTGGGCGCCGCTATATCTTGCGATGGAGCATTCGCTTGTCGAAAAGGACGGGCGCATCACCTTCTTCCACGACTATCTCCGGTCTGCCGTGGAGCACCGGTACCTTCCTACCGTTGAACTGAAACGGACAGCGCACCTGCGGGTTGCCGACTATTTTGCCGTTCAGCCGGAAGGTCTGCGGAGGATCGAGGAACTCCCCTGGCAGCTAGCGGAGGCATCCGAATGGGTCCGGCTTGTGGCGCTGCTCACCGATCCCACGTTCTTTCAAGCGGCATGGGATGTCCAGGAGTATGACGTCAAACGGTATTGGGTGCAAACAGAGGCGGGGTCTGCGCACCGGATGGTTGGTGCATACCAGCCGGTAATCCGGGAACCGAAACTGGTCCTGTCATCATTTGTATGGACCCTTCGCACTCTGCTCTATCAGACAGGGCACCTAGACGAGGCAGGTGCTTTGGGAGAGTACCTAATCCAATCCTCAAAAGAACTCGGGAACGTCGACGAAATGCAGAGATCTTTCGGAGGTCAGGCGCTCATCCTCTACGACCGCGGCGACCTTGACGGCGCAATGAAACTTTATATGGAACAGGAGCAGATCTGCCGGGAACTCGGGAACATCAAAGGTCTACAGTTCTCCCTCGGAGGTCAGGCGGTCATCCTCTACGACCGCGGTGACCTTGACGGCGCAATGAAACTCCACAGGGAAGAGGAACGGATCTGC